>CAXMWW010000017.1:0-502528 GCA_963422245.2 uncultured Sulfitobacter sp. | reverse complement strand
CCAATTGCAAAAAGAGAGGAAGCACTTGCACCCTCTCTTTATTGTTCATTCTGGGCTATCTTTCCCCACTACCCACCAAACCAAATTAATCAATAGCTATAGTCACACACATCTGGTGCTGGTTCCCCAGACAAAAGTCCAATAGCTTCAAAAGGGCGATGGGAATCAGGATAAATAGATACCAGATCGGCATCAATATATTGATAATCTCCTGGAGCATTTAGCCGCCAAAGCTTTGGAGCCTTCTTCTGAGAAAAAGGTTGATCCAAACAATAAGCGTTAGTATCCCCATGAAGGAACAACACCGGTTTGTCAAACTCTGCTGCCTGCCGCTGTAACTGCAAGCAGAAATCCTTATAAGCAGGATTATTGACACACCGGGATAAAGGAGTTTCATCTGCTATAGCTGGACCGAAAGGATCGAGATGAGCCGCCACAACCACAGCCGCTGCATCCCTCTTTGCCGCTCTTAGGAAAGCCCGATTGAGCCACTTACGATTGGCTGCATCCCGCTCGTCTACCAGGGCGATCGCCTCCTCTGGGTCATCTAGAAGAATCTGGGAGCGACCGTTATCGGTACTGACATAGTGCTGAGTAACGAAGAGAATATCTTTGTACCACCACATGGCATTTTCTGGCAGTTCCGGCTGGGTTGTATAGTGCCATTCTGGATTTACCACTTTGGGCGAGCTAAACATCACCCGTCGCACTGCTTTCAGACGCTCTATTTCGCTACTTCGGTTGGGGACACTTTCGCGATCGCAATCAGTCCAATCATTATCCCCCACAATATAAAACACAGGATGAACTATGTCATTTGTCCAAAATTCTTGGTTCTGTTCCAACCACTCATCGGAACAAGCATCCTCAGGACGACCCGTATCCCCAGATGAAGAACGAACGGTAGGTCATCCCGATTTCTGATTCCCGGTGCAATATCTTCAAATAGTATATCTTTGTCAGTTCTGCCATCTCCCATATCCACCAGATAAGGTATGTCACCGTAGGCTGCGAAAGTGATTCCCGAATCAGCATGGGCCTCATGGGGAAAAGCGAACAAAAAGAGCATGAAACTCAGCAGTAACGGCACTATATTATGCCATCTAGACTGAGAAAATGAATATTGCATAATCTCTTAACACATTGAGTCAAATCAAAATCAATCGCGATTCTACAGTTTGTAGATTAAATTACTAATAAATAATTAAGATAGGCCACTGCAGGGGTCTAGGCTCTCGAAACCCCCGACAGCAATGCCCACCCTAGCATTGCCCACCATAAGTTATAAGCAATTGTAGGTTGGGTTTCCGTGACGAAACCCAACAGTACCGATCGAGTAATAGAATCTATTCTGAATAGATGGCGATCGCCTAGACGGTGCTAGCGTAGCACCCTACAATTAATATTCTGAATAAATGGCGATCGCCTTCCTACTGCGCGATCGCTGATACCAAGTTACATTCAAAAAAAGAAAGAATCTCTTGTGTCATTCTTCGCCATCGTTCAGAATGACAATCTAATATCAAATCTGGAAATGTTTGCTACAAATACAATAGTAGTAATAATTGTAGGTTGGGTTTCGTTACCTCAACCCAACAGCACCGCTCGAGCTATTCAGAATAAATGGCGATCGCCTTCCTACTGCGCGATCGCTGATACCAAGTTACATTCAAAAAAAGAAAGAATCTCTTGTGTCATTCTTCGCCATCGGAACGAATGACAATCTAATATCAAATCTGGAAATGTTTGCTGCAGATACAATCGTGTTATAAGCAATTGTAGGTTGGGTTTCCGTGACGAAACCCAACAGTACCGATCGAGCTATTCTGAATAGATGGCGATCGCCTAGACGGTGCTAGCGTAGCACCCTACAATTAATATTCAGAATAAATGGCGATCGCCTTCCTACTGCGCGATCGCTGATACCAAGTTACATTCAAAAAAAGAAAGAATCTCTTGTGTCATTCTTCGCCATCGTTCAGAATGACAATCTAATATCAAATCTGGAAATGTTTGCTACAAATACAATAGTAGTAATAATTGTAGGTTGGGTTGAGGTAACGAAACCCAACAGTACCGATCGAGCTATTCTGAATAGATGGCGATCGCCTAGACGGTGCGTTGCGCTCAGCTTCGCGCCGCTCTTAGCGCCCGCACCCTACAATTACTGGATCCCCCCCAGCCCCCTCCCCCCCTTGGTCCCCCCCAATGGGGGGGAAACAGGGGGGAGCCTGGAAAGTCCCCCTTAAAAAGGGGGATTTAGGGGGTAGGTTTGTAGCAAACATTTTCGTATTTGATATAAAACTAAGCCACTGGCAGAGGTTCTAGACTCTTGAAACCCTCTCCAGCAATAGTAGGGTGGGCATTGCCCACCATAAGCCTTATCATTTGGAGTGAACTGACGTACCGGTTCTAAGAATCTGTCCGGCCAAAATAGCCGCACCAAAGCCATTATCAATATTAACTACCCCAATACCAGCAGCACAGGAATTGAGCATAGTCAGCAAGGGAGCAACCCCAGCAAAACTAGCACCATAGCCGATACTAGTAGGAACCCCAATCACCGGGCGATCGGCCATTCCCGCCACCACACTGGGTAACGCTCCTTCCATTCCCGCCACCACAATCAGTACATCTGCTTGCTCTATAACCTGCCGGTGACTCAACAAGCGGTGAATCCCCGCAACCCCCACATCCCAGAGACGCTTAACTTGAAAACCGCACAATTCTGCAGTTACTGCCGCTTCCTCAGCTACAGGCAAATCGGCAGTTCCCCCAGTGAGAATGGAGATTGTACCAGGTCTTGGAGCTAGTTCCTTGGACTGAGATAAAGCGCAAATGCGAGCCAGAGGGTAATATTGCAAATTAGGGATTGCTAGTTTCAGTTCCTCGTAAACCTCTGATTCAATCCGCGTCGCCATTACTACTGGAGAACTTTCTCTCATGGCTTTGATAATCTCGATAATTTGCTCGGGAGTTTTCCCCATGCCAAAGATTACTTCTGGAAAACCAGTTCTGAGAAGGCGATGATGGTCTATTTTGGCAAAATCTCCTACCGGTTCAAAAGCAAAGTGTTTTAATTTTTCTAGCGCAACCTCTGGAGTTATTTTTGCTGCGGCAACAGCTTCTAGTAGTTTTTTTAATTCTTCTGGCTCAGTCATATAGCAGTTGATAGTTGATAGTTGATAGTTGATAGTTATACAGCAACCTGCGGTTGCTGTAACTCAATAGAAAACACTTTCATAGGCCAGTATATAGATGTACCTCATGAGTTCAAGAAACGCTATAAACTATAAAATATAAATATGAAAGTAGACTATAGTAAAAATAATGACAGAGAAAAATTATTTATCCAACTCTCCCTCTCCATTAAAAGAAAAATCATTTGCTTTTGCTATCAGAATAGTAAAACTATATCAATATTTATCAGAACAAAAAGAAGAATCTATTATGTCTAAACAAATATTAATATCTGGAACAGCAATTGGTGCATTAGTAAGGGAAGCTCAACAAGCAGAAAGCAGAGCTGACTTTATTCATAAACTAGCGATAGCCCTTAAAGAAGGAAACGAAACTGACTATTGGCTAGACTTGCTAAAAGAAACAAATTACATAAACAAAAAAGAACATGAATCGATAAAAACAGATATACTAGAACTACTAAAACTACTAACCAGTATAATCAAAACCACGAAAGCCAAGCAATAATCCCCAACTATCAACTATCAACTATCAACTATCAACTATCAACCTCTACTTTAGTTCTTGGAGTTGGTTGAGTACCTTATGATACCATTCCATATCTCCTTGCTCTAGATATAGATCTCTAGCTTTAAGCAAATCCTCACGGGCTTGTTCTTTTTGTCCTTGTAGTTGGTAGATTAAACCTCTGTTGTTGTAAGCGTCAGCAAAGTCAGGATTAAGTTTAATGGCTTGGGTTAAATCGGCGATCGCCCCTGAGTAGTCGTTTAACTCAGAGCGAGCAAAACCCCTGTTGTTGTAAGCGTCAGCATAGTCAGGATTGAGTTTAATGGCCTGGGTGTAATCGGCGATCGCCTCTGAGTAGTCTTTTAAGTTATAGCGAGCAAAACCCCTGTTGTAGTAAGCAATAGCCAAGTCAGGATTGAGTTTAATGGCCTGGGTGTAATCGGCGATCGCCCCTGAGTAGTCTTTTAAGTTATAGCGAGCAAAACCCCTGTTGTAGTAAGCAATAGCCAAGTCAGGATTGAGTTTAATGGCCTGGGTGTAATCGGCGATCGCCTCTGAGTAGTCTTTTAAGTTATAGCGAGCAAAACCCCTGTTGTAGTAAGCCTTAGCATCGTCAGGATTGAGTTTAATGGCCTGGGTGTAATCGGCGATCGCCCCTGAGTAGTCTTTTAAGTTATAGCGAGCAAAACTCCTGTTGTAGTAAGCAATAGCCAAGTCAGGATTGAGTTTAATCGCTTCCGTGTAATCGGCGATCGCCTCTGAGTAGTCTTTTAAGTAAGAGCGAGCAAGACCCCTGTTGTAGTAAGCAATAGCCAAGTCAGGATTGAGTTTAATGGCCTGGGTGTAATCAGCGATCGCCTCTGAGTAGTCTTTTAAGTGAGAGCGAGCAACACCCCTGCCGTTGTAAGCGTCAGCATAGTCAGGATTGAGTTTAATGGCCTGGGTGTAATCGGCGATCGCCTCTGAGTAGTCTTTTAAGTTATAGCGAGCAACACCCCTGTTGTAATAAGCCTTAGCATCGTCAGGATTGAGTTTAATGGCCTGGGTGTAATCGGCGATCGCCTCTGAGTAGTCTTTTAAGTCATCGCGAGCAAGACCCCTGCCGTTGTAAGCGTCAGCATAGTCAGGATTGAGTTTAATGGCCTGGGTGTAATCGGCGATCGCCTCTGAGTAGTCTTTTAAGTTATAGCGAGCAAAACCCCTGTTGTAATAAGCCTTAGCATCGTCAGGATTGAGTTTAATGGCCTGGGTGTAATCGGCGATCGCCCCTGAGTAGTCTTTTAAGTTAAAGCGAGCAATAGCCCTGTTGTTGTAAGCAATAGCCAAGTCAGGATTGAGTTTAATGGCTTGGTCGTAATCAGCGATCGCCTCTGAGTAGTCTTTTAACTCAGAGCGAGCAATACCCCTGTAGTTGTAAGCAATAGCATAGTCAGGATTGAGTTTAATGGCTTGGTCGTAATCGGCGATCGCCCCTGAGTAGTCCTTTAAGTCAGAGCGAGCAAGACCCCTGTTGTAGTAAGCCTTAGCATCGTCAGGATTGAGTTTAATAGCCTGGGTGTAATCGGCGATCGCCTCTGAGTAGTCTTTTAACTCAGAGCGAGCATTACCCCTGAAGTAGTAAGCAATAGCCAAGTCAGGATTGAGTTTAATGGCTTGGTCGTAATCGGCGATCGCCCCTGAGTAGTCCTTTAAGTCAGAGCGAGCAAGACCCCTGTTGTAGTAAGCAATAGCCAAGTCAGGATTGAGTTTAATAGCCTGGGTGTAATCAGCGATCGCCCCTGAGTAGTCTTTTAACTCAGAGCGAGCATTACCCCTGTTGTAGTAAGCAATAGCCAAGTCAGGATTGAGTTTAATAGCCTGGGTGTAATCGGCGATCGCCTCTGAGTAGTCTTTTAAGTTAAAGCGAGCATTACCCCTGTTGTTGTAAGCGTTAGCATAGTCAGGTTTTAGTTTAATGGCGATTGTGTAATCGGCGATCGCCTCTGAGTAGTCTTTTAAGTGAGAGCGAGCAACACCCCTGCCGTTGTAAGCAATAGCATCGTCAGGATTGAGTTTAATGGCTTGGTCGTAATCAGCGATCGCCTCTGAGTAGTCCTTTAAGTAAGAGCGAGCATTACCCCTGTTGTTGTACGCAATAGCATCGTCAGGATTGAGTTTAATGGCGATTGTGTAATCGGCGATCGCCCCTGAGTAGTCCTTTAAGTAAGAGCGAGCATTACCCCTGTTGTAGTAAGCAATAGCATCGTCAGGATTGAGTTTAATGGCGATTGTGTAATCGGCGATCGCCCCTGAGTAGTCCTTTAAGTAAGAGCGAGCAATACCCCTGTTGTAGTAGGTGCTAGCATCGTCAGGTTTTAGTTTAATGGCGATTGTGTAATCGGCGATCGCCCCTGAGTAGTCCTTTAAGTAAGAGCGAGCAATACCCCTGTTGTAGTAAGCCTCAGCATCGTCAGGATTGAGTTTAATGGCGATTGTGTAATCGGCGATCGCCCCTGAGTAGTCTTTTAAGTCATCGCGAGCAATACCCCTGCCGTTGTAAGCAATAGCCAAGTCAGGATTGAGTTTAATGGCTTGGTCGTAATCAGCGATCGCCTCTGAGTAGTCTTTTAACTCAGAGCGAGCATTATTTTTGTTGTAGTAAGCAATAGCCAAGTCAGGATTGAGTTTAATGGCTTGGTCGTAATCAGCGATCGCCTCTGAGTAGTCTTTTAAGTGAGAGCGAGCAACACCCCTGCCGTTGTAAGCAATAGCATCGTCAGGATTGAGTTTAATGGCTTGGTCGTAATCAGCGATCGCCCCTGAGTAGTCCTTTAAGTAAGAGCGAGCATTACCCCTGTTGTAGTAAGCCTCAGCATAGTCAGGATTTAGTTTAATCGCTTGGCTGTAATCGGCGATCGCTCCTTGGTAATCACCTTTTTTAACTTTATCGTAGGCTTTATTAAAGAATTTTAATGAATTGGAGTCCATTGTAAATATCAACTAAGATCTAAAAAATTTGTTGTTCCTTATTATACATCTGGAAAAACTCAAAATGCCATCTTGATATATAAGGGTTTGAGAACTAATTCTTACCATGTCTAATCTAGTTCTTGGAGTCGGTTAAGTGCCTTCTGATACAATTCCATATCTCCTTGCTCTAGACATAGATCTCTAGCTTTACGGAAATCCTCACGGGCTTGTGGTTTTTGTCCTTGTAGTTGGTAGGTTAAACCTTGGTAGATGAAACCTCTGTTGTAGTAGGGATGAGCATCGTCAGGATTGAGTTTAATGGCGATTGTGTAATCAGCGATCGCCTCTGAGTAGTCTTTTAAGTTAAAGCGAGCAATACCCCTGTTGTTGTAAGCAATAGCCAAGTCAGGATTGAGTTTAATGGCGATTGTGTAATCGGCGATCGCCCCTGAGTAGTCTTTTAAGTCATCGCGAGCATTACCCCTGTTGTAGTAAGCCTCAGCATCGTCAGGATTGAGTTTAATGGCTTCCGTATAATCGGCGATCGCCTCTGAGTAGTCTTTTAAGTCATCGCGAGCATTACCCCTGTTGTTGTAAGCGTTAGCATAGTCAGGATTGAGTTTAATAGCCTGGGTGTAATCGGCAATTCCTCCTTCGTAATCACCTTTTTCAACTTTATCGTAGGCTCTATTAAAGAATTCTGTTGCAGTTAACTCCTTGTTTGGAGTTGGATTTGAAGCCAATTTTGGAGTTTAAGTTGGAGAAACTTCTGAAGTTGAGGTACTTGGTATAGGTCGAAATCTGTTCAAGAATTTGCCTATTGCCCCAATTTTGGGACTATTCAAATAAACTGTCTCGGTTGGCAGTGTTGAAATATTTTGCTCCACAGCAACTTGCGGACTTTGAGATTTGACCGATGGATTTTGTCCAATTGAACTAAACTGTGGTGATATAGAGTTTAATCTTGCCAATACTTCCTCAGCAGATTTAAAACGTTTTTTACTACCCGGTTCGATTAACTTATCTAAAACTTCCCCCAACTGAGAGCTTACCGTATTCCCTGGTAAAAACTTGCGCCACACCCACTCTAGTTCGTCCACATCGAACAGTTCCAAAGGAGAAGTTTTGGTCAACAAGTAAACACAAGTCACCCCTAAACTATACAAATCGCTAGCTGCCTTCGCCTTGCCCCTAGCTTGTTCTGGGGCTACATATCCTGCCGTACCAATAGCGGTTCCAGTAACGGAGCAATTTGCTGGATTCTGGAATTTAGCAATACCAAAGTCTACCAATACTAGCTTTCCATCTTCTTGGCGACGGATAATATTATCTGGCTTTATATCTCGATGAATTACTTGTTTTTGATGAATGAATTGGAGTACAGTTAAAATATCCACTAAGAGCTGAAAAATTTGTTGTTCGTTAAAAACCCCATTATCTTTTAATTCTTGCAGCAAGTTTTGGCCCTCAATAAACTCCTGCACCAAATACTGTCGGTTATCTTGAATAAAATAAGCAAACAACTCAGGAATTTGCTTGTGAGAACCCAAACTCTCTAATCCTACAGCTTCTTGTTTAAACAGTTGTGCTGCCTTCTCAAGACTATCGCTTCCTTTACTATTGGGAAGGAACTGCTTGATGACACAGGGAGGTTGAGAAGGTTTATCTTCATCCACAGCCAGAAAGGTTCGACCAAAACCTCCTTCACCGATAATTTTCACCCCACGGTAACGTTCTCTTAATAAGAGCTTGCTGCCACAGTTAGTACAAATGGTGCTATCCCCAGCATTCTCCTGGAGACAGTCAGGATTAAGACATAGACTCATCAGATCTTCCCATTATCAAACCTCTATTCCTTATTGTATACCAATGAGCAATGAACAATTAACAATGAACAATGAACAATGAACAATTAACAATTAACAATTGAGTAGTCTTTGCTTGACAATCAGCAGATTGTGTGTTAAACTAGAAAAAAAAAGTTTCTCATTTTTATTGGGGGCGTGGAGCGCTCCGATCTGAGCTATCAATTGTTAACTGCTATATATGACCGTAGATTTACAAAAATTTTACCGAGCAACGAATCCTAGTAAAACCTTGGCTGTAAAGAATGAGGAGGATCTAAAGTATTACATTGATTTCTCCTCAGTACGTGGCGGTCACATTATTGAAAAACTTAGAAAAAAAATTGCTATTTTTTCAACTGATGAGCCTACCTGCGAACTGTTTACCGGACATATTGGTTGTGGCAAGTCTACGGAGTTGCTGCGTTTAAAGGCAGATTTAGAGAATACAGGATTTCATGTGGTTTACTTCGAGTCAGATCGAGACTTGGAAATGAGCGATGTTGATATTAGCGATATTTTACTGGCGATCGCCCGCCGAGTTACTGAAAGCCTGGAAAGCTCTGGCATTAGCCTTCAACCAGGGTACTTTCAGAAGTTATTCGGCGAAGTCAAAGATATTTTGCTAACACCCATAGATCTATCGGAGGTAGAATTCCCTGTGGGAATTGCTACAATTACAGCTCAAACCAAAGCCAGTCCCAAGCAGCGTCATAAGTTAAGAGGATACCTCGAACCGCGAACCAATGAAATTATTGAAGCCATTAATCAAGAGGTACTGGAACCTGCCATCAAGAAATTGAAACAGCAAGGAAAAAAGGGACTGGTAGTAATTGTCGATAACCTTGACCGGGTGGACTCTATTCAAAAGCCATTCGGTCGTCTTCAGCCAGAATATTTGTTTGCAGATCGAGGCGCACAGTTGCGGGGACTGAACTGTCACGTAGTTTATACCATTCCTCTCTCACTACGGTTTTCCAACGACATTGAGATGGTAGTTGAACGCTTTATGACCGATCCCAAAGTCCTGCCAATGGTCCCGGTGCAGTTACGCAACGGTAGCAAACATGAAGCAGGAATGGCAATGCTGCGGCAGATGGTGCTGGTAAGAGCTTTTCCGGATTTAGAGCCACAACAACGCCTTAATAAAATAGCAACAATTTTTGAGAATCCCGAGACTTTAGACCGTTTATGTCATGCTAGTGGTGGTCACGTGCGGAATCTACTTCGGTTTCTCAATGAATGGATAATGGAAGAAGGAGAATTGCCCCTTTCCCGTAATGTTCTCGAAAGCATGATTCGGACCCAGCGCCATAAACTTGTCCTAGCCATAACTGACGATGAATGGGACCTATTGCGTCAAGTAGTACGGCACAAGAAAGTTACTGGAGATGACGGATATCAAATATTAATTCGCAGTCGCTTTGTTTACGAGTATTACGATCGAGAAGAACCTTGGTTTGATGTCAATCCAATTTTAGCAGAAGCCAAAGAACTACAACTATGAGCGTCTCCCAGCCAACAAAAGAGGTTACTGCTTATAACGAGCATGCTTTGCAAAAGTTAGCTTGGGCAATAGAGGCAAATCAAGGAGAATTTTCCCTCATTTTTGCACGCTGTAACTATACCTACATACAGCAGCAAATAACACAGCGGCTGCGAGAAACTTATCTGATTGAAATCCACAAGATTGTGCTGGAAAAGTCCGATCGTAAACTTTATAGCAAAATTGAGCAGGAATTAGGAGATGAAAACCCAGGGGCTGCGATCGTCTTTGGCTTAGAATACGTTGACGATATTCATAGCTTGCTCGCTGCAGCTAACCAAGTGCGGGAAGAGTTTCGGAAAAATTTTCATTTCCCCCTAGTTCTATGGATTAACGATCGAGTCCAAACTCAACTGGTTCGAGTTGCACCTGATTTCGAGAGTTGGGGTACAACTAGAGAGTTTAAAACGCCTGCTGAAGCGATCGCTGATAAAGATTTGCAACTGTATAATTAGTAATCTCATTGATATTCATCTAATAAATCATCCAATCCATTAATAATCTTAATCCATCTGCGTTTATCTGCGTTCATCGTTCGACAGAGGGTCGTCGAAGTCTGTGGTTAATTGTTAATTGTTCATTGTTCATTGATAAGGTATAATTACATTAAAAGTGGTTCCCCGACCAACTTCACTAGTAAAACTAATCTCCCCCCCATGAACGGCGACACATTTCTTAACAATAGATAAACCCAAACCAGTGCCTCTTATAGTCCCAACATTATTGCCCCGATGAAAAGAGTCAAATAAATTTTGCCTATCTTCTGGAGGAATACCAATACCACAATCGGAAACTTTGAAATTAGCCATAGTCTCAGTAATAGCTAACTCAAAATTCACTATTCCTCCTGCAGGAGAATATTTAACAGCATTAGCAAGAAGATTAATCAAAATTTGGCGCAACAGTTTTGGATCTACAACTAGTTGATCGGAATCAACTCCAGAAGAATGAAAAACAATTTTGTGTTCTGGACTAATTAATTGAATTTCCTCAGCTAAGGATTGAGAAAAACTGATTAAATCTACTGGTTCGGGAATCAAAGTTAGTTTACCAGTTTCAGCTCGGTTGAGAGTAAGAATATCTTCTAATAATTGACTCGCATGGGTCACGTATGTTTGGATAGTTTCCAAGTGCTTGTCTTTTTTTTCTTCCGAAAGTTTGTGATTAAAAGTTTGCAAAATAGCTGCAGAAGAAGAAATAACGGTTAAGGGAGTGCGAAATTCGTGGCTAGTAATTGATAAAAAGCGAGATTTGAGTTCGCTCAGTTCTTTTTCTCTCGCTAGTGCATTAGAAATTTCTATTTCTGCTTGCTTGCGCTGGCTAATATCTCTCAGAGAAGCAAGATAAGCTAATTCTCCTTCCCAGTTAATGGTGGTGACCCGCATATCCACCGTAATTGGTTCAGCATTTCTGTTTTTATTCTTCAGTTCAATTTCCTGTTCCTGGTTTGCTTCTAGAACAATATCCCAATGGGTATTCAACAAATTTTCTTCTACATCACCGAGGAGTTCAGCGGCAGTAGAGTTAATAAAACGAATGATTCCCCCAAGACTGGTAACAATTATTCCTTCTGCTGTATGGGTAATTACGGTTCTCAACCTTTGCCTACTTTGTCGTAATTCCTCCTCTACTCGCTGGCGTTTTTTAATTTCCTCTTCTAGTTTGCGGTTAATAATTTGTAATTGACTGTTTCTTTGTTTTAGGTTTAGCTCAACTTTCTGACGTTCTATGGCATAACATGCCGAACGCAAGAGCATTTCTTGATTTACTTCTGGATTGGCTAAATAAGCATCTTTTGCAAGATAATCTTGCGCACCCAGTTTTAAACATTCCAATGCCTGTTGGATTTCTTGTTGGTAAAATTGAGTGAAAATCACAATAGGCAGGTTGGGAAATTCTTCTTTTACTGACAGAAAAGTTTCTATCCCTTTACTGTCAGGCAAATTCAAGTCTAATAAAACTACATCGCAAGGTTTAGTTTTTAACTGTTCTAGGGTATTTTTGATTGTTGCTGTATGAGTTAATTGCAATTGAATCTCAAATTTATTCTGTTTTTGTAATAATCTCTTGAGTAAAACAGCTTGAACTTGATTGTCTTCTACTAAAAGAAGATGCAGTTTGCCTTGATTAACAGCAAAAATAGATTTAGCGAAATCTGCTTTGAGTAATTCTCGATTTTTCATTTCTAAATGAGTTATCTTTTGCTTATTGCCTGGAATCCTTTAAATTATATAGCGCTACGCGCATACATTTTTTAACTTTTTCTATATTTTCTAAATATACCACTGTCCTAACCATAGCGCTACGCGCTATATATAGCATTTCTTGGACTTATGAGGTACATCTATATACCAGCCCATGAAAGTGTTTAGTATTGAGAGAGAGCAACCGCAGGTTGCTGTATAACTATCAACTGCTATAATTGTAGGGTGGGCATTGCCCACCGAAAGCGTTATTTATCCAATCTAGGAACGAAAATTGACTGTATTGAAATTCAAATTTCACTTCAAATCGTTATAGAAGAACATGAACACTAAACTATCTGGTATTTTCCATGAGTTTCGGTGCGTTGAGAACACACCCTACAAAGCTAATATGTAAATCAAAGCCTAGATTAGGAAAAAAGAAAATTTGTTTTGCCCCGTTTAGGGCTTAGAGCTATATTAACTATCAACTATCCACTATCAACTATCCACTATCGACTATCAACTATCAAATACTATAAAGCTGAGTGATTTTCCCAATAACTTCCTCAATTGTCATGCCATCCGTATTCACAACAATCGCATCTGCCGCTTGAGTTAAAGGAGCAAACTTACGATCGCTATCTTTCCGATCTCGCTCTTGAATCTTCTGTTTTAATTCCTCTAAACTAACACTTTTTTCTCCCCTTTGTTGCAAATCTTTTAATCTCCGTCTCGCTCTTTCCTCCACAGAAGCAGTAAGAAAGATTTTCAAACCAGCATCAGGAAAAACATGAGTCCCCATATCCCTTCCTTCCGCAACTACTCCTCCTTTTTCTCCCCAGCGTTGCTGTTGTTTAACTAACTGACGGCGAACGGCAGGTTGGGCGGCGATGGTGGAGACATTGGCAGTAACTTCAGGAGTACGAATAGCTTGAGTCACTTCCTCCCCATTGATTTTAACCCCAATAGGACTATGCTCATCTTCACCAGGGATTAACTCTAATTCAGCTTGAGAAACTAGCTCCGCGATCGCCCCTTCATCCTCCAGACCAACTCCTTCCTGCATCACCAACCAAGTCACGGCTCGATACATAGCTCCCGTATCTAAATATAATAGTCCCAAAGCTTGGGCAACTCGCTGAGTAACCGTAGATTTTCCCGCTCCAGCAGGACCGTCAATAGCGATAATAGGCTGGCGCACGGGCAAAATTACATTATCTATCAAACGTGTCGGGGAACTCTCCTTTTCTCCTGCTACATTCGCCGCTACTGCCAATAACCCCGCCGTTTCAATTTCCTTTAAAGGTTCCAGGGTCTGAGGATGGACTAACTCCACATATTCTACCTCTACCTCAGCTAATTCCTCCCGGACAATCCCGATTAAAGTATTAGCATTGATTTGTCCTGTTTGAAATGCTTTTTCCGCCTTCTGCAAACCCCGAGATAAACTTAAAGCCTGTTGCTTCTCTTCCGGGCTAAGATATTGATTGCGAGAACTATAAGCTAAACCAGATGCTTCTCTAACAATAGGACAGCCTCTAATTTCTACAGGCAAATTCAAATCCTGGAGCAAACGACGAATAATTGCCAATTGCTGCGCGTCTTTTTCCCCAAAATAAGCTCTAGTGGGGTTTACTAGATTGAGCAGTTTGGTTACGATAGTGGCCACACCAGCAAAATGTCCTGGTCTGAAAGGAGCGCACAGAACAGAAGTCATAGCTGCTGGTGGTATAACCTTGGTGCTGGGTTCTGTGTGGTACATTGCCGCTGTCGAGGGGGCAAAAACTGCATCAACCCCTGCTTCCTTACACATTTTATAATCTTGTTCTAGCTGACGAGGATAGCGTTCTAAATCTTCATCAGGTGAAAATTGGAGCGGATTGACAAAAATACTCACAACAACAAGATCGTTTTCCTCTACTGCCCGTTGAATCAGACTGAGGTGACCGGGGTGCAAAGCTCCCATAGTAGGAACCAAACCAACGGTATTTTCTTGTTTTTGGCTCTCTAAATAAGAGTGCAAGCCAATGGTGGTTTTAAATAGACGCACCTCACCTCCTTACATGGGTCCGAGAATTTTTAGCTTTACTGTATAGTCTCACTATATAGCAACATCGTATGTCTAGGTCAATAACTCTTCTTCCAGACGCTCTACCTAAATTTCAATCCAGACTCAGCATTGCGCTTACTTTTGACAGCAAATTGGCAAAAGTGTTACAATCAGGATTAACTAAATATTTAGCTTTCATGCGAGCCCAAATTATTTTTACTAATTTTCCTGATGCTTGACCTACAGTTGGTTTTTCACCATATTCAAGAAATTTTATCGCCTAATACGAAGTCAAAGGTTTAGATTCATATTTTAAAGTTTCTCCTAAAATACTAATGTTAACTTAGTAAAAAATAAGAGCGACTAGATAAATATGAAAAAAATCTAGCATCTTATCTCAAGAAAAGTGTATTTATAAGCTAGATTGATATATATAGCAGTTGACAGTTGATAGTGGACAATTGATAGTTATACTGCAACCTGTATAAATGCTCTGATATCATAGTAAACACTTTAATAGGCCAGTATATATAGCATTTCTCATATTTGTTCGCTCATCTAAAATCGGTGCAGAAGCTGTCCGCTGGTTTATAAGTGTACCTCATTCGCTCAAGAAACGCTATATTTAACTATAGCATTTATAATTTTATTTCCTATGGATTATCAAGAAGCTGGAGTCAATATTGAAGCGGGACGTTCTTTTGTCAGAAAAATCCGTAGGAAAGTAGAAAGTACTCACCGTCCTGAAGTTGTAGGGGGATTGGGAGGCTTTGGCGGTTATTTTCAACTACCAACTGGATATAAAGAACCGATTTTGGTTTCCGGTACCGATGGCGTAGGAACCAAGTTGAAAATTGCCCAAGTACTAAACTGCCACAATACCATTGGTTTAGACTTAGTGGGGATGTGCGTCAATGATATTCTCACTGCTGGGGCGGAACCTTTATTTTTCTTGGATTATTTGGCTACGGGACAGCTCAATTCCGAACAATTGGCAGATGTGGTACAAGGAATTGTTCGGGGATGTAATTTAAGTGGTTGCACTCTTTTAGGAGGAGAAACGGCAGAGATGCCAGGTTTTTATCCTTTGGGAGAATACGAGATCGCTGGTTTTTGTGTCGGCATTGTGGAAAAAAACCAATTAGTGGATGGTTCTCGCATTAAAATGGGGGATATTGCCATTGGACTAGCTAGTGACGGAGTTCATAGCAATGGTTACTCCCTAATACGGAAAATAATTGAAAGCAAAGGTTTAGATTGGAATACAGTGCCCCAATTGCTGGGTGAGAGTTTGGGATCAGCTTTTCTTACCCCAACCCGCATCTATGTTAAGCCAATTCTAGAAGCACTTCGTTCTGGGATGGATATCCGGGGAATGGCTCATATTACAGGAGGAGGGTTGCCGGAGAATTTGCCCCGCTGTCTTCATTCTGGTCAGTCGGTGCGGATTGATCCTGATAGTTGGGCGATTCCGCCAATTTTTCGCTGGATTGGGGAAACTGGGGAGGTTAGTAATAAAGCGATGTTCAATACTTTTAATATGGGCATCGGTTTTGTGGCGATCGCGCCTCCAGAACAAGCACAAGAAACTGTCAGTTGGTTCGAGTCTTGGGATATTCCAGCTTATCAGATTGGGGAAGTTATTCCTGGAAATGGTGAAGTTCTTCAACTACCTACATTGTAAATACATCTTGACAAGGTTAATGCCCATACGGTAAAAAAATATTCACGTCAAATTTGTTGTTGGGTAAAATTTAGCCCTATTCGGCTCTTATGACTCAAACTACCGAAAAATGGTCAATGTTCGTCGATGGTAAGTTCGTCGAGGCTAAAAGCCAAGCTACTTATTTAGTCAAAAACCCCGCTGATGGGACCGCAGTGGGAATTGTGCCCGACGCTTCAGCAACTGATGCGTCCACCGCGATCACAGCAGCAGCTCAAGCCCATCAAAGCTGGTCCAAGGTTCCTGCTAAAGAGCGTTCTCATCTCCTGCGTCGAGTTGAAGGAATTCTTCGTGATCGCGTGGATGAGATTGCTCGATTGGTAACCCTGGAAAATGGGAAACCTTACGAGGAAGCTAAAGGCGAAATCTCTTTTGGCATTGATTATTTTGGCTGGTTTGCAGAGGAAGCAAGACGTACCTACGGCGATGTAATCCCCTCTCCCTTTCCCAACCGGCGTTTTTGGGTCATCAAACAGCCCATTGGGGTTGTGGGGGCCATTACTCCCTGGAATTTTCCAGCAGCGATGATTATGCGCAAAATAGCCCCAGCGATCGCTGCTGGATGTACGGTAGTTCTCAAACCAGCTCCCGATACTCCTCTGACTGGGATCGCCATTGCGCAAGCTATCAACGATGCTGGAATCCCCGCTGGGGTTTTTAACCTCCTGACTACGTCCCGTGCAGAAGCGATCGGTGAGGAATTCCTTTCCAATCCTGCTGTGAGAAAAATCGCCTTTACTGGATCTACTGCCATAGGTAAGCTGCTAATGCAAGGCGCAGCCAAGCAATTAAAGCGGGTTTCCTTTGAATTGGGAGGAAATGCCCCTTTAATTGTCTTCGAGGATGGGGATATTAATTCTGCCGTCGAGGCTGCGGTAGCCATTAAATTCCTCCGAGTTGGCGGTCAATCCTGTATTTGTGCCAACCGCATCTTCCTCCAGAATACCATTGCCGAACAATTTATCGCTGCTTTTGTCGAACGGGTAAATCGACTCAAAGTAGGGAACGGATTTGAACCAGGTATTCAGATCGGACCGCTGATTAACAAAAAGGCTTTGGAAAAGGTGAGTTATCTTGTGGATGACGCTCGCGATCAGGGCGCAAAAGTGATCGCAGGGGGTCAGCGTCTGAGCGATGGCAATCTAGCGCGGGGATATTTCTATCAGCCAACGGTAGTTTTAGGTGTAGAAGATACAATGCCTATTTGTACTGAAGAAATCTTCGGTCCCGTAGCATCTATTTTAACCTTTACCGCCGAGGAAGAAGTGATCAAACGAGCCAATAACACTCGCTATGGCTTGGCAAGTTACCTCTTTACCAAAAATATGGGACGCATTCTGCGCTTGAGTGAGTCTCTCCAGTACGGTCTCGTGGGAATCAATGATGTAGGCGGATATACTCATGAAGTCCCCTTCGGCGGCTTTAAAGAGAGCGGAATTGGACGTAAAGGAGGAAAAGGCGGTATCGAAGAATATCTGGAAGAAAAAACCATTGTCATCAATCTGAATAGTTGAGACTGCCATTGATCGGAAGTGCCAACTATATATATATAGCGTTTCTTGGACTCATGAAATACATCTACGTATCCAGCCTATGAACCTGTTTAGTATTGAGTATTGCAACTGGTAGGTTGCTGTATAACTATCAACTGTCCACTATCAACTATCAACTGCTATATATCGTTACTAGTGATTTCATCTTCTTTGTTAATCTTATTAGCCATTGCGGGACTTTTGTCAGGAGTTCTGGCAGGATTTTTGGGTATTGGCGGCGGCACGATTTTAGTACCTGTTTTAGTTGCATTAGGTTTCAGCCCCATTGAGTCTGTCGCCACTAGCAGTCTTGCCATTGTAATCACTTCTTCTTCTGGCAGTTTTCAGAACTGGCGCATGGGTCACTTGGACTTTAAGCGAGTATTTTATATCGGGATACCAGCATTAATAACGGCTCAATTAGGGGTATATTTAGCAGAGCTATTTCGTCCGGACTTACTTCTGATGGGATTTGGCGTTTTGTTACTGGTCAACATTTATTTGGTCAATCTTCGCAAACGCTTAATTGCTAATAAACGGTCCAAACAAGGAGTAAAGGAAGAAGAGGAAGGACAAAAGTTGAACCCAGTTGCTGCTAAAATCATCACTGGTAGTTCTGCTGGGGTATTAGCTGGATTATTTGGTGTTGGTGGCGGCGTGATTATGGTACCTTTGCAAATTTTGCTGCTGGGAGAACCTATTAAAGTGGCAATTCAAACCAGTTTAGGGGTTATTGTTCTCACTGCTATATCTGCTTGTGTCGGTCATGCTTTGAATGGCAATGTTTTGTTTATCCCAGGTTGTTTGCTTGGGACGGGCGGGCTGATCGGCGCTCAGTTTAGTACGCGAATGCTGCCCAAGTTACAAGATAAAGTTGTTAGTTTTGCTTTTAGTAGCATGCTACTTTTACTATCAGTTTATATTTTCTGGCAAGCCAGTCAAATTAGTTATCAGTAGTGGTCCATCATGGAAAACCCAACACAGATATTTATATCTCTATCACCTGAGATAGAAGAATTACTTTTCCATAATCAAGTTGACTTAGTAGAACTCCTACAACAGTAAGGAATGGATGTGCGTCAAGAGTTTGCCAAAGATCCAACTGCTGATGCTAACTCTGGTTGTAAGGACGCAACCAGCGTCATCTTGGCTTCAGCAGCATTAGTATTGTCAATAACCCCATTTCTATCGAAGATAATTTCAGCGCTCTCTCACAAAAGAGTTTTGGTCAAGGAAAAGGTTTTAGTTCCAGTAGAAGATTCCTCGGGCAATGTAGTAAGAGATAGTTTTGGTGAACCTATTTTACACTGGCTAGAGCGTTCTCGCTTGTTAGAGTCTTCTGAAGAAATGCCATCTAAGACCAAAATGGTTCTAAAAGGACCGTATCGTCTTGAAGTTACCTATGAAGATTCCACCGTTGAAGCTCTTCCTAACAAGAATTCTTTAAAGGAGTAAAATTATAATGAAAAGACTTGCGTTCGTAATGGGTTCTAATGGACCTGCTGGTTCTACTCAACTTCGCTATGCTCTTAATGATGTGGAGAAGATGAAAAAAGCTCTATCTGATTCCAGATGTGGTTTTGAAGTTGAAAGTCCTAGTGAGGAATCGAAGAAATGGGAAGTTTACGATCGCCTAGAAAAAATTACTTCATCCTGCAGTATAAACGATACATTAATTTGTCATTTTTCTGGTCATGGTGAGCTACTTAATGGGAAACTATTTCTCCTTTGGAATAAGACCGAGGCGAATAATATTCGTCAGACAGCTTTATCAATCGATAATATAAACCAAATCCTGACGGAATGCAAGGCACAGAATAAGCTCTTAATTCTTGACTGTTGCCATGCCGGAGCTGCTGTAAACAGGGCTAAAAACAATGATGAAGCTAAAATTACTATTCAAGATGATAATTATTTAGTCCTTTTAGCAAGTTCTCGTTTAGAAAGAGCAAGGGAAATTGAAGAACTACAAGGAAGTTTTTTAACTTATAATATTTGTGATGCTATTGGTGAAAAATTCAATCAAGCAGATCTAGATAAAGATGGAAGAATATCAATTGATGATTTAAAAAATTGGTTAGAGAGACAATATCTAGAATATAATAAACAAAAAAAAGAAGAAGATCGGGTTCCTCAACCATATCTATAGCAATCAGGAATGATATGTGAGAAACTGAGATAGTAGTGAATTGTACGCTTGATGGAAGAATTAGATGCCTTTATTGAGTCCAATCCTGACTCAAGAGAATTGAAACGAGCACTAGCAGTAAGCATGACCTTGCGAGGTTATCCACATAGAAAAATCATGAAAGTGTTGAAAGTATGCTCTGGATTCATAAGCAAATGGAAACAAGCATTTATAATGAATGGAGTGGAGGGTATTAAGCTAGCTCATAAAGGCTCACAAGGATATTTAAGTCCATCCGAAAAAACAAAAGTTATCACCTGGTTAAAAAATAATAAAACCTGGAATCTAAACGAACTAGAATATTATGTTGCTGAAAATTTTGGAGTGACATTTGCTGCCAAATCTAGCTACTATCAGCTGTTTCATGAAGCAGGGGTTTCTTGGAAAAAATCACAGAAGAAGAATCCTGATAAAAAACCAGAAGAAATAACAGCAAAAAAAAAAGAGATTGAAGAGCTTTTAGAAAAACATAGAAAGGAAATTGAATCAGAAAAATTGCTCATATTTTTCTTGGATGAATGCCATTTAATCTGGGGTGATATTTGCGGGTATGTGTGGGGAAAAACAGATAGTAGAATTGAAATACCAATTAAAAATGAGAAAAAAAGACAAACTTATTATGGAGCAATGAATTACCGAACGGGCAAAGTAATTGTAAAAGGATATCCACAGGGAAATACAGAGAATACAATAAAATTTGTAAACTATTTGATAGAGGAAAATAGAAAAAAACAAATATTAATTATCTGGGATGGAGCTTCATATCATCATAGTAAAGAATTCAGAGAATATTTAGAGAAACTTAATCAAGGAAAAACAGAAGAAGAATGGTTAATAAGATGTATTAGGTTAGCTCCAAATGCTCCAGAACAAAACCCAATTGAAGATGTGTGGTTACAAGGAAAAGAAATGTTACGCAAGTATTGGAATATTTGCCAAAATTTTAGGATAGTTAAATGGTTGTTTGAGTGGACAATTAGTCAAGAAAAGTTCTTTTTTCAAAAACTAAAAATGTATGGCTCTTTCTTATAAAATATCTTTGATTATCATCTGTTTTCAAAAGTGAGCCTGCAGCGATCGCATTTATTTGAATTGGCGATCGCATTTATTTGAATTGGCGATCGCATTTATTTGAATTGGCGATCGCATTTATTTGAATTGGCGATCGCATTTATTTGAATTGGCGATCGCATTTATTTGAATTGGCGATCGCATTTATTTGAATTGGCGATCGCATTTATTTGAGCTGGCGATCGCATTTATTTGAGCTGGCGATCGCATTTATTTGAGCTGGCGATCGCATTTATTTGAGCTGGCGATCGCATTTATTTGAGCTGGCGATCGCATTTATTTGAGCTGGCGATCGCATTCACTTGGCCATGGACAAAAAATTTCGTAAAGTACCGATTGTGCCGGTAGGGTCGGAAATATGCTTTTCTCACATATCATTCCTGATTGCTATACATGGTCAGTTCAAGGGAAAAATATATCTCACTTTAGCTTCTAGCAATAGTTTGGAGACAGAAAATGTTACTGATTCAGAAGAAATAATTCGTGAATTACAACTACAGTTAGTTCAACATCGGGAAGAAATAAAGCGATACCAGTCTCAGTTAGAGGCTAAAGACACACAAATAGAAATTTATAAAAAACACAATCAAACCTTGGAAAAAATAATTTTAGCTTTATCAACTAAGCAAATTCATAAGATAGATATTTTCACAATGTCAGAAGCCGAAAAGTTTGAAGAGAAAGGAAAAAACGTTATATACAATTTGGTAGGCTCAAAGATTAGTAACATTGGTGATATTGGTGGTGATTTTAATCCTGTTTCAAATAATATTTTTCGTGATTATATCCATTTTGAGCGAAAACCAAGTCTTGCAGAAGCTGCAAAAGAGATACAAGAACTTTTAGAACAACTCGAGGGAACTTATTCACAAAATAAAACTGCTCAAGAAATAACAAATGCTGAAAAAATGACTTTAGCATTAAGAGTTATTGAACAGATTAAAAGCGATCAAACCTTAAAACAGAAAGTTATTAAAGCTTTAGAACCTGGCGAGACTGAAGCTTTAAGTGAGCTTTTAAATCATCCTGCAGGCCAGTTTATTACGGCTGCAATTGAAGATTTGCAGTCAACGAACGAGAGTTAATGTCAAATACGAAAATGGTTGCTGCAAACCTACCCCCTAAATCCCCCTCTCATTTGGGGGACTTTTAAGATATAAGTTTTCTCTATCTGTAAAATATCTCTAACTGTTATTATATCTGTAACATTCTTTTTCAAATTTCATATAACTCAGATCTTGCACCAAAAAAAGTTGATATGATTATTAGTGGATGAAGTTATTGTGATTCGGGGATTTCGTCATGTTCTCTTGCCAAGCAAGAGAACATATATCAAATAATAACAAAAAACTCAAAGTTCCTTCTATTTATTGCACTCGATGTCCCACTTTTTTGTCATCGCCATACAAATCTAACCAACTTTCTTTTAGTCCATCAATAGCTTTAGTTAATTCATCAATTTGTACTCGTCTGACCACTGCTAAAACTGCATTGATATGAGCTTCACTTCCAGCTTTTCCTAGGTGTTGATAGCGTGAATATTCATTATCCTGATTAGTTTTGGGAAAAATTGCTTCGCTAGCTTTAAGCTGATAATACCAATAACGATGTTTTTGCCCTCGGGCTTGGTACCGTGCGACATAACATCCAGTGGGGGCAATTTCCCCATTTTTCTCAATTTCTGCCTTTTTCTGGGATAATTAAGCAATTGCTTTCTGAATACGCTCTATTCTAAGGGTTATTTCCCGTTCACTTTCTTTTTTCGCCATTTTATTCTTCAACTGGGGAGGTACAAGTGCGATGGATCTGTTATATTTGTTCTCTAGTCTAGCAAGAGAACTATTGGATGAATAATATTTTACCCCAAGTTGAAGAATTAATCTCTACTCTCAAACAATTAATGCCAACGATTTATCAGCAAGAAACCTTAGAATCTATTTTCGGTTTATTGCTAGAAGGAAAATCCCACGTACCTCATAATTGTCAAACAAAATCTGAAAGTGCAATTAGTCGTTTTTTAAATGAATATAATTGGCCAACTCGTTCTTTGATTCGTACTGTTCGTTCCTTTATTATTAATCTAATTCTTTCTACTAGAAAAAAAGGACGAAAACCTATTTTACAGGTTATGATTGATTTAACAACACTCGAAAAAGTTGGTAAGTTTGCTAATCTTAACAACTTAGTAAGAGTTTATAACCATAAGAAAGGTTTACATATTGTTGTTCTTTACTTGGTTTTAGGAAATTGGCGAATTCCTTGGAGTTTTCGGGTATACAGGGGAAAAGGAAGTCACTCACCTTCTCAATTAGCTTCAAAATTGCTCAACACATTACCTTCAATTTTAACACAGCAATTTCAGATTTATGTCTTAGGTGATACAGCTTTTGGAACAATTAAACTACTGGAAAAAATTCGAGGAAAGTCCTTTAATCATCATGCCATTATGGGAATTTCTAAAACGAGAACTTTAACTGATGGTCGGAAAGTTTCAGAAATTAAAGCTAAGGGTCAACAAGTTTATTTAACTGGTTTGAATTTCCCGGTCTATTTATCATGGGTTTGGTTGAAACGTAATGAAAAAAAAGTTCAACGTTTTGTCATTTCTACAAAACCCATGAAAGGAAAAACTATTACTAGATGGGGAAAACTTAGATGGCAAATTGAAGGATTTTTTAAGACGGTCAAACATCAATTTAGCCTTCATCGTTTTGGACAAAAAACTTTATTGGGTGTCTATCGTTGGTTAGTTTTTTCTTTGATTTCTTATTTATTGGCACATTGGGTTTATTTACAGAATGGATATCATCATGATTTAGATTGGTCTTTCAATGCACAAAATGCCTTAGTTTTACTTTTTCCTCATATTTTACTCTTATCCCTTTTGAAGCAACTAGAGTTACTTATTCCTTGGTTATATGAACGGGGTTTTGAATTTTATCTCATGAGGTGCAAGATCTGAGTATAACTTCAAGGTGATCGGTTGATTATATTGTAGGTTGGGTTGAGGTCACGAAACCCAACAAGCCAAAAGATTTGGTGTTGGGCGGTCCCTGCAGTTCGACGACCCTCACTGGCCGCGGTAGCCGAAGGGTTTCGCTATCGCTCTACCCAACCTACACTTATAACTATTATCCCGTGGTTTGAGAAACCGGGTTTCTTTCCAAAATTTTACCATTAATCCTTAAAACAAGAAGAGAAACCCGGTTTCTTGGCTGGCGATCGCTTTAAGATCTACTAAACCTTCAAGAACTTGATCGCCTCTCTCGTTAGTCTAACTTAAACGATAATAAGAGTAAAATCAGGTATAATATTCAATAGCCGAGATTTTTGTAAAAAACCCGGTTTCTAACCCGAGGGAATAACCTAAGTTTTAGAAATATTTAGGGGTTCGGTTTGACTTCTCTCACCGTACCCCTAGATGGTCAAATCAATACTAATTAACTATATAGTTAATTAACTTTTTATTCATATTCCGGTTCTTTCCTCTTCTGAGGAATGCTAATACGTGGTCCCTTGTAGGGTTCCGACTTCAGATCGTCATCCCAAACATCCTGTTCCACATTGTCATCTTGGTAGTTTTCATAACGATCGCCTCCACCATTTCTTGTTTCTGGTTCCTCCTCATACTCCTGATAGCGAACCTTACGGCGAGGAGGCGCTGCAGGAGCTTCATCCTCCCAGCGGTCTTCTTCTTCCCAATAATCTTGTCGGATGGGAGTTTTAACTTCCACCCGTTTCTGAGTTCTTTGAGCTGATGTAACAGTGGGTAGTTGATTGTCTGGTTTGATCGTAGTGATACTGTCCAGTTCGTCTTCTTCATCTCGCTCCCAAATCGGTCTACCAATACCCAAACGCTCTAAAATACCTTCTGTTAACTGGCTGATCCGGTCTTCCGCTCCTTCAAACACGATTACCCGGTTCGGACCGCTACTCATGATTTCTTCAATGGGTAGTTCGTAGGTACTGATGAACTGGTCGGGAATTTGAGGAAGACCAAGAGAAGCAATAATTAAAGAATCAATCTGTCCTTCATCAATATTAAAGATAAAATCTCTCACCCGACCTAAGGGTTCCCCAGTTTCCGTGATCACCTCGCTATTGATGAGATTGGTGTACATCTCGCTGTCGATGTCTTCAATTACATCCTCATCTTCTACCAAAACTACGTCACCGGTTTGTTTGATGCTGTTGAGGTACATGTATTTGAGCATTCCAGTTAACGAGAGAACGTTGTCTCTCAGTCCCAAGGCCACCACTTCCCGCTGGTCCACATCTACCAATAAATCTTTCACCACTCCCAAGCGTTTGCCCGTGTCGCGAGCAATCACCTGAGTATTCAAAAATTCTCCTCTGAGTCGGCTGTTTTCGGTTGTCATGATCTCCTGCAATGGAAGCTGCTGATAGTTAACAGTTGATAGTTGATAGTTGACAGTTGACAGTTGACAGTTGACAGTTGATAAAATTATAGCGCTTTTCGCTATAGCAAACAACAAACAACAAATAACAAACAACAAACAACAAATAACAAAACTAAATTTTAATTCCTAGCACTTGAGTATAAGCTCCTCTGGCTTGGGTAACACCAATAGTTCGCTCGGAAGACTCTATCATCGGTCGGCGCAAACTGACTACAATAAACTGAGCGAACTCGGCTTGCTGTTCGATCATTTTAGCTAACCGCTCTACATTTGCCCCGTCTAAGAACATATCTACTTCGTCAAAAGCATAAAAGGGAGAGGGACGATAGCGTTGCAGAGCGAAGATGAAGCTTAAGGCGGTGAGGGATTTTTCTCCTCCTGACATGGAACTCAAACGCTGCACTGGTTTTCCTTTGGGGTGAGCGATGAGGTTCAAACCTCCTTTCAAGGGATCTTCTGAGGATTCTAGTTCTAAATATCCATCTCCTTCTGATAGGGTAGCAAAAATAGTTTGGAAATTTTCGTTCACTGCATCAAATGCTTCTTTAAATGCCCGCAAACGCAGGGTGGTAAAGTTTTCCACTCGCAAGAGCAGTTCGGTTCTTTCTGCTTCTAAGGTAGCCAGTTTGCTAGATAGTTCTTCTAAACGCTCCTGAGTTTGCTCGTATTCTTCTAAGGCTAGCATGTTCACCGGTTCCATGGCTTCCAAGCGTTTCTGGGCTTGCTGCAGTTGCTTTTGCAGTTGTTCCAGTTGAGCCCGATAATTACCAAAGGTGATGGGTTCCCCTGAAGCAGTTGTTTCTCCCTCTGGATCGGCGATGAGTTGGGGAATTTCTGGTAATGGTGAGGGAAGTTCTGCTTCTTTTGCTTGGAGCTGTTGTTGCCAGCTTTCTAGGGAAACTCTCCTTTCTGTCTGGGTTTCCTGAAGCTTTTGCAAGGCCCAAGTTTTCTTTTGCTCTCTTTCTTGCAAGGTTCTTAAGGAGGCTTCGAGGCGATCGCGTTCTTCCTTCGTTTCTCCTAATTTCTCCGCTAGTTCCCCCAATGCTTGCTCTGTTGCTGCTATTTTCCCGATAATTGCTTCTAGCTCAATTTCAATCTTTTTTCCTTGCTCTTGGGAGTCCAGCTGAGTTTGGAGATATTCTCGTTCCCGGCCATCGCTTTCTTCTAGTTTCTCTCCATACCTTAATTGTTGATTTTGCCAATCTTTTAATTTTTCTTCTGCCTGGCGCAAGGATTGTTCTCGCTTTTGTAATTCCTGTTCGTTTGACTTAATTAAAATTTGTATTGCTTGCCATTCGCTGTGGGTTTCCTTTTCTTCCAATCGAGCTAATTTCTCTTGCTCTACAGCTAATTCTGCTTCTAGTTGGGGGATTTCTGCAGCTAAAACTGCCAGCTTTTGGGCTACTTCGCTTTTTTCCTGGCCATTTGCCCCCATTTGCTCCTCAACTTGCGCTTTTTGCTTCCGCAGACGCTCTATTTCTGTCTTCAACTGTTCTTGACGCAATTCTCCTTCTCGTCCTTGCTGTCGGGCTTCTGTTAATTTTTCTGTCAATTGCTTGACATTTTTACGATTTTCTGCAACAGACTTGTGGCAATGTTCTAAGATTCCTTCCAGTTCTTCCAGTCGAGAGCTTAAAGTTTGAATTTCCTTCGATTCCGTAGCTGCAGCAGTCCCGAAATGAAGTTGGGAGCGACTGGGTTTACTGCCTCCAGTCATGGCACCGCTGGGAGCCAGCAGATCCCCTTCTAAAGTAACAATTCGCTGTTTCCCCAAATGAAGGCGAGCGGTAGCTAAATTCTCGAACACCACCGTATTGCCGAAAATGTAAGCAAAAATACTCTGGTAGCGGGAGTTGCAATCAATTAAATTAACTGCTAAGTCGATAAAACCTTGGGCGTAGCTTAAAGTAGCTAAACTTTTTGGTGGATTTGCTTTGATTTTATTCAGAGGGAGAAAGGTTGCTCTTCCCCCTCTTTCTTGTTTCAACAGAGCAATACCAGCAGCAGCAATACCATCATCTTCTACTACTATATTGCCCAATCTGGAACCCGCTGCAATTTCCAAGGCTAGTTGATACTCAGGGGCTACTCGTGCCAGTTGAGCCACCAAACCGCAAACTCCCGACAAGTCGGATTGAAGAATGATTCTAGTGGCGTAAGTACCTTCTGCTTCTTGTTGGGCTTGTTTGGCTGCTTCTAGTTTATCTAGTTGTCGTTGTTTTTCCCGCTGTTCTTTCAAGAGACGGTTCTGAGTTTCTTGCTGCAGGTCCAGTTCTTGTTGACTGGCTGCCAGTTGCTCTGCTAAGGATTGGATTTCCGTTTCCGAGGCAGCGATTTGAGTAGATAAGTTTTGGGAATGTTCTTCTTTCAGAGTAATTTCTTTAATTGTATCTTCCAGCAATTGGCTTTGCTCAGTGATTTTTTGTTCCAACTGCCGCTGGCGTTCCCTTAACTTGGCTCGTTCTGTCCGTTGGGGTTCTAGTTGTTGCTGCAGTTGAGCTACTTTACGACTGAGAGTAGTTTGTTCTTCTACCCAGGCTTTCGCTGCAGTAGCGATGGCATTGGCTTTTTCCCGACTTTCCTCTAAACTTCTGCTGGCTCTATTTTGTTCTTCTTGGAGAAGGGGAAGAGTTTCCGTTTCTAATTGAGCTTTCTCTGTTATCAGCTGTTGCAAGTTCTGTTGCAGTTGCTCTCGTTCTTGCCTAAGAGTAGCGATCGCCTTTTCGTTTTCTACAGTTTTCCCTTTCAGTTCCTCTTGTTGCTGTTGCAGTTGGTGGCGTTTGAGTTTGCGAGTGGCTAACTGGTTGGCTAAATCTAATTGTTCTTCCTCTCCCAGTTCTTTAACCCGAGCGTTGAGTTGTTTGAGAGAGCTAGAAGTTTCCTCGATCTCCGTACTGAGAGAATTTAACCCAGATTCTAACTTAGTTGCTTCTTCTTCTCCAGCAGTAATAGTAGCTTGCAGTTGCTGGGATTCTTGTTGGAGAGAACGCCAGGTTAAAACAATTTCCCACTGTTGTTGTTCTTGAATTTTTTGCTTCAGTTCCCGGTATTTCTGAGCTTTGACCCGGTCTTTGGCAAGGCGATCGCGGGCTTTAATTAATTCTTGTTGAATTATTTGACAGCGCTCCTCCCTATCCTTAACCGAGTCTAGAGTTTTTTTCGTCTGTTCAATTTTGCGATCGAACTCCGCCACTCCCGCCAACTCGTCGATAATCTCCCTTCTTTCCCGAGAGTTCATCGTAATGATGCGGGTGACATCTCCTTGAAGCACCACGTTATAGCCTTCTGAATAAATACGCAGGCTATTGAGTTGTTCGTGCAGTTCCCCAGCGGTGCAAGTTTCGTCATTAATACTGTAAATAGAAGAGTAGCTACCTCCCTTAGTAATGCGCAGACGGCGACTTACAGTCCATTCTTCTTCCTCAGAGAGAGCGAAAGTTACCGACACCTTAGTTTCTGCAGCGCGACCTTTTTTCTGGCGATCGTGGTTCACCAGATCCGGTAGCCGTTCCGCCCGCATCCCACGAGAAGTAGAGAGACCCAGACAAAAGAGGAGAGCATCGATAATGTTGGATTTCCCGGAACCGTTGGGTCCGGAAACTACAGTGAATCCAGGTAATAGGGGGATTTTTGTCGTACCACCGAAGGATTTAAATTGAAACAGTTCAACCCGCTTAATATGAATCATGATATTTCTCGGGCAAACGGAAACCGCAATGTTTTAACTCGCGGATGAAGTTGACACGGTGGATTTATCCGCCATCCCCGTAAAGGGAGGGAGACTCTTTAGTCCCCCATAAACTCCCATTTCTGGGGTAAGTTTGCCGATGTCTTAGTTATCGGTCGGTACTATCCAAGCCGCACTGCTCCCCCCCTGTTTCCCCCCCACTGGGGGGGAAACAGGGGGGGTGTTTAACGACTCGGTTCTAGAGCCTAGAACTGGCACGCATCCCAGGGTAGGAACTTCAACGCTTCTCGATAACGTAGTCCTCTCTAAAGAAGATTTAGACTGGTCAGCTATCCTAGGAGGGAGGCACGAAGCCCCGCCTCTTCAGAGCGGGGTGCTGACTAAGCAATATTTACTCTTGCTCTAAGATGATGGTAGCATTTTCACCGATATTTACCGCTAGAGTAGAAGAAGTTGTAATTAAATTCTATCGTTCCGAGCGAAAAAGGATGGCCCAGGGATTAGGTGGGGTGCGGTCACAACCAGTTGGGTAGAAGATCTAGTTTTTTCAGAATATTGTAACTGCAGTCCGCCAGGAGACTATTGATACTGCTTTTGACTACAGCGATAGATGCTGTGGTGGGCAATGCCCACCCTACGAAAAAAACTACTAAAAAACTCTCTTCGACTACTTTTGTCGGCACCAGTTGCAGAAGAAAAAAAACAGTGAATAAACAACAACCAACAAACCAACAAACCAACAAACAACAAACCAACAACAAACAACAAACAACCAACAACAAACAACAAACAATTTTAGTTACTGGAGGAGCAGGTTATATTGGCTCTCATGCTGTTTTGGCTTTGAAAGAAAGAGGCTATAAAGTAGTTGTTCTAGACAATTTGGTTTACGGACATCGAGATATTGTAGAGGAAGTGTTAGATGTAGAATTAGTAGTGGGAGATACGAGCGATCGCCTTTTACTAGACCAGCTTTTTGCTACTGGCCAGATTGCTGCAGTAATGCATTTTGCTGCTTATACTTATGTGGGAGAGTCAGTGAAAAACCCGGGGAAATACTATGACAACAATGTAGTGGGAACTCTCACTCTTTTGGAAGCAATGACAAAAGTGGGGATAGATAAATTGGTATTTTCTTCTACTGCAGCAACTTACGGTATTCCGCAAGAATCACCAATACCGGAAACTCATCCTCAACAGCCAATCAATCCCTACGGTTCCAGCAAGTTAATGGTAGAATGGATGCTGAAGGATTATAATCTAGCTCATGGTTTGAAGTCAGTGATATTCCGCTACTTTAATGCTTCTGGAGCAGATCCAAATGGAAAAACGGGGGAAGACCACAATCCGGAAACCCATTTAATTCCTTTAATTCTCTATACTGCTTTGGGTAAGCGTCCTTCTATTTCTATCTTCGGTACCGATTATCCCACTCCTGATGGTACTTGTATTAGAGATTATATTCATGTCACTGATTTGGCGGAAGCCCATGTTTTGGGCTTAGAATATTTGTTGCAGGGAGGGGAGACGGAAATATTTAATTTAGGCAATGGTAATGGTTTTTCCGTGAAAGAAGCAATTGCTGCAGCTCGGGAAGTGATAGGAAAAGAGATTAAAGTGGTAGAGGGCGATCGCCGTCCCGGAGACCCGCCCATATTAGTTGGTAGTAGCGATAAAGCGAAGAAAATTCTCGGTTGGGATCCAAACTATGGGGATTTAAAACAAATTATAGCCCATGCTTGGCAATGGCATCAATTGCGTCATGGTTGTTAGTTATTTGTTGTTGGTTGCTTGCACTGAGCTACGCGAGAGTGTTGGTTGTTTGTTGTTGGTTGTTTGTTGTTTGAAATGTTGGAAATGTAGGGTGGGCATCGCCCACCACAACCTAATATTAGGTTGACACAGTTAAAAATTTTGTTATTTGTTATTTGTTGTTGGTTGTTGGTTGTTGGAAATGTAGGGTGGGCATCGCCCACCATAGCTGTTGATTGAAAAGCTATAGCAATGAACAATGAACAATTAACAATGAACAAGTGGCGAGTTCGTGCAGAAAAATGCCCCTTTCCTTTAGCTAGTAATATTTTGAGTATATTTTGAGCGATTTAAGATTCGGTCGAGTAGGAAATGTAGGAAATGTAGGGTGGGCATCGCCCACCACAACCTAATATTAGCTTGACACAGTTAAAAATGTGGAATAGATTTCAGCCCATTCGCCGGGTTTCTTCTACCATTTTGGGCGCTATACCAAGATTTATCAAAGAAACCCGGTTTCTATCAAATACTTTGTTGTTTGTTATTTGTTATTTGTTATTTGTTGTTGGAAACGTAGGGTGGGCATCGCCCACCATAGCTGTTTATTGAAAAGCTATAGCAATGAACAATGAACAATTAACAATGAACAAGTGGCGAGTTCGTGCAGAAAAATGCCCCTTTCCTTTAGCTAGTAATATTTTGAGTATATTTTGAGCGATTTAAGATTCGGTCGAGTTGGAAATGTAGGAAATGTAGGGTGGGCATCGCCCACCACAACCTAATATTAGCTTGACACAGTTAAAAATGTGGAATAGATTTCAGCCCATTCGCCGGGTTTCTTTTACCATTTTGGGCGCTATACCAAGATTTATCAAAGAAACCCGGTTTCTATCAAATACTTTGTTGTTTGTTATTTGTTATTTGTTGTTGGTTGTTGGAAATGTAGGGTGGGCATCGCCCACCATAGCTGTTGATTGAAAAGCTATAGCAATGAACAATGAACAATTAACAATGAACAAGTGGCGAGTTCGTGCAGAAAAATGCCCCTTTCCTTTAGCTAGTAATATTTTGAGTATATTTTGAGCGATTTAAGATTCGGTCGAGTAGGAAATGTAGGAAATGTAGGGTGGGCATCGCCCACCACAACCTAATATTAGCTTGACACAGTTAAAAATGTGGAATAGATTTCAGCCCATTCGCCGGGTTTCTTCTACCATTTTGGGCGCTATACCAAGATTTATCAAAGAAACCCGGTTTCTATCAAATACTTTGTTGTTTGTTATTTGTTATTTGTTATTTGTTGTTGGAAACGTAGGGTGGGCATCGCCCACCATAGCTGTTTATTGAAAAGCTATAGCAATGAACAATGAACAATTAACAATGAACAAGTGGCGAGTTCGTGCAGAAAAATGCCCCTTTCCTTTAGCTAGTAATATTTTGAGTATATTTTGAGCGATTTAAGATTCGGTCGAGTTGACAGTTGACAGCTTTTCAGTGACCAGTTATTTGTTGTTGGTTGTTGGTTGTTGGTTGTTGGAAATGTAGGGTGGGCATCGCCCACCATAGCTGTTGATTGAAAAGCTAAAAGTTCAATTAATAATATTGATGTGTTATTATATGAAATCCAAAAATGTTTGCTACAGATATAATCATGTAGGCTTGGCACAGTATAGATTGAGGTTATCCCGTGGTTGAGAAACCGGGTTTCTTTCCAAAATTTTAGCTTAACCCTTAAAATAATAGGAGAAACCCGGTTTCTGGGCTGAAATCCAATTCACTAATGTATTTGTAGCAACCATTTTCAGATTTGATATAACCAACTTAAAGAAAGTTTGGCTCCAACTACGCTCCCATGCGATTGAGAGCAGCTCGATATATAGCAGTTGACAGTTGATAGTGGACAGTTGATAGTTATACTGCAACCTGCGGTTGCTCTGAGGAAATAGTAAACACTTTCATGGGCCAGTACATATAGCATTTCTCATACTTGTGAGGTACCCCAGAAATAGGAATGGAGCGCAGTCCACAGGTTTATAGGTGTACCTCATGAGTCTAAGAAACGCTATAAATTTTTTTTTAGCCCCTTGCCATATTGATTGTTGTTGTGCTATGGTAAAAGCGCGAGCTTAATATGGCGGCATAGCCAAGTGGTAAGGCAGGGGCCTGCAAAGCCTTTATCCCCAGTTCGAATCTGGGTGCCGCCTTTTGAACAGTGACCAGTGAGCAGTGACCAGTTACCAGTCTTCATCTAGGGGAGTCTAGAAAGCATCGTAGGTTGGGTTGAGGTCACGAAACCCAACAAGCCCAGGAAACTTGTGTTGGGCGGTCCCTGCACTTCGACTACGCGGCCCCTGAGCGGAGCCGAAGGGCAGTGACCGCGACAGTCGAAGGGTTTCCCTATCGCTCAACCCAACCTACAATTGCTACAATTGCTGAAAACACCGTCTCACTGGTCACTGCTCACTGAGAAGGAGCAACTTGGAGTAACATTGAGAAGCATCTGCTTGAGGTTTAAATTGACCGATAGGCTGCTTGTAAGCTTGGGAGCGGAAGCAATTATATTTATCAAGGGAAGATTCTCCCAGATTGTCCAGATTGTCCAGATTGTCCAGATTATTCATAGTGCTTTTTTCTTCAACTTCTGACTGAAGTTTGCCAATAGGACGATTGGATTGAATTAATGCCTTTCTTTCCGCTTCAGACACAGTGGCCATTGCCATTGCAGTATTTTTCTTCTCCAGAGCAATAGCTAATTTCTCCCCTTCTCCTGGGGAAGTTTCCTCTCGATGAAGGGCCATGGCCAATTCTTCAGCTGGGGGATAAACTATCTCTTCTGCCCAACTAGTTTCTATGTCATCTTCTAAGAGTTCATCTTCCAATTCAGGTTCTGTGGGATAGTCTTCCGGTCCATCCGTCTCTTGATCCTCTATATTCTCCGGCTCTGGTTCGTTCTCAGTGGGAATCTCAGACTCCTCTGTTTCTACTTGAACCTCCCTCACGGACCAAGAAGATGAAGAATAATGGTGCTGTGTAATGGGGTTGGACTTTTCTGCGCTTAGGTTCAAGTTTTGAGGCAGCTTGCGGCAAATCAGCCGCTCAAAATCCCCATTGAAATGGAAATTAGGAGTACCTCGCCTTCCCCAAGCATTCAAAATTTGCTCTACAGAAATAGCCTTATAACGTCCTTGGTACAACGCTTCGATCGCCGCCAAACGTATCCACACCGCTGTATAAACGGTCAACCACTGGGCGATTAATTCTTCAGCAGTGTATCCTTTCAGATCGAAACCATAGTGATTTAGTAAGGCCACCGTCTGGGCAACTGCGGAGTCATATGTTAGCTCTGTCATTCAATTTTAGCGGGACGGCTCAAACTATTAATTCAGCTACTCGCTATAAGTTTAAGCTATAGAAGACGTTTTATTTCAATTTATTTCAATCCTCTTGTGTTTCAAGTCCAGATTCAATAACATAAAAAGATATAAACAAGAATTGGCAATGAATCCTGTAGTTCTATCTTTAGTTAAGAAAAAAACTATTGATAGCGTTATTGTAACCACTGGTAAAAAAACTGTGGTCACTGGTCACCGGTCACCGGTCACTGATTTGAAATTATTTCCAGATCTTCAATGGGTTTTCCCCCATAAGTCAACATTTCATGACCGTTGGCGTTTAAACTAACTTTAATTTCATTTGTTTCCAGAGGTAGTGGGTTGAGATAATACCAATTACCATAGAGACGAGTGATTTTTTCGCCGTTAATATAAAGATGGCCATGTCCTTCTTGATAATTACTTTCTTGATTGACATTTTCCGGCGCAAATCGAAAATTAGTTACTCGTATTTCCAAATTCCATCCTTGATGAGAATCTGGATGAACGATTAAATCTACTGTAGGTACTGGTGCGTTCTCTGGAATCTCTATCTTTTTATCGCGATCGTGGTGGTGGTGATTATGATGCTGGTGTTCCCCATGTTGGTTGGCAAAACTTTTAGGAGTAAAATTGAACCAGTAGGCGATCGCAGTAGCAGAAACTAAAGAAATAGTAGTTAATAAAAATTTAGCTCTCATCAATTTTATCCTGATTTTGGATAACTAACAACAATCTTTAGATCGTAGTTTCATATATAGCGTTTCTTGGTCATGAGGTACACCTATAAACCTGCGGACTGCGCTCCATTCCTAAAACTCTGTACCTCACAAGTATGAGAAATACTATATATACTGGCCGATAAAAGTGTTTACTCTGATATCAGAGCAACCGCAGGTTGCAGTCTAACTATCAACTGTCCACTATCAACTGTCAACTGCTATATAACTATCGCTCTAGTCTTGCTGTCAAAAGACAACCGGTCATACTTGAAGTTCAATCTACGATCGCAACCTTATTTTTACTAGATAAACCAGAAGTAATTTTAATTTGAGATTTAGGCACTTTATACTTCTTAGCCAGCAGGGCAATCAATTCTTGATTAGCCTTACCATCTATGGGAGGAGATAAGCCGCGAACTGTTAAACTACCCGTTGGTGATTCTTCGATTTCTTGCTCTTTCGCGTTAGGTTTCACTTTCACTCTGATTTTCATCGCCACTAGTTAAAATCTAAAAAAATCCAGTAGTATGTAGGGTGGGCATTGCCCACCACTTCCATCTAGTTATAAGTAATTGTAGGTTGGCGATTACGATAGCGAAACCCAACACCAATGTTGTGGCTTGTTGGGTTTCGTTACCTCAACCCAACCTACGATTTATCAACTAATTTTCATCGCCACTAGTTAAAATCTAAAAAAATCTAGTAGTATGTAGGGTGGGCAATGCCCACCACTTCCATCTAGTTATAAGTTGTGGCTTGTTGGGCGTTGCCCTGCACTTCGACTTCGCGGTCCCTGAGCGGAGCCGAAGGGCAGTGACCGCGTAGCCGAAGGGTTTCGTAACCTCAACCCAACCTACGATTTATCAACTATAGCGCTTCGCTCGCCTTGCGTGTTGTTAAAACTAAATAAAGAGCCTTTGATACGTTTGGAGTCTCAGAAAAATCTGTTTCGAGACGAGCGCGAAGCCCTATATAGCAATATTAGAACGATTGCTACACGGATTGGCAACCGCTGCTGTGCTGTATTAACTATCAACTGTCAACTATCAACTATCAACTGTCAACTGCTATATTTGTAGCATTGCCCACCATCCATTTAGGTGCTTCCCAGCCACCAAAACCCATCTAGACTACTTCAAATTAGGTATTTGTTGCTAGACAATCCTCCCCAAAATACCTATAATATTGAAAATAAGCTATAGTTTTGGCAAGATGCCCTTCCTTCCTCACCACACACCAATATTAAGATCTAAAACCACTTGCTTTCCAACAAACCAAACCTGTGTGAGGAAAAAACAAGAACTATGAAAGATGCCATCGATAAAAATAGCGAATCTCAACCCGAACCCGAAAATACAGAAAATACAGTAGAAATAGCCGACACTCCGAAAAAAACTCCCAAACAACGTCGGATCTGGCTTTGGGTACTAATTATTTTACTTTCTGGCACGGGAGCGGGATTAGCTTATGCTTGGTTCTTCATCCAGAGACAACTCGCCCCTAAAGTGGAAGAAAGTCTCAGTCAAGCTTTCAATCGCCCCATTGAACTGGGTTCTGTAGAACGCTTCACTCTTAAAGGCTTGCGCTTCGGTCCCAGCCAAATTACCCCTACCCAGAGCGACCCCGATCGCCTCTCTCTGGAAGCGTTAGACGTAGCATTCGACCCCTTCCTCCTCCTCTTCCGCACTACCCTCAAGTTAGATCTCACCCTCATCAAAGCCAACGCCTATATCGAACAAGACGAAAATAACAATTGGATTGGCACCAAATTGGCAGCACAAGAACCAGGCAAGATTACAATCCATTTGCAGTCAGTTCGGGTCCAGGACGCTAGAATCTCTCTAGTACCAAGGTCGTTAGAGGGCAACTTAGAAAGTCCAGTCCAACTAATAGTTGAAGATGGCAGAACTAATATTGCCAAGGATGGCGGGAAAACAGATTTCCGCATGGAAGGTCAACTAGTTCCCATCTTAGCGGACGCTACAGTAATAGAAGAAAAAATACAAAAAGAGACAACTCCTCAAGTACCTCCTCCCCCTACTCCCAACACTGAGGCAAAGCCAAAAGAAGCGGATTCAGCTGCGGCAGTAGAAGAAAGCAAGTCTGAAGCCACAGAACAACCAAAAGAAGCGGACACTGAGCCCTTCGACGAGTCTCGGGGACCGGGTAGTGGAGCGGACACTGAGCCCTTCGACTACCTTTCGACGAGTCTCGGGGCGATCGCTCGGGGACCGGGTAGTCCAAGTGTCCCACCAACTCCTTCAGCAAAAAACAATAAATTTGCTCTTGTAGGCTCAAATTCTATCGAAGAAGGAAAATTCAACTTAACCCTATCAGGCAAAAATTTAGACGCAGTTTCTCTCTCTCGTTTGGGACCCCAGTTACCTTTACAGGTACAAGAAGGGACTGTAGGGGGGTACTTAGAAATAGCATTGCAAGGAGGTCAATTACCTTCCATTCAAGGCAATGCTAACCTGCAAAATCTCACAGTAAACCTAGAACAACTGCCTCAACCTTTTAGCAAAACTACAGCTAAACTAGAGTTTAAAGGACAACAACTTGAAATTAAAGAATTATCCACTTTATTGGGAGTAATTCCAGCTCAAGCAACAGGGATAGTGGATTTGGAACAAGGCTTGGATATTAACGCACAAATAGAAGCATTTCAAATAGAAGAAGTACTGGCAAGTCTGAAGATTAAGGAGAAATTACCTCTAGAATTGGCAGGAGAATTGAAAGTATCTCTGAAAATAACTGGAGCGGCTACTAATCCGAAAATGACTGCAGAATTTATCTCCACGAAAGAAGTATTGGCAGATAAACTAAAAGTTAAAGATTTAGTAGCCAGTCTATCTTTTATCGATTCTGCTCTGTTAATTAATAAAATTGAAGCCAACCCAATTATTGGAGGGAAATTAACTGGCACAGGACAAATTAAACTAGAGCCAAACAAGCAAGATTTAGTTCTGGAAGTTAAAGCCAAGGAGTTACCCGGTAGCGGCATTGCCCAAGCTTATTTTGGCATCAAACCCTACCAAGAAATTGGTCCCGTTTCCGCTGGTATAACCATATTAGGGAATTTGCAAGAACCGGAAAACCTCACAGCTACCGGTTCAGCTTCCCTCAAATTAGCTAACGGTAACGCGATCGTTAAAAAGTTGAAATTAGAACAAGGTCGCTGGGAAATTGCCCTGGATACCAAAGGGGTCGAACTAGCTAAACTCCTACCTCAACTACCGGAAAAATTAGCAGGCCCTATCAATGGTGCTTTGATTGTTAAAGGTAATTTAAATGATTTAAAGAATTTAAATGTTGAGGGCATTAATGCTATCGGCACGGCAGAATTAGTAACAGCCGATGGTGGGAAAGTACAAATTACTGATTTACAAATAGTTAATGGGGATTGGTTGGCGGCGATCGCCCTCACCAACCTCCAACTAGGCAAGCTATCTTCTTCCTTTCCCGCTCAGTTGAAAGAGCCCATCAACGGCACCATGAAACTCAATGGCAGTTTGGCAACTTTGACCGCCCTAGACAAATTTACCGCCACTGGTACGGGAGAGTTAGCTCTGGGGGAGGGCAAAGTAATCGCTAACGCTAGTCTAACTGAGGGTCAGTGGGAAGCTAAAATCAATGTTAATGATATTAGCTTAAAGGGAGAGTTATTTTCAGGTATACCCAGCCAATTAACTGATTCTGTTGCGAAAGGAGAATTTTCCGCCAAGGGGAATCTGGAGAATTTGACCAAAAAGGCCATTGAGGTGAAAGGCACGGGAGAGCTAACCCTGGGAGATGGCAAAATAGTAGCCAATGTTGATTTAGTGGAAGGTAAGTGGGAAACGGAAATTATCGCCAATAGCATTAAGTTAGATAAAACTTTATTGCCAGGTATTCCAGAACAGTTGCTGAACTCAGTCACCAACGGCACTTTAGCGGCTCAAGGGAACATAGATAATTTGACTTTAGCAGCAATTGAAGCCACTGGAACGGGAAAGTTAACTCGGGGCAAGGGCAAAATAGTAGCCAATGTCCATCTAGTTGAAGGGACATGGCAAGCAGCAATTAAAGCCAATGGGATTAATTTAGAAAACTTTGCCCCTCAATTGGGGGGTGGAACCCATGGGGCTAGGGGTAGCTTGATCGTGGAAGGAACTTTAGATGATTTCTCCTTTCAGAGTTTAAATGTGAGTGACGGAACCGCAACAGTTAATTTAGGGTCAGGCACTGTTACCGCGAGCAATTTCTCCCTAGCTAACGGACAGTGGCAAGGAGAGATATCTTCTGCTGGAGTAAAGTTAGAAGAACTTTTACAACAAGATTGGGGATTGCCTGGAACTATAATTAATGGGACTGTAGCTATATCCGGCAATGGACCCAATTTTAATTTAGAGGCGATCGCCCTCTCTGGTGAGGCCACTATTGCTTTAGCAGGAGGAACTCTCAAAGCACAAAAGATCCAATTAGATCGGGGACAGTTGGCCACAGAAGTAACCGCCGAAGGAATTGAATTGCAACCTTTAGTCAATATTGTGGCAGCCAAAGGAGTTCAATTGCAACCTACGGCAACCCTCCTAATATCCTCCCCATTGGGTCACACCAAAGGGGAAGCCCTGAAGAGACAAGAAACTGAACCGGAGTTCTTGTTCAATCAGGGACGTTTAGCCGGAGCCATAAATTTCTCTGGAAATTTGACTAATCTCAATCCCCAAGCCATGAAATTGAGCGCCCAATTCCAGGTAGAAGAATCCAAGGGTCAGGATGCTGTGGCTGTGGATTTAAACTGGAACGGCCAAAGGCTGAAGATTCTAGAAGCAAAAGCGGGGGACCAGCTTCAAGCTAAGGGATTTGCCGATTTAGAATGGACAAATTCCGGCACAATTAAACAAATTAAGCAATTTGATTTTGACCTGAAAGCGAAAAAAATCCCCCTAGAAACTCTTCCCATTCCTTTTCCAGAAGAAGTCCAGCAATACCTGCGACATAGCAATGTACCCATTCTAGCTGGCAATGGGGGATTTGAGGGCAATATTGCTGGGACTATCGCTGTACCTCAAGTAAATGGAGACATAGAACTAGAAAACTTCACTGTTGCAGGTTTGGCCTTTGATGAGATACTCTCTGGTAAAGTGCAATTGAACCCTGGAGAAGAAAGCAAGCTAGAACTGACGGGAGTGGCTGAAAAAAAAACACTCTACCCAACCAACTTCGTCTAGCCTTAGCTCCAAATTATCAGCCTCAATCCTTGTTTCTGAAGTTGGATGAGGTGGAAGTAAAAGGGGAACGGTCGGAGGAAACATTCCAGTTAGAAACCAATCAATTTCCCCTACAATGGATTAAGCAAATAGCACTACTGACTACATTACCTTTGAATCGGGCAGCAGCCAATCAAACCCACCAAGGTACAGTCTCTGGAAAGATAGCTGTAAACCTAGATAGTATGGGTCAAGAGACATTGCCCCTCTTCGAGGCTGAAGCAGAAATTATCGATGGGGAAATGCAAGATCTTCTTGCCGCTTTACAGATATTTGAGTTTCAAGACCTCCGTCGGGGTCTCACTCCTCCTACCTACAATAATAGCCAGGATTTATATTTAGAACCAAACCAGCCAAACCAGCCAACCCCTAATAGTCCAGAAGAATCATCTACTAGCCCAGAAGAATCATCCAACCCTCCTTTGGTTTCTGTGGGTTTTCCCGAAGAATCTCGAGACAGGGTATCTATTCAAAGTCAACTGCGTCGCTTTTCCGCTATTCGCAATCTCTTGAAACAGCAAAAACGCCAACGTCAACTTGCATCTCCCTTTCCAGATTTAATTGCCTTGCAAGGTAGTTTTAATAGCAAGTTAACGGTTAGCAATACGGTGGAGAACCAGCTTAAAGCAGAATTTAAATTTGACGGAGGAAGTGAAGAGAAACCTTGGCGATGGGGTTCTTATGTTGCCAACCTGGTCACCTTGCAAGGTAAATATGAAAATGGCACATTCACCCTCAACCCTGCCACAATTAAAACTACCAATGGCATGTCAGTACAAGTATCTGGTTTTTTGAATAACAACACCAACACCCTCTCAGGAACCGTATTGAAAATTGAGCAATTTCCCATTGAGATAATTAAAGACTTATGGGAATTACCAGCAGCCATAGGTTCAGATGGCACCATCGGTCTCCAAGCCAATATATCCGGTTCCATCAATAATCCCTCGGTTATCGGTGTCCTTGAGGTCAACGATGGAATCATCGAGCAAACGAAAATCCCCCAAATTAAAGGCAGCTTGACTTACTATAACTCCCTGTTCGGGTTGCAAGTGGGCAGTAGATTTGCCGAAGGAACGGGAGAAACCAATCACGTGGCCCTGACGGTGAGTATTCCCTATCAATTACCCATCTCTACCGTAAAACCAGACAGCAACCAACTCAATTTAACTATATCAGTAGTTGATGAGGGCATGAGACTGTTGAATATTGCCAGTAGAGAGCAAATTAAATGGCTTAACGGTAAGGCTGCAGTAGACTTGAGAGTTACTGCTCCCTTCGACCAAGAAGCAGGAAAAATACGCTTGGGGGAACCTATTGCCCGTGGAGATGTTCAATTGGAGAATGCCAGCATTCAGATTCAAGCCTTACCAGATGAACCTTTGAGCCAAGTCCATGGCAACATCTCTTTTAATTTGGATAGCATTCAGGTAGATTCCTTAGCTGGAGAGTTCAGCGGTGGGAAAGTTTCCGTCAAGGGAAACCTGCCTTTAGCAAAACCAATACCTCAAGATAATCCTCTCACTGTCATTCTCGACGAGCTAGCCTTCAATTTAAAAAGTTTGTATAAAGGTGGGGTGAGTGGCGATCTACTGATAGTCGGAACGGCACTAGAACCGAAAATAGGGGGAGAGGTAGACTTGTTTAATGGTACTGTATTTTTGGGAGAGCAGAAACCACCTAGCAGCAGTGAGGAACAGAAAAGTCTTTTTCAGTTTCAAAACTTAGTACTAAAACTAGGAAACAAGATTCAAATTACACAACCCCCGATTTCCAATTTTCTTGCCACAGGAGATTTAGCTTTATACGGCACTTTGCAAAATCCTCGTCTCAATGGTACGGTGAAACTGCCACGGGGTCAGGTCAATCTATTTACCACTCAGTTTCAACTAACAGGGGGCGAAGAACATCTTGCTTTTTTTAATAACGGACTAGATCCTTTTTTAGACGTTAACCTCAGAGCTTCTGTAGCGGAGAAAACGAGAAAAGGCATTCCCACCGATCCTTTATCTGCGGAAGTGAGTGTTAGCGACATTCCCGCTTTAGATATTGGCGGTTTGCAAACAGTGCGCATTCAAGCTAAAGTATTTGGACCAGCCAGCAAACTAACAGATAACTTGCAATTAACTAGCAGTCCTCCTCGCAGCGAAACAGAAATAGTCAATCTTTTAGGGGGTGGTTTGCTGGAAACTATCACTGGAGTAGATACTACTCTAGGACTAGCTAATTTAGCTGGTTCCGCTATTTTAGGTACTTTTCAGAATACCATCGGCAATGCTTTGGGTTTGAGTGAATTTCGTCTTTTTCCTGCTTTGATTACTGACGATGAAAACCGTTCTTCTACTTTGGGACTGGGTGCGGAAGTAAGTGTGGATTTGAGTCAAAACTTTTCTTTCTCTGCTTTGAAAATTATTAACAGTCCCCAACCTTTTCAGTATGGCATTATTTACCATTGGGACGATTTTCTTTTATTGCGAGGTTCCACCGATTTGTCAGGGGACGATCGCGGTACGATTGAGTATGAGTTTAAATTTTGAATATTGGTTGTTGGTTGTTTGTTGTTGGTTGTTGGTTGTTGGTTGTTGGTTGTTGGTTGTTGGTTATTTGTTATTTGTTATTTGTTATTTGTTATTTGTTATTCCCTATACTCAGCCTCTAATCTATCGATAGAGAATTGTAGGGTGGGCATCGCCCACCACAGTTCTAAATAATTGTAGGTTGGGTTGAGCGATAGCGAAACCCAACACAACTGTTCAACCTACGAGTTATAAACTATTTATAGCAAATATTTTCGTAATTCATCTAATACTCAGATCTTGCACCAAAAAAAGTTGATATGATTATTAGTGGATGAAGTTATTGTGATTCGGGGATTTCGTCATGTTCTCTTGCCAAGCAAGAGAACATATATCAAATAATAACAAAAAACTCAAAGTTCCTTCTATTTATTGCACTCGATGTCCCACTTTTTTGTCATCGCCATACAAATCTAACCAACTTTCTTTTAGTCCATCAATAGCTTTAGTTAATTCATCAATTTGTACTCGTCTGACCACTGCTAAAACTGCATTGATATGAGCTTCACTTCCAGCTTTTCCTAGGTGTTGATAGCGTGAATATTCATTATCCTGATTAGTTTTGGGAAAAATTGCTTCGCTAGCTTTAAGCTGATAATACCAATAACGATGTTTTTGCCCTCGGGCTTGGTACCGTGCGACATAACATCCAGTGGGGGCAATTTCCCCATTTTTCTCAATTTCTGCCTTTTTCTGGGATAATTAAGCAATTGCTTTCTGAATACGCTCTATTCTAAGGGTTATTTCCCGTTCACTTTCTTTTTTCGCCATTTTATTCTTCAACTGGGGAGGTACAAGTGCGATGGATCTGTTATATTTGTTCTCTAGTCTAGCAAGAGAACTATTGGATGAATAATATTTTACCCCAAGTTGAAGAATTAATCTCTACTCTCAAACAATTAATGCCAACGATTTATCAGCAAGAAACCTTAGAATCTATTTTCGGTTTATTGCTAGAAGGAAAATCCCACGTACCTCATAATTGTCAAACAAAATCTGAAAGTGCAATTAGTCGTTTTTTAAATGAATATAATTGGCCAACTCGTTCTTTGATTCGTACTGTTCGTTCCTTTATTATTAATCTAATTCTTTCTACTAGAAAAAAAGGACGAAAACCTATTTTACAGGTTATGATTGATTTAACAACACTCGAAAAAGTTGGTAAGTTTGCTAATCTTAACAACTTAGTAAGAGTTTATAACCATAAGAAAGGTTTACATATTGTTGTTCTTTACTTGGTTTTAGGAAATTGGCGAATTCCTTGGAGTTTTCGGGTATACAGGGGAAAAGGAAGTCACTCACCTTCTCAATTAGCTTCAAAATTGCTCAACACATTACCTTCAATTTTAACACAGCAATTTCAGATTTATGTCTTAGGTGATACAGCTTTTGGAACAATTAAACTACTGGAAAAAATTCGAGGAAAGTCCTTTAATCATCATGCCATTATGGGAATTTCTAAAACGAGAACTTTAACTGATGGTCGGAAAGTTTCAGAAATTAAAGCTAAGGGTCAACAAGTTTATTTAACTGGTTTGAATTTCCCGGTCTATTTATCATGGGTTTGGTTGAAACGTAATGAAAAAAAAGTTCAACGTTTTGTCATTTCTACAAAACCCATGAAAGGAAAAACTATTACTAGATGGGGAAAACTTAGATGGCAAATTGAAGGATTTTTTAAGACGGTCAAACATCAATTTAGCCTTCATCGTTTTGGACAAAAAACTTTATTGGGTGTCTATCGTTGGTTAGTTTTTTCTTTGATTTCTTATTTATTGGCACATTGGGTTTATTTACAGAATGGATATCATCATGATTTAGATTGGTCTTTCAATGCACAAAATGCCTTAGTTTTACTTTTTCCTCATATTTTACTCTTATCCCTTTTGAAGCAACTAGAGTTACTTATTCCTTGGTTATATGAACGGGGTTTTGAATTTTATCTCATGAGGTGCAAGATCTGAGTAATATAGGCGATCGCTCAGTAGCGTGCAGGTGCTTAGTCTAGGAGTGGGTCTATTTATACACATATTGACCTATAATTCTACTGCTAATACTTCCGGCATAAACTAGCTAACTTAGGGAATACTTGGTTAATTTTTGTAAAATCACTAACGTTTTTTCTCTAATCAGATCTATGATTGAGATGGAGATAAAAGTCATTAGGGGCTTGAAATTATGTCAAACATTGCCAAAAGTAATGACAACAAAATATTTGGCAAAAATTTTGTTATAGCAACGATTTGTTTCGCAATTGCTTTTTTTGGCTTGGGCTATGTTTTAACCATTTTGCCAGAAATAGCAATAGAACAAGTAGAGAGTGAATTACCGAGAACTTGCATTACTGGAGGTTGGAAATATGGTTTGATTGCTACCCATATTTTCACTTTTGTTCTCATTCCCCTAGCCATGATAATTTTTTATCAAGGTTTACAAAATCTGGGATTATCGCTCAAAATAATTTTGGCTTCCCAGTTGGGATTGGCTCTAATTATGGTGTCCATTGCCTCGGAAATTGGTTGGCATGTAACTCAATGCTGGTATTACCAAAATGATTTTACCATGCTCAATTTCATGTTTTACTTTTTTCTGATTGCTGCATTTGCTTTGTGGGCGGATGGTTTAACTAAAAAAAACAATATGGTAACTGATTTAGTTAATATAGTTTTTGCCATGGGTTTGCTGGCTGTTTCTATCTTGTATCCCATCGGTTATTTTAACCACGATCCAGGTTGAAAAGTTCCAATTTATATCACTTTAACTGTAGTTTTTGCAGTTCTGACTTATCGAGGTTACAAACTCCTGAAAGATTGGAAAATAATTTTCTTTCCTATTTTCTCCGTGGGAGTTAATTTGGGATTTGTGTTTCTGTTAGATAAGTTTGGCGGCAATCCTTATACCAATCCTCAAGTTACTTACAATGCTTTATTTCATATTCTCCACGATTTAGCAGGAACCCAACTAGGAGTAGCAATTTTTACTTGGCTAGTTTACCGTAAAGGAATAGCTCAAAAAGCGCAAACCCAATCAAATCAATTAACTCAAGAGGTATAAACAATGGATTCTTTTCTCAATATAGCTTATCCTTTAGGACATTTGACTTTAGCTCTAATCGAATTGGTAATTTTGATTTTTGCTTATCCTTTCTTTCGGATTTCCAATAATTGGGCCACGATCGTCTTGCCTTTAATCCTAGTGGGCACTATTTACGATAATGGAATTCTCTGGAGCGGTCAATTGATTGGTGTAGGAAATTTATTATAAAATCTTTCTCAAGTACGATTTTTACTGTACTATTCCATCGTCCCTTTGTTTATTGTTGTGGCCATTGAGTTAGCCCATAGTACTGGGGCTGGCTGGGCGAATAAGTTCGTTCGAGTTTTATCTTGGCTAGTTGCTTTTGCCATTGCTGCATTTAATATAACGCAAGATTTCGTGGGATTGGAGTTAGTTCCAACGACTTTTGCAGGTGTTTTAAGCTATGTTCCTAGCAATCCAGAAATACCCATCTCAACTATTCTCGTTAATGTGTTTGTTTTGTTAGTGGCGATCGGTATTTGGATCGGAACGAAAAATTGGCCTTGGTTATTTGTGGGGACTTTAATTTGTTTGCTAGGCAATGCTTTACTTTCTCAAAAGTTCGGACCTCTTCCAGGTAATGCGGCAGAATGCGTTTTAGCTCTTAGTTTATTATTGACTCAATATCATTTGGAAGATGAATTAAAACCAGTACCTCCGACCCCAACCGACCCCCCGGAAGGATGGCACGTTACAGAATATGAAGGTTATAAAATCTTTTGGAAAGAAGAAAAGCCAGAAGGTGAGCCAGCATATACCATTTATCAAACAGGAAGCCATCAAGATGGTGACTTTGTCAGAATATACGTTCCGGAAAATCCTTACCAAGAAAAGGGCAAATGTAAAGTAATTACTTACTTACATGGTTTTGCTCTTTGTTTACCCAAATTTTACGAAGCCCATTTAATCGAGCTAGTACAAAAGGGTTACTACGTCTTTTTTCCCGATTATCAAAGGAGCGATTATCCAGATTTTACGGAAGAGGATAAACCAGAAAGACCGACTCTTAAGTATTGGCTGTTAGCTTCAGGAACTTTGTTGGAAAAATTGATTTTTGGCGGCGAAATTAAGAACAAAGATTCCCAGAAAATAGCTGAACCAAAGGGAAAATTTGAAGGATTAAGACTGAGTTTGAGTTCAGTACTATATTCATATTAGTCCATCATGGCAAAACTGTAGCCAGCTATACCAAAAATCTGCAAATTATTAAGAATTATTTGGAATAATTTACGAGAGAATAGGGGTTGACAAAGACAAAAAATTGAGTCATATTTAAATAGAAGCTGAAATTGTAAATTAGCTAAGGGTATATCTAAAAAAACCTCCCTTTGTCGCAGCTCCATATTTTCTTAGAATAGATTCAAGCTAAGAAACCGGGTTTCTGGCTTGACTTTAGAATCTATTTCAATATTTTAGTAAGAAACCCGGTTTCTGAACCAGGGCAATTATTCGCAATTAAACAATTCAATATTTACATAGGGAAGAATCCACGTTTGGGGACTATCCCCCTAAATCCCCCTTATCAAAGGGGGACTTTAAGAATAGATTTGAGAATAGATTTGAGAATAGATTTGAGAATAGATTTGAGAATAGAAAGGAAGCAAAAAAAACGGCAATTACAACAATATGCTTCCCATCAATAACTATCTTCAATCATCTGCGTTCATCTGCGTTCATCGTTCGACAGAGGGTCGTCGAAGTCTGCGGTTAAAATTAGCAAAATAAGGCAATAATTGTTGTTGATTCGGCCAATTTTTTCGGAGAAACCAAATTAACCAAGGTGCAGCTAAGACAACAAATACTATCCCCTGCCACCAAGAAGCTTGAACTTGCTCTATACTCCACACAGTCTTTTCTGTTTCTAGTAATGTTAACAGTTCCAATACCACAACTATGCCATTGTTGACCATGTGGCAAATGATGGGTAAGATTAAAGTCCGCTGGCGGATATAAAGCAAAGACATTATCACTCCAAACATGGATATACCGATGGGGTTAGGATGGAGCATGCCAAAGAATAAGGAAGAGAAAATTATTCCTTTGCTCGTACCCCATTTTACTGACCATCTTTGTAGGATTAATCCTCGAAATAAGATTTCTTCAGTTATAGGGGCTAAGATAACAATAAAAAAGATTTGGAGTAAATTGTAAGTATAGGGAAAAGCTGTTTCGGCAGCGGAAAGAAATATATGTTGCTCCGCTGTAGATTCAACTATACTTGGAGCAATCAAGGTGAGTAAATAGAAGAAAATTAGGCCAGAACCTAAGGAAAACATTAAAACGGGAATTGTTAAACAGATTAACTGCAACCATTGCCTATTTTTTGGTAACTTGCCTATAATTTTCGGTAAACTTAGGTTAGTGCGTTGTACTTGGCGGCAAGACCAAGCTACAATTACACTATAAATCCAAACATTGAGAATAATCAACTGAAAAAGAGGGTCTTCCAAGTCTAAACTATTAATTTCCCAGTTATTCAATCCAGGTATAAGTGCCCCAATAAATCTTATGAAGAATAAGCTGACCAGAAACCAAGTGAAAATGGTTCTCGTTTTGATACCCAGAAATGGATTAGTTTGATTCATTATCTCATGTCTAGCGTGGATTGAGAAACCCGGTTTCTAGGTTTGTTTGCCTAAGTCCTGTATAGGTCAAAAGGCGAAATTGTCCAGACGGTGCTGAAGCATGGCAGGAAATTGAGCATAGTAGGTTTTATTGAGGGGTGAAGGGTGGGGTAGAGGACTGAGGGTGACTGATTTTTCGTGCTGCAAACCGCTATCGTCCCTGGCACAGAGGGTAACTTGTGTGTCAGCAGAGTAGCGATCGCCCCGTTTAAAAAACGTATCCAATTCTTTTTTCCCTCCATAAGGAGCGAACCATTTAAAAGCTTCCGTACCTAGGGTGATAATCTGGCTTCCTTGCCAGTGCAACACTAACAACTTTTCAATAAAAGGACGGAAGCGCTTTTTCACTGCTGCGGAGTAAGCTTTATTACCGGGAGGTTTGTAAGGAACGGTGTTGGTGAGAAGAAGGCGATCGCAAACTTTTTCCAGTTCTTTCTTGCTATTAGTTTCTATTCCAGACATAGCTTGATAAAAACCCCGGCGCACTAGAGTACCAGCCGCACCATATAGTGGTTGGCGAGCGTGCACTTCATCTTTACCTAAATCTCTGGCAAAAAAGCAAAGTTCACTTTTGAGGTTTCCTGCATAGAGAATGGGATAGGTAGGTTCTAAATTGGCTGCTTGGTATACAGGGGTATCGATAGGAAAATCTTCTCTTTGTGCTTCTTGTTGAATTTGAGCAATTAAGGTTTCTACGGTTTCCATCGCCATGGGTATTTGGTTCATCAACTTTCTCAATAATCTTAATTATACCACATTTTCTCATTAATCAGAATTAATCTTATTTGGCAAAGGCTACGGTTTTCAAGATATTGAGAGGACCGGATTTTTTCAATAGTTCCATTTGTTCTCCATCCCGAACGAACAGAGAACCAGCAAAACCTAAGGAGTTGATAGAGATAGATTGAAAATGCTCTTTACAACGGGGAATAATTAACATCCATTCTCTCGTAGCCAGGAAATTATAAGCTCCCACTTGTCTTTCTCTTTTCGGTTGATTGCCTTTCAGTAAGCCTACAGATTGCAAAAGTTGGTAATAAGTTGCTAATAGTTGGGGAGCAGCATCTAGAGGAGATTTCAAGTAACTAGAGTCTAGTTTTGCAACAGCATGGAGGAAAGGAAATTGAGAGATTTTCTTAATACAATTTTCTTTTAATTGACAAGCATAAATTGTGGGTTCCAGGGGAAATTTTCCGGCACAACATCCTAGAGGCAGAGGAATTAATTGTAAATGCTTGTGACGCTGACTCGCACCGGCAATAGTTCCCCCGTTATAGAAGGCTAAAGCTTCATATTCTGCCATGCACTGCCAGAGAGCTGCCATATCTTCTAAAGTCAACCAAGTTTCCTGTTCTTGGAAGTCTCGGGTGACAATTAATAAGTGATTGTCTACCACATTGTATTTATTTAAGAGGCACAAATGAGTGGTAGAAATATCGGCAACAAATAAATCTTCTTCGTAGGGAAGGAAAGGATTGAATTCTTTTCCCGAACTGGTCTTGTTTTCTTGTTGTTGGGCTCGATCTTTACGCACTAGGTTGGCTAAGATACGCACGAGAAAAGTCATTCCTTCTTGTTCTACTAATTCGTAGTTTGTGGCTATGGGTTGAAGAGAACCGCATTCAAGGGCGAAGGCGCTTGTTTGTTGGATCTTTGTCAATAATGTACCCGGTTCAAACATATTTATCTCGATAGTTGACAGTTGACAGTTTATAGTTGACAGTTGACAGTTGACAGTTGACAGTTGACAGTTGACAGTTGACAGTTAATGTAGCATGATGGTTGCTCCTTTGTTTCGCAATCTTCCTGGGAAGTGCTATATATTTAACAATATTTAATAATTTTAGATTGTTTGTATATGTTGATTTTAGCACTTGCGCCCCCCTACAGCATCACATAGTGAGTTTACACGTGGCACAGGCTTCTAGCCTGTGACGCTTCTAGCCTGTGACGCTTCTAGCCTGTGACGCTCTTCTAGCCTGTGTAATGAGAGATTGGATGATGTTGGGTCAAAATTAATTTTAGGGAATATCATATTAAGATGAGGAAAAAGAAAACTTATATGAGTAATTAACAATATGCCTTCCGAAGATAATTTTAATGACCTCCTCTCTCAAGGAAGATATTCAGAAGCAGAACCTTTCTATCTAGAAGCTCTCCAGATGAGTAAGCGCTTGTTAGGACAAGAACATCCAAATGTAGCTGTCAGTCTCAACAATTTAGCTATGCTCTACTCTTCTCAAGGAAGATATTCAGAAGCAGAACCTTTCTATCTAGAAGCTCTCCAGATGAGAAAGGACTTGTTAGGACAAGAACATCCATCTGTAGCTACCAGTCTTAATAATTTAGCTTTACTCTACTCCAATCAAGGAAGATATTCAGAAGCTATAACCTTCTTAGAACAAGCCTTAAATATTGCCCAACGAAAGCTAGGGAAAAACCATCCCAACACTGTTCTTTTCCGCAATAATCTTGAAAGTCTCAACCAACGCGATCGCTAACCAGTGACCAGCGACCAGTTACCAGTTATCAGTCAAAGGGTTTGTATTTAAAATAGTAGGATAGATTGAGATAATTGTGTTGCTGCTATTATTTGGGAATTATCTAAAATCTGAAAATGATTGCTACAAATACAATAAAGGGTGGAGATGAAAATTGAGCGAAGAAACCGGGAATATCCATGATTTTCAGATAAATTGCCGACATTTTGATGAGAAACCCGGTTTCTAACCCACGGGATAACCTAAAAAAAATGCGATCCCTTCGTGGCGCTGCGCGGGCTCTTCGCGGATATGAGCGCGATCGCCTCATTATCTTTTCCCACAATTAATTTATAAGAGCGTTATTTATTGAATCTACTCCTAATAATATCAATCTTATTGAAATTACAATCTAACCAAGTCGCCTAAAAGTATATTGGTGGGCGATGCCCACCCTACCAACGCGATCGCTAACCAGTGACCAGCTCCCAGTTACCAGTTATCAGCCAAAGGGTTTGTGTTTAAAATAGTAGGATAGATTGAGATAATTGTGTTGCTGCTATTATTTGGGAATTATCTAAAATCTGAAAATGATTGCTACAAATACAATAAAGGGTGGAGATAAAAATTGAGCGAAGAAACCGGGAATATCCATGATTTTCAGATAAATTGCCGACATTTTGATGAGAAACCCGGTTTCTAACCCACGGGATAACCTAAAAAAAATGCGATCCCTTCGTGGCGCTGCGCGGGCTCTTCGCGGATATGAGCGCGATCGCCTCATTATCTTTTCCCACAATTAATTTATAAGAGCGTTATTTATTGAATCTACTCCTAATAATATCAATCTTATTGAAATTACAATCTAACCAAGTCGCCTAAAAGTATATTGGTGGGCGATGCCCACCCTACCAACGCGATCGCTAACCAGTGACCAGCTCCCAGTTACCAGTTATCAGCCAAAGGGTTTGTGTTTAAAATAGTAGGATAGATTGAGATAATTGTGTTGCTGCTATTATTTGGGAATTATCTAAAATCTGAAAATGATTGCTACAAATACAATAAAGGGTGGAGATGAAAATTGAGCGAAGAAACCGGGTTTCTCCCATGATTTTAGGGTAAATCGCCGACATTTTGATGAGAAACCCGGTTTCTAACCCACGGGATAACCTAAAAAAAATGCGATCCCTTCGTGGCGCTGCGCGGGCTCTTCGCGGATATGAGCGCGATCGCCTCGTTATCTTTTCCCACAATTAATTTATAAGAGCGTTATTTATTGAATCTACTCCTAATAATATCAATCTTATTGAAATTACAATCTAACCAAGTCGCCTAAAAGTATATTGGTGGGCGATGCCCACCCTACCAACGCGATCGCTAACCAGTGACCAGCGACCAGTTACCAGTTATCAGCCAAAGGGTTTGTGTTTAAAATAGTAGGATAGATTGAGATAATTGTGTTGCTGCTATTATTTGGGAATTATCTAAAATCTGAAAATGATTGCTACAAATACAATAAAGGGTGGAGATGAAAATTGAGCGAAGAAACCGGGAATATCCATGATTTTCAGATAAATTGCCAATATTTTGATGAGAAACCCGGTTTCTAACCCACGGGATAACCTAAAAAAAATGCGATCCCTTCGTGGCGCTGCGCGGGCTCTTCGCGGATATGAGCGCGATCGCCTCGTTATCTTTTCCCACAATTAATTTATAAGAGCGTTATTTATTGAATCTACTCCTAATAATATCAATCTTATTGAAATTACAATCTAACCAAGTCGCCTAAAAGTATATTGGTGGGCGATGCCCACCCTACCAACGCGATCGCTAACCAGTGACCAGCGACCAGTTACCAGTTATCAGCCAAAGGGTTTGTGTTTAAAATAGTAGGATAGATTGAGATAATTGTGTTGCTGCTATTATTTGGGAATTATCTAAAATCTGAAAATGATTGCTACAATAAAGGGTGGAGATGAAAATTGAGCGAAGAAACCGGGAATATCCATGATTTTAGGGTAAATTGCCGGAATTTTGATGAGAAACCCGGTTTCTAACCCACGGGATAATTTTAAAAAAATGCGATCCCTTCGTGGCGGTGCGCGTGCTGCGGAGCAAATAAGGGCGCGATCGCCTCGTTATCTTTTCCCACAATTAATTTATAAGAGCGTTATTTATTGAATCTACTCCTAATAATATCAATCTTATTGAAATTACAATCTAACTAAGTCGCCTAAAAGTATATTGGTGGGCGATGCCCACCCTACGAACTCGATCGCTGTTCTTTTCCGCAATAATCTTGAACGTCTCAACCAACGCGATCGCTGACCACTGACCAGTTACCAGTTACCAGTTACCAGTTATCAGCCAAAGGGTTTGTGTTTAAAACAGAATTGTAGGGTGGGCAATGCCCACCGAGAGCGTTATTTATTGAATCTGCTTCTAATAATATCAATCTTATTGAAATTACAATCTAACCAAGGTTTCCTAAAAGTATATTGGTGGGCGATGCCCACCCTACGAACTGAGCGAAGTCGAAGTACAGGGCAAGCCTTCAAAAGGGGGGAGAAGATATTTCAGCTCAGAAACCGGGAATATCCATGATTTTCAGATAAATTGCCGGAATTTTGATGAGAAACCCGGTTTCTAACCCACGGGATAATCTTTAAAAAATGCGATCCCTTCGTGGCGCTGCGCGTGCTGCTTCGCGGATATGAGCGCGATCGCCTCATTATCTTTTCCCACAATTAATTTATAAGAGCGTTATTTATTGAATCTACTCCTAATAATATCAATCTTATTGAAATTACAATCTAACCAAGTCGCCTAAAAGTATATTGGTGGGCGATGCCCACCCTACCAACGCGATCGCTAACCAGTGACCAGCTCCCAGTTACCAGTTATCAGCCAAAGGGTTTGTGTTTAAAATAGTAGGATAGATTGAGATAATTGTGTTGCTGCTATTATTTGGGAATTATCTAAAATCTGAAAATGATTGCTACAAATACAATCGGATTTATAAGTTTTTTGTACATGCTTTATGGTTCGATCCCCCCAGCCCCCCTTCAAAAGGGGGGAGAAGAAAATTAAGCGAAGAAACCCGGTTTCTTACATAATTTTAGGGTAAATTACCGAAATTTTGGGCAGAAACCCGGTTTCTAACCCACGGGATAATCTAAAAAAAATTCGATCCCACACCGATCGCCTCGTTATCTTTTTCCACAATTAATTTATAAGTCCTTTTTAGATTACTTACCAATAAAACATGCTTAAAACCTCAGCATTTCAACAAGCCATCGAAACCGTCGAACAATTATCTTTAGAAGAGCAAGAGATATTACTCCACACTCTTCAAAAAAGATTGGAGCAAAAACGTGGAGCCATACTCTCGGAAGAAATCCAAGAAGTTCATCAAGAACTAGCAGAAGGAAAAGTTAAATTTGGCTCGGTGGAACAATTTCTAGAAGAACTAGATGATTAATTAGATCGTAGGTTGGGTTGAGGTCACCAAACCCAACAAGCCACAAGATTTGGTGTTGGGCGGTCCCTGCCCTTCGACGAGTCTCGGGGACCGCGGTAGCCGAAGGGTTTCGCTATCGGGAAACCCAACCTACAAATTCTTATAACATTATTTTATCTGTAGCAAACTATCAACTATCCACTGTCAACTATCAACTATCAACTATCCACTGTCAACTATCCACTATCCACTGTCAACTATCCACTATCCACTATCCACTGCTATGATAAAGAGTTATTGTTAATTGGCCATTGTCGTCCTATGTCCTCATCTAACCCAGCAGTGAATACTCTCGATCTGACCAATCGTCCTCGTCGCTTGCGTCGCACTGCAGCATTGCGCAGTTTGGTACAGGAAACCCAAGTGACGGTGAATGACTTCATCTATCCCATGTTTGTGATGGAAGGAGAAGGGAAGCAAGAAGAGATTGTTTCTATGCCAGATTGCTATCGCTATTCCTTGGATTTGCTCCTGAAAGAAATAGTAGAGGCATATGCTTTGGGAATCAAGGCAGTGGCTCTCTTTCCTCTGGTAGAAGAAGAGAAGAAAGATAATGAGGGGACGGAAAGTTACAACCCAGATGGTTTGGTGCAGCGCACTATTAAAGCTATTAAAAAAGAAGTTCCCGAGATTACTGTAATTACGGATGTGGCTCTGGACCCCTTCTCTACTTACGGTCACGATGGGATTGTGGAAGATGGGAGGATTCTCAACGACGAAACTGTGGCAGTTCTGGCGAAAATGGCAGTGTCCCAAGCGGAGGCGGGAGCGGATATGGTCGCTCCTTCCGATATGATGGATGGTAGGGTAGGAGCTATTCGCAGTGCTTTGGACGAAGCGGGTTACATCGATGTGGGTATTCTGGCTTATTCTGCCAAATACGCTTCTGCTTATTACGGACCTTTCCGGGATGCTTTGGAGTCGGCTCCTAAGTTTGGGGATAAAAAGACTTATCAGATGGACCCAGCTAACTCCAGGGAAGCGCTGATAGAGGTGGAACTGGATATTGCTGAGGGTGCGGATATGGTGATGGTGAAGCCTGCTTTGGCTTATTTGGATATTATCCATCTGATTCGGGAATATACAGAATTGCCTGTGGCTGCTTATAATGTGAGCGGTGAATATGCCATGATTAAAGCTGCTGCTGACAAGGGTTGGATTGATGAGAAGAAAGTGGTGTTGGAAACTATGACTTCTATGAAACGGGCTGGAGCGGATTTGATTTTGACCTATTTTGCCAAACAAGTGGCTTTGATGTTAAAGTAAGCAATATTCTATTCCTTTAATCTTCACTCCCCCTAAATCTCCCTTACAAAGGGGAATTTAGAGGGGAAACTATATTTTTTGTAGCAAAAGTTTTCATTTCTTGTTATAGCAATGAGCAATGAGCAATTAACAATGAACACTTCGGCTACCCTTCGACTACGCGGTCCCTGCACTTCGACGACCCTCTGTGGCCGCGTAGCCGAAGGGCAGGGCAAGCGCTCAGTGCAGGCAATTAAGAGTTCGTGCAGAAAAATGCCCCTTTCGCTTTGTACAAAGGTGATACAGCAGATGCAGCACTTTTGTCTAAAAAATGTAGCATGTAACGACACCAGCGCGAAGCGCTATATCAACTATCAACTATCAACTATCAACTATCAACTAAAGACGGTTTTTGTTGATGCCAATTAGTAGATTGTTCGTAAGCGTAAGCCACTTTAAAGATAACATCTTCCCGCAATACATTGCCAATCAACTGCAAACCCACAGGCAATCCTCGCCCATCAAAACCGCAAGGTATACTAGCAGCAGGTAACCCAGCTAAATTAACCGGAATAGTCATTAAATCGGAAAGATACATGCTCAAGGGATCTTCAGTTTTCTCCCCTGCTTTAAAAGCAGTAGAAGGAGCAGTAGGACAAACTAATAAATCTACTTTCTCGAAAGCTTGCTGGAAATCCTGTTTAATTAAAGTACGAACTTTCTGCGCTTTTAAATAATAAGCGTCGTAATAACCAGCAGAAAGGGCGTAAGTTCCCAACATGATTCGCCGTTTTACTTCCGTCCCGAAACCCTTAGCGCGGGTTTTCTTGTACATTTCCAACAAATTTTCTGCTTCGCTGCGGATTCCGTAGCGAACTGCATCGTACCGCGCTAAGTTGGCGGAAGCTTCCGAAGGAGCAATAATGTAGTAGACCGGTAAACCATAGGCAAAGCGAGGACAGGAAATAGTTTCTATTTCTACCCCTAAATCTTCTAAGTGGGCGATCGCCCCCTTCACTTTCTCCTCTACTTCCCTAGCCAACCCTTCACCAAAGGTTTCCTCTACGATCCCAATTTTCAACTTCTCACCGGAGTTCAAGTCTTTACTGAGGTATTGGGTATAGTTGGGAATTTCCTGCTTTAAGCTAGTAGAATCGCGCTTATCGTAACCGGCGATCGCCCCCAGTAAAATTGCTCCATCTTCCACATTACGAGCGAAAGGACCGATTTGGTCCAAAGAAGAGGCGTAAGCCACCAAACCGAAGCGAGAAACCAAACCGTAGGTAGGTTTCAGGCCGAAAACACCGCAGAAAGAGGCTGGTTGACGAATAGACCCCCCCGTATCGGAACCGAGGGCCACCACACATTCCGAGGCTGCAACAGCAGCTGCAGAGCCTCCAGAAGAACCCCCGGGAACCCTGGCTAAATCCCACGGATTGGCTGTAGTGTGATAGCCAGAATTTTCCGTAGAACTGCCCATGGCGAACTCATCTAAGTTTGTTTTCCCCACCATGATTGCCCCTGCTTGCTGCAATTTTCCCGTCACGGTAGACTCGTAGGGAGGGACGAAATTCTCCAAAATTCTCGAGCCGCAGGTAGTAGGGATTCCCTCCGTACACATATTATCTTTAATGCCCATGGGAATGCCTTCCAGGAGACCAATTTGTTCCCCAGCAGCAATTTTTCCATCCACTTGTTTGGCCCGTTCTAAAGCCCGGTCTGCAGTGACATGCAAGAAACTGTGCAGTTTCGGCTCTAGGGTTTGGATGCGCTCCAGAGTTTCTGTAGTAATCTCTACTGCAGAGCGTTTTTTCTCAACCAATTGTTGGTGCAACTCGCGAATGGATACCATTTTTTCAATTAACAATTTTGTAATTAAAAAATTAATTACTTAACGATAAGCAATTATAAAATATAGCACTAAAAGCATAGGTGAGGACAATGGAAAATCTGTAAATAGCGAAGAGCCATCTAAACTGTCAACTATCCACTATCAACTATCCACTGTGAATCGGAGCGGCGGGATTTGAACCCACGACCTCCACTACCCCAAAGTGGCGCGCTACCAAGCTGCGCTACGCCCCGAAATTCAATCTTTTATCAATATATACTCGCAGTGACAAATTTGTCAAGTCAAAATCGTCAAAATCGTCAAAATAATCAAAATAATTCTAACATTTGAGCTGCTCGAGCCAGCTCTGGGGCTGCCCCGTCGGACCAATTACCCTCACAACAACGACCCTGATGGAGAATTAAGCGCAAAGAGTAAGAATGGGGAAATCCTTCTACTTCCAACCAGAGTAACTCGCTTTCAACTTCGCAGGCAATTCTTTCGGAGGCCATTAACTCTGCTGCCATTCCGGTCATAGTATCAGTTAACTTCCTCAGCAAGCGGCAAAAGTCATGGAACTCTCCTGCAGTCAGTTCTACAGCCCAGGTTTCAGCTCCCACCAAACCAGGATATTCTGGGGCGCTGGGGTTCCAGCCGATGCGCCAGCCGTCACCACTTTTGAGCAATCTTTCCTGGTTGCGCCCCTCTCCCTCCATTATTTATCTCTTAATTCTATCGTTGAGAATTTCCGGTTGAGTCAGTTCGTCGGACACTTCAATAATAGAGCGAATCACTGGTTTCGTCACTTCCTCTTCGAAATTCTCAAATTCTTCATAGCGACGGCGTTTAGCACGTTTAGCTACTTTCACCGTAATCTGATAGCGATTGGAGGCTATACTCATCAGCTCATCTGTACGATAGATAATATCTAAGGAATTAAAAGAATTGGTTTCTTGCATGAATGTAGCTTTCGATCGTAACCAGCAATCCTATTTTACCATGGTGTTAGCATGGCAATACGTGTAGATTTGTTAATTTATTCTAGATATCAGTGGATTGGGCTTATGAATCAACTATCTAGATTTTTGCTCTTGTTACCAGCGATCGCCGCAGTTAATTACTTTGCCAGTGCAACACCGGCCCAAAATTATCCAAATCATCGAAACCTAGCAACTATGACCAAATCCAGCCAACCTTTTAACTACGATCGATATGGCACAGTCTTGCAAACTTATGTCAACTCGCAAGGTTTGGTAAACTACCAGCAATTACAAGCCAATCGCCAATCATTAGATGCTTTTAATACTGCGATCGGTGCAGTTACTCCCCAGACTTATTCTTCTTGGAGCGAGAAGGAAAAAATTGCCTTCTTAATCAATGCTTACAACTCCTTTACCCTGCAATCCATTATCGACCAAAATCCCATTAAAAAGAGTATTCGGGATATTTCCGGGGTCTGGAAAAGGAGAAAATGGCTCATTGCAGGAGAAATGAAAACTTTAGACGATATCGAACACCGAACTCTGCGGCGAGACTTTAACGAACCTCGCCTTCACGTTGCTTTAGTTTGTGCAGCCATGAGTTGTCCGCCCCTGAGGAACGAACCTTATACAGCAGCAAAACTGGACTCTCAACTGGATGACCAAGTAAAAAGATTTATTGACAGTCCCTACGGTTTCCGTATTGAAAGAAGTGAGGGTAAAGTTTATCTTTCTGCTATTTTTAAATGGTATGGCAAAGATTGGCAGCAAAGTTACGCAGTAGAAGATAAATTTACTGGGAATAAAAGCGAACGGGCAGTGTTGCATTTTTTGAGTAAATACTTATCCTCGGTAGATAGGCAGTATTTAGAACAAGGTCGTTATAAGATTAGCTATCTCAACTACGATTGGTCTCTGAATCGTCAATAAACTGGGGACTATCCGGTGGATTTAGAAACCAGGTTTCTTGCCGAAATCTATAGCAGTTGATAGTTGATAGTTGATAGTTATACAGCTTGCGGAGAGGGTCGCTGAACTGCAACTGGTTGGTTGCTGGAACTCAATACTAAACAGGTTCATAGACTAGTATCATAGATGTACCTCATGAGTCCAAGAAACCCTATATCTCCTCCCTTGACAAACCTAATCTAGATTAACTACAATAACCCTAACGGGACTTAAGTAAAAGTAACCGGAACGGCTGAAGACAGCAAGGGAGCGATCTCCCTCCAAGGAACTGTCAAGAAAAAAAACAAATAGTTGTAATAATTATTACAGACTCTGTTATTTAACCTCTTGTAAATCTATATTTTGTACCTATTAATTTTCGCTCTAAGCGATTAGCTCTAAGCGATTAGCTCTAAGCTAACAAAACAATAATTTCAATTAAGTCTTGATTAACTAGCCCAGATAAAGCAAACTGTTTGATATCTTAAAGCTCAAGCAAAAATCGTTAGAGAAAGGAAAAATACAAGTGCCATGATCGTAACAAACAGCAAGTTCAAGCAAATATTCTTATCCCTATTTACCGCAGCACTCTTACTTACCTTGGTAATAAATGGCTGCACAGAAGTTGAGAAACAAGAAATAAAAACCTTAAAAATTGGCTATATCCAACGGCCAGGATTTGACGTTGCCTTGTACGCCCAAGAAGCAGGCTTCTTTGCTAAACGAGGAGTAGAAGTCGAATTCGTTCCTTTTAAACATTTACCCGATGCTTCCCAAGAAGTACTCGAAGGTTCTTTGGATGCTGCTTTTGCTTCTATGTGGGAGACATCCCAGTTGGAACAATCCGATGAATCCCCTGTTGTGGTTTTGGTAACCAATATTTCTTACGGTGGTGACGGGATTGTCGCTCAGAAAGATATTAAATCAGTTAAAGACCTGAAAGGCAAAAAGATAGGTTGTAAACTAAAAACGGTTAACGAACTAACTTTACTAGAAGCTCTCAAATTATACAATTTGAACTTAAAAGACGTAGAAATTGACAACGTTCTCAAAGAAATTGGCGTACAAAGGATGAAAGAAGGCAGTTTAGATGCCGCTGTAACCTGGGAACCTGTATTGAGCAATACAGCCAAAGAACTGGAAGGAAATATAATCTTTACTACCAAAGATGTAGACAGTCTTATTATTGATACTCTGATTACTAGGTCTAGCTTTCTTTCAAATGGTCAAAAAGAGTTAACCCAGTTCATCTTAGCCTGGTTTGATGTAATGGATGCAATTGAAAAAGAACCGGAGAAAGTATTTGCCACTGTTGCCGCGCAACTCGGTCAAAGTCCAGAATCCTTTGCTCAAGATGTCGCTGGACTAAAAATAGGAACTAGGGCTATGCAAAAGCGCATGTTTCAAACCGGAGGGCGCTTGGAAAAGGCCACAAAAGAAATAATCCAACTTCTGAAAGAAAACCAACAGTTTACAAGAAGTATTCGGGAAGATATTGAGATTAATGCCGAACCCTTAAATGCGGCCCTTAGAGCATGGAAACCATTATAGTTTATGTCTGGGTGAGTTAGAGACTTTCAGATTAACTTAGAGCGTGTTGGAAAAGTCAGCAATGTATAATGCCAACTAACAATCTCAGCAGGAACCAATCTCAGCAGTAACCACGATCGATACTAAAGCTCAAATAACCCACAACTTGTGATTTGGATCACAAGTTGTGGGTATACCGTTATGTTATGAAAATAACATCTAGTTAGACTTTTACATCGAAGCTTGCTATTTCTGGAGACTTTAAGATGATTGTGTTGGGAATAAACTCAGTTTATCACGAATCGGCTGCAGCCATAGCCATTGATGGCAAGATATTAGCTGCAGTAGAAGAAGAGAGATTCAATCGCCAGAAACACGCTAAACCAGCAAGAGTTGATAATCCTCATATCTTGCCAAAAGAAGCGATCGCCTTCTGTCTAGCTAACGCTAAGATTAAAGCAGAAGATATGGATGCGATCGCTTTTTCCTTTGAACCAAAACTGAGAGAACTAAATTTTCAATTTGACTCCCTCAGCGTACCTGGTAACTGGGGTAGCGAACAAGGGGAAAATAAATTTCGCCATTGCCTCCAAGAAGTTAAAAATTCCCTCAACCGGCTATTAGGAGACAACGCCTCCTCCAAACTAGTTTGGGTTCCGCACCATCTAGCTCATGCAGCATCTGCTTTTTACCCCGCACGGGAATTCCTCTCGTTCTCAATACTTCATTTAACGACAGCGAACCAATTGTTTGTTCTCCCCAAGATGCCATTTCTACTTTTAAGCGCACCAGAATTGATATTTTGTGGGTTGGAGACTTTCAAATTAACTTGGAAACCACTCAACACTCTAGAAACATTCAAGCTAAAATTTATTTGTAGAGAAAGCTAGTGTGAAAACTAATGAAAATAGGCAAATATAAATTAAAGCAAGCATTATTGCCATTGTTTACGGGGGCACTATTACTGACCTTGGTAATAAATGGCTGTGTAGGTCTGGGAACACAACAATTAAAAACTTTAAAAATTGGCTACAACCAATGGCCGGGATTTGACGTTATTGTCTACGGTCAAGAAGCAGGCTTTTTTGCCAAACGAGGACTGGATGTCAAATTAGTTCCATTTGAGATTTCTGCTGATTCTACGAAGGCAGTGCTTCGAGGTTCTTTGGATGCTGCTTTTTCTTCTATGTGGGATATCATGCAGGTGGATGGATCTAAAGATAGTCCCGTTGTGGCTATGGTGACCAATGTTTCCGCAGGCTCTGACGGCATTGTCACCCAAAAATCCATTAAGTCAGTTAAAGAGCTGCAAGGAAAAAAGATTGGTTGTAAACTGGGAACGGTTAACGAACAGATTTTGCTCGAAGCCCTCAAACTCCATAATGTGAATCCCGAAGATATGGAAATTGAGAATATTCTCAACAGCACTGCTGAGAAACGGATGAAAGAAGGTACTTTAGATGGATCTGTAACCTGGGAGCCCTTATTGAGCGATATAGCCCAAGAGATTGAAGGAAATGTGGTGTTCACCACCAAAGATGTGGACAGCCTAGTGATTGATGGCTTAGTTACTGGGTCTAAGGTTGTTTCCGAGCGTAAGGAAGAATTAACTCAATTTATCTTAGCTTGGTTTGATATAATGCATGCAGTGGAAACGGAACCGGAGAAAGTATTTGCCACTGTCGCCCAGCGATTGAACCAAAATCCGGAATCCTTAGCAAAAGATTACACCGGACTGAAAAAAGGCGATATACCGATGCAAAAGCGCATGTTCCATACAGGGGGGCGTTTGGAAGAGGCGATGAAAGAAATAGCCCAACTTCTCAAACAAGACCAACGTTTTAATAGGAAGATTAGAGAAGACATCAAGATTAATGCCCAACCTTTAAATGCGGCCATCAAGGCATGGAAACCATTAGACATCTGGAAAAACTAGGGGTGCAATCTTGATATACAAGGGTTTCAGAGCCAATTCTTACGATGTCTATTAGACATCTGGAAAAACTAGGGGTGCAATCTTGATATACAAGGGTTTCAGAAGACACTGTCTGGGTTAAGTATTTGGACAAAATTGATTGTATATAACTTGTCTTGACTCGTAAGGGTTTCAGCCATTTTTTTGCACAATTAATTTTGTCTGACCACTTACAGGCTGTTTTTTCCTCTACTCTGTAAAGCAGATTTAGTATAAAATACTATTGCTGAGGTTTGTGTTTCTAATTCTCAAACAGCTAAATGAAAGAATGTCATTTTGTTCAGGAAGTTCGCGAACAACCCGTAGTAGTTAGCAAGACTTTAAAGCAGTCAAAACATCAGTTACAGGAACTTGCCCAGTTCTATGCAGGCCGTATCGATCGAATTCTTCTGGTTGGATGCGGCGATCCTTATATGTTAGGTATAGCTGCTGCTTATGCTTTTGAGCGTTGGGTTGGCATTCCCGCAGAGTCCATTGAAGCCGCTGAATTTGCCAGTTATCGCAGTCATCTGGTGAACAATCGCACTTTAGTCATTCTGATTACCTCCTCTGGCAAAAGCGTTAAGGTGATTGAAGCCGCCCAACAAGCAGCCCAGCAGGGAGCGATACTATTGGCCTTGACCAATACTGTTCCCAGCCCCATCACCGCAGAAACAGATCGAGTTCTTCAAACCCAGGCAGGTCGGTCAGATTCCTTCCCCACCAAACAAACAACTACACTCTAGAAACATTCAAGCTAAAATTTATTTGTAGAGAAAGCTAGTGTGAAAACTAATGAAAATAGGCAAATATAAATTAAAGCAAGCATTATTGCCATTGTTTACGGGGGCACTATTACTGACCTTGGTAATAAATGGCTGTGTAGGTCTGGGAACACAACAATTAAAAACTTTAAAAATTGGCTACAGTCAATGGCCGGGATTTGACGTTATTGTCTACGGTCAAGAAGCAGGCTTTTTTGCCAAACGAGGACTGGATGTCAAATTAGTTCCATTTGAGATTTCTGCTGATTCTACGAAGGCAGTGCTGCGAGGTTCTTTGGATGCTGGTTTTGATAGTCTCTGGCAGCCAATGCAGTTAGAGGAAACTAAAGATAATCCCGTTTTTTTGATGGTCACGGATGTTTCGGCAGGTTCTGATGGCATTGTCACTCAAAAATCGATTAAATCAGTTAAAGAGCTAAAAGGCAAGAAGATAGGCTGTAAATTGGGAATGGCCAACGAACTGGTATTACTAGAAGCTCTCAAATTAAATAATATTAACTCAGAAGGGATAGAAATTGAGAATATTCTCAACAGCACTGCTGAGAAACGGATGAAAGAAGGTACTTTAGATGGATCTGTAACCTGGGAGCCCTTATTGAGCGATATAGCCCAAGAGATTGAAGGAAATGTGGTGTTCACCACCAAAGATGTGGACAGCCTAGTGATTGATGGCTTAGTTACTGGGTCTAACTCAGATCTTGCACCAAAAAAAGTTGATATGATTATTAGTGGATGAAGTTATTGTGATTCGGGGATTTCGTCATGTTCTCTTGCCAAGCAAGAGAACATATATCAAATAATAACAAAAAACTCAAAGTTCCTTCTATTTATTGCACTCGATGTCCCACTTTTTTGTCATCGCCATACAAATCTAACCAACTTTCTTTTAGTCCATCAATAGCTTTAGTTAATTCATCAATTTGTACTCGTCTGACCACTGCTAAAACTGCATTGATATGAGCTTCACTTCCAGCTTTTCCTAGGTGTTGATAGCGTGAATATTCATTATCCTGATTAGTTTTGGGAAAAATTGCTTCGCTAGCTTTAAGCTGATAATACCAATAACGATGTTTTTGCCCTCGGGCTTGGTACCGTGCGACATAACATCCAGTGGGGGCAATTTCCCCATTTTTCTCAATTTCTGCCTTTTTCTGGGATAATTAAGCAATTGCTTTCTGAATACGCTCTATTCTAAGGGTTATTTCCCGTTCACTTTCTTTTTTCGCCATTTTATTCTTCAACTGGGGAGGTACAAGTGCGATGGATCTGTTATATTTGTTCTCTAGTCTAGCAAGAGAACTATTGGATGAATAATATTTTACCCCAAGTTGAAGAATTAATCTCTACTCTCAAACAATTAATGCCAACGATTTATCAGCAAGAAACCTTAGAATCTATTTTCGGTTTATTGCTAGAAGGAAAATCCCACGTACCTCATAATTGTCAAACAAAATCTGAAAGTGCAATTAGTCGTTTTTTAAATGAATATAATTGGCCAACTCGTTCTTTGATTCGTACTGTTCGTTCCTTTATTATTAATCTAATTCTTTCTACTAGAAAAAAAGGACGAAAACCTATTTTACAGGTTATGATTGATTTAACAACACTCGAAAAAGTTGGTAAGTTTGCTAATCTTAACAACTTAGTAAGAGTTTATAACCATAAGAAAGGTTTACATATTGTTGTTCTTTACTTGGTTTTAGGAAATTGGCGAATTCCTTGGAGTTTTCGGGTATACAGGGGAAAAGGAAGTCACTCACCTTCTCAATTAGCTTCAAAATTGCTCAACACATTACCTTCAATTTTAACACAGCAATTTCAGATTTATGTCTTAGGTGATACAGCTTTTGGAACAATTAAACTACTGGAAAAAATTCGAGGAAAGTCCTTTAATCATCATGCCATTATGGGAATTTCTAAAACGAGAACTTTAACTGATGGTCGGAAAGTTTCAGAAATTAAAGCTAAGGGTCAACAAGTTTATTTAACTGGTTTGAATTTCCCGGTCTATTTATCATGGGTTTGGTTGAAACGTAATGAAAAAAAAGTTCAACGTTTTGTCATTTCTACAAAACCCATGAAAGGAAAAACTATTACTAGATGGGGAAAACTTAGATGGCAAATTGAAGGATTTTTTAAGACGGTCAAACATCAATTTAGCCTTCATCGTTTTGGACAAAAAACTTTATTGGGTGTCTATCGTTGGTTAGTTTTTTCTTTGATTTCTTATTTATTGGCACATTGGGTTTATTTACAGAATGGATATCATCATGATTTAGATTGGTCTTTCAATGCACAAAATGCCTTAGTTTTACTTTTTCCTCATATTTTACTCTTATCCCTTTTGAAGCAACTAGAGTTACTTATTCCTTGGTTATATGAACGGGGTTTTGAATTTTATCTCATGAGGTGCAAGATCTGAGTCTAAGGTTGTTTCCGAGCGTAAGGAAGAATTAACTCAATTTATCTTAGCTTGGTTTGATATAATGCATGCAGTGGAAACGGAACCGGAGAAAGTATTTGCCACTGTCGCCCAGCGATTGAACCAAAATCCGGAATCCTTAGCAAAAGATTACACCGGACTGAAAAAAGGCGATATACCGATGCAAAAGCGCATGTTCCATACAGGGGGGCATTTGGAAGAGGCGATGAAAGAAATAGCCCAACTTCTCAAACAAAACCAACGTTTTAGTAGAAAGATTGGAGAAGACATCAAGATTAATGTCCAACTCTTAAATACTGCCATCAAGGCATGGAAACCTTGAAATTCCAATAGACATGGTAAGAATTCTTACCATGTCTATTATTTAATTGTTTAATTGTTGGGTTCCAGGTGCAATAATAAATCTAGTTCAGCGGTAGAGCGATCGCCCATAGTGGAGGTGGCTGCAATTCCCCGAATGGAATCTAGAACAGCCTTGGATTCTGGTGGTAGGTAGTTACTGGGTGCTGACGGTAGATTATTGAGTACGGCCATGAGTTTTTTCATGTCTAGATAAAAGTAGCCAAAATTCTTTTCCGGTAAAGAACCAGCTAGATCTTTAAAGTTTTTGCTTCCTGCCAAAGAATTTTTCCCTTTTACTTCCATTAGCTCTTTAAAAGGAGTGCCTAAAGCAACAGTCAGGGTTCGATCGTCGGTCCAACCATAGGATAACAAAACTTTGTTGTCAGCAATCCATTCTACAATAGTTTTACCTTTAATACTGCGGCGGTCTATGGTAATGAAGGAGTTCCCTGCTGCCAACTCTTCTAGTTTTTTGAGGGTGTTGGTGGCAGTTTGGCGATCGCTGGTTTGGAAGATTGCTGCTCCCCCCATCCCATAATCCTTGAAAATACCTTCGTCTACAGTGACAAGACCGAGGCCGACTTCTCCATCCATCCAGCCAAAAACATCTTCATTCAGGTCTAGATTGATAGAGCCAAGCATCGTTTCCCAGCCATTCAATAATTGGTCCAACTGAGGTACTACTTCACTTTGCTCCACTAACGACCACCAACTTTCATTCACTTTGCTACCAGTCATCAAAGCAATAGTGGATTCCGGGAAGCGAGAGACAATTTTGCCCTTCTCTGGTTTGTATTCTCGTTTCAAGGCGGACTGATTCAGGTTGACTAAGTATTTCAAGCGCAGTCCTTTGTCCTCAAACCCCAGACCCATAACGGCAGATTCCACTGCCATCAACTGTTCCAGAGTTTCTGTTGATAATTCTTGATTGCTGGCGCTGGCCAAAGCTTTGCCGATTAATTCTCCATAATCAGCCAGATAGAAAGCAAAAATAGGATTTTTCAGCCCTAATTTTTGGTTTAAAGCCTTTTTAGCTTCTGGATTGGCTACAAAAGAAGTTTTCTCACCTTTATAGGTATCGATAGCCAATTTAATCGTTTCAATGTTCTCGGAGAAAACCACCTTATTGTAATTATCCAGAATTGCTGTAGCTCCCTGTTCATCGGAGTCAGTTGAGGTTTCTAAGTAGATGGTAACCCCTTTGTATTTAGTCTTGGTAATTTCTTTTCCTTCTTCTTTTTGCAGTTTTTCAGCAAAATTCCAGGCTTTGAGTTTATTCTTAATTCCCAATACTACCAGCAGGTTTTGTCCATCCCTGTCCCAGGAGCCGCTCTCCGATGGCAAGAAAGCCATCATGACATTACCTATCCAAGGTTGGATATCCTTTTGATAATCTATTTTAGAGTCAGCATAAGCCTCTTTTTCCCAATCCGCAATAGTTTTTCCGATCGACTCTTGAGCCTCATTGCTGCCAAACCGCTGCAATGAGGCTCAAGATTTAGGCTCTGTGGAGATGAAAGCAGTCATCGTGGCTGATTCCGGAACCACTTCTGCCCCTTCCACTGGGGTTAATCCTTTTCCGGTCAAAACCCGGAAATAGAAGAAAGCGCTTCCCCCTATTAGAAATGCTATTCCTAAATAGGTCAACCAGCCGGAACCACCTTTGTTTTTTTTGTTCATCTGCAACATAAAATTTTCTCCGCTCAATGAAACTCATAGGGGACTTCGCTTTTGGGTTCAGATTGGAGTTGAGAGAACTAGTTCTTTAACCTCCGTATTGCCAACCAGTGCTAGAAAGCAATAGTTGATTGCCTTCCCGGTGGATACCGGCACCAATTACTTCCCCCACAAACACCGTGTGGTCTCCCTCTTCTACAGTACCCACCACCTTACATTCAATATAACCGAGAGAATCGAGAATAATGGGACAACCAGTCTCTGGGCCCTCTTTAAATTCTACATCTTCAAATTTGTTGCCCACTCGGCGCTTGGGCTGAAAAAACTTAGCTGCCAGGTCTTTTTGGCCATCTTCTAAAAAGCTAATGGCAAACACTCCAGTCTTCTTAATCATGGCATGGGAGCCAGAATCTTGCTTGACACAATTCACTATTAAGGGGGGTTTAAAAGAAGACTGCATCAACCAGCTGACGGTAAAGCCGTTCATTATGATCGTCATCATTGTCCGGCGTCAGCCATTCGACCGCACCGGCCATGAAATCGGCAATCACGGCGTCGAGCGGCACACCATCGCCAGTGATCAGTATCCCGGTCTGGCCCGTGGCACGGAAGGTGGATTTCATGCCGCGCTTCTGCATCGCCTGGTCCAGCGCGAGTGCTGTGTACATCTTGCCAACAGAACAGTCGGTGCCCACGGCCAGAACACGCTTGCCGCTGCGCTTTTTACCGTTCGCGATCGGATAGTCGACCTCGGGCACCCGCACGTCATGCAAGGCACGCCCATGGCTTTCAGCGACGGCGACCAGATCGGCCTCGTCCCGCAGCAGGTTGTGCAGGCCGGATGCCAGGTCGAACCCCTCGATCAGCGCCTGCGTCAGAACGTCTTTCCAGGCTTGGGAAATCACACCGCCCCGGTTCGCCACGCCGATCACCAGGGTCTTGGCACCGGCGGCCTTGGCTTCGGCCAAAGTCATATCCGTCAGTCCCACATCGGCGCCGCAACCTTCCATCCGGAACTGCCCCACCGCATTTTCGGGACGCCAATCCTTGATGCCCTGGGCGACCTTTGCGGCCAGTTGGTCAGGCGCATCGCCCAAAAACAGCAGATATGGAGTCTCGATCATGTGGCATCCCCTTTGTTCGCAGGCGCGAAGATACCGAAATCCCGCCCAAAACGGTCGCGTATTGGGTGAGATTTGAGCGTTTAGACGCAAAATTCTTCCAAAAAATGACGTATCCGCAGAAGAAATGTGCACTGACAGGGCGAAATCTCCGAATCCGTCAGTGCCGCCGCTGCGCTGCCGCGATCATGCTGCATCCGCAGAATCGGCCTTGCGCGGAGCCGCGCAATTTAATAACAGCCGACACCAGTAGAAACGCAACAATATTGCCAGAGATCACGCCATGAGCTTCCGCCTTCAGCCCACGCCCCCTGCCCGTCCCAACCGCTGCCAACTGTTCGGACCGGGTTCGCGCCCGGCGATCTTCGAAAAGATGGCGGGCTCGGCCGCAGACGTGATCAACATCGATCTCGAGGATTCAGTGGCACCGTCCGACAAAGACAGCGCCCGAAAAAACGTGATCGAGGCGATTGGTGACATCGATTGGGGCAACAAGACGCTGAGCGTTCGGATCAACGGGCTGGACACGCCCTATTGGTACCGCGACGTGGTGGACCTATTGGAAAACGCCTCGGAACGGTTGGATCAGATCATGATCCCCAAGGTCGGCAATGCCGCAGATCTCTATGCCGTAGACGCTCTGGTGACAGCGATTGAAACGGCCAAGGGCCGCAGCAAGAAGATCGCCTTTGAGGTGATCATCGAAAGTGCCGCTGGCATCGCCCATGTGGAAGAGATCGCCGCCGCCACACCCCGGCTGGAGGCGATGAGCCTGGGTGCCGCGGATTTCGCAGCATCGATGGGCATGGCCACCACGGGCATCGGCGGCACGCAGGAAAACTATTACATGCTGCATGAAGGCCAAAAGCACTGGTCTGACCCTTGGCACTGGGCCCAGGCAGCGATCGTTGCGGCCTGCCGCACCCATGGCGTTCTGCCGGTCGATGGTCCGTTCGGAGATTTTTCCGACGATGATGGGTTCCGCGCCCAGGCGCGCCGGTCGGCCACATTGGGCATGGTCGGCAAATGGGCCATTCACCCCAAGCAGGTGGCCCTGTCGAACGAAGTCTTCACCCCTTCGGAAGAAGCCGTAACCGAAGCGCGCGAAATTCTTGCCGCTATGGAAGAAGCCAAGGCCAAGGGAGAAGGCGCCACGGTCTACAAAGGCCGTCTGGTCGACATCGCGTCGATCAAGCAGGCCGAGGTAATCGTGCGCCAGTCCGAGATGATCGCAGGCAGCTAAGCCTCAGGTCTCAGGCTTGTGCTGGTCATAGCCGGCTTCGAGTTCGGATTTCAGGAAATCTCCAAAAAGGATCGGCTCGAACCGAGCCGGTCGGTCTGACGTGACCGTTTCGCGCCACGGGGCGATGACAGTTTCGACGTCGGGATCAAAAAAGAACGGGCAGGAATAGCGCGTCTTGCCAGACCGGTTGATGACCCGGTGCGGCGTCGACAACAGCCGCCCGTTCGACCAGCGATGCAGCATGTCGCCCACATTCACGACAAAGCTGCCGGGAAGCCGTGGCGCGTCGACCCAATCGCCATCCGGGGTCATCACCTGCAGACCGCCAATCGCGTCCTGCGCGAGGATCGTCAAACATCCAAAATCGGTATGCGGGGCCGATCCATATAGATCGCCGTGGTTCGGATCAGTCGGCGGGTAGTAGAGCAGACGCAACCATGTGGTTGGCACCTCGAACGGTGGCAACACCTGCGACGCGTCTACGCCCAAGGCCCGTGCTACGATACCCATCAAGCGCCGCCCCAAATCGGCCAAGGCATCGTGATAGGCCATGACATCTTCCCGGAACCCCTCCAGGTCCGGCCACTGGTTCGGGCCGGAAAGGTACACCGGCGCGCCCTCGGTATCCTCGCGCATCACCATGAAGCTTTCAGATTGATTGGGCTTGGTGACATCCGCCAGTGTCGAGTTCACATCCGTGGATGTGTTGATCGGAATGAACCCCCGGTGGTTGTGATCAAGGGCGACGGCCATCTTCTGATCGACGGGCAAGGCGTGAAACCGCGCGGATGCTTCAAATACCCGGTTCACTAGGTCTTCGCTGATCCCATGACCGGTGATGTATCCGAACCCGACGGTCCCGTAGGCGTTCAGGAAGTCCCGCGCCAGTGCGTCTTTCGCGGTTTCGTCCGCGCCGAAAACAGCACTGACATCAATCACTGGAATTTCGGAAATCCGGTCATGCGCGTAAATCCTTGGGGGACGCCATCAGGACATAGGACGTGATGGTTTGCACATGTTTCACCGCGCCCAAAACCTCAGCGTGAAAGGTTTTGTAGGCTGGCAGATCGGCGCATTCGACGCGTAACAGGTATTCGATTGTGCCAGTGATGTTATGGCATTCGATCACTTCCGGCGCCCGCGCCATGGCGCGCTCGAAAAACTCCTGTGCGGCCTTGGTGTGTTCAGACAAGCCGACGCCCACATAGGCCGAAAACCCAACCCCGCGCGCCGCCGGATCAATGACCGCGCGATAGCCCTGGATCACGCCCGACCGCTCCAGATCCTGCACGCGGCGCAGACAGGCCGAGGGTGACAGCCCCACACGGTCGGCCAGTTCCAGATTGCTGATCCGACCATCGCGGGACAGCTCACGCAATATATTTTCGTTTATGGTGTCTATTTTCATCATGAATTGCAGAACTACCCTAATCTCGCACCATTACGCAACAAAATGCGGTTAAATCCGTCCCATATTGCCCCGTATGACTTATGACCTTCTGCTTGCTCTGGCTGTTTTTGCGTTCGTGTCTTCGATTACGCCAGGGCCGAATAATCTGATGCTGATGGCGTCCGGTGCGAATTTCGGATTTCGGCGCAGTATCCCCCATATGCTGGGTATCGGCATCGGCTTCACGGTCATGATTTTGTTGGTGGGCGCGGGCCTGATACGGGTTTTTGACACCTATCCAATCACGCACACGATCCTCAAGGCGTTCAGCGTCCTCCTACCTTCTATGGTTGGCATGGAAGATCGCCAATGCCGCCCCGGCGCGGTGGGGCGAGGCCGGCGGCACGCCGATGACCTTTTTGCAGGCGGCTTTGTTTCAGTGGGTGAACCCCAAGGCATGGACCATGGCCTTGACCGCGATCACCGCCTACACGCCAGACCGCACACTGGGTGCAATCCTTGTCGTGGCGGCGGTCTTTGGCGCGATCAACTTGCCCGCGGTCAGTTCGTGGACCGTTCTGGGCCTGCAAATGGCGCGGATCCTGCAGAACCCGCGCCAGTTACAAGTGTTCAACTGGACGATGGCAGCGCTGTTGGTTGCCTCGCTCTATCCTGTTATCTGGCCATAAAGGGTCTGCCAGACCAACCGTCTCGCTGCGGCCATCACGCGTCCCCTCATGCCGAGTTGCATCTGCGCGCGCTGGCATCCATATATGGCCAAATTCCGCGGGAGTGACGCGATGATACAATACCTGGATTTCGAAAAACCGCTGGCCGAGATCGAAGGCAAGGCGGAAGAGTTGCGCGCTCTGGCCCGTCAAAACGACGAAATGGACGTCGACGCCGAAGCCAAGGGCCTGGACGCCAAGGCCGAAAAAATGTTGCAGGATCTCTACAAGGACCTGACGCCCTGGCGGAAATGCCAGGTGGCGCGGCATCCCGAACGCCCGCATTGCCAAGACTATATTGCGGCGCTCTTCACCGAATACACGCCGCTTGCAGGCGACCGGAACTTTGCGGATGACCATGCGGTGATGGGCGGGTTGGCCCGCTTCGGTGACCGTCCGGTGATGGTGATCGGCCATGAAAAGGGCACCGACACAAAGTCGCGGATCGAACGCAATTTTGGCATGGCCCGTCCCGAAGGATACCGCAAAGCCGTGCGCCTGATGGAGATGGCCGGTAAATTCGGCCTGTCGGTTATCACTCTGGTCGATACACCCGGCGCCTATCCGGGCAAAGGGGCCGAAGAACGCGGCCAGTCTGAAGCGATTGCGCGAGCCACGGAAACCTGTCTGCAAATCGGCGTTCCGCTCGTGTCCGTGATCATCGGAGAAGGCGGATCCGGCGGCGCTGTTGCCTTTGCCACGGCAAACCGGGTCGCGATGCTGGAGCATTCGGTCTATTCGGTGATCAGCCCCGAAGGCTGCGCATCGATCCTGTGGAAGGATGCCGAAAAGATGCGCGAAGCGGCTGAGGCGCTGCGTTTGACGGCACAAGACCTAAAGCAGCTCGGTGTGATCGACCGGATCGTTCCGGAGCCGCTGGGTGGGGGCGCATCGTGGAAAATCCGACACGATCGACTCGGTCGGCAAAGCCATCGAAGGGATGTTGAGCGAGATGGACGGCAAGGACGCGGCCGCACTGATCGCCGACCGTCGCCGCAAATTCCTGGATATGGGCAGCAAGGGTCTGGCGGCCTGATCGCAACCCAAATGGGTCCATGTCGCAAACAGGCTTGATTGCCCTCTCGCGATGCGAAACCCTGATGCTGCGCAGGCATCAGGGAGCGACATCATGCCAGACACCGTTGACGTTATCGACATCGCTGCATTGTTTGGCCCGCCAAGCGAGGCGCGTGACGCATGCGACGCATCGCTTTGGGCAGGTTTGAAACGGACCGGGTCAGTCGTTATCACGGGCTATCCGGATGCCGGCAAGGTCGATGGGCGCGCGCGACGGGGGCTCGAGCTGTTTGATCAACCACAGGATATCCGCGCGCCGCTTTACAGTCGGCTGGTCGCCCCGGAAAACACGCATTGGTATCGCGGCTATCACCCCTGCGCCAAGGAACGCCTGCTGCAAAACGATTTTTACGACATGGGGCCGGAAGACCCCGCACCAGGCCCGGATCTGCCGGGCATCGAGATCTTCTGCGAAAAGACGCCACTGCCGGATGAGACGAACATGCCCGGCTGGTCAGCATCCTTGCGCGATCACTACACTCATCTGAACACAGTCGCGCAGCACATGATCCGCTCGATAGGGCGATCAGCTGGCTTCGATGAGGCCGTGATCCGCCAACGCTTTGATGGGGCGCATTCCACGCTGCGACTGCTGAGCTATGCGGCGGGGGCTGTTAACCCGACACCTTCTGATGATGGGGCAAGCCTATCTGCAGGCCGGCACACGGATGCGTCTGGTCTTTCGCTCCTCTGGCAGGACACCCCCGGCCTGCAGGCGCAGGGACAGGATGGCGTGTTCCGGGACATTCCCATTATGGCAAACGCCATTTCGGTTCACGTGGGCGATGCCATGACCCGGCTGACGGCGGGTCGGGTGCCCGCCACCCCGCACCGGGTGCTGGCCACCGAAGGCGCGCGTCGATCCGTTGGGTTTTTCCTGGAACCAGCGCTGTCCGCCGCCGTAACCTCCGCTGACGAAACGCGCGATCCGGTGCCGGTTCAGGACACCTATGGGTGGCAATTGGTAAACACCTTCGCCGCGCGGCCCCAGTGGCAGAACGTGATCGCGCCGGTGGATTAGGTTCGCCAGCGCAACAGCCGTTTTTCCGCCTGCCCGATCAGCCAGCTGGTCAAAACGCCCAAGACCGACAGGATGACGACACCGGCGAACAGCCGCTCCAGATCGTACAGAGAGCCTGCCTGCAGGATATACGCGCCCACACCGTATTCCGCGCCCAACATCTCTGCCGCGACCAACAGGATGATCCCGATCGCCACGCTGACCCGCATGCCGGACAGGATACCGGGCAAGGCGCCGGGCAGCACGATCTTGCGGACGATGGACACCCAGGACAGCCCGAAGCTCTGCCCCATGCGGATCAACGTTCGGTCAACATTGTCGACAGCCCCATAGGTGGCCACCACCGTGGGCGTGAACGTCCCCAACGCGATCAGGGCGTATTTTGATCCCTCATCAATGCCGAACCAGATCACGAACAAGGGCAACAAGGCGATTTTCGGAATGGGAAAAATCGCGGCCACAAGCGGCACCAGACCCGCGCGGACGTAGCTGAAGAGGCCAATCATCACCCCAACGAGGATACCGGTCGAAATGCCCATCGCAGCACCTACGATCAGGCGCGTGATGGACGGGACCAGATGCTGAAACAGCAAACCGGTGTTCCAGAGATCGACAAAAGTCTGCGCCACGTCGGACGGGCGCGGCAGGGTCAGGTTCGAAATCCACCCCGCGCGGGTGCCCCATTCGATGATCGCGATCAGAACAACAAAAACCAGAATGCCCATGCCGCGCCGCGCGCCGGGACGGAATCCGCCGCCGCGAAACGGAACTGTCCGCGCGTTGGTCTCAGACATCGGCCAGCTCCTGATCAGCGGCCAACGCCTCGTCGCGCATCATCTGCCAGAGGCGCGACTGGATATCCTCCAGTTCCGGCAGCCCGGCCCGACGTTCGGTCAAGGGCAACGGCACCTCGATGACTTCGCGCACCCGACCGGGCCTGCGCGACAGAACGGCAATGCGATGGCCCAGGCGCACAGCCTCGGCCAGATTGTGGGTGACATAGACGCCGGTGAACGGCTGGCGCGACCACAGCCCGATCAGGTCATCCATCAGCAATTCGCGGGTCTGCGCATCCAGCGCCGACAGAGGCTCATCCAGGAGCATGACCGCCGGGTTCACCGCCAACGCCCGCGCAATCGCCACCCGCTGTTTCATCCCGCCGCTCAACTGTCGTGGGAGCGCAGTGCGAAAGTCCAACAGCTTGGTCCGCATCAGCACATCGTCTATGATCGCTTCTGCGTCGTGGCGCTCCAGCCGGTGGTCTTCCAACACAAGCGAGACGTTGCCTTCCACCGTGCGCCAGGGCAGCAGCGCGAAGTCCTGAAAAACATATGTCAGCGGGTTCAAGCATCCGCGCGGTGGCGCGCCGATCTGCAGAACATGCCCATCCGATGCTTGCTCCAGCCCGCCCAGCAGTCTCAAAAACGTGGATTTCCCACAACCTGACGGGCCAATGATGCACAGGATTTCGCCCGCCGGGATGTCCAGCGACACGTCATCCAGCACCACCATATCGCCATAGCGATGCGTGATATGTTCGGCTTTCAGGTCCATCAGGGCTTGGGCGGGCCTTGCAGCCCGCCCAGTGCGATCAGGACATCATCTCGACATAGGACGGATCAACCAGCGTTTCAGTGGTGATCGTGTCCTTGACGAGGCCTTCGGATTTGAACCAGCCCAGCTGATCTTCGACCGACGCCATGTTCAAAGCGGCACCGGCATTGATCCGCATGGCACCGTTCCGGATCGACGGCGCGGCCTTTTCATATGGACGGTCTGTGTAGACATATTTGTGGATCAGCTTGACCATGTCTTCGCTGGCGTCGTCGCCTGCTGATTTGTCGACAAGTGCTGCGTTGAAATCGTCGGCACCTTTCGAAAACGCCCGCAGGAACGCTTCGGTTTTGGCGCGTTCGTTCGCGGCGTTTTCGGCCGAGGTGAACACAGTGGTAACCTGATAGCCCGGCAGATAATCGGCGACGTCACCAATTATCTTGACCGCCCCTGCACCGGCCAATCCCTTGGCGATATGGGGCACGATGGACCACGAATCGACCTGACCGGATTTCATCGCACCGATGATCGCCCCGACCTTTTGAAGCGGCTTGAAGCTGACGCTGACACCTTCGGCGGCAGAAATCTTGGAGCCCATGTAGTGGAACGACGACCCCGGCTGGGTCACGGCATAGCTTTTGCCGTCCAGCATGGACGCACTGGTCAGGCCTGCATCATAGGCCGCGTTCGACGCCAGGATCTTTTGGCCATCGATGCCTTGTTCCTCGCTCAGCGCGCCGCCGATAACTTTGGCCGCGCCCTTTTCCGCCAAGCTGATTAGGCCCCCGGAAATCGCAGTGACGGCATAATCTGCATCGCCCGACGCAATCGCGACAGCCATCGGTTGAGCCGCTTCGAAGAACCGGAACTCAACGTCCAGACCTTCATCGGCAAAGTATCCCCGCTCCAGCGCAACAAAGCTGGCCGCGTGGCTGGTAAAGCGCAAAGCGCCCACCGTCATTTTCGAATTGGCAAGGGCGGGTGTGCCCAACATGGGCAGTGTCGCGGCACCACCCATCAAACCCAGCGCGCCGCGCCGTGTAAAATCAGTCATTGAAACTCCTCCCATTTGTACCGCCAAAGATAGGGGTCAGCCCGTCCACCGCGCAACATGAGAATGCATGTTTTTTGAAGGTTGCAGCCTCAGGCCGCCAGCATCTTGAGCCCTTGCGTGACGTCCGAGCGGACAGCCAGTCGCAATCCCGGCTCATCCCCGGCCTTGAGTGCTGCGATGATCATCCGGTGGAACTGAGGCGGCTCGGTCCGGCGCAACCGCCCATAAAGCGCCCGCATTGTCGGACCCAGCTGCAACCAGACGGTTTCCGCCATGGCCAGCATCGCCGGGGCCTGCGCCCTGAGATACAGCGTGCGATGAAATTCGAGGTTGGTCCGGATGTATGTCACCGCGTCACGATGCGCGACGGCATCGGCAATGTTGGCATTGATCGTCTGCAATCGCTCAATCAATGCAATGTGAGCCCGGGGCAAGGCGCGGCTGGCCAACTCGACCTCGATCAAGGCGCGCAGTGCGGCCAGTTCCTCAATCCGTTCATTGGTCAGTTCGGGTGTGGATACGCGGCCTGAGCTGGACAAAAACAGCGCACCTTCAGCCACAAGGCGACGCACAGCCTCACGCGCGGGCGTCATCGAGACGTCAAACTCCTTGCCGATGCCGCGCAGGGTCAGCGCCTGACCCGGCGCGATTTCCCCATGCATGATCCGGGTGCGCAACGCGCGATAGACGCGATCATGCGCAGCAGAGGTGTCCGCGGGTTTTGGATTGATCAACATGCCACCAGTCTGTGATCACATATCCGGCCGGTCAAGTGTCGAAGCGAAACCTGTGCAGATCGCCCCCATGTTCGCGCAGCCATCTGCGCGGCGCATCATACGGTCCATGTATGCGTTCCAACCCGGCCCAATAGGCCGCTGAGTGGTTCATTTCCGCCAGATGCGCAACCTCATGCGCGGCGACGTATCGCAACACCTCCGGCGGGGCCATGATCAGCCGCCAAGAATACATCAAGGTCCCCCGCGACGAACATGACCCCCAGCGTGACCGCGTGTCCCGCATGCTGATCCGCGCAAAGGATTTTCCCAGGCGGTCGGCATAATGGTCCGATGCGGCCGCCAGCCGATCGCGGGCCAATGTCTTGAAGTAACTGGCAAGCCGGCGCGGAACCTGCTGGGCACTGCCGGGAACAGCGATCGTGCGATCCCCAAGAACTACCGCCCTGCCGCTGTGTTCGACAACACGGCGCAAGGTGCCTTCGACCAGAATATCGACACCCAAACCGACCACCACTGTATCGGGGACATCCTGCACATGCCCGCGCAGCCAATCCGTTCTGGAGCGCGCAAAATCCAATGCCTCTGACGCCGGCGTGCCCGCGGGATGGGTCAGTGTCACCTTCCCGTCCAGACGGGACACCCGCAGGCTGATCCGCCGTGCCCGCGCCGATTGGCGCAGGTGGATACGGATCGGGGGATTGCCCGGAATGATATGCTCGCCCACGTTTGCCTCTGCGTTTCCTAAAAGACGCGCACCAAAGCCTTTGACACTGCCCATGTCATATGGCACGTGACCGGAATCGTCGATACGACTCAGCCGTTTTAAAGGGGATATCAGATGCCCAAGGAAGAATGGGGCGTAAAGCGCGTTTGCCCGACGACTGGCAAACGGTTTTATGACCTGAACAAAGACCCGATCGTCAGCCCCTATACGGGTGAGGTGGTCGAACTGGATACCACCAAGACCCGCATGATCGCGGCAGACGCAGCGGATGCTGCCACGACCAAGGCAAAAGTAGCCAATATGGAAGACGACGCGGTCCTCGAAGAGGATGACGCCGTCGATGTGGATCTGGATGATGATCTGCTGGAAGATGATGACGAGGACGATAACGTCTCGCTGGACGAAATCGCCGATGTCGCATCACCCGAGGACGACAGAATAAGCAGTTTTTTTCGCTTGCAGGATTTTTCGACCTAGGCAATCCTTAGAAGCGCGCTGATGCGCCAATGCAGCGGCCACAGGTTTTGGGGCCTTAGCTCAGTTGGGAGAGCGCTTGCATGGCATGCAAGAGGTCAGGGGTTCGACTCCCCTAGGCTCCACCAAAACTCCACACGTCGAACCCCGGAAAAATAGCAGGCTACCCCTCGGCCGCGAGCGTTCGACATTCGGAAGCATATTGGGCCCGTCTCGACCTGCTGCATTCATCCAACCAGTTCATGTCTCTGCATGGAAGGACCGCAATGTCGTCAGACCGAGTGCTTCCGGGTAGGGCTCATTTTCAGCGGATCGCGAAGTGTGAATTCCGGCAGTTCTTTCAAAAATGCACAGAGGTTTTTACCCTATGACCGTGCACTCGTTGCTTTGCTTCGTATCCAATCGGGTCCTCAATTGGTCAATCTGCACTTCGGGCATTACCTTTGAAGTCCAAGCCAAGCGGTCTCAGCAACGCGCGGCTGACTGTAGCTGATATCTGCCCTAGCCGAGGCACTCTTCATCACTAAGCTACTTTGGTTAGTTTATGCAGTTTGCACTCGTTGAGTGCGCCCCCGGCAGTTGGAAACCGTCAACGCGCTGACCTAACCGTCACGTCGGATCTGTCGACTTAAGCGGCGCTCGCTCGACTCAGCCACACGAAGTTTCCTAGTAACCAGGTGCGCATCTAGAAGGACGGCACGTTTCAAAGCCCCGGTCTTGCGTGGCAAAAAAAGGTTGTTCGGCCGGCGCGTCAAAATAAGGTCACATCAGATGCAGAGGGGCGAATTGGCAGGCGTTCCTGCGCCACAAGCGTCTGTGTTTCATGTGAAGGCACAGTAAAAACCTTTGCGTCGCCTGTGGTTGGACGAAACTGCAACCGTCTGGCACGGACACCACCTAAGTCTTCTGCTACCACCGGGAACCCTTCGCGCTTCATGAAATCACGCGCAAACTGCGCATTTTTTGCGCCGATTTCGCCCAGGTTAGAAATGATGTTGGCGCCGCCGCACAGTTTCGCCCGCAGCCGCGAACGGGTGGCTCCAGATTTAAGCAAAGCGTTGATCAACAGCTCAATCGCCATCGCGCCATACTTGACGTCGCTGCGGCGGCCGTCTGCGTCATCCGGCAGTAAGTAATGGTTCATTCCACCAATTCGCGCCTTTGGATCAAAGAGAGCGACAGAAACGCAGGAGCCCAAAATTGTCGAGAATACGACCTGCCGATCCGACGACACGCGGTACTCCCCTTGCACGACGGGTGTTACAACGAAGGCTTCACCGGCTGAATCCGCCGACTTGAAAAGCATCATGTTCCTTGCTGCCTGGTGCGCAGCAACGCTGGGCCGATTTCATCCAACGAGAGTTGCTTCGAGACCGCACCCAACTCCATTGCCGCGCGTGGCATTCCGTAGACCACATACGTTTCTTCATCCTGCGCAAATGTGGGTAGCACCTGCCCGGCGCAACGCGAGCAGACCTTGCGCGCCGTCTTTGCCCATACCTGTAAGCAAAGCTGCCGAAATGCGGGACGCGCGTGGCGCCGCAGACATAAACAGACGATCCACGGAAGGTCGATGCCCCTGACACGGCTCTCCCTCCACCAGCGTGCATCGCCATTGAGCATTGCCCGATGGCAATAAGTGGGTTTTGCCACCAGGGGCAAGTCGCACCTGGCCGTGCGTTAAGGTCTCATGGGCAGTGGCCTCGGATACGTTTGGCGAGACGTGCCCGTCGATCAGTTTGGCCAAGCCCGAAGTGAATTTGGCACCCGTGTGCTGTACCACAAACGTCGGCGGGCAATTGGCGGGGAATCGCGAAAGAACGCGAATCAGAGCATCAACACCTCCAGTAGAGGCACCGATCAAGATTGCACCGTCATCAAATTCACTCTCTCTGGACTGGCTCTCGAAGCGTTGCGTGGAAACACTTTCCGTACATTGCCCTGCGATGGCTGGCACCAGGCTATCCAAAGCCCCATCAACGAACGAGAGAGGCAGATGCGAACGCTGTGCAATACCTCGTTCTCGATCTGTACCACGACAGAATTAATGCCCCATTTTGGATAACCCCGGATAACCCCGGATAACCTTGGATGAGATGCCCAAAACCGCGCAATTCAAGGGGTTTGGTGGGGATGTCCGGCCTCGTATCAGGGAGGGGTCAGAATCGGCCCTGCGACAGGGATTTGCCCAATTCGGGGCGAATCCGCGCGATGATCGCCCGGAAACCACGATTTTTTCTTCGCATTTCAGGGCCTGTATTTGGTTGGAATTTTCACGATCTGCGCAGATCTGAACGCCCGGATTGATCCGATCCTGGCAGATGCGTTGCAAGGGCGTTTAACGGGGCTTTGAGGGTGCGTTTATGACCCGTGTTCGAGCGGTTCAGAACCGACCCCAATACTCGGGTGGTTCAATCCCGAGGGCACCCCATGGCGGCGTCCAGACAGCGCCATCGGCATCCGGCCATCCCTGCCGCGCGGCCTCGGCGTCCGGCGCATCCTGGACCGGATCACAACCGGCCTGCCTGCACCATGCCTCGGCGCGGCGTCCGGCCTCCTCCAGTGACGCGATCAGTTGCGCACGCTCTGCGCCGGTGGGCCCGTCCGCACGATGCCTGGGGCCATATCTGCGCTCAAAGGATTCGCGTGATGTGAGGCTTTCCCACAGATAGCCGATCGCACGGCGCAGGTTTTGGCCGAAATGGCCTGACATTTGGGGCTGCGCGTCAAGCAGCACATTGCGCAATTCCCTGATGCCGTCCCTGACCGGCGTTGCGGTGTCCGAGCGTAAGCAGTGCTGTGCAAAGAGCTCGGGATGCAGGGCGCGCTGCGATTTGGACATCACTTGCTGAGCCATTCCACCAGTCCTGCGATCAGTTTCTCCATGCGGTCCTCACCGAAGCGCATCAGGTTGACGCGGCTGCCGCCGGTGATGGCGTGAGCGTAGTCAAGGTAGCCGGTGCGCGCAAGTGCGCTGGTGGTGGCGTGTCCGCGCAGGGTGAAGAGCGCGGTTTCATCCATGCCCAGATTAGCGGCTGCGGCCTCGACCAGATCTTCGGACTCGTCGTAGAGATCGACGATCACGCGCGCCAGCCCGCCCCGTGGCGCGGAAGCGCGGTAGAGCGAGCCGTCATGGGCTATGGCGACAATACGGTCGAGACCGACCCATTCATCCAGCGTCAGAAGATCGGCCCGCGAGAACCCCGAAGAATTCGGATGGTTGTGTACGACACCAATGCGGCGGGCGGGATCGGCCACGATCCCTTTCATGGCGTCGCTCAGATCGACCCCGGTCTCTGTGCCCTGCACCCACTCCACGGGTGCGGCGGTGCCGCCGCGCACGGGAGTGTCTGCGGCGAGATCGATGGCGGCGAGATGTTCCTTGCCGGTTCTGAGCCCGCGCGCCCGCGCTTCGGTGATGAGCCCCAGTTCCACGCCGCGCGCTTCCGGGCTCAGCGTGCCTGCGATCGCATCATGGCGGCCCTGATTGGCCAGGAAGGTGGCTCCGGGGTTGGTCTCGAAGCCCGGGGTGATGCCTTTGGGCACGGTGATCCGGCGTCCGGTGCGTTTGTCGATATGGATCTCGGTGTCCTGGGCTGGGTTGTCTGTGACGGAAAGCCCCCGGCGTTTCAGCGCCCGGGCGGAGACCTGCCGGGTGGTACAGGCGCAGAAATACCCGTTGGGCGGATAATGCGTGGCCCAGAAGGGATCATCGACGGGCACGACGAGGCCGTGGAAGGGGGCATGGGCCTGACGTTTTGTGACCCGTTGCAGCTGGACATATTCGAGGTAGGGGAAGGCTGCCTTGGTGCGCTGGATGCGCACCCAGCGCCCGGCGGCATAGGATGTGCGCAGGTTGGTATCAAAAATGACGGCCAGGCGGCGCTTTGAGCCCAGCTGCACCAGGCGGCGCTCACCGGTGAGCGGATCGGTCATCTCCTGAACGCCCCACCATCCGGCGGCTTTGAGCTTCGGCTCCAGCGCCGCGCGGAACTGCTCCATTGTGTGGCCTTTGGCGATCGCGTCATCGACCGCTTCGCGGATCGTGGCCAGCAGATCATCCTGCATCACCTTGGCGACAACAAAGCCACGGGCATGGGAGGTCCCCCACCAGTCGCGATAGGAGAACCGGCTCTCGGGCGGGGCATAGCCCTTGGCGCGGAAATATTCGATCGCTTCCTGCGGCGCCAGCGCGGTGGCGGTGGCCAGTGGTGTCAGATCGATCGGATCCGCCATGGGCTCACGCCTCCGGGTCGCTATCAGGCCTCACGGGCGCACCCGCAGTGCCGGCCAGCATGGCGGCAAAATCGGCGTGCGCATAAAGGCCTGCCAGGGCGGCGGCGGGGGGCTGATCGGCAAGCTGTGTCAGCCGGGTGCGCAGGTCTTCCAGCGAGCGTGCCTCATCCAGGGCCGCCTGCACGGGCAGGAGCGTGGCGGCGGCGGCCTGGGTGGCGATGGTCTCGCCCGTAAGCTGGTCGACAAGGGCGGTGATGGCGTCTGCGGGTGGAGACCCGGCGGCAAGCCGTGCGTCGTTTTGCCCGGTCTCTGGCGCAGGGCCGGGTGTCTCTTCCCATTCGCCGCCATAGACCTGTTCTATATAGGCCGAGGTCGGCCTGCGCCCGGAGGCCTGCGCGACCAGCAGGTCGCGGCGGGCGCGTGCTTCGAGATCCTCGGGTGGGGCGGTATCGCGGGTCAGCCTGGGTACGGCGGCCCCGGGGAAGTTCCAGGTTGTGAGCCAGGTGGCGATGGAGCGTCTGAGTGCGGCGGCGCAGCGGCGGGCATCGGCGGTGACCAGGCGTTCGAGCACTTTCATATGCACCTCGCCTGTGCCCACATGCTGGCCGATCTCGGCGGTGCCGTGCTGGCCGACGATGACATCTGCGATCATGCGGTCCATGTCGCGGCAGAAGATGTTGAAATCACCGCCCGAGCGGCGGCTGCTTTCGAGGATATCGATCTCGACCCCCTCGGGCAGGTTGATGGAGGTGCCGGCGGCGATGGCCGCCAGTGTCTCCAGCGCCGCATCGATCTCCTGTGGCGGTGCGTTTCTGCGTGTTTTGGCAACCGCGATCGGGGTGCCGAAGCGTTCGAGCGCCACCGCCCAGTCGCTATAGGTGTGGCGCTTGAGCCAGACGGGCCAGAAGCACCAGGCGCCCGCACCGGGCCCGAAGGGCTGGCCGCCATGGGCGCGCGGATTGGTGAGCAGCACGAACTTCGCGGGCGGCAGGGGCTGTCCTGCGGGTCGGGCGCGGGTGACGAGCAGCGGCGCGCGTGTCAGCGGGTCCCAGGTGAGCACGGAGGGGTGGCGGATGCGCAGATCGGCGAGGCGCACGCGCTGGCCCTCGATCTCCCAGATGCATTCGGCGATGGCATAGCCGTACCAGATGGCGTGCAGCAGTTCGCGGGTGATGCGGTCGATCTCCAGCGCCGAAAGCTGCTCGGCCAGATCCTCGGCGGCCGCCTTGTCCTGTGCGCCCGGCCCGCCCGGCTCGATCTCCAGGGGGGCGGCGATCCCGGCATCGAGGCGCTGGCCCAGAAGTGCGCGCACCTTGGTGTCGGTCAATGTGAGATCCAGCAGGTGCAGCGCGCGCCACTGGCCGCGAAAGGCGCGCGGGTCGCGGGTGATCTCGTCGAGCCAGGGCCGCATCTGGTCCTGAATGTCAGCGGTGCCGAAGCGCAGCGCGGTCATCTGCGGTGCGGCGATCTCGTCGGTCTGCGGACGGCGTGGCAGGCTGTCTTCGCCCATGCTCATCTCCCTCTCATCTCCCTCTCACATGCCCCATGGCCGGGCGATGGCGCGCGGGGACAGCACCACGCCCCGGCTGTAATCGATCTCATAGCCGCCCCCGCCCCAGGCGATGCGCGCGCCGGGTCTGGCTTCCCCGAAACGCGCCTCAAACGGGCCGGTCACGGAGGCCGCCCCGGCGGCGGCAAGGGCCATGGCCCAGAAGCGGTCGGCATGGCCGTCGCTGTTCTTGCGCTCGGCAATCAGGCGCGGTGCGCCGGTGAGGGTGGGCTCGGCGCGCACCGAATGCAGATCGTCCCAGAGCGCGGGATCGGCGGGAATGCGGATGCGCCGGTCCTCGAACGCCTCCCGGAGGGCTGTGGCCACATCAAGCTTGCGGGGGGCTGTGAGCAACACACCCTCGACGGTGAGTGCGCCATGGTCATCCTGCAGATGTTCGACGACGGCCTCGCCCATGCCGGTCTGATCCACCAGAATGCGCAAGGGGCGATGATCGCGCACGAGGCGCGCGACCGTGGCGTATTGTTCGGAAAAGCGGGCGTTTTCCAGCACAGCCAGTTCGCGCAGCCAGAGCGTACCACCCTCGTCTTCCAGCACGGCAGCGACCCAGAGATCGCGGCGGCGCGCCACATCAACCCCGATATAGCAGGGTCCGGCCCCGCGATGCTCGGGCAGTCCTGCGCGTTTGTCCTGTGCGGCGGCGCGGATGAGCTCCCAGGTGATCCAGGCCCCACCACCGGCGGCCGGCACGCAATCAAGCTCTTCGGGCCCGTGCCGGCCATATTGTGCGCGCAGCGCCGCCTCCCAGGCCGCTTGCGCCTCCGGTGTCACCGGCTGGCCGGTGAGGCTGGCGATGCGGGCATACAGCCCCTGATCGAGCGCGTCCCGCAACGTCACGCGGTGCAGGGCGCCCGGCTGGCGGTGCTCGCGGATGTCGCGGATGAGCGTGTTGAACGGGTTGCCCTCGCCATTATGGGTGGAGATGATGCGCACCCGCCCGCCCCAGGTGTTGAAGGCCAGCGCCGCTTTCATGACCTCGTCGAGATTGTCCACAAAAGCGGCCTCGTCGATGATGGCCACATCGCCCGGCCGGCCCTTGGAGCGAAACCCGCGCGGGCTTGATGTCATGGCCAGAATCTGCCGCCCCGAGGCCAGCGCGATGCGGAAAGCCTGAATGTCGCGGGCATCATCGGCGATCAGCACCTCGCCGGCGGCGCTGGCGGCGATGCCGAGATCTGCGGCCCAGCCCGCGCAATCGTCGATGAAGCCGCGCGTCATGTCGCGCGCGTAGGACTGGTAGTAGATATCGCCCCGGCCTTCGCCCGCATGCATCACCGCGTGATAGGCCGCCGCCCAGGAGATGCCGATGCGGCGGGATTTCTCGATGACGGCGAGCGGGGCTGCGTCCGCGACCCATGCGTCCTGGTAGGGCAGCAGCGTTCTCATGGCGCATCTGCCTGCACTGCCCCCGCCTGAGCCGTCTCCCCCTGCACGGCGCGCCGGATCTCGGCGGCCACATCCGGGCTCAGCGGCACGCCGGCGCTGCGGGTGGCGCTCACGGCACGCTCGGCGGCCGAACGACGTTCTTCGGCAATCAGGCGCTGGCGTTCTTTCTCGCCCATCGCCTCGCGGATGCCGGAGGAGGCCATCACGTCCTTCATCATCCGGCCCAGAAAATGCAGGTCGCGCGGATCGATGTCCTCGGCCTCGCGGGTCATCTGCGCCTTCATCACCTTGAAGGCCACGGTGGTGATCATCCGGAACAGGACCGACTGGCGCTGCGCCTCCTCGTCCAGACCGGCCTCATCAAGCCACCCGGCGGCCCAGTTGGACGCCTCGCCCTGCAATTTCGTGAATTCCCGGTGCTCGGCACCGAACGTCGCTATCGAACTTCGGCCAATCGTGACAGTCAGCCCGTGCTGCGTCAGGCGATCCCGGAGGGCCTCGGTTATTGCGTCATAGCCGGAATAGCCCCGCGCCTGAAGTTCTTCGCGCAGCCAGTCCCGAATCTCGACAGGCAACAAATCGATCTTGCGCGGCGGTGCCATCTCACCGCCCCTTCGGCGCGGGGCGTTTGACACCGGGATGGCGGGCCCGGCCCCGGGCCAGATCCACGCCGCGTGGCGTCGCCGAGACCAGCACAAAGCCCTCGTGGTCCTCAAGATCAATCAGCCCCTGCTCGTTCAGCCAGGCCAGCGTTCCGATGAGCCGGTCGCGCGAGGTGGCAATACCCAGCCCATTGCAGACATCGAGCAGGATCTCCGAGTTCGAGGCATAATCGGTCCTCAAGATCAATCAGCCCCTGCTCGTTCAGCCAGGCCAGCGTTCCGATGAGCCGGTCGCGCGAGGTGGCAATACCCAGCCCATTGCAGACATCGAGCAGGATCTCCGAGTTCGAGGCATAATCGAGACAGTGCGCCAGATGGGTGAGAATGCACAGACGCCGATGTGCGTCCAGGGTGGCGGCATAGGCGTTTTGCTTGCTCATCGGCGGGTCTCTCCCAGCAGGTGGTCCTCGATGCGGGTGATGGCGGCCGAGAGCTGGTCCACCGCCTTCGCGTCGCGATCCATCGCACTTTGCAGCTTGCGCATGTCCCCGGCCTGGCGCTCCATTGCGAGTTGCAGGGCGTGGATGTCCTTGCTGCTTGCGAGCCCCGCCACCGCACCCTCAAGCTGCGCCAGCCGCTCGGCATGACGATCCAGCCGGTCTGCGACCCCGGCAGGCACAGGCGCATCACCGGGCGCGGGTGAGGACGGGGTTGAGGACGGGGCGCGTCTGATCAGGCCCAGCCGCTGCAGCGCCACCACAGCCCCGCCCAGAAGGCCCAGAATGGCCAGCAGCGCGGCAAAGGCTTGCCAGTCTTCAGGTGTGGGTGTCATCGGCGGGCCTCCGGGCGTCACGAGGGTGGAAGGGAACATGGGGTCGTATCGCCGATCACATTAGCCGCTTTGCGCCCCGCTGGTCAGCGGACCATGGTCCGCCGGGGGCACGTGGGGTCCGCTGCGCGTGCTTGGGGTCCGCCGCGCCGGTCGCCTCGGCGCGCGGTTCGGAAGCGTTGCAGACCGGACAGGGCAGACCCCGGCGCAATTCGCGCTCGGTCATGTCAAAGAGCCAGCCCGCCTCATGGCCGCAGCGGCCACATGTGAAATGCCCCCCCCTTTGCGCTGCGCCACCCGGGCATCATCCCCGGTGCCTGCCCCCACTCATCCGCATGCATCATTATACGGCGCACCCGGGGTGGAGGTGTCAGGCCCGGAAGCCAGGGCTGGCGGCGTTCAGTCATCGACGGTGCTCCCATCATTTTTTGAGGTGCCATCAAGCCGTGGCGGCCTCCAGAGAGATATATCCGCGTTCGAACGGGTGCTATCATTGTTCTCGTCCGTGTCATACATCCTGGCGTCTTCGCGGTTTGCGAAGATGACCAGGATGCGCCCGTCCTCAAGGCCTATATAGCCGGGCATCTTGCGGTGGCCGCAACAGCAGTCGGTGGTAAACACACCCCCTGCATTAAGAGCGGCCACAATGTGATGAATGCAGTGATCTACGCAGACCACCTTGCCGTTCAGCGGCATCACGACCTGGCCTGCATATGTCTTGCGCCCGCCGGGCTCATCGCAACGGGGGCAGAGATTAGCCGACATCAGGACCGCCCCCTTCGCCCGGCTGCCTTGCGGTATCCTCCCGCGCCGCCTGCGCCCAGACGAGACAGGCCGCAGCCAGATCGGCCCCATGCGCCACGCGCCCATAAAGCTGGATCTCGACCACACCGCGCGCGGTTTGCGGGATATCCACATCCGCGCCGGTCTCGATGAGCGCGGTGGTCACCATCTCGGTGATTTCCTCCGCGCGCTCTGTTTTGGCAATCCGCGCAAGGAGTGTCGCGCGCTGCTCTTTGTGGGGATGTTCATCTCTCATGTCTCTCTCCGTCCTGTGTTTGCTTCTTGTCTCGCGGATATAGCGCCGCGCCGTGCGCCGTGATATGCGCAGCAGGGACGCGATCTGGGGCGCATGAACGCCCCGGCCTGCCAGCCAAGCCACCACCGCGCGCCGCGCCAGCGGCACCTCCATCACATGGCCGCCGCAGCCCGCGATCAGCGCCTGTGCGGCGTCCCGGCCCAGAAGCGCCGTCAGGGCCTGACCCTCGGGGTGATCCGCGCGCGCAGGCACCCGCCAGCTCTGTCCGCCATGCTCCAGCGCGATGGTAAGGGCTGCCTCACGTCCGGCGTGATCGGCGATCTCGCCCAGACCCGCAGGCAGGTCCGGTTGCGTGTGCGCATACGTCATTCCAGCACCATCCCGATCTGCCGGGGTTTTGGCTCCAGCGGCAGGGCGGGCGCATGGCGGGCCGCGCCGATCCGCGCCTCGGCCTGCGCAAATGTCTCTGGATCGATCTCGATCCCGGCAAAGCCGCGCCCCGCCTCCAGCGCGGCAACACCCGTGGTGCCCGATCCCAGAAACGGATCGCAGATCACATCACCGGGGGCGGTAAACAGCGCCACAAGGGCGCGCATGAGCGCCAGCGGCTTGGCGCCTGCAAAGCCGGTCTTGGCAGTCGGGCATTCAAAGAGGCCGCGCGTGCCGCCGCCGTTCCAGCGCCGCCGCCCCGTGCCGGCCCAGGCAATGGCCAGACACTCAAACCCCCGCGCCGGGCCGGTTCCGGCAAACATCGGCGCGGCATCAGGTTTGATCCAGGCGGCGGTGCCGTGCCAGCGTGCGCCTGCGTCGGTCAGCGCGTCATGCCAGGGGCGCACGCCCTCGGCCAGACAGAACACGATCACCCAGCCGCGACTGGCCGCCACCATGGCCCCTGCCGCCTCATTGCGGAGGGCGTCAATCCCGGCAAAGCCGACCGCGCCCGGCACCCGGCGTCCGTCTGTGCGGGTGATCGTGCCCGCCCCGTGACGGGCATGATGCATATCCTCATAAGGCGGATCGGCAATGACATGATCAAAGGGGGCGCCCCGCGCAGCCACAAGGCGCGGCAGGTCATCCAGGCAATCGCCACACGCGAGATCAGGGGGGGCCAGATCAGGGGTGGAGGGATCACACGGGCTGGTCAAGGACCCCGCTTTCCGCACGGGGGCCTCTTGCGGCATCTGCTGAGGGCCTCGCAGGGTCATTTGCACATCCTCCTGCCCTGCCGCCGCCTGAGCCGTTCGGCGCGGTTCGAGATATGGCCCTCCTGGGCGCTGGTGATCGTGACAATCGTGACCGTGCCATCGGGTGCACGGCGCAGATGAAACCGCAGCCCGTCACGGATCACGGCACCTTCGCCCATCATCTCCACAGCCGTCTCCGCCCCCGCCAGGCGCGCCGCGATCCGCGCCTTTAACCCTGCCACATCCACACCCCAGCCGCGCTCGAGATAGCGCAGCACCGCGTGATCGGTGATCCGGGGCGCGCGGGTCATCGCCATACTTCCGCTGCACGGGATTGGCGGCGGATCACCGTCGGGGCTCTGACGCATCAGCCGCGACCATGATTCGCACAGGCGTGAGCCCATGCGTTTTCTTCGCCTGCAAGCGCGCCAGCATGTTTAACTGGCGGGTGATGCGGGGTGCGGATCGCGATGGCCCCCTTCGCCTGAAGCGGCAGGGAACGGTCAGCCCTGCAAGCAGGGCACCGTAAGCATCGCGTGAAACCAGTTTCATGCGCCTGCCTCCCCTGCAGTATGGACCACCGATCCCGGAATGGCCCCCTCGATCCGGCGGGCCATTTCGACCAGATCGCTGAACTCCCGCCCGATCGCGAAGGACCCGTTGTCGGGGTCAAGACCGTGGATCATCTCATGAACCAGGCCGCAATCACCCAGGATATCATCCGCCCCCGCCGCGCCCTTCTCCCGCGCCTGCCATCCGATGAAGGCGGCGTGATGCAGGGTCTTCAGCGTCAGCCCATCCCGCTCAAGCAGCTGATGCAGGGCCCTGCAGTGGGGCGGGCGGCGCAAGGCCATACAATCGTCCACATCTCGCCGATATTGCGCGCCCGCAGAACCTCCCCGATCGTGTCCGGTGTCGCCCGGACCCGGGTGGTGAACCGGTTGCCATAAGGGCATCTGTAGTGGCGCTATAGGTCAGAAGACCGCTCATGAGACATCCCCCGTCTCCCGCGCCTGCCCTGCCTCCGCCTCATTGCCAGCATCGCCCTGAGCGCCCGGATCACGTCATTGATGCGGGCTGTGTTGCTGCGATCCTTGCTGTGATCCAGCATGTCCACATCCAGGGGCACGCAGGCTCAGTGATCGCCGAAGCGGGACCGGATGAAGGCGTTGAGCCCGTCGGGGCGTTTGAGCGCACCCCGGCGGCCCAGCTCGCCCCAGAGCGCGTGAATGAGCCGCACGTCGCCGCGTTTGGCACGGGGGTAGATTTTAATCTTCCATCGCGGTCGCATCCTTTACTAATGACGCCCCGGACCCGGGTTCCCCTGGGTGGTGAACCGGTTGCCATAAGGGCATCTGTAGTGGCAGCTATAGGTCAGAAGACCGCTCATGAGACATCCCCCGTCTCCCGCGCCTGCCCTGCCTCCGCCTCAGCGCGCGCCAGCATCGCCCTGAGCGCCCGGATCACGTCATTGATGCGGGCTGTGTTGCTGCGATCCTTGCTGTGATCCAGCATGTCCACATCCAGGGGCACGCAGGCCCAGTGATCGCCGAAGCGGGACCGGATGAAGGCGTTGAGCCCGGCGCGGTCGGGGCGTTTGAGCGCACCCCGGCGGCCCAGCTCGCCCCAGAGCGCGTGAATGAGCCGCACGTCGCCGCGTTTGGCACGGGGGTAGATTTTACCCCCTCTGGCCCCGTCTGCGGCGCTGTGGCCCCTCTCATAGCCTCTCTTGCCATCCGGGGCTCCGCCCGTTCGGCTCTCCCTCCGTCCCCCGGACGGAGGGCCGGCAGAGCCGGACCGCGCCTCACCCTGCAGTTTATTGAGATGCGCCAGCAGCCGGGTGAGATCGCGCGGGCCCATATCCCGCATCGACGCCTTCCCGGTGACGCTGAGTTGCACGTCATGGCGGGCGTCCTCGTCCAGCCCCAGTGTGCGGCAGGCCCCGTGGATGCCGCGCATCAGCCGCAAGCGGTCGTCCTGACTATGGTGCCGCGCCCGGGTCATGACAGCCCCCGCCCGGCCCCTGTGCGCCCAACCCGACCCCGCCCGCTCGAGCGGCGGATCCGGCCCGTGATCCGGCCCTCCTTCCGCAGAAAGGCGATATCATTGTAAACCGTGCTCACCGTCACAGCCCGGCCCAGCTCGCGTTTGAGATGCTCGGTCATGTCCATCGGCGCCAGGCCCAGATCAAACATATCTGCCACCAGGGCGCGCCGGGCCGTCACCGAGTAGACGGGGAGGAGCTCATGTCTCGGCATGGCTTGCCTCCCGTTTCTCGCGCTTGCGGGCCGCGCGCTCAAACCTGAGCGTGCGTCGGGCAATGCGCATGCGGCTTGCCTTGCAGTCTGCCGCTTTCATCGGCAGGCGTTTCACCGGCAGGCCCGAAACACCCGCCGGAATATGCGTGATGCGCCCGGCCGCCACCGCCGCATCGATGAGGGCGCGCGCCTCAGTGGAGAGCGGAGCGCGCGACACGCGGGTGCCAAACAGCGCCACCGCTCAGCCCGCCTTTGCCAGATCGATGGTGATCGGCTCCCAGGCCGCGTCGGGGGTGTCGCGGCGATAGCAGCGGATATAGGTCTTTGAGCCCACCACCCGCATCGCATCGCGAATGGCCGCCATCGCCTTGTGCCAGCGCGCATCCTCGATCTCGTAGCGCAGCAGGCTGTAGATGCCCGTCCGGCTGATCTCGCCCTCCTTGTCCACCCGAAACGCGTGCCCGACGATGCCGCGCAGTTCGGGACGGCTTTCAGCCGCCCATTCCGAAAGGCATTCCTCCACCAGGTCGCGGGCCACCTGCAACTCCGGCCCGAACTCCACCCGCTCGGCGATCTGCACCTGCACCTTGCAGGTGCCGTCATAGGACATATAGGTGCGGTTGCCCTTGACCGAGCGCCGCGCGTGCCCGCCATATTCGGCCGCAAGCAGCGCGTCGAAATCGCCGATATCGACAAAGCTGTGGCCCCGGAACCGGGCAATCCGGTCCGAAAGATCAAGCGCAAAATAGATCACCTTGCGCACCATCTCGTCCTGCAATTCATCCTGCGGCTTGACCAGTTCACGCGGCGTGAGACGTCCCTGCGCATCGCGCATGTAGCCCTGGCCGTCGATCACCACCAGAACACCTTCCATCCAGGGCTTGTCCTCCACCGCGGCCACCGCAATGGGATCCCCCGGATCCCCGGTCGCTTCAAAGGGGTCGGTTGTTCGTTTGCTCATGGCCTTGTCCTTTCTTCAGAAGTTTCGGGGTCCGGTGTCCGGGTCCGCCTCGAACTCCACATGCGCGAAGATCGCAGGCACGCCGTCGCTGAGACCGACGTCATTGATCTCCCAAAATCCGGCTCCGTGGCATTCGATCCAGACCGCCTCATGGGGCGGCAGTTCGGAGAGCCGTTCGATTCCAGCATTTCCGGCAAGTCTTGAGTGTGGATCTTGCATCGAAGCGCGTTCGACCGAAGGGAGAGGCAGCGTTTCGATGCTCACTCGTTGCTGGAAGTGCTCTGGTTCAGCGACCGTCATGTCATCTCTCCCGCCGCCGCCTCGAGGTCATGCTCGGTGATGGTCGCGCGCCCGGCCCCCCGCGCGGTCATCCAGGCCCGTGCCATGAGACGCCGCAGGGCGTGCAAGCCCCCGGGGCCGGTGGCGGCGGCGGTCAGATGTTTCATCTCGCCCGCCTTTGGCACGCGTCCCAGCGGTCCGGCGGCAATGGCGGCAATATCATCGCGCGCCAGCGTCTTGAGATCGACGCGCATGCCAATCCGGCCCCGAACCTGCGGGCAGCGCGCCAGGGTCATCAGGATCGTGTCATCGCCAATCAGCGCCAGGCCGCAGCCGGCCATGTCGCGAATGCACCTGAGCTCATCCAGCAGGGTGGCGCGCAGATGATGCGCCTCATCGATGACCAGGAGCGCCCCGCGATCCTCAAGGGCGGTCACAATCGCGGTTTCCGCCTCCATGGCAGGCCCGTGCCGCGCCCCGCCCGCCACGGTGGCCCCCAGACGGCCCAGAAGCCGGGGCAAGGTGGTCATCGTCGGGGACGCGCGCAGCCAAAAGGCCGAGGCGCGCGCCTGTGTGTGCCGCCGGGCATTCCAGCTCTTGCCCCGCCCCGAAGGCCCGTGAATGAGCGCCAGATCCCCGGCCGCCTGCGCATAGGCCAGCGCCGCGCCCACCTGGCGCGCCGCACAGGTCTCCGCATGGGCCTCAAGACGTGCCCCACCAAAGGCAAGTGCTGCGCGCTCGGCGCGGGTATCGAGCCAGCGCGCAATCCGCGCCTCCACCGCCCGGTTGTCGCCCGTATAGGCCGCATTCAGCCACAGCGAGAGCGTGCCCGCGCTGACGCCCGCGCCGATCTCATCAGCCGCTTTGGCGCGCGATATCCCGAACGCCTCCATCTCCGCCTTCACCCGGGCGCGCAGATCCTCGCGGTCGCTGTGATCCGCCGCGTCCGGTTCAGGGGAAAGCGCGGTGAGTGTTGCAGTCCGTGATTCTGGCCGTGATTCTGGCCGTGGTTCTGGCCGTGATCCTGCCTGTGGGCTTGCCTGTGTCATGCGGGTCCTCCGTTCCAGTCATGATCCTGATCGAGCAGCAGCTTTGCCGCCGCCTCCAGCGCGGTGCCGCCTGCCTTACGGCGCGCAGCCCCGGGGGCTGTGTCCGGCGCTTCGGTTCCGGCGGTCATCGCCTCTGCCGCTTTCGCCGCGCGCTGCGCCTCGGCCAGCGCGGGCGTGTCATGGGGGGTGGTTTTGCGCGGCAGCGCGATCACATTGCCCGCGTCTTGCTCGGCCGCGCGCAGCACATCGTCCATGGCGCCTTTGGGGTTGTGGGCGCGCGCCAGGTCTCGCGCCTCTTTGCGCGCCGCCGCATCCCCCTTGCGGGCGCGGGCCTTGGCGGTGGACGCGATTGCGGCCAGATCCGCGCCGGTTTGCTCAGGGTCTTCGGCCATGAAGAGAAACTGCCCGGTGCGCGCAAAGACAAAGAGCCGCGCGGGGTCGCCGGGGTCATAGCGCACCTCCACGCGCTCACCCATGTGCGTGCCCATCTCCGCCGCGATATACCAGATGCCGCCCACAGAAATGCCCTGCTTTCGGATCGTGCGGCGCGGCCCGTCCCCGGATCGGCTCACCGGTTCGGCCAAAAGCGCATCAAGCGCGCGCAGATCCTCGATCTGCCGCAAAGGATGGCGCCAGGCGGCCAGGCGCTCAAACGGGCTTTGCCCGGTGGCAGAATGCACGCGGCGCCCGTAGACTGCCTCGGCCCAGATGTCGCATCTGCGCTGCAACTCCGCGCCGGTCAACTGGATGTCGAACGTGTCGCGCGCGTCCCGACCGCGCCGGGCGGCCATGGACCTCTTCGCCTCGATCTTCTTGCGATCCATCACATTGTGGCCGGTAAACCCCGGCAGGGTGGCAAAAAGATCGCGCGTCAGCGTGCCGAAGAAGCGCTCGATATAAGGCTTGGCCTCCGGCGTATAGGGCGGGCAGATGTCATGGGTGATGGAAAGATCGGCCAGCACGCGGCGCAGGTGCCGCGAGGTGTAATCGTTGCCCTCATCGGTGCGTGCCACCTGAGGCACGCCCCAATCGCTCAGGCAGCGGCGCAAAAGCGCGCAGATCGCCACCGCCCGGCTGACCGGTGCCACCAGCACCTGCGCCCGGCGCGTCCAGACATCAATGGCCCCCACGATAGTGTGCCGCCCGTCGGTGCACATCACATCCGCAGGCGTCGAATCAAGCTCCCAGAGATCATTGGGGGCGGTCACATCCGCCGCGCGGGTCCCCAGCGCAGGCGCAAGACGCGAGCGGTGCCCGTCCGGGTCCGAGACCGCCGAGAGCGCGCGGGCGTTGTCCGGGTCCGCCCGCCACGCCTTCAGCCAGCGCTGTGTGGCGCGCAGGGACGGCACCTTGCCATAGCGCGCTTTCAGCACGCGTGCCACATGGGAGGCGCTCAGATGGGGCCCGTGTTCATAGATCAGCGCCTCCACGCAACCGCGCATCTGCGCATCGCTCAAGGGCCCGCAGCGCCCGCGCCCGGGCCGGTCGATCAAGACCGCCAGCCGCGCCTCAGGCGCCAGACCCCGGCAGAGGCGCCGCCAGCGCCGCACCGTATCCCTGCTGACCCCGGCCTGCATGGCCGCTTGCGCATCCGCCTCCGCCTGGGCCAGCCCTGTGGCCGCCAGCCGTTCGGATGTGGCCACCGCATCGAGCCGGGCCCGGGCGCGGGGGAGAGTCTGCGACAGATCCTGTGCCATATTCTGTGTTTGGGCTGCAGGGGCTGTGCCCGGCGCAGAGGATGCAGGGGCCTTTAACGGGGCTTTAATGGCCGTTGCAGCGGGCAGGACCGGGCCGTGCAGCGCTGCTGCAGGGTCCGGGTCTGGCGATATGGCGGGTTTGGGCGGCGTGAATGTCATGGGCTATGGCCTGAAATCCCCGCCGGCAAGGGGTCGGTTTGTTCCGGGGCGGCGTCAGCAATCGTCATCGCGTCGTGACGGTTTGCGTCCGCAGCCAGGCGGGTGAGCGATGCGCCGACCTTCTTGGCCAGCAGGGTAACCCGCTCATCCAGCGCCCGTCCGATCAGGGCCTCCAGTGACGGGGCCAGGCGGCGGCGCGCATTGCCGTGCAGGCTTGCGAGCGCAACCACAAGATCCTCCGATTGTGTCGCAGCCAGGATGCGGCGATAGCCTTCCGCCACCATATCAAGGCCCGCCTCGATATCGGCGCGCACGCCGTCAACCACGCGCCGCGCCGCATCCGGTCCCGCCCGCTCGGCCTTCAGCGCCTCGATCTCCGCCTTCAGCCGTGCGTTTTCACGCTCGGCGCGCTCTGCCCTGGAACGCTCTGCCATCACGCCGCGCAGCCGCTCCACAGACCAGCTGTAAAGCGCGGCCTCGGCCAGAACCGCATCGCCCGCCTCAGGCTCAAGCCCCGCCACTTCGGCATGATGCGACCAACTCAGATCCTCCCGGCGTCGGGACGGATCGATCCGCCGCGCCACCGAAGCGCGGTTCTTCAATGTCCCCAAAGGCACGTCCAGCTTTTCCGCCAGTCGCGTCATGTCGCCATAGGCCGTCGGGCGCTCGCAGGCCCAGTCGCCCATCTCCCAGGCGATGCCATCAAGACCCCGGTCGAACGCCCGCTCGCGCGCCACAATCGAAAGACCCTTTTCTTCCCATTCCGCATCAAGACGCGCCTCTATCTGTTCGCGGGGCTCAATCATCTGCGCGTCTCCCTCTCATCTGATCCACCATGGCCTGCGGCCGCACGCGCCAGACGCGCCGCGGTTTCCGCACGCGCCAGACGCGCCGCGGTTTCAGTCCGCGACCGCATGCGCGCAAGCTCTGAAGTCAGATCACTCATGGCTCTTTCCTGTTCAGTGGGGGTTCGGGCTCAGTGCGCGCAGGCCGCACCAGCCGGTAGAGAAAAATGCGTCGGCGCGTCACCGGATCGCTGATCTGGCGACAGGCAATCTCCGCGCCATTGGCGCGCAACTCCGCCACGGCCGCATTGACCGCGCAGACATCTGCCCCCGTCACGATCTCCCGGGTCGAACGCTCGCACCCGTCACGCAGATAGGCGTGCAGGCGCTGCAGGCGCGGGGAGCGGGACAGGCGCGCGGCATGCATCACGCGACCCTCCCGTAAAGCGTGGCGGCGGGACAGACATTGACGCCCCGGCCCGCCGCCACAATCATCGGAGATGCAAACCAACCGATGGAACCGAACATGAAGACGCTTGCACTCAAATACTGTGAACATGCTCTGAACGGGCCGATCGAAACGTTCAGACCGATGGCGATATCCCCCGCCGAGATTTGCGAAACCTTTTGGCCTCTCAATGATCTGTTTCGTCCGGCAATTGCACGGATCAGAACTGTAAGATACCAAGGCAAGTCAGAAGGCGGTGCCAACCGTGCAATAGAGAGGTATGTCGCTGACCAGCGCCCCGAGACCTGGGCGAAGCTGCCACCAGCCGTGTGGCGCGTATTGCTCGAAAGGCACCAGCAGCTTCTCGTTGCGGCAAGTGCAAACATGGCGGCCGGAAATGACATCTTCACAGTTCTCCCCGATGGGCTCGCACGACCGCACTGGTTACCTGCGCTAATGCTGGAGTTGCTTCATGGAATGGAACTCCCCTGGCCACCTGAAGATCGATCTCAATGCGAATTGCCCGAAGGCGATCCGCCGCCATCCCTGCGGCCACACTGAACGCCGTCTCCTGTGCCTGTGCTGCAAGCGCCACTATGTCGTGACCGTTTTGCCCCGTAGCGTTGTCTGTGCCGTTCCCGTGCATCACTGATAGCCCTCCGTCTGTCCGAGGCGTTTGAGTATATCGGCCACACTGCGCACTCATGGGCTCACCCCCAATCCATGGCCAATGAGAAGCGCCAGCCAGAGCATCCCGAAGAGCGACAGCGCGCCAATCAGATCGCCCAGCCAGTGATCCTCCAGCGCGGCGATTGCGCGCACCAGCCCCGACAGGCAAAAGATCAAAAAGGCTCCGACGCGTCTGATTGGGACAGGACGCGCCGGAGCAGAGACTGCCGCGCACCCGACCGGGCGGCGCAGCAGACAGACAGACGATGAGGAGAGAGGTGGGGCGGGCGGGGCTCAGGGCCTTGTACGGACGGGCGGCGCAGGGTCATGAGGCCCAGACCGGCGCGTGGCCGGGGTGTCAGAGCCCGTGTTCAGATAACCCAGAAGCTCGGCGCAGGCTCATGCAAAGCCTCCGCGTCAGCAATTTGCCCCATTTGGCCCCGACGCGGTAGCTGTGGCCCCGGCTCTGCGTCGCAAAGCTCACCGACCACATCCAGAGATCGCGGGCCCGGTCCAGATGCAGCTCAATCCATCCGCCCGCAGATCCGGATGCACGGTGGTAAAGCCGTCCTCCTTGATCGGGCCTTCGATATTGCGCGCGCACCGTCGCCCGCCCAGACCGGCACCAGCGCCGCCACCCGTGCGGCGAGCCGATCGCGGCAGGCCGGGCACAGCGCGGTCATGCGCGCGCAGGCCACCGCGTCGGCGTCCAGCATCTGCTCATCTACCCGGATCAGCGCCAGTTCATAAAGCCCCGCAGAGGGCGCGCCGCATGTGTCGCAGCGCCCGCTCATGACGGGGTCTCCGCAGCAGGCGAGATCAGTGTGGACGTGGGACGCGGGATGTCAGTAGGCCAAGCAAGATCAGCGGGCCAATGGTCGGAGAACAACTGCAAAGTCGCACGCCGCCTGCTAAGCTCAGCCGACTGCCGCCTCGTCACCGGAGGTGGGTAACATGACGGAAAGAGGAGCCGCAAAATTGTCCATCTACAGATACGCAGACCGTTGCCGACTGATTGCGGAAGAAATTCGCGAAGACCTTGACGGCGATGAATACGAGGCCCTGTTCGAGATAATGAGCCAATATTCTTACACTGACTGGCTACAATGGCGCAGGGAACATGAAGAGGAGTGCCTAAAGCTGCTCGCGGCCGCCCCGAAAGCGCGTAAAAAGCGCCTAGATCGCCTGCAAGGCGAAGAACCGATTCTGATGGTATTTGCAGCATGTCAAGCTGCGGAAGATGCCGCTGCGTTTCTCGCCGCGACTGATCAGGCGAATTTTCTTGTTGGATTGTCCTATCGCCGGGCTGCGGCTGAGGCAAATCGCCTGCGTCGCGAGATGCTCCGGTCGTACGAAAGCTATTGGCCATGGGGAGGGAATCCTTCCTATGCAGATGAATGAGGCTGCGCTGATCAGCCATCACGCAGCCCCCTCAAGTTTGCGCTGCGCCGCCTCAGCCGCCACCCGGGTCGGGTGATCCGAAATCCACAGCGCCAGACCCTCGGCGATCAGCTCGTAAAGACCAAAAGCCTCCGCGTCGGCCTCATCGCAGAGGATCCAGCCTTTACCTGTGGCGTCGGTCGGGTCGCGGCGGATGGGATCGATAAAGGACTTTCCGGAACCGGTGTCGCATCTGTGGTGGCCTTCGCGTTCGAGCCGGCGGCGAGAGGCAGCGAAGGCCGCCTCATCAGAACCGGAAAGTCCTGCTGAGAAATGCGTGGCCCCGTCCGCCTCGCACTCACGCGCCGAGAGCGGCAGGTCCACAGGGGTACGCGGGCGGGCCGTGATCATGCAGCTTCCTCCGATGCAGGTGAGCCAGGGCTAGGCGTGGGGCGCGGGATGTCAGCGGGCCAGGCCAGGTCGGCGGGCCAGTGGTCGGAGAACCATTGGGTGACGCGTGATAGCATTTCGGTTCGTGCAGGTCCGCTTTCCAGAAGCCAGATCGTAGAAAATCATCCGGCCCGGCTGCGAGATGGCCGACGCGCCAAAGCTGAGCCCTGTCGCGGCTGAGTAAGCTTTCGCAGCGTGATCGACGATTTCGATCTAGGGAATTCATGCCTCGAATAAATAGGCAAAAATATCGAACCTAGTCAAACGTAATTACGTAAATTATCGAGGGAATTTATTTCCTATACTGTAGCGAATGGATTCGAAAGCAGTTGCTTCAAGCAATTATCCGCGACAGGCTTACAAGTCCTTGGAACTAAGCCGTTCAGGGCGGCTTCCGATGCGGCCTGCCCGAAGCCTCAATTACGTTTGTCTAGATGCGAGGGCACGACCCGAAAATAAGCCGCGCTTTGCAGAAACGTGCTCGGCCTCGAATTCTACATCGGTCCGCCGCGCGGCAGGCACGCCGCCGAATCGCCGCGCGTCGCCGAACGTTGGTCGCGCTTCACCGAACACCACCCTGCCGCATAAAGGCATGGCGACCTGCTCGGTGCAGGGCTGGGCAAAGGCACAGCCGGAGCGAGACCCGCTCCCCAGACCGGAGGATATCATGGACGATAATGCATTCTGGGTTTCTGCCACGGGACAGTCGATGATCCCGGAAGGGATCGACGGGGGCTGTGTCTGCTTGGTCTCGCCCAATGCCCAGGTACGCGCAGGCGACCGGGTCTGGATACTGGATTTTCAGAAGCGCGCCACGATCAAGCGTCTGGTGGAAAAGAAGGAGAACGGCAGTCTTACCTTGCGCGGCTGGATGCCCATGCGCGACGGGCAGCAGCAGAGCTTTGACGAGGAGCGCCTGCCCGCCGGCATTCGTGAGGTCTATCCTGTGGTGGCGGTCTTTCGGGGCAAGCCGGGCACAGAGGCTGCGGAATACATCCCCGACCCGAAGCCCCCCGCCCATGACGCGCCGCCCGAATCGCCACCAGGGACACTCAACATCGCGCCGCTGGAGCGCATCCCGAAAGCGATCACCGACATGCTGGGCCTGCCAGAGGGAGCCAGTGCCGATGCGGTGCTTCAGGCGATGCAGGCGAAACTCGCCGATCGCGGCACGGCGCATGCCACGCCTGTGGCGGCGCTGGAGCGCAAGGTGGAGCGCACGCTCAAGTCCGAGACCCGATCGCTCAAGGATGATCTGAAGGACGAACTGGTGGCGCTGCTGGATGCGCGCCTGCCGCCCGCGCCAGAAAAACAGGCGCGTATTGACGGTCGCGTCACCCTGCCTTTCGTGTCCGATCTGCACCTTGATCCGGAGGCCGGTTCGGTTCGGTTCGAGGCAACTGGCACCACCATCGGCATTCCGTCGGACGTTCTGCCACCCGAGATGAAGCCCGAACATGCGGTGGCGATCCAGGCGCAGGGCAACTCGATGGAGCCCACCATACGGTCAGGTGATTTCCTGGTGATCGACACCTCCGAGCGAACATCGGAGCCGGGTCGGATATTCGTGCTCCAGACCAGAGATGGTCTCGCCATAAAGCGTCTGCAACGGGACGGCCCTGAAAATCAGCAGACATGGACCATGACCAGCGACAACGCAGAAGGCTTTCCGCCACGCCCGGTCACAGAAGAGGACCGCATTCTGGGCCGTGTGATCTGGTTTGGTCCCGAAAAGGCGGTTGTGGTGGCGGGTGGCTGACCTCACCCACCTCCCGAGACCAGCAACTCCTTTGCGCGTTTGTTGGCGCGCGCATTGGCGGAATACCGTGTCTCGACCTCTTCCAGATCAGCCCAGCCAAACATCTCGCGAATCTCGGGCCGGTCATTGATCGACAGGATGAACCGGCCCTTGATGGCGCGCAGCATCGCGGCCAACCGCGCAAAGTCTTCGGCTGCGAAGACCCCGCGCCCGTAATCGCTCTCATGGCCAAGATAGGGCGGGTCGAGATAGAAGAGCGTGAAGGCGCGATCATAGCGCGGGATGAACGCGGCCCAGTCCAGCCGTTCGACATGGACGCCCTGCAACCGGGTGTGGGCTGCGCGAATCAGTCGCGCCATGCGGGGGCCGGTGAGCCGGGCGGGGTGATGCACCGACGGTCCCATCTGTCCGGGCGTGGCCAGATGCGCGGGCTTGCCGCCAAACGACATGCGCTGCAGATAGGTCCAGCGCGCCGCGCGGCGAATATCGGTGAGCGTTTCGGGCGGGGTCTCGATCAGGCGAATGAACGCCTCGCGCGCGGCCAGACAGAGGGTGAACTCGGCCTCCAGCGCGTCCGGATGATCGCGCGCCACGCGAAAGAGATTGACGATCTCGCCATTGATATCGTTGAGGATTTCCGATTGCGGGCGGTGGGCGCGGCGCAGGAACACGCCGCCCATACCGGCAAAGGGCTCGGCATAGCAGCGATGTGGTGTGGCCGCGATGCGCGCGGCAATGCGCTTTGCGAGATATTTCTTGCCGCCAAACCAGGGTGCCAGCGGCTCGGCGGGGGCGACGGGCGTCAGGGTATCTGAGCCTGCCGGATTGCATTCGGGCATGGGCAAGGGGGAGCGCTCCCACGATCATGATCCCGCCGTGTACGGAGGGTGAGGCGCGCCCGGAAAAGGCTCCAGTGGAGCGTTTTCAGCGCCGAACGGGCGGAGCCCCGGGCAGGGATGGCCTGGAACTGGCCGGTTCAGGTCGTGGGAGGGACTAACTCCCGGTTCGGGATGTTGGTGCATCCCGGCCCCCGTCCGGTCATCACGTGACACGGCATCAGCGGCGTAGGGTTCCCATAGCATGGCGGATAGGGGTCGTGCAGCGGACCATGGTCCGCGCTGGTCTTCGCGTTGTGGAGACCGGTTTCCATCGACTGTCCGTCGGGGCGCGCAGTCCGCCCGAACCACTGTTTTCAGTCCGTGGTTTCGCAGACAGCCGTCCAGACCTCCAGAAACCGTGCCGCCTCTTTGCGGCTCTGCGCGCTATCCTGACGGGACCATGTGGGCAGGGCGGGCCTCAGCGCGTCACAGACGGCCTGAGCCGGTGCGGGCGGTGGCGGGGTGCAGGCGGTCAGCACGGCCAGCCCTGCGGCCAGACAGGCCATTGCAGCGGCTCCGGGGTGCGCCCTACTCATCGCGCAGCCTTCCGTGCTGCGCGATCCGGTCATCGACGGGGCGTGGATCGCCTTCTGAGCGGCGCATCGCCGCATCGGCGCGGTGCCGGATGTCCAAAGAGGATTCGGCATCCGCCACCGCACGGTCCCGCTGGGCCGCCTTGTAGCCGGAGCGGCGCAGGCCGAGTGCTGCCAACAGGGCCAGCCCGACAAGACCGAGCATGCGTCCGGAGCGGGACCGGGTTATGGCCGACAGCCAGATCATGTGCCTGGTGTCGCCGCCTTGACAGCCCACATGGCCGCTTCCTCGGCGGCGGTGATGGCGAGGCTGGCGTGACGTCCGGCAACATGGTCATCGATTTTAAGGTTTCCGACTTCGGTGATCAGGGCTGCGGCCAGCATCTTGATCCGGTCCACGGTGGCGTCCTCGCGCGGGTTGAACCCGACGCGCACGAGTTCAGCTGCGGATTGGTTGATAGGTGTTTGCGTGCCCTCATTGAGGCGGGAATGGGTTTTGACATGCATCCGGGGTCTCCTTTCGGTTTCGGGTGGGCGGTTTGAGGTGGGGTTAGCGATCCCCTGCGGCCCATTTGCGCAAGCGCTCGCGCATGATCCAGAGGGCGGCCAGCGCAATGACGCCTGCCAAGGTGAGGGCCGCGATCTGGGCGATACCGTCAAGGGCGGCGAGCGCGGTGGCCCCGGTGCCTGCGGCGGCGGCGACTTGCGTGGCGGAGGCCTGCAGCGTGGTGGATTGGGCGGGGTTTTGGCGCGCGCGGTCGGGTTTTGGCGCAGGCCCAGAGGTGACGTCCGGGATCTCATTGAGAAACAGGGCCGCTTCGGCGTCCCGCCTGCGCACCAGACCGCGCAGCACCTTGCCGCCTGCCTTGTTGAACCAGGTCAGCGCCTCTGCGGCCCCGTCGAGATCGCCCGCGTTAAAGCGCCTCAGGCAGGTGGATGTCCGGAAGGCCCCGATCCCGATATTATAGGCCAGCGACACCATGGCCCCGAACTGGGTGTCGGTCGGTGTGCGCGTGAGAAGCGGCCGAACCTCATCAGCAAAACGGTTCAGACCCTCTTTCAGCATTGCCTCGGCTTTGATCTCGCTCCACGCATCCCCGATTTTGACCCCCGGGCCATACCCGGCCTGGTTGGTGTATCCGTAGCCGATGGTCAGCACGCCTGCCGGGCAGTGATAGGCGGTTGCGCGGAACCCCTCGAACCGTTTGACCAGTTTCAGCGTGTCCTGATTGATCTTCGCCATGATCGCTCTTTCGTGAGGGGGGGAGGACCGCCCCGCCGCGAGCGGCCCTCTGGTGCTGTTCGCGCCGGTCGGCGGGCGCGCTCTTGTATGGGTATGCGTGGGTCAAAATAGCGCAACCCGGGCCTCTCGTGCAGCGGACCATGGTCCGCTGCACCCAAGGTGCAAAGGGTGCTAGTGTCGCGGCCATGCCCGATCCTGATCCCAGAGTGTTGCCCAAAGATGTGCCCCGTGATGTGCCCCGTGATGTGCGCGGGGATGGGCGCTGTCTTCTGACCTGCGCGGCGGCTCTGCCGGAGGCGGCGGAGCCGCCTGGTGAGATTTTGCTGATGCCTGCGGGGGCGGTGCTTTTTCGCGCGCATGACGGGCGGATGCCGGTGATCAATCCTGACCCGGATGATGTGGTGGGCGCGACGATGGCGCTGCGCGGGGCGGGCGGCGTTGATCTGGTGGTTGATTACGAGCATCAGACACAGCTTGCGCAATGGAACGGTCAACCGGCCCCTGCGGCGGGCTGGATCGAGCGGGTGTTTGCGCGCGACGGTGCGGTCTGGGGTGCGGTGCGCTGGACGGCGCGGGCGGCGGAGATGATCGCGGCGCGGGAATACCGCTATATCAGCCCGACCTTTCTTCATGACAGCGAGACCCGGCGGGTTCTGGTGATTGTGGGGGCGGCGCTGGTGAACGACCCTGCGCTGCACATGACGGCGCTGGCGCGGGCGGGCGCAGAGGGCGGAGACACAGATAAACAGGGGAGATCAGACATGAACCTTGAAGAATTGCGCGCAGCCCTCGGGCTTGATGCGGAAGCCGATGAGGCGGCGATCCTTGCGGCGGCAGCGGCAGCCCGACAGGCCGCGGCCACGCTTGGCGCAACCTGTGAGGCGCTGGCGCTTGACGCGGATGCAGGCCCCGATGCGATCCTTGCGGCCGCGCGCGCCGGACCGGGCGGGGAGGTCTCCGATCCTGATCCGAACCGCTTTGTGCCGCGCGCCGAGTTCGACCGGGTCACGGCGCGGCTGAACACGGTGGAGAGCGAACGTGGCGCGGAGCGCGCCCTGGCGGCGGTGGATGCGGCCACGCAAGCGGGCAAGATCGCGCCGGCACAGCGCGACTGGGCGTTGGCCTATGCGGGCAAGGACCCCGCAGGGTTCGATGCCTTTGTGGCGGCTGCGGCTGTGATCCTGCCGCAGGGTGAGGTGATGGGTGAGCCTGCCCCTCTGCGCGAGGCCGGGGGCCTGACGGAGGCGGAGCTGGCCGTGTGCCGGGCGACCGGCATCAGCGCGGAGGCGTTCACCAGGAGCGCCAATGGGCGCAAGGAGGCTGCACATGGCTGATCATCACACCCCTCGCCGCACCGGCGGCTATGAGTTTATCGAAGCCTATGATGTGGGCGCGGGCGAGAAGATCGGGGCGGGCCAGATGGTCGCGCTTGATGCGCAAGGCAACGCGCAGGCCTATGCGCTGGCCGCGCAGGGCAGCAGAAACACCCTTGTGGTGGTCGGGCGCTGCGAGGCGGGCGTGGACAATACAGACGGCCCGGCTGGCGCTCTGCGCGTGCGGGTGCGCACGGGCGTGTTTCGCTGGGCCAATGATGCCGAAGGCGCGGTGCTCACCAAAGCCCATATTGGCGATGCGGTCTATGGTCATGACGCCCATACGGTCCGCCGGTCCGCGAAGACGGGCGGCAGTCAAAACAATGCCGCCGCCGTCGGTCGCCTGATTTCCGTCGATGCGGACGGGGCCTGGGTTGCGACCGGCATTCCCTTCCACTTCTGAAGAAAGGTCTGAGCGATGATCATCAACCGAGGCAATCTGGACACGCTGGCGACGGCCTTTAATGCGGCGTTTCAGGCGGCATATACGGGCTGGCAGGCCCGCAGCCAGTACGGGCAGGTGGCGATGACCACGATGTCGCGCACGGCCACCAACCTCTATCCCTGGCTGGGCAAGCTGCCCTCGATGCGCGAATGGCTGGGCGAGCGGGTGGCGCAGGACCTGACCGAGCATTCCTTCGAGATCCGCAACCGGGATTTTGAACTGACGGTGGCGGTGGACCGCAATGCCATCGAAGATGACCAGTACGGGGTCTACACGCCGCAATTTGCCCATATGGGCGAGGCGGCCGCCGCCCATCCCGACGAGCTTGTCTGGGGGCTTCTGAAGGAAGGCCACAAGACGAAGTGTTTTGACGGCAAGACCTTTTTTGCCACCGATCACAAGGTCAAGGGCGTGGGCGCGGTGTCCAACCGCTACGGCACTGCGGCCCCCAAATGGTATCTGATGGATCTGTCGCGCAGCGCCATGCGCCCGGTGATCTACCAGAACCGCAAGGCGGGCGACATGATCGTGCGGCTGGATCGCGAGCAGGATGGCAACGTCTTCAACCGCCGCGAGTTTCTCTACGGCATTCACTGCCGTGACAATGTGGGGTTTGGTCTGTGGCAGCTTGCGGCCGCCTCGTCGGAGGCGCTCACGGCGCAGAATTTCATCACCGCCTATCAGGCGATGGAGGGCATGAAGGGCGACGAGGGCCGGCCCCTGGGCATCCGGCCCACCCATCTGGTGGTGCCGCCCGCACAGCGCGAGGCCGCCACGAAGCTGATGCAGAACGCGCTTGCCGCCACGGGTGAGAGCAACACGGTGAAGGGCTGGGCCGAGGTGATGGTCGTGCCCTGGCTGGCCTGAGTGGAGCGGGCCCCATGGGCTATGCGACACGCGATGATCTGATCCGGCGCTTTGGCGCAGACGAGATCGACAGCCTGGATGCGGGCACCGGTCCCCGGACTCCCCGGACCTGGCCGCGCCTTCAGGCCGCACTTGCTGATGCGGATGCCGAGATCAATGCGGTGCTGGCCGCGCGCTGGTCGCTGCCGCTGCCCGCAGGCCTCTATCCGCTTCTGAACGCGATTGCCTGTGACATTGCGCGGTCCCGGCTTTATGACGAAACGATCACCGAGGCCGTGCAGGAGCGCGCCATGCGCGCCCGCGCGAAACTGCGCCGGATCGGCGCGGGCGGCTATGATCTGGTGACAGATGCAGGTCAGATTGTGCCCCCGAAAGACAGCTTTGGCGGGGCTGTGAGCGGGGCGGCGTCCCGGTTTGGGCGCGCGGCGCTGGAGGGGCTCTAGATGACCGGCGCGCGGGTCAGCTTCGATCTTGATGATGCGGGTGTGCGTGCCGCGCTGAGCGGCGCGGCGGTGCGGCTGGACGATCCACGCCCCCTGCTTGATGAGATCGGGGCCCGGCTGGAGACCGGCGTGGCCGAGAGGTTCGCGCGTGAGACCGGTCCGGACGGTGTGGCCTGGACGCCTTCGCGGCGCGCCAGACGCGACGGCGGCAAGACGCTCACCAAAACGGCCCGGCTGCGCAGATCGATCACCCGCGCGGTGCGCGCGCGCGAGGTTCTGGTGGGCAGCAATGTGGTCTATGCCGCGATTCACCAGTTCGGCGGTGACATCCGCCAGAAGGCCCGGGGCCAGCGGCTCTTTATTGATGACGCGCGGGGCGGGTTTGTGTCGCCGCGCGCCCGCAAGGGCGGCCTGCAGCGCATTGTCGATGCGGCGATCCCCGCGCGTGACATTTCCCTGCCCGCGCGGCCGTTTCTGGGCGTGTCGGAGGCGGACCGGGCTGCCCTTGCGCGGATCGTGTCGCGCCATCTGCGGGAGGGTGTGCGATGAGCGATGCGTGCATGAGCGATGCGGCGGGCAGCCTTGATCTGGTGCAGGCGGTGGTGGCGCGCCTCAAAGCCGCCCCCGGGGCTGCCGATGCGCCGCTGGTGCAGGCCGGGCTTCAGCTGGGCGAAAAGACCCCGCACAGGATACCGGCGCTGCTGGTCTATCCGGTGGCCCTGGATGGCTCCGAGAGCGCCTCGCCGCGTGTGGGGGCCTATCAGCGCATGACGGTCACGCTGGCGCTCGTGCATGTGGTGGCGGCCCGCAACACACCCCGCCGCGCGGGGCGACAGGCCATCGATCCGCTGGATGCGCTGCTGGGCTGGTCGCGCGGTCTTTTGAACGGCTGGAGACCGGAGGGCCATGAGAGGCGGCAGGACGCGCTGGTTCTGCGGCGCGGACGGCTGGTTGACATCACCGACGGTCGCGCGCTCTGGCGCGATGAATACAATTGCAGCTGGCGGGTGGCCAATTGCCCCGGCAGCTGACCCCCGAAACACCACCCCATGGAGGAGGGATGAGATGCGCGAAGAGCACCATAAAAACCGGATCGTGGTGGGCGCGGGCTGGCTTTATCTGATCGAGCCGGAGGGCGGCGAGCGGTATTTGGGCGAACTGCCGTCCTGTTCGGTCACCGTGACAAGCGAGTATATCACGGTGGAAAGCAGCAACGGGCCGGTCCGGCGGCGTCTGGTGCACAAGCCGCGCAGCGTGACCCGGCGCATGGATATCGAACTGGAGGATATCAGCGCAAAGAACCTGGCGCTCTACATTCTGGGCGACAGCGGCACGGAGGCGCAGGCGGCCACAGCGGTGGAGGACGAGGTGCTGTCGAACCTGCGCGAGGGCGTCTGGTATCAGCTGGGGATCACGCCCGCGCGTCCCGAAGGCGTCACGGCGATCGCAAAGACCGGTGTGACGGTCAAAGCGGGTACGAGCGGCAGCACCGCGATTGCGTCCGGGAACTACAGGATCGATCCCGGCACGGGCCGCATCCTGTTTACCGATCTGGGCCGTGCCGGGCGCGGGTCCATAGGGTCCGCGCGGGTGAGTTATACGCCGGTGGCGCAGACCCTGCATCGCGCCGTCTCCTCGCAAGCCCAGCTGCGCGAATTTGGCCTGCGCTATATCGAGGATGCGGTGGAAGGCGTTGGCAAGCGTCTCTTTGCGCCGCGCTGCACGGTGAGCCCCAACGGCCAGATGGCCCTGAAAAACCCCAACCAGGCGCAGCGTATCCCGCTGCAGCTTGAGATCCTCGAACCGGACACGGGTGCGGCACTTGTGGTGTACGGACCGGAGTAACAGGGAGAGCAGAGGCCCATGGCCGCACGCAAAGCACAAAAGACAAAACCCGCCGCACAGACCGCTGCGCGCGAAGAGGCTCCGGATCAGGCAACAGGCCAAACCGGGAATCAGACCGGGTCTGCCCCGCAGAATACGGCCGCGCGCGAGGCCGCGATCCTCCTGCCCGATCTGGATCTGACGGTGCCTGATCCTGACCATGGCGCAGAGATCGCGCTCACCGTGCGCGAGTTCCGGTTTCTCGAAGGGCTGAAAGTGCAGGCGACAGCCCGGGCGCTGATTGAAGATCTGGCCGCGCTTCTGGCAGAGCCTGCGGGCATGACACCGGCGCGTGTGATGGCGGTGTTGGGGCGCCATGCCGATCTGTGGCTGGGGATCTGCGCGGTCTCGACCGGGCGCGAGGCCGCGTGGATCGCGCGGCTGCGCGAGCCCTGGGCGGGCGCGCTCTCGATGGCGGTCTGGCAGGTCAATTCCGATTTTTTTACCGCGCGTCTTCTGGGCCAGCATCTGGGCCGGGAGACGCTGGGCACAGAGTGGGCCTCGCTGACCTCCTCAGCCTGCTCTCGGGCGCGGGACACGGGGGCCCCGACCGGGTGATGGAAACGCTCACCTGGCGGCAGATGGCGCTTTACGGGCGCGCCGCAGACCGGCAGCGGCACCGCGCGCTTGAGGCGATGATGGCGGCGCTGCTGGGGGCCGCCCTGAGCGGAGGCGGGCGCGATGGCCAACCCTGATCTCGATCTGGCGCTGCGCGTCACCGCCGACACAAAGGTGGCGGCGGCCGAGGTTCGGCGGCTTGACGGGGTGATCAAACGCGCCGGTGCGGATGTGGCGCAGGCCAATGCGCGCAGTGCGCAATCCGCACAAGAGGCCGCCCGTGCGGCGCATGAGCTGGACCGCGCCCAGAGACGGGTTGCGCAGGACAGCACCAAAGCGGCGCGGACGGCACTGGAGGCGGCGCGGGCGAAAGACAGCGCAGCGCGGGCGGCGCTCAAACTGGCGCGGGCGGATGAACAGGCCGCCAATGCCGCAGCCCGTGCGGCGCGGGCGGCGCGTCAGGCCGCAGGCGCACTGGACATGCAGGCGGCGTCCACCACACGGGCGGCCAATGCAAACCGCGCCCTGTCCCGGTCCTCCAGCCGGTCCCGCGCGGCGGTGCAGAACGTGGCCTTCCAGGTGCAGGATTTTGCGGTGCAGGTGGCGGCAGGCACGGCTGCCAGCCGCGCCTTTGCGCAACAGGCCCCGCAGCTTCTGGGCGGGTTCGGGGCCCTGGGGGCGGTTCTGGGGGCGGTGGTGGCGGTGGGCCTGCCGCTGGCGGCTGTGCTCTTTGATCTGGGAGAGGAGGCGGAAGAGGCCGGCGCGGCCAGTGACCGGCTGGCCGATGCGACCGAGCGGCTGCGGGCTTTGCGTGACCTGCGCGATGATGTTGCGGCGCTGGCGGAGCAATATGGGAGCGCGGCCAGCCAGGCGCGCGGTCTGATGGCCGCACAAGAGGCGCTGGCGCGCCGGGATGCAGAGCGTGCGCTGGCGCAGGTGATCGGCGGGCTGGGCGATGTCGCAGGCCCTGCGGGCGCGGCAGCAGCCCGCCAGAGGCAACACGGGGAGGATGTCCTGCTGGCCGATCTTGCCGCCCGGGCCAGGGAGGCGCTGCGTGCGCCTCTTGGGGATCTGGTCAGCCAGGTGCGTGAGACCCGCGAAGCCGCACAGGCGGAGCTGGCGCAGATATTCGATCCGGAGGAGCTGCGCGCGGTGGCCGCGCAGTTTGGCGTGGAGGTGGGGGCGCTGCTGGACGAGATCGCGCGTCTTGCGCAACCGGAGGCTTTTGCGCGGCTCGCGCGCGACATTGATGATCTGACGGCCCGGGTGGGCTCAGCACAGACAGAGCTTGCGCAGGCCTTCGGCCTCACCGAGACGGCCACCGCAAGAGTGGTGGCGGCGTTTCAGGCGCTGAAAGAGGCCGAGGGGCCGGAGGCGCAGGCCGCAGCGCTGGAACGGCTCAGAACCGCGCTGGTGGCCACCGGTGCGGCCGCGCGCGACCAGCGCGCAGAGCAGCGCGAGGCGCTGGAGGGGTTTATCCGCAAGGTGCTGGAGGCCGAGGATCAGACGCTCGCGCTGGTGGGCGCGGGGGAACAGATCGCGCCGGGGCTGGAAAGCGGCGTTCTGATGGCCGAACGCCTGGCCGAGCGGCTGCGCGCGGCGGCCGACCAGCTTGATCGTTTCGGCGGGGCGGCCGAAACGCGGCTGCAAGAGGCCCAGCTGCGGCTGGCATGGCGCGACGATCCGGTGGAACTGGCGCGCCAGTTGAGCCTGCAAAGATCAGAGCGCGAGATCGCGCCCATCGAGCAGGGCTATGTGGCGGCAGGCCTCACGGCCGAGGAAGCGCGGGAGCGCACCGCCCATCTGCGCGCGCAGGCCGAGGCCACGGCGGAGACGGAAGCGCAGACCGCGCGGCTCACCGGGCGCTTGCGCGAGATGGACAGGGCGGCGCGCGCAGGCTCCACCGGTGCGGCGCGGGACGCGGCACGGCTGCGCCGCGAGATGGAGAAAACCCGCCAGGAGGCGCGTGCGCTGGAGACCGCGCTCTCCGATACGCTGGGCAGCTACGCCAAAGACGCGATCGAGACCCGCGACGAGGTGGCCGAGGCCTGGGGGGCGGGGTTTCAGGGGCTGGAAGAGGCGCTCACCCGCTTTGTCACCACCGGCAAGGCCTCCTTCGGCGATCTGGCCAATTCCATCATCGCCGATCTGGCCCGCATCGCCATTCGCCAACATATCACCGGCCCGCTGGCGGATGGTCTGGCCGGCGTTCTGGGCGATCTCACGGGAAACATCTTCGGGGGCGGCTTCGGGGGCGGGCGCGCGCCCCGCAGGTCCCTGCGTCCCAGGCTGCGCCCCTTTCATGGAGGCGGTGTGCCAAAAGCGGACCCGGAGCACGCCTCTGCATATGCCCCGGCCCGCGCGCTCAAACCCGGTGAGGTCCATACGGTGCTGATGGAGGGCGAGGCGGTGCTGACCTCGGCACAATCGCGTGCCCTGCTGGCCGGAGGGCCGATTGGAGGACCGATTGGAGGGCCGATTGGGGGGCCGGATGGATCGGGCAATCCCGACCGGTCCCGGGGTCTCGATATCCTGCGTGAGGCGGCGCGCTATCACGCCGGCGGCGTGGCCGGCCTGTCGGCTGTGCCGGGTGTGCCGGGGCTGCGCGCAAGCGATATCCCCGGCCTGCGCCTGCCAGGGCCTCAGGGTGCGCAGGGCACCGGGGCTGCGGCCCCGGCCCCGCGCGTCGATATCATGATCGACAATCGCGGCACCGCCCAGCGGGCCACCCAGGCGCAGGCCAGCCTCAGCCCGGATCGCTGGATCATCGGGATTGTGCTCGAGGATATCCTCACAAACGGCCCCATCGGCAAAGCCGTGCGCTCCGCCACCGGTGCCAGCGGGGAGCGCCTCTATTGATGTCCCCCCTCTCTCCCATATGGCCCTCTTATGCAAGGATCGACCCGGGCCGGGTCATTGCCGCCGTCACCGTGGTCGAGCGCAGCGCGTTTGACGATGGCGCGGTGCGCCAGGTGCGCCGCTTTACCGCCACGCCCGAGCGCCGCCAGATCCGCGCCTGGCTTCTGGGCAGCACAGATGGGGCCAGCACAGATGGGGCCAGCGCCGATGGGGGCGGGTCCGAGGCGGGTGTGATGCGCTCGGCCGATGACGACCTCACCCGCTTTCGCGCCTGGGCCAGGACCAATGCCCATCGCCCGTTTCGCTTTCCCGGTGAGAGCGGCGGCCAGATGCAGATGCGCGTGGTGGGCGGGGATGGCGGCATCCGCTACCGCGCCCATGTCTCCGCCGCAGGCCGGCGCATATGGGAGCTTGAGCTGGAGCTTGAAACCACATGAGCAAACACACAGACCCCGCCACCCGCCGCGCCCGCATTGCCGCAAGCCCGCAAGACAGCCAGTTGGCCGCGCTGGACATAGCCCATCCCGAACTGTCCACCCGCGTGCGCCTGATCAATGACGGCAAGGGCTGCGACCGGATGATCGGGGGGCGCAAATATATCGCCCTGGGCTTTGACGCCCGCATCGCAACGGATGCACCCGACCGGGTGCCCGCAGCCGAACTGGCGATTGACAATGTGGGCCGTGAGATCACCACATGGATCGAGCAGGCCCGCGCCACCGCCGCCGGCATCCACGGCATCACCGTGCGGGTGATGATTGTCACCGCGCGCGGGCAGGCCCCTGTGCCCACCCCCGATTACGACGTCACCATGGATGTGCTTCAGATCACCGCCACCAGCCGCAAGGTCACCGCAAGGCTGGGCTTTGATCCGCTGATGGGCCGCCCCGCCGTCACCCTGCGCCACGATCCCGCCACCAGCCCCGGCCTGTTCTGAGGGAGGCTGTTGAGATGGCGCACACCCCCCTGCACCCCCACTGGACAGAGCGCTGGATCGGCCATCCCGCCGCCGATTGCGCCGCGCTGGCGGCCCATGTGCTGGAGGTCGAGTTCGGGCGCACCATCGCCCTGCCGGCCGCACCGGGGGGCATCCGCGCCAATGATGCGGCCATCCGGGACGCGCTTGGGGGCGAGATCGCCCGGCCCTTGCGCCCGCGCGAGAGCCCGCGCGAGGGCGACGGCGTGCTGATGCGCGCCGCCCATCGCCGCGCCTGCCTTGGCCATCACATCGGGCTTTATGCCGCCCTGCCGTCAGGGGGCGCCACAACACCCGCCTGCCTGCACTGGCGACCGGGGCTGGGCACGGTGCTGCACCCGCTGCGTGTTTTGCCCGCACGCGGGCTCAAACTGGTGGGGCTCTATCGCTGGGAGGAGGACCGTGGCTGACTTACCGCCCCTTAAAGACCCTTTAAGCGCCCCTGAAGGCAGGGGCGTCCCTGCCGATCACATCCCCGCCGATCACATCCATGTCGATCTGTGGCCCCACCCGCTGACCTCTGAGGGGCGCGCGCCACAGATCACGCTGCCCGTGACCGGGCCCATGCGCGTCAGCGCGGCGCTGGACGCGGCCTGGCCCGCGCGGGGCGCGCTGCCGCTGAGCGTGACGCTTGACGGGGTTGCCCTGCCCCCCGGGGCCTGGGCGCACACGCCCATAGGCCCGGGCCAGCGCCTCACCCTGCGCGCCCGCCTTCAGGGCGATGATTCCAATCCGCTGGTCGCCATCCTGACCATCGCCACCATCGCGCTTTCGGCCGGGGCGGCCTCTGCCCTGGCCGGCAGTGGCGCGCTTGGCTTTGCCGCAGGCTCCACAGGGGCCAAGGTCATCGGTGCGCTGGCCGGGGCTGCAATCAGCACCGCTGGCGGGTTGGTCATCAACGCGCTGGTGCCCGTGCGCGACCCCGATGGGCTGGTGCCGTCTTCCGCGCCGCGCACCGATTATTCCCTGACCGGTGGCACCAACCGGGCCAGGCCCTACGCGCCGCTCCTGCTCACCTTCGGCCGTCACCGCGTGTTCCCCGATCTCGGCGCAAAACCCTGGACCGAGTTCGAGGATGATGACCAGTATCTCAACATGAGCCTCAGCTTCGGGCTGGGCAATCTGCATCTCGATATCGCGGATCTGCGCATCGGCACCCAGCCGCTGTCAAACTTCCCCGGGGCCACGGCCGAGATCCTGCGCGGGCCCGACCCGACCTGGCCTGCCAATGTCGACACCGTTCAGGGCGCCGCGCTGGAAGACACCGCATATGTCCTGCGCCGCACAAGTGCCGCCACCAACCGCTTCGATCTCGACCTCACCGGCCAGCTCTTCGGTCTCGACCGCAGGGACGGGGATCCCTACCGGCTCTCCCGTGCGATCGAGATCGGCTATCGCAGGGTGGGCCCAGGCGGAACATGGACCCGTCAACGCGTGATCGTGCGCAGCAAAAAGGACAGCCCCCGCGATGCCATCCGCCGCACCATCCGCATCCGCCCCGGGGCCGCCGCAGACTGGGAGGTGCGCGTCCGCCGCCTGCGGGCCCCCTCCGGGGACGCCCATGAGGTCGACGCCATCACCTGGACCGCCCTGCGCTCCTTTCAGGCAGATACCGCCGACTATAGCGGTCAGACCCGCCTCCGCCTGCGCCTGCCTGCATCAGCACAGGCGTCGGGCCAGCTGCCCGCCCTCCATGCCATCGTCGAACATCACCTGCCGCACGGAACCACCCGCACCGCCCGCCCACGCGCCAATTCCAACCCGGCCTGGATCGCGCTGGCCTTCCTGCGGGGGGACCGCATCAAGGGGCGCCTGGCCTGGGGGCTGGGCCTCCCCGATGCCCGCATTGACCTGCCCGGTCTGCGCGCCTGGGCCCGCTGGTGCGATGCCCACAGCCTCACCTGCAATCTCGTGCTCGATCGCAAGCTGCCCGCAGAAGACGTGCTGCGCACCATCTGCCAGTGCGGCCGCGCCTCTCTCACATGGGCCAGCGGTAAGCTGGGCGTGGTGTGGGACGATCCCGCAACCCCCGCCACCGCGCTCATCACCCCAGGCAATATCATCGCAGGCAGCCTCGAGATCACCTGGTCCGGCGCAGAACCCGCCGATGAGATCGCCGTGCGCTATCTCGATCCGGGCGCCGACTGGCACTACCAGACCCTGCGCCGCACCATGCCCGGCATCACCACCCCCAAACGCACCGCAACCCTCACCCTGTCAGGCGTCACCAGCCCGGCCCAGGCCGCCACAGAAGCCAATCTGCAGGCCGCCCGCCAGCTCTATCACCGCCGCCGTATCACCTGGGAGATGGCCGCCGAAGGCCTCTCCATCGCCCGCGGCGACGTGGTGCGGCTCACCCATTCCCTGCTCGATGGCGGCCAGACCGGGCGGCTGGTCAATGTCCTGCCCGCTGAGCCCGGGACCGCCCGCCCAGAACGCTGGGATCTGGGCCAGCGCTTCGAGATCCCCGACACCGAGACATGGTACGCCATGCTGCGCCTGGGCGATGGCCGCCTGATCACCCGCGCCATCACCGCCGACGGCGCTCTGGTGCGCCCCGCCCGCGCCCTGCCCGAGGACTGGCAGCACGACGAGACGCAAGCCACAGACGTGCTCTGGCGGGTCTATCCCGGCGATGCGCCGCCCGCGCCCCTGCGCATCGTGGGCATTTGAGCGGTCTCCTCCTCCCGCATCCGGCTCGAGGCCATCGACGAGGTCGCCGCCTGGCACAACGCCGCCACCGCCGATCTCAGCGCCCCGCTGCCGCTGCCCACCCCCCAGAGCCCGCGCGTGCTTTCGGCCGAGATCACCGACCGCACGCGGGCCGGGGGGGGCCATCGCGCTGACCCTGCGGCTGACCACCGCAGGCCCCTGGCAAGGCGCCACAATCCGCGCCCGTGACAGCCATGGCTGGCGCGTGGTGGGCGACGCGCGACAGGCCGCAACCACATTCTCCTTCTCCACCGATGATGCGCCCGGGCGCGCGATCGACATCGAAATCACCCCGGGCTCCCGCGCCGCCCCCACAGGGCCCGTCTTCACCACCACCCACACCCTGGTGGGCGACAGGACCGTGCCCATCGCAGCGCCCGAGGATTTTGCCGTGGAGCTTCTGGGCGACGGCACCCGCCGCTTTACCGCCACACCACCGCCCAACACCCGTGTTGCAGGCTATGCGCTGCGCTATGGCCCCGCCGATGCAGAGGCCACATGGGACGCGCTCACACCGCTTGTCCACGGGCGCATCACCGCCCTGCCGCTTGAAACCCGCCTGCCACCCGCCGGGCGCTGGCGCTTTGCGCTCGCCGCCCTGGACAGAAACGGCGTGCCGGGCACCCCCGCGCGCATCGGCCCCGTCGATCTGCCCGATGCCGTCAAGCTGCCCGTCACCCAATATGCCTTTCTGGCCACATCCACAGAGACACCCCCACCCGGACCCGCACGCGGGGGCAGCACCTCCGACACCCATCTGCCACCCGGATGGTCCACCACCCCCGTCAGCCTCACAGCGCAGAGCCCGGTCCAGTGGATCATCGAACGCAAGGGCCGCACCGGCGGCGGACCCTGGTCCAACTGGACCGCCCCCGCGCTCTGGTCAAAGCTTGGCGTCGATGGAGAGAACGGCACAGAGGGAGAGCCGGGACGCGATGGCGCAGATGGAACGGACGGGCGCGACGGCGTGGATGGGGAACCCGGGCGCGATGGGCAGGACGGCCGGGACGGGATCGATGGGCAGGACGGCGCCGGCGTCGAGTTGATCTTCCGGCGCACCGCCCGCAACGCACCGCCCGATATCCCACCCCCGGTTCCGGTCGCAACAAATGTGATACAGAGCAGGGGCAGCTGGGTCGCCCTGTTCCCGAACGACAGCCTGCCCGAACGCCTGGAAGACGGGTTTGTGTTTCGCTTTGTCGCGCCTGCCGATCAAAGCGCCGATCAGAGAATGACCGCCGTGGAGGTCGATATAGAACCGCTCGCGACCGGATGGGTGCGCAACGCCGATGGCTCCGCCCTCGCGCCCCGACAGATGCGCAAGGGCCAGAGCTATGACCTGCGCCGTCACAACACGGAATGGCGGCTCATCGATCCACCCGACACCCGCTCCGATTACGTCCCACCGGACTGGTCCGACGATCCCGTTGGCGTCACCCCCGCCGAGCCGTACGAATGGGTCAGCGAGCGACGTGGACGCGCGGGGGCCTGGAGCGCCTTTACCGCACCCACCCTCTGGGCCAGATATGCACGCGATGGCGCACCGGGACGACCGGGCACAAAAGGCAACACCGGCGCGCGCGGCGCACAGGGCCTCCAGGGCCTGCCCGGCCGCGATGGGCAGGACGGAGTTGGAGTCGAGCTCATCTTCCGCCGGAGCGCAACCAACCGCAGACCCGCCACGCCCCGCAGCACAGCAGATCAACGCCAGTCCAGTGACTATGTGCCGGAAGACTGGTCCGATGATCCCGTTGGCGTCACCCCCGCCGAGCCGTACGAATGGGTCAGCGAGCGGCGTGGACGCGCGGGGGCCTGGAGCGCCTTTACCGCGCCCACCCTCTGGGCCAGATATGCACGCGATGGCGCACCGGGACGACCGGGGCGACCGGGGCGAACGGGCCTGCCCGGCCGCGACGGGCAGGACGGACCAGGGCTCGAGTTCATCTTCCGCCTCACCGCAACGCCGATCCGGCCCGCCACCCCGCGCACAACCGCCGCCCAGCGGCGCATCGATGATCACGTCCCCGACAACTGGTCCGACGATGCCCCCGAGGTCAGCGCCGCCATGCCCTGGCTCTGGGTCAGCCGACGCAAAGGGTCCTCCGGCAACTGGAGCGCCTTCTCCCGACCCGTGCAATGGGCCAGATATGCACGCGATGGCCGACCGGGCGCAGACGGGGCCGATGGGGAACCCGGACGCAATGGCGCAGACGGCCGGGACGGGAGGCCGGGAACAAAGGGCGACAAGGGGGATGATGGCGCGCGCGGCGCACGGGGGGCCGGCACCTTCGCGCAGTCCATCCCCTCACGCGGCTGGATTGATCGCGTCGCCAATGCCGCCACCCCCGGTGACACTGTGGCGGGCGATGTGGTCACCCTCTTCGACAGCGCCGGGGGCTGGGCCGAAACCCGCGCCTGGGACGGGCACGCCTGGGTGCCGGTCGCGCATGTCATCAACGGCAATACCGTCATCCCCGGAACGCTCCTGGCCGAGGCCATCGCCGCAGGCCAGATCGAAAGCCGCCACCTGCAAGCCGATCAGGCCGTCATCACCAATGGCCTGCAACTGGGCAGCGGCCTTATCACCGTCTCCCACCTTGATGACACCCTCATCGGCGATGTCGCCCGGGGCGGGCGATGGCGACTGTCCGCCAGCAGACAGCCGTCGCTCAACCGCAGCGGCGCGCATACAGCCAATGGCGGCCTCACCACCCCGCCGCGCAGCGATGGCGGCTCCGATATCGTCGTGCGCCGCGATCACGCCGACGAGATCATGCGCTACAGCCTCACCCTCAACCTGTCCCTCTCGCCCTCAAACGCCCGGCATGTCACGCAAGCCCGCGGCAGGGACAGTGACGAGGAGACCGCCGGGTTTGCCTATCAGCATGGCGTCACGCTTCAGGTCGAGGTCCGGATCGATAACGTGGTGGTCACAACCCGGCAGGTCACATATTCCGGCAAAGGGATAAGCCACAGCGAAAAACTGATCGAAGCCGTCCTGCCCGCCCATCTTACACCGATTGGCCAGCAGCGGCGGCTCTCCGTGCGCGCAGGCTATAGCGTCACCACAGAGCCACCCAAACCGCGTTACGGTCTGGGGACCAGAAGGGGTATCGTCACGGCGTGGTCCCTCAACGCCACTTTCACCCTCACCGCCCGCGAAACCCGACCCTTCGCCTGACAAGGAAAGCCTGACAATGACACCAGACTTGCCCCCAAACCTCCCCCCAGACCTCCCCTACGACGCCTTCACGCAAGCGCTCACCTCCCTCACAGAGGCCAGCGTCAAAGCCCTGCCACACGGCATCCTGCCATGGACCGCTTTCCCCGAAGAGGGCGAGCCACCCGACACCATCACCAAAGACATGTGGAATGCCTACACATGGAACCCGCCACAGTTCGCCGCCGAAGCGCTGCCCGAGACCTATGGCGCAGAAGATACAGACGCCAGCGACAAACCCGCATGGGACACCATCGCAGGTCAAGCAACCCGCCAGGCCTGCAGCGATGCGCGAGACATCAAGCTGAAAGACCTCGCCGCAAACCTCGCCACCCGCACCACCTTCCCCCATGCAGGCCACACCTGGCAGGGCGATACCGACAGCGCCGCCGACATCACCACAGCGGCGCTGCGGGCAACCCAAGCAGACACATGGCCCGAGAACTTTGTCTGGATCAATGCCGCAAACACCCATGTCCCGATGCAGGCCGCCGACATGATCACCCTCGCACAAGCGCTCGCCGCATGGCGCAATGCGCGACGCATCCACGCCCGCACCCTCAAAGACGCCATCACCGAAGCCACAACCGCACAGGCCATCGCCGCCATCGACGTCACCACAGGCTGGCCCGATCAGAGAGAGAACGCTGAATGACACGCGCGCCCCGAGACGCTAAAATCCCCGAAAGGACATCCACCATGAGCCAGTACACACCGTCTTCAATGGAATGCCTCGCCGCCAGGATTGATGACAAGCGCAAAGAACTCGAAGCGCTCGAAGCCCTCTACAACACCCTCCTCGAGGCCTTCGGACGCCGCCTCCCAAATGAAGACGCCGATAATGGCCTTAAGGATATCCTCCATGGCCGGTGATCGGCAGTTCGTCACCAGACTTGTGGTGCGAAACGGCACGACCAGCAGGTTTGAACCCCTGACTCTCACGCGATGGCTCGGACTGTTCCTGTCCGACCTGGAGGCCATACTGGGGCCCAGAGATCCCACCTTCACCATTCTCGGAATCGAATTCGTCGACACATGTCGTGAATCACCACAAACCTGGTTCCCCGAAAGTCACAGCCAGGGCAAGCATGTCATTGTACATTTAAGTCGCCGCGCTATGCATGACGAAGCGAGGGCCCGCTGGCAACTCGCCCACGAATGCGTCCACCTCATCGACCCCGGACAAGGAGCAGCCAGTGTAATGGAAGAAGGTATCGCCACCTGGTTCCAGAACACGACAGTCACACGAAAGTTCTGCAACAGCAGCGGGCCATACGCTGAAGCTGAACGCCTCGTCACACCCGTCATCCAGGATCTCTGTCAATCAATTAGGACATTCAGAACTCAAAACAACCTGAGCATCCAGCAGATCACGCCCGAACATCTTCGCTATCACAACCCCCTTTGGCCAGATGACCTGACGCGCATACTGGCCGAACCATTTTCCATCCTCAGCTAAAGCAAACATATTGAGCACGAAACTGTCGCGCCAAAAATCAACCCGAAATTAAACCCGATTGGGCACGAAACTGTCGCGAATTGGGCAATAATTCTGTCGCGCTACGGCTGCCGTTGAATGTATTCAGGTCGACCTCGCCCTCGATCCCCTCGATCAGGCCAGTCGCCGAATACTGCCAGAACCGCCAGTCCTGACCGGGATACACTTCTGTCACCTGCTTGGCCGTTGAGCGAAGCCAGAACTCATAGCCGCCAAACCTGTCGAGGTTGTTTTCGCGGTAGAACTTGGGCGTGGTGTAGATGATCGGGCGCTGGCCATAGTGCGCCTCAACAATCCGCAACCAACGGCGCATCTGGTCCTGCACCTCAGCCGCTGGTGGGCGGACGGTGGCGCACGTGGGGGAAAAGGGGTTCCATTCCATATCCAGCACCGGCGGCAGCATGTTGCCGCGCGGCACATTGCGGATGAACCAGCGGGCCTGCACCTCGGGGGCGGTGCAGAAGTAGTAGAAATGATAAGCCCCGCGCGGCACCCCTGCACGTGCAGCCCCGCGCCAGTGGGTCTTGAACTCCACATCCAGCAGATCGCCACCTTCAGTGGCTTTGATAAAGGCAAAGTTCACGCCATTGCGCCGCGCTGTTGCCCAATCGATGCTCTTTTGGAACCGCGCAGCGTCAATGCCATGCACCGGGTAGCGTGCGGGCGCACGGCCCGCAAAGTCCACCGGGTCGCTGTCACTGAAGTTCGGGGCAAAGACCGCACCCGGTTCAGCCGGAGGGGTGATAGCCCGAGGCGCACCACCACAGGCGGCAAGGGTCAAAAGGGCAAGCAGGGCAAATCGACGAAGGGCACTCATAACGCGGGTTTCCTGGCGATGAAAGCGAGGTTGTTGGCGGGCATGGCCTGCGTTTCAATCTCTGTCAGGCCAGCATCACCGAGCCAGCGCAGGATGTCGAGATCGTCCTTGTAGCCGATCAGCGGATCCGCGCCGCGCAGGTCCGCGTCGAACTTCTGATCCCCTTCACTCGTCAATGCGCCGGACCGTTTGAAAGGACCATAGAGGATCAGGGTGCCATCTGAGGCAAGGGCTTTGCCAGCTTCGGTAATCAAGGTCTGCGCCTGCGAAGCGGAAATGAGATGCAGAAGATTGATCAGCAAGATCAAAGCCGTGTCTTTTTGTCCTTCTGCCCAGCCGGGCACCGTGGCATCCAACGCGATGGCTGGGGCGATGTTGGCCAGTTCCGATTCCTCCGAAAAGGCATCGATACTGGCGATGCGGGCCGGGTCGACATCACTGGGTTGCCAATGCAAGTCGGGCAGGGCGGCCGCAAACTGCACGACATGCTGGCCGGTGCCGCTCGCGATCTCCAACGCAGCACCGGTCTTGGGCGCGACATTGACCAGCAGTTGCGTCAGCACGGCGGCGTTGCGCGCAGCGGCTGGGGCGACCAGCTTTTGGCCCGAAATTGGCGTGGCAACACTCGCGCTGGGCGGCAGTTTGACCGTCATGCCCGCAAACGCTCAGGTCTGAGTTGTTCGATGACGTCACTTGCCAAAGCGGGCGTGCGTCCCATTGCCAGATCAGCGACCAATTGTGAGGCTGCCGGGGCGGTCTGAAAACCATATCCGCCCTGGCCCGCGCACCAGATGAACGCGTCATCCTCCGGGTCAGGCCCCAGCACCAACGCGCGATCCGGGGCAAAGCTGCGCAAGCCCGCCCAGGACGCCAACAGCCGGGTCACGGGCTCGGTCACCATCGCCTCGTATCGCGCCAAGCCTTCCGCCAGCACCATATCGTCAGCCCAGGCATCATGGGGTTCCATCGGGTCTTCCTCGGCGGGCGAGACGAGCAGCGCGCCGGCATCGGGCTTGGCGTACCAGCTTTCGCCAACGCCAAAGAACATCGGCCAGTTGCTGACGTCATGTCCCCCCGGGGCGGGAATGCGGCCCATCGAACGGCGGCAGGGTGTCAGGCCAATAGGGGCAACACCTGCAATCCGCGCAATTTCATCCGCCCAAGCCCCGGCGGCATTAACCAGTTGATCACAGTGATACACCTGGCCAGAGGTCTCGACCGTCCAGCCGTGACCCTTTCGCGTGATCGCAGTGACCTTCTGCCCGGTTAGAACCTGCCCGCTATTGCTACGCACCTGGCGTGCAAAATCCTGGATCATGCGATCCGTATCAATATCAAACGCCGCCGAGTGATACCCTGCAAAGGCGAGCTTGGCCGGGTCGAGTATAGGGGTAAGGTCCAGCGCCTCTGCCCGCGTGATCTGATGCAGGCCCAACGTCGCGAGGTCCTGAAAAAAGACGTCCTCTTCGTCTTCGCGCGCAGCAATCAGCAACCCGCGCGGCGATAGATAGCCGCCGTTGGCATCCCTGTGATACGCCGCGCTCGCCTTGTTCAAAGCCACTGTGCTTGGCAGTCCGTAGTTTTCTTCAAAGAGCGCGGCGGACCGACCCGAGGCGTGGTATCCAAGGGCCACCTCCATCTCCAACACGGTGACGGTTGCGTCCGCTGACAAACGCGCAGCGGCAGAGATGCCCGCGATGCCGCCACCGATCACGACAACGTCGTTCATCCCGCTTCTTCCGTGCGGTCCGTGGCCGGTGGGGGTGTCGGGACAAGCGCGCAGAGACGGGCGTAAAGCTCTTCCGTCATCTCGAAATCAAGGGCGGCTAGCGAGGGGCGCAACTGCTGGGCCGACCGCGCAGAAATGATCGGCGCAGGGCCCGTCGGATGGGCCGCGACCCAGGCCACGGCCAGCGTTGCCGGGTCTACGCCAACCTCCCGGGCGATCTCGCCCAGACCTGCGGCACCGCGATGCATGATCTCCTGCCCATAGCGTTCGGCATATCGGTCGTCTTCAGTCAGGCGCCCCGAGCCCCCTTGCGCGTACTTTCCGGTCAGCAATCCGCCTCCCAAAGGGGAATAGGGGGCCACGTGAATGCCAAGGTCCGCCGCCATAGGCAGAATTTCGACTTCCGCCTGACGTTTGACCAGATTGTACATCGGCTGCAGCAGGGTGATCGGCAGATTGAACCGCGCCGCAACGCCCGCCGCCTTGACCACTTGCCAGGCCGCGAAGTTTGACACGGCGGCATAGCGAATGTGACCCTTGCTGCGCAGATCAGCCAGCGCTTCAAAGGTCTCTTCCAGTGGCGTGTCCGCGTTGAAACGATGGAGGTAGAGGACATCAAGCGTGTCGATTTGCAGACGCTGGCGAGACTCCTCGGCCATTTTCAGAATGTTATCGCGCCCTCCACCGCCCTGATAAGCGGCCTTGGTGGCGATGATCAAACGGTCCCGGTCCTTTTGGATGAACCTGCCAAGCAATGTCTCGGACGCGCCGCCCGTGTAGACATGGGCGGTGTCGAAATGGTTGATCCCGGCCTCTATGCAAGCGTCAAACATCGCGCGGGATTGGGCCTCATCCGCTTTGCCGCCAAATTGCATGGTGCCAAAGGCAAAGCGGCTCGCGGGGGTGCCATCGGGGCTGGTCAAAGGGTGTTTCATGGCTCTGACACTAGGGCGCATCGCAGGGGTGCCGCAACCGCATCACGCCTCTGCTGCCTGTCCTTTTTCAGTGGCCCGCTGATAGCCCGGGCGGCTCTGGATCATCTCCACAAAGCCCGCAAGGGCTGGAAAATCCTCTCCCCGCTTTTGTCGGATGGCAATCTCTGCCGGGAAGCTGAGCATGATATCGGCGGCTGAAAGGTGATCCATCACAAAATGGCCCGAGGGGCGCACCATGTCGTTCATGTAGCGATAGTGATTGTCGAGCTCTGATGTGATGCGCGGATGCAAAGGCGCGCCCGCGTCCCCCAGACGGCTCACGTAAAGGTTCAGCAGTATGGGCGTCATGGCGGAGCCTTCGGCAAAGTGCATGGCCTCTAGATGACGAATGTGCGCGGCGCTGCCCGGATCGGGGATCATCTGTGGCGCAAACCGCGCGCAAAGAACCTCCACGATGGCGGCACTTTCTGTGATCAATGTGCCGTCTATTTCGATCATCGGGGACTTGCCCAGCGGGTGAACCAGCGCGAGCTCTGGTGGGGCCAGGTTGGACTTTGCATCCCGGCTGTATGGGATGACTTTATAGGGCTCTCCCAATTCCTCCAGCAGCCAGAGGATGCGGTGGGACCGGGACCGATTGAGGTGGTGGAGTGTGATCATGCTCTAGCGTAGCCTGCGCCAGAAACCGGGGCAATGAGGAGCAGACGCATGATCATTCAGGACAAGGCCAAGCTGCAAGGCACGACGCGGGACGCAGCGGGGCCCGGGTGGACATCGCTGCGCCTGTTGGTGCGGGACGACGGCATGGGCTTTTCCATGACCGAGACCCAGGTGCTGCCAGGGGCCCGGCTTTCGCTGCACTACAAACACCACATCGAGGCTTGTTACTGCATCGGCGGCGAGGGTGTGGTTCGCGAGTTGGACACCGGGGCGGAACATGTGATCCGCTCCGGTGTGCTTTATGCCCCCAACGCCCACGACCGGCACGAGATCGAGGTGCCCGAAGGGGGTGAGGCGCTGCGTCTCATCTGCGTCTTTTCCCCCGCGCTGCAGGGGGACGAAGTGCATGGACCTGACGGCAGCTACGCCGCACCTGCGCGCTAAGGCAGAAATCGAAAATTCCGATCCACCCAACCCTACCTGAAATCAGAAATTTCGACGGGTTGGGTGGTGCAAGATGGTCCAGGCCATTCCGGTTTCGCTGTGATCAGCTTGGTACGTTGACGTAGAGGATCTCCTCAATCATCCCGTTGCCGGGGTAACGCGACGTATTGGACACCTCCCGCAGCACACCGCCCCAGGGGTCAAGGAAGACAATCTGCGCCGAACTGTTGCGCCGGGCTGCCACCACAAAGTGACCCCCGTCGCGGTTGCCGCCCATGCTGGGCGGATACCAGCCCACCAACACGATGGCGGGTCGCGCTGTGCCGATCTTGCCGGTATCGATCATCCGGGATCTGCCATTGTTTTCAGCGTGGACCACGTTGAACCCTTCTTGGCGCAGCATATCCCTGACCTGCGTGCCAAACATGCCCGCGCGCGACATGGTCATCTCCAGCGAGTTTTGCGAATCTTCATGGGAATCCGGGTTCAGCGTGACGGGATGGGGATCAATCGGGGGTGGGCCGCTCAGCCATGTCATCCCGGCAACGGCGGAATGATAGGTGCGATAGGCCAGTTCCCATTCGCTTTCGTCGAAAGTCATCTGACGCGCCATGCTACGCGCCATCCAGATGGAAGCGATCCCACAGGACATTGCCTGTTCCTGTGGCCAGATCTGAAAGTCGTTGCCGTCGCTGTCGGCTGCAAGGTTGATGGTCATGAGAATTTCCTTCCAAAAAAATGGCGGCAGGCCGTCTGAAATGCAAAGTGCCTGCGCAGTTGGGCCTGAGCGGCCCGCGAGTCACGTAAACAATTGAAAAGAGCCTCAGAAAAAATTGAGGCGAGGTCGTATAATGCCAGAAGTCTAGCATGAATTGCGGTTGTCAGGAAGTAGGGGTTACCTGACCTTGTTCAATTGAGATCAGGTAGAAACTGCGATCAACACGTTCAGGGTGGATCCTAGGACCGGTCGAGGTTTTCGGTGAACACAGGGTTCGTGGTCTCCGTCACGCTGGTCACAGCGAATACGACAATGGATACAAGCAGGGTCAGGACGGACATGGCAGTGTCTTTCATGATTTGTGTCATAAAACTGACCTCTGGCCTGTGTCGCGTCAAATTTTCGCCCAGATTGCGGATAATGGACCTCTAAACGACATCTGCCCGCCGCATTGTTTCCCGATTGGGGCACATTGCTGACACATTTCGCGGTCGATCAGCTGTGTGCCCTCTCAAGGAATCAAAGACCCACTGGTTGACCAAGACGTGCGAACATCCGCTAAGGTTGTACCGATTCTATCGAAAGTTCCTTTAACGATGTCACAGCAAACCTCAGATTTGCCGCAATGGTCCCAAAGCACACTTCAGAGTGCGGCCGAACTTTCAGCAAGGTTCCAGCGGACGATGATCGGCTCTGGTTGGTCGATCCTGGGCTTTATCCTGTTCGTCGTTTTGACTGCTGTCTTCCCGCTGGGCATCACTGTCTTTGTGAACGCAACAGTCTGCAAAGCTGACTTGGGGGGCGCGTTGATATCAGAAAAGCTGACTGTTGTGTGCGAGATCAATGACACGACCAGGGCTATCGCTTTTGAGATTTGGTCGCGGTTCTGATGAGTTCGAGCATGAATGTATCCTGCCATCCGGCGCGTTTCAGCTTTCCTCGCATTGATCCTTTTGACGGTTCGGAGCGGGCGAGGTTGAGAGCGATGCGCCGTAGGATAGAGAGATTTTCGGGTCCGTTGTCTTTTCTGTTGCGCGCGGCGTCCTCGTTCATGGAGACGTCGAGCACCCAGTGAAGGCTGTTCTCGATACTCCAATGGGCGCGGGTGATGGACAGGAAACGCTCGGGAGAGAGCGGCGCGCTGATGAGGAAGTAGCGAGTTTGGCATGAGGTTTTATCGCCGACTTCGCGGGTGGCGACGACCTTTCCGATGGCCCTGAGCCCGGGCCAGTGATGCCGCTCGTCGAGCCAGGCAACGTCATGCGAGATCAACGCCTTGCGCGTCTCCAGTCGACCGTGTCCTGCGTCAACATTCTGATAAGTTTCACAGTTTTCGACATTTCCAGGATCATCCAGCCAGAGTGCCACATCCTCGTGCAGCGTCTCCTGATTGCGTTTCAGCGCCAGAACATAATCACCGCCAGCCTGCGTTACCGTCTCGGCTGTAGTGCGCTGCGTGTGCATAGCGTCCGCCGTCACAATCCGCCCCTTCAACGACAGCATGTTCAACAGCGCGGGCAGCGCCGTAATCTCGTTGGATTTTTCGTCAACAGCGACCTGCCCGAGTACGAGCCTGGCCTCAGCCGCAAAAGCCTGCACGAGGTGTAACGCCGACTGCTTCTTCGCCCTGTCGAAGGAGCGCCGCAACGACTTGCCATCAACCGCAATCACCTCGCCCAACTGGTCAGCGAACCCCTCTGTCAGGCGAAGCATCACTGACTGAAACGTGCCAGGATCGAGGGCGTTGAACAGGTCAGAGAACGCATCGTGGCTCGGTATTCCGTGCTTCAGTGTCATGAATGTGCGCAAAAACGGCTCTTTCGTCGTGCCAAATAGCGCCATGTCGCAGCAACCCTCGCCGCCACACATGGTCGACAACAGGCCGATCATAAGCATCTCATGAAGATCATGCCGTGTAGCGTTGCTCGTACGAGGGTCTTCAACGCCCTCAAAAATATGAGAAAAATCTTCCATCGCGGTCGCATCCTTTACTAATGACGCAATCCGTATGAATCCAATCAGACGTGATGCATAGTCAATATTTCAAAAGCGATTCCCCTGATGACACGACCGGCATGGCCAAATCCGAAAAAGAACGGATCAAGGTTGAGAAGAAGGGTGGCAATATTGAAGTGGGGGATTCCACCGGCGCAAAGACTATTGCAGATCATCGCGCAGAAACACTGAGCGCTCTTGAAGGATTTCAAATCGATACCGCAGAGACTGCCTCCAAGCGTTTGAATGCGATCGAGCAGATCATGAGGGCCGAAGCGGAAGATGCCGCCGCACGAGACGCCAAGGCGAACGAAACGCGAAACAAAGCTGAAGCGAAGCAGTACATTCACTATCGGTCAGTGATGACTTTCATGGCTGTGGCCGTCGCTTATCTTGCCTGGGCGATCATGACCTTTGTCGCCCAAATTTGGATTGCGAACCGTATTTGGGTGAAAAGAGCCACCCGGAAAGATAAGGATTGGACCATTTGGAAGGTTTACCGCGCCTGGCCAACGGTTTTTGCGCTCTTGTTTGCGTTCATGCTGGCAAAGGCTTTGATTCAAATCGATTTCGAAACGTCTTTTGCATTGCCCGGCGTATTGGATGACCAGAGTTTTCCTGTCCCGGTCTTTTGGATCGCCGTTGGTACAATGACCAGTACTTTGATCTTTGTGACCGCATTGACCACACGGCGGCTGGCGGAGGATTTCCCAAGCCCGGCGCGGGCACATGCTGTCAAAGTTGGTCTGGCAAACCTCGTCGTCAAAATGGAGGAGGAAGCCTCCAAGGCACGTCAAAAGTTGAAAGCCGAAGGCAAGCTGGGCGCAGAAGGTGAGCCTAAGTGGCCAGAAAAAGTGTCCGAGCTGGATGTCCTGATTTTGGGTTGCTCCGACAAAACCACAGGCGACGCTGCGGTGGATAAACCTATTCAAAACGACGCCAAACTGCCCAAGGTGTCCAGAGAGGCAAGCGCAAAGGGGAACTTTGCCGCCGTCAAATCGCTGTGCATCGCATTGATCGCTGTCATGATCGCAACCCTTGTTCTGGTCTCGCTTGGCTTTGACGTGCTGGAGGGGGAACTGAAGGCCGAAGGCGCTTTGCGAGATGCCATTGTCGCCAGCGGAGACGCTTGGATCATGGTTTTGGGCGTTGGCATGTCCGTTTCGGTCTTTCTGATCTACACGACCGCAGCCAGTAGATTGCTGCCCTACATTGCCACAGAAGAAAAGAAAGCCGACAAGCCCGCCAAAAGCTGGTCGCTCAAAGGCAAGGCGAGCCTGACATCGCCGCTCGCGGACACAGTCCAGCTGGAGGCCGAACCGGTAAAGGAGGACAAAAAGCCACCACTGGTAGACCGAGACCTGGCTTATGTGCTGGGGGGATATCAGCCCAAGTTGGAAAGCATCCTCGAAGGTGCCGCCTATGGTGGCGGGTTCCAGGCCGTCTTTGATGAGGAGATGTTCAAGCGGCTGGCCAGCCTTGTCGGCCTGCTGGCACCCGCTGTGGCTGGTGCGTTGCTGACAGTCTTCTAGAGCGAAAGCCGCTTAAGCTTGTATGGCCCGGCATTGTACCGATCCCGGATCAGGCCAACTTCAACTACAAAAAAGAAAGGCCCCGCGCATGCAGGGCCTTTCGCGTTTCCTGTCAGCGCGCTTACTGCGGAATTTCGCCGGTCAGCCCTTCAACATAGAAGTTCATGCCCGCAAGCGTGCCGTCGTCTGCCGTCTCACCTTCGGCCAGGAACGGCGTGCCGTCCTGCTTGTTCAGTGGGCCGGTGAAGGCGTGGTAGGACCCGTCAGCAAGGGCCGCTTTCATGGCCAGCGCTTCGGCTTTCACGTCTTCCGGCACCCGGTCGGAAATCTCACCGATGCCAACCATTCCGGCACCAATGCCGTCCCAGGTGTCGGTGCTTTCCCATGTGCCGTCCATCACGGCCTTGGTGCGCGCGATATAGTAGGGGGCCCAATCATCGATGATCGAGGACACGCGTGGCCAGGGCGCATAGGCGGGCATGTCAGAGGCCTGACCAAAGGTCATCACGTTGCCTGCTTCCTGAGCGGCGGCCTGAGGCGCGGTGGAGTCAGTGTGCTGAAGCACCACGTCTGCGCCCTGGTCGATCAGCGCCTTGGCAGCATCAGCTTCTTTGGCAGGGTCAAACCACGTGTAGGCCCAGATGATCTTGAACTCGACATCCGGGTTCACCTTCTTGGCGTGGATATAGGCCGAGTTGATGCCGCGAATGACTTCCGGGATCGGGAAGGAAGCGATGTAGCCGATGATGTTGCTCTCGGTCATCTTGCCCGCGATGTGGCCCTGAATGGCGCGGCCTTCGTAGAAACGGGCGGAGTAGGTCGACACGTTTTCAGCCCGCTTGTAGCCGGTGGCGTGCTCGAACTTCACGTTCGGGAACTTCTTGGCCACGTTGATGGTCGGGTCCATGTAGCCAAACGACGTGGTGAAGATCAGGTCAGCCCCATCCAGTGCCATCTGCGTCATCACACGCTCAGAATCCGGACCTTCGGCCACGTTCTCCACATAAACGGTCTCGACCTTGTCGCCGAACGCGGCTTCAACCGCCTTGCGGCCCTGGTCGTGCTCATAGGTCCAGCCGCCGTCGCCGACGGGGCCCACATAAACAAAACCGACCTTGGTTTTGGCGTGGCCATCGGCAAAGGCACCCGTGGCCAGCGCAAGCGCCATAGCGGCCCCTGCAAAAAGACTTCTACGATTCATAATCATCCCCATTGTGATTTATGTTGGCCCCTAGTTTGAGGCATGGAAGGTGCGCCCAAGCGAAGCAGGCGCGGCAGACTTGTCCCGGCTCAGAATCACCAGAACGATGATTGTGATCAGGTAGGGCGACATTGCCAAATACTCCACCGGGATGGCAACGCCTGCGCCCTGCAGATTAAGCTGCAATTGCGTGATCCCGCCAAAAAGATAGGCACCCAGCAGCAGCCGCCAGGGTTTCCAGCTGGCAAAAACAACCAGCGCGAGAGCGATCCAGCCTACGCCTGCGGTCATGCCTTCGGTCCATTGCGGCACACGGATCAGACTGATGTAGGCCCCGCCAATGCCCGCACAGGCCCCGCCAAACATGATCGCCAGCGTCCGGATACGCACGACCTTGTAGCCCAACGCATGCGCCGCATCATGGCTTTCACCCACGGCCAGCAGGATCAGCCCCGCCCGGGTGAATTTCAGGACGGCCCATGTGGCGGCCACAAGGATCAGGCCGAGGTAGAGAATGATGTCATGGGTAAAGAGGATCGGCCCAATGACCGGAATATCCGCCAACGGCCCGAAGTTAACATCCTCCAACCGGGGCGGCTTGATGCCTACGTAGGACTGGCCCAGAAGCGATGACAGCCCAAGCCCAAAGAGCGTCAAGGCCAGACCAGAGGCCACCTGATTGGCCAGTGTGATCTGCGTCAGGAAGGCAAACAGCAGCGACAGCAAAGCTCCACCAATCGCCGCCGCTCCAAATCCCAGCAAAGGCGACCCACTCTCCACCGCCACTGCGAAACCGCAGATCGCCCCTGTGATCATCATGCCCTCGACGCCAAGGTTCAGCGTGCCGGATTTCTCGACCACCAATTCGCCGATGGCGGCGAAGATCAGGGGCGTCGCAGCGATCAGAAATCCTGCGATAAAGAGGATGGGGTTGATGGCTGTCAGGTCCATGTTTGCTATCCCCGGTTCTCTTGATTGACCATTCTGAGCACTTCCCGGAGCGTCAGAAGTACCGCGATAATGGAGAAATAGACCAATGCGCCGAGGCCAATGAACACGACAATCATTGGCCAGTGACCGTTCCAAAGCATTTGGATGAAGCCTACGATGAGGACACCTGCGAACATGACCCTCAGAATTCGGTAGAGTGTCAGCATACCTTCGTTCGAACGCACTATCACGCCACCTCCCCGCTACCAAACCGCAGCCGGTAATTCGTGAACATATCCAGCGCCAGCAGGAAGAACAGCAGCATCCCCTGGAACACCTGAATGGCAGCGGCAGGCAGGCCCAAATTCGACTGGGCAATGTCGCCACCAATGTAGGTGAGCGCCATCAGCAGCCCCGCCAACAAAATCCCCACCGGATGCAAACGGCCGAGGAAGGCCACGATGATCGCGGTGAACCCATAGCCCACATTGAAATCAATGGTGATCTGACCCGCCGGACCGGACACTTCGAACAGGCCCGCAAGCCCCGCCAGCAAGCCAGACATCCCCAGACAAAACAGCACCAGCCGTGTCGGGTTCACGCCTGAAAACTTCGCCGCGCGCGGGGCCTCTCCGGTGACCCGAATGGCAAATCCCAGCCGATGCTTGGTCAGCAACACATAAGCCAGGATTACAGCGATGAACGCCGTCACCACACCCCAATGCATGCCGGACCCAGCGATCAGTTCCGCATTATGGGCGCTTTCATATTGCTGCAGGTTCCGCGATCCCGGGAAGCCAAATCCTTCAGGGTTTTTCAACAAACCCAACGACATAGAGGCCAGAAACTGCTCTGCCACATAGACCAGCATCAGCGACACAAGGATCTCATTGGTGCCAAAACGAACCTTCAAAACGGCCGGGATCATCGCCCATATCCAGCCGCCCAAGGCACCTGCCAAGACCATCAGGGGGAAGATGAAAACGCTCTCCGTTGGATAAAACGCCAACCCCACACCAGCGCCAAAAAGAGCGCCCATGATGTACTGCCCTTCGGCCCCAATGTTCCAGATGCCCGCCTTGAACCCCAACGACAAACCAATCGCGATCAGCACCAGCGGTGCGCCCTTGATCAGCAACTGAGGCCGGTAGAAAAACGCAAATTCGCCAAACAAGGGGTCCCAAAAGATCGTGCGAATGGCCACCAGCGGGTCCTTGCCCAACGCCGCAAAGAGCAGCCCGCCAAATACCATCGTTGCCACGACTGCCAAAACAGGCGTAGCCAACGAAAAAGCCCGACTGGGCTGCGGGCGCTTCTCAAGCCGGATCACGCGCCAGCCCTCCCATTCACCCTTCCTCTAAACTCAAATCCGAACTCTCCACAAACGTCACCTTTACGTTCAGACCCAACGCGTGCCACAGGCCCGTTTTCTTCCAAAGAAAACGTCCCGGAATTTTCAAAAAATTCCGCGCCCCGCTCAAACATGGGCCACCTCCATCCCGTGTGCGCCGCCCATCATCAGCCCGATTGCCTCCACCGTCAGACCTTGTGTGGTCTCAGGGGGCGACAACCGCCCTTCGTTCAAGGCGGCAAACCGGTCGGAAATCTCCATCAGCTCATCCAGATCCTGAGAGATCACAATGATCGCCGCTCCGTTCTCCGCCAAATCCATCAGCGCCTGACGGATGGCCGCCGCAGCTGAGGCATCCACGCCCCAGGTCGGCTGGTTCACAACCAGCACCTCAGGGCGCTGCAGCACCTCGCGTCCTATCACGAACTTCTGCAGATTCCCGCCGGACAAGGACCGCGCCGCATTTGCAGGGCCGGGAGTACGCACATCAAATGCCTCGATAATCTTTTTTGCAAACGCTCGCGCGCCGGACCAGTTCAGCATCCCGCCTTTGTCCAGCCCCTCGCGCACGGCACCAGTCAACAGGGCGTTCTCCGTCAAGGACATATCAGGGGCCGCCGCATGCCCCAGACGCTCTTCAGGTGCTGCCAGCATGCCCAGGGCGCGGCGTGACGTTGGTCCCTGCCTGCTCACATCCTGACCCGCAAAAAGCACCGAACCCGTCGGACTTGGCGCCTCGCCCGAGAGGGCGGCCAACAGCTCGTCCTGCCCATTGCCCGCAAACCCCGCCAATGCCCAGGATTTCTCCCTTGCGCACCTCGACCGAGATGTCCCGCAACGGCATACCAAAGTCGCTGGGCGAGGGGGCGGAAAGGTTCTTCAACGCCAGCACCACCTCGCCCGATGGTCGTGCCTGCACGAGACGGCGTTTTCAGCGTGGAGCCCACCATCATTTCCGCCATATCCCGGGCAGATGTTTCAGACGGCGTGCAATGCCCCACCACCTTGCCCAGTCGCAGAATGGTCGCCGCATCACACAGCGCGCGGATTTCCTCCAGCTTGTGCGAGATATAAAGAATCGCGGTCCCCTCAGCTGGACAACTTGCGCAAGGTTTTGAACAGGATTTCAACCTCTTGCGGGGTTAAAACCGACGTCGGCTCATCCATGATCAGAAGTTTCGGTTCCTGCAGCAAACAGCGGATGATCTCCACCCGCTGGCGCTCTCCGGCAGACAGATCCCCCACCACACGGTCGGGGGCCAAAGGGAGACCATAGGTCTCTGAAACTTCCCTGATCTGCCGCGATAGTTCGCCCATCTTGGGGGCATTTTCCATGCCCAATGCGATGTTCTCGGCCACCGTCAGCGCGTCAAACAGCGAAAAGTGCTGGAACACCATGCCGACGCCCGCCGCTCGTGCGGCACGGGGCTCTGGCGGGGCAAAGGCCGCGCCGTGCATCTGCATGCTGCCGCTGTCAGGCTTCACAAGCCCATAGATCATCTTCACCAGGGTGGATTTGCCTGCGCCATTCTCCCCTAGCAGCGCATGAACTTCGCCCGGCGCTATCGTCAGCGTCACATCGTCATTTGCGACAACCCCGGGGTAAGCCTTGGTCAGGCCCGTCAGATGCAGCAGAGGCGTTTCGGTCATGCCGAGGTCTTCCATTCTGTTCGGTCCAGCAGCGCCCGGATCGTGCCATCTGCGATGGCGCGGGGGTGCTTGCCCAATGACTTGTCGCCAATCGGGCAGGTGATCGGCGCGGGGTCAAGCCCCATTGCGCGCAACCGCTTGAAGAAACGCGCGCGTTTGGTGCCTGAGCCGATCAACCCGATGAAATTTGCGCCGCGTTCCAGCAGGGCCGCGCACAGCGCGAGGTCGATGTCATGAGAATAGGTAAAGATCAGGTGGCGCGCGTCCTTCGGCGCACGGTGCGCCAGAAGTGGCATATTGGCGGCCGGGGTGCGCGTTACATGCTCGGGCATATGCGCAGGAAAACGGGTCGCGGCGTCATCGACCCAGGTGATCTTGAAGGCTTGCGGATGGGCCGCCTCAATCACCGCGCGCCCCACATGGCCCGCGCCCCAGACCCACAAGTGCAGGGGGTGCAGGCGGTTGGAGACCATGCGATGCACCTTGAATCTCTCCCGCTCCATCGGTCGCGGGCTACGTGTAAAGTAAAGCTCCACCGCCCCGCCACAGCACTGCCCCAGACCGGGGCCCAGCGGCACTTTGCGGGTCACATTTTCCGCGCCCGTCTCCAGCATCTGCCGGGCCGTTGCGATGGCCTGATGCTCCAGTGCGCCACCGCCAATGGTGCCCTTGGTCTCTTCCGCCGTGACCTTCATCACCGTGCCCGCATCGCGCGGGGCGGAGCCTTTGGTGGCCGTGATCTCAACCCAGATCGCGCTCACGACCGCGCCCTCTGCACGGCGTTCAGGACCTCTTCTGCCGTCGCGGGGGCTTGCAGGTCCCCCTTGCCCGGCCCGCAGGCGGCCACGGCGTCCGACAGGGCCATGAAGGCAGAGATGCCCAGCATGAACGGCGGCTCCCCCACGGCCTTTGACCGATAGACGGTGGCAGAAGGGTTCGGCTGATCCCAGAGTGCCACGTTGAACACATCAGGACGGTCCGAACAGGCGGGGATCTTGTAGGTGCTGGGCGCGTGGGTTCTCAGCACGCCTTTGTCGTCCCAGACAAGTTCCTCCGTCGTCAGCCAGCCCGCACCCTGCACATAGCCCCCTTCGATCTGGCCAATATCAAGTGCGGGGTTCAGCGAGGCCCCGGCGTCATGGATGATGTCCGCGCGCAGAATGCGGTTTTCGCCGGTCAGCGTGTCAATCACCACCTCGGTACAGGCCACGCCATAAGCAAAATAGTAAAACGGTCGCCCCCGTCCGGCGATGCGATCCCATTCGATATCGGGCGTTTTGTAGAAGCCGGTGGCGGACAGAGAGATGCGGTTTTCATATGCCGACGCGGCAGCCTGGGCGAAGGTGATCTCTTCATTCCCGATCCGCACCATCCCGTCGGCAAAGGTGATGTCGCGGGTCTGGTAATGCTCTGCCAGATGGTCCTCGATCCGCAGCTTGATCTCATCGCAGGCGTTCTGCACAGCCATGCCATTGAGGTCAGACCCCGAAGACGCTGCCGTGGCCGAGGTATTGGGCACTTTGCCTGTGTCCGTGGCGGTGATCCTGACCGCCTCCAGCGGCACTCCGAAACGGGAGGCCGCAACCTGCGCCACCTTCTGGAATAGGCCCTGTCCCATTTCGGTCCCGCCGTGGTTCAGATGGATGGAGCCATCCTGATAGACATGCACCAACGCTCCCGCCTGATTGAGGTGGGTGAGCGTGAATGAAATACCGAACTTCACCGGCGTCAGTGCGATCCCGCGTTTCAGGATCGGCTGGGCTGCATTCCATTTGGCAATGACTGCGCGGCGTTTGGCATACTCCGCCGTTTCCTCCAGCCGCGAAGTCATCGCATTGATCATGCAATCGGTGACGGGCTGGTGATAGGGCGTGGTCTGCTCCTTAGCAGGTGCATCGGCATAATAGTTGGCCCGCCGCACCTCCAACGGGTCCAGCCCCAGATGCCGCGCCACGTCTTCCATCACCTTTTCAATGCCCAGCATGCCTTGCGGCCCCCCAAACCCGCGATAGGCGGTTGCCGAGCACATGTTGGTGCGTAAGCGATGCGACGTGATGCGGATGTCGTTCAGATGATAAGCATTGTCACTGTGCAACATGGCGCGGTCAGCCACGGGCAAAGACAGGTCCATCGACCAGCCGCAGCGGGTGTAGTGCGTGACGTCTAGCGCGGTGATCCGGCCCGTCGCGTCATAGCCCGCCGTATAATCGATGCGGAAATCATGCCGCTTGCCGGTGATGACCATGTCATCGTCCCGGTCATAGCGCATCTTGCAGGGCCGCCCCGTTTTGGCCGCCGCCACCGCACAGGCCACGGCCAGCGCGTTGCCCTGACTTTCCTTACCGCCAAAACCACCGCCCATGCGGCGTGTCTCCACCCGCACGGCATGCATAGGTTTGCCCAAGGCATGGGCGACCTTGTGCTGGATCTCCGTCGGGTGTTGGGTGGAGGAATGCACCACCATGTCCCCATTGTCCTGCGGCAAGGCGAGAGCGGCCTGACCTTCGAGGTAAAAGTGTTCCTGCCCGCCCATGGTGATGGACCCAGTGAGGGTATTGGCTGCGGCCTTGAGTCCCGCGTCAGCGTCGCCCTTTTGATAGATGCGCGGGCCTTCCTCAAACCGGGCGTTGGCGGCAAGTGCGTCCTCGATGGTGAGGATGGGATCGGTTTTCGCGAGGTCGAGGTCCGCCTGCCTCGCCGCGAAACGCGCGGCCAGATGGCTTGTCGCGATCACCAGAAACAGCGGCTGGCCGGCGAAATGGATGTCACCGGTACTCAACAGAGGCTCGTCGTGATTTGACGGCGAGGTATCGGCATCATGTTCGAGGTCTTGCGCGGTCAATACATTGACCACGCCCGGGGCGCGACGGACCTGTTCCAGGTCCATCGCGGTCAACCGTCCCGCCGCACTCGGGCTGGTGCCAAAGGCCAGATGCAGCGTGTTGGCCGGCGTCGGAATGTCATCCACATAGCGCGCAGCCCCCGTCACCTGCAGGGGGGCGGCGTCATGGGTCAGGGGTTCGGCGACGCTCATGGGCTCACCTGCAACACGTCCGTGGCAGTGCCTTGCATATCGTGGAAGTAGCGTATCAGCATATTCTGCGCGGCTGTCATCCGGTAACTGGCAGAGGCACGCATATCGGTGAGCGGGGTGAAATCCTGAGCCATCGCCTGCATGCCTAAGCGGATCGTTTCCTGGCTGAACGGTTGGCCATTGAGTGTGGCCTCAGCAGCGCTTGCTCGTTTCGGCGTGCCTGCCATGCCGCCATAGGCGAGGCGTGCGTTTGTGATCGTGTTGTCCTCCACGGTGATCGACAGGCAGCCGCAGACGGCAGAGATGTCCTGATCAAAGCGCTTCGACAGCTTGTAGCAGCGCAAGGTGTCGGGCTGTTTGGGGATCGAGACCGCCTCCACAAACTCCCCCGGCGTGCGATCTTGTTTGCCATACGCGATGAAGAAATCCTCCAACGGCAGGCTGCGCCTGTTCTCGCCGTGGCGCAGATGCAGCGTGGCATCCAGCGCAATCAGGGCAGGCGGGCTGTCCCCGATGGGCGAGCCATTGGCGATGTTGCCCCCGATCGTCGCCGCATTGCGCACCTGAACGGAGCCATAGCGCCGGATCATCGCGGCAAAGCTTGGATGGAGGTCGGCAATCGCGGTCTCCACATCCGTCAAGGAGGTCATGGCACCGATGCGGATGTCACTGTCGGTCTCCGAGATGCCCTTGAGGTCATTGCATTGGTTCAGGAAGGCGACCTTGCCCAGATCGCGGAATTGCTTGGTCACCCAAAGGCCCACGTCCGTTGCACCGGCGATCAGCGTGGCGTCGGGGTTGGCGGCGTACCAGGTGGCCAAGGCCTCCGCACTTTGGGGCTGGACGTAGAGTGGGGGCTCTGCCCCCGCCGCCTGCGGCGACTCCCCCGGGATATTTTCAGCCAGAAAGAGGAGGTGTTCGGGGATTGGTTGCTGCTCTGCGGCTTCGGCGGCGCGGATAATCGGGGCATAACCGGTGCAACGGCAGAGGTTGCCTGCCAGCTGCACATCGTGATCCTTCGCCCCGTTGAGGTGCGCCGTCGCCATCGAGACGACAAATCCTGGCGTGCAGAACCCGCATTGCGATCCGTGGTGATCCACCATGGCTTGCTGCACAGGGTGCAGGCCGCCGTCCGGTGGGCTGAGCCCTTCGACCGTGGTCACATGTTTGCCGTTCACCTGCGGCAGGAAAAGAATGCAGCCATTCAGCGCGCGCGATCCGCTTGCGTCGCTTACCAAGACGGTACATGCCCCGCAGTCGCCTTCGTTGCACCCTTCCTTGGTGCCGGTCAGGCCGCGCACCTCGCGCAGCCAATCCAGAAGCGTCGTCGTCGGGGAAATGTCCGACAGGGACACGGGCTCGCCATTCAGAAGAAACGAGATGTCCATGTATTCGGCCCGCCGCGGTACAAAGTGGCCCTTTGGCGCGCTCCGCTCGATGCGGCGTAGAGGGGCGCGGGCTTGTGTACCTTCAGGCTAATCGGGAAGGCCCGCGCTTGGCAAGAGGTCAGCTTTGCCCTGCTGCCATCTTGGCCAGATTTTCAAAGCCACCTTCCCAGCCTGCGCGGAACTCTTCGATCATCTCCGCGCCAACAAAGGAGGACACGGCGACCGTGATGTCGACCTTTGACCCCGCGCCATCCGCTGCAATCAGATAGGTCACAAGGCTCGCACCCAACCGTGCACCGCCTGCGATGATGGTCTCGGAAAACGTCGCTGCGTTGGGCCCCGCGATGTTGTACCAGCGTGTCTCAACCTCGAACTCCGGCGCGTCCGCTGGCCCGCAGCGGTGGTGATCCACGCCGCCTACGCTCAGGTCAGAGGCCACGGTTTCCAGCACCATGCTATCATCTGGCACGCTCCAGGCTTCGCGCATGCCTGCGTCGGTCATCAGGTGCCACATCTTGTCGGGGTTCAGCGGGAAGCTGCGCGAAAAGGTAAATGTGTCCGTATCGGTGGTCATGAAGTGGTCCTTTCGATGTGGTCTGCCAGTCTCGCCAACCGGTCGAGCCGTCCCTCCCAGACGCGGCGCTGCCATTCGAGCCAGCCTTGCACTTCCATCAAAGCGGCCGGATCAATCTGACAGGTTCGCACGCGACCCTTCTTCGAGGATCGCACAAGACTTGCGTCCTCCAACACCTTGAGATGGCGCATGAAAGTCGGCAGGGCGATGTCATGAGGATCGGCCAGATCACTGACCGTCGCAGGCCCTGCTGCCAGCCGTTCGACAACGGCCCGGCGAGTCGGGTCGGAAAGAGCAGAGAAACAGGCGTCCAGTTGGTTAGTCATATTGCTAAGTATTGCTGCGCGGGCCTGCTTGTCAAGACACTTAGTAATTTTGCTAAGTAATATCCTAGCCCACAGCGAGCTTCGATAAATCGGCCAAAATCGCCTTGGCTTGCGTGCAATTGGCAAGACCGGGGCGGCAAACGAAGTGGAAAGCGGTTTCGCCTGCGGGAACCAGCACCAAGGCCAGATCACGGTAAGGCCCACCACCAGTGCGGATCATGCAATCCAGATCATTCGTGTGCAGCAGATCAATGTCCGAGGTCTCCACGCAGTCCCGCGCATGTCGCTGCAACCCGGGATCGTGGCGCGGCCACCCTGCAGGTAAGACCGCCTTTATGTCCGGTCCCAAACCCACACGGAATTTTCGGCTGTTGATATCAGGCGCGATGGCTTCGGTCGCTGCGGTCAGATCTTCGAAGACCCGGGTGACTGTCCCCATTGACAAGCCCCCAGCTTTGCTGGGGGACCCCTGATGTTCTACATATGAGGAAGATTTCCTAGAGGGTTTCGACCGCTCGAAGCCCTGCAAGGGAAATCTTCCAATGTCATCAGAAACGACAAATCACCTTAACCACAGTACTTGGGAGTGCAAATATCACGTGGTTTTCACGCCCAAATACAGAAAGAAGGAACTTTACGGCTACCTGCGCCGAGAATTGCGTGAAGTATTCCACCGACTATCGCGCCAGAAGGAGTGCTCAATTGAAGAGGGGCACCTGATGCCAGACCACGTGCATATGTTGTTGAGCATCCCACCCAAGCACTCGGTCGCGCATGTGATCGGGTTCATGAAGGGAAAAAGCTCGATCTGGATCGCGCAGAACATCAAGAACCGCCGCCGCAATTTTGCGGGGCATAAATTCTGGGCACGTGGTTATTTCGTCTCGACGGTCGGCGCAGATGAGCGCACGGTGCGAGCTTATATCCAAACGCAAGAGCAACAGGACAAACGCCTCGACGACCTGTTTAACAGGTAATCTGTAACCCCAACCGCTTCGAGCGGTTCAAGCGAAGCGTTTCAAACCTCCACTTCAAGTGGAGGTTATTGGCTGCGGGCAGGTAGGTCTCCGCCTGAGCGGTCAGCACCAACCCGTGCGGCAAGCGGCGAAAGAGCGTGACGCCCAGTGAGCTTTCCAGCTTTTTGACCTGCTGACTGACGGCGCCTGCGGTGACGCCAAGTTCATCCGCTGCCGTTTTGAAACTGGCGTGCCGCGCGGCAGCCTCGAAGGCGCGCAACGTGTTCAGTGAGGGCAGGCGGTAGGTCATGGCGGGGTCTCCTGCAGGCATGATGGCACGGGCCAGACAAATTGCAGACAGAGAATTTCTATCCCTGTGCCGCAGCACATCTGGTTTGTCGGTTCGCGCCTTAGCCCACTACGTCAGGGCCACTACCAAGAAGGGGACACCGAAATGAAAGTGGAATACATCGCCGCCCAGGATGCGCCGGACCTCAACAGCGGCTACGCGCAATGCGTGTCGGTCACCGGGCCGCATCGGACTGTCTATGTCAGTGGCCAAATCCCTGTGCGCGCGGATGGGACCGTGCCGACCGATTTTGCTGAACAGGCAGAGGTGGCCTGGGCCAACGTGGCCGCCCAGTTGCGCGCGGCAGGGCTGGGGTTGGAGCATGTCGTCAAGCACACGACCTACCTCTCAGACCGCGCCTATCGCGACACCTACTGCACCGTGCGCCGCCGGGTTTTGGGCGACCATGATCCCGCTTTGACGGTGATCATTGCTGATATCTTTGATGAAGCATGGTTGCTGGAAATCGAAGCGATTGCAGTGGCTTGAAGACAGGAAAGGAGCAGGAACATGCAAAACAACAAAGGAATAGGGGCCATTCACAGCCTCGGGTACGTGATTGTCCTTTGCGACGATCTGGACCGGATGGTGGCGTTCTACAAGGACCTCTTTGGCTTCGCGGTGGAGGAAGTGGCAGGGCATCTGGTGTCGTTCCGTGTGGGCGGGGTCTTTCTGGCGTTGCGGTCGCGGGGGCGGGGCTATGATGGTGCGGGGGGTCCGGGAGCCTCGGTTCAACTCAGTTTTCGCGTGCCACCCGCAGATGTGGACCGCGCCTATGAGACGTTGCAGGCGCAAGGCGTGGGCGAGATCGAACCCCCGACGGATCAGGACTGGACCCACCGCACCCTGTTCTTCCGCGACCCGGAACAGAACATTCTGGAGATTTTTGCCGACATTCACCCCGATCAGACCCTTGATGCGCCCACAGGCATGCACCTGTTGGCCCCCTGACGGGCATATCTGCCCCTTTCGGGGGCCAGCACCACAAGCTAGGGTGCGCGCATGTCCAATGATCCCCGATTCATCCACCTGCGCACCCATTCCGAATACTCGCTGCTGGAAGGCGCATTGCGGCTGAAAAAGCTGCCGCAGATGTGCGTGGATGCCGCCATGCCCGCGCTGGCGTTGACGGACACGAACAACATGTTCGCAGCCCTTGAATTCTCGGTTGCCATGGCCGGGGCCGGGGTGCAGCCGATCATCGGCTGTCAGGTGGATTTGGCCTATGTGGAGGTCGGTCCGGGGGAAAAGCCGCGCGACCCCGCAGCCGTTGTGCTGCTGGCGCAGTCCGAGGCCGGGTATGAAAACCTGATGCGGCTGAACTCCTGCCTTTATGTGGACAAAGGCGGCGCGCTGCCTGCTGTCACTCTGGCCGAGTTGGAGGAGTTCTCTGCCGGTGTGATCTGCCTGACCGGCGGGCCAGACGGCCCAGTTGGGCGGCTTTTGCAGGACAGCCAGCGCCCGGCGGCAGAGGCACTGATGTCTCGTTTCAAATCGATCTTTGCCGACCGCCTATACGTCGAATTGCAGCGCCATCCGCGTGAAGACGGGAGCGCCTCAGAGGCGGAGCGCCTGACAGAGCGCGGCCATGTGGAGATGGCCTATGCCATGGACCTGCCGCTGGTCGCCACAAACGATGTCTATTTTCCCAAGGCCGAGATGTATGAGGCGCATGATGCGCTCATCTGTATCGCAGAAGGCGCTTACGTTGATCAGCAAGAGGCCCGCCGCCGCCTGACACCACAGCATTACTTCAAGACGCCACAGGAAATGGTTGTTTTGTTTGCTGATTTGCCCGAAGCACTGGCAAACTCGGTCGAGATTGCAAAGCGCTGCGCCTTCATGGCCTACCGCCGGGACCCGATCTTGCCGAAATTTGCGGACGACGAGGTCGCGGAATTGCGGCGTCAGGCGCAGGATGGTTTGAAAGCGCGTTTGGCCGTGATTGAGCACGCAGCCCCGGTTGAAGAGTACGAAAAACGCCTCGAATTCGAACTGGGCATCATCGAAGGCATGGGCTTTCCAGGCTACTTCCTGATCGTGGCCGATTTCATCAAATGGGCCAAGGATCAGGATATTCCCGTGGGGCCAGGCCGGGGTTCTGGCGCGGGCTCATTGGTGGCCTATGCGCTCCTGATTACTGATTTAGATCCATTGCGTTATAGCCTGCTCTTCGAGCGTTTTCTGAACCCCGAACGTGTCAGTATGCCGGACTTCGACATCGACTTTTGCATGGACCGGCGCGAGGAAGTCATTCGTTACGTGCAAGAGAAATATGGCCGTGACAAGGTGGGTCAGATCATCACCTTCGGTGCGCTGCTGTCCAAGGCCGCTGTACGGGACATCGGGCGCGTGTTGCAGATGCCTTACGGACAGGTGGACCGCCTGTCGAAAATGATCCCCGTTGAGGGGGTTAAACCCGTCTCCATCGAAAAGGCGCTGGCGGATGAACCGCGCCTGCGGGAAGAGGCGAAATCTGAAGAAGTCGTCGCGCGGCTACTGGAATATGGTCAGCAAGTTGAAGGGCTTCTGCGGAATGCTTCAACCCATGCGGCGGGCGTGGTGATTGGGGACAGACCTCTGGATAAACTGGTCCCGCTGTATCAAGACCCACGCTCCGACATGCCTGCCACACAGTTCAACATGAAGTGGGTGGAACAGGCCGGGCTGGTCAAATTCGACTTTCTGGGCCTCAAGACGTTGACGGTCATCCAAAACGCCGTGGACCAGATCAAGGCCTCCGGCAGACATTTACATATTGCGGCAGACGGGACGGAGTTATTCACACCTCCAGAAGGCCTGATTGACGATATCGCGACAATCCCGCTGGATGATCCACTGTCCTACGAACTTTATTCACAGGCCAAGACGGTGGCCGTGTTCCAGGTGGAAAGTTCGGGCATGATGGATGCGCTGAAGCGCATGAAGCCCACCTGCATCGAGGACATCGTTGCATTGGTTGCGCTCTACCGTCCGGGCCCGATGGAGAACATTCCGACCTATTGCGAGGTCAAGAATGGGCAGCGGGAACTGGAATCGATCCACCCCCTGATCGACCATATTCTTGAGGAAACCCAAGGCATTATCGTCTACCAGGAACAGGTGATGCAGATCGCTCAGGTGATGGCCGGGTACTCCCTTGGCGGCGCTGACCTACTGCGCCGCGCCATGGGCAAGAAAATCGCCGAGGAAATGGCCAAAGAGCGCCCGAAATTCGAGAAAGGCGCGCAGGAGAACGGCGTCGACAAGAAGAAGGCGACAGAAGTTTTTGACTTGTTGGAGAAATTCGCCAACTACGGCTTCAACAAGAGTCACGCTGCCGCCTATGCCGTGGTCAGCTACCAAACCGCCTGGCTGAAGGCCAACCACCCGGTTGAGTTCATGGCTGGCGTGATGAACTGCGACTTGCACCTGACTGATAAGCTTGCAGTTTACTTCGAAGAGGTCCGCAAGCGGCTGGACCTGCCTTGGGTGCCGCCTTGCGTGAACCGATCAGACGCGACTTTCAAGGTGGTAGACGGCGCGCTGGTCTATGCGCTGGGCGCGTTGAAGAACGTGGGTGTGGAGGCGATGAAGCTGATCACCGAAGGGCGCGAGGCAAAGCCCTTTGCCACTCTTTACGATCTTGCGCGCCGCGTGGATCTCAAGCGTGTGGGCAAGCGCCCGCTGGAAATGCTCGCGCGGTCGGGTGCGTTCGACCAGCTCGACCCGAACCGCCGCCGCGTGTTCCAGTCACTTGATCGGTTGGTGAACTACTCGGCGGCGATCCATGAACAGAAGGCGTCCAACCAAGTCTCGCTTTTTGGCGAGGCTGGCGATGACCTGCCAGAGCCGCGCATGGACCCGGTCGAAGACTGGCTGCCCGCTGAGCGTCTGACCGAAGAGTTCAAGGCCGTGGGTTTCTACTTATCGGGCCATCCGCTGGATGACTATATGACCCCGCTGAAACGCAAATGGGGCAACGACCGTGGCGTGCCGTTCCTGACGTTGGATGAATTGACCGACAAGGTTTCAGACCGGGGGGCCATGAACGCGCGGCTCGCCGGTGTCGTTGCAGGACGGCAGGAACGCAAATCCGCCCGCGGCAACCGCTTTGCCTTTGCACAGATGTCCGACCCGTCGGGCGGGTATGAGGTCACTCTGTTCTCCGACACGTTGGAGGCCGCCCGCGACCATCTAGAGACCGGATCAAAGGTCGTGGTCACGGTTGAGGCCACGATGGAGGCTGATCAGCTGAAGCTGCTGGGCCGCTCCGTAGCCCCGGTGGACATGGCCGTGGCGGATGCCAGCGGCATTGGCCTCAAGGTGTTCATCGACGCACCAGAGGCGATTGCCGCCGTTAGTCAGGTGCTGGAAGGCGCAAGGACCGCCGCGCGCGGCGCAGGCAAGGGGCCGGTGCAGCTTTGCCTGATGGACCCGGCGCTGCCGGGCGAGGTTGAGGTTGATCTGGGCCTTGAGTTCCCGGTCACGCCGCAGATCAAGGGTGCCATCCGTTCACTGGGTGGCGTGCTGGAGGTCGAAGAAATCTAGCAGAGTCTTCTGGGCAACAATACGCCCGCTTTTTCCGCCTCGCGTGGACGGTGATTCGTTTTCGCTTTATGCAACGCGGGGGGAGCGGACGGGGAGAGTGATGCTCAGACCAGCAATTCTTGGCGTGGCACTTTGCGCGATGGCAGGGTGCGGGGACCCTTTGGCCGGGGTGGACCGGATCGACGAGGTGGAGCTCGGCCAGGAAGGTGCGCCTGCTGTCCTGCCGGATGCGCAAGAGATCGCGCGCGAGGGGTTCTTTGGTACGGATGCGGCCTCCGGCGAGGGGGCGGAGCCTACCGCAACATCCGCCCGTCCCGGTGGTTTGCGAGGTCTCTTTCGGCAGGCCCCGGCGCAGGAGCAGGCTCCTGCGGCAGATTTAACCGAAGAAGCGACAGCGCCTGCGCAGGATCAGGCCACTAGCGGAGCGGCACCCGACGCCTTACCCGCAGCCAAGCCTGCGCGCCGGGCTGGGTTATTTGGCCTTTTGCGGGGTGTGTCTGATGAACGCGCGGCATCAGAACCTGAAAACCCGGCAGAGACGGTGCCAGCTGAAGATGTGCAGGTCGCATCTCTGGACGCCCCTGTAGCGACGTTGCCGCAATAGGAACGCCGCGGGCTTTTTGGTCAGCGGGCAAAGCCGAAAACGGCTCAGCCGCGCTCCGGGCCTGATGCGCGTGAGGTCAGCTTTGGGACGCAATTGCCTTTTGGGGAAGTCGCGCGGGTGTGTGAGGCCAAGGGCAAGCCCCTGGGCCAGAAGGTCGAAAAGGCGACAGCCCGGGGGTATTCCCTGCACGACAGCCAGCCCGGGGCCACGGGCATGCGAACCTATTACATCACCGGCTTTGCCGACGGCTGCCCGCGCCAGCTAACGGCTGCGAATGTGTTGCTGGGGTCCGTGTCGCTATATGAGGTGCTGCACTATGGGCCGGGGGGTGAACACCTGCCCAAGGCGGAGACAGACCGTGCTTATGAAAAGCTCAAGAGGCGGATCTGTCGGGTCGGGCGGGGCAAACCCTGTGGAGCCGGGCTACGGCGCATGGAGAAGAACACGTTTTTTGTCAGTGCCTACCCCAGTTTTGGCGACGCCAAGAGCTGGAAGGAGCTGTTGATCCATGATGGCAGTGTGCTGGCGTCGACCGTCAAATCCAACGGCTAGGCTGGGCAGAAATTTCCACGCAGGAAATTTGGGCGTTGCTCAATAATGCGGGGGCCGTTCATCCCCGATGACGACACCGCCTGTGGCTTCTGCATCGCGTTCGCCTTCGCGCTGCATCAGCATGTGGACGCGGCGGTTCAGCGTTGTGATTTCCGCCTCCTGCCGGGCCACGACATCTGACAGCTCTTCGACTGTGCGGGTCAGGTGAGCGATCTCTTCCTCGAGCTTTTCCAACGCGTTTCCTTTCTGGATTGCTGCAGGCTGCAATGGCATGGGCGTTTAGGCAAGCCAAGAGGGCGTGGTAGCGATTTCGGTCTTATTTGGCCCGGTGGCGCTATGGCCGGACAGACGGTCCTTTGGGCAGACGTGGTGCTTGGATATTTTGAGCCAGAAAGAGGCAGGGGCCTTGCTTGCCCTCTTTGCCGTGGCAGGCTAGACGCGGGGCGCGACACCCGTGCTGAGGATGACCCCCATGGCCAAGCCCAAGAAGCCCCCCCGCCCCAAGGCCGCGACCCCGAAAGGGTTTCGCGACTATTTTGGTGCCGAGGTCACGCATCGGACCGAGATGCTGGGCAAGATTGCGGCGGTTTATCACCGCTATGGTTTTGATGCTTTGGAAAGCTCGGCGGTGGAAACCGTGGAGGCTTTGGGCAAGTTTCTGCCCGACGTTGACCGCCCCAATGAGGGTGTTTTTGCCTGGCAGGAAGATGAAGGCGACTGGCTTGCGCTGCGCTATGACCTGACCGCCCCTTTAGCGCGGGTTTATGCGCAGCATCAGAACGATCTGCCCAAGCCTTACCGCCGCTATGCCATGGGCCCTGTTTGGCGTAACGAAAAGCCCGGGCCGGGGCGGTTTCGGCAGTTTTACCAATGTGATGCGGATACGGTTGGTGCACCGTCTGTGGCGGCAGACGCAGAGATTTGCGCGATGTTGGCGGATTGTCTGGAAGAGGTCGGGATCGAGCGTGGCGACTACATTGTGCGCGTCAACAACCGGAAGGTTTTGAACGGCGTGCTGGAGGTTGCGGGGCTTTCTGGGGATGACAAGGAAGCCGAACGCGGGATTGTGTTGCGGGCCATCGACAAACTGGATCGCTTGGGGCCGGAAGGTGTTCGGGCGCTATTGGGTGAAGGACGCAAAGATGAGAGTGGCGATTTCACGAAGGGGGCCGGGCTGAATGACAGTCAGGCAGAGGTTGTGATGGGCTTCATGGAAGCCAAGCGCGACACGGGCGCGCAGACCGCGGGACGTCTGCGGGAACTGGTAGAAGGATCGCAAATTGGCGCGCAGGGCGTGGATGAGCTTGAGCTGATCTCCAGCCTGCTGACGGCAGGCGGGTATGGGCCGGAACGGGTGGAGATTGACCCGTCAGTCGTGCGCGGCCTCGGTTATTACACCGGCCCTGTCTACGAGGCTGAACTGACTTTTGAGATTCAGGACGAAAAGGGGCGCACGCGGAATTTTGGCTCTGTTGCGGGCGGCGGGCGCTATGACGATTTGGTCAAGCGTTTCACCGGGCAAGAGGTGCCTGCCACGGGCGTCTCCATTGGTGTGGACCGCCTGTTGGCTGCTCTCAGCGCCAAGGGGCGGCTCAGCTCGGAGGCGCAGGGGCCTGTTGTTGTGACCGTCATGGACCGCGACCGCATGGCGGATTATCAGGCCATGGTGGCGGAACTGCGCACAGCGGGCATCCGGGCGGAAGTGTACCTCGGTAACCCCAAGAACTTCGGCAACCAGTTGAAATATGCAGACAAACGCGGCTCACCCGTCGCTATCATCGAAGGCGGGGATGAGCATGAGAGAGGCGTCGTGCAGATCAAGGACCTGATCCTGGGCGCAAAGATCGCCGAAGGGGCCAGCCACGATGAATGGGCGGAGCGGCCTCAGCAATATGAGGTTGCGCGTGGCGATATGGTCGCCAAAGTGCGCGAGATCCTGGACCTTTACTGATGCCCAGCCGGTCGCAGACATTGGCCAAGGCCGCGGCCTTGCGTGCGCTTTTTGAGGCTCAGGGGGCGCAGCTGGTTGAGCCGCCGATCCTGCAGCCAGCAGCGACGTTGCTGGACCTCTATGGCGAGGACATCCGCGCGCGGGCCTATGTGACCTCCGATGCCTTGCGCGGGGAACAGATGCTGCGCCCGGACTTTACGGTTCCCGTCGTTGAGATGCACATGCGCGAAGGGGCGGAGCCTGCGCGCTATACCTACGCGGGCGAGGTGTTTCGGCGGCAGGAGCAGGACGACCGCCGCGCCAATGAGTATGTCCAGGTGGGCTATGAGGTATTTGACCGTCAGGACCCGGCAGCGGCGGATGCGGAGGTCTTTGCCCTGATCGCAGAGGCCATGGCCACACTGCCCGTGCGCGCGGTGACGGGGGATATTGGTGTCCTGATGGCCGCCGTTGCGGGCCTGCAGACCACCGAACGGCGCAAAAATGCCCTGATGCGCCACATCTGGCGGCCGCGGCGGTTTCGGGCGCTGCTCGACCGCTTTGCGGGCCGCACGCCGGTTCCGCATACACGCGCCGCTTTGCTGGCGGGTGAGGCCGCGACAGATGCGCCTTCGATCGGGCTGCGTTCAAAGGCTGAGATTGCCGCACGCATTGCGGCTTTGCACGAAGATGCCGCCGCCCCTACGATTGCCGCGCAAGAGGTCGCGTTGATCGAAGCTCTACTGGACGTGCGCGAGGTCATGCCTTTTGCGCTCAGCCGCCTGCATGATCTGGCCGTCGACATGCCGCAGATCGCGGCTGCAGTGGCAGGGGTGGAAGCGCGCGAAGCGGCGTTGAAAGGGCGCGGGATTGACACTGATCAGCTGCTCTTTGAGGCCAGCTATGGCCGCACAACGATGGAATATTACGACGGTTTTGTCTTTGGCTTTCGCGCTGAGGGGCGGGCGGATTTGCCTGCAATCGCGAGCGGCGGCCGCTATGACGCGCTGACCCGCGCGCTGGGGCGCGGTGCGGCCATCCCGGCGGTGGGCGGGGTGATGCGCCCCGGGTTGATGCTAGAGCTGGAGGCGGCCACATGATCCGGCTTGGGGTGCCGTCCAAGGGGCGGCTGATGGACAAGACCTTCGACTGGTTCGGCAAGCGCGGCATCACGCTTGAGCGTGCGGGCTCTGATCGCGAATATGCGGGGGTCGTTGGCGGGATCGAGAACGTTGCACTTGTGTTGCTCTCGGCAGGTGAAATCCCGCGCGAGCTGGCGGAGGGACGCATTCACTTTGGCGTCACCGGGACCGATCTGGTGCAGGAAAAGCTGGCGCTTTGGGACAGCCAGGTGGTGCCAGTGCAAGAGCTTCAGTTCGGCCATGCCGATCTGGTCATCGCCGTGCCTCAGGCCTGGGTAGACGTGGACACGCTCGATGATTTGGATGCCGCGGCTGCGGCCTTTCGGGCCGCGCACGGGTTCCGGCTGCGGATTGCGACCAAGTACCACCGCCTGGTCCGTGACTTCCTGCGCGCCGGTGGGGTGGCGGACTACGCGTTGGTGGACAGCCAGGGCGCGACGGAAGGCACCGTGGCCAATGAAACGGCCGAGGCGATTGCTGATATCACGTCTTCAGGTGAGACCCTGCGGGCCAATCATCTCAAGATCCTGAGCGATGGGTTGATCCTCCAATCCCAGGCCACGCTATGGCGCAGCCGCATGGCCACCGTCGGCGACAAAGACCGCGCAACCCTTCAAGAACTGCTCACCCGTTTGAGCTGACGCTGCGTTACGGCGCGCTAGAGGCTTGCGGCACCGCCCGACCTTGCTAGGGTAGATGCCACGGCGAAGACCTGACCAAACAGGCGCGCCAACAGGGAGAGCTGCCAAAAGGCAGTCGGCGCAGGGGGAGATGCGGCGTGCTCAGGATTGATAATCTGCACCTGTCCTTTGGCGGGATCAAAGCGTTGCAGGGCATGAACTTTGAAGCGCGCGAGGGGGAAATCACCGGCGTGATTGGCCCCAATGGTGCGGGCAAGACCTCTCTTTTCAACGTAATTTCAGGGTTTTATGCGCCGCAGGAGGGGAAAGTGTCCTTTCAGGGGGCAGACATCACGTCGATGTCGCCTGACAAACGCGCGGCCCTTGGGTTGGCGCGCACCTTCCAGAACATTGCACTATTTCGTGGCATGACCGTGCTCGACAACATCAAGCTGGGCGGTCACACGCGGTTAAAGACAAACGTGTGGCAGGCGTTGCGGTATTTCGGGTCGGCACAGCGCGAGGAACTGGAGCTGCGCCGCGAGATCGAAGAGCGCGTGATCGATTTTCTGGAAATCGACCACATCCGCAAGCTGCCAATCACCATGCTGCCTTATGGTTTGCAAAAACGGGTGGAGCTGGGTCGTGCTCTGGCCATGCGGCCTAAAGTGCTTTTGCTTGATGAGCCCGTGGCGGGCATGAACCGCGAGGAAACGGCGGACATGGCCCGCTTCATTCTGGACGTGCAAGAGCAGTTTGGCACGACCATTTTGCTGGTGGAGCATGACATGCACATGGTGATGGACATATGCAGCCACATCGTGGTGCTGAACTTCGGCCAGCAGATTGCCAGTGGGACGCCGGAGGAGGTCTCCAAAGACCCTGCAGTCATTGAGGCTTATCTGGGAGCAGCAGCATGAGGGGTGCGATTTTCTACGAGAAAATCGGTTTGGAATTCTGCGAGAATTCCAGGTCACGTGCGGCAAGCGGAGTGATTTCCTCGCAGGAAATCGCACCGAAAATCTCGCAGATTTTTGGGGGTGCCTGCTGATGGGACAGTTCCTGCAGTTTGCCATCAATGGCCTTATGGCCGGGGCCATCTACGCTTTGATCGCCGTGGGCATCGTGAGTGTTTACAAGGCCACCAAAGTGGTGAACTTCGCCCATGGCTATCTGATCATGTTCGGAGCCTATTTCTATTTTACCTTCTCCGTGATCGTCCCCAACCAGCCCTGGGCGCCGGAATGGCTGGCCTCCTGGCAGCCAGAGTGGTTGGTGGTCGCCAAGGGCGATTTGCCGATGTTTTCACCCATGGCTGCTGTGCTTGATTGGGTGGCCAATCTGCCGCGCATCATCTTGGGGCTGATCGGTGCCCTGATCGGCAGCGCCATTCTGGGCCGTATCGTCGAACGCCTGCTGATGCGCCCGCTGATGGGGCAGAGCGTCTTTGCGATGATCATGGTAACCGTTGGCCTGATTTCCATGCTGTCCGGTCTGGCCAGCCTGATCTGGACGGCGGATGCAGCTAATGTGCCTTACATTGCGCCCAATATGCCGATCCGGTTCGAGGCCTTTGGCACCACGATCTTCCTCTTCATGACGGATGTGGTGAACATGATTCTGGCACTACTGCTATTTCTTTCCATCGTGCTATTCGTGCGTTTCACCAAGGGGGGCATCGCCATCCGTGCAACGGCAGAAGACCAGTCGACCGCATACTCTATGGGGATTTCGGTGCCGAAAGTGTTCAGTCGCGCCTGGGTGCTGGCCTGCACGACGGGGGCCATCGCCGGAGCGATCCTGGCCACACGCAACGGTATCTCACCAAGCCTCGGGCTCTTTGGGTTCAGCGTGCTTGCCATCGTGCTGATGGGCGGATTGGATTCTTATGTCGGCGTCTTGATCGCGGCTATGGCCGTGGGCGTGTTGGAGGCGATGACGCAATGGCAGCTCGGCGGCTCCTGGGCTGAGATTGTGCCTTATGTGGCCGTTCTGGTGGTTCTCATCTGGCGGCCCCATGGCTTGCTGGGCCAAAAGGAGGTTGAGCGGATATGATCAACGCGAACCTCAAGTCATCTTATGCGGCGGACGAACGTGTCCTCAACAACCGCTACAAGCAGATGTTCCTTTACGGCGTGATCGGGCTGCTGGCACTGTTCACGCTATTCGCCAACGACTACATGATCCTGATCGCCTCGCAGATGGGTATCCTGCTGATCGCGGTGGTGGGGATCAACATTCTGACCGGCTACACCGGGCTGGTGAGCCTGGGCCACGGGGCCTTTGTGGCCATCGGGGCCTATGCGGTCACGATCTTCAACAATCTGGCAGCGGGCACGATTCCGGCGGGGTTGATGCCCTTCTTTGCCATGCCGTTTGCCGTGTTTCTGGCAGCCTTCATTGGTGTGATCGTTGGCCTGCCGAGCTTGCGGGTGAAGGGGCTTTATCTGGCCGTAGCCACGCTGGCGGCGAATTTCATCGTGATTTTCCTGATCGAGGAAGACCTCTTTGCGCCCTGGACCGGGGGCATGGTGGGGATCAACACGGGCAGCCCGAACTTCTTTGGCTGGGTACTGGACAGCAAACGCGAGATGTTTGGGTTTATCGCAGTCGTCGGTCTGGTGTCGCTGCTGGCGGCACAGAACCTGATCCGCACACGGATCGGACGCGCCTTCATCGCTATCCGGGACCGTGATTATTCGGCAGAGATCCTTGGGATCAGCCTGCTTAAGTACAAGCTGACCAGCTTTGCCCTCTCGGCCGCCTATTGCGGGTTGGCGGGCGCGCTCTTTGCCTACTTCTACGCCCGCATCCTGCCGGAGCAGTTTGAGCTGGCCCTGTCACTCAACCTGGTCGCAGCCTTGATCATTGGCGGCATGGGGCGCACCATGGGGCCAGTATTTGGTGTGATCGTGATCGTCCTGGCACCGGAGCTGATCAAGGTGGGGCTGGGATCGCTGGCGGGAGACAGCGTCGGCGCGGCTCAGCTGCGCGCGCCCTTCCAGGAGATCGCCTTTGGCCTGCTGCTGGTCGTGTTCCTGCTGAAAGAGCCGCTGGGCATCACCCAGATCGTTGACAGAATACTGCGTGCCACGAACCGTTGGCCGTTCGCACGCGGATAACCAATCAAGGCCATGAAAAGGGAGAGAACCTGATGACCATGAACAGAAGAACGTTCCTCGGAACGACGGCTGCCACCACGGTGGCGCTTGGCACACCGATGATCCTGCGTGCGCAGCCCGCCGAATACGTGCTGGGCGCGTCCCTGCCGCTGACCGGGCCGTTTGCGACCGCAGGCCAGCTTGTGGCGCCTGTGTTCGCCATGGCGACCAAGCTTTTCAACGACGAAGGCGGCGTCGGTGGCGTACCGATCAAGTTCGTGACCGAAGACTCCGGCTATGTGCCCAACAACACACTGGCCAACTACCAGCGCGCGCTGGCCACACATGGCACAGACATGATCGGCTATTTTGCGGATAGCACCGGTGCGATGAAGCTGATCGCCCCTGAGCTGAAGGGCGAAAACGCGCGGATCATGGGGTCGACGTCCTTTGCCTCTGAGCTGGCGGATCCGGCGACGCATCCATACCAGTATATGTCCGGCCCGTCCTATCAGTCGCAGTTCGACATTCTCTTGAACAACATCAAGGCGGAGGGCGGTCAGAAGGTGGCCTTCATCTTCTCCAACACCGAATTTGGCCGCGACCCGATTGAGCATGGGCGCGCCACGGCTGAGGCGCTGGGCCTTGAGGTTGTGCTGGAAGAAAGCACCAAGCCGCAGGGGGCGGACATTCCGACCCACGTGACCAAGCTGGCGCAGTCCGGGGCCGACCACTGCATCCTGCACGGCTATGTCACCGGCGTCTGGCCGCAGCTGATTGGCGGCGCGCGCCAGTTTGGTCTGCCGACCAAGTTCATGGGCACGTTCTGGGGCATGGAAAAGCTGATTGCCGACCGTGTGACGGCTGAGGCCGGTCCGTTCCTTGCGGGCTATGAGGGCGTGATGCCTTACCGCTATTTCTATGACAACGCCGATGCACCGCGCTATCAGACCTACGCTGAGATGACCAAGGCGATGTTCGCGGGTACGCCGCTCGAGAACTATCTGTCGACCTGGGCACTACAGACCATGTGCGGGCTTGAGATTGCCATGAAGGCCTTCCGCGATACTGCCGAGGCGGGCAAGGAAATGACGGCGGACAATATCGCTGAGTCACTGGGGGCCATCAAGGACTGGGATTCCGGTGGATTCTTTGGTGGGCCGGTTTCTATGGAGAACCACGCAATCGGGACCGGGCGTGTTTACACCTACGATCCTGAAAGCGGATTGTTCACGCCCAAATCAGACTGGTTGTCTGTGTGAGTTGAGGGGTGGGAGGGCCCGCCCTCCCACCCCTTTTCGGGGCTCTGCCCCGGACCCCGGGATATTACTGGCCAGAAAGAGACGAGAGTGTGCTGACCATCGAGAACATCGAAGTGACCTATCATCACACGGTGCAGGCCCTGCGGGGGCTGTCGCTTGAGGTGCCGGATGGGAAGATCGTCACGCTGCTTGGCACCAATGGCGCGGGTAAGACGACCACATTGAAAGCCGCGTCAAACCTGTTGGGGCTGGAAAATGGCGAGATTGGCGAGGGGCGCATTGCCTTCAAAGGCCAGTCCATCCTGACCATTCAGCCTGACAAGCTGGTGCAACAGGGCCTGTTCCATGTGCGCGAAGGCCGCCGCATCTTTTCGGAGATGACGGTCGAAGACAATCTGATCGCGGCCTCTTCTGCGCTGGATCGCCGTCAGGTGAAGCCGGACTATGACAAGGTCTATGACTTCTTCCCCCGCCTGCAGGAGCGTCGCAAGCAGATTGCGGGATACCTGTCGGGCGGCGAACAGCAAATGCTCGCCTTTGGCCGCGCGATGATTGCGCGGCCCGAGCTCATTTTGATGGATGAACCATCCCTCGGGCTGGCCCCTAAAGTGGTCGAAGAGATTTTCTCCACCATCCGCCGCCTCAACGAAGAAGACGGCGTGGCCATTCTGCTGGTGGAACAGAACGCGGGCGTAGCCTTTGGCGTGGCGGACTATGGCTATATCATGGAAAGCGGCCAGATCGTCATGGAAGGTGATGTGGAAACGCTCAAGAACGACAAGGACATCCAGTCCTTCTACCTTGGCGTGGGCGAGGGCGAGGAACGTCAGTCTTTCCGCGATGTGAAACACTACAAGCGCCGCAAGAGGTGGTTGAGCTGAGGGGACGCATTATGCCGTTTGACATCAAGTCCGAGACTTTCGCCCCGCTGGTCCAGATGGTCCACGACCATGCCGCCGCCCGGCCCGATGCCGTGGCTATGCGCCAGAAGGAATTTGGCATCTGGAATGAGATCACCTGGAAAGGCTTGCAGGAAATCATGCAGGCCTGTGCTGCCGGGTTGATGGAGCTGGGCGTCGAGAAGGGCGCGCATATCGGTGTGCTGAGCGAAAACCGCAGCGAATGGGTGCAGGCGCAGTTCGGCATCAACGCCTCGGGGAGCGTGGTTGTGGGTATGTATCCGACTTCGCCTGCGGCTGAGCTTGATCATCTGATCAACGCCTCTGACAGCACGGTGCTTTTCATTGAGGATCAGGAGCAGCTTGATAAGATCATCGAACTGGGCGACCGCGCACCGCAGCTCAAACAGCTTATCATCTTTGACCCCAAGGGGACCAAGGGCGACAACACGCTGGGTCTTATGTCTTTTGACGATCTGCTGGCCTTGGGGCGCTCGAAGCTCGATGTGCACGCGGATGAGATTGTGGCCCGTCAGGCCGCAATCACGCCGGAAGATACCGCGATGATGGTCTTCACCTCCGGCTCCACCGGGCTGCCCAAAGCGGCGGAGATTTCTTACGGCAATATTCATGCGGGCGCGGGGATCGCGCACGGCGTCTTCAAGGACTACGGGCCGGGGACGGACGTGCTGAGCTATCTGCCGCTGTGTCACATCGCCGAACAGGCGGTGACGGTGATCAACGCGCTGTCCAAACAGTTCGTGATGAACTTTGGGGAGTCCTTGCAGACGATCACTTTGGACCTTCGAGAGGTAGCACCGCAGGTCTTTTTTGGCGTGCCGCGCATATGGGAACGCATGCAGGCCGGCGTGATTGTGCAAGCCCAGACCTCTGGCAAGCTGCGCCGCCTGATGACGTTGGCCGCCTTGAAGGGCGCGCAGGACCGCGGCGCGCGACGGCGGGATACGTGGACGGGCCGCGACCGCATGGCGCATGCCTTCTGGGACGCACTGGTCTACCGCCACATCCGCAGCTACCTTGGGCTGGGGCGCACGACTTTCGCCATTTCGGCTGCCGCGCCCATCTCCGAAGACCTGCTCGCCTTCATGCGCGGCATTGGCGTCAACATCCGCGAGGCCTGGGGCATGTCGGAAACCTCTGGCGTGGGCACGGTGCAGTCTGACTGGGGCTGCTGCGAGGGGCGCATCGGCTATGCGGTGGAAGGTGTCGAGGCCAAGATCGCGGAGGATGGCGAATTGCTTTTTGGCGGCCCGACCGTTTTCAAGGGGTACTACAAGAACCCTGAGGCGACCGCCGAGACGATCCAGGACGGCTGGCTGCACACTGGTGATGTGGGCAAGCTGGAGGCGGACGGCTCCATCTCACTCATAGATCGCAAGAAGGACATCATGATCAACGCGGCGGGCAAGAACCTGTCGCCTGCGCTCATTGAGAACGTGATCAAGGCCTCACCCTTCATCAAGGAAGTCATCGTGATCGCCGACAAGCGCCGCTACGTGGCGGCTTTGGTGCAGCTTGATATGGACACCGTGCGGCTCTGGGCCGAGGGGCAGGGGATTGCCTATACCACCTTCCGATCACTGGCGGAGAACCCTGAGGTCTTGAAGCTGATCGAAGGGGAGGTCGAGAAACGGAATAAGGATTTAGCGCGGGTCGAGCAGGTCAAGAAGATCTGGCTGATGCCGAAGGAGCTTGACCACGACGACGGGGAAGTGACCGCGACGATGAAAGTGCGGCGGGCGAAGATTTACGAGATCTATGCGGATGAGATTGAGGGGTTGTATGAGGGGTGAAGAGCGGTTTGGCAGGTTTGCTTGAAACAGCCTTGTTTTGGAACGCAATTGCGGCTGCATGCCGCTTCATCTGCTTTCATGCCATCGTGATTCTGCGTCTTTACTCGATCACGCCAAGACAATCGGCTTTTGCTGGTTTCGGACTCAACAACGGATTTGCCGTAAACTTCCTTAAGTTCCTCAGCGGGGACCTACTCCCTGATCTCCGCCTGCGGTGGCCCGGCGGCTGCGCCTCGACTCCGGGCTGGCAGAGTTCTTCACCCATGATTTGGCGTTTCGCTAAAATTACTCTAACTCTACCCCCAACGCCTGCAACACCATCGACTGAAAGTGATGCACCGCATGCTCTGACAACTCCGTCTTCCCGTGATCCACGATGAAACGCCCCTGATTATACGCAAGTGAGTTCAGCCCCCGCTGCACGCTTTCACACAACCCGATGTCCTCGGGTTGCAGCACGTCACGTTGGTACTCGGCCGCCTCTTTCAGCTGCGGGGTCATCTGGCCTCCGGGGGTGAACCAGTCCTGATACTCTAGACACCGCTCGGGTGCGGTGGGGTTCATTTGCAGGACCGAGAGGTTCGGTTCTCCGGGGTAGATCCAGATCGTGAAGTTGGGCCAGACGAAGAAACCGGCATAGCCGAAATCCACCTCTCCGGGCTCAAAGCTAAAGGCTTTGGAGTTGGTCGTGCGGGGTGCTGCGGCGCATTGGGAGGAATAGCGTTTGTGGGTGATCGTCCGGTAGGAGCTCATGTCCACAAGGTCCACGAAATCCTTGTGCGCGGGCGCGCAGTGGTAGCATTCGAGGAAGTTGTCCACGAGCACTTTCCAATTTGCCGCCACGTCGAAGGTGTCGCGCTGAGCGAAGGCCAGCGTGTCGACCGAAGGCAGGTATTGGCGGATTTCATCCTCCAACCCGTCGAATTGTTCGGCAAAGGGTTGGGCGTCGGGATCGAGGTTGATCATGATCAACCCGCAGAAGACCTCCAGCCGCACCTCTTTCAACGAAAAGGTGCTTTTGTCGAACCCGGCGACGTTCTCAGAGTTCCGCGCATTCACCAGCTTGCCGTCAAAGTCGAAGGCCCAGGCGTGATAGGGGCAGGTGATGACGTTCTTCTTGCCGGCGCCTGTCAGCAGTTCGTGCCCCCGGTGGGCGCAAACGTTGAAGAATGCGCGTATTTCACCGTCCCGCCCGTGCGAGACAAAGAGGTTCTGGTCGTGGATGCGGGTGGTGAAGTAGCAACCTTGTTCCGCGACCTGGCTGATGTGACCGGCATAGAGCCAGGAGCGGTAAAAGATCGCGTCTTTTTCGGCGTGGTAGATTTCGGGGCTGGTGTAGTAGCGCGCGGGGATGGTGAAGGATTGCGCGGGGTCTGCCGTGAAGGGGGCGTCTTTGGGTGGGTTCAGGTGGTCTTTCACGTTGGTGGCTCCCTGGCGGTGGCTTGAAGGGGAGGTTAGGCGAGAAGGGCAGTGTGGGGCAACGGGGACGCTTCGAAATGGCTGTCAGGCGTATAAGGGAAGTGCAAGAGGGCCAGCGCCTGCCCGGGGTTGGCGATCCAACTTCTGTTCTCTGCCACTTTATCCCTCAGCGCTTACGATACCTCGCGATGAACCACCCAGCCTCACTAAATCGCCTACCCGTGGGGCGGGCAGGCGATGGCCCGGCGCTTCGCTTGATTCCGGGCTGGGGTGTGTTTCTTCAGCGGTGGCTTTGTCGCAAGGCCGGTTTCCCTCAATCCCTACAAGACCCCAATCTCCGCCAGCGCTCGGTTCAGCTCCGTCGGCAAAGCGCTGTCGCCTTCGGCCCCGGCGCGAAGGTCCGGGGGGGCGTCGCCAACCTCCAAATATCGCCAGCCCTGGAACGGGCGCTTGAGGGCAGGGGCGACGCGGATCAATTCAGGATCGGAGACAATTGCGCAGCGGCGGATGCCGTCGCTGCCAATCACTTCATCCAGCCGGATCACGCTCTGACGACACAGAACCTCGCCTTTGATCACCCAATAAATCGAGCCGCCGTTGAGGATGTCTGACTCGCGCTTGGGCCACATGCGGGTCACGTGCCGGGGGTAGCCGTCCGCCGTCTGGGCGCGTTTCGTCGCCTGCCATTCTGCAAGGCTTTCGATGCTTTCGCTGCCCACGCTGAGCTTGATCAGATTGACGGTTTTTTTGCCCACAGACTTACCACGCAGATATCCCCAGACTCACCCCGGAGCCACGACATAGGGTAGGTCATCTGACAGTGATGTCCAAGTGTGGTGGTTTGGCGCGGCAGGGGAATCGCTTTTGAAATATTGACTATGCATCACGTCTGATTGGATTCATACGGATTGCGTCATTAGTAAAGGATGCGACCGCGATGGAAGATTTTTCTCATATTTTTGAGGGCGTTGAAGACCCTCGTACGAGCAACGCTACACGGCATGATCTTCATGAGATGCTTATGATCGGCCTGTTGTCGACCATGTGTGGCGGCGAGGGTTGCTGCGACATGGCGCTATTTGGCACGACGAAAGAGCCGTTTTTGCGCACATTCATGACACTGAAGCACGGAATACCGAGCCACGATGCGTTCTCTGACCTGTTCAACGCCCTCGATCCTGGCACGTTTCAGTCAGTGATGCTTCGCCTGACAGAGGGGTTCGCTGACCAGTTGGGCGAGGTGATTGCGGTTGATGGCAAGTCGTTGCGGCGCTCCTTCGACAGGGCGAAGAAGCAGTCGGCGTTACACCTCGTGCAGGCTTTTGCGGCTGAGGCCAGGCTCGTACTCGGGCAGGTCGCTGTTGACGAAAAATCCAACGAGATTACGGCGCTGCCCGCGCTGTTGAACATGCTGTCGTTGAAGGGGCGGATTGTGACGGCGGACGCTATGCACACGCAGCGCACTACAGCCGAGACGGTAACGCAGGCTGGCGGTGATTATGTTCTGGCGCTGAAACGCAATCAGGAGACGCTGCACGAGGATGTGGCACTCTGGCTGGATGATCCTGGAAATGTCGAAAACTGTGAAACTTATCAGAATGTTGACGCAGGACACGGTCGACTGGAGACGCGCAAGGCGTTGATCTCGCATGACGTTGCCTGGCTCGACGAGCGGCATCACTGGCCCGGGCTCAGGGCCATCGGAAAGGTCGTCGCCACCCGCGAAGTCGGCGATAAAACCTCATGCCAAACTCGCTACTTCCTCATCAGCGCGCCGCTCTCTCCCGAGCGTTTCCTGTCCATCACCCGCGCCCATTGGAGTATCGAGAACAGCCTTCACTGGGTGCTCGACGTCTCCATGAACGAGGACGCCGCGCGCAACAGAAAAGACAACGGACCCGAAAATCTCTCTATCCTACGGCGCATCGCTCTCAACCTCGCCCGCTCCGAACCGTCAAAAGGATCAATGCGAGGAAAGCTGAAACGCGCCGGATGGCAGGATACATTCATGCTCGAACTCATCAGAACCGCGACCAAATCTCAAAAGCGATAGCCCTGTTTGGCGCGGGAAATGACCTAGCCAGCGGAGCTATTCCTTGGTAGGCTGCGGACCTTCCCAGCTGATCCGAGGAATCGCCCATGTCTGCCTTCGCCGCCCCCATTGCTGAGCAAATCTGGGACATGAAGTACCGCTTTAAGGATGCGGATGGCACGCCCAATGACGTGACGGTGGAGGATACCTGGAGGCGCATCGCCCGTGATCTGGCGCAGATCGAGCAAGACCCCAAGGCCTGGGAAGAGCGGTTCTACGATGCGCTCAGCGATTTCAAATACCTGCCAGCGGGCCGCATCACGGCGGGGGCGGGCACCGCGCGCCGTGTAACGCTCTTCAACTGCTTTGTCATGGGCACGATCCCAGACAGCATGGGCGGCATCTTTGATATGCTCAAAGAGGCAGCGCTTACCATGCAGCAGGGCGGTGGGATCGGCTATGATTTCTCCACCATCCGGCCCAAGGGCGCGGATGTGAAGGGCGTCTCTGCGGATGCTTCAGGCCCCTTGAGCTTCATGGACGTCTGGGACGCCATGTGCCGCACGATCATGTCCGCAGGCTCGCGTCGTGGGGCCATGATGGCCACCATGCGCTGCGATCATCCGGACGTGGAAGATTTCATTGTCGCGAAGTCTGATCCTGCCCGTCTGCGCATGTTCAACATGTCCGTGCTGGTAACAGATGCCTTCATGGAGGCCGTGAAGGCGGACGCGGCGTGGGAGCTGACGTTCGACGGCAAGGTCTACAAGACCCTTCAGGCTCGCGATCTATGGAACCGGATCATGCAGGCGACCTTTGATTTTGCCGAACCGGGCGTGATCTTCATCGACCGGATTAATCAGGCGAACAACCTGAACTATTGCGAAACGATTTCGGCCACAAACCCTTGTGGCGAGCAGCCTCTGCCGCCTTATGGCGCGTGCCTCTTGGGGTCGATCAACCTGGCCCGGTTGGTGCGCGATCCCTTTGGGGAGGCCGCGCAACTGGACGGCTGGGCGTTGACCGATCTGGTAACCACTGCCGTGCGGATGATGGATAACGTCGTCGACGTGTCCAAATTCCCGCTGGAGGCGCAGGCGCAGGAAGCACAGGCCAAGCGGCGGATAGGGCTGGGAGTGACCGGGCTGGCGGATGCCCTGCTGATGACCGGGTTGCGCTATGGCTCGGATGAGGCAGCGGCGCAGACAGAGACCTGGATGAAGGAGATCGCACGTGCGGCCTATCTCGCCTCGGTTGAGCTGGCCAAGGAGAAGGGCAGCTTCCCGTTGTTTGATGCGGAGAAATTCCTGGCCTCGGGCAATATGGTGAACATGGATGAAGACGTGCGCGCCGCCGTGCGTGAACATGGCATCCGCAACGCGCTGTTGACCTCGATTGCGCCTACAGGGACGATCTCGCTCTACGCCGGGAATGTTTCCAGCGGGATCGAGCCGGTCTTTGCTTACGCCTACACGCGCAAGGTGCTTCAGAAAGACGGCTCACGCACGGAAGAAGAGGTTGTGGACTACGCCGTGCAGATGTGGCGCGATCTGAAGGGCGATGCGGAACTTCCCGACTACTTCGTCAACGCCCAGACACTGGCCCCTCTGGATCACGTGAAGATGCAGGCGGCAGCGCAGAAGTGGATCGACAGCAGCATCTCCAAGACCATCAACTGCCCCGAAGACATCTCCTTCGAGGCGTTCAAGGATGTCTACATGGCTGCCTGGGATCAGGGCTGCAAAGGCTGCACGACCTACCGGCCCAATGATGTGACCGGGTCCGTCCTTTCCGTGAGCGAAGACACCCCCGCCGACAAGCCCGCATTGGTCAGCGAGGGGGGCGAAGTGGTCTATATGGCCGAGCCCTTGGACCGCCCGAGCGAGCTGGAAGGAAATACCTACAAGATCAAATGGCCGGATTCCGAGCATGCGCTTTATATCACTGTGAACGACGTGGTGATCGGCGGGCACCGGCGGCCCTTTGAGGTCTTCATCAACTCCAAGAACATGGAGCATTTTGCGTGGACCGTTGCGCTCACCCGCATGATTTCTGCCGTGTTCCGGCGCGGGGGGGATGTGTCCTTTGTGGTGGAAGAGTTGAAGGCCGTGTTTGATCCCCGTGGTGGGGCGTGGATGAAGGGGAAGTATATCCCGTCCATCCTTGCCGCCATTGGCGGGGTAATCGAACAGCACATGATTGCGACCGGGTTTATTGCCGGCGAAGGCATGGGGCTCAAGTCCGACCCGCAGCAGGTGCAGGTTGTGGGGCTCGATGCCCCGCGCGGCCCTGCTTGTCCGTCTTGTGGCCAGTACGACATGCGCATGGTTGAAGGGTGCATGACTTGTGCTTCTTGTGGGCATTCCAAGTGCGGGTAGTACTGATTTCGAATGCCTACAGCGTTTTCGATTTCGCCTGAGATACTCTTATCGCCTGACGCGTTGAAATCTCTGATTTCAGGCAGCGTTGGGTGATTCAGAATTATCGAAAACTGCTTGGACGGCATCCGACCGACCGGGGGGCTCCGCCCCCCAGACCCCCGGGAGTATTTTGGGCATAAAGAGGAGGGGCGTTGGCGTCGCTCAGGCCTTGCCGTCTTCCAGGATCATCTGTGCGGCTTTCTCTGCGATCATCATCGTTGGCGCGTTGGTGTTGCCGCTGGTGATGCGGGGCATGACCGAAGCGTCTGCGATGCGGAGCCGCCCGAGTGCGCGCAGGCGCAGGCGGGGGTCTACGACAGAGGCATCATCTGCGCCCATCCTGCAGGTCCCCACGGGGTGGAAGATCGTGGTGCCGATGTCGCCTGCAGCATGGGCCAGGTCAGCGTCGGTCTGGATGTGCGCGCCGGGCAGGTGTTCTGAAGGGGTGAGGGCCTGGAACGCAGGTTGTGATGCAATTTCCCGCGTCAGGCGCAGGGCGCGCACGGCGGTGTCGCGGTCGGTTTCGGTTGAAAGGTAGTTGGGCGCAATCGCGGGGGCCGCGTGGAAGTCGGGCGAGGTGGCATGCACCGATCCGCGGCTGTCGGGGCGCAGGTTGCACACGCTGGCGGTGATCGCCGGGAAGGGGTGCAACGGGTCGCCGAACTTGTCCAGGCTTACCGGCTGGACGTGGTATTCCAGATCAGGTGTTTCCACCTCTGGCCGGGAGCGGGTGAAGATGCCCAACTGGCTGGGGGCCATGGACATCGGGCCGGAGCGGTTTATCGCATATTCCGCGGCGATCTTTGCCTTGCCCCAAAGGGTGCTGGCTTGTTCGTTCAGGGTTGGCACGCCGTTCACTTTGAAGACCATGCGGAGCTGCAGGTGGTCCTGCAGGTTTTCGCCTACGCCTGCGACCTCTTTGACCGGGGTGATCCCGGCCGCTTGCAGGGCAGCGCCATGGCCGATGCCTGAGAGTTCAAGGATATGGGGCGATCCAACGGCACCCGCCGACAGCACGGTTTCACGCGTAGCCCGAGCCTCCTTGCGCGCGCCGCCATGGTGAAAGACCACCCCGCGCACTTCACCTTTTTCAATGATAAGCCGTTCGGCCTGCGCGCCGGCCATCACCTTCAGATTGGCGCGGTCTGCCACGGGGCGCAGGAAGGCCTTGGGCGTGTTCCAGCGCACGCCCCGGCGCTGGGTCACCTCGAAATAGCCCACCCCTTCGTTGTTGCCCGTGTTGAAATCCGCAGTCGCGGGGATGCCCGCCTCCACCGCTGCATCCCGGAAAGCGTCCAGCACATCCCAATGCAGCCGCGCGGTTTCCACCCGCCACTCGCCGCCTGCCCCGTGCGCCTCAGATGCCCCCTGATGGTGATCCTCCATCCCCTTGAAATGCGGCAGTACGTCGTCCCAACCCCAGCCGGTGCAGCCCATTTGCGCCCAGATGTCATAATCCTGCGATTGCCCGCGCATGTAGATCATGCCGTTGATTGACGAACAGCCACCGAGGATCTTGCCGCGCGGGTAGAGCAGCGACCTCCGGTTCAGCCCCGGCTCGGCTTCAGTGGAAAAGCACCAATCGGTACGCGGGTTGTTGATGCAGTAGAGGTAGCCCACCGGGATATGCACCCAGTGGTAATTGTCGCGTCCCCCGGCCTCCAGCAACAGCACGCGGGTCTTGGGGTCCGCGGATAACCGGTTGGCCAGCACACAACCCGCGCTGCCCGCCCCGATGATGATGAAATCGAAGTCTCCCATGGAGCCGACCATGGGCAAGGGGGGCACAAAAGGGAAGGGTTTGACATCTCAAGGCGCGGGCGCAGGATGGGGCAAAGGAGATCGCGCCATGGCCACCGACGGATTTACCCAGCTAATCGACGACAGCAACGCCTTCTTTGCGGAGCTGCGTGAGAACAACTCCAAGGACTGGTTCAATCCGCGCAAGGCCCACTACAACCAGAACATCAAGAAACCGGCGGAGTTTCTGGCCGATGTCATGGCCGAGGATATCAGCCGCATTTCCGGCACCACCTGGCAGCCCAAAGTGTTTCGCATCTACCGCGATGTGCGGTTTTCCAAGGACAAGACGCCGCTCAATGCGCATCTGCACATGATGTGGCGACAGCCCGGTGATGATCCCTTTGCGCCAGCGTTCTTCTTTGGGTCAGAGCCGGGGGATATGACCGTGGGCTTCGGGATCATGGGGCTCAAAGGCGAAAGCCTCGCGCGGTTTCGGGGCTTTATTGACCAGCAAGGCGATGCGCTGGTGGCTGCGTTTGGAGACGCGGGGATGAGCTGGTCCGATTGGGGGCCTGAACCCCTCAAACGTGTGCCGGCTCCTTACGACAAGGACCATCCGCATGGTGAATTGCTCAAGAAAAAGGGCATGACCGTGCATCTGAAGATGGACGATGGCTGGCGCACGGATGAGAGCGGGCTTGTTGGCGCACTGCGGGGCTGCTTTGAGCGGACGATGCCCTTGCAGCGCCTGCTGTCAGCCCATCTTTGATGCCGCCGCACGCGCCAGTGAAAACGCGCCTTCCAGCGCATTGCCCTTTGGATCAGTTTGGTTGGTCAGGTAGCGATCCGGCAGATAGGGCGCATAGTGCGGGCCCACGCCACCGGCGAGGCTGAGGATGTCGCCCTCCTCGAACCCCAGCGTATCAAGCCCCCGCGTGACATATGCCGACCCGTCCGAGAGCAGCTTGACCGCAACCCCATCCCCGGCCTTGCCAGCAGCAAAAAGCTGCGGCGCAAAGCCTGCGTAGTCCGCTGGGCGCGCGCGGTTCGACCAGTCGAAAATTCCCTGAACCCCGCCAAGATCACCCGCCACGGTGCGGGTCAGGTCAGAGCTTTCCTCCAGCCCTTCCTCGGCATTGAGCGTATAGGTCAGCAAGGCACGGCCCAGCCAGGCCCCGCCGGCCTGATCAGACAGCTGAAACCCCCAGCCGCCCACGGTTCGAACACCCCCGGCCTGCTGGCGGGCAATGATCGTGCCGGTACCAAGGGCCACAACATATCCGTCCTGATCGCCCAGAACCCCCGCCACGTTGGTTTGACGGTCGCCACTGACGTTTGTCTGGCCAAAGGGGAACATGGCAGCGGTCTTTTTCTGTATGCTCTCCAGGTCGGCCCCGGCCAGACCCAGATGTGCCACGCTGTGCGACAGGTCTACCTCGCCCAGGTCCGCGTTGCCCAGGGCCTCCAGCACTGCCTGCATGATATTGGCGACGCTCTGTTCAAAATTCGTGCTGACATTGGCTGGACCGCCCTGCGCTTCGGCCAGAGCGCCAACAGCCAGTGTGCCCACAGCCGCGCGACAGCCTGTGCCGCCGCCATCTACAGCGATGATCAAAGGGGGCGTGTCAGTCATGTCGGAGGGTTCCCCGCAAAAGTCGTCCGATACAGCAACCGGCGGTGGCCGTCATAATCATTGGTCGCGTAGTGCATTGTCAGCCGATTGTCCCAGATCGCCACATCCCCTGCCTGCCAGCGCAGACGGCAGCAGATATCGGGCTTTGTGGCGTAGGTGTAAAGCTCTTGCAGCAGCGGCTGGCTTTCTTCCTCGGTCATGCCGTCAAAACGGGTGACATAGATTGGGTTGAGAAAGAGGGCCCGCGCGCCGCTGAGCGGATCGGTGATGACGCTTGGATGCAGGCGTTCCCGGTCGGCCTCCGGATCGCCACGCGTCATACGGATGGAGGCACCAGCGCGTTCACCCTCGGCAGGCGCATGCTTCACACCATAAGGGGCGCCGACATGGATTGCTTTGCGCGTATCGACCAGCTTGCGCAGATCACTGGGCAGGCTGGCATAAGCCGCCACCTGGCTGGCCCATAACGTGTCGCCGCCATAGGGGGGTACCTCGACCGCAGACAGGATCGACCCCGCTGGCGGGTTTTCGAGAAACGAAAAGTCCGAATGCCAGGCCCCGCCAAACACACCGCCCGCGCTTTCCGCCGCCTCCTTGAGGACAGCGATCACTTCCGGATCGCCCTCCAGCGGTGCGACGTAAGGCAGCTGCATTGCGGGGCCAAAGGTGCGCGTCAGCTGCTTTTGTTGCAGCAGCGTCAGATGCTGATCGCGGATCATCAGGACCCCATGGGCCGTCAGCGCGGCCCGCAGGTCGGCAGCTGCGGTGTCAGACAAGGGCTGGGCCAGATCAAGGCCCGCAACCTCGGCCCCCACAAAGCCCGTCAGTTTGGTGATCTTCATCGCCTGTCTGCTCCCATGCGGCATCCTACCGCACCTCAACCGCCGCGCCAATGCAACCGCGCATTGATTCATTTGCCCAGCTTTGATATGTTAGCGCTAACAAATCAATTCGACAATGATCTCAGAGACGCCAAAGGAGCCCTCGGATGACCATCAATATCGCCATCAACGGATTTGGCCGCATCGGCCGCAACGTGCTGCGCGCGCTGATCGAAAACGGCTTTGACGGCCTGCAAGTGGTTGCAATCAATGACCTCGCGCCGCCTGAGACGCTTCTGCACCTTCTGAAGTACGACTCTGTCCACGGCCGTCTGAAGGCGGACGCCGAACTCGATGGTGACACGTTGAAAGTCGCAGGCCAGACGATTCGTCTGACTGCAGAACGTGACCCGGCGGCCCTGCCATGGGGCGATGTGGACATCGCTTACGAATGCACCGGTTTCTTCACCGCGCGTGATGCTGCGGCCAAGCATCTGGAGAACGGCAGCCAGCGTGTGCTGATCTCTGCCCCTGGCAAGGGCGCGGACCGCACGGTGGTTTACGGCGTCAACCACGCCGATCTGACAGCCGAAGACGTCATCGTCTCCAACGCGTCCTGCACCACCAACTGCCTCGCTCCGCTGGCCAAGGTGCTGGACGATACCTTCGGGATTGAGACTGGCTACATGACCACCATCCACGCCTTCACCGGCGACCAGCCCAGCCATGACACCGCGCACCGCGATCCTTATCGCGGGCGGGCGGCGTCCGCCTCCATGGTGCCCACGTCCACTGGTGCCGCCACGGCCATCTCTCAGGTGATCCCGCACCTGGAAGGGAAGCTCGAAGGCTCCGCCGTGCGTGTGCCGACGATCAACGTCTCCATGGTTGATCTGACCTTCATGCCCGCCAAGCCCGTCACGGCAGAGGCACTGAATGCCGCCGTCAAGGAAGCCGCCGCTGGCCCGCTGAAAGGCGTGATGTCTTTCGAGGACGAACCGCTGGTCTCCATCGACTTCAACCACGATCCCCATTCCTCCTGCTTTGCCGCAGCGCAGACCAAGGTGACCGACGGCGGCATGGTCCGCGTGGTCAGCTGGTATGACAATGAATGGGGTTTCTCCAACCGCATGAATGACACCGCCCGTGTGATGGGCGCGCTCATGCGGCAGAACGGCCTCGCCGAGGTCGCCTAGCCTCTAGCCAGGAGCCGACACATGTTGAACCAGACCGTTGAACGGGTCACCGATCGCATCCGCGAACGGAGCGGCCCCGCGCGCGATGCCTACCTCAAACGGATGCGCAAGGCGGCCAGTGATGGCCCCGCACGCGCGCATCTTTCGTGCAGTGGGCAGGCCCACGCCTATGCTGCCGCCGGGCCAGATCAGGCGGCACTTGCCACTAAATCCGCAGGCAATCTGGGCATCATTACCACCTACAACGACATTCTGTCGGCCCATCAACCGTTTGAGCGTTTCCCAGAACTGATCCGCGATGCCGCCCGCGCCGTGGGGGGCACCGCGCAGGTCGCTGCAGGCGTGCCTGCAATGTGCGATGGCGTGACCCAAGGCACGCCGGGGATGGAGCTCAGCCTCTTTTCCCGTGATGTTATCGCCATGGCCGCGGGCGTGGGCCTGTCGCACAACGTCTTTGATGCGGTCGTCTTTCTGGGCGTCTGTGACAAGATCGTGCCCGGCCTTGTGATCGCCGCGCAGGCCTTCGGCCACCTTCCGGCGGTCTTCTTGCCTGCAGGCCCCATGACCTCCGGCATCTCCAACGACGAAAAGGCACAGGTGCGCCAGAAGTTCGCAGCGGGAGAGATCGGCCGCGCTGAGCTGATGGCGGCAGAGATGGCCGCCTACCACGGCCCCGGCACCTGCACCTTCTACGGCACCGCCAACACCAATCAGATGCTGATGGAGTTCATGGGCCTTCACCTGCCCGGCACCTCCTTTGTCACGCCCAACACGCCCCTGCGCGATGCGCTGACGGTACACGGCGCGCAACGCGCGCTGGCGATCAGCCACGTCGGCAACGCCTACACCCCCGTTTGCGACGTGCTGGATGAAAAGGCCTATGTGAACGGCATCGTGGGCCTGCATGCCACGGGTGGCTCCACCAATCTGCTGATCCATCTCGTCGCAATGGCGCGCGCCGGGGGCATCACGCTCGACTGGCAGGACTTTGAGGAACTGGCAGAGGTCACGCCGCTTCTGGCGCGGGTCTATCCCAACGGTCTGGCCGACGTGAACCATTTCCACGCCGCAGGGGGCCTCGGCTACATGATCGGGCAACTGCTGGAGACAGGCCTGCTGCACGAGGACGTGACCACCATCGCGGGCAAAGGCCTCGCGCGCTACACCCGCGACCCCAAGCTCAATGGCGATGTGGTCGAATGGGTCGACGGCGCGGGCGAGACGCTCAATGACAAGATCCTGCGCCCTGCAAACGACCCTTTCCAGCCGACCGGCGGCCTCAAGCGCCTGACCGGCTCGCTTGGCGTGGCCGTGACCAAGGTTTCTGCTGTGAAGCCCGAACACCACGTCATCGAAGCACCCGCCCGCGTGTTCCACGATCAGGACGCCGTGAAAGCCGCCTATCAGGCGGGCGAATTCACCGAAGACATGATCGTCGTCGTGCGTTTCCAAGGCCCCAAGGCCAACGGCATGCCGGAGTTGCACTCGCTTACGCCTGTGCTGGCAAACCTGCAGGCCAAGGGCCTCAAAGTCGCGTTGGTGACCGATGGCCGCATGTCCGGGGCGTCGGGCAAGGTGCTGTCGGCCATCCACGTCTGCCCCGAAGCGGTGGACGGCGGGCCGATCTCCAAGATCCGTGACGGCGACGCGCTGCGCGTGGACGCGCAATCCGGCGCGTTTGAGATTGTGACGACAGGCGTGCTGGACCGCGCGCCCGCCACGCAGGACCTCAGCGAAAATGAATACGGGCAAGGCCGCGAACTCTTTGCCAATTTCCGCGCGCTGGTCCAATCTGCGGACACCGGCGCGCCTTGCGTCTGAATTACTTGAAGAAGAGGCCCCATGACCCCATCCGAAGCCAGCGCTGAAGCGCGCAAGATCGCAGCCCTCGCTCCGATCATTCCTGTTCTGGTGGTGCATGACGTGGCCCACGCCCGGCCCTTGGCCGAAGCCCTGGTCGCCGGCGGTCTGCCTGCGCTCGAAGTGACGCTGCGCACGCCTGCTGCGCTGGAAGTGATCGCCGAGATGGCCAAGGTCGAGGGCGGGGTCGTGGGGGCAGGAACACTGCTGACGCCTGACGATGTCATCAAAGCTAAAGCCGCAGGCGCGCGGTTCGGTGTCTCTCCCGGGGCGACGGACAAGCTGCTCGATGCTTGCGAAGCGGCAGACCTGCCGACGCTCCCCGGCGCTTCCAGCGCGTCAGAGGCGATGGCTCTACTGGAGCGCGGCTATGACATGCTCAAGTTCTTCCCCGCGGAGGCCGCTGGCGGCGCACCGTTCCTGAAATCTCTGGCCTCTCCGCTCCCGCAAATCGCGTTTTGCCCCACGGGTGGGGTCAGCACCGACAACGCGGAAAGCTACCTCAAACTGCCCAATGTGGTCTGCGCAGGCGGGTCATGGGTGGCACCAGCCGCGCTGATGGAGACGGGCGATTGGGCGGCAATTGAGCAGCTTGCAAGGGAAGCAAGCCAGTTAACTAAGGGTTGAAAAATTGACCCTAGGTCAATTTTGGGGCGTAAATCTGGGGGTGCGCGCGCGCAGACCCACAAAACCTTGATTTCCCGTGTTGCGGGAAATCCACAGGACCCTCATTTTCCATCTTATTGAAATCTGACACAAAAACGAACTTTGCCACGATTCACGCCTTTGTTAATCTTTTGGTAATAAAAATACTGAGGCAGAGATCGAGCAATGAAAACGGGCTTTTGCGGCACGTTTGTCATCAGCTGGACGCAGACAGAAGTAGATGGTCTTGAGGCAGCGCCGATGCCCGCACTTACGGTGGGCGCGACATGGCGTTGGAGCGGAGAGGCCGTGCGGGTCGATGGACCCAGCGACGTCTTGCGTCTGGAACAGACAGACGATGCGAAAGATTTGCGCAGACGCGCGGCTGGCATGGTGCATCGCCTTGTGGGCGCGGCCCTGGAACGCGAGCCAATTGAGCCGGATCAAATGGATCACGACGATCCCTTGTTGGACGGCGGTTTTATCGTGACCGACGGGCGGCAAAGCTACACCGTGACGCTGATCGAAGTGGGCGGCGGCGCGCAGCCGTTGCTGATGTTCCTCGACGAATTGCCGCCAAAGGACCGCGAACTTTGGGTGGTCCACCACACGCTGGATTCGCGTGGCCAGTCGACACCCAAAAGCAGTGGCGGCGTGATCTGTTTCACCCCCGGCACCCGCATCCTGACACCGGATGGCACCATGGCCATCGAGGACCTGCGCGAAGGTGACCGGGTCCAGACCAAGGATAATGGCGCGCAGGAAATCCGCTGGATCGGTAGCCGGCGTATGTCCGGCGCGCGGCTCTTTGCAATGCCGGAACTGCGGCCTGTGCGGATCAAGGCGGGCGTGCTGGACAGCGACATCCCAGACGAGGAACTGCTGGTCTCGCCTGGTCACCGCATCCTGATCCGCGGCGACGCGGCACAAGAGCTCTTCAATACGCCGGAAGTCCTGGTCGCCGCGCGTGATCTGGTCAATGGCAGAAGTATCGCAGTGCAGGGGAATCGCTTTTGAAATATTGACTATGCATCACGTCTGATTGGATTCATACGGATTGCGTCATTAGCAAAGGATGCGACCGCGATGGAAGATTTTTCTCATATTTTTGAGGGCGTTGAAGACCCTCGTACGAGCAACGCTACACGGCATGATCTTCATGAGATGCTTATGATCGGCCTGTTGTCGACCATGTGTGGCGGCGAGGGTTGCTGCGACATGGCGCTATTTGGCACGACGAAAGAGCCGTTTTTGCGCACATTCATGACACTGAAGCACGGAATACCGAGCCACGATGCGTTCTCTGACCTGTTCAACGCCCTCGATCCTGGCACGTTTCAGTCAGTGATGCTTCGCCTGACAGAGGGGTTCGCTGACCAGTTGGGCGAGGTGATTGCGGTTGATGGCAAGTCGTTGCGGCGCTCCTTCGACAGGGCGAAGAAGCAGTCGGCGTTACACCTCGTGCAGGCTTTTGCGGCTGAGGCCAGGCTCGTACTCGGGCAGGTCGCTGTTGACGAAAAATCCAACGAGATTACGGCGCTGCCCGCGCTGTTGAACATGCTGTCGTTGAAGGGGCGGATTGTGACGGCGGACGCTATGCACACGCAGCGCACTACAGCCGAGACGGTAACGCAGGCTGGCGGTGATTATGTTCTGGCGCTGAAACGCAATCAGGAGACGCTGCACGAGGATGTGGCACTCTGGCTGGATGATCCTGGAAATGTCGAAAACTGTGAAACTTATCAGAATGTTGACGCAGGACACGGTCGACTGGAGACGCGCAAGGCGTTGATCTCGCATGACGTTGCCTGGCTCGACGAGCGGCATCACTGGCCCGGGCTCAGGGCCATCGGAAAGGTCGTCGCCACCCGCGAAGTCGGCGATAAAACCTCATGCCAAACTCGCTACTTCCTCATCAGCGCGCCGCTCTCTCCCGAGCGTTTCCTGTCCATCACCCGCGCCCATTGGAGTATCGAGAACAGCCTTCACTGGGTGCTCGACGTCTCCATGAACGAGGACGCCGCGCGCAACAGAAAAGACAACGGACCCGAAAATCTCTCTATCCTACGGCGCATCGCTCTCAACCTCGCCCGCTCCGAACCGTCAAAAGGATCAATGCGAGGAAAGCTGAAACGCGCCGGATGGCAGGATACATTCATGCTCGAACTCATCAGAACCGCGACCAAATCTCAAAAGCGATAGCCCTGTATCGCAGTGGATATGGCGTTGCGTCAGGTCACCTATGTGCATCTGCTATTCGACCATCACGAGGTGCTTTGGGCCAACGGCGTGGAGTCAGAGAGCTTTCACCCCGCCTCTGCTGCGCTCAGCACGCTGGATGACAAAGACAAAGCCCGGTTGCTGTCTGGGTATCCGGAACTGGAGTTCGATCCGCATACATACGGGCAGTTTGCCCGGCGGCATTTGTCGAGTTCAGAAGCGGCGATCCTCAACCACGCGGCTTGAAGTGCCGGAAAAGTCGACTTTTCCGAAATGGAATTCTCGCAGAATTCCAGGCCGCTAGCTGCCCTGTTGCTTTGCAATAAGTGCCTTCACGATTGATTTGGCACTGTCGCTGTCCCAGGTCGCATCGCCGCGCAACCGGGCAATCTCGCGCCCTTCTGGGTCCAGGATCACCGTGATCGGCAGGCCAAAAATGCCCATCTGAGCTGCGAGTGCCTGCTTGGGGTCCTGATGGCGCGGCAAGCTGTCGATCCCGGCCTCGGCAAAGAAGCGTTTGATGCCTTCGGGTGAATTGCGCCCGGTGGCGATTGTCAGCACTTCAAAGTCGTCGCCGCCGAATTCCTTCTGCAACGCATTAATCTGCGGCATTTCCTTGCGGCAGGGCGCGCACCATGTGGCCCAGAAATTCACCAGCACGTATTTGCCCTGAAAATCCGCCAGTGTGGTCTTGCCGCCGTCGTCCTCAAGAAAGAATGCGGCATCGGACGTGGCCTTGGGCGTATCGTGGATCACCAGCTTTTTCATATCCCCCGTCCGCAGTTCCAGCAGCGCCTCGTTGCCTGCCAGCGCAGGGTTTGCGCCCAGTGAAAGGGCCGTATACATCACCAGCAACGCAACAAGTCTCATGAGTCCCTCCAAGGGGTTAGCCAATATGTCTGATCAATCCTCGAACACCATGTGGGGTGGCCGTTTTGCCGCCGGTCCCGATGCCATCATGGAAGCAATTAATGCCTCCATCGGCTTTGACCAGCGGATGGCCGCACAGGACATCGCAGGATCGCGCGCCCATGCCGCGATGCTGAGCGAAACAGGCATCTTGAGTGATAACGACGCAAAAGCCATCCGGGAAGGGTTGCTCACAGTCTTGTCAGAGATTGAGGCCGGGAAATTCGAATTTTCCACCGCTCTTGAGGACATTCACATGAATGTCGAAGCGCGTCTGAAAGATCTGATCGGGGAACCCGCTGGGCGTTTGCACACCGGACGCAGCCGCAATGACCAGGTCGCCACGGATTTCCGACTTTGGGTGCGTGACCAATTGGATGCCGCCGAGGCTGGCCTGCTGGCCCTCATGCGCTCGCTTCTGGGGCAGGCAGAGGCCGGGGCCGATTGGGTCATGCCCGGATTTACGCACCTGCAGACTGCGCAGCCCGTGACCTGGGGCCATCACATGATGGCCTATGTCGAGATGTTTGGCCGCGATCTGTCCCGCGTGCGCGACGCGCGGGTGCGGATGAACGAAAGCCCGCTGGGGGCCGCGGCCCTTGCTGGCACGTCCTTTCCAATTGATCGCCAGATGACGGCTGAGGCTTTGGGCTTTGACCGCCCTGCGGCCAACAGTCTGGATGCCGTCAGCGACCGGGATTTCGCGTTGGAGTTTCTGTCCACCGCCTCTATCTGCGCGATGCACCTTTCCCGCTTTGCCGAAGAACTGGTGATCTGGTCCTCGGCCCAGTTCCGGTTCGTGGCGCTGAGCGACCGGTTCTCTACCGGGTCGTCCATCATGCCACAAAAGAAGAACCCGGATGCGGCCGAGCTGATCCGCGCCAAGGTGGGCCGCATCTTTGGAGCAAATACGGCGCTGATGATGGTGATGAAGGGCCTGCCGCTGACCTATTCAAAGGATATGCAGGAAGACAAGGAGCAGGTCTTTGACGCCGCTGACGCGCTGATGCTGGCGCTTGCGGCGATGGAAGGCATGGTCAAGGACATGACTGCCAACCGCGAAAGTCTGGCGGCGGCTGCGGGGTCCGGTTTTTCGACGGCCACAGACCTCGCCGACTGGCTGGTGCGCGTGCTGGGGCTGCCGTTCCGCGAGGCACATCACATCACAGGGGCCTTGGTCGCCCTGGCCGAAAAGGAAGGCTGCGACCTGCCTGATCTGAGCATTGGTCAGATGAAAACCGCGCACGCAGGCATCACAGAAGACGTCTTTGACGTGCTTGGGGTGGAAAATTCTGTAAATTCGCGTACATCTTACGGGGGCACCGCGCCTGCACAGGTGCGCGTGCAGATCGCCCGCTGGAAGGAGCTTCTGTCATGAGACCGACCTTGATCTTGATGTCACTGCTGGCGCTGGCCGCTTGCGGCGCAGATGGGGAGCCGGTTCAGCCAACGGCCAATACCCACGTCACTCTTTCGAACGATGGCGTGTCAGTGGGTACCGCTGTGGGCCTGCGCCGGGGGCCGTTCAACCTGACCCTGGGGGCTGGATTGTGATCCGTTTTTGCGCCCTGAGTGTTTTGGTTGCATCCCTTGCCGCATGCGCGACGACAAAGCCGGACGCGGGGTCCGACAGGGCGTCCAGCGTCAGGACAGAGCAGAGCGTGAACGAGCCTGGTTTGAACATCAACGGCTACATCAGCATCGGCGTTGCGCGGCGCGGCTGACGTGTCATTCTTACGTATGATATATCTGGCACTGGCCATCTGGGGTGCCATCCACCCGATGTACTATTTTGTGCAGTGGTTTCAGGCCAACGGCTTTGATCTGATGGGTATGGTCGATGCCTGGCACGTGAACCCCGCAGCCAGCGGGTTGGTCTGGGATCTGACCATTGCTGCTGTCACCCTAACCATCTGGATCATTGCCGAGGTCGCGGTACGGCGGAACTGGGGGGCGCTGATTGCCATTCCGGCCACGTTCTGTATTGGGGTGTCCTGTGGGCTGCCGCTTTACCTTTTTCTGAGGTCAGCGCCGGTCCGCTAAGGTCGGATTTGGATATTTGGGGCCAGAAAGAGGATGGATCATTTCCTTTATCGCGACGGGGTGCTCTTTGCGGAGGACGTGCCCGTAGCTGAGATCGCGGCAGCCGTTGGCACGCCCTTCTATGTCTACTCGACGGCCACATTGCTGCGTCATTTCCGCCTGTTTGATGAGGCTTTGGACGGGCTCGATCACCTCGTGTGTTACGCGATGAAGGCCAATTCCAATCAGGCGGTGCTGCAAACCCTCGCCCAGGCCGGGGCGGGCATGGATGTGGTGTCGGGGGGCGAATACCTGCGCGCCAAGGCGGCGGGTGTGCCGGGGGACAAGATCGTGTTTTCGGGCGTCGGCAAGACGTGCGATGAGATCCGGCTGGCGTTAGAAGGTGGCATCCGCCAGTTCAATGTCGAAAGCGAGCCGGAGATGATCGTGCTGGACGCGGTCGCGCGGGAGCTGGGCGTCGTGGCCCCCATTACGGTGCGCGTGAACCCGGATGTCGATGCCAAGACCCATGCAAAGATCGCCACCGGCAAGTCCGAAAACAAGTTTGGCATCCCGATCTCGCGTGCTCGCGAAGTCTACCAGATGGCCGCAGAGATGCCGGGCCTGAAGGTCATCGGCATCGATGTGCACATCGGCTCTCAACTGACTGACCTTGAGCCTTACCGGCTGGCCTATCAGAAGGTGGCCGAGCTGACCGAAGTGCTGCGCGGCGACGGGCATGAGATCACGCGCCTCGATCTGGGCGGTGGTCTGGGCATTCCCTACGCCCGCTCGAATGAGGCCCCGCCGCTGCCGACGGACTATGGCGCTGTGGTCAAGGAAACGCTGGGCCACTTGGGCTGCGAGATCGAGATTGAACCGGGCCGCCTTATTGCGGGTAACGCAGGGCTAATGGTCAGTGAAGTGATCTATGTGAAGTCGGGCGAGGGGCGTGATTTCCTGATCCTCGACGGCGCGATGAACGACCTCATTCGCCCCGCCATGTACGAAGCGCATCACGACATCATCGCCGTGAATGAGCCTGCGCCGGGTGTTGAATACCAGCCGATGGACATCGTGGGGCCCGTCTGCGAATCCGGCGATACCTTTGCCAAGCAGCGCATGATGCCCCCCTTGGCGGCGGGTGATCTGGTCGCTTTCCGCTCTGCCGGGGCTTATGGCGCTGTTATGTCGAGCGAATATAACTCCCGCCCCCTCATTCCCGAGGTGCTGGTGCATGGCGATCAATTCGCGGTTATCCGCTCACGGCCCACCTTTGACGAAATGATAAAACGAGATACCATTCCTTCATGGCTGTGAGGCATCCTGCTGTCACGGCCCATTTGGGATAGTTGCATGGCCTCTTTTACCCCCAACGATCAACGCCGCGCGATGTCGCGCCTGCGCTGGCCTTTGCGCCTGACATGGGCGGGGATGCTGGCCGAAAAGGTGGTGCAGGCGTTCTGGCCGCTGATGGCCGTGTGCCTGACGGTGCTGGCGCCGTTGATGCTGGGACTGCAGGATTCGGTGCTCGTCGAGGTCGTCTGGGCCACAGGCGTCGTTGCCATTCTCGCGGCTGTTGGTGCGCTGATCTATGCCGTGCGGCATTTCCGGGTACCTTCGCGCGACGCGGCCATGGCGCGGCTGGATGAAAGCCTGCCGGGCCGCCCCATTCAGGCGCTGCTGGACGATCCCGCGATTGGGGAGACGGATGAGGCCTCACTTGCCGTCTGGCGCGCGCACAAGGCGCGGATGGCCGATCGTGCGGGCGAGGCCAAAGGCGTTCCAGGCGATCTGCGCGTGTCGCGGCGCGACCCTTATGCGCTGCGTTATCTAGCTGTGCTCTTCTTTGCCGTGGCGCTGATCTTTGGCTCCATCTGGCGCGTAGGTACGGTCGCGGAAATGGCCCCCGGCGGGTCTGATCTGGCCAGCGGCCCGGTCTGGGAAGGCTGGGCAGAACCGCCGCGCTACACCGGCAAGCCCACGCTTTATCTCAACGATCTGGAGGCCGGGGCGCTTGATCTGCCCAAAGGCACCCTGATCACAGTGCGCTTTTACGGCGAAGTGGGCGCACTGACACTGGCAGAGACGGTCTCGGGCCGCACAGCGGATGTGCCCGCAGCCTCTGACCCGGTGCAGGACTTTACTGTGATTGAGACCGGATCAATTGCCATCGACGGCCCCGATGGCCGCACCTGGGACGTGACCGTGCTGCCCGATGCTGCCCCGGAAGTGGAGCGCGCGGGCGAGCCGGAGGTGTCCGCGCTGGGCGAAACGCGGCTGCCTTTTGCCGCGCGTGATGACTATGGCGTCGAAGCAGGCGAGGCGCGGATCACGCTTGATCTGGCCTCGGTTGAGCGCCGCTACGGGCTGGCGCTGGACCCTGAGGCGCGCGAAGACATCGTGATCCCGCTGCCCATGCCGATCTCAGGCGACCGCGCCGATTTTGAAGAAAACCTGATTGAGGACTTCTCCAAACACCCCTGGGCCAACCTGCCGGTGACAATCCGCCTGTCTGTGCTGGATGCGGCAGAACAATCGGGGGAGACCGAGGCGTCGCAACTCAGTCTGCCAGGACGGCGGTTCTTTGACCCAACGGCGGCGGCAGTGATCGAAATGCGCCGCGATCTTTTGTGGAACCGCACCAATGCGCCGCGCATGGCACAAGTGCTGCGGGCCGTGGCGTACCAGCCGCAGGATATCTTTCGTTCTGAAACAACGGCGCTGCGTTTGCGCGATGTGATCAAACGGCTCGAAATCCACGCGCGCTATGGCGTGGGCGACGCGGTTCAGGACAAGCTGGCCGAGGATATGTGGGGTCTGGCGCTGGAGCTCGAAGAGGGCGTTCTGGCCGACGCGCTGGAGCGGATGCGCCGGGCGCAGGACCGTCTGAACGAGGCGATCAAGAACGGCGCCTCCAAGGAAGAAATCGCGGAGCTGATGGACGAGCTGCGCCGCGCCACTGAGGAATACATGCGCCAGCTGCAGCGCCAGCAGGCCCAACAGAACGAACAGGACGGCCAGCAAAACCCGCAGCAACAAGGCGAAAGCATGCAGATGACGCAGGACGACCTGCAACGCATGATGGACCGCATTCAGGAGCTGATGGAACAAGGCCGCATGGCCGAAGCCGAACAGGCGCTGCAAGAGCTCATGGAAATGATGGAGAACATGCGCGTCACCGAAGGCCAACAAGGCCAGGGGCAGCAGTCTCCGGGTGAACAGGCTATGGAAGGGCTGGCCGATACGTTGCGCGAGCAGCAGGGTCTCAGCGATCAGGCGTTCCGTGACTTGCAGGAACAGTACAACCCGGGCGCTCAGGCTGGGGAGAGTGAAGGCAACGAAGGCCGAAACGGCGGTCAGGGTCAGGGACAGAGCCACGAGGGGCAACAGGGTCAGGGCGAAGGCGCGGGTGAACAGCAGGGCGAAGGCAACCAGCAGGGCGGCAACGACCTGCGCGGCGAACAGAGCCTTGCCGACCGCCAACGCGCCTTGCGTGATGAGCTGCGCCGTCAGGAAGGACGTCTGCCGGGGCAAGGCACGCCAGAAGGCGACGCCGCGCGCGATGCGCTGGACCGGGCGGGCGAGGCAATGGATCGGGCCGAGGATGCTTTGCGCAACCGTGATTTGGCCGATGCCATCGACAACCAGTCACAGGCCATGGAAGCACTGCGCGAAGGCATGCGCTCCCTGGGCGAGGCGATGGCTCAGCAGGAACAACAGCGCCAACCGGGACAAGGCACGCAAGACTCCGACCGCCGGGCCGACAACCGCGATCCTCTGGGGCGCGAGCAGGGGGGCAATGGTGCGGAAAGCACTGATGGGCCACTGGCGATGGGGCCGGGGGCGCGGGACCGTGCGCGCCGGCTGCTGGACGAAATTCGCCGCCGTTCAGGGGAAGCCGCCCGCCCCGAAGTGGAGCGTGACTATCTGAACCGTCTGCTGGACAGGTTCTAGGACACGCGCGGCAACGTCGTGTTGGAAATGGTCTCTGGAGGGCCTTAGCCGCCCGACTGGCTTGCCAGATTGTCCAGCCAGCGCAGCACGCCTTGCGCGTAGCCATCCAGCCACAGGCGCAGCCCGTCCACCCAGGCCACATAGGCCGACAGGAACGGATCAACCCCCGGCACCTGCTGGGCCAATTGCGGGGCAAAGACGTAGATCAGCGCCAGCACGACAAAGACCAGCAGAACCAGCAGGAAACCGTTGCGGAAACTGCGTTTCTTGCGCTTGGCCGTTGGCGCTTCGATTTCGGCTTGATCATCGGCCCCAGCGCGTCCGTTTTCTGTGCGCAGGGTTGAGTTGATTTCCTCAATATCCGGCAACAAATCCCGTCGCGAGGATATGGCGGCGGCATTCACATCCGCTTCTGACATCGGTTCAGGTTCGCCCCGCATCCGCGCCATGCGCTTGCGCGCCTCAAGGGTACGCTGGGCGGCGGCGTCCGCCTCTGACGGGCCGTCCTCCAGCCCCAGATCAGGTTGGCTTTCCAGCGGGTCAGAGGTTTCGCGGCGCAGCGCTTGTTCGGCCTCGGCTTCCTCGCGCAGGATGTTGGCTACGGCCGGGTCCAGCTCTTTGCGGGGCGGTGTGGCGGGAGGTGCTTCGGGCTCCGGCTCAGGATCATGTGCCACCGGCTCCGGCTCTGGATCGGGCTCCTGAGGCGGGGCCACTTCCTCATCCGGGGCGGGGGTTGTCGCCTCAACAATTGCGGCTTCTTCCTCGGGCATGTGATCCGGATGGTGCTGATACCACGTCTGACCACAGTTCGAACACTGCACGTCACGGCCTTCGGGGGGCACGACATCATCCGGCACCTCGTACTGCGCGTCACAATTGGGACAGGTCAGCCGCATGATTGTTCTCGATTTCTCAACAGTAGCTTCGTTCGTTGACGATTAGCATATGTCGCGGACGGGGCTGGGAAAAGTGCAATCTGTGCCCGATCGCTCGGCAAGAGTGCATTGAATCCCAAGCGGTGCTAAGGCACAACAGGTCCCAAAATATGAGGGCAGGGCGTGATTGAGCTGGAAAATGTGGCCTATAGCTATGGCGGGGGGGAATTGCTTTCCGACATCTCGCTCAAGCTGGCCGCCGGATCGTTCCATTTCCTGACCGGCCCGTCCGGTGCGGGCAAGACCACGCTGATGAAGCTTTGTTACGGTGCTCTGTTGCCCACAGCAGGTCATGTGCGCCTGTTTGGTGCGGATGTGCGCGGGTTGGACCGGGATGACATCGCCGTGGTGCGCCGCCGCGTCGGCGTTGTGCACCAAGACGTGCAATTTCTGGATCACCTCAATGTTTCAGAGAATATAGCCCTGCCTCTGACCGTCTCGGGCCGCCACGAAGACGCGCAGGGCGGGGATCTGGGCGAGCTGATGAATTGGGTTGGGCTGACCAACCATGCAGCGGCCCTGCCGCCGGAGCTGTCAGGCGGTGAACGTCAGCGTGCTGCTTTGGCGCGCGCGGTGATCATGTCACCGGACGTGGTGCTGGCTGATGAACCCACCGGCAACATCGATTGGGAGATGTCCCAACGCCTGCTGCGCCTGCTCATTGAGCTTAACAAGATGGGCAAGACAGTCTTGATCGCCACCCATGACCTGAGCCTGATCCGCGCCACCAAGGCACATGTGCAGGCCCGCGTGCTGCGGATCACCAACCGTCGTATCCAGCTTGCGGGGGCGGATCTGTGAAGTTTGATCTGTCCAGCCTGCGCGCGCTTTGGGCCGGTGACCGGCAGGCGGACCGCGTGGTGCCGCCCTCGGGCTTTACCGCGCAGCTGACGCTTTTTGCCGCCGCAGCCATGGCGTTTCTGGCGGTCTTTGCTTCGGCTTTGTCACTGGCCTCTGGCCGGTTGGCAAAGAACTGGGGGGAAGAGCTGGCGCGTTCGGCCACCATTCGCATCGTGGCACCCTTGGATCAGCGGCAGGCCCAGACAGAGGCGGCGCTGCGTATTTTGGAAACCACGCGGGGTGTCGCCTCGGCCCGTGCGCTCACGGACGAAGAACAACAGGCCTTGCTGGAACCCTGGTTTGGAACCGATTTGGCGCTGGACGCTCTGCCGGTGCCGCGCCTGATTGAGGTGATTGAGACCAGCGAGGGCATGGACCCCGCAGGCCTGCGCCTGCGGCTGGCCGCAGAGGTGCCGGGGGCCGTACTGGATGACCATGCCCGCTGGCGTGCGCCATTGGTACAGGCCGCGTCGCGTTTGCGGCTGCTGGGCTGGACGGTCAGCCTGCTGATCCTCGCTGCTGTGGCTGCGATGATCACGCTGGCCGCCCAAGCGGCCTTGGCCGCGAATGCGCAGGTGATCACCGTCTTGCGGCTGGTGGGGGCCACGGATGATTACATTGCACAAGCCTTTGTGCGCCGGTTTACCCTGAGGGCTTTGGGGGGTGCTGCAGCGGGAACAGTCTTGGGCATGCTGGCTGTGCTGATCCTGCCTGGTGGCGGTGGGAGTGCGAGCTTTCTGACAGGTCTCAGCTTCCAGGGTTGGCACTGGGTGGTGCCGGTGCTGATCCCCCTTCTGTCCGGCGCTGTTGCCTTTGCCGCCACAGGCGCCGCTGCGCGCCGCACATTAAGAGGACTTTCCTGATGCTGCAGTGGATCCGTTCCCTCCTCTATATCGTGATTGTGACCATCGCGATGCCGATCTATGGTCTCGCCTTTGCGCCCTGGGCAATGTTTTCCAAACGCGGGGCCTATACGGCGTGCAATTCCTATGCGGCCTTTTGCATGTGGCTGGCGCGCTGGCTCATTGGGCTGCGCTGCGAGGTGCGGGGGCAGGTGCCACAAGGTGAGGTGCTGATTGCCTCCAAGCACCAGTCGTTTCTGGACATCATGATGATCTTTCATGCCTTGCCGGAGCCGAAGTTCATCATGAAAAAGGAGATCCTCTGGACCCCGGTTATTGGCCAATACACCAAGCGGATGCAGATGATCGCCGTGGATAGGGGCAAGCGCGGCAAGGCGATCTCCAAAATGATTGAGGACGTGAACGCGGGCCGGATTGAGCCCGGGCAGATCGTGATCTACCCGCAAGGTACCCGGGTGGCCCCGGGCGACAAGAAGCCGTACAAAGTAGGGACGGCGGTGCTTTATGACCAACTCGGTCAGTCTTGCGTGCCTGCCGCGACAAATGCGGGTTACTTCTGGCCACGGCGGGGTTTGTACCGCAGACCCGGGCTGGCCGTCGTGGAGTTTCTGGAGCCGATCACGCCGGGTTTGGGCAAGGACGACTTTGTCGCAACGTTGGAGGCGCGGGTGGAGGCGGCGTCTGACGCGCTGCTGAAAGAGGCGGGATTTGAGGATGCTTAAAGTCGCTGATGTAGCCGCCCTAGAGGCGCTTTACGGCGAACCGGGGTCGGTGTCTCTGCGCAAGGTTACGGATCATCTGACGCCTGCTTATGCAAAGTGGATCGCGGCGTCGCGGCTTTGCATTCTGAGCACGGTCGGCCCCGAAGGTACTGATGCCAGCCCGCGCGGCGATGATGGTGAGGTTGTCCTGCAACTGGACACCCGCACGCTGGCCTTGCCCGATTGGCGGGGCAATCAGCGGCTCGATAGCCTGCGCAACATCGTACGCGACACGCGTGTGTCGCTGATGTTTTTTGTGCGGGGCTCCAACAACGTGATGCGCGTGAATGGGCGCGCGTTTCTTACGGATGACGCTGAGCTGCGGGCACGGTTTGAAAAGAAGGGGCGCCAGCCGGCAACGGTGATCGTGATTGAGACGGCCGAGGTCTACAGCCAATGCGCCCGCGCCTTGATGCGCGCTGGGGTCTGGGCCGGCGCGGATGACAGCGATGGCCTGCCGACGGTCGGCGACATGATGGCGGAGATCACGGCAGGTGAAGAGGACGGGAAGGCCTACGATGACGCCTGGGGTGCACGGGCCGCAAAGACCATGTGGTGAGAGGCCAACGGGAGGCCTCGGTTGAATGCGTGGTCTCGGGGTGCGGTCTTACCTTTGTATTTTTAGTAAATTGAGAGCATCCGAAGGTGGCTTGCCGCTGCGCGTGAGGCTGTGTGCTGTTTGTATCTACTGCCGGTCTTTTGTTTCAGACACCGCTGTGTAGACGCGTCTACAGAGCGGTGTCTCTTGTCTGTCTGTTCGGCGATGTGGCCTTTCACTTGCCTGCTGCGTTGCTGCGTTCGTTCCACTCAGAAGATGCATCACCGCAGAGGTGGGCTATCGGCCATCCTAACTAAGATACTGAATTGAAATCATAAAGTTAGGCGGCAAAAGACTCTTCGAACATGTGACCAAGGTCATGAGTCAAAAGAGCGTTCAGTTGTCAGCGGCTGAGTACTGACCTGATCCTTACGTATGGCGAGTTTAGACCCTACCATGTAGACGCGTCTACATGGTGGTGTCTGAAATGGTTTAGGGCACGTAAGCCAATGGCCCCGCGCGGGCAGTCCCGGCAGGTGGCAGTGTCGAATACTGTTGAAGGGGGCCGTTTGACAAAAAAAGGCGGCGCCGCCGGTCGGATATCATCGAGATGGGTGGTGCCCCACCGATCTGAGCTCAGAACGACGCAGTGCTTCGCGCTTCTGATCCATTGGGTGCCGGAAAGGTGCTTTATCCCGGCTGTCATGACGGGGTGGGTTTTAGGGCCCGCGCGTTAAGGAATGGACAAGCCTGCGTGCGGTGGGTGTTGCGTGGTGGGGGTTATCCCAGCAAAGTCACCTTTACCCCTTTCTCTCGCAGTGCCCGCAGCACCGGGTTGCGAAACCAACGCCTCAGGTCGGATTTAAACAGGCTAACCCGCTCAAGCCGGGGCAATCCCAAGAGGGCATCGAGGTTCTGCCATTCTCCGGTCAGCCCCAGCGAAACCCGCTCCAACCGCCGCGCCGTGCGCAGGGGTTTGAGGTCCGTTGTGGCCAACATGGAGATCACGCTGAGGCGTTCCAGATTGGGCAGATGGCGCAGATCGTCGAGGTCGGAGATATCAAAAAGCGCGCTCTCTCCATCCCAGAACGGAAAGACGTACTCGTAGACCACCAGCCCGCCGTCAAACTCCAGGAAAGTAACACTTTCCAGGTGCCGTTCGGTCAGCGGATAACGGGCCAGATAGTCGTAAGCGTCCTGAGACGGTGCATAGCCGTCGCGTTCATAGTCGTAGTCGGGCCCTTCGATGAACTTCAGAAATTCATCAAAATCCCCCAGATCAAGGACGCGCGTGTCGATCAACTCCGCCATGACAGCGAGCTTGAAGTTGGGGTCCCGGAACGGGGCAAGACTGGGCGAGAGCGCCTTGATAGGGATGAGGTCGCGCATCCTTTAGGCGTCTCGTTTACATGTGGATCGGGCCGTCTCCGCAGGCCAGTGCTGCCTCGCGCACCGCTTCGGAATAGGTTGGATGCGCATGGCAGGTCATGGCGAGGTCCTCGGCAGAAGCCCCAAATTCCATCGCCACGCAGACCTCGTGGATGAGGTCCCCGGCCCCGGGGCCGATGATGTGGCAGCCCAGGATACGGTCGGTTTCCTTGTCGGCCAGAAGTTTCACAAACCCGTCGCCTGCATGCACTGCCTTGGCGCGCGCGTTGCCCATGAACGAAAATTTGCCGATCTTGTAGGCGCGCCCTGCGTCTTTTAGTGTGGCTTCGGTTTCGCCCACGCTGGCGACCTCGGGATGGGTATAGATCACACCTGGGATCACGCCATAGTTCACATGTCCATGCTGGCCTGCGATGGTGGCGGCGGCGGCCATGCCTTCGTCTTCGGCCTTGTGGGCCAGCATCGGCCCTTCGATGCAGTCGCCGATGGCGTAGACGCCCGGCACATTGGTCTGCCACTTGTCATTGACCGCGATCTGGCCACGGTCGGTCAGCTTCACGCCAAGCGCGTCCAGGCCTAGCGCCTCCACGTAGGGTTTGCGGCCCGTGGCCACCAGCACCACATCCGCGTCCACCGTATGTTCGCTTTCGTCCTTGCGCAGCTTGTAGGTGACTTTGGCTTTGGTCTTGAGCGCTTCGGTGCCCTGCACGGCGGCCCCCATCACGAACGTCAGTCCCTGTTTCTTGAGCATCCGCTGGAATGTTTTCTGCACCTCCGGGTCCATACCCGGCGTGATGGCATCGAGGAATTCGATCACGGTGACTTCTGTGCCGAGGCGCGCATAGACGCTGCCCAATTCCAGCCCGATCACGCCCGCGCCGATCACAATCATGCTGCGCGGCACCTTGCCCAGCTCAAGCGCCCCGGTGGAGGTCACGACTGTCTTTTCGTCCACTTCGACACCGGGGAGCGATGACGCCTCTGACCCGGTTGCGATGATGATGTTCTTTGCTTCGTGAATGTCGTCACCGACCTTGACCTTGCCCGCCTCAGGGATGGAGCCCCACCCCTTGAGCCAGTCGATCTTGTTCTTTTTGAAAAGAAATTCGATGCCCTTGGTGTTGGTGTCCACAGTGGACTGCTTGTAGGTCAGCATCTGCTTCCAATCGACCGACGGGCTTTTGCCCTTGAGCCCCATGTCGGCAAAGTTATGCTCTGCCTCGTGCAGCATGTGGCTGGCGTGCAGCAAGGCTTTGGATGGGATGCAGCCGACGTTCAGGCAAGTGCCGCCCAATGTCTCACGCCCTTCGACGCAGGCGGTTTTGAGCCCCAATTGCGCACAGCGGATCGCGGCGACATAGCCGCCCGGGCCGGAACCGATCACGATGACATCATAGCTGGACATGGGGGTCTCCTTGACTTTGGGTCTCTTGGTTATGGGGTGCGTAAGGCGGGGCTGCAAGGGCCAAGACTATTGCAATAGTCTTGCCAAAATCCTGCGAGGATTTTGCGGCGCTCATATCAGCGCGGCCAGTAACATTGCGAGCGTGGCGAGAAACCCCAGCGACCAGATCGCAGACCGCCAGGGGCGCCATCCAAGTGCATAGGCCGGCACATAAGCCACCCGGGCGGCCAGATAGCCCCAGGCGCAAAGCCCTGTGAAGGTAGAGTTCTGGCCGGACAGTTGGATCACCCCCACGGCTATCGCAAAGAGCAACAGCCATTCGATATGGTTGTCATAGGCGCGTCCCAGGCGACCTGTCCGTTCTGCCATCGGGCGTGAGGGCTCCCTGTCGCGGGCGGACATGGTGTAGCCGGGGCCAAGGTCTTTGTTCGCGGGCACCGCGTAGAGCACGAAGACGATCATTTGCCACAAGGCGGCCAGCGTCAGGACGGTGAGTTCAGCTGTCATGGGTCACATGGTCCTTCAGTCGAAAAGGAAAATCAGAGGTGGGATCAAGGCTTGCAATCGCGCCGAGAATCAACGCGATCTGCAGCAGTCCACCGATCAGTTCACCTATGACAGAGCCAATCTGTTCGGCCCCCTTGGCGTGGGGCAGCTGGCTTGCAAAGCGCAAAAGGCGGGGCAGAATGCACAGGGCCGCCGCATATAAGGCACTCGCGCTCAGCATCACGAGGCAAAGGATCGTCAGCACGGCGGAGACCAGCGACAGGACGTAGGAAAGCGTCAGAAGTGGGGAAGGTGGCTCGATGCGGCCCCATGGGCCAGCGGCGGGCTCGGCCTTTGGTGCCCTCAATGCGCGCCATGTGAGCGGGGCCATCCAGGCCAATTCGATCACCAATGCAGCCAGAAGCACCCAGTAAAGCCAGGTTGTGTGCAGGTGCCACAAGGAAAGATCAGTTGGCAGCATGCGCGTCTCTTGCCAGCGGTCAGGGCCCTGGATCAGGCCGTTTCGATGAAGAAATGTGAGGCGCGGGTGACTGTACCGCCATCGTCCACGCTGAGTGTATCAGTGCGTTTGGTCCAATCCTCTGCCCGCGTGCGGTCGTTGACCTCGCACAGGACAAAAGCGTGTTCGGTGCTGTCTGCATCTTTCCAGATTTGCAGCACCGTAAGGCCTGCGTTTCGGCGGGATTCATGATCCGCGTCAAAGGCCGCTTTCCATGTTGCAAAATCCGTGACGAAATAGTGGCTGATCAATTGCAATTGCGTCATCTCCTTATGGGGTGCGGCTGCGGCGGCAGACCACTGTGCGGCAATCCGGGCAGGTCATGACGTAGTGGGTGTCGCCCTTTGTGACGGTCCAGCCACCATCTTTGCGGACGGAGACATAGCCTTTGCTCTTCTCGCGGCCCTCGGGTGTCAGCGGTACACCGCAAACGAAAACCATGTCGCTCTCGCGCCCGCAGTCCGGGCAAAACACCTTGTGCGGGGTGAGCCAGGCCAAGTCAGAGCGCGAGGAAATAGAGCACGGCAGTGGCCGCAAAGCCCGCAAGCCAAGCGAGCGTGCGGATGGCGGGGACACCAAGGGCGTAGACGGGCAGATAGATGATCCGAGCGATCAGGAAGATCTGCGCGGCGAGCAGAGACGTTAGAGAGGTGCGCTCCAGCACCACCAGCAGCAGAATGGCGGGGGCGAAGAGGGCCATGGCGACAACGGAATTGTCGAGCGCCCGATTCAGGCGGCCCGTCATTTTGCTCACCTCGCGGGGGTCATCGCGGGACGTCAGCAGGTAGCCCAGCGAGAGGGATTGGAGGGAGCCCAGCACTTGCAGCAGGATGGTCAGGAGGACGAGGAGGCCATAGGCGGCGAGTATTGTGGTTTCGGTCATTGTGCCGCCAATAGAGCTGCTTTTGCATCTGCAATTGCAGGTTCCAGCGCGTCCCCGGCATCGTGCGCATCGATGATACCCTGTAAGGCCTTGCGCAGTCGGGCGTTTTCTCCGAGCGCCGCCGGTTTGGCGCGGGCAAAGAAGTCTGCGTCCAACGGCGGATTGTCGTCAAATTCCACTGGTGGCTTTGGTCGGGCGCTCATGGCGTTTCTCTCCTGTTCGCTTTGCGCAGCGAAATCACGCGGATGCAGTCATCGCGCATAGCGTAGACCAATACATGGTAACGGTCACCGATTTTCCCAAGTGCTTGGATCCGCGTTTCGCCATAGTCAAAGCGGGTGTCTTCCGCTTCGATGGCCGAGGCCCAGTCAAAACGGTAGACATCCGTGAATGGGACGCCGTGCTTGTCGAAGTTGGCGTTGGCTTTGTCAGCGTCCCAGTCAAAAGGCGGACTTGGATCGCTCAATCCTCACAAATCCATCAGCAACCGCCGCGGGTCCTCCATCATCTCTTTCACGCGCACTAGGAACGTCACCGCCCCTTTGCCGTCGATCAGGCGGTGGTCGTAGCTGAGCGAGATATACATCATCGGGCGGATGACGACTTCGCCGCCTATGGCCATCGGGCGGTCCTGGATTTTGGCGAGGCCGAGGATGCCGGACTGCGGCGGGTTCAGGATGGGTGCTGTCATCAATGATCCGTAGACGCCGCCGTTGGAGATCGTGAAGGTCCCGCCGGTCATGTCATCCATCGTGAGCTTGCCGTCCCGCGCCTTGCGGCCCAGGCGGCTGACTTCTTTTTCGATCTCGGCAAAGGACATGGAATCCGCATCCTTGATCACGGGCACCACGAGGCCCGTGGGCGTGCCTGCGGCCATGCCCATGTGGACGTAGTTCTTGTAGATCACGTCTGTGCCGTCGATCTCTGCGTTGACCTCGGGGATCTCCTTCAACGCGTGGCAGGCGGCCTTGGTGAAGAAGGACATGAAGCCCATGCGGACGCCGTGCTTTTTCTCAAAATCCGCCTTGTACTGGTTCCGGATCGCCATGACCTCGGTCATGTCGACTTCGTTGAAGGTAGTCAGGATGGCGGCGGTGTTCTGCGCTTCCTTGAGGCGGCGGGCCATGGTCTGTTTGAGGCGCGTCATGCGCACGCGTTCTTCGCGGGCCTCATCGGTTGCTGCAGAAGGTGCGCGGGGGGCAGCTGCAGGGGCGGGGGCCGGAGCGGTTGCACCAGCGGCGACGGCCTTGGCCACGTCTTCCTTCATCACGCGGCCATCGCGGCCAGAGCCTTGGACTTGAGCCGAAAACAGGCCTGCCTCGGCCAAGGCCTTTTTGGCGGATGGCGCGTCTTCGACGTCTTTGCCGGTGCTGGCTGCCGGGGCGGCAGCGGGGGCTGCGGCAGGGGCGGGAGCAGCAGAGGCGGCCCCAGCACCGGCGGCGATGACAGCGAGTTTGCCGTTGGCCTCAACCGTGCTGCCTTCCTCGGCAAGGATTTCCGTCAGGGTCCCGGCGGCGGGGGCGGGGACCTCGACGCTGACCTTGTCAGTCTCCAACTCGCAGAGCATTTCGTCTTGCGCGACCGCATCGCCGACCTTCTTGAACCAGGTGGAAACCGTCGCCTCTGTCACGCTTTCACCCAAGGTCGGGACCATCACGTCGATGGACGCCCCGCCGCCTTCGGCAGGTGCGGCGGCGGCTTCGGCCTTGGGGGCCTCGGCGGGCGCACTTTCCGCGCCTGCGCCTTCGTTGATCGTGGCCAGCAGCGCGTCAACGCCCACGGTTTCACCTTCGGCGGCGACGATGTCACCCATGGTGCCTGCAACGGGGGAGGGCACTTCGACCGTGACCTTATCCGTCTCCAACTCACACAGCATTTCGTCAACCGCCACAGCATCGCCGGGCTTTTTGAACCATGTGGCCACGGTGGCCTCGGTCACGCTTTCGCCCAGGGTGGGTACACGTACGTCAGTCATGGATTACTTTCCTTCGAGTGTGAGCGCGTCGTTCACGAGCGCGGCTTGTTGTGCTTTGTGAGCGGAGGCGAGGCCGGTGGCGGGTGATGCCGCCGCCTGACGGCCAGCGTATGTGGGCCGTGTGTGCTTGGCCTTGATCCGGGTCAGGACCCATTCGATGTTGGGCTCAATGAAGGACCAGGCCCCCTGGTTCTTGGGCTCTTCCTGGCACCAGACCATTTCGGCGTTCTTGAACCGCTCCAACTCCTTGACCGCGGACTGCGCGGGGAAGGGATAGAACTGCTCGAACCGCATCAGGTAGATGTCATCGATCCCGCGCGCATCGCGTTCTTCGAGCAGGTCGAAGTAGACCTTGCCGGAACACATGACCACGCGCTTGATCTTGCTATCCGCCACCAGCTTGGTGTCCGAATTGCCGTGCTGGGCGTCGTCCCAGAGCACACGGTGGAAGGAAGAGCCAGTCGTGAATTCCTCCGCCTTGCTGACGGCCAGCTTGTGGCGCAGCAGCGATTTGGGCGTCATCAGCAGCAGCGGTTTGCGGTAGCTGCGGTGGATCTGGCGGCGCAGGATGTGGAAGTAGTTGGCGGGCGTTGTGCAATTCGCCACGATCCAGTTGTCCCCGCCGCACATGGTCAGGAAACGCTCCAACCGCGCGGAGGAGTGTTCAGGCCCCTGGCCCTCAAACCCGTGGGGCATCAGGCAGACAAGGCCTGACATCCGCAGCCATTTGCTTTCGCCCGAACTGATGAACTGGTCGAACATGATCTGCGCGCCGTTGGCAAAGTCGCCAAACTGCGCTTCCCACATGACCAGCGCGTTGGGCTCGGCGAGTGAATAGCCGTACTCAAAGCCCAGAACCGCGTATTCGCTGAGCATCGAGTCGATGACTTCGTAGCGCGCCTGACCTTCGCGGATGTTGTTGAGCGGATAGTACCGCCCTTCGGTTTCCTGATTGACGATGCCGGAGTGGCGCTGGCTGAACGTGCCGCGCGTGCTGTCCTGACCGGCCAGACGCACCTTGTAGCCTTCTGTCAGCAGGGAGCCGAACGCCAGTGCTTCTGCCGTGGCCCAGTCAAACCCGGCACCGCTGTCGAACATCTTTGATTTGGTATCTAGCAGGCGACCGACGGTCTTGTGCATCGGATATCCATCCGGGACCGTTACAAGCGCCTTACCGACCTCTTCAAACGTCTCTTCCTTGATGGCGGTTTTGCCGCGCTGGTACTGCTTTTTCTGCTTGTCGAGGTGGGACCACTTGCCGTCCAGCCAATCGGCCTTGTTCGGACGGTAATCCTTGCCGGCCTCGAACTCATCGTTCATCTGCTTCTGGAAGGCTTCTTTCATGTCCTCAATCTCGCCCGCGGGGACCAACCCTTCGGCGGCCAGCTTGTCGGAATAGAGGCTGAGCGTGGTCTTCTGGCCCTTGATTTTCTTGTACATCAAGGGGTTGGTGAACATTGGCTCGTCGCCTTCGTTGTGCCCAAACCGGCGATAGCAGATCAGGTCGATCACAACGTCCTTATGAAACTTCTGGCGGAATTCGGTGGCCACGCGGGCGGCGTGCACGACTGCTTCGGGATCATCACCGTTCACATGGAAAATGGGCGCTTCAACCACCAGCGCGTTATCGGTGGGGTAGGGGGAGGAACGGCTGAAGTGCGGGGCCGTTGTGAACCCGATCTGGTTGTTGACCACGATGTGCATGGTGCCGCCGGTCTTGTGACCGCGCAGACCGGAAAGCGCAAAACATTCGGCCACCACGCCCTGACCTGCAAAGGCCGCATCACCGTGCAGCAGCAGGGGCATCACGGCGGAGCGATCCTCATCATGGATTTGATCCTGCTTGGCGCGGGCCTTGCCCAGAACCACGGGGTTCACGGCTTCTAGGTGCGAGGGGTTGGCCGTCAGCGACAGGTGCACTGTATTGCCGTCAAATTCACGGTCATGGCTGGCGCCGAGGTGGTATTTCACATCACCCGAGCCATCTACATCCTCAGGCTTGAAACTGCCGCCCTGAAATTCGTTGAAAATGGCCTTGTAGGGTTTCTGCATCACGTTGGCGAGCACGCTGAGGCGGCCCCGGTGGGGCATGCCGATCACGATGTCCTTGACGCCCAGACTGCCGCCGCGCTTGATGATCTGCTCCATCGCCGGAACAAGGCTTTCGCCGCCATCAAGGCCAAACCGCTTGGTGCCCATGTATTTGACGTGTAAGAATTTCTCGAACCCCTCAGCCTCGATCAGCTTTTGCAGGATCGCCTTGCGGCCTTCTTTGGTGAAGGCGATTTCTTTGCCAAACCCTTCGATCCGCTCTTTTAGCCACCCTGCTTCTTCGGGGTTGGAGATGTGCATGTATTGCAGCGCAAAGGTGCCACAGTAGGTGCGTTTCACGATATCGAGGATCTGGTTGAGGGTGGCAACTTCAAGCCCCAGCACCTGATCGATAAAGATCGGGCGATCCATGTCCTTGTCGGTGAAGCCGTAGGACTTGGGGTCAAGTTCCGGGTGGGGTGTCATCTGCCGCATGCCCAAGGGGTCCAGATCGGCGACCAGATGGCCCCGGATCCGGTAGGCGCGGATGAGCATCAAAGCGCGGATGCTGTCGAGGACGGCCTGACGCACCTGATCATCGCTGACCGAGGCCCCTTTCTCGGCGGCCTTTGCCTTGATCTTGTCCCCTGCGGCCTGCGCCTCTTCCGGCTCTGGCCAAAGGCCGTTGAGCGCGCCCATCAGATCGCTTTCGGGCGTCGGCGGCCAGTCGCGGCGCGCCCAGCTGGGGCCAGCGGCCTCGGCTTGGGCGATGTCGCCTTCGTCGCCCATCGCCTTGAAGAAATCGGCCCATGCTGCATCTACCGCCGCCGGGTCGGCAGCGTAGCGGGCATACATCTGTTCGAGGTAGTCCGCGTTCTCCCCCTCCATGAAGGAAGAGGCGTGGAACTGGTCGTTGGCGGGTTGTTCGGTCATTGCATCACCTCTTTGGGCTGCGGATGGATGTGAAGGTCTGGGGGGAGCGCGACGAAATTGAAAGCTTTGAACGGGTAGGTGCGGTGGCGGCGATAGGCTGGCAGATCAAGCGGGGGGTCACCTTGCAAGTAACCGGCAACAGAGAAAACGGCATAGCCGTGGGTCTGGGTGAGAAGGTCAAAGACGTCATCACCCTGCGCGCCCTCAAGGTCGCTGTCGATGGTGGCACCGGCCTCGAACAGGATCGCAGGCTGGCAGCGGTCGATGAGGTTCTTGGCCCCTTTGAGGGCGGCATGTTCGAAGCCTTCGACATCGATTTTCAGCACATCCACCTGCGCGTCTGGCAATAGCGTGTCAATGCGGGCCTGCGGCACGGTTGTCGCCACCGTGCGGCCCCGGCTGGCACGATTGGCCAGTGAGGAAAAGCCGCTTTGATCGAGGTTTTCATAGAAGGTGGCGGTGCCGTCGCTGTCGCTGACGGCGGCCTCAAACACCTGTGCATTGGGGAAGCGACGGCGTAGCATCGCGGCTTTGCGCGGCAAGGCTTCGATCAGTGCAAGTCTCCCGCGCGGGGCAAGGCGCTGCAACTGGTAGGCAAAGGACCCGATATGCGCGCCCACGTCGAGACAATGGGCGTCCGGCCCCACCAGCTTTGGCAAAACGGCAAAAAGGGCGGCATCCTCGCGCATCAACTCGCGCAATTCCGGTTGCCACCACTCGGTGGGTTTTTGCAGCCAGCCGGACACACGCTTTGATACGCCCGCAAGGGGCGATGTCATGACGCGGTGTTTCAAGTCCAGCATATCCATCGTTCCAGATCGGGGAGTTAGCCCTTTTCAATCGCTTCCTTGACGGCCTCGCCCAGCGTCGCCGGACTATCAGCCACCACGATGCCAGCGGCGCGCATGGCTTCGATCTTGTCCTCGGCACCGCCTTTGCCACCGGCAACAATGGCACCCGCGTGGCCCATGCGGCGGCCCGGAGGGGCGGTGCGGCCTGCGATGAAGCCTGCGGTGGGTTTCCAGCGGCCTTTCTTTTTCTCATCAGCCAGGAATTGCGCGGCGTCTTCTTCGGCTGAACCGCCGATTTCGCCGATCATGATGATGGATTCTGTTTTATCATCCGCCAGGAACATCTCCAGCACATCGATATGCTCAGTCCCCTTGATCGGGTCGCCACCAATACCCACGGCAGAAGACTGGCCATACCCCATGTCAGAGGTCTGCTTGACCGCCTCATAGGTCAGCGTGCCAGACCGGCTGACCACGCCGCAGGTACCGCGTTTGTGGATGCTCCCTGGCATGATGCCCATCTTGCAGGCGTCCGGCGTAATCACACCGGGGCAGTTGGGGCCAATGAGGCGCGACTTGGAGCCTTCCAGCGCGCGCTGCACCTTCATCATGTCGAGCACCGGGATGCCTTCGGTGATGCAGACGATCAGCGGCATTTCGGCGTCGATAGCCTCAAGGATCGAATCCGCCGCAAAGGGGGGCGGCACGTAGATCACAGACGCATTGGCCAGTGTGGCATGCATCGCTTCGTGCACCGAATTGTAGACCGGCAGGTCAAGGTGGGTTTGCCCGCCTTTGCCGGGTGTCACGCCGCCGACCATCTTGGTGCCATAGGCGATGGCCTGTTCGGTATGGAACGTGCCCTGCGAGCCGGTGAGGCCCTGACAGATCACGCGGGTGTTTTCGTCTACAAGTACGGCCATGATGGTTCCTTTGGCAGTCGTTTGAGGTCTGGGCGCGTTTGGCGCGCCTGTTAGTCGATAATTGGTTGAGAGCCGTCGCCTGCACGCGGTGTGTAGCAGGCGTGCTGGCCTTCGCCACCACAGGTGGAGGCGGGCGCGGCGACTGTGGTTGTAACGGTAGTACCCTGCGCCAGAGCGGAGGGGCTGGGGTGCACAGCCTGTGGTCCGCCGCGCACGCCGTCGTTTGCGGAGTTGTTGCACCCGGCCAGAAGGGCGCCAAAGGCGAGGATCGCGGCAACTTTTACGGGGGTACGGGTTACGTGAGGCATGTCATTCTCCTTGGGTCTTTTGCGGGCGGTTAGTGGGGGTGAAGGCGCGGATCATTTGTTGGCCTCGCTTAGCGGGATCAACCGTTCGACGCTCATATACGTTTCCGTGCCATTGGGGCCTGCGCGTTTGCCCACTTGGGTGACTGCAACGCGGTCCGGGTTGAGCTGTACTGCGGCAGCGTGGCGGGTGGTGGGCAACAGGGCGAAGTCCTTTGGTACGGCAATCAGACGGTCCTTCAGGCGCTCCTGTTCGACCCCGCGCAGGACCCAGGATTGTGCCTCATCCGTTTTTGCCCCGTCAAAGGCGACCTCACAACGCCGGTCTGTGCCCAGTGTGGGCGCACGACCTGTCACCGGGGACGGTTCTGCATCCGAAAAGGGCCGCAGGTCGTAAAAGTCGAGCCGCGCGCCGGTTGGCGTGATCTTCGGGCGGGCGGTCTTGGCGGTCAGAAAGGGGCTGAAACAGTTGTCTGCAAAGGCAGCGCCGGCGCGGTCTGCAAGGTTTTCTGCAGCCAGCGATGGGCCGATCCCAAGCAAAAGTGCGGCCATGCTGGCCGACAGGAACGTGAATTCCCGCCCGTCGTTTGGATGCTTGTTATCGCCCTTCACCGTTGCCATCGATACGCTCGTCACTTTCTTGCAATACGACTGTCTTCGCAAAGCACCTGGCGTTTCTGGTTGATGCCGACGGCACATTGGATTTGGCCCGCCGCGTTGCATGTCACGCTGATCACGCTGCCAGATGCATCTGTTTTACCCCTTCACGGCCTTTACGATCTTTTCGGCCCCGTCTTTCAAATCATCCGCGGCAATCACATCTACGTCTGAGTTGTTGATGATCGCCTTGCCTTCTTCGACGTTGGTGCCTTCCAGCCGCACGACCAGCGGGACCTTCAGACCGACCTCTTTCACCGCAGCCACAACACCCTCGGCAATCACGTCACACCGCATGATGCCGCCGAAGATGTTTACAAGGATGCCTTTGACGTTGGGGTCCGACGTGATGATCTTGAACGCCTCGGTCACCTTTTCCTTGGTGGCACTGCCGCCCACGTCGAGGAAGTTGGCAGGCTCGGCCCCGTAAAGCTTGATGATGTCCATCGTGGCCATGGCAAGCCCCGCGCCGTTCACCATGCAGCCGATCTCGCCATCCAGTGCGATGTAGTTGAGGTCGTACTTCGACGCCTCAAGCTCTTTGGGGTCTTCTTCGGTCACGTCCCGCAGCTCGGCAATGTCGGCGTGGCGATAGATCGCGTTGCCGTCAAAGCTGATCTTGGCGTCGAGGACCTTCATGTCGCCTTCGTCCGTGAGGATCAGGGGGTTGATCTCCAGCATCTCCATGTCTTTGGACACGAATGCATCATAGAGGATGCCCATTAACTTGACGCATTGCTTCACAGCCTTGCCTTCGAGCCCCAGCGCGAAAGCGATGCGGCGGCCGTGGTAGGGCTGATAGCCCGTTGCGGGGTCCACGGCGAAGTTCAGGATTTTCTCTGGCGTTGAGGCGGCGACTTCTTCGATGTCCATACCGCCTTCGGTGGAGCAGACAAAACCGATCCGGCTGGAGGCGCGGTCGACCAGAAGGGCCAGATACATCTCTGTCTGTATGCCGGAGCCGTCTTCGATGTAGATGCGGTTGACCTGCTTGCCCACGGGGCCGGTCTGATGCGTGACCAGCGTGCGGCCCAGCATCTTCTTGGCTTCTGATGCGGCTTCCTCAACCGATTTGGCCAGACGCACGCCGCCTGCTTCGCCAGCGTCGGCTTCCTTGAACTTGCCTTTGCCGCGCCCGCCGGCGTGGATCTGCGCCTTCACCACCCAGAGGGGGCCGTCCATCTCTCCTGCCGCGTTCTTGGCGTCTTCGGCTTTCAGCACGACGCGCCCGTCAGAGACCGGGGCCCCGAAGCTGCGCAAGAGAGCTTTGGCCTGATATTCGTGGATGTTCATGGAAGAGTTCCCGCTGTTGTTGGCGCAGGGCGACGCGGAAGACGCGTGGCCGAGTCTTATCCCCTACCTTCATTTCCTTTTCGAAAGGTTGTTTCTACCAAAAAGTGACATTTGTGATCACAGTCGAAAAAAGTGTGATCACAAAACCCGCCGAATGCGATAAATTTGACTGAAACCTGAACGTTTCTTACTGATTTTGCGCGTAAAGTCGTCTCAAATGCGCTTCAAGTTCGCTGCACATGATGATGCTGCGCGCGTCGAGATCGTAAAAGGCGTTGGCTTCGTCGCAGGGTTCCACCGTCACGGAGATCGTCACGCCCTCGGGCAGCGCCATGGACTGGTTGAAGGCGGCAACTTCGTCTGAGATCAGCTTTTCGGTCAGCGTAGACACCCCGCCTTGGTACTGGATCGAGGTGCCAGGGGCGGCGTCGAAAAGCTCCGTCAGGATGGGATCAAAGCTGTCGTAAGCAAGGTCGAACTCTTCTTCGCAGGTCTCGGCCCGGTCTTCGGGGAGTTCCAGGTCCTCTGCAAGGTCCTCGCGCGCGTCCGGATCGCCGCCATAGAACTGGCAGACCATGTTGTAGTAGCGCTGCAGGTCATGGCCGTGCACGTCCCACCAGGGTGTGCCTTCTTCGGAATCCGCGTCTTCGTCCAGAAACCCATAGGCCGCATCTACCAAGATGGATTGTGCCGATGCTTCGTCGTTGAATGCGTCAATCAAGAGGACAGAGATCGTGTCGGCGGCGTCTTCTTCCTGACCGAGGATGGGCAGTCCCATCACGTCGATGATCGCATGGCCGAACTCGTGGTAGAAGATCGACAGCAAATTGGCCTCGACATAGAGCGTGGCAGGGTCGTCCTGAGCGGCGAGCGGGGAAGTCAGCATGGCGGAAAGGCTGAGCGTCGCGAGTGATTTGCGCATGGGTGGTCTCTTGGTCCGGGGCGTTGCTGCCCCAGACCTACCCTGCGCACGCACCGTTTTCCAGCGCTGCCGTCAGAGCACGGTCAGGCAGGCGCATTTCGCCCCATGGGTGACCGATTGGCTGACCGATCCCAGCGCCAATGACCGCAGCGTCCCCAGCCCCCGCCGTCCTAGCACGATCAGGTCAGAGCCGTCCTTTTTGGCAGCGTTCAGAATGACCTCCGCCGGGGCGATGCCCCCCAGATGGACGTTTGTGATCTCAACACCGAGGGCTGTGGCCTCCGCCTTGGCCTGATCGACGATGGCCTGTCCGGCCTTCACGATCTGGTCCTTGGAGGGGGGCGTATCCAGCGGGGCGACGAAGGATCCGATAACAATGGGCGGCGTGTCGAGTTCCGGCGTGTGGACCAGCGACAGCGCTGCGTCATAGGTTTTGGCCAGCCCCGCCGCGACCTTGAGCGCGTTCTTGGCGTGGTCTGATCCGTCGTAGGCAAGCAGTATGGTCTTGAACATATCCTGTCCTCCTTTTGCTGGAGGCAGAATAGGGGGATCCGCGCTGTCCCGCGTTGATGTGGATCAAGGCAGTGGATGAATGGTTCTGCTAACAAGGGGAGGCGTGCATCAGACCCAGGTGAGATGCGATAGCCATGCCTTGGCGGCCTGAACGGCGGCGCGTGCGTCCTGATCCTTGTGTGACAATTGCCAAATGGGGCGGCTGAGCGGAGGGCCGGGCACGTCCGAGAGGCACAAGCGGGGATCGGATGTGATCGCCGCGCGGGGCAGCAGCGATTTGCCAAGGCCACAGGCAACCGCAGCAAGCGCCGTTTCTGCGTCAGTCACCCGGATCGGCGCGCGGGAAGCGGAATCACTGGCAACCTGGCTTTCCAGCCACCGGGCCTGCGGCAGGCCCGCAGTCTGGTCGTCATATGTGATCCACGGCAGGGCCGCGATTTGTTCTGGCGTTCGATCGGCTGGCGCACTGACGGCGAAAGGGACGCTGGCGAGTTTGCGGGCCTTGATGTTCATCCCGCCCTGGCTGGGACGCGCCATGCGCAGGGCGATGTCAGCCTCGCGCTTGGTGAGGTCGATGTTGCGGCCCTCTGGCACCAACTCAACAGTCAGGCCAGGGTGCTGGGCGTGTAGTATGGGAAGTTGGGGCAGCAGAATGCGGTTGATCACAATCGGGACGCCGCTGATCCGCACGCTTGCCTGCAAAGTCCCGGTCGCGGCCCCGGCAAGATCGCGGATTTTGCCGTGTTCGGCTTCAATCCGTTCCGCATGGGGCAAAAGTGTCTGGCCGGTTTCGGTCAGCTCCAGTGTGCCATTCGTTGTGCGGTGGAACAGTTTTTGCCCCAGCGCATCCTCCAACCGCCGGAGGCGGCGGGCGATGGTGGTCTCATTGATCGCAAGGGTCAGTCCAGCCCCAGCAAGCGTGCGCTGGCGTTGGAGCGCGAGGAATACGGTCAGATCGTGCCAGTTATGATCCTGCATTTTTGCAGTTTAGAGCGGCAAGCTTCTCAATCCAACGGACAAATATGCCGTGCAATGGTGGTGCTGCAAAAGTCGTCAGAAAGGAAACCACATGAGACATATCATCCTGTTCCAGGATGCAGCGGGGGCTGATCCGGACACCCGCAAACGACATATGGCCGATCATCTGGCGTTTCTGGAGCGCAACGCGGACCTGATAGAGGCGGCAGGCCCTTTGAAGGACACCGAAGGGCAAGGCCGTGACGGGCTGTGGATCGTGCAGGGCGCAGATGTGGAGCGCATTGAGCAACTGATCCGGGAAGATCCGTTCTGGTCCACCGGATTGCGCGGTGGCTATGCTATTCTTCCCTGGACGCAAGTGTTTGCAAATGGCGTGCGGCAGATCGCCTAGGGTCTGTGGTCAAATGCCTCGTCTTGAACAATTTTGGACGAAAGCGGAGGCGGCAGAACGAATGTCCGCAGGCCCTAGACCGGCATCAGCGCCCAGTAGTCCAGATCAAGCAGCACTTCGGGGAGGTATTTGCCATCCTCACCTTTCAGCGCAAAAGGCGCGCCACCTTTGGTGGCCACCAGCCGCAGCCGGATGGCACCGACGCCGGGGGCAGCGGTTTCGGCCTTGTCGAGGACTTCGGACCAGGCACGCACCGTGTCGCCCGCCAGACACGGGTTGGCGTGCGCGCCGCCATTGAGACCCACAACCATCTGCGCGTTGGCCAGCCCGTTGAAGCTGAGCGTACGGGCCATGGAAATGACATGCCCGCCATAGATCAGCCGGGTGCCATCGGGGCGGGCGGAGGTGTCGAAATGCACCTTGGCGGTGTTCTGCCAAAGCCGTGTGGCCATCATGTGTTCGGCCTCTTCGATGGTTACGCCATCCACATGGTCAATTTTCTCGCCGATCTCGTAGTCGCCCCAGCGGTGCGGCTCGCCTGCAAGCGTGAAATCGTAGTCCGTGAAATCAAGGCCTTCGGGGATGACCAATTGCTCAGGCGTCAGGGCGGACGGCAGCTCGGGGATCACTGTCTCCGGCGCTGCAGCGTCCAGATCGCGTTTGCGCACCATGACCCAGCGGACGTATTCCATGACCGCTTCATCCCGCTGGTTGAGGCCCGTTGTGCGGACCCAGACCACGCCGGTTTTGCCGTTGGAGTTCTGCTTGAGCCCGATCACCTCGGACTGGCTGCGCAGCGTGTCGCCGGGCCAGACGGGCTGCAGCCAGCGGCCCTGAGCATAGCCGAGGTTTGCCACGGCGTTCAGCGAGACGTCCGGCACGGTCTTGCCAAAGACCACATGGAAGGCGATCAGATCATCCAGCGGGCTGGCATCCATCCCGCAATCTTGGGCAAAAGCGTCAGAGGAATAGAGCGCATGCCGCGCCGGATAAAGCGCAATTATAGAGCGCGCGTTCGCCCGCGCCTACGGTGCGGGGCACCGCGTGGTGGATCACTTGACCCCACGGTGTAGTCCTCAAAAAAGCGCCCGGCGTTGGTCTTGCTCATCAGTGTTCCCCGAGTTTCGTATCTGGCGTGTAGGTCCCTTCGACCTCTTTCACCACTGACTGACCGCAACGCATTACGCCTGCTTTGTGGTCCCAGGTTTGGGTGGGCGAGCCGTAAAGCTCCCAGCCCTTGTTCAGCGCGTCCGTAACCTTGTGGCAGAAGGCGGATGTGTCCTCTTCAGACAGGAAGCGGTAGAGTTTCATGGCAAGTCCTCAGCCTGGGAAGGGGGAGACGCCGAGCCAGATGTGCACGGCGGCGACAACGGCAAAAAGCACGGCGGAAATGACAACGAGCCGGATATAGGTCGCGCGGCCGGCGGGGGCAGGGGGCGTCCAGTCCGGCTCGGCGCGGTTGATCAGGATGACGCTGACAACGGCCCAGGCCAGCAGCCCGCCAAAGAGGATGATCGAGGCAAGAACGCCATTGGCCAGCAGGTGGGCGGCGGCCCAGATCTTGACCGCCGTCAGCTGCGGGTGGCGAATCTTGTAGGCGGGCCAGGCCTTGGCCCCTTTTGCGGCGGAGGATCCATAAATCCAGAAGGCCAGCAGCATCAGCGCGTTGTTGATGTGAACAAAGAAGGTCGGCGGCGACCAGACATGGATGAAGTCCGCCCAGCGGTAGCCCAGCACCATCAGGATCAAGCCTGCAACAATGGCAAGGGCCACAATGCCTTGCCCCGCGCTGCCCATGCGCGCACGGGCATCTGGCATCAGCCGTTTGAAGAAATGGGCGGCGGTCCAGACGGCGAGGCCGAGGATAAGCAGGGTCATGGGGTTACTCCGATTGCAGGGCGGCTATCGCCTCAAGCTTTGCCAGAGTTTCGCGTGCGGTGGCAACATGAAGGTTCTCGACGATCTTGCCGTCGACCACGGCCACCCCTTGGCCGGCGGCTTCGGCTTCCTCGAAGGCCGCGATCTGGCGGCGCGACAGGTCGGCTTCTTCCTCAGAGGGGGAGAAGGCGGCGTTCGCGATCTCCAACTGTGTGGCGGGGTGGATGAGCGTCTTGCCGTCAAATCCCATGTCGCGGCCCTGATCGCATTCGGCTTTTAGCCCCTCGTCGTCTTTGAAGGCGTTGTAGACCCCGTCAATGATCGCACACGCGTGGGCCTTGGCGGCCAGCAGGCACAAGCCAAGTCCGGTGATCAGCGGCAGGCGGTCCGGGCGGAAGCGGGTTTGAAGGTCTTTGGCCAGATCATTGGTGCCCATCACCATGGCCTGCAGCTTGGGGTGCGCGGCAATGGTGGCGGCGTTCAGCATCGCGCCCGGCGTTTCCATCATCGCCCAAAGGGGCGCGTCGCCTGTGAGCTTTGCCAGCGCGTCCAGATCAGCGGGGCTGCCGACCTTGGGCAAAAGGATCGCATCCGCACCCATTTGGGCGGCGGCGCGCGCGTCATCGGCCCCCCATTCGGTGTCCAACCCGTTGATGCGGATCACTTTGTAGCGCGCGCCATAGCCCCCTGTGTCGAGCGCCTCTGCCAGGGTGTCGCGGGCGGTGGTTTTCTCGTCCGGGCTGACCGCGTCTTCTAGGTCAAATATGATCGCGTCGCACGCCAGCCCACGGGCCTTGTCCAGCGCCCGCGGGCGGGAGCCGGGGATGTAGAGAACCGAACGTAGCGGGCGGGCGAGTTTGGGCATGGTTATGTCCATCCGGGCTTGCGAAACAAAGTTGCGCGCAAAGGGGCATTTCCGGACAAAAAGTTCAAGCGCAATTTCGCCGCAATGCAGCAAAATTCAAATGCAACAGGCATCGGACGCCACGTTAACCATTATTTCAGAGGTAATCCGCATGCTTCACCCCAGTCGCATTTTACCGGGAGGGCCGTTTCGGCAAGGCCGCCGAACCCCAGCGGTGCGTGGAATGTTCGACGTTTGAGGAACCGGGCCGCCCGGTCGTCGCCGCAAAAATGCGGCAGGCCAGATGATTGCGGGTGTCGCCTTTTAAACGAAGGCATGAACCATGAATCGCACGATCAAACTCTTCCATCTTGGCGCTTTAACCGCCGCTGCGGCCGTCCTGCTGGCCTCAACCACCGATATCGCTGCCCAAGGTCGCAACTGTGCCCCGCGGGACGCAGTGGTAAACCGTCTGGCCGAAGGATACGGGGAAACCCGCCAATCCATGGGGCTGGGTGCCAATAACGCTGTTGTAGAGGTCTTTGCCTCTGACGAGACTGGCAGCTGGACCATCACGGTGACGGCCCCCAATGGCGTGACGTGTTTGGTGGCGTCCGGTCAGGGGTATGAACAGCTGGCCGAAGCGCTGCCGCCCAAAGGCGACGACGCCTGACGCATCACTGACAAACTTCTCTTGGAAAGGGCGTGCCCAACGGGGCGCGCCTTTTTTGTAGCAGTGAAAGGTCAGGAAGCAGGGGATTGAATTGGCGTGCCTTGATGAAACCGCAGCTGCCAGCGATCCGCGCTCCGATGCCACAGGCTTGACCGATTGGCCCATTCGGTCCCTGCGGGGTAGCGCACTTCGCTGATATAGGTGACCAAGGCAATATCTGGCGTAAGAACGCGCACAGAAAAGTCGCACAGTGGCAAAACAGCCGGAATCGGTGCAGAGTCAGCGGTGTCGAATAACATGTCCTCGCGGCTGTAGCGCCTGCCGGAGCGGCCGAATTCTTCGAAATCCGGGGCAAATGTTGCGTCCATGAGTACGCGGTCGAACCGCGTTTCAGTACGCCAGAGCGTTTCTTCGAGCGCTTCAAGTGTCGCACGCAGGTCGGTCATGTCAGCCCGTCCCATATGAGCTTGCTGCCGGTCACCAGCAGCAGGACATAGGTAATCGCAAAGAACAGCCGTTCCGGCACAATGAAATGCGCGCGTACGCCGAGCCACGTGCCGACCAGAGCAAAGGGCGCGAGGTAGAGGTTGGCCAGAAAGGTCTGTGCGGTGAAGAGGCCCAAAAAGGCGTAGGGCACGAACTTCACGATGTTCAGCACCCAGAACAACAGCACGGTGCTGGCCTGATACTCGGTCTTGTTCAACCCGCGAGACAGCAGGAATATAGACACCGGGGGTCCGCCGGCATGGCTGATGAAGGTGGTGAATCCACCCGTCGCGCCCAGGATCACTCCCATCCAGTCCGGCATGTGGTCGCGCGCAAGCCGAACGAGGCCCCGCGCCACGCTTAGCTGCCAGAACACAAACCCGACCGAGACCGCCCCAATCAAGAGCCGCAGCAGATCGGGGGAGGCCACGGTATAAAGCGCCCCGCCCAAAGCGATGCCGGGCAGGCCGCCAAAGATCAGCAGGCGCACCTCTGGCCAGCGCCATTTCTTCCAATAGGGTTTGAGCGAAGCGACATCGATCAGCATCAGCAAGGGCAACATGACCCCGAGCGCCAGCCCGGGCTCAATCACCAGCGCAAGGATAGTGGCCGAGGCAAAGGCGGCACCGGACCCAAAACCGCCCTTTGAGATACCTGCAAACAGCACGGCAGGGCCAGCAATCAGGAAGAACCAGAGGTCGAGGGTCAACATGATGTGATCAGTGGCAGAAATTCCGGAAATTGCAATTCGTGCGGCTCTACGATGACCCGAAGGCTAGATCACCTTGTAGACATTGATCTGATGCAGAACTTCAGGCTCTCCATATGGCATCGAGTGGAAGGGATTGGTTGAAAAGTCGTGCGCCCATGCGCCCGTTTGCGTCAGCCGGTCAACCGCGGCTGGGTATTCGGGTGCCTGTTTGGCGTCCGTGCGCAGTGAGAAGATGATCATGCCACCCGGTCGCGTGATCCGGATCAGCTCGTCAAAGCTGTGGGGTGGCGCGTGGCCAGGGGTGATCACGCCTGAACAGAGCGTTGCGCCAAAGTGTCCATCCGCGAAATCCAGCGGCTCCCCCAACACCTGTTGTTGCAGGTCGTGGTAGATCGCCTTGTCCCGCGCAACGCCCAGCATGCCTTCCGAAAGGTCGATCCCTGTGATCGGCCCATATCCCAGTTCGGCTAGGGGTTCGGCCTGGATCCCGCCGCCACACCCTGCATCAAGGAGGGGCTTGGTGTCTGACGGGACAAACCGGGTAAAGACCGAAGCGATCATGGCCGGGATGCGGTATCCGGCGGCGCAGAGGTCAGCCTCATAGGTTTGGGCCCAGTGATCATAGGCTGACTGTGCCTCTGCTGGTGTTTTTGCGCGATATGAACGGTCCACGGGTCTGTCAGACATCGGTGGGCTCCCTCCTGATTTATGCCGCTACTCTAGCAGGTTGCGGCACAGGCAAAAGCCGAGAGCGACAGAAACGGCCACCGTGCGATTGTTGCAGCGCAGCATGTCAGCTTGCAGCCCTTTGCGCATTTCGTTATCCCCGCTCCAACCTCAATCCATTTGGAGATATCACAATGGCCAGACCCAAGATCGCACTTATCGGCGCTGGGCAAATCGGCGGCACGCTTGCTCATCTGGCGGCGCTGAAGGAATTGGGCGACGTCGTGTTGTTCGACATCGCGGAAGGCATCCCTGAGGGCAAGGCGCTCGACATCGCGGAATCAGGCCCCTCGGCCAAGTTTGACGCAGCCATGTCCGGCACGCAGGACTATGCCGATATCGCAGGTGCGGACGTCTGCATCGTGACCGCAGGTGTGGCGCGCAAGCCGGGCATGTCCCGCGATGACCTGCTGGGCATCAACCTCAAGGTCATGAAGTCCGTGGGCGAAGGCATTGCCAAGCATGCGCCAGATGCCTTTGTGATCTGCATCACCAACCCGCTGGATGCGATGGTCTGGGCGTTGCGCGAATTCTCCGGCCTGCCGCATGAGAAAGTCTGCGGCATGGCGGGCGTGCTGGACTCGGCCCGTTTCCGTCACTTCCTGGCCTCCGAATTTGACGTCTCCATGAAGGATGTCACCGCGTTCGTTCTGGGCGGTCATGGTGACACGATGGTGCCGCTGGTGCGTTATTCCACAGTCGCCGGCATCCCGCTGCCCGATCTGGTCAAGATGGGCTGGACGTCACAGGAAAAGCTCGATGCGATTGTTCAGCGTACCCGTGACGGCGGTGCTGAGATTGTGGGCTTGCTGAAGACTGGCTCTGCCTTCTATGCGCCCGCCACATCGGCCATCGAGATGGCGGAAAGCTATCTGAAAGACCAAAAGCGCGTACTGCCTTGCGCCGCTTACGTGGATGGCGCTTACGGGCTGGACGGTTTCTACGTTGGCGTCCCCACCGTGATTGGCGCGGGCGGCGTGGAGCGTGTGGTCGAGATTTCGATGAACAAGGACGAACAGGCGATGTTCGACAACTCGGTCAATGCCGTCAAAGGCCTGGTCGAGGCGTGCAAGGGCATCGACGGCTCGCTGAGCTGATTCTGAACCCTTCTCACCATCATGAAACGCGCCTTTAGGGGCGCGTTTTCTTTTTGCTTTAGCCCGCGCCGGTCAGTTCTTCGGTCTGAAGGCCAAGCTGCATCAGGTCTTCGCCCCAGACGATGCGGCCTTTGAAGATTTCTGCCATCTCGCCCAGACATTTTTCGCGGATGCCATGCGCGTCGATTTGGGGCGTGAAATGCGTGCAGACGAGCGTTTTGACGCCTGCGTCCCGTGCCGTGCGCGCTGCTTCCAGATGGCCAGAGGACGTCAGAATCCCGTCGGCCTGCTCAAAGGTGCCGGAGACAAAATAGCACATGTGGATCAGGACATCGGCCCCTTCGGAAATCTCTCGGATGCCGTCACACGGCCCGGTGTCGCCGGAATAAACGAGCACGCCTTCATCCGTCTCAAACCGGAAGGCATAGGGTTCGATATAGCCCGGCTGGTGATAGACTTCGCGCACCGTGGCTTTCCAGTTGTTGCTTTCAATCACCTTGCCATCGCGCAGCACCTGAATGTCGGGCTGAGGCCTTTTGCGCGGCCAGACGCCGCCGCGGTTTTCGTAGACGATGCGACTGCCGGAAGAGTTCATGCGCCCGTCGAGGTCCACGCGGTAGACGCCGTCTTCGCCAAAAAGCAGATCGGTCATGCGTTGCAGTTCCGCTGGGGCATGCACCGTGAGGTCGGGGATCAACCCTGCGCCCTGATCCCAGCGGCTGTGCACGAGGCGGGCGTAGTCGAGGCAGTGATCCGTATGCAGGTGCGACATGAAAAGCGTGTTCACCTCCGTCGCCTTGCGGCCCGTGCGCAGAAAATTGTCATGCGCGCCACCGCCGTGGTCGAGCAGCAGGACTTCGTCGCCGATCTCGAGCATGTAGCCGGAGCTTGCACGGTTGAGCATCGGCGTGGGCGATCCGGTCCCTAGCAATGTCAGCTTCATGGCGCGTTCCCCCTGATGGCTATGCGCTTCATTTGTCAGGCGGGCGGGCGGCAATTGCAATGATGTCCTAAGGTGGGCGGCCTGAAACAGCTATCGCCACAAAGTGAGATGCGCATCCACGCGCCCCGCGCTAACGTTGCGCCATGCGAGCTTTGCTATTCATATTGGCGCTTTTGCCCGGGCCCCTTTCGGCCTGTGGGTTGGCGTTGATTCTGGCGGTGGATGTTTCGGGGTCTGTTGATCCGAACGAATACCGGATCCAGATGGATGGGCTGGCGGCGGCTTTGCGCGATGGGATTGTCACGGATGCCCTGGTGGAGCAGGACGCGCAGGTGTCGCTGATCCAGTGGACGGGGGCGTCGCGCCAAAAGCAGACGATCCCCTGGACACAAGTTCGTAGCGTCGCGGATGTAGCTGATCTGGCCGACAGGATTGAAAACGATCCCCGCGTGTGGCGCAACTTCTCGACCGCCATTGGCGAGGCGGTGTCACTGGCGATCAAGACCTTTGATGCCGTGCCACAGTGTCGTCGGTTGGTGATTGATGTGTCGGGCGATGGTGTGTCGAATGAGGGGGAAACCCCTGATCAGATGCGGCCCCTGCTGAAAGAGCGTGGCATCACGCTCAACGCGCTGGCGATTGAGACCGATCAGACTGATCTGACCGCGTATTTCTTCGAGAACCTGATCTATGGCGAGCGCGCCTTCGTGATCACGGCCAATGGATTCGAGGACTACCCCGAACAGATCAAACGCAAATTGCAGCGTGAGACGACAAAGCAGCTTAGCATGTTGGTGCCGCAACCCTGATTTGTGATCACAGTTTTGTAACCTGTGATCACTTAAAGATCACAAACAAACAAATCGCTGCATTTTTTTGCCAACTGCGCCAGATGATCGCACCATTTTACCTGCTCGCCACGTGACACTGCCACAGATTTCGCTATCAAAGGCATCAGCTAGCTAGAAGGACCCGCCATGGCAGATGTGAACCGGGGCAATCGCCCGCTGTCACCCCACCTGACAATCTATCGCCCTCAATTGACGTCAATGACATCGATCCTGACGCGGATCACGGGCAATGCGATGCTGGTGGCCGCCTTGATGATCGTCTGGTGGTTCCTCGCGGCTGCGACATCAGAGGCTTACTTCGATGTGGTGAACGGGTTTGTCACCAGCTGGTTTGGCGATCTGATCCTGTTCTTCAGCGTGCTGGGCCTATGGTATCACACGCTGGCGGGCATCCGGCACCTCATATGGGACAACGGCTATGCACTGGACATTCCCACGGCGGAAAAACTCGGCTGGGCCTGTCTGATTGGCTCTGTCGTGCTGACCGTTCTCACTGTTCTGATCGTGTAAAGGGGGCATCGCAATGGCATTTCTCACTGATCGCAAACGCGCTGCTGGTCTGGGCTCCGCCAAGTCGGGAACCCATCACTTCTGGTCAATGAAGGTCAGCTCGGTCGCACTGCTGATCCTGATCCCGCTTTTTGTCTTTACCTTCGGCCCTGCGCTGGGTGGAAGCTATGAGGACATCCTCGCCTACTACAGCCGCCCTTGGCCCGCGATTGTGGCCGCGCTGACGCTGGCGGTGGGCTTCAAGCATTTCAACGACGGCTGTCAGGTACTGATCGAGGATTACGTGCATGGGCTGGCCCAGAAGATCACGATCATCCTTGTGACATGCCTCAGCTACGGCGCGGCAGCGGTGGGCATCTTTGCCATCGCCAAGCTCGCCCTTTGATTTTTAGCCTCTCGGAAAGGTCTCGATATGGCTGCATATGAATATGAAACCCACGAATATGATGTCGTGGTAGTTGGGGCCGGTGGCGCAGGTCTGCGCGCGACGCTTGGCATGGCGGAGCAGGGTTTGCGCACGGCCTGTATCTCCAAGGTGTTCCCGACACGGTCGCACACGGTTGCCGCACAGGGCGGCATTGCGGCGTCGCTGAGCAACATGGGGCCCGACAACTGGCAGTGGCATATGTATGACACTGTCAAAGGGTCGGACTGGCTGGGTGACACGGATGCGATGGAGTATCTGGCGCGTGAGGCCCCCAAGGCGGTTTATGAGCTGGAACACTACGGCGTGCCGTTCTCGCGCACCGAAGAAGGCAAGATTTACCAGCGACCCTTTGGCGGCCACACCACCGAGTTCGGCGAAGGCCCGCCCGTGCAGCGCACATGCGCTGCGGCAGACCGGACGGGGCATGCGATCCTGCACACGCTTTATGGGCAAAGCCTCAAGCAGAACGCGGAGTTCTTTATTGAGTACTTCGCCATCGACCTGATCATGTCGGACGATGGGGAGTGTCAGGGGGTGCTGTGCTGGAAGCTCGACGATGGCACGATGCACCTCTTTGCGGCCAAGATGACTGTGCTGGCCACCGGCGGGTATGGCCGGGCGTATTTCAGCGCCACATCCGCCCATACCTGCACAGGTGACGGCGGCGGGATGGCCGCGCGGGCCGGTCTGGCGTTGCAGGACATGGAATTTGTGCAGTTCCATCCGACCGGTATCTATGGCGCAGGCTGCCTGATCACGGAAGGGGCGCGGGGCGAGGGCGGGTATCTCACCAACTCCGAAGGTGAGCGGTTCATGGAGCGTTACGCGCCCACGTACAAAGACCTTGCCTCCCGCGATGTGGTCAGCCGCTGCATGACCATGGAAATCCGCGAGGGCCGCGGCGTGGGCGAAAACGGCGATCACATCCACCTGCACCTGAACCACCTGCCGCCTGAGACACTGGACCTGCGCCTGCCGGGTATCTCTGAGTCTGCGCGCATCTTTGCGGGCGTTGACCTGACCAAGGAGCCGATCCCGGTGCTGCCCACTGTGCACTACAACATGGGCGGTATTCCCACGAACTATTGGGGCGAAGTGCTGGCCCCGACCAAGAAAGACCCTGATGCGATCTCTCCCGGTTTGATGGCTGTGGGCGAGGCGGGCTGTGCTTCGGTGCATGGGGCCAACCGGTTGGGGTCCAATTCGCTGATTGACCTGGTGGTCTTTGGTCGTGCGGCAGCCATTCGCGCGGCGGAAGTTGTGGATGCCAATGCGGCGGTACCAACGCCCAACCAGGCCAGCGTAGACAAGGCGTTTGACCGCTTTGACGGGTTGCGCCATGCCGATGGCGGCACGCCCACGGCGGAGCTGCGGCTGGAGATGCAGAAGACCATGCAGGCTGACGCTGCGGTTTTCCGCACGGACAAGACGTTGGAGGAAGGCCGTAAGAACATGGTCGATGTCGCAGGCAAGATCGATGATCTGAAAGTCACCGACCGCACGCTTGTGTGGAACTCCGACCTGATGGAGACGCTGGAGCTGACAAACCTGATGCCCAATGCGGTGGCCACGATCACGGCGGCCGCGGCGCGCAAGGAAAGCCGGGGCGCGCATGCGCACGAGGACTATCCCGACCGCGACGACAAAGAATGGCGCAAGCATTCGCTGGCATGGTTCAAGGATGACCGTGGCCAGAACGCTGATCTGGGCTTCCGCCCGGTGCATCTTGATCCGCTGACCGAGGAAAAGGACGGGGGCATCGACCTCAAGAAGATCGCGCCAAAGGCACGGGTGTACTGATGCGGTTGGTTGTCCTGATCCTTGGGCTTTTTGCCCTGACCGCCTGTACCGAGCTGCAGAACGCCACCGACAGCGCGGCGCGCTCGGGCACCAAAGGCGTGGTGGCCGAGGTTTTGGCGACGCGATTCCCGCAGGTCCCGAAGGAGCAGATCACACCTTTCACGGATTGCATCATTGACAATTCCACCGCCGATGAGGTGCAGGAATACGTGAAGGCGGCGGTGCGTGGTGTTGATGACGGCACGGTAAACGCGGTGCGCACTGCGCTCTCGCGGCGCGAGACGATCAGCTGCCTCGGCGGTTCTTTGAGCGTTTTGGGCTAGGGCGTTGAACGCGCAGGCCCCTCATAGCCCGGCTTTGCCCGACCCCCAGGTAGAGGCCTTGCGTGCGGCGTTCCTGAACGCCGACCGGCCGACGCGCTACAAGCTGGCGGGTATTCTGCCGCCCACGGAAATCGAGTTTGCGGGCGTGCGCATGCATGTGGACCCGCGTGATAATTTCACCGAACGGCGCATTTGGCTGGATGGCCATCCGCCTGAGATGGACAGCCTGCTGGCGCTGGTCGAACGGGTCGAGGGGCGCAACGTCTTCGTGCTGGACATCGGGGCCAATTGCGGTGCTTTCACGGTGCCTTTGGCCATGGCCGCGGGGCAGGGAAGCCGGGTGGTGGCGTTTGAGCCCAACCCGGTGATGATCGGGCGGTTAGGCCATAACGTGGCGCTGAACGGTCTGGGCGAGGTCGTGCGCATCGAAGGCTGCGCGCTGGGTGCCGCATCGGGCGAAGCGGTGCTGAACCTCAAGGCGGGGAACTACGGTCAAGCCTCACTGATGCCGATCCGACCCCGGCAACGGGCAGGCGGCACGCTGGTGCCGGTGCGCCCGCTGGCCGATTTTGTGATGCAGGCCGCAGCCCATGACCTGAGTGTGCTCAAGATCGATGTGGAAGGCGGCGAGGAAGCGGTGCTGGCCCCGGTGCTGGATGCCGGTGGCTGGATGCCTGATGTCATGCTGATGGAAACGCGGCATGCGGATGAATGGAACACGGATCTGGTAGGGCGTCTGCTTGCTGCCGGGTTCGACACGGCCCTTGAGGCTGACGGAAACACGCTTTTTGTCCGCAAGGACAGCTGAAGGAGAGGTGCGATGGTACAACTGACCCTGCCCAAGAATTCCCGGATCACGACCGGAAAGACATGGCCGAAACCTGAGGGTGCCAGCAATATCAAGGAGTTCCAGATTTACCGCTGGAACGAGGAAAGCGGGAACCCGCCGTCGGTCGACACCTATTTTGTCGACATGGACACCTGCGGCCCGATGATCCTGGATGCGCTCATTAAGATCAAGAATGAGATCGACCCGACGTTGACCTTCCGCCGCTCCTGCCGCGAAGGCATTTGCGGATCCTGTGCGATGAACATCGACGGGATCAACACGCTGGCCTGTACCTATGGCGTCGATGAAGTGAAGGGCATGGTGAAGATTTATCCCCTGCCGCACATGCCGGTGGTTAAAGACCTCATTCCTGATCTCACGCATTTTTACGCGCAGCATGCCTCCATCAAGCCGTGGTTGGAGACGGAGACGCCCGAGCCGCGCAAGGAATGGAAGCAATCCGTTGAAGATCGCGAGCATCTGGACGGCCTTTATGAGTGCATCATGTGTGCGTGCTGTTCGACGTCTTGTCCGTCCTACTGGTGGAATGGCGACCGCTACCTTGGACCCGCAGCGTTGCTGCATGCCTATCGCTGGATCATCGACAGCCGCGATGAACACACCGGCGAGCGGCTCGATAACCTTGAGGACCCCTTCAAGCTTTATCGCTGCCACACGATCATGAACTGCGCCAAGACCTGCCCCAAGGGGCTGAACCCGGCGGCGGCCATTGCCAAGATCAAGAAACTGATGGTCGAACGCACGGTCTGACCGGAATTCGCAGATGCCGCTTCTGATCCTCGCCGTCATTGTTTTGGTCGTGCTGATCATCGTGGCGCGCATGCGTTCGCCCACCCGAAACTGCCGGTGGCGGGAAGATCGGGCAGGCTCCAAAGGCGCGTTGATCAAGTACAATTGCGTGACCTGCGGGGCAGAGGCCTTTCGCAGCACGGGCAAGCCCGACAGCTGTCTTTCGAAACTCAACAAGCCGGGGCTCTAGGCTGAGCCTGCGGGATTGTATATTTGGGGCCAGAAAGAGGCAGCAAGTGCGTCTGCCCAGGTGCCGTTGCGTTCTGGTCGACGGGGCGTGGGCAGGGGGTTAACCTTTTTCCAAAGAGGAGGAAGGCCATGGCTGACATGCAGGCAGATGTGATCGTCGTAGGTGCAGGTCTGGCGGGCATGGTTGCGGCCCATGAGGCGGTGTCGCGCGGGCGCCGGGTGTTGATGCTTGATCAGGAAGGACAGCAATCGCTGGGTGGGCAGGCGTTCTGGTCCCTGGGCGGTCTCTTCATGGTGGACACACCTGAACAGCGCCGCATGGGGATCAAGGACAGTGCTGAGCTTGTGTTCAGTGACTGGATGGGTTCGGCCCAGTTTGATCGGCCAGAGGATGCGAACCCGCGCCTTTATGCGGAGCGTTTCGTGGAATGGGCGGCAGGCGGCATGCGTCAGTGGGCGTTTGATCTGGGCATGCGCTGGTTTCCTGTGGTGGGCTGGGCCGAACGGGGCGGTGAGCAGGCCCATGGCCATGGCAATTCGGTGCCGCGTTTCCACATCACCTGGGGAACGGGCACGGGCGTTGTGAAACCCTTTGCTGCGCTGATGGCGCGCTATGCGGCGGCGGGGCAGCTGACGCTGGGGTTCCGGCACCGGGTGACGGGCTTGGTCAAGACTGATGGCCGCGTGACCGGTGTGAGGGGTGATGTCCTTGAGGCAACCACGGCGGCACGCGGGCAAAGCACCTCTCGCAAGGTCGAGGGGCAGTTTGAGCATGCGGCGGAGGCGGTGATCATCACCTCGGGCGGCATTGGCGGCAATCACGCGTTGGTGCGCAAACACTGGCCGAAAGAGCGGCTTGGACCTGCGCCCAAGGTGATGGTGGCTGGGGTGCCGGATTATGTGGATGGTCAGATGCACGGGATTGCCGCCAAATCGGGGGCGGGGCTGATCAACGAAGACCGGATGTGGCACTATTGCGAGGGCGTGCAGAACTGGTCGCCGATCTGGCCCAACCACGGCATTCGCATTCTGCCCGGGCCGTCGTCGATGTGGTTCGACGCAAAGGGCGACCGGATGGAGGCCCCCTGTCTGCCGGGGTTTGATACGCTGGCCACGTTGAAGCGCATCCTGCAGGCGGGGCAGCACAGCTGGTTCATCCTGACACAGAAGATCATCGAAAAGGAGTTCGCCCTGTCGGGGTCAGAGCAGAACCCGGACCTGACCGAAGGCGGCTGGCGTGACGTGCTGAGCGCGCGTCTGGGCAAGGGGGCGACGCCCGCAGTGGAAGCTTTCAAGCAGAAGGGGGCCGATTTTGTCGTGGCGGACGATCTGGAAACGCTCGTCGCGGGCATGAACAAGATCACGCCGGAAGAGCCGCTGGCGCTCGATCACATCCGCGATCAGATCCGCGCACGGGATATGCAGTTGACCAATGGCTTTTCAAAGGACGCGCAGATCACCGCCATTCGCGGGGCGCGGGCGTATCGGGGGGACAAGCTCATTCGCACGGCCAAGCCGCATGCCATTCTGGACAAGGCCAACGGCCCGCTCATCGCCGTGCGCCTGAACGTTCTGACCCGCAAGTCTTTAGGCGGGCTGCACACCGACATTCAAGGCCGGGTACTGACGCCGGAGGGGGACGTGCTGGAAGGGCTCTTTGCTGCCGGTGAGGTCTGCGGCTTTGGTGGCGGAGGCTACCACGGCTACAACGCTTTGGAGGGCACGTTCCTTGGGGGGTGTCTGTTCTCTGGCCGTATGGCAGGGCAGAACGCCTGACATCTTTACTTGGGGCAGCCGCAGGGTCAGGTTGCGGCAAACGACCGGAGACTTACCATGCCCCACGCCCCAGCCGATGCTGAAGCCCGCCGCGCGATTGCGCCGGTCATTTGCTATCCGACCGATACGCTGCCGCAGCCGGACATGGCGCTGTACATGCGAGCGCGGCAGTCGCTCACCAAGATCGATGAGGTCAAAGCGCCAGCGCGCGAGGCTGCGGTGTTTAACGTGCCAGCAGGGCATTATTTTCGCATCACCAGCGTCGAAGGCCCGCAGGTGGGCGATTTGAACTTGTGGAACGCCAATGACCTGAATGAACGGTTCTACTCCGGCAAAACCCGCGCCCTGCACGGCACACATATCACCACCGGAGAGCAGATGTGGTCGTCCTTTCCCGGCATGCGGCCTATGGCGACGATCACGCATGATACGCTGGGCTGGTACGGGATGGATGAGTTTGGTGGTTCCGTCCACGACGTGATCGGGACGCGCTGCGATCCCTACACGCACAACCTGCTGGCCGGTGGGCAGTATCACCATTGCTGTCATTCGAACCTCAGCCGTGCTGTGGCGGATCATCTTGGGATCACTCCGGCAGAGGCGGAAGCCCATGTGCATGACGTGCTGAACGTCTTCATGTGCACTGGGTTCACGCGAGATACTGGGCAATACTTCATGAAAGCTAGCCCGGTGCGGCCGGGGGATTATCTGGAGTTCTTTGCCGAGATCGACCTATTGGGCGCGCTCAGCGCCTGTCCGGGAGGCGATTGTTCATCAGAGCACTCATCGGATGTGGCTGCGTGTCACCCGTTGCTGATCGAGGTTTTTGCAACAGAGACGGGCGCGCTGGAGGGATGGCAGTCCCCGTCTCCAAATGGGTATGACCAAACCCACGGGCTTTGATACGCCAACCTTCCTCTTTCTGGCTAAAATATCCTGGAGGGGGTGTGGGGGAGGCAAAGCCTCCCCCGCGGATCGGCGCGCTAAAGCACTTCCAGTTTATATTGAATCACCGATACCCTGCCGCACTGCGTGCTCTCGGGACATCGGTGATCCGGTTTTTTCAACGAAAACTGGAAATGCTGTAGCGCGTCGAAACAATCATTCATTCACGCGAATGCCGCCTCAAGCGCGATCTCGACCATGTCGCCAAAACTGCGTTCGCGATCTTCTGACGGGAGCGCCTCGCCGGTTTGCAGGTGGTCTGAAACCGTAAGAACGGCCAAGGCACGGCGGTTGTGGCGCAGGGCGAGCGTGTAGAGCTCGGCCGCTTCCATTTCGACACCGAGGATGCCGTGGCGGACCATTTGTTCGTCCAGATCGGGGCGCTCGGCGTAGAACACGTCCGACGAATAAATGCCGCCGACATGGGTCTTGCAGCCTTTGCCTTCGGCTGCCTTCACGGCAGCGGCCAACAGGCCGAAATCCGCGCTAGGGGCGAAGTTCAGTTCCTTGAAAATGCCCGACGAGGGCGAGGTGATTGTGCTGGCGGTCATCGCAATGATCACATCGCGGATGCCCACGTGAGGCTGCATTCCGCCGCAGGATCCAATGCGAATGAGCGTCTGCGCGCCATATTCAGACATCAGTTCATTAGCGTAGATCGACAGCGAAGGCATCCCCATGCCTGAGCCCTGGATGGTCACCCGATTGCCACGCCACGTGCCGGTGTAACCCAGCATCCCGCGCACTTCGTTGACCAGCTTGGCATCGTCCAGAAATGTCTCTGCTGCCCATTTTGCACGATAGGGGTCGCCAGGCATCAAAACTGTCTCTGCGATGTCACCCTTTTGCGCGCCGATGTGAACGGTCATCATTATCTCCTTCGGGTTGTATTTTTTTGGTAGACTGCCTTGCTGCCAGAGGCGGAACAAGGGCAAAGGCGACACGAGAGCGTGCTGCCATGCGGTAATCCTTGGTAGAAGCGGTTGGGTGATTCACACCCTGGAAGAGTTCATCAAAGAAAAAGGGCCGCGGCTCCCCCCGCGGCCCAATTCAATTGGAAATAGAAAGGAATTCAGATCGCCATCTTCTCGGGCGATGTTCCTTTTTCCACCTCCGCGCGATACCAATTTGGCTGGCGGCCCTTACCGGTCCAGGTCTGGGAGGCATCAGCAGGGTTCGCAAACTTCGGCGCTGATTTTGCTCCGCTTGCTTTCCCTTTTGATTTCCGTGCCTTACGGGTTGGTTTCGCATCGTCGTTGAGATCATCAAGGGAAAAACCAAATTCAGCAGCCGCTTTTTCAGCAGCTTTCTTGGCTTCACGGCGATCCCGGGCCTGTGCGTTCTGCAGGGCCTTTTTGACGTTTTCGAGTAACTTTTCCAACTCTTTACGACTCATTGACTTGAGGTCAACTGTCATCGTTTTGGTTTCCTTCTCGTCATTTGGTAATTGGAGCCAATACACGATCAGGAATTGAGGAAAACTCGCTATTTTGTGTCAGGCGTTATTCCGCCGCAACTGCTGCGGGATCGGCCAGTACCACGATGTCATTCATGATGGTATTCAGCTCAAAATCCTTTGGCGTATAGACCCGGGCCACGCCCATAGCGCGCAAACGGTCCGCGTCTTCGTCCGGGATAATACCGCCAACAATGACCGGTGTATTGCCCAGACCCGCCTCGCGCATTTGTGCCATCAAATCCTCAACCAGCGGAATGTGGGAGCCGGATAGAATAGACAGGCCGACCACATGGGCGGAGTCCTTTTTCGCGGCTTCTACAATTTCCGAAGGCGTGAGGCGAATACCTTCGTATGAGATATCCATGCCGCAATCGCGGGCGCGCACGGCGATTTGTTCGGCTCCGTTGGAGTGACCATCAAGGCCTGGTTTGCCCACCAGGAATTTCAGGCGGCGGCCCAGCTTGTCGCTGACCGCGTCCACAGCGGTGCGCAGATCGTCCAGCCCTTCGGTCTTGTTTGACTGCCCGGCAGAGACGCCCGTGGGCCCCCGGTATTCGCCGTGCACGGCGCGCATCTCTGCCGCCCATTCGCCTGTCGTCACACCGGCTTTGGCGGCGGCGATAGAGGCGGGCATGACATTGCGTCCCTCGGCGGCTGCGGCACGCAGGTCTTTGAGCGCGGCATTTACGGCACTTTCGTCCCGGGCAGCGCGCCAGTCGTTAAGGCGGTTAATCTGATCGGCCTCGACCGCCGGGTCGACCACCATGATCCCCCCATCGCCAGTCATCAGCGGCGAAGGTTCACCCTGCTGCCATTTGTTTACCCCGACGACCACCGTTTCACCTGCTTCAATACGGCCCAGACGGTCGGAGTTGGATTCGACCAGACGGCCCTTCATGTAATCAATGGCGGAAATGGCCCCGCCCATATCGTCGATATTGGCCAGCTCAGCCCGTGCACCTTCTTTGAGCGCCTCTACCTTGGCATCCACCGCCGGGTTGCCGTCAAATAGGTCGTCAAATTCCAGAAGATCCGTTTCATAGGCCAGGATTTGCTGCATCCGCATGGACCATTGCTGGTCCCAGGGGCGCGGCAGGCCGAGCGCTTCATTCCAGGCTGGCAATTGCACGGCGCGGGCGCGGGCTTTCTTGGACAGCGTCACCGCCAGCATTTCGATCAGAATGCGGTAGACGTTGTTTTCCGGCTGCTGTTCGGTAAGGCCCAGCGAATTGACCTGCACACCATAGCGGAAACGGCGGTATTTCGGGTTCTCCACGCCATAGCGTGTCTCAAGAATTTCATCCCACAGGTCTACGAATGCGCGCATTTTGCACATTTCAGTCACGAAACGGATGCCCGCATTCACGAAAAACGAAATACGGCCAGCGAGGGCCGGGAAATCCTCTGCCGGGACGCGGGGTTTCAGGGCGTCCAGAACAGCAGTGGCGGTGGCCAAAGCAAATGCCAATTCCTGCTCTGGCGTCGCCCCGGCCTCTTGTAGGTGATAGGAACAGACGTTCATCGGGTTCCATTTTGGAACGTTGGTATAGCAATACTCCGCCACGTCCGCGATCATCTTCATCGAGGGTTTTGGCGGGCAGATATAAGTGCCCCGGCTGAGGTATTCCTTGATGAGGTCGTTTTGCACCGTGCCCTGCAGCTTGGTGACATCCGCGCCCTGTTCCTCTGCCACCGCGATATAGAGCGACAAGAGCCAGGGGGCCGTCGCGTTGATCGTCATCGAGGTGTTCATCTGCTCCAGCGGGATCTGGTCGAACAGGCTACGCATGTCGCCCAGATGGCTGACGGGCACGCCAACCTTGCCGACCTCACCGCGCGCCAGCACGTGGTCGCTGTCATATCCGGTCTGCGTTGGCAGATCGAAGGCCACGGAAAGCCCGGTCTGCCCTTTTTCGAGGTTCGCCCGATAAAGCGCGTTGGAGGCCGCAGCGGTGGAATGCCCGGCATAGGTGCGGATTAACCACGGACGATCGGCTTGGCGATCGGACTTAGAAGACAGCCGGTCTTTCTGCGTCTGCGACATGTGTATGCTCCTCAGGGCGGTGCGTAACAAAATTGCGTTGACGCGTAGTTACGGGAAATATTATGCCAAGGTCAATACGCTGCGTTGCGGCATACAGGGCTATCGCTTTTGAGATTTGGTCGCGGTTCTGATGAGTTCGAGCATGAATGTATCCTGCCATCCGGCGCGTTTCAGCTTTCCTCGCATTGATCCTTTTGACGGTTCGGAGCGGGCGAGGTTGAGAGCGATGCGCCGTAGGATAGAGAGATTTTCGGGTCCGTTGTCTTTTCTGTTGCGCGCGGCGTCCTCGTTCATGGAGACGTCGAGCACCCAGTGAAGGCTGTTCTCGATACTCCAATGGGCGCGGGTGATGGACAGGAAACGCTCGGGAGAGAGCGGCGCGCTGATGAGGAAGTAGCGAGTTTGGCATGAGGTTTTATCGCCGACTTCGCGGGTGGCGACGACCTTTCCGATGGCCCTGAGCCCGGGCCAGTGATGCCGCTCGTCGAGCCAGGCAACGTCATGCGAGATCAACGCCTTGCGCGTCTCCAGTCGACCGTGTCCTGCGTCAACATTCTGATAAGTTTCACAGTTTTCGACATTTCCAGGATCATCCAGCCAGAGTGCCACATCCTCGTGCAGCGTCTCCTGATTGCGTTTCAGCGCCAGAACATAATCACCGCCAGCCTGCGTTACCGTCTCGGCTGTAGTGCGCTGCGTGTGCATAGCGTCCGCCGTCACAATCCGCCCCTTCAACGACAGCATGTTCAACAGCGCGGGCAGCGCCGTAATCTCGTTGGATTTTTCGTCAACAGCGACCTGCCCGAGTACGAGCCTGGCCTCAGCCGCAAAAGCCTGCACGAGGTGTAACGCCGACTGCTTCTTCGCCCTGTCGAAGGAGCGCCGCAACGACTTGCCATCAACCGCAATCACCTCGCCCAACTGGTCAGCGAACCCCTCTGTCAGGCGAAGCATCACTGACTGAAACGTGCCAGGATCGAGGGCGTTGAACAGGTCAGAGAACGCATCGTGGCTCGGTATTCCGTGCTTCAGTGTCATGAATGTGCGCAAAAACGGCTCTTTCGTCGTGCCAAATAGCGCCATGTCGCAGCAACCCTCGCCGCCACACATGGTCGACAACAGGCCGATCATAAGCATCTCATGAAGATCATGCCGTGTAGCGTTGCTCGTACGAGGGTCTTCAACGCCCTCAAAAATATGAGAAAAATCGTGACTGGTCAGGTTATTATTTGCGCAGGTGCAGTTGAATGACTTGCGGCGAACCAATTTGGCGGCTTACCATAGGTGCTGGGTGTTGCCGCGCTGGTTGATGATGGACTGCAAAATGCTAAACTCTGCTTTTCGATGGGATATGGCAAGAACGCGCTACATCTTAGGGCCATTGATAGCACATTTGACTTTGCGCTTTCCCTAGTAGGGCAAAATGTAAATGAGGTTAATTATGCCGCGACCCGATTTGCGCAATGCATTGCTTTATGGATTGTCGACTGGTTTTGCTGTCGTCGTCTATATATGGCTCGGCTACGAGCTTTATGAGCGTCTGGAAATACTGTCGTGGACTTTGCTACTGGCGGGCCTTTCCGCCGCTGCAGCAATTGCGGCTTTCATTTTTGTTCGTTGGGCGTTGGCGTTGCAGGTTCGCCGGGCCGAAGAAGCCACCGGCGATGTGATAAACATTGTCAACCGCTTTATCGTGGGCGATCCGACTGCTCCAATCACCCGTGCGGAAGTACATGAAATTATCGGGCAGGCACGCACCGCTGTTCCACGGACTGTCAGCGCTATCACGCTTTTCTTTACGCTCTCTATTCTGCTGGTGTTATTCGGGGAAATCGTTCTTTTAACCCAAGCTGGTATGATGTATGTGCAGACCCGCCGGATTGAAGAACAGAACATACTTTTGAGCAGGCAGTCCGAGGTTCAAACAGCGCAATTTCTGCAAGAAAGCCTGACTTCCGTTGATCAAATTGGAAAATCGGTAGAGGATGTCCGTCGGGCTGTTCAGACTTTGAACGAGGATTTTATAGCGCCGTTCGTCATTATTCCAGACACGGTTAATGAGATCAGCGCTGCAACATTTGGTGAGGGTGAAGTTATACGGGTGTGTTTTGAGGACGACCCGTGCCCCTACATCTCTGCTGAGACGTTCGCGAATTTGGCAAGCACTGGCGAGATTGTCGTAACAGCAAGCAACGCAGGTTCATTGCGCGGGTGGTATCGATTTACCGATGTCCTTGAAGCCGTTGGGCTTGTCTTTACCGCCTCCATCACGAATTCTGACGTAGCTAACGACGATATTCGTCTAGCCCAAGACCAGTTGTCCAACGCCATCGTCACCTGTGGCGGAACGCCGGAAGGCAAAACCGTGAATAGGTTTTCGGGGCTAATGGGTGGTTTTCTAGCTGCAATTGACATGTGGCCGATTAACGGCCCTGAAGATATTCAACCAGGGCAAACGCTTACTTTCCCAAAACAAGTCGACCGTGCAAATTTCCTTGGTATATCCGCCGCAGTGGGATTATTGGCCGAAAGCGAAGGCAGTTCGATAGAAATGATCGGCAATGCATCGGACGCGGCGGCGCTTCTTGCATCGTCGCTTTCGATGTTGGAATTGGAATTTCAAGAGCTTTCAACGTCATGTTCTTCACGTTTGCAGGGTCTCTCTGCGACCGCGGAGGCACTGCAAAACCGAACAAATTCTATACTGGAAACGGTCGCGCGAAGCGTTGAAGATTAAACTCTCTGTTGCCCATCAACATGGAACGGGGGATACTCCATGGCTCATGCTGGTTTGAGTTTGAGTGTAATTTGATCAGTAGACATTGTAGTCAACGTTGCGAGTATCGACCAGCCTTGTTTGCGTGCCGTTTCGATTACGCTTCTCAGTATGCAGAAATTGTCTGCTCCGGCCATGGTGCGGAAGCCTCCTGAGACTTTCATGCGGACCTTACCCATCCGCAAAGCCTGCTCGGCCTCATTGTTGGTGAAGGGAACACGCAGGTCGTTGAGGAAACGCAGCACATCGGCCTTGCGGTCGCACAATCGCAGCGCGAGATTGTGGCCGGTCCGTCGTTTGGGTCGCCCGCGTCTGGTTTTGCCGATCGGGGTCGGGCTCAGAGGGGGCTGGCCTTCATGGAACAAAATGGCCTTTGTGATGCAGGCGTCGTAACGTTCGTTGATGGCTGCGATCACAGTCGCCGAGACGTTGTCTAACCCGTTTTCACGGGCGATTTCGGTCGCTTTCCTGGCATCCAGCAGGATGTTCTTCATTGCCAATGCCCAGTCTTCTTTTTCAATGTCGACCAGTGCTTGCAACTCACGCAGGTGATGGGCATTGCACAGGACGTGCTCGACACCTTCCATTCTGCCGTAGGATGCCCAGTTGTCGTGCACCACAATACCCGACACGCCGGACAACAAATCGCCTCTACCGCTTCCCATTCGGAAATGGCTCATCGTCGGCGAACAGATGACATGTTGCCACCGGGTCCGACCTCCAACCCGCAGGCCCGTTTCATCCAGATGTTTGACCACAACCTTCGGACCGCACAACGCTTCACGTACAGAATCCGAGAAAGACCGCATTTTATGCGCCATCTTTGCGATGAGACGCGATAGGGTCGCCGTCGCGATCCGCACACCGCACACGTCGAAAAACACCTGAGAAAGACGATCGTCGGGAATGCAGTGGTGAGTCTGAAGATAGGCCGCCACGGCCGCAATGCGACCACCGTATTGAACTGGCGCCATAACCCCTGCCGGGAAAGAGCCGCGTGCAAGCTTGCCACAGCCCGGGCACAGGCATTTATGGGATCGATGTTCAGTGACCATAAGAGGCGGCGGCGGTGGCAGGTCGAACACCTGGCGGGCAACAAAACCTTGTGACGAACAGTGTGACAAGTCGTGCTGACACTGCGGGCAGGTCTGCGGGTGATGATCAACGATCTCGTCCGGATTGTCGACTTGGGATCGCGTCGTACCCTTGTGCCCCGGTTGTCCGCCGGGCTTGCGCCCCGATTTTCCTCTTTGGCTTTTCGTGCGGTTGGCGTGCGGTTTCGACAGCCCGTCGCTCGACGGGGGTTTGCTGCTGTTTTTGCTGTGCAGTGAAAGGCGGCGCTCAAAAGCCTCAACGCGCTGTTCAAGGGCGGCAATCATATCTGCTTGGGTCTCAATGATTTCAGTCTGCCGCCGGTTCTCATCGACAAGCAGCGCATTGGCTTCCAGCAACTCCATGTTCTCAGCATGGAGAGTGGTCACCAACTCGATCCATTCCACCTTTGAAAGGTCGGCTGAATTGCCTGTATGGGGAGGCTTAGGTGACATGCCCTGAACGATTCACAAAATGAACGATCACTAAAGCAAAAAGATGCCCGGCGAGTCAATTCGCCACACTTGGACAAGCAGGGCAATCGACTGAATAAATTGCTGACAAGGCTGCATTTTTCTGAATCAAAGACATGAAATGACCCTGTATCTGGAGGATTTCCATGTCGGAAGCGTCCAAAGACCGCCTGATCCCTGAGTTTCTGACCCATTTTGAGGCCATCCCAGACCCGCGTCAGGCGGCGAAAGTGATCTACCCGCTGAACGAGATATTCCTGCTTGTTTTGTGCGCTGTGATCTCTGGTGCGGATGGATGGACCTCCGTCGCCCTCTACGGTCGAAAGAAGTTGGACTTTCTGCGGCGCTTCTTGCCGTTCAAGGATGGCACGCCTAGCCATGACCAACTCGGTATTCTGTTCTCCCGCCTCGATCCCGAGGCCTTGCAGAACAGCTTCACGAATTGGGTTGCAAGCTGGCCTGACATGCTTGAAGGCGTTGTCGCGGTTGACGGCAAGACGCTTCGGCGATCCTTCGACAGCACGTCGAACACGGGTGCGGTCCACATGATCTCGGCCTGGTCTTGCGAGCAGAAACTGGTCCTCGGCCAGCGCAAGGTCGCGGACAAGTCCAATGAGATTACAGCCATTCCCAAACTGCTGGAGATACTGGCGCTTGAAGGCGCGATCATCTCGATCGATGCCATGGGCTGTCAGCGCAAAATCTGTCAACAAATCATGGACAAAGACGCAGATTATGTCATTGGTCTGAAAGGTAATCAGGGCAGCTTGCACGAAGACGTCAAACTGTTCTTTGAGGAGCATCTGGACCGGGGTATCGGTGGCGAGTTTCTGCGAAAAAGCGAAACGACAGATGCCGATCATGGCCGACTTGAAACACGCCGCTACACCGTTTGCACAGACATCGAATGGTTGGAAAAACGCCATCACTGGCCGGGCCTGAAGGCCGTCATCATGACCCAGTACACGCGGGAAATCAGAGGCAAGGTGAAAAGAATACGCCAGTTCTACATCTCATCAATGACCGCCGATGCGGAAAAGATGGCCGCGCACATCCGAAATCACTGGCAGGTGGAAAACTGTTTGCACTGGGTTCTGGATGTCACCTTCCGGCAGGACGATTGCCGCATCAGAACCGGGAATGCAGCAGCCAATTTTGCCGCGATCAACCACGCTGCAATAAACCTGCTGCGGCAGGGACCTGGCAAAATGAGCATGCCGCAGGAACGACGCTCAGCCGCATGGGACGACGCATATATGGAGCAATTGCTGCGCAACTAGCGTTCAATCGATTCCCCTGCTTGGACAAGCGCTAGCGATAACCTGACCAGTTACCACCGTTCTTTGCCTTCAAAGGCTGCAGCACCGCGCCGCGTGCTCCGCGTGGACTTCGCGAATGCGCCCTTGCCGCCGCCTTTGGCATGGGCCGGCGACTAACGCGCGGAATTTTCGAAAAATTCCAGGCCTAACTCTTTGAAAGAGGTCGTGCGCGCGCGGAAGCAGGGCGGTTCGCGCCGTTTCCAAAACGAAACGCAGGTTCCCTATCGCGCCGCAAGGAAGGGCGGAAATGTCGGAAATGCGCCCTGTCCAAGCGGGCGTACCGCTGTATACGAACGCAGAAACATGCCGATGGCACCAGGGGATTGCAACAGATGGCCTATAAAACCGACATTGAAATCGCGCGTGAGGCGCAGAAACGCCCGATCCAGGAGATTGGGGAGAAGCTGGGCATTTCCAGCGATGATCTGCTGCCCTACGGCCACGACAAGGCGAAGGTCAGCCAGTCTTTCATCAACTCGGTTCAGGACCGCAAAGACGGCAAGCTGATCCTTGTGACGGCCATCAACCCGACACCTGCGGGTGAGGGCAAGACGACGACCACAGTGGGTCTGGGTGACGGTCTGAACCGCATCGGCAAGAACGCCTGCATCTGCATCCGCGAAGCTTCGCTTGGCCCGAACTTCGGGATGAAGGGCGGGGCCGCAGGCGGCGGTTACGCGCAGGTGGTGCCGATGGAGGACATGAACCTCCACTTCACCGGCGACTTCCACGCGATCACCTCTGCTCACTCGCTGCTGTCGGCGATGATCGACAACCACATCTATTGGGGCAATGAAGAAGGCATTGATACGCGCCGCGTCACATGGCGCCGTGTGGTGGATATGAACGACCGCAGCTTGCGTCAGATCACCTCCTCGCTGGGCGGTGTGTCCAACGGCTTTGCCCGCGAAGACGGTTTTGACATTACCGTGGCCTCCGAGGTCATGGCGATCCTCTGTCTGGCCAACAACCTCAAGGACCTGCAAAAGCGCCTGGGCGACATGATCGTGGCTTACCGCCGCGACCGCAGCCCTGTCTTCTGCCGTGATATCAAGGCCGATGGCGCGATGACTGTCTTGTTGAAGGACGCGATGCAGCCGAACCTGGTGCAGACGCTGGAGAACAACCCGGCCTTTGTGCATGGCGGCCCGTTTGCCAATATCGCGCATGGCTGTAACTCCGTCATCGCGACCACTACAGCGCTGAAGCTGGCGGATTTTGTGGTGACCGAAGCGGGCTTTGGGGCCGATCTGGGTGCGGAGAAGTTTCTCGACATAAAGTGCCGCAAGGCAGGCCTGTCACCCGACGCGGTGGTGCTGGTGGCGACCGTGCGTGCGATGAAGATGAACGGCGGCGTGGCCAAAGCCGATCTGGGCGAAGAGAACGTGGACGCGGTTAAGGGTGGTTGCCCGAACCTCGGGCGTCACATCGAAAACCTGAAATCCTTCGGCGTGCCGGTCGTGGTGGCGATCAATCACTTTGTCACTGATACCGATGCCGAAGTTCAGGCGGTCAAGGACTACGTGGCTGAGCATGGCTCTGAAGCTGTGGTCTCGCGCCACTGGGAGCTGGGTTCCGAAGGTTCCGAAGAGCTGGCGCGCCGGGTGGCGGAAGTGGCGGAAAGCGGCCAGTCGCAGTTCTCGCCGATCTATCCCGATGAGATGAGCCTGTTTGAAAAGATCGAGACCGTGGCCAAGCGCATCTACCGTGCGGACGAGGTGCTGGCGGACAAGAAGATCCGCGACCAGCTGAAGCTCTGGGAAGAGCAGGGCTATGGCAATCTGCCGGTTTGTATGGCCAAGACGCAGTACAGCTTCTCGACCGACCCGAACCTGCGGGGTGCGCCCACAGGGCATTCTGTACCGATCCGCGAAGTGCGACTGTCGGCTGGTGCGGGCTTTGTCGTGGTGGTCTGTGGTGAGATAATGACGATGCCGGGCCTGCCCCGCACGCCGGCGGCGATGTCGATCATGCTGAATGATGACGGGCAGATTGAAGGTCTGTTCTAAAGTACTAGGATGGCGGGACGACGCGCGGCTGCGCCGACGCCCCGCCCGCCATCCCGTTTAAACGAGCGTCAGAGGTTCGGATGTTAAAACAGCAGACAGAGCATCTTGGATGGGGTCGGATCGTGGCCCTTTTGTTGTGTCTTTGCCTGCCTGTTGCGATCTTTGCTCAGACCTCGGACGACCGCTACGTCGGCTACTACTATCCGCCCATCACCTCAGAGGAGGTGTTTGAACGCTATGTGCGCGTGGCCCCCAGTGTCGGTCGGGCTGTGCGGGTGGATTTCATCAACTCCATCACCGACGCGCAATTGGAGGACGAGGCCACCCCGCGCTTTGTCTTTTTTGCCAAGGGTCAGGCGGCGGATGAGCTCATTCTCATAGCGCTTGACGATGAAATCTTCGCCTCGCTCTTTCGGGCCCGCGCGATATTGGCGCAGCTCACCGTGAACGTCCGGCGCGGCGGTTTTTTTGCAGCCGAAGAGCTGCAAACCGTGGCTACCTTTTTTGACCTGCTGCAACTGCTGGAATTCGACAGCCTTGTCATCTCCGATGGCAAGTCCTGGTCGCACCGGGTCGACTTCAAACGAGAATAGGAAAGATCAGATGACTGCAACCCTCATCGACGGCAAAGAGTTTGCCGCCCGTGTCCGCGCCCAGGTGGCGACCCATGTGACCCGCTTGAAGGAAGAGCATGGGATCACGCCGGGTCTGGCTGTTGTGTTGGTCGGTGAGGACCCGGCCTCTCAGGTTTATGTCCGCTCCAAGGGCAAGATGACGGTTGAGGTTGGCATGAACTCGATCGAGCACAAGCTGGAGGCGGATACGTCAGAAGCGGATTTGTTGGCGCTGATTGACCAGCTGAACAACGATCCGGCGATCCACGGTATTCTGGTGCAACTGCCGCTGCCGGGCCATCTGGACGAGGATCTGGTGATCAACTCGATTGATCCGGCCAAGGATGTGGACGGGTTCCATATCTCCAACGTGGGCCTTCTGGGCACGGGTCAGAAGTCCATGGTGCCCTGCACACCACTTGGGTGCCTGATGATGTTGCGCGACCATCACGGGTCTCTTTCTGGTATGGATGCGGTTGTCATTGGTCGTTCGAACATCGTGGGCAAGCCAATGGCGCAACTTCTGCTGGGGGATTCGTGCACTGTCACAATCGCACACTCGCGTACCAAGGATCTGCCAGACGTGGTGCGCCGTGCCGACATCGTGGTTGCCGCCGTGGGCCGCCCTGAGATGGTGCCGGGCGACTGGATCAAGGAAGGCGCGACAGTCATCGACGTTGGCATCAACCGCATTGATGCGCCGGAAAAGGGCGAAGGCAAGACCCGGCTTGTGGGCGATTGTCACTTCGACAGCTGTGCGGAGCGCGCGGGTGCCATTACGCCGGTTCCCGGCGGTGTGGGTCCGATGACCATCGCCTGCCTTTTGGCCAATACGGTCACCGCCTGCTGCCGTGTCAATGGGCTGGCTGAGCCGGATGGGCTGACCGCCTGAGCCTGTGGTTGGTCGCAAGCCGGGATTTGAGTATTTTTGGCATAAAGAGGCGAAGGTCGGCTTTGTGTCGGACGTGGAGGGTAGGTTGACGGGCGGACTAACCGCCTGAAACCACGGCAAACATGATGCGGCCTGGCAGTAGCGTGAATGCTCCGGTCACAATGAGCGCGTAAAAGACAAGTGAGATCATTGTTCTTTTATGCAGGCTGACATTTTGCGCCCGGGCCGCCCGGACGCCAATCACGAGGCTGCTGAGCGTCAGCAGCGACAGCAGGTGGATCGGGCCGAACGGGCCGATCCAGCGAAACCCATTGATCCAGAAGCTGCTGACGGCAACCGCCGCCATCACCAGGACCCAGGCCCATCCAAGCATCCTGTGCAACGGGCTGCCTTTGCGCAGGCTGAAGATCAAAGCCGTCAGCCCAAGGGCACCAATAGCGGCAAAGGCGTGCAGTTGAACGACAAGAGGCGCGGCCAGGAGCGGGGCAAGGGTCATCAGAAAATCCTGTGGTTGTGGTCACATCAGGCGTCATGGCAGGGTGGCTGTGGGCTGCACAGTTTGATTTCGTGAAAGGGCCATCCGTTTCGTGAGTTGCAGGAAGAACACGCGGTGAGACCATTCACGTTTCGTCAACGGCAGGTCTTTGGTCCGCTGGTTTTGCTCTGGGCGCTGATCACCCTGCTCTGCGCGTTGGCGGGCCCTTTTGGTACGCATGAAGCCATGCTCTTGCCCGGTCGCCTGGGCTATTGGGGTGTGGTCGTGGGGGTGTCCTTGGCGGGCAGCGTGATCGTATCGAAGATCCCGCAGCGCGGCACTATTGGCTCTGTTGTGGCTTGGGCCGGGTTTGTGCTGGTCTTGGCGCTTTGCGTCAGCTTGCTCAATACCGTCTTGTTCCCGATCGAGTGGGGGTGGGCCAACTTCCTCCAGTTGTTGATGAATATCGGAGTCAGCGTTGTGGTCATCAACGGGTTGGCGGCATTGGTCCGGCGGTTGCAAGGCCCCCCGGAGGTGTCGGTCGCTGCAGACCCTGCCGAGAGATTCCTGAGGCGTTTGCCGATCGCCGTTCGGGCGCCGTTGGTTCGGATTGAGGCGCAAGATCACTATCTGATGGTCGTAACAGAGGCGGGCAGCGCCACGATTCTGATGCGGTTGGGTGACGCGGTGGAGGAGCTTGAAGGGCTTGAGGGGATCCAGCCGCACAGGTCTCATTGGGTGGCGCTTAAGGGCGTGGTGGCGCGCCACCGCGCGGGCAACCGGGATGTGCTGGAGATGTCAGATGGGGCCGAGGTGCCCCTAGCGCGCAATCGCAGGGCGGCCGCGAAAGAGGCTGGGTTGGTCTGATCTCATGCAGGCACGGGCACCATTGTGCCTTGCAAAACCGCGATCAGGGTTTGCGCCCCGTCATTTTCTGCGAAGACCTCAGATGCCACAACCACCAGCCGCCTGCCGGGTTTGATCACGCGGCCTATTGCGATCAGGCGGTCGCCCCTTGCGGGGGCCAGCAGGTTGATCTTGATTTCTGCGGTAACGACCTCCTGATCTTGAGGCAACGTGGTGAGGGCAGCATAGCCTGCTGCGCTGTCGCCAATGGAGAACGTGAGCCCTGCGTGCCCGAACCCTTGCTGTTGCCGTGCGCCGGGCAGGATTGGCGCGGTGATGCGAATGTGGCCTTCGGCGACCTCTTCGAGGGTCGCACCAAGCGTTTCCATCATGCTTTGCGCGGCAAAGCTGGCGTGGATGCGGCGTATCGCGGCAGTGTCCATCAGGCGGTCTCTCGGGGCATTGGGACGGTAACGGGCTGGGGGCCCGTCAGCACCGCATGGGCGTCGGCTGCCATCAGCCGGCTTAGTGTTGCTGAGCCACTGCGCAACCCGCCCGTGTAGGTGCCATATGCTGGCAGGATCAGGCGGTGCGCGTCGAACAGGAATGCCGGGCGCGAGACGCTGCGCCCGCGCATTTGGACGCGCGCCTTGGGGTGATAATGGCCGGAGACTTCACCGGTCGTCCCCTGCTGCGCGATATGGCGAAAGGTGAGTGGGGCGACCTCGAGCTCAGCGAGGTGCGTGCCGCCCAGGTCAACCGGGCCGGGATCGTGGTTGCCTTCAATCCAGACCCAGCGCCGCCCGGCCTGAAGGCGTGTGATCCACAACCGCGCCTCTTCAGGCAGCGCAAGTGCGGCACCCAGGTCGTCAAAGCTGTCACCGAGGCAGATCACTGTCTTGGCTTGGGTGCGGGTCAGGTCCGCTTCCAGCCTTTGCAGCGTGTCTTGTGTCTCGTAGGGCGGCAGGGTGCTGCCACCCCGGCGCGCCATACGTTCGGATTTGCCCAAGTGCAGGTCGCTGACCACCAGAAGCGACTGATCCGCCCACCACAGGGCACCGGAACCGAGGGCAGAAAGGCTCAGGCCGCAGAAAGGGATTTCGCAAGTGTTCATTCTTTGTTCATGTTTGAATTTTCAGCGTTTGGCAAGCCTCAAGCGGTCCCGGAATTCTCGCAGAATTCCGATCCGAATTCCTGCGAGGAATTCGCCCCCCTTACCATCCGACGCGCCATTTGGGTTTGTCGGATGGCGCGGGTTCGATCTGCGCAAGACCTGACTGCTCCATCAAACGCGCCGCTTCCTCGGCCAGTAGGCGTTCTTCGGCAGAGCCTTTGACCGCGACGCGACCCACTTCTAGAAAGAGTGGTGCCGCCAGCGGTGTCACCCGCGTCAGCCGCATATGATCGATCCTGTCGCCCACACGCGCGATCATTTCCTCGATCCGGCCAAAGTCCACCAACCCGCGCAGGGCCTCTTCCCGTGTGATCTGCATCATCAGATGGTCGGGGTCGTATTTCAACAAAGTGTCATAAAGAATGTCAGAGCTAAACGTCGCCTGCCGCCCGGACTTGCGCGCCGTGGGCGTGTTGCGCTCAATCAGCCCCGCAATGGTCGCTGAGGCGCGAAAGGTCTTTTTCATCACCTGATTGCCCGCAAGCCAGGTCTCCAGCCCGTCCTTTAGGGCGCTCGGATCAAACAGCGGTGCGGGGTCCTCGACCGCGTCCAGCCCCCAGATCAGCGTGGCGTAGTCTGTCGCGACAAAACCCAGCGGATGCAGGCCCATTTCCTCCATCCGTTTGGTCAGCAGGAGGCCCAGTGTCTGCTGCCCGTTGCGCCCTGCGAACCCGTAAACCACCGTCTGTTCCTTGCCATCATGCGGAAAGCTCTCGATTAGCAGACGGCCCGGTTGTGGCAGTTGGCTGACCTCGCGTTGCAGGGCCAGCCAGGCGGCGGTGTGGTCCGGTAGTTCAGGCCAGCTGTCTTGCGTGAACATCCGCTGCACGCGATGGCTGAGCTGGGTGGAGGTGGCGAATTTGGTGCCCATGAAGGTGGCGATCTTGGGCTTTTTGGCTGCATCCCGGCTGACTTCAACCGTCATCTCCCGCAGGCCCTCATAGCGCACGATCTGACCGCCGATGAGGAAGGTATCCCCCGGTGTCAGAGAGGCGGCAAAGCCTTCTTCAATTTCGCCCAGCGGTTTGCCGCCCCGGTTCCGCCGCATGCGCACTTTTAGTGTGTCGGTGTCCTGAATGGTACCGATGTTCATGCGGATGCGTTGAGCCGCGCGCGGGTCGCGCAGCTGCCATTTGCTATCTTTGTGGATCAGTCTTTGCCAGCGGTCGTAGGCCTTCAGCGCGTAGCCCCCGGTGGCACAGAAATCGAGGCAGGCGTCAAAGTCCGCGCGGTTAAGGGTGGAGAACGCTCCGGCAGAGGTCATCTCTGCATAAAGATCATCCGCTTCAAAAGGCCCGGCACAGGCAGCAATCAGGATATGCTGGCAGAGCACATCGCGGGGCCCGGCGCCGCGCGGGTCGCCATCGAGATCACCGTCCAGCACGGCCTCCAGAGCGGCCACACATTCCACGATCTCAAACCGGTTTGCTGGCACCAGCAGCGCCTTGGAGGGGGCATTGTAGCGGTGGTTGGCGCGTCCGATCCGCTGCACCAGCCGTTTGACGTTCTTGGGCGCCCCGATCTGGATAATGAGGTCCACATCGCCCCAGTCGATACCAAGGTCCAACGTGCCCGTGCAGACAATTGCGCGCAGATCTCCCCGCACCATCGCCGCCTCGACCCGTTCGCGCTGCACCCGGTCCAGACTGCCGTGGTGAATGCCAATGGGCAGGCTGTCGTCATTGGCAAGCCACAGATTGTGAGAGAAAATTTCCGCCTGCGCACGGGTATTGTGGAAGATGAGCGTGGTCTTGTGTTTCTTGACCTCTTCCAGCACAGCGGGGATCGCATAGGCGGCACCGCCGCCAGACCAGGGTGGCGCTTCCTGCGTTGTGAGCATCTGGATGTCGGGTGCTGGGCCTGGATCGGCCTGCAGGATCTCGCAGGGGTCGGGATGACGCGCCATCAGATGCGCGATGGCGGCGGGGTCTTCGACCGTGGCGGAGAGCCCCACACGTTTGAGGTCAGGGCAGAAGGTCTGCAGCCGCGCCAGCGCCAGCATCATCTGATCGCCCCTTTTGCTTTCGGCCAGTGCGTGGATTTCGTCGATCACGACGCGCTTGAGGCCCGCAAACATGCGCGGTGCGTCCTCGTAACTGGTCAGCAGGGCGAGGCTTTCTGGTGTGGTCAAAAAGATATGGGGCGGGTCCGCGCGTTGGCGCTTGCGCAGGGCCTGCCCTGTGTCCCCTGTGCGCTCCTCAATCCGGATTGGGAGGCCCATGTCCTCCACCGGGGTGGTCAGGTTGCGCTTGATGTCAGCCGCAAGCGCCTTGAGGGGCGAGACGTAGAGCGTGTGCATCCCCTCGTGCCCGCCATCGGCCAGATCGATGAGGGTCGGCAGAAAACCCGACAGCGTTTTGCCACCCCCCGTAGGCGCGATCAGCAGCAGGGCCGGGGCCTGCGCCCGATCCAGCATGTCCTGCTGGTGGGGGTGGATTGACCAGCCCTTGGCGGCAAACCAGTCGGCAAATTTCGGGGGCAGGGATGTCATGGAGCCGAAGGTAGCACGCCGTGGTTTCAGCGCCAGTGGTGGCGCGTGATCACACCGAGAAGGGTCGCGCCAGCAATCAGGATGCAAAGCGCGATTTTTGAGAGCGGCTCCATCGTGCCTTCGATCAGGAGCGCATGAACGATGGTGCCACCGGCGATGACAAGGGCCAGGCCCTTGTGGCCAAGCTGCCAGGCTCTGCGCGGCAGGGCGCGGCGCATTGCCGCGAGGAAAGCAGTTGCGCAGATGGCAAAAAGCGCCAGCACGCCCCAGATCGAAAACGGAGTGGGTGAGCGCATGAGCAGGGCGTCAATCACATCGGGCGGGCTGGTGATCCAGAGCGCTCCGACATGCAAAATAACAAGGAGGAGGATTGCGCCACCTGTGAAACGGTGCAGCCTGCGGGCGCTTGGGGCTGTCAGGGGCAGCATCCCTCGGGCAAGCGCAGGTTGGATCAGCAGCAATCCCATGGCGAGGACCCCCGCCAGGCCGGCGGCGATGTAGATGGGTTGGCGGTAGGCCAGCAGGGGGCTCAGGGCTGCAAGGATCAGGGGGATCAGGATACAGGGGAATCGCTTTTGAAATATTGACTATGCATCACGTCTGATTGGATTCATACGGATTGCGTCATTAGCAAAGGATGCGACCGCGATGGAAGATTTTTCTCATATTTTTGAGGGCGTTGAAGACCCTCGTACGAGCAACGCTACACGGCATGATCTTCATGAGATGCTTATGATCGGCCTGTTGTCGACCATGTGTGGCGGCGAGGGTTGCTGCGACATGGCGCTATTTGGCACGACGAAAGAGCCGTTTTTGCGCACATTCATGACACTGAAGCACGGAATACCGAGCCACGATGCGTTCTCTGACCTGTTCAACGCCCTCGATCCTGGCACGTTTCAGTCAGTGATGCTTCGCCTGACAGAGGGGTTCGCTGACCAGTTGGGCGAGGTGATTGCGGTTGATGGCAAGTCGTTGCGGCGCTCCTTCGACAGGGCGAAGAAGCAGTCGGCGTTACACCTCGTGCAGGCTTTTGCGGCTGAGGCCAGGCTCGTACTCGGGCAGGTCGCTGTTGACGAAAAATCCAACGAGATTACGGCGCTGCCCGCGCTGTTGAACATGCTGTCGTTGAAGGGGCGGATTGTGACGGCGGACGCTATGCACACGCAGCGCACTACAGCCGAGACGGTAACGCAGGCTGGCGGTGATTATGTTCTGGCGCTGAAACGCAATCAGGAGACGCTGCACGAGGATGTGGCACTCTGGCTGGATGATCCTGGAAATGTCGAAAACTGTGAAACTTATCAGAATGTTGACGCAGGACACGGTCGACTGGAGACGCGCAAGGCGTTGATCTCGCATGACGTTGCCTGGCTCGACGAGCGGCATCACTGGCCCGGGCTCAGGGCCATCGGAAAGGTCGTCGCCACCCGCGAAGTCGGCGATAAAACCTCATGCCAAACTCGCTACTTCCTCATCAGCGCGCCGCTCTCTCCCGAGCGTTTCCTGTCCATCACCCGCGCCCATTGGAGTATCGAGAACAGCCTTCACTGGGTGCTCGACGTCTCCATGAACGAGGACGCCGCGCGCAACAGAAAAGACAACGGACCCGAAAATCTCTCTATCCTACGGCGCATCGCTCTCAACCTCGCCCGCTCCGAACCGTCAAAAGGATCAATGCGAGGAAAGCTGAAACGCGCCGGATGGCAGGATACATTCATGCTCGAACTCATCAGAACCGCGACCAAATCTCAAAAGCGATAGCCCTGGATCAGGATAGAGCTCAGGATGGCAGCCCAGATCACCGTGCTGCGCATGAATTTAGGCCGGTTGCAGGACGAAGTCTGCGTTAAGCGTGGTGTCAGAGGCGCGTGCCATCACAGGGCGCAGGAAAACGGTCTGATATTCCGGGCTGTCGTAGGCCAGATGCCCATGGGCCTGCCCAAAGGCTGGCACGATCTGTGGCATATCCATCTGGAAATGGCCCTGCGCGTCTGTCAGCGTCGCGCCGTGGCTGTGCGGGTCGCGTTCGTGGCCTTCGGTGGTGTGTGCCCAGATTTGGATGCGGATGCCTTCCAGGGGCGCGCCATCACCGGCGCGGCGCACGGTGCCGGTCATCAGGAACCCGCCGCCACCGATGCGGTCCGTGATGGCGGCACCGGGGATATAGTTGTTAGCCCCGCCGCGCATGGTGCGTGTGGGTGCCAGGCCAGATGCATGGGCGGGTATGGCGAGCGAAGCGGTGGCAGTGGCAAGAAGCGTGCGTCGGGTGAGCATGGGCATCTCCTGGACAGGGGCTATGATCCAGAAGATAGGTGGTCTGTTCCGAAATGCGAGGGCGGGCGACACGGCCCGCCTTACGAATGTGCGCAATCCTCGTAAGTCGGGCCTATGGCCCGACCCGGGGCGGGCAAAATGCCCGCCTTACAAAGGGGAACGGATCGTAAGGGGGGCCTATTGGCCCGCCTTAGCTTACTTCACGATGTGTTCATCCTTGACGAACATATTCGCCCAGGCCCGATCAATCAGGTCCGGGGACATCTGATAGGGAATGCCTTCGAAATCACAGATGGATATCATCTGGTCGATCAGGAAGATCGGCTGGTAGTTGGCGTAGATATTGTCGATTGTCGGGTATTTCACCTTCAGCAGATGCACGAGCGTTGCCTCATCCAGCTTCATCCCGCGTTTCTTGGCCACCATGGCAAAGATCTTGAGGAAGTTCGCCTGGTTCGGCCCGTCAATCTTGATCTTGTAGAAGATCCGGCGCAGGGCGGCCTGGTCGAAGATCTCGTTCGGGTGGAAGTTGGTGGAGAAGATCACCAGAGTGTCAAAAGGAACCTCGAACTTTTCACCCGATTGCAGGGCGAGGATGTCCTTGTTTTCCTCCAGCGGCACGATCCAGCGGTTCACGATGCTTTGAGGCGGCTCTTTCTGACGGCCAAGGTCGTCCACGATGAAGATGCCGCCGGTGGACTTGAGCTGCAGCGGCGCCTGATAGGTGCGCGCCGTGGGGTTGTAGACCAGATCAAGCATGTCGAGGCTGAGTTCGCCCCCCGTGATCACTGTAGGTCGCTCACAGCAGACATAGCGGGTATCAAACCGCGTGATGCGCCGCAGAGAAGTCGGGTCCTGTACCTCTTGTTCGGCCTTGGAATGCACGATGGGGTCATAAACGGTGATCACCTGACCGGCATATTCGATGGCACGCGGGACATAGACCTTGTCCCCTAACGCGTCGCGAATACCGTTAGAAATCGACGACTTACCATTGCCCGGAGGACCGTACATCAGGATCGACCGGCCCGCAGACACGGCCGGGCCCAAATGGTCCAGCAACTCGTCCGGCAGGACCAGATGCCCCATGGCGTCGGTCAATTGTTGGCGTGTGACCTGAATATTGCGGATGGATTGGCGCGCGATCTGCTCGCGGTAGACTTCCAAGGGGACAGGCATTGCGCCGAAGTACTCAGACTGGGCCAGCGCATCAAGCGCACGTGATTTGCCCGCATCCGTCAGCTGATACCCCATCTCGTTGCCGCTGTTGGCGTTGAGCGTCCCTGTCGCCTCAATCAGGCGCTGTTCGCGGCCCATGTCGATCAGTTCCTGCGTCACGGGGATCGGCAGGCAGACGGCATTGGCCAAGTCACTGACCATGTCCACGTTTTTGCGGAACATCGTTTTCAGGATGATATCGCGCATCATCACGATGGGCAGGCGCATCTCCTCCAACCGTTTTGGTGGTGGCGGGGCCATCACGGCGGTGTTTTGCATGTTCATGGACGGGTTCCTTTCGTCAAAGGGCGTCTATTTGTTCTGTCGTGCACCATAGGGGCTGAAAATGGCGTGAATTAGGCGCCGTAAATCGCACCCAGCACCAAATATGCGGCCAGGGTCATGCCTAGGGGCAGGCCCATGGGAAACTTCTTGCCACGTTCCCAGCTTTCCCAATGGGGGGCGAGCAGGCGCAGCGGGGTCATCTTCACGCCCCGGTGCGTGGCGACGGAAAGCAGAAGGATTGCCATCAACAAAGCGATGAGAAGTTGCAGATCCCCCAAGGCAATGAAAGGGGCGGCGGCAGCGATGAATTTGGCATCGCCCGCACCCATCACACCCGCAGCATTAAGCACAATACCCACAACCAAAACGATCCCTATGACCGCCAGCTGCCAGAGGTAGGCGTTAAATGGCATGAGGAAAAAGCCAACGATAACAAAGACCAAGACAAGGGCCATCACGGCTTTGTTGGTGATCTTCATCCGCGCCATGTCGGTGTAAGCGACATAAAGGCAGATCGGCAGAACAAAGGGCAGGTACCACCAGGCATGGGCGGCGAGGATCGCCACGGGTCAGCCCTGATTTTCCAGCGCCCTGAGCGAACGCACAGCGGCCTCGAAGTGTTGCGGGTGTGTGTCGATCGCTTCGCGCAGCAAGCCTTTGCCGGTCTCCACATCCCCGCGTTTGATCGCGCTCAGCGCCATGGTGTGCAGCAGTTGCGCGCGCTCGGACTGGGTCATGGGAATGACGGGCAGGGTGTAGTCGCGCTGGGCGGCGCGGGCCAGAACGAGGTTGTTCTTGGCCGTAAATAGATCGCCGTCCTGACGGATTGAATCTGCAAACAGTTTTTCGGCTTCCTTGTAGTCGCCGCGCGTCAGCTTCGAATATCCCCAGTTGTTCAGGACAGAGGCTGGCGTAGTGGTCAGGCCCACGGCAGTTTCGTAAAAACTATCCGCCTTCTTCCATTCCTGTTTGCTGTCGGCCACAAGAGCGGCAAGACGGTAGCGTTTGAAGGTTTCATGCGTTGGCGGGATGGCCTTGAGCACTTTTTCGGCCTTCGCCCAGTCCCCTGCACGGATCAGCGCATCCGCATGCTCGACACGGTCATCATTGGTTGCCCCTTCCATCTTGGTGACCTTTTCCCAGGCAATCACACCTTCGGTCGTACGTTTCGCGCGGATAAGTGAAGAGGCCAGGCCCCGCTGGTGGCTGATGTTGTCGGGGTCTGATTTCGCGGTCCGCTCGAAATAGGTCACGGCCTCATTCGGGTCCGCCACGGTCAGCATGACATCGGACAGGTTCGCGCCCTCGATGGCGTTTACGTCCTCAAAGGCAAGCTCAACGGTCGCATTGCCTTGCTGTTCGCCGCAGCCTGCCACTGCGGTCACGCCTGCAACACAGGCGGCCAAAATATAGGGATGGCGCATTTTTGCGTCCTTTTACTGCTCTGCCTCGGTTTGGTGCTGTCACAAGGACGGTGTGATTTGATAGTCACCCGCGCCACGCCGCACCAATTTATAATTTGGGTCGTCAACCCCTAGAGTATCAGAATTTTCCGATTTTGCGAGTGCGAAGCGCAAATTGTCGCGGATTGCGTCACTTTCGCCATTATCGAGCGCAAAAGCCCGTTTGAAGACCTCAACCGCTTCGGCGGTTTTGCCCTGTTCCATCAGGACCACGCCAAGGTTGTTCCAATCCTCAGGTTCTGTTTCATCTTCTTTGACTGCGCGGCGCAGCAGGTCTTCGGCCTGACCCAACCGGCCCAATCCCAGATTGGCGGATCCCAAGCCTGACAGGATTTCCGCATCGATGCCACGGTCCAAAGCGGCACGGTTAAAAGACTTGATTGCCAGTTCATACTGACCCGCCGCCATCAGGCGGTGGCCCACTTCAACACCGTCTTCAGCCTGTTTGCGCTGATTCACGCCGGGGGCAAAGGGGCTGTCCGAAGATGCGGAAAAACCGCCTGGTGAGCAGGCGGTTAGTCCGAAGCTTGTGATGAGTGCCACAAGGGCGCCCGGTAATTTCATCAGTTCCCGCCAGCGGTCATCTGGCCCAGTTGCGTGATGCCGTGCACCGATGGACCGACCAGAATGATCAGCAGCGGCGGCACCGTCAGCATCATTGTGGCAAGGGTCATCTTTGTTGGCAACTTGTTTGCGGCCTCTTCGGCGCGCATCACGCGCTTGTCGCGCATTTCTGCCGCATAGACCCGGAGCGCTTCAGCGATGGACGTACCAAAGGCCGCCGATTGCACCAGAACGGTCACGAAAGAGGACACGTCCTGCACGCCGCAGCGTTCGCCCATGTCATTCAGCACGGTGGTCTTGTCCTTACCGGCTTTCATTTCATAGGCCACGACCTCAAATTCTTCGGCCAGGGCACGATATGACGCACGCAATTCCTTTGCCACGCGGTTGATCGACTGATCCATGGACTGACCGGCTTCGACACAAACCAGCATCATATCGAGCGCATCAGGGAAGCCGCGTTCGATTTCGTCTTTGCGCGCTTCGACACGGCGGGTGACCCAGTATTTGGGCAGGAAGTACCCCACGATACCGGGGCCGATGGTGTACATCATCGTCTTGCTTGTCGACAGTCCTTCACCGCCGCCCAGGACGTTCACATAAAGCACACCTGCGATGATCCCGACGATGCCCAAGGCCATCTGCGCAATATGGAAGATGCGCACGGCGTCCCGGCTGGCATAACCCGCCTGGCGCAGCTGCAGCTGCATTGCCGAGAGCTGCTCCATATCCTCAGGCTCAAGAAACTTGGCGAACTTCTGCAATTGCGCATTGCTACCGGCTTGCCGCAGGGGCGCTGCGCCGCTGTCATCGGAGGTGCGCTTGGTCGAGCTGCGCTTGAGCTTGTCGAGCGGGTCCTCTGGCTGGCGCATCATCATGACGATGGTGATGACGACAAGGCAAAGCCCCATGACACCTGCGATGATGATTAGGCCCATCGGGCCAAGAAGATCACTGATCTGGTTGTTGAGATCGGTCAGGAATTGCATGATCTTGGCCCCCTTAGACCTTGATGTCCGTCAGCTTGCGCATGACCACGAGGTTCATCGCCAGCATGATGCCCACGGTAAAGCAGGCCGGAATATAGAGCGCGTGGTCGCGCACTTCGTCATAGTAATGCGGGTCCGTCACGTTGATGACGATCAGGGCCAGCAAGGGGAAGGCCGACAGGAACTTGCCTGACCACTTGGCCTCAGCCGTGATGGCTTTCACTCGACGGAACAGGCGGAAGCGGGCGCGGATCACCTTTGCCAATCCCGCAAGGATTTCAGCAAGGTTACCACCTGATTGCTGCTGGATGGTCACCGCGACCGCAAGGAAGCGCAAATCCTGCATGTCCAGACGTTCGGAAAAGGTAACTGCCCAGGTTGTCGGTGGCGTTTTTCGGCTGCGTCAAATCGACTCGGGGGAGCACATTCCGGTTTTCTGATTGAGGATTTCATGAGTCGATCAGGGCATGTCTGGCGAACCCACCCATACCAGCGGACTTGCTGAACTCTCGAAGTCCCAACTGATTGAATTGATCGAAACGCAGCGTGAGACGATTGCGTATCTTGTCGAGGAGAACCGGCGACAGGCAGAGATGATCGTTGTGCTTGAGCAGCGGATTGAGGGGCTTGAGCGTCGCCTTGCGTTGAACAGCCGGAACAGCAGCAAGCCTCCGTCGAGTGACAGCCCTGCGAAGCCGACGGCGAAGGGCAGGAAGGATCAGCGCGGGCAACTGGATCGCAAGCCCGGCGGTCAGCCGGGGCACAAGGGCACGACCCTGGAGCAGACGGACACCCCCGACGAGGTTGTCGACCATCATCCACAAGCCTGTCCCGACTGCGATCATGATCTGACGCAATGCCCCTCGCAGGGGTTTGCAGCCCGGCAGGTGTTCGACCTGCCGCCGCCGCCACCCCTCACGATCACTGAGCACCGGGCTCATAAGTGCACATGCCCGAACTGCGGAAAGCACGTGCGCGGCACGTTCCCGGAAGGGGTCAGGGCACCGGTTCAGTACGGCAATCATATTGCGGCCATGGCGAGCTATCTTCAGACGTACCATTGCATTCCCGATGACCGTCTGTCGCAGGTCTTTCGTGACCTGTTCGGCGTGCGCATTTCCGCCGCCACACTGGCGCGGCTGATTGCGAAGGTGGCGGAGGGCATGCTGTCTTTTGCAGACGCTGTACGTGACGCCTTGTGCGGTGTGCAGGTGGCGGTGAAACATCTGGATGAAACAGGTCTGCGGGTTGAAGGCCGAAACCGGTGGCAGCATGTCATCTGCTCATTGACCCTGAGCCATTTCCGGATGGGGGCGGGCAGAGGCGATCTGCTGTCCGGCGTATCGGGGATTGCGGTGCATGACAACTGGGCATCCTACGCCAGGATGGAGGAGGTCGTGCACGGCCTTTGCAATGCCCATCACATGCGCGAGTTGCAGGCGCTCGTCGATATCGAAAAGGAAGCATGGGCTGCGATGATGCAGACTATCCTGCTGGACGCGAAAAGGGCGGCCGCCAGCGCCCGGGCAAACGGTCGGGATCATGTCGCGGCGCATGTGGTCAAGGCCATCGATGAGCGCTACGACACCTGCATCGCGCAGGGGCTGTCGTTACATGAAAACCAGCCACCGCTGAAACCCGCACTGCCCGGCAAATCCCCCCGAGGACGACCAAAACGGCGAACCGGACACAATCTCGTGCTGCGATTGCGTGACCGCAAGGCCGATGTCCTGCGCTTCCTTACCGACTTGCAGGTTCCCTTCACAAATAACGAGGCCGAGAGGGATCTGAGAATGGGCAAGGTCCGTATCAAGGTCTCGGGATGCTTCCGCACACTGACCGGCGCGGAAAACTTCTGCACCCTCAGAACCGTGATCGAAACGGCACGCAAACAGGGCTGGTCAATAATCGAAACACTCCAGAAAACCGCCGATCAACTCATCCAGAAACTCGAACCGACCTGACAAAATCAAGCGTCTGAAACGCCCCAGAGACAACCTGAATAGTTACCGGAAAAGTCTTTCAGCGCTTCGCCGACGTCACGGCCATAGGCGCTTTCATCCGCGATCACACCGAATTCAGAGGCCAGCGGGTCCTGGATTTCTTTCGACACGATGGAAATTGCGTTGGAAAACGGATGACCCACACGAAGGGAGCGCACCATCAGTTCAATCGCGTCGGGCAGCTGTTCTTCGATCAGCGCCATACGCTTGTTGGCTTTGGAATTGACCCAGAAGTACACACCGCCCACACCAATCGCGACGGACAAGAGCATGCGTACCGGCGGCTCTGTTTCCGTGCCCACGGTGAGACCGAGGAAAGCCACAACGCTGAGGCCGCCCATGATCATGATCAATTGCTGCGGGCTAAAGGCGATGGCTGCTTTCTGTGCCTTCTCGCTCAGCAGCGAATAAAGCGGAATGGACTTCGCACCCATGTGCTGTTCCATCTCCTTGCGGAGCTTTTCCAGCACTTCCTCGCGGCGGGTGCCCTTTTCCATCATCTCCAGCCGACGGTTTACGCGGGAGTTGAGCGAAATGGATTTGCCAAAGGCCACCAGGTAAAGGCCTTCGACCAGCACCAGCACGCCGATGAAGATCAGGCCATAGATGATTGGTTCTGCACTCATGACATCAATTCCTTATTCGGCGGCGATCGGTTCGTAGATGGAGGCGGGCAAGTCATAGCCCCACATGCGGAAGCGTTCGGCAAAGTGGCTGCGCACGCCGGTGGCTGTGAAGTGGCCGATGATTTTGTTCTCAGGCGTGAGACCCACGCGCTGATAGCGGAAGATTTCCTGCATGGAGATCACCTCACCTTCCATGCCGGTGATTTCCGTGATCGAGGTCATCCGGCGCGACCCGTCCTGCAGACGCGAGGCCTGCACGATCAGGTTCACAGCGCTTGAGATCTGCGAACGGACGGCTTTCAGCGGCATCTCGATCCCGGCCATGGCGATCATGTTTTCCAGACGGCTCACACCATCTCGAGCGGAGTTGGCGTGGATCGTGGTCATGGACCCGTCGTGGCCGGTGTTCATGGCCTGCAACATGTCGATCACTTCCTCGCCGCGCGTCTCCCCCACGATGATCCGGTCAGGACGCATCCGCAGGGCGTTTTTCAGACAGTCGCGGGGGGAAACCTCGCCCTTGCCTTCCACGTTGGGCGGGCGGCTTTCCATCCGACCCACGTGGGTCTGTTGCAGCTGAAGTTCCGCGGTATCCTCGATGGTCAGGATGCGTTCGGCGTTGTCGATGAAGGACGACAGGGCGTTGAGCGTGGTTGTTTTACCAGAGCCCGTACCACCTGACACGATCACATTGAGGCGCGTGGCGACGGCTGCCTGAAGGTAGGCGGCCATCTCTTCGGTGAAGGCACCGAATTGGACCAGGTCATCAATGCCCAGCTTGTCCTTTTTGAACTTACGAATGGAAACGAGTGAGCCATCCACCGCAATCGGCGGGACCATTGCGTTGAAACGCGAGCCGTCCTGCAAACGGGCGTCCACGTAAGGGTTGGATTCGTCCACACGACGACCCACCGCGCTCACGATCTTGTCGATGATCCGCAGCAGGTGCTTTTCATCCTTGAAGGTGATGTCCGTCAGCTCCAGCTTACCGGCACGTTCCACAAAGATCTGCTGGGGGCCGTTGACGAGAATATCGTTGACGGTCTCATCCTTCAGAAGTGTCTCAAGCGGGCCTAGGCCCGTCACTTCGTCATAAAGCTCGGAGTTCAGCTGCATCCGGTCGTCGCGGTTCAGAACGATGGAGCGTTCCTGCAGAATCTCGGACGAGATTTCGTTGATTTCCTGACGCAATTCCTGCTCAGAGGCATGTTCAAGCGCGGCCAGGTTCAGGTTGTCCAGAAGCGAACGGTGCAGTTCGAGCTTGATGTCAGACATCCGCGCCTTGCGCTTGGCTTCCTTGTCCATGGGGGCGGACTGCGCCTTGACAGGCTTCGGCTGTTTGCGGGTGACCTGGGGGGCGGCGCTGGGTGCGGCCTCCTTGATGGGGGTCACGTTGCTGGCCGCTGCTTCGGGTGCTGCCGCCTTGGGGGCCTCGGGGGCTGCTTTTTTGTACTTGGAAAACATGCTTGTTCTCTTTCAGCTGCGGGATCAGGCCGCTTCGGCCTGGTCTCCCCTAAGGTCATGGATGGAGGCGGCGAGCTTGGCGATTTCGCGGCGCAGCGGGCTTTTGCCGGCCGAGATCGCAAGCGGCTGGCCGTGGTCGTTGGCCTGCGTGATGGGCTTGCCACCGTCTGGCAAGTTAACGTCAACAGAAATGCTCAGCGATTCCGCCATGCGCTTCACACGGCTCTTTGCACCGAGGTCAGTGAACTTGGGGCCGCGGTTCATCACATAGCGCAACTTTTCAACAGGCAGTTCTTCGGACTGCAACGCGCGCTTGAAACGCAGCGTGTTCTGGGCACAGCGCATATCGAGTTCCAGCAAGGCGAAGTAAACATGCGCCTCGGTCAGAACGGTTTCAGACCACTGCACGAGGGTCGAGGGCATGTCGACGATCACATAGTCGAACTGCGCGCGGGCCACTTCGAGCACGCGAGAGATGTCTTCGGACGTCAGCAAATCCAGCGGCAGCATGTCAGATGGGGCCGTCAGCACCTGCAAGCGGTCTTCGTAGGTCAGCAGCGCCTGACCAAAGATCTCTTCGTCCATTGTTTCAGTGTCGGACAACATCTCATAAACCACCTCGCGGCGCGGCAGATCGAGGAAGGTCGCGACGGAGCCAAACTGCAGATCCAGATCAAGCAGGCAGACAGAAGGGTTTTCGTTCTTGCTGACGGTGGCCAGTTCCCAGGCGAGGTTCACGGCCATCGTGGTGGCACCTACGCCGCCGGCCAACCCATGTACCACGATCAAGGCACCATCTTTTTGGGCACCAGCCTTGAGACGGGGTTTTGCAGCTTCTTCAATTTCTTCTTCTACCGCGCGCACCCGCGAAATGGCCTGAGCGAGCTCACCTTCGGGCAGAGGGTAGGGGACAAATTCATCGGCACCCTGGCGCAGCAGGGAATGCAAGGCGGCGGGGGTGACGTCTTCGGCAATCAGGATCACCTTGATCCCGCGGCCCTTTGCCTTGGTAATGATTTCGCCAAGCAGGACGATGTTGTCTTCGTCTTCCTCGTCAATGGCAAGCGCAATGAATTCCATCCCTTCGGCTTCGGGTTGACCAAAGAACGCAAGCCCTTCGGCAAAGCCAAGATCGCCCCAGGATTCGCCCAGAGATGATTCCATGTCTTCGATCAACAGATCGAAATTCTGCACATCCCGGCTGACCGTACAGGCCACAAGGGTCGGCGTTTCTGGTTGTGGCATTGCGCTGCTCATTGCCTTTATTCCTCTTACTACAAGGGCTTAGCTTTCTGATGTCGGGGCTTTGCGTATCCCCGTTCACCTTCTGCGGTGGCCCATGCCCGGGGGATTTGCCCCAGACACAACTGTCCTATGGGAGAGGTTGTCGCAGCGAACTTGGGCGAGATTGGGGCCAAAAAGGACTGATTGTTGGATATGTTGAAACGATCCCGGGTTTGCACGCGGGATTGATCAGACGCAATTTTTCGAAATATTGGCGGATATCGGAGGTCCGGTTTCAAGAACCTGCCAGGCCCAGAAGCAGGAGCAGGGGCAGCAGGGCATAGCCGATGCCACCCACACTGCTGGCTTCCGCGATAAGTGCGCTCGCTTCCGACTCTTCGGGGTCATTGGTGTCCTCCTCCAGAGGTAAGACCGGCAGGATAGGACTATCCAGGTCGTCCGTGTCCGAGGTGAGGACGGGCTCCATTTCGGGGGTCGGAGGCGTTTCATAACCGCGCAAGATGTCTTCGATTGACGCGTCATTGGCCGTTTCCCACGCTTCACTGAACGCGTTGGTCGGGGTGACGTCGCTAAAGACCACCTGCAGAATTTCGCCAGGCATCAGGTCGGCCTCTATAAAACCGCCGTCAATAACCCGGCCTGATGGCAGCTCTTCTATCTGAGCATCTGAACGGTTTGACCCCGGTGCCTCGCCCTTGGCGACGCCCAGCCGGGTGATGTCCGCATGACCAAAGGAACGCACCAGCCCGGAAATATCGATGTCTGTCATGGTTGCATCGGTGCGGTCGGTGTTCACCAAATAGAGCGCGAGTTCGCGTTCTCCGGCAAAGGCATGCACGGCGACGTCGCCTATCATGTCTTCTGTTGAAGTGTCGGGCCCAGGTGAGAAATCCAGCAGTGTTTTTCCCGGCAGTGTTTCCGACATCATCGAAAACATCTCTCCGCCCACGGTCGCCTCATCGTAGCGAAATCCGTTGGACAGGGTGTTGCTGGTGTTCTGGATGAGCGGCCAGACATTCGCCTCTGTCACGTCGAGGCGCATGAACTCTTCGACCATGTTCAGCATTTCATGTGCTTGAAACAGGCCATAGTCGCGATCAGGATCTAGGTTTTCGGTGGACTTCAGGTTCCATTCGGTCACGTAAACATCGAGATCCGGCATCTCTGCGCGCCAGGTTTCGTTGATGTTGTTGAGGTCGAATGTCCGCGAATTCGGGCTGTCAGCGCCGCGGGCATAGACATGTGCGACAACCCCATCAATCGCCGCACGCTCTGCATCCGTGTCAAAGTGGTTGAGGATGATCTCGTTGTTGACGTAGGTCCAGTCGATTTGCCCGCTTTGAAAGATGGCCTCATCGCCGAGGGTCAAACCGTAGCTGGCGTTGATGTCGTCGATGGCGTCCTGGCTTGGCACGCCTTCATAATCATCGCTAAGCCGCGAGGTGGCGTAGTTGTTGCCTTTCTGGACCAGTATGTCGATGTCCGTAACCCCAATTTCGACTAAAGCGTCATCGATGATTGTGGACATTTCGGCCGCCAGCCGCCCGTATTCGTTGGCGGTCATGAGGCCAGAGCCCCAATATTCATTGCCAACTTCGAAGGCACGCACCTCTGCGTCGCCATAAACACCGCTGGCCACATCCTGAACGAAGGTGCGCAGAGCGCCTTCCTGAATGTCGGGCAGGTGGTCACCATTGGCGTCCATTCGGTCGCTCAACTGGGTTTGTGTCGGTATGACGATGGTGACGGGATGATTGTTCACTTCCGCGAAGGTCATGAATTCCGTGAGGCCAATCATCTCTTCTGTTGTGCCGTACCGCGGGTCGTAGGCAGTCGGCGCGTCCGGTTCACGGATATCAAAAAGGTACTCTGTCAGCGATCCGCCAGGAAAGCGCAGGGTGGTGACGCCAAGATCATCAATGGCGGCATCATAGGAGTTGCCCAACAATTCCCCGCGCGAGGCAAGGATGTTGCCGCCGAACAGGCCAGGTGTCGCATGGCCCCCATACAGGATCTCTGGCGTGGCAAGGGGCACGTCGACATCTCCTCAATAGTGATCGGGGGCGGTCTGACGCCGCCGCCCGATGGACTGCTCGTTTGAGGGATGGAATAGGGCAGGCGGCTTAAGGCGGATTTAATCCATTGATCCCAATTGGATAAAATTGGACCCATGGAAGAGGGGATAAGAAAAACCGCCGCCCCGGGGTCGGAGCGGCGGTTTGGATTGTTGCAATGGTCGTGCGTTTACTCTTCGCCACCCAGAGCCGTTTCGGTCAGCTGTGTGGGTGCCACGCCGCTCGCCACGTAGTCGCGATAAATGATCTGGGCGTACTTGCCGTCCAGCACCGTCGGATGCCGCTCCATGAAGCCCGAGACCTCCGTCACAGTGCGGCGGTTCTTGCGTTCACGGCCTTGGGTGACAATCAGCGGCTGGGTTTCACCAAAGGAAACAACGGCTTCCAGGCGATTGCGGCTGATGCCTTGCGTGCTGAGGTAATGCACTACCGCGTTTGCGCGGCGCTTACCAAGCCCACGGTTATAGCGATTGGTGCCTACAGCGTCGGTGTGGCCATAAACCCGGAAGCGGACTTCTGGGAACTGGCGGATCCATCCGGCCTGCTGGCGCAGGATTGCCTGGGCTTCAGCGTCCAAAGCAGAGGAGTTGAAGGCGAAGTTCACGGTCGAATTGACCTCAGATGCAAATCTATTGGCCAGATCGAAGGTGTATTGCCGCTCTCCGGTCATCACGAGCCGGTTGTTCAACGTGGCGTTGCCAAAGCTGCCGGTGTCCACCAGCGCCCCCGCTTCGCGGTAGAACTGGGTATAGACCGGATCGGGGCTTGAGCACCCGGCCAGTATGGCCGCTGCCGCCGCGAGGCCGACAAATTTGGTTTTCTTGGGCGTCAGATGTGTCATCGCTTAGTCCAGTACGTAACCATATGACCCGCTAAAGTCCTGTTGTGCAACTTCTCCGGCGGCACCTTGGCGTGGGGTGCGTGTGCCGTCAGCTGTGCGTCCGTAAAGGAACAGGTCTTTTTCGGTTGGGGGCTTGATCCTGTCCGTGGGCAGGGCAAGCGCCTCGCCCCGGGTTGGGGTGACCAGATGTGCGGTGACGATAATCACCAATTCGGTTTGGCTGCGCTGGTAATCCGCAGAGCGGAAGAGCGCGCCGAGCACGGGAACATCGCCGATCCAGGGCAGCTGACTGGAGTTGTCGGTAAAGTCGTCTGTCAACAGGCCCGCAATGGCAAAGCTCTCACCATCTCTGGGTTCCACCGTCGAAGAGGTCTCGCGCCGGGTGAAGGCCGAAATCTCGATCCCGCCACCCAGGTTCAGGCTGTTGGTGGGGTCGATGGCCGACACAGCGGCTTTGAGTTCGAGGTTGATCAGATCCTTGTCCACCACGCGGGGGATGAAGTTGAGTTCAACACCGAAAGGCTTGAATTCAATGGAAATTCTGTCACCCGTCTGGGCCACTGGGACGGGGTATTCGCCACCAGCGAGGAACTTCGCCTCTTGTCCCGAAAGGGCCACGAGGTTGGGTTCGGCCAAGAACCGCACAACGCCCTTCTGTTCCAGCGCTTCGAGAAGAATGCCTACCTGTGTAGAGCCTGCGCTGAAGCCAAAGAGGATCGCACCAGCGTTTGCGTTGGTTGCGGGCACGTTGCCGCCCAGAGAATCCGCGATTCCTCCCGAGCCAACGGTTGTGCCAGTGCCGCCGTTGACCCCGGTGCCGCCAATCGATCCATTCAGTGAAAGCGAAGAGGACAGCGATTTTGAGACATTCCGCTGCATCTCAGCAAAACGAACCTTCATCATGACCTGTTGGATGCCGCCGACGCTCATCAGGTTCGAAACACGTTCTGGCGCGTAACGTTCCGCCAGATCAAGCGCGCGTTGCAGGCGCTGGGTGGAGGACACCACGCCGGAAAGCACGATACCATCGTTGGCGGTGCGAACTTCAATCTTCTCACCCGGCAGAATCTGACGCAGACGTTCCTTGAACTCGGACACATCAGCCGCAACCCGGACATCCACGTTCGTGATCAACTGCCCGCTGGCGTCCAGCAGGGTCAGGGTGGTCAGGCCGGGGGATTTGCCCAGAACGTAGATGGTGCGGTCGGAAAGCGAGGAAATATCAGCGATGCCGGGGTTGGCGATGCTGAGTTCCGCAAAAGGGATGTCACTTTCCACCACAACAGCGCGGTTCATCGGTACGTTGAGCTGGGTGTTTACGCCCTTCTTCACAACACGTACGGTTTCGGCGGTAACAGCCGTTGGTGCGAGTGTCGCGACCGGAATGGCACCCATAGTCAGCCCAACGAGGGCCGCCTTCAGGAATCTGTCGATTTTCATGTGACCTGCCTTTTTGATCACGCCTCGGGATTGGGTCTTTGCGCCCATACTTTGGATAACTGTGCGTCAGTTTTGATTTTTTTGCAAGAATTAAGACGTTCCGCCCGGAAATTTATGTGGATAAATGGCAACATAGCCGCAATGCAAAAGGCACCGCAGAGGATGCGGTGCCTTTCAAGCGGTTGGTTTTGTTCCCTTTTGGGGATCAGTTCGTGCAGGGAATGGGCAGTTCGACCACCTCTGCCCCGCGACGGGTGCGGATGGTGCAGACTTTTTCCTCTTCCACTTCTGCCTTGATCTCCTGGGTCTTGATGCCAAGCAGTGACCGCTGATCCACTTCGATGGCCGACGCAATCGTCTCGTCACCGGCACCCACAAGGCTGAGCGACAGATTACCTGTCTGCTGGGCCTGGGCGAGGGCGGCAACTTGCTGTGGTGTCGCTGAAACGGTGACGGTGCTTGCGATGGTTGTCTCGTCCAACTCGCCGCCAGCGCTCTGGTCAATCGCGATGAGCTTGATGCCAGCTTCGATCAGCTTGGTGACTTCACCTTTATCGTTTGCGCGATCCAGCGCCACACGGCCGGTCCAATAGACGTCAACACGGTCGCCAGGGCGCAGGAAGCCCGAAACGCCAGAGGATACGTCAACCTTGATTGCGTAAGCACGCTTGCCCGGCTCAAGGCGCGAGGTCAGGCCGGTGTCTTCACCAGGCTCAGTGACTTTCACAAGCATGATCGCTTCGTCTTTTTCGATGGCGCGCAGCACGACCCGTAGATCATCGGTGTTGGCGGGGAAGAGCGCTTCTTCTTCCAAAAAACTGCCTTCGGGGATGGCGTTTTCCGGCCATTGCACAACGCGGACATCTTCGCGGGTCAGTTTCTGTCCATACTTAAGTGGGTTTGCAGCCACGTACACCGGCACGGTCGGAACAACTTGGGCGAGTGCAGCTTGCGCTTGCGCATTCGCGTTCTGATACTGCGCTATCCGATCCTTGGCGAGATACACGGCACCACCGGCAAGCGCGATGCCTACCAACAGAACCAGTCCAAATACCATACGCATGGGTTCATACCTCTTTTACTCGCTGCCAGGTTAGGCCCGACGCCTCTTTATTGGTTCGGTAATGCCGCTGAATTATGGCGATTGTTTGTGCCAGACCGGGCGATCCAGTGGCTTTCACTCACCTATGAGTAGAAAGCCAAGGGGCCCATCAAAAACAAACCGGCCCGATGAGGGCCGGTTCGATCTTGCACATTGGTGGGTCAATTTTACCCGACTGTCACGGCGTTCAGAAAGTTCATCACAGCAGTGCCGACGCTACCGGTCGACCCCTGGATGGAAACGATGGCCACAACGGCAAGCGCACAGATCGCGGCTGTCAGCACGACCCAGTCCACCGTCACGGCACCGTCTTCTTTGTCCAGGAAAATTTTCAAATGGTTAAGCATGATGGTATTCCTTAATGGAAGTTGGGGGTACTCTTCATCAAGAGGGCCGCACCCTGACGAGCAGAATGCGGCCCTCAATTTCAAGCGAGCTCAGAAATTAAGGGTTCTGAGTGGCCAGGAAAGTTGCAGTCGAAGCCGTCAGGCCGGAAGCGCCGGTCTCGATGGAAGTGTATGCGGCAACAGCCAGGCCACACACAGCAGCGGTCAGCACAACCCAGTCAACTGTAACTGCGCCGTCTTCGTCTTTGCGGAAATTCTGGATGAAGTTCATCATGGTATGTCCCTCCAAGGATCATTAGGTTTAGGTTTCAACCCCGCCGACTGTCTGGCTCCGTTCTCTCATTTGGTGCCGTCGACTTGGTATGACGCTATATAGTCAGCGGACTTGGGCAGCATTTTGACGCCAATTGTGACTTTTCCGCTTTTTGCCGTTGAAACGCACGATTAACTCGTAAGTCCTTGAAAAGACGTTGGTTAAAAAACCGTAAAGCGGGAATTTCTCTGAGTTTGGGTGCTGAAACCGGCCAATTGTGGCAAATTCGCCCAATTCTGTGCCCGATTTACTGGTCTGAAACGCCGCTGTGTGAGATATTCCTCGGCAAAAGAGCAGCCAAAACACCAAAAAGAGCAGGCAGGCATGCACCGATTTTTTGTTTCAGCGCTTCTAGCGGCATTTTTTGCTGTGAATCTTGGCTATGCAGAAGGCCCCAAGCCTTTCCCGGACTTTCAGGCCAAGCGGGTCAAGCCTCCCAAGCGCGGCGCGGTGGGGCGCATCAATGTGCAGATCGATCCGGCCGCTCAAACCCAGCCCGCTGCTGTTGCGACCAGGGCCCCCGCTGCGCAGTCGGCCCCTGCCGTCGCTGGCAGCTTTGATTGGTTCTGGCAGAAGGTCTCGCCTGAGGCCGCCAAATCCGGACCCGGTCGGTTGGAACTGGCCATGGCAACTCTGTCCGGTGCAGAAACCAAAGTGCCCAGCCCGCGCCTGCAGCAGATGCAGGACATTGCGAAGGCCCGAGGGGTCGATATCTTGCGCTCAACGATTGGGACTGATGTTTCGCCTGCGCTGGTACTTGCAGTGATCACCGTAGAAAGCAGCGGGCGGGTCGATGCCGTCAGCAATGCTGGCGCACAGGGTTTGATGCAGCTGATGCCGGATACCGCCACACGGTTCGGCGTGACGGACAGCCTGGAGCCTGAGCAGAATATCTCTGGCGGCGTGAAATATCTCAATTGGTTGATGCAGGAATTTGAACGCGATCCGATCTTGGTGCTGGCGGGCTACAATGCTGGAGAAGGGTCGGTGCGCAAACACGCCGGTGTGCCGCCTTTCCCTGAGACGCGGGATTACGTGCCCAAAGTGCTGGCGGCGTTCCAGGTCGCGAAGGGGCTGTGCCTGACACCGCCGGAGTTGATCAGCGATGGCTGTGTCTTTGCAGCAATGAACTGACCTGAAGGGCGGGCGATGCGCCCACCTTACGGGATAAGCGCAGGTATTTGCCTAGTAAGGTGGGCCTTGGCCCATCCCTCGGTGGTCTGCGTCCTACTTCAACCCCGCGGAGGGTGGAGCGGGGCTCCCCCTTACGCGGCGATTGTTTGCTTGGGTATTCTTGGCCGGAAAGAAAGACAATCTGTCGTAAGGTGGGCGTTTCGCCCACCCCAACCCCTGCGCCTGCAGAGGTACTCAGCTCAGACTATTGTCGCCTGGGTTGCCGCGCGCAGTTCCTCTTCGCTCACACCATCCGCGCATTCCACAATCCGCAAGCCACCCTCGACCACATCGAGCACGCCCAGATTGGTGATGATACGGTCCACGACGCCCTTGCCGGTCAGGGGCAGTGTGCACTCTGTCAAAACCTTGCTGTCGCCATGCTTGTTGGTGTGGTCCATCACCACAATCACGCGGCCCACGCCCGCCACAAGGTCCATCGCCCCGCCCATGCCTTTGACCAGCTTGCCGGGGATCATCCAATTGGCCAGATCGCCGTTCTCGGCTACTTCCATGGCCCCCAGAATCGCCGCTGCGATCTTGCCACCGCGGATCATGCCGAAGCTCTGAGCGCTGTCGAAGTAGGCCGTGCGGCTGAGTTCCGTGATTGTCTGCTTGCCCGCGTTGATCAGGTCGGGGTCCTCTTCGCCTTCGAAAGGAAACGGCCCCATCCCCAGCATGCCATTCTCGGACTGCAGGGTGATGTCCTTGTCGCCCACATAATTCGCCACCAGCGTCGGGATGCCGATGCCGAGGTTCACATACATACCGTCTTCAAGCTCATCCGCGGCGCGCGCCGCCATTTGGTTCCGGTCCCAGGCCATCAGGCACTCCTTTCTTCATAGGTATTGTGGTCGACCACCTGCGGGTTCAGCCCCAGGTGGGTCTCGGCAAAGGTACAGAGCATGGCAAGCCCATAGTCTGCATTCATGTGCCGGTGATCGGTTTTGACCAGCGCGCCATCCAACGCGGCAGCCCGGGCGGCATACTCTGCCCGGGTGGCATATGGCGCGGCATTGAGCGCAGTCGGTTGTTCCAGCAGCTTGTGCCCTTTGGCAGCCAAGGCCTCTTTCACGGCACCGAGCCAAAGCTCGACAATCTCTGATGCGTCGCTGCGCTGCCAGAAGGCACCGAGCAGGCGGGAAAGTTCATACCCCTCTCCGCGTTCCGTGATGGACCGTGCGGGGTAGGGGGCCATGGCATAGGTTGCGGGACGACCGTAAGGCGCAATTGGCGCGGTCGCCTGATCCACCGCAGTTGTGATTGCCCGCGCTAGGACCTCTTCAAAAAACCTGCGGCTGATTACATGTGGGCGGCCTGTGCGGGCCCCTTCAAGGATGTCGTGATGTTCCAAAAGTGCGGCAACAGCGTTGAAATCAAACCGATGGCCTACCAGAAGCAGCTCATCATAGCCGCTTGCATCCACCGAATGCCCGCCGTTAGTTGCTGCGACAAAGTCGCGATCTTTGTCATCGCGCAGGGGCGGCGTGAAGACACCACTTGCATCCATTTTGCCGGTCAGGAACAACGGCCCGCGTACCCCGAAGAAGCCCAGTTCGACCTGCGGGTAAATCGCGCCAAACCGCTCTGCCGCGTTCTTATAGGCACCGACATGGCTGGAACCGATGATCAAGACACGGGTCATTTGCGGAACGCCTCAAGCAGTTCCTCTTCGCAGACGACGTCATCTTTGCCTGCGTTTTCCTTCTCAGCCAGTCTGGCGAGGCGCGCGGCGCGGCGTTCGCGGCGGAGTTCTTTTTCTGTCTTCTGGGCCTCCGGGGCACCGGGTTCCGGCGCATCGCCATGCGCCACAAGGAAGGCTCGCATCACCTTGCGCACGCCCTTGGGTTTCACGGTGCGCAGGTTGGCTTCAAAAAACTGTCCGGCAGAGGGGTGGGACGACACGATCTCGAAACTGGGGAAGTAGTCCACGTCATCCAGATCTTCAGAAAGCTCTCCGGCAACTGTGCGCAGGACCGACTTTGAATAGATCGTGGCGGGCAGCACGTGGTCACCGCTTGCCGTTGCTGTCAGCGGGACAGGGCTGACGGTCAGCAGGAACTTCACGTCCGGGTTTGCCGCCTGAAAGATCTTGCGGACGGACATGAAGTCCTTCTTGATCTCTTCAGCGCGGAAGTTGACGAACTGGTGGACGTTGGGGTCGATCTGACCTGCGATGGTGCCAGGGGCCGTAGGGTAAATCGTGCCGCTGGGCGCATGCGCCCATGTTTCCGTTAGCCCAAGGGTGAAAACGACCATGCCCGCGTTGGCAACGGCCTCCTGCACTGCGCGCAGGTGATACGCGCGGGCCTCGATCACATGTTCAGCACTCTCCAGCCCACCCGGGGTCACGCCAGGACGCATGGCGTCATAGAACATGCCATCGCGTGTCCAGACCGGGTCGGCTGGTTTGAACTTGCCAAAGGCTTCCTGCAGCAACTGCCGGAACTGGCGCATCGTGTAGATGTTGCCGTACCGCGCAGAATAAAGGCCGTACCCGTGGGCATTCGCCAGATCCGCAGGAACGCTGGCGGGTAGGGGCTCGGTGTCGATGACATTGTAACCTGCCTGCGCCAGCGTGCGGCCCACGTGTTGGGCAAAACAGGAGCCCGCCGTGAAAATCGGCATGTCCTTGGTGATGTCGAATTTGGGTCGGTAGATGTCAGGCGGCGGATAGCTGCCCGCCTCCGCCACGCCCGCGCGCCAAAAGGCGCGGTCGTCCAGCCCCTGATAGGGGCTGACCGGGGGCGTGGGGGTGTCGGTCACTTACGCCTCTTCGCGCTGACGCAAGGTGCGCTGTTCGATCCGCTTTTCATGCTCGCCCTGCACAATACGGTGCACGTAGATACCGGGCAGGTGGATCATGTCCGGGTCCAGCGAGCCGCGCGGCACGATTTCCTCGACCTCCGCAATGCAGACCTTGCCGCACATGGCCGCAGGCGGGTTGAAGTTGCGCGCAGTCTTGCGGAAGACAAGGTTGCCGGTGTCATCCGCCTTCCAGGCCTTCACGATGGAAAGATCGGCAAAGATGCCTTCCTCCAGGATGTAAGTTTCGCCGTTGAATTCCTTGTGCTCTTTGCCTTCGGCAATAACGGTACCCACGCCGGTTTTGGTGTAGAAGCCCGGGATGCCGCAGCCTGCGGCGCGCATGCGTTCGGCCAAAGTGCCTTGCGGGTTGAACTCCAGCTCCAGTTCACCTGACAGATACTGCCGCATGAACTCGGCATTTTCGCCCACGTAAGAGCTGATCATCTTCTTGACCTGCCGGGTCTGTAGCAGGATGCCGATGCCGAAGTCATCCACACCTGCGTTGTTGGACGCAAAAGTCAGGTTCTTGGTGCCTGCATCGCGGATCGCGGCCAGCAAAAGTTCGGGAATGCCACACAGGCCAAAGCCGCCTGCGGCGATGAGCATCCCGTCTGCGAGCACCCCATCCAGGGCCTCTGCGGCGGATCCGTAAATCTTGTTCATGAGAGTTCTCCTGACTGCGCGTCTTTGGTTCTACCTGACGCGCAGCCGGAGGGAAGTCAATTCTCAGGCAGCGGTCTCTGCCAATGCGGTCTCGCTAAATTGTGCGATGAATTCCGCGCTGGGCGGAATAGGCTTGATCACGTCGATCATGATGCCGTTGGGATCGACGGTCATAAAGTGGCGCTGGCCAAAGGGTTCGTCGCGCAGGGTCTTAGCCATCGGCAGGCCTGCTTTTTCGCATCGCGCGGCCAGCGCATCCACGTCCCCCACTTCAATGTTGATGATGACCCCTTTGCTGAGGCCCTGGCCCTCTGCCGGAATGGTCTCGTGGAAGGCGTCCAGAATGGCGAGGTTCACGGAAGGGTCGTGGCGCGATTGCAAGTGGATGTACCAGTCGCTGTCGAACTGAACGTCGAAGTCAAAGTGTTCGCGGTAGAAGGCTGCCGTTGCGGCGACGTCTTCAACCTGCAGCACGGGATAGTATTGCGTGATCTTCATGTCTTGTCCTCCTCGAATCGGAAACATACAGTCTGTTTGTAAGTGAATTGAAATAAACATACAGGCTGTATGTATGCAAGAGAAACCTGCGCCCGCCGTACCCAAGCGGCGATCCAACACGCAACGCAGCGAGGAAATGCGTGCCCGTCTGATGGCCGTGGGCCGAGAGATATTTGTGGAGAAAGGCTTTGCCGGGGCAGGAACGCCTGAGATCGTGAAGCGTGCAGAAGTAACCCGGGGGGCGCTTTATCATCACTTTGCGGACAAGACCGACCTCTTTCGCGCTATTGTAAAGGCCGAGACAGACCAGTTGCGCGAAGATATCGCCGCGCGCACGGCGGATGTGGCGGATCCGAGCGAGAGCCTGTTGGTTGGGACCAAAGCCTATTTCGCGTCGATGAACGTGGCAGGGCGCTGTCAGTTGTTGTTGGTCGATGGTCCTGCCGTGTTGGGCCCGTCAGAAATGTCGGTGCTGCACGAAGAAGGCGGGCGGTCGACCTTGCTGAACGGCATCACGCGCGCGCAGCCTGACTTGCCCTTTGCGGAGGCCGAGGCTTTGGCAGTTTCCCTATCCGCGGCCTATGACCGTGCGGCCTTTGCCATTTCCGAAGGTGAGGAAGAGGAGCCTTATGTGAAGGCCCTGATGGCTTTGGTGCTGACAGCGATGACGGCCTGAGCACGCCATCGCGGTCCGTTTTTTGATTATTGGGCGCGGTAGGCTGCGGCAAACTCTTCCATGCCACCTTTCATGAAGGGGGCAAAGTCGTCGCTTAGAAAACTCTGGATGAAGGGCCGGGCCACAAAGACGCGGGGCTTGATGTTGTAGGACCAGGTGATCTTGGTGCCCTCAGGCACAGCATCAAACAGGAACTCGCCTTTGATGTGGTCGATAAAGCGCCCCTGAGGGGCGGTGATCTCCCAGATCTGGTAGGTGAACGCCGTGTCGGTGTTACTGATAACGCGTTCGGTGATCGAATCGCCGGTTTCCAGAATGACTCGCCGCACGGCACCCGGTGTGCCCCAAGCCCCTGTGATCCCCTCAATGCTTGCAATGGCGGGAATGCGGTCCGTGGGTTCAAGATAGTCGGTGATAGGATTGGTATTCAGGAAGGCGCGCACCTGAGCGGGCGTGCCGTCAATAGTCACACTCAGAACATTGGAAAGGTACTTGCCGTCCTCCGCCAAGGCGGGCGGGGCAGAGATGTCGCTGGCTTGCGCCGTGCGGTCAAACGCCAGAAGGCCAAGGGCCACAACAGTCACGCCAGCAATAAATATGGATAGTAGTCTCATGTTCGATCTCCTTATTTAGTACGAATATCGTAGTATATGGATCAACAAACCGAGCCTTCAAGCGTTTCGCGTTGATTTCGGGGCGGGCCTGGGTCACGAAAGCGTCATGTCGCGTCCTGAACACCTTCGCCAGATTGTCCGTACGCTGATGCAGGTGATGCTGATTTCCGAACGCACGCCGGTTGAGCATCAGCATGTGGTGCGATTCAACGCGCATGATTTCCATACGTTGGGGTTTCTGCTCGAAAATCCAGGCGCGCGGGCCTCAGCCCTTGCAGACCAGCTGCATGTTGCCGCGACCACGGCCAGTAGCCTGATTGCGCGGATGGTGCGGCAAGGTCTTGTGGCGCGGACCCGGGATCCCGCGGACGGGCGCGCCGTTCAACTGTCACTGACCGACAGGGGCAGGGTGCTGGCCGAGACGATCCGCAGTCAGGATCTGCGGAACATGGAGCTTTTCCTCTCTGCCCTGACAGCGGACGACCAGGACCAGTTGCTGGCCCTGATGGATAAGGTCGTGGCGCGGGTCGCCGCTTTGCAGGAGGAGCGTTAGGACGCCTTTTTCTTTGCAGGCTTTTTCTTCTTAGCGGCTGACGGCTTTTTCTTGCCCGCTTTGGCCGCCCGTTCGTCAATCAGGTCGACGGCTTGGGCCATGGTCAGCTCACCGGGGTCCACGGTGTCGGGAATGGTCGCGTTGATCTTTTCCCACTTCACATATGGCCCGTACTTGCCATCGAAGATGTTGACCGGTCCGCCCGCTTCGGGGTGTTCGCCCAGCTCGCGCATGGGGGTTGCTGCCTTGCCGCGTCCTTTGCGGCTGGCGACTTTCTCGGCCAGCAATTGCACGGCGCGGTTCATGCCGACGGTCCAGACGTCCTCGATTGTCTCGAGGTTCGCGTTGGTGCCGCCCCGGTGCGAGGTGCTTTCGGCATGTTTGAGGTATGGCCCGTAGCGCCCGATATTGGCCCAGACGGTCACGCCGTCTTCCGGGTGTGGGCCCAGTTCGCGTGGCAGTTCCAGCAGTTTGACCGCCTGCGGCAGTTCGATCTCTTCCGGCGACCATAGCTCCGGCACGCCCTGGCGCGGAGGTTTCTTGTTCTCTTCGGTTACCGCTCCGCGCTGGACGTAGGGCCCAAAGCGGCCCTTGAAGACACGGATTTCGTCACCCTGATCCACACCCAGCAGCTTGCCATCCGGTGGGATGGCGCTGGCCTCGGCTTCCGGGTCCGGCGGGCCGAAGGGGCGAGTATAGCGGCACTCGGGGTAGTTTGAACAGCCGATGAACGCACCGCCGGAGCGCGCGGTACGCATCGACAGCCGCCCTGCGCCGCAGTTTGGACAAGCGCGGGGGTCGCCGCCGTCTTCCAGAGGGGGAAAGAGGTGCGGTTCCAGCACCTCGTTGATCTTTTCGAGCACCTCGGTGATGCGCAGCTCTGACGTCTCGGCAATAGCTGCAGAGAAATCACGCCAGAACCGGCCCAAAACGGTCTTGTAGTCCGCATCCGCGGCAGAGACCTGATCAAGCTCATCCTCAAGGCTCGCCGTGAAATCATAGCCCACGTACTTGCGGAAATAATTCTCAAGGAACGCAATCACCAGCCGGCCCTTGTCTTCCGGGATCAGGCGCTGGCCGTCCTTGCGGACATAGCCGCGGTCCTGAATGGTCGTGACGATGCTGGCGTAGGTCGAGGGGCGGCCGATGCCCAACTCTTCCATGCGTTTGACCAGCGTGGCCTCGGTGTATCGCGGCGGCGGCTGGGTAAAGTGCTGTTCAGGCGTGACGGCGCGCTTGTCCATCGGATCACCTTGGGTGATCTGCGGCAGGCGCTTGTCGTCGTCGTCCACGACCACATCATCGCGGCCTTCTTCATAGACCCGAAGGAACCCGTCAAACATCACGACCTGACCCGTGGCGCGCAGGCCAACCTGATCGTCGGCGGAGCCGATCTCCACCGTGGTCCGCTCCATCCGGGCGCTTGCCATCTGGCAGGCCAGGGTCCGCTTCCAGATCAGGTCATAAAGCTTGCGCTGATCGGCTTCGAGGTTCTTCAGCGCGGCGGCATCCTTGGTCATGTCCGTCGGACGGATGCATTCGTGTGCTTCCTGCGCGTTCTTGGCCTTGTTCTTGTAGACCCGCGCATCCTTGGGCACGTAGTCGGCCCCATACCGGTCCTTGATCGCGTCGCGCGCCATCTGCACGGCCTCAGGTGCCATGTCGATGCCATCGGTCCGCATGTAGGTGATGTGCCCCGCCTCATAGAGGCGCTGGGCGGTGGACATGGTGGCGCGCGCGCCCATGCCGAACTTGCGCGAGGCCTCTTGCTGCAGCGTGGACGTCATGAAGGGCGCGGATGGGTTGCGCGTGGCGGGTTTGGCCTCCACGCTTGTGACTTTCAGATCGCGGCTGGTGATGGCTTGCACCGCCATTTCGGCTTGGGTGTCATTGGCCAGATCGAACTTGTCGAGCTTCTTGCCCGCAAGGCGGGTGAGCCGGGCCTCGAATTCCTGTCCGCGCGGCGTGGCGAGCAGCGCCTTGACCGACCAGTATTCGCGGGCGCGGAAGGCCTCGATCTCCATCTCGCGTTCAACAATGAGACGCAGAGAGACAGACTGCACACGGCCTGCGGATTTCGCACCGGGCAGTTTGCGCCACAAAACGGGGCTGAGGTTGAAGCCCACCAGATAGTCGAGCGCGCGGCGGGCGAGATAGGCCTCCACCAGCGGCATGTCGACTTGGCGCGGGTTCTGCATCGCCTCGGTCACAGCGTTCTTGGTGATCGCGTTAAAGACCACGCGGCTGACCGGCGTGTCCTTCTTGATCGACTTGCGTTTGGTCAGGGCCTCTTGCAGGTGCCAGCTGATCGCCTCGCCTTCGCGGTCGGGGTCGGTTGCGAGGATCAGTGCGTTGTCATCTTTGAGGGCGTCCGCGATGGCTTTGACGTGTTTCTTGGAGGTGCTGGCGACCTCCCATTTCATGTCAAAGCCGTTGTCGGGGTCAACCGAGCCGTCTTTTGGGGGCAGGTCCCGCACGTGGCCGTAGGAGGCAAGAACCGTGTAATCATCGCCAAGGTATTTGTTGATCGTTTTGGCCTTGGCCGGGGATTCGACAACAACAACTGGCATGGAAATAGGGTTCCTTGGGGCGAAATACGACGCGTCAGATGCGCCAAATGTGGGATGGGTCGGGGGATTGTCAATGCACCGCTTTGCCGCTGGGGGCAAGTTTCAGGGAAAGGGGCGGCGATTTGCGCTGGCCCTTAAGCGTAACTTTCGAGAGCCACGTTTCGCTGTGGCAGGTGCAGTCACCATTGCCAAAGCCACGTCAGACAGCGCGGGTCAAAAGCCCCCCGGGGCGGCGGGTGATCTGACCGTCGAGCTCAAGATCCACTAGGGCAGGGGCCACCTGTGCGGGTGGTGCCTGCAGGTCGCGAATAAGCTGATCCTCGGCCAAGGGCGACGGACCCAGGCGTGACAGGATCTTCTTGTGTAATGCAGCAACCTCACGCAGGCCGCGTGCCGGTTTGGAGGGTGCCGGTTTGGGGGCATCTGACAGCGGCAATTCCGGGGCTATGATGGGTTGGAGCGCCTCAAGGACGTCCGCGCCGGACCGAACCAGTGTGGCACCATCACGGATCAACATGTTGCATCCCGCCGCCCGGGCGTCAAAGGGATGGCCCGGTACGGCAAGCACGTCGCGCCCCTGATCCAACGCGTCGCGTGCTGTGATCAGGCTGCCGGACCGCGCGGCCGCCTCCACCACGATCGTGGCACGGCTGAGCCCGGCAATGATGCGATTGCGTGAGGGGAAGTGGCGCGCCATGGGCTGCAGGCCCATGGGCTGTTCAGACAGGCGCAGCCCGCGTGCCGCGATGTCGCCGGCAAGTCCCGCGTTTTCCGCCGGATACATCACATCGACGCCGCCCGCTTGAACCGCGACGGTCCCCGTCTCAAGAGCGGATGCGTGGGCGGCAGCGTCGATACCGCGTGCCAGACTGGAAACAACCACATACCCTGCAGCGCCAAGCTCGGATGCCAGTGCCTTTGCCATGCGCGTCCCCAGCGAAGAGGCATTGCGCGCACCCACCATGGAAATCATGGGCCGGGCGAGCAGGCCGGGGTCACCAATGATCCAAAGGAAGGGCGGCGCATCTGGGATGTCAGACAGGATGTCGGGGTAGGGCGCTTCGCCCTCCACCAGCAATTGGGCACCAGCGGCCCGGGCGGCTTTGAGTTCCGCCCAGACCACCGGCTCTGGGCAGATCTGATAGCCCTTGACGCCCGCAGCGCGCGCCACCTCGGGCAGCGCGGCCAGCGCATTTTGCGCAGTGCCGTGTTCAGCCAGCAGCCGTTTATACGTAGAAATGCCGACCCGGCGCGAGCGCAACAGACGAAGACGGGCAAACTGTTCGTCTTCCGGGGTGGGTGGGAGTGGGGGGTGAGTGGAAGAAGGATGTAGGTCCTTGTCAGTCATCCCATGTCTCCGTCCGTTGCAGAATCAGGTATAGGAGCGGTTGGTTAACAGGGAATGAATCAATTTTTCGAAAATGGAGCGGCGACGGTTCCTGTCCGCTAAACCCTCACAACGTAAGGTGCGCGCATCGCGCATCCTCCCGTCTGAGATGCGTAAGCAAAACGCCAGCCACATAAGCGAATGCGCGCAACCCGTAAGGCGGGCTTCTAGCCCGCCGCGCCCCCCACGGTCAGACCACCAATCATCAGCGTGGGTTGTCCCACGCCCACAGGCACCCACTGTCCCTGTTTGCCGCAATTGCCGATGCCAGGGTCAAGTTGCGGGTCATTGCCGATGGCCCGGATGTGTTTGAGCGCCGTCGCCCCGTCACCAATCAGCGTAGCCCCTTTCACTGGCGCACCGACCTTGCCGTTTTTGACGCGGTAAGCCTCAGTGCAGGAAAACACGAACTTGCCGTTGGTGATGTCCACCTGCCCCCCGCCAAAGCCCACGGCATAGATGCCATCCTTGAGGTCGGCCACGATATCCTCGGGCGCTGCATCTCCTCCCAGCATGTAGGTATTGGTCATGCGGGGCATGGGGATGTGTGCAAAGCTCTGACGGCGGCCGTTGCCGGTACTTTTCACGCCCATCAGGCGGGCATTCTGACGGTCCTGCATGTATCCCACCAATACGCCGTCTTCGATCAATACATTTTTGCCCGATGGCGTGCCTTCGTCGTCCACACTGATGGAGCCCCGCCGGTCGGGAATCGTGCCGTCATCCAGGACCGTCACCCCTTTTGAGGCGATCTGTTGCCCCATCAATCCAGCGAATGCCGAGGCCCCTTTACGGTTGAAGTCCCCTTCAAGCCCATGGCCGATGGCCTCGTGCAGCAGGATCCCGGGCCAGCCAGGACCAAGGACCACATCCATGACACCGGCGGGTGCGGGTTCGGCTTCCAGATTGACGCTGGCGATGCGCACCGCTTCGCGCGCCTTGGATTGCCAGTCCGCCGGATCCAGCAGGCCATCAAGTCCAATACGCCCGCCGCCGCCCATACCACCGCTTTCGCGCCGTCCGTCCTGTTCAAGTATCACTGAGACATTGATGCGCGTCATGGGACGGGTGTCGCGAACCGAAGTCCCTTCGGGGCGCAGTATCTCAATTTCCTGCAAACTGGCCGCGACAGAAGCACTCACCTGTACGACGCGCGGGTCCAGGGCGCGGGCATAGGCGTCAATCTCGCGCAAGGTCTCCACCTTGACCGGGAACGCCGCACCCGCGATGGGGTCTTCGTCGGTGTAGAGCCTTGTGTTGGTGCCCTCAGGCGCATCCGCCCAGGTGCCGCCGCCATCGCCCACGGCCAATCGGGCGGTTTCGGACGCGCGGCGCAAGGCGGCCTCGGAAATTTCGGTCGAATGGGCGTAGCCTGCCACCTCACCCCGCACGGCGCGCAGGCCAAAGCCTTCGGTCGCGTCGTAGCTCGCATTTTTGAGCCGGCCATCGTCAAAGGTAAGCGACTCAGAGCGGCGGCGCTCAAAGAATAGCTCCCCATCGTCCGCGCCCGCGGTGGCCTCGCGCAGGATCGCAAGGGCGGATTCGCGGTCCAGATCAGCGTCGAGCGGCGAAAATGGAGGGGTGCTCATGGTGAATCCTTACAAGTGAGGACGAAAATTGCGGGATCGCGTCCCAATGACGCAATCGAGTGTCTTTATCTTGAGGCAAGAATATGATTGTAAGCAGCAGAAATTCAACGCTGAGCGGTAAAGTGCTCGGGTCGTCGAAGCCACCATCATTGGTCAACAGTCCAGGACGCACAATGAAAAAACTCCTTACCCCCTTCGCCCTTGCGGCCGGATTCATCGCTCAGCCTGCGCTGGCACAGGACAATCTGCGCATCGATGGGCTGGAATCAATCGGCAAGCCCGTCCCGGGCGAAACAGGCTTTCAGCCTGCTGTGACCTCACTTGCGGCAGACCTGCAAAGCTTGGACTGGCTGATTCTGATCATCATCACCGTGATCACGCTGTTTGTGACAGCGTTGATCGGCTGGGTGATCGTGCGGTACAACAAGAAGAGCAATCCAACGCCTGCCGGTTTCACGCACAACACCCCGATTGAGATCGCCTGGACGATCATCCCGGTCATCATCCTGGTCTTCATTGGCGCGTTTTCGCTGCCGGTGCTGTTTGATCAGCAGGAAATCCCCGAGGGCGACATCGTTATCAAAGCGACCGGGAACCAGTGGTACTGGACACATGAATATGTGGATGAAGGCTTTGCCTTTGACAGCTACATGATTGGTGCGGCGGCCACGCTGACGTCCGAGGAAGAAGAGGCGGGTGCCATCCCCGAAGTGCTGGATGATGTGGTGGCCAAGAAGCTGGAAGACGCAGGGTACTCACGTGACGAATTCCTGCTGGCGACGGATACTGCTGTGGTGCTCCCCGTGGGCAAGACCATCGTGGTTCAGGTCACGGCCTCTGACGTGATCCACGCCTGGACCATCCCGTCTTTCGGCGTGAAGCAGGACGCGGTGCCGGGTCGACTGGCAGAACTGTGGTTCAAGGCAGAGAAGGAAGGCACCTACTTTGGCCAGTGTTCTGAGCTTTGCGGCAAGAGCCATGCGTACATGCCGATCACCGTGAAGATCGTTTCTGAAGAGGCGTATGAGGAATGGCTGGGCAAGGCCAAAGAGGAATACGCCGGGATCAAGCCTGAAACACAGGTCGCGTCCAACTGAGCCAAGGGTGGGCGACACGCCCACCTTACGGTAACGGTTCGCGACAAGTCGTAAGGCGGGCGTGTCGCCCGCCCTCGTATCAAAAAAAGCGCTGCGCTAAGCGGGCACAGAACAAAACCCATGTGGGGTGGGCCAAGGCCCACCTTACCAGCCAGGAAAGCATCGGATGACCGACGTCAGCCAGACACCTGCAGCAGAACACGAGGCGCAGCTGGGCGATTATTTTGCCCTGCTCAAACCCCGCGTGATGCAACTGGTGGTTTTTACGGCGCTTGTAGGCATGCTGGCGGCTCCCGTAGCTGTGCATCCTGTGATCGGTTTTGCTGCGATCCTGTTCATCGCCATCGGGGCCGGGGCCTCTGGCGCGCTGAACATGTGGTGGGACGCAGATATCGACGCGGTGATGCGCCGCACCGCAAAGCGACCGATCCCTGCGGGCAAAGTCGAACCGGGTGAAGCGCTCTATCTAGGCGTCGCCCTTTCGGGCTTGTCGGTCATGATGCTGGCACTTGCGGCCAACTTGCTTGCTGCAGCCATTCTGGCCTTCACCATCTTCTTCTACGTCGTCATCTACTCGATGTGGCTCAAGCGCTCGACGCCGCAGAACATTGTGATCGGTGGTGCGGCCGGGGCCTTCCCGCCGGTCATTGGCTGGATTGTGGCAACGGGCAGCTTCAGCATCGAGCCCTGGCTGATGTTTGCGCTGATTTTCATGTGGACACCCCCGCACTTCTGGGCGCTGGCCCTGTTCATGCGGTCTGACTACGACGACGCGGAAGTGCCAATGCTGACGGTCACCCACGGCCGCCCCGCCACGCGGCGTCATATCCTGGCCTACACCGTGCTGTTGGCCGTGCTTGCGGTCGCGACCGGGTTCACGGCCATCGGCGGTTGGGTCTATCTGGCCACTGCCCTGGTTCTCAATGCGCTGTTCCTCAAAGGTGCCTGGGAGATATGGCAGCGGGATGAAGCGCAGGCAGAGGCGGACAGCTATGTGGTAGAGCGCAAATTCTTCCGTCTGTCGCTCTACTACTTGTTCCTGCACTTCGGCGCGATTCTGATCGAAGCCACCCTGCGCGGTTGGGGGGCTTGAGATGAGCATTCGCGCGGAACACGAAATTCATGAACGTCGCCGGGGCCGCAATGTTGGTGTGGGTTTGATGCTCGTGGGCTTTGTCGCGCTCATCATGGCGCTCACATACGTCAAGATCACGAACGTCGATTTCTCCAACGCGCCGGTTGCAGCGGGTGCAAATGAGGAAGGCTCCAACTGATGGCGATGAGCGGACCAAAAAAGACTGTTTTGCAGACCGTGTCGGTGGTGATCACCATGGGCGCGCTCGCCTGGGCGTCAGTGCCGTTTTACGACTGGTTCTGCAGGGTCACCGGTTTCGGCGGCGTGCCCGCGCAGGTGACTGATTCCAGCGACCAGATCCTCGATCAGACCATCAAGGTGCGCTTTGATGCCTCCATCAACGGTGGACTGAACTGGGAGTTCACGCCGGTTGTGCGGGAAATGGAGATCCGTATTGGCGAGAATGGTCTGGCCTTTTACGAGGCGCACAACCCCACGAACCGCCCCATTGCAGGGCAGGCCAGCTATAATGTGACGCCCTACACCGCAGGTGCATTTTTCGACAAGATCGACTGCTTCTGCTTTGAAGAACAGGTGCTGCAGCCGGGCGAAACCGTGCAGATGCCCGTCAGCTTTTTTGTCGACCCGGAAATTGTGGATGACCGCGACGGGAAGTTTGTACATACGATCACGCTGTCCTATACGTTCTACGAAATCGACCTGCCCGAGGGCTATGCCGCACTCGATCAGGAAACAACAACAGACCTTAACTGAAGATAGGTGAGGGACCCCACCCCATGGCCCATGCAAAAGACCACGATTATCACATCCTGAGCCCCTCAATCTGGCCGTTCTTCGGCGCGCTGGCCGGGTTCGTCATGCTGTTTGGCGGCGTGGCCTGGATGTCGGGCGGGTTTACCGTCCTTTTCGGCCTGATCCCCGTCACGGGGCCCTGGCTGTTCCTCATCGGCTTTGTTGCCGTGCTTTACACCATGTTCGCCTGGTGGCGCGAAGTGGTGATCGAAAGCCATGTGGGCGACCACACGGGCGTGGTGCGCCTGGGCCTGCGCTATGGCTTCATCCTGTTCATCATGTCCGAAGTCATGTTCTTCGTGGCCTGGTTCTGGACCTTCTTCAAGCCTGCGCTTTACCCAATGAGCGAATACAAGGGCAGCGAATATGTGGTGCCGGACTTTTACGCGGTCGATGCCTTCCACCTGCCGCTGATCAACACGCTGATCCTGTTGCTTTCGGGCTGTGCCGTGACATGGGCGCACCACGCGCTGGTGCATGAAAACAACCGGAAGGACCTGATTGCGGGTCTCGCCATCTCCATCGTGCTGGGCATCGCGTTCACGGTACTTCAGGCCTATGAGTACAGCTACCTGCTTTACAAAGGCTGGACGTTCGGCGAAGACGCGTTCTTCTCTGCCTTCTTCATGGCGACCGGCTTCCACGGCTTCCACGTGATCATCGGCACGATCTTTTTGACCGTCTGCCTGTTCCGCGCCATGCGGGGCGACTTCACACCAGAGCAGCATGTCGGCTTCGAAGCCGCAGCCTGGTACTGGCACTTCGTGGATGTGGTCTGGCTGTTCCTTTTCTTTGCCGTCTACATCTGGGGTGTCGCCGTCTTTGTCGCGCTCTAGAGCTTTGACCCAGAAATCAGACAAGCGCGCGAGCACCCCTCGCGCGCTTTTCCTTTGAAGGACCCTGATCGCCCATGCGTTCCGCGCTGTTTCTTGTTGTGATTGGCCTGGGTGGCGCTGCCATCCTGATAAGTCTTGGTGTCTGGCAGGTGCAGCGGTTGGCGTGGAAACAGGGTGTGATTGCGCAGATCGAAGCACGGATCGTGGCTGAGCCTGTTGCTTTGCCAACAGAACCTGATCCGGACCGCGATGCCTATCTGCCTGTACAAGTACAGGGCACCTGGCAAGACCAGTTTTTGCGGGTTCTTGTGTCCCAAAAGGTCGAAGGCGCGGGATACCGGATCATCTCGGCGCTCGACACCGACGCCGGGGCAATCCTGTTGGATCATGGGTTTGTCGATACGCAGGCCGCTTTGCCATCGGCACCGCGCGACCCTGCGGCGGCGCAGATCAGTGTCGTTGGCAACTTGCAATGGCCCGACGAGACCGATGGTTTCACGCCAGACCCGGATATGGAGGCAAACATCTGGTTTGCGCGTGACGTGACGGCCATGGCAACAGAGCTGGGCACCCGTCCGATCCTGCTTGTAGCGCGCGAGGTGTCGCAAGCTGGCATCGGCGCGACGCCTTTGCCCGTAGACACCAGCGCCATCCCGAACAACCACTTGCAATACGCCATCACTTGGTTCTCTTTGGCGGCGATCTGGCTTGCCATGTCATTCTACTTCTGGCGCCGCCGTGCCGCCCACGAAACCATGCGCCCCTTCGGGCCGACTGAAAGCTGACGACAATGCGTTACGTCTCTACCCGGGGCAGCGCCCCCGCCTTGAGTTTTGAAGAAGCCATGCTCACAGGGCTGGCCCGCGACGGGGGGCTTTATGTGCCGGAAACCATCCCGACGCTGAGTACGGCTGAGATCGCCGCGATGTCGGGGCAGTCTTATGAAGAGGTGGCCTTCACCGTGATGCGCCCTTTCATCGGTGAGACGTTTACGAATGATGAATTCCGCACGCTGATTAACGACGCTTACGCCAGCTTTGGCCACACTGCCCGCGCGCCGATGGTGCAGCTGGCCCCGAACCATTTCCTGTTGGAGCTTTTCCACGGGCCGACGCTGGCCTTCAAGGACTTTGCCATGCAGCTGATTGGCCAGATGTTCCAGAAGGCGCTGGGTCGTAAGGGCGAACGCGTGACGATCGTGGGGGCGACCTCCGGCGATACCGGGTCGGCGGCGATTGAGGCGTTCAAGGGCCTCGATAACGTTGATGTCTTTATCCTCTACCCCCATGGCCGTGTGTCCGAAGTGCAGCGCCGCCAGATGACCACGCCGTCTGATGCCAACGTCCACGCGCTGGCGCTGGACGGAGACTTCGACGACTGTCAGGCGCGGCTGAAGGACATGTTCAACGATTTTGACTTCCGCGACAGCGTCAAGTTGGCTGGGGTCAATTCGATCAACTGGGGCCGGGTGCTGGCGCAGGTGGTCTATTACTTCAGCTCAGCCGTGAGCCTCGGCGCGCCGGAGCGGAAGGTCAGCTTTACCGTCCCCACCGGCAACTTTGGCGACATCTTTGCGGGCTATATTGCCAAGCGCATGGGTCTGCCGATTGACCGTTTGGTCGTGGCCACCAATCAGAACGACATTCTGGACCGCTGCCTGAAAGGGCAGGGGTATCACAAGGGCCCGACCCATCCGTCGATCAGCCCGTCGATGGACATTCAGGTGTCTTCGAACTTTGAACGCGCTTTGTTTGACGCCTACGGTCGCGACGGCAACGCCGTGGCGCAGCTGATGGCGGAACTGGGCGAAGGCGGTTTTGAGGTGTCCCAAGGCGCGATGCAGGCCTTGCAGGACCACTACCAATCGGGTCGCGCATCAGAGGAAGAAACATCCGCCACCATCACCGACATGCTGAAAACCACCGGAGAGTTGCTATGCCCGCATTCTGCCGTCGGCGTGAAGGTGGCAGGCGAACAGCGTGAAGCGGCCACGCCGATGATTACGCTTGCTACTGCGCACCCGGCGAAGTTCCCCGATGCTGTTGAAGCCGCTACAGGCGTCCGGCCCCCGCTGCCACCGCGTATGGCCGACCTCTTTGACCGGGATGAGCGCGTGACCCGCGTGCCCAACGATCTGGAGGCCCTCAAGGCCCACATTCTGGGAGCGCTGAACTCATGAGCCTGAACGAGACCCGCCTCTCTAACGGTTTTCGTATCGTGACCGAACATATGCCGAGCCTTGCAAGCGCCTCCATCGGCGTTTGGGTCAGCGCGGGCGCGCGGCATGAAACCCCACAGCAGAACGGCATCGCCCATTTTCTGGAGCATATGGCGTTCAAGGGGACGCAGAAGCGGTCCGCCCTGCAGATCGCCGAGGCGATTGAGGACGTGGGCGGCTACATCAACGCCTATACAAGCCGCGAGGTGACGGCCTATTACGTGCGCGTGTTGGAAAACGACGTGGCGCTTGGGTTGGACGTGATTGCAGACATCCTGCGCAATCCCATTCTGGACCCCAAGGAGATCGAGATCGAGCGCGGCGTGATCCTGCAAGAGATCGGACAAGCGCTGGATACGCCTGATGATGTTATTTTCGACTGGCTGCAGGAACGCGCCTACCCCGATCAGCCCATGGGACGCACTATTCTTGGCCCGGCGGAGCGGGTGTCGAACTTCTCTCGGGATGATCTGTCTGGCTTCATCGGCCAGCACTATGGTCCAGATCAAATGATCCTTGCCGCCGCGGGGGCGGTGAAGCATGACGCGATTGTCCTGCTTGCCGAACAGCTTTTTGGGGATATGCCCGCCAAGCCTTTGGCCGGTATGCCTGCCGCCGCCTTTGCGGGCGGTGAGACGCGACAGATGAAGGACCTGGAGCAGGCACACTTTGCACTGGGGTTTGAATCGCCCGGGTATCGGGCCGATGACATCTACGTGGCGCAGATCTATGCCTCTGCCCTTGGCGGCGGCATGTCCTCGCGGCTCTTTCAGGAAATCCGCGAACATCGGGGCTTGTGTTACTCGATCTTTGCGCAGGCCGGGGCCTATGCGGATACGGGCATGATGACGATCTATGCGGGGACTTCCGGCACGCAGCTGCCGGAGCTTGCAGGCGTCACGATTGACGAGATGAAGCGCGCGGCAGACGACATGTCTCCGGCTGAAGTCGCCCGCGCGCGCGCTCAAATGAAGGCGGGTCTGTTGATGGGGCTGGAAAGCCCGTCGAACCGGTGTGAACGGCTGGCGCGTCTGATGCAGATTTGGGACCGCATCCCGCCGCTGGAGGAAACCATCGAAAAGATCGATGCGGTGACCACCGGCGATGTGCGCGATATGGCGGCGCATATGGCCACACAGGCCCCAGCGGCTCTGGCTTTGTACGGTCCGGTGGACACAGCCCCCACACTCGATGCCTTGCAGGCGCGCCGCGCAGCCTGATGCTGGGGATCAAGCGGAAATTCCGGGTGGAGACAGAGCGCATGACCCTGCGCTCGCCGATCCACTCCGATTTCCGCGCCTGGACCGCCTTGCGGGTGCAAAGCCGCGATTTCCTGACCAAGTGGGAACCCGCCTGGGCCGAGGATCACCTGACGCGCAAAGCCTTCACCAACCGCGTCTACTGGGCGCAACGGTCCATCAACGGAGAGACCGCGCTGCCGTTGTTTCTGATCCGCCGCGAAGACCAGATGCTGATGGGCGCTATCACACTCGACAACATCCGCCGGGGGCCTGCGCAGGCAGGGACGCTGGGGTATTGGACGGGGGAACCCTTCGCGCGCCAAGGGTACATGCGCGAAGCGATTGAGGCGATCGTGCATCAGGCCTTCACCCGGCTGGATCTGAGCCGCATCGAAGCGGCGTGTCTTCCCGAAAACGCCGCCTCACGCGGGTTGCTGGAAAAGTCGGGGTTCAAGTACGAGGGCGTCGCCCAAAGCTATCTTCAGATTGATGGTCGCTGGCGGACCCATGTGCTTTACGCAGCGTTGCGCAAAGACCGGCGTGGCAAGACGGTGACGGGTTAGGGCACCCGAAGGCCAATTGACTTTTGCCGTGCTGCGTCGCCTCATCCTGGCATGACAACCCTGCGAAATCACTGGCAGTTGCTTCTGCTCACGGCCCTGGTCTTTGCTCTGTGGCAGACGCCCGTGGTGGCTCCGCTCAAGATCCTGGTGGTGTTCTTTCACGAATTTGCGCATGCCTTGGCCACCTGGCTCACGGGCGGCGTGGTGGAGGAATTGTCGGTCTCTGCCCAGCAAGGGGGTTTTGTGCGGTCGCGCGGGGGCAATGGGTTTGTCATCCTCAGCGCAGGCTATCTGGGGTCGCTGTTGATCGGGGCAGGGCTGTTGCTGCTGGCGCTCAAGACCACTGCGGACCGGTTTCTGCTAGGGCTTTGTGGCGCGGTGATGGTTGTGGTGGCGGTCCTTTACGTGCGCGATGTTTTTGCGCTGGCTTTCACGCTGGGCACAGGCGCTGTGATGCTGGCACTGGCGCGTTTTGCCAGTGTGGCGATCTGTGATCTGATCTTGCGGCTGATTGGCCTCGCCAGCTTGATCTATGTGCCATACGACATCTTTGACGACACCATTGCGCGGTCCAACCTGCGCTCAGATGCTTACATGCTGGCCGAACGCTATTTCGGGACGACGCTGTTCTGGGGTGGGCTGTGGCTGGTGGCCTCATTGCTGGTGATCGTGATTTGCCTGCGGTTCGCCCTGGGCGGGTCGAGCAATCTGTCCTTTCGCCGTCAGCCACCCACGTAATGAAGCGTCTGGAAGTCGCGCCGGAATGTTGCGACTTCGGCGGCCAGCGTTGCGGGATCATTGGCGCGGAGCGCGGCAGCAATCAGGCGCGCAAGCTCTGGGGCATGGTCCGGCGTGACACCCCAGCGCACCAGTTCTGGCGTGCCAATGCGCAAACCATTCATGTCGCCCGGGACCTCTTCAATCGGCAGTCCGATCCCGCAGGCCAGGAACCCGGCTTTGCGCAGGGTTTTTGACGCAGTCTGGCCACCGCCGAAGGGTGCCGCCTCCACCGCGAACTGATGCGAATTGGTGAAGCCGCGTTCCTTGCCAAAAACGCTGAGTCCCTCGCCATCGAGCGCTGCTGCCAGCGCTTGTGCAGTCGCGATCATCTGGGCAGCGTAGTCCGCGCCGTAGGCCTGCCAGTCGAGCATTGTGAGGGCGAGGGCAGCAGATTTGGCGGCGTCAAAGTTGGCGGTCATGCCGGGAAAGGCGATGGCATCCAGTTTCTCGGTCAATGCGGCGTCATTGCTGACGATCAGCCCACCTGCGGGACCACCAAGGCTTTTGTATGTGCTCATGGTCATAATGTGTGCGCCCTCGTCCAGCGGGTTTTTCCAGGCACCACCGGCGATGATCCCGCATTGGTGGGCGGCGTCAAAGAGCACCTTTGCGCCGACCTCATCCGCAATTGCGCGGACCTCAGCGACGGGGTGTTCAAAGAGGTTCAGGGAGGCCCCTACCGTGATCAGCTTGGGCTTCACCTCATGTGCCAAGGCCCGAAGGCCAGCGACATCAAGCGTGTAGCCATCTACATCGACGGGGGCTTGTACGATGTTGAGACCATAAAGGCCCGCACAGCCTGCCTTGTGATGCGTGACATGCCCGCCGACGCTCGCGGGGGGTGCGATGATCGTATCGCCCGGCTGACAGGTGGCCATGAACCCATAGAGGTTGGCGATGGCACCAGAGGGCACGCGGATCTCTGCAAACTTGGCGCCAAAGACATCCGCACAGAGTTGGGCCGCGATGACCTCGATCTCTTCAATTGCCTCCAGCCCCATTTCGTATTTGTCGCCCGGATACCCCAGCGAGGGCCGGGTGCCGATGCCGCTGGACAGGATCGCCTCCGCCCGTGGAGACATCACATTGGTGGCGGGGTTAAGGTTAAAGCAGTCGCGTTCGTGGATCCGGCGGTTTTCCTCGGCGAGTGTTGAGATGCGGGCAGCAATGTCAGCGCCCTTCATCGCAACGGTGCGGGCCGCGATTTCTTGCACAAGTTTTTCTGATCCCGCAGGGACCCAGTCGCGTTTTGCCAGCATGTCGCTCTCCTTCAGTTGAGGGTCTTGTGCCGCGCTTGCACCTGTGTCGCAAATGAGATTTTCTAAAAGTTGGCATAGAAAAACTGAGTCTAGTGATGTCCGTTACTCCACCCCGCCCCCGCGGCCCCCATTTGAATGCGATGCGCAGTTTTGAGGCCGCGGCGCGTTTGGGCGGGTTCTCTGCGGCGGCAGAAGAGCTTTGTGTGACACCGGGTGCGGTGTCGCAACAGGTGCGGGCGTTGGAGGATTGGGTGGGTGCGCCGCTGTTTGAACGGCGGACCCAAGGGGTCATGTTGACGGCCTTGGGGGAGGACGTGCGCCGCGATTTTGAGACCGCATTTGATGCACTGGGTCATGCCCTGCACGGGCTGCGCGCTGCGGCCCCTGGGGGACCAGTGTCCATCGCCGCCTTGCCCTCGGTTGCGCAGCTTTGGCTGGCACCGCGATTGGCGGAGGTGCGCGCGCAGATGCCTGGACAGACCATCTCCATCACGGCGTTAGAGACCCCGCCCAACATGCAACGCGAGGTGTTTGATCTGGCCTTGTTCATCGCACATCCTGATGCCTTGCCGAACAGCCGCACCATAGCGTTGGACCGGATTTTCCCGGTTTGCGCGCCTCAGGTGGCAGAGCGCTTGAACAGGCCAGAAGATCTTGCGGATGTGGAACTGATCCACGACGCCACCTGGCGGGACGATTGGGGCAACTGGCTGGATGTCGCTGATTTGCCGACCGCGATAGCCCAACAAGGTGCCGTGCATTCGCTTTATGCGATTGCCGTGTCAGAGGCGGTGGGCGGTGCCGGGGTGCTGATTGGCCACGAACCCCTTGTGGCAGAGCATCTTGCGACGGGTGCGTTGGTTCGGCCCTTTCCGCAAGTCTTTGAGACCGGGCGCAGCCTGTTGCTGTGCTCAGCCCGCAGTCTGCCGTCCGGTTCAGCCGCAGCCCGCGTGGCGCATCTGATTGGCACACCTGAGGGTGGAAAGAGTGATATCCCCTGTTAAGGTTGTCACAGGAGGAAGTGCCATGTTTCGCCTGCTTTTGTTCGTTTACCTGATCTGTGCCGCGCCGTTGGCGGCTCAGGAAACCCGCACGCCCAGCCACTGCATCGCGCTGGCGCAGAACACGCCGGGGATCGAATACGTCACCAAGGCCAGCTTGCCGGATGTGCCGCACGAGGAAGTCTATCTGCACTACATCGCGCATGCCTCCTTTCTGATCCGCAGCCACGGCGGGCTGAACATGGTTACCGACTTCACCGGTTTTATCGGGAGCGATCCGATGATCCCTGATGTTGTGACAATGAACCACGCGCATGAAAGCCACTGGACGGCTTTCCCCGACCCGGCAATCCCGCACGTTCTGCGGGGCTGGGGGGATGAGTTTGGCAAGGGCATCACCCATAAACTTGATCTGGGCGAGGTGCTGATCCGCAATGTGCCCACAGACATCCGGTCCGCCTTTTCGGGGATCGAAGCGAAGGGCAATTCGATCTTCATTTTTGAGATGGCGGGCCTGTGCATCGGCCATCTGGGGCATCTGCATCATGAGCCGGACGCGGCCCAATATGCCGCCATTGGGCGGTTGGATGTGGTTATGGCCCCGGTGGATGGCGGCATGACGCTGGATTTGGTCTCCATGACGCGGGTGCTGAAGCGGCTGAAGTCTTCCATTGTCATCCCGATGCACTGGTTTTCGGACTTTGGGTTGCAGACCTTCCTGCGCGGGATGGCCGATGAATTTCAGGTGGTGGAGCTTGAGGAGCCGGGCATCACGGTCTCTGTCGACCGGCTACCGTCCACGCCCACGATCATGGTGCTGCGCCCGGCTTATCTGAGAGCGGACAGGTAGGGCTTGCATCCTTTGCCTCTGGCAAGGATCAAAGGGCATGATGCTGAAGCCTGCCGATTCCGCTTTTGAGAGCCGCCTTTCGTCGCTGTTGCCTGAAGGCACCTTGCGCCCGGTGGAGAGCCGCTATCTGGAAGAACCGCGCGCCAAGTTTCAAGGCCAGGCCGGGCTTTTGGCCTTGCCGCGCACGGCAGAGGACGTGGCGGTGCTGATCCGTGAAGCGCAGGCGGCCGGCGTGGGTGTCGTGCCTTACGGCGGCGGCACTGGGCTGGTGGGCGGGCAGGTCTCGCTGGAGGGTCCCGCGCCGCTGGTTTTGTCGCTGGAACGGATGAACGCCGTGCGTGGGGTTTACCCGCAGGAGAATGTGATTGTCGCCGAGGCGGGGGTTGTCCTGGCAGATGTGCAGGCGGCGGCGGAGGACGCCGAGCGCCTTTTCCCATTGTCGCTGGCTGCTGAAGGCACGGCGCGGATTGGCGGTAACCTGTCGACAAATGCTGGCGGCACGGGTGTGCTGCGCTATGGCAATGCGCGCGATTTGTGTCTGGGGATTGAGGCTGTGCTCCCGTCGGGTGAGATATTCAATGGCCTCACGCGCTTGCGCAAGAACAACACCGGCTATGATCTGCGCCACTTGCTGGTGGGGGCCGAGGGGACACTGGGGGTGATCACTGCCGCTGCGCTCAAGATGTTTGCGCGTCCTGCGGCACGTGGCACGGCCATGTTGGTGGTTGAGGATCCGGCGGCGGCGCTGTCTTTGCTGTCGCTTGCGCGGGATCAATTGGGAGAGATGGTATCGGCGTTCGAGCTCATTGACGGGCAGGGGTTCCATTTCCTGACCGAAGTGCTGCCCGATATACGTCAACCTTTTGGGACGCCGCCGCGATGGTCGGTGTTGATCGAACTGGGGCTGAGCGGCGGTTTGGACGCAGGCACCGCCCTTGAGACGCTTTTTGCTGCTGGGTTGGAGGCTGGACTGGTCTCTGACGGGATTATTGCGCAGAACACCACACAGGCCGATGACTTTTGGCGCGTGCGCGAGACGATCCCGGAAGCCAATCGCTTGATCGGCCCCGTTTCTTCGCATGATGTATCGCTTCCGCTGAGCGCGCTGCCCGACTTCATTGCCGAAGGACATCGGCGCATTGCCGAGGCGGGGGACTACCGCATCAACTGCTTTGGCCATGTGGGCGACGGCAACCTGCATTACAACGCCTTTCCGGCACGCGGCAAAACCCGAGCGGATTACGCAGGGCAAGGCCCAGTGATCCAGCGGCTGGTCCATGATCTGGTGCATGACATGGGTGGATCGGTCAGCGCGGAGCATGGGATCGGGCGCATGAAGGTCGATGATCTGGAGCGTTACGGCGATCCGGCGAAACTATCGGCCATGCGCGCGATCAAGGCCGCCTTGGATCCAGGCGGTATCATGAACCCCGGCGCTGTCTTACGCTGAGCCCAGCGTGATCTAAAGGACGCGGCTGCGCCGCGACGACATTTTTGGCGCTTTGTTGCAGGTGTGAGCCCACGAGCGGCTTGCGTTGTGCAGGTTGCTACAATCCTTCAAATGCACAAAGCGCATGCACTTCCATGCCCATGGCCTCAAGCTTGGCACGGCCTCCGAGTTCCGGCAGGTCGATGATGAAGGCCGTGGAGACGATCTCTCCTCCCAGACGTTCGATCAGTTTGATGCCGGCTTCTGCCGTGCCGCCGGTGGCCAGCAGGTCATCGACCACGAGCACTTTTTCTCCGGCAGCGATGGCGTCGTCGTGGATTTCCACAATCGCTTCGCCGTATTCCAGCTTGTAGTCCTGACTGATGGTCGTCCCGGGAAGCTTGCCTTTCTTGCGGATCGGTACGAAGCCCACGCTGAGCTGGTGTGCGATGGCACCGCCCAGGATGAAACCGCGCGCTTCCAAGCCGACCACCTTGTCGATTTCAAGGCCCGCATAGGGGTGCAGCATCTGGTCGATGGCCATGCGAAACCCGCGTGGGTCGGCAAATAGCGTCGTGACATCGCGGAACATGATCCCTTCGTGCGGGAAATCGACGATGGTGCGGATATAGTCCTGAACCTGTTTCATGAGGTGGCCCTCTTAAGTGTGGCGGTCATTGCGCCCATGGCGATCAGGGCTGTACCGCCTGCGCGGGTCAGCCACATTTGGACGGCGGGGCGCGTGATGCGCGCCCGCATCGCGTTGGCAGCCAGCGCAAACATCAGTGCGTTGATGGCGGCGATGCCCACAAAAGTGGCGATCAGGATTGCCGCTTGGGGAGCGAAAGCCGCGTCCGGCGTGATGAACTGCGGCACGAAAGCCACGAAGAAGGTGTTCGACTTGGGGTTCAGTGCGGTCACAGTCGCAAGATCCCGGAACACCTTGCCTGCTGGTTGATTTGCGGGCTTGTCCGTGAGCTGCGTGGTGCCGGGGCTGTGTGCGCTCAGCAGCATGCGAATGCCGAGGTAGACCAGATAGGCTGCCCCGATCCATTTGAGCACGGAAAACGCCAGTGCAGAGGTCAGGAAAATCGCGCCCAGTCCAATGACAGAGATGGTCATGGCGATCAGATCCCCCAAGGCGACCCCAAGGGCAGAGGCCACCGCCACGCGGCGGCCTTGCGTCATCGCATAACTCAGCACCAGCATCAGCGTGGGGCCGGGGATCACCAGCAAGGCGGTAGAGGCGGCGGCGAAGGTCAGCCAGAGCTCAAAAGTCACAGAACCCGACCCGCCACGGCATCCAGTTTGGCCACGACTGCCGGGTCGCGGGCATCCGGTTGTGTGAGGATCGCAAACTCAAGTGCGCGGTCGCAGCCGTGCGGGCAGGGCGCGCGGTCGGCACCCAAAAGTGCGGGCAGGCGGCTAACCATGGCGCGGCCCTTGTCGGCGTTGCCCATAAGCGTTGCGATGATCTGGGTGACGTCAACTTCGCCGTGATCGGGGTGCCAACTGTCATAGTCGGTGATCATAGCGACGGAGGCGTAGCAAAGCTCTGCCTCTCGGGCCAGTTTCGCCTCGGGCATATTGGTCATGCCGATCACATCCGCGCCCCAGCTTTCGCGGTACATCTTTGATTCAGCGAGCGTGGAGAACTGAGGGCCTTCCATCGCGAGATACGTGCCGCCCCTGTGAACGTTGATGCCCGCGTCTTTTGCAGCTGTTTCACAGGCATCCCCAAGGCGCGGGCAGGTCGGGTGAGCGACGCTCACATGGGCCACGCAGCCTGTGCCAAAAAAGGACTTCTCGCGCGCAAAGGTCCGGTCAATGAATTGATCCACAATAACAAAATCGCCCGGAGCCATCTCCTCCCGGAACGACCCGCAGGCGGAGACGCTGATCACATCCGTACACCCCAGCCGTTTCAGCGCGTCGATGTTGGCGCGGTAGGGCACAGTGGTGGGCGAATGCACGTGCCCGCGCCCGTGGCGGGGCAGAAAGGCCATCGCAACGCCGTCAAGCGTTCCTGTCAGGATTTTGTCCGACGGATCACCCCAGGGCGTTTCGACGGTGACCCATTCGGCCCCTTCCAACCCGTCGATGTCATAAATGCCAGAGCCGCCAATCACGGCGATCTTGGTGCTTGTCATGGGGTGCCTTTCGCTGTCTTGCGCAGCAGATCGTGCGGGGGCAGGGCGCAGAAATCAACACCCCAATCGAGCGCTGGTGATCACGGGGACGTCAGACCACAAACCTGTCGGCTGCCGCCGCTGCCTTGTAGACGCCGTATAGTGTTGAACTGAGCGCAACGACCGTATTCGATCCGGATTTGATCTGGGGCAAGGTCCCGACCAGAAGGTCTGGCGCGCCGGTGAACTGGTTGCAGGTGATGTCACAGATGATCCGCGCATCAGATGGCCCCCCGACCGCGACGTAGTGGTCAGAGCCTCCGCCGTGGCCCCGCCGCACAACACGCACAACCTTTGCGCCTGTCAAGAACCGTTTGTGCACGAGAAACTTCGCCGCAACGACCGAGGCCCAGATGCACATGCCGGTCATCATAGGGGGCTGCGGGACGGGTATTCCAAGGTCCGCACAGCGGGCGCGTGTCAAATCCAATAGCGCGTCCCGTACACCTGCATCCACGCCGTTTTGACCACTCGCATCCGGCAAGTCGCCAGCCCGGGTGGCGTTATAAAGTTGGTAGGCGAAATCGATCAGGGATTGGCTGGGGTTTTCAACGGCAACGGCCATGACAATTTCCTATGTGAAATCAATTCTGACGCGCTGGGACCGCACTTAAGGAAATCATCAACCGACCTGCGCTATGCAGGGCCAAAATAACTGAACGGCATGCAATCGCAACGGGTTTCCATTTCGTTGTAAACGGTCTAGGCAGCGGCTAATCGCAGGCCACGGGCCTGCTGGATGCTCTCCGATCAGGAAGGAAATCCCATGGCCCGCGCCAGCCTGCGCAACTTTGCGCGTAATCTGAATGTCACCGATCTGCGTTGGATGCCTCAGGACGGGTTCACCCCGTCGCGGCTGCGGGTGGAGCTATTGTCAGGGCTGACCGTCGCGCTGGCGTTGGTGCCGGAAGCCGTGGCTTTCGCCTTTGTCGCAGGTGTCCACCCGCTGGTGGGGCTCTATGCGGCCTTCATGGTGGGGCTGATCACGGCGCTGATCGGCGGGCGGCCGGGCATGATTTCTGGCGCCACGGGTGCTTTGGCCGTTGTCATGGTGGCCTTGGTGGCCCAGCACGGGGTGGAATACCTCTTTGCCACTGTGATCCTGATGGGACTGTTGCAGGTCTTTGCCGGTGTCATGCAATGGGGCAAGTTCATTCGGCTGGTGCCACATCCGGTAATGCTGGGCTTCGTCAACGGGCTTGCGATTGTGATTTTCCTGGCGCAGCTGACCCAATTCAAAGTGCCGGGAACGATGGTGGATACGGGCCATGGCATGGGTGGTGGCGAGTGGCTTTCTGGCCCGCCACTTTACCTGATGCTGACGCTGGTGGCGGCGACCATGGCGATCATCTGGGTAACGCCCCGCATCACTAAGCTGGTGCCAGCCCCGCTTGCAGGGATCGGAGTGGTGGCTGCGGTTGTTATTGCCACTGGCATGGAGGTGCCGCGCGTGGGCGATCTGGCCTCCATCGAAGGGTCCTTCCCGGCCTTCCATATTCCCTTCGGGGACGGTGTGGGTCTTTATGGCACAGCGCTTGCGCCTTTCACGCTGGAGACGCTTTGGATTATCCTGCCCTATGCCGTGATCCTTGCGGCCATTGGCCTGATCGAAAGCCTACTGACGCTCAACCTTGTGGGGGATTTGACCAACACGAGGGGCGGGGCAAGCCAGGAATGCATCGCGCAGGGCATGTCCAACACTGTGACCGGGTTCTTCGGCGGCATGGGGGGCTGCGCGATGATCGGCCAGTCGATGATCAACGTCAAATCCGGTGGCCGCACCCGAGTGGCAGGCATCGCTGCAGCGGTCTTTCTACTGCTCTTCATCCTTGTCGGGGCACCCCTGATTGAACAGATCCCGCTGGCGGCCCTTGTGGGTGTGATGTTCATGGTGGTGATTGGCACCTTCGCCTGGAACTCGTTCACGATCCTGCGGAAGGTGCCGCTGACGGATGCTTTTGTCATTTTGTTGGTGACAGTGGTGACTGTGATGGAGGACCTTGCGGTTGCCGTGGTTGTCGGCGTTATCGTTTCGGCGCTGGCCTATGCGTGGAACAACGCGCGGCGCATTCATGCCACGCGCCGCGACTCCGCCACGGAAGAAGGCGCAAAGGTCTATGAAATCCACGGGCCATTGTTCTTCGGTTCGACCGATGGGTTCACAGAGCTTTTTGCCCCCGCCGAGGACCCGGACACCGTGATCATCGACTTTGCGGACAGCCGCGTCGTTGATCAGTCCGCGTTACAGGCCATCGAGGCCGTGGCGGCCAAATATGAAGAGGCAGGCAAGCGGGTCATGCTGCGTCACCTCAGCCGGGATTGCCACAGGCTGCTGACCAAGGCGGGGCACCTGATGGTCGACAGCGACGATGACCCCGATTACGGTCTGGCGGTGGACTACGATGTGCGGACAGGGATTTTGGGCGGGCATTGAGAGCCACTGGGCACCTGCTGAAACTCCCCTCAGACCTTCCGATCGTTTTCAAAAACCTAATGCAGACACGTCGATATCGACACGTCTGCGTTCACTTTCCATTAAGGTCTTGGGCCAACTTGAGGCCAGGCGAGCAGACCCGCCCGCGCAGGGTTTCGCGCGAGGCCCAACTCGCATAATACCGACTTCATGCTCACTTTCGCCGTCGCCGTTTTCTTCCTGATTGTGACCCCCGGTCCCGGTGTCCTGTCGCTGGCTGGCGTGGGGTCAGGCTTCGGCGCGGCTGCGGGGCGACGCTACCTGCTGGGGCTCTTTCTGGGCAACAACCTGGTGTTTCTGACTGTGGCCTCCGGAGTGGCGGCGCTCATCCTGGCGGACCCCCGCATCCGGATAGTGCTTTTTGCAGCCTCAACCGCCTATCTGCTCTATCTGGCCGCCCGCATCGCGTTTGCGGGATCGCGCATTGCGTTTATCGAACGTGCCGCTCCACCGGGAGTGAAAGGCGGCATCCTGCTGCAGGTGATCAACCCCAAGGCCTATGCGGTCAACACCGCTGTCCTTTCCGGATTTGCTTTCCTGCCGGGGGCGCCGGCTCTTGAAGTCGCAACTAAAATGCTGATCCTCAACGCCATCTGGTTGCCCATCCACTTTGGTTGGCTTTGGGCCGGGATCACGCTGCGGCGTATGGCGCTGTCTGAACGCACCCAGCGGACCCTCAACATCTGCATGGCGTGCTCTATGCTGATGGTGGTTGGGTTGGCGGTCTGGGCGCAGCTTTGAAGGCCAGTTTCTGCTCAGCCCAGTGCCTTTTGGGTGGGTTGGCTCGAATAATAAGTTATCGGGTCACCAATACTGTGCTGGAGGTTCGCCCAGGGGGGACAAAGCCACCACTCTTGATTGACTAGTCTGCCGCCACATCCAGAATGGTCTTACGGGTAGTTCCCAAATAATTTCGGATTTCAAATGACAGTTACAGTTAGGCAGGCCGATCAGAAAGACCGGGACGGATGGGATGCACTGTTTGAGGCATATTGTCGGTTCGGCGGAGAAGAACAAACCGCTGAGATGAGGGACAGGGTTTGGGGGTGGATAGCTGATCCAACCGCTCAGACACGGTGCTTCGTGGTCGAGAACGACAATCACCAACTGGTTGGCTTTGTTCATTTCCGATCATATGAGCGACCCATGCCCGCAACCATAGGAGCATACATTGATGATATGTTTGTGGCTCCATCAGCGCGCGGTCAAGGCATCGTTGATACGATGATCCAAGCAGTTGGCGACTTTGCTAAAGATCAGGGTTGGGACGTTGTGCGCTGGATGACTTCTGAGACCAACTATAGAGCAAGAGCGGTATATGATCGGCACGCGGAAAAAAGCAACTGGGTCACATATCAGCTGAACTCTTGAACCTGTAGGTATGGGCTCTTAGCGGACCTCAGGTCCTTAGGCCGCCTAAAATCACAGTTTCCCAATCAAACCGCCTTCCGCCATCAATCATCAGGCCGCTTCAGTTCAAAGACCTCTTTCACGATCGTATAGTCGCGATACCCCATGCGGGAGAGCGGCTGGTAGAGCGTTGCATCAAACTTGCCATCAACGATGTAGTCATCACGCATGTGGATGCCCACAACTTCGCCCAGGATCAGATAGTTATCCGCCCCTTTCAGGCGCACAATCTCTGTCATTCGGCATTCCATCGACGCAGGTGCGTCGCCCACACGGGCGCAGGCGATCTCTGAACACTCGACCTTGTCCACGCCGGCTTCGACAAATTCGTCAACGTCATGGGGGAGGGCCGCAGAGGTGATGTTCATCGCGTCCATCTTCTCTGCCGCGCAGATGTTCACGCAGAAGACGCCGGTCTGCTGGATGTTGGTCAGGTTGTCCTTGACGTCCGTTGAGGTGAACATGACCTGCGGCGGCACATATGCCGCCCCATTGAAGAAGGAATAGGGGGCCAGATTGTCCTCGCCCGCCGCCGACCGGGTAGAGATCCAGCCGATGGGGCGCGGTGTGATCAGCGCGTTGAAAGGGTTGTGGGGCAGGCCGTGGCCATCGGCAGGGCGGTAGAACATCGAGAGAGCCTTTCATCGGATTTGCCCTCATGACTACTGGCATGTTACGCGGGTGGCCACTGCAAAACGCCAAGTCCAAGAGCCTCCCTTGTACCGCATCATTCCAGAAACGACGGACGACCATTGGGAGGTCGAGGCGCTTTATGACACCTGCTTTGCGCCCGGGCGGACGGCGCTGTCGTCATACCGGCTGCGCGATGGTGTGTCCCCGCTAATGGGGCTCAGCCATGTGGCACGCGATGATCTGGGCATTCTGGCTGGCGCAATCCGCTATTGGCCGGTGCGCATCGGGGGCGAGGCCGCGCTGTTGCTTGGCCCGGTCGCGGTCCACCCCACGCGGCAAGGAGAAGGATTGGGACGCGTTTTGATCGAACAGAGCCTCGGCAGTGACACTGCAAGGGACTGGTCGCGGGTGATGCTGGTGGGGGATGCGCCGTACTACGGGCGCTTCGGGTTTGAGCGTCTCGAAGGGGTCATCATGCCGCCGCCCACGAACCCGGACCGGGTGTTGGGCCGGGCGCTTTTGCCGGGGGCCTGGCAGGGCATTGCAGGGCATGTCACCCGCTGGAAAGATTGAAAAAGCCTCACAAATCCCCATCTGAAGACCAGAGGGGGACTTTCATGCAGATCGACACGACCTTGCCCAAACCCATTGATGTGGATGCGGAACTTGACGTTTTGGCGCGGCGCTACAAGCAGGCCGGTGGCTTGGGCATCTCGGTGCTGAACCTGGTTGGCGGCAGTGCCGATAGCTTGATGAAGACACTCCCCGAAGGTATCCGCGACAATCTGGAGGCCGCAACGATCACCGCCCTGAACCAGGCGATGAAGGCCGCCAATTCCAGCCGCGCCGTGGTGCCTGATCAGAAAAGCTGGCTGAATCAGACGGTATCTGCCGCTATGGGGGCCGCAGGCGGTGTGGGCGGTCTGCCGACGGCCTTGGCGGAACTGCCCGTGACGACAACGCTCCTGTTGCGCGTGATCCAACAAGCGGCAGTCGAAAACGGATTTGACCCAAGTGCCGAAAGCGTCCAGTTCGACTGCGTTCACGTATTTGCAGCCGCCGGCCCCTTATCCGGCGATGATGGTGCTGATTTGGGCTTTCTTGCCGCGCGCATGACGTTGACGGGGAAAGCCATGCAGTCGCTCATTGCCAAGGTTGCTCCCAAACTCGCCGTCGTGTTGGGGCAAAAGCTCGCCGCGCAAGCGGTACCTGTGCTGGGGGCCGTGGCTGGGGCGGCGACGAATTATGCTTACACCAGTTACTATGAGGAAGTGGCTCATGTGCACTTTGGCCTGCGCAAGCTGGCGATTGATGCGGACCGGCCCCATGGGGAGCTGCTGGAAGAGCTGAAAGAGCGGATGGGCAAGCCTCTGGTAAAGGCCTGACCAACCAATTGTCCTGGAAGAGCCTTACACCGCTAGCGGCCGATGCTTCCTGGTGCAACCGACGTCGCCTTTAAGATCGCAAAACAATGCATCCCCTTCGCGCAATCGCATCTCTCGCACCGCGCGTGCGGTCACGCGCGCCAGCAGCCTGTCCGCCCCTGCCGACAATGCAATCGCGGCCCCTGGGCCATCGCCGGGTTGGATGCCTTCGATCTTGACAGGTAGCACGTTGCGCGAGCTCAGCCCGTCCGGTCGGTCTAGCGAGAGTATGACGTCATGGGCCATCACACGCAGCCTGACGCGCGCGCCAATGGGGGCTGCAACACCGGGCAATTCCATCGCGCCTGCAGACAGGGTCAGGGGTGGACAATTCGTCTTCTGCATGGGCTGTGACTTCACCTTCCAGTACAGCGCCCGCTTCGCGGACGCCCAAAAGCGGCACTGCCGCAGGGTCGGACATCACGTCAAACAGCGCGCCTTGTATTGCAACTTGACCGTCTTTCAACAGCACCAGAGTGTCCGCCAGCCGCTCAACTTCGTCCACCGCGTGGCTGACATAGAGGATCGGCAGCGCCAGCGGGCCGTCGCGCAGACGCTCCAGATAGGGCAGAATGTCTTGCTTGCGTGGCCCATCGAGGTTGGAAAGCGGTTCGTCCATCAGCAGCATGCGGGGCTGGCTGAGAAGGGCACGGCCGACTGCAACGCGCTGCTTTTCGCCGCCCGACAACCGCCCCGGCGCGCGATCCAGCAGGGGGTCCAGCCCCAGAAGGTCTGATACTTCCTCCAGTGTGATGGTTGCGCGTGGTGCGTAGTGGGTGCCAAAAGTTAGGTTGTCCCGCACGCTGAGGTGCGGAAACAGGCGCGCGTCCTGAAACACATATCCAAAGCGGCGCTGGTGCGGCGGCAGGAACGTGTTTTTGTCGCTGAGCGTTTCAGAATTGAAGTGGATGTGGCCTCCATCAGGGCGCAGCAGACCGGCGACAGCATTGATCACAGTTGTCTTGCCCGCCCCCGACCGGCCAAAGAGCGCCGTGATCCCGTGGCCGGCATTGAACGCGACCTTGAGCGCAAATTCACCGAAACTGTGGGATATGTCGACTTGCAGCGTCATGTGCCTGCGATCCTCTGGGCGACGCGGCGGGCCAGGGCCTCTGACAAGATCACGGCCCCCAGGGCCACGGCGCAAGCCATCAGAACCATGACCACCGCGCGCCCTTCACCGCCTGGGATCTGCAGGGCGGCCCAGATGGCGCTGGGCAGGGTCTGGGTCTGGCCCGGTATGTTGGCAACAAAGGTGATGGTGGCTCCGAATTCGCCCATGGCTTTGGCGAAGCCCATGACGGCACCGGCGAGGATCCCCGGGGCGATCAGGGGCAGGGTGACGCGGACAAAGACGTCCTTGCGCGGTGCGCCAAGGGTGGCGGCGGCTTCCTCCAGTCTGGGGTCCACGGCTTCAATCGCAAGCCGCATTGCGCGCACCATCAGCGGAAAGCCCATGATCACGGCAGCCAGCACCGCGCCCGTCCAGTGGAACGCCAGTTGCAAGCCGATGCTGTCTAGCGCCCGGCCCAAGGGCGCGGTGCGGCCAAAGCTCACCAGCAGCAGATACCCCGTTACGACGGGGGGCAGGATCAGTGGCAGATGTACCAACGCGTTCAGGACGGACTTGCCCCAGAATGTGCGCCGAGCCAGAAGCCAGGCCACCCAAAGCGCCAAGGGAACGGCCAGAACGGTGGCCCAACAGGCCACCCACAGCGACAGGCGCAAAGCCTCCCAAGCGGCGGCGTCGGTGCTCATGGAGCGGTGAACCCGTGCTCAGCAAAGATCGTCTGTGCGGTGGATTGCATGAGGAAGGTGAGGAAGTGATCCCCGGCAGCGCTGAGCGCAAGGGCGGGGTATGTGATGGGATCATGCGCGGTTGCAGGGGCTGTTTTCAGCACCGTCACGTGGGGCTCCGCCTGTGCATCCGTAAGGTATACTATTCCCAGCGGCGCATCGCCTCTTGCGACCAACGCCAATGCGGCGCGGACATTGTCGGTTTCAGCCAGAAGCGGCTCAATGCTTGCCCATTGGTCAAGCGCCTCAAGCCATTGGCGGGCGTAAACGCCTGCAGGCACGGCGTCGCGGTGGCCCATGGCCAGTCTGCCGTTACCCAGAATCTCAGCGATGGGCGTATCGGACTGCGCCGTAGTAGTGCCTTTGGGGACGATCATCGCCAGTTGATTGCCTGCAACGGAAGGAAGACTGCGCTGCACGTCGGTGGTCTGTCCTTCCAGCCAAGCCGCCCAGTCAGGATTTGCGATGATCACCAGATCAGCAGGCGCACCTGCGGCCACCTGACGGGCAATCGCGCCTGAGCCTGCAAAGGAAAACGTCACGGGTTGATCGTACCTTTGGGCGATGCGCGGCAGCACGTCGCCCAGGCTTGCAGCGGCGAAGACCGTCGTCGCCCTTTCTGCCCAGACGGGAGGGGCCATCAATGCGAAGGCCAGCACCAAAAGTGAATAAATCCGTGACACCGCGCGACTATCTGACAAGCGCTGCGTGGCGGCAAGGGGGATCGGGCGCGAACTGGCAATTGCTGCGGACCCCACCTATATAGGCCGCCAGACTGACCCCCCACGGTCAAGGAAAAGGACCAATGATCAAGCAACTGCCCATATCCCTGCACGGTGGACAAAAAGGTGAACTGCGCACGCAGTTTGCTGCCCTGTGCTACCGGATCAAGAAGGGTAAGGTGCAAATCCTGCTGATCACTTCGCGTCGCACCAAACGGTGGATCGTGCCCAAGGGCTGGCCGATGGAGGGCAAAACACCCTTTGAGAGTGCCGCACAGGAGGCCTGGGAAGAGGCAGGTGTCACGGGCAAGGCAAAGCCCGAGTGTCTGGGTGTCTATACCTACGCCAAAGTGCGCGAAGACAACGACCTGTCCTGCCTGGCGATGCTTTATGCGGTGAAAGTCACAGCGCTTGCCAAGCGTTATCCTGAAAGCAACGAACGCAAGCGTCGCTGGATGTCACGTAAAGAGGCGGCCCGACGCGTGGCGGAGCCGGAGCTGGCGCGGATGATCCGCGATTTTGATCCCCGGCCCAACCGCCCTGTGGCTTGACCTTTGCGGGACCAGACCTCAATTAATCCTGCAGGAGTTTTCTGAACGACCCATGGTGAAGCACGGATGATCAGCTACACGCTCAAATGCGAAGAGGGGCACCGGTTTGACAGCTGGTTCGCTTCCGCGTCCGCTTTTGACGCGTTGGAAAAGGCCGGGCATCTGAGCTGTGCGATCTGCGGGTCTGCGAAGGTATCGAAGTCCTTGATGGCCCCTCGGGTGTTAAAGGCTGAGGCGGAGGGGGAACCGGTGCTGGTTCTCAGCAACCCGCAGTCGGACGTCGAAAAAGCGGTGAATGAGCTACGTCAGAAGGTAGAGGCAAATTCGGACTACGTTGGCGGCGACTTTGCCGATCAGGCGCGCGCGATGCATGAAGGCACTGTGCCGGAGCGGTCAATTTACGGCGAGGCACGGGCGGATCAGGCCAAGAAACTGGTCGAGGACGGGGTGCCCGTCATTCCGCTGCCATTTGCGCCGAAACAGAAGCTGACCTGAGGATATTTCCATGACCATTCTGATCACCGGTGCTTCCCGCGGGATTGGCGCGGGGCTTGCGGCGCATTACGAGGCGATGGGCGCAGAAGTGATCGGCACGGGCCGATCTGTCGCCGCCGCCCTGCAGCTTGACGTGACGCGGCCTGACAGCCATGCGGAGATGGCTCAGGCATTGGAGGGCAAGCCCATCGACCTGCTGGTCTGCAATGCGGGTGTCTATTTGGACAAGGGGCATGATCTGGAAACAGGCTATGGGGCCGACATCTGGGCGCAGACCTTTGCGGCCAATGTGACGGGTGTTTTTCTGACCGTTCAGACGCTGTTGCCCAACCTCCGGGCGGCAACCGGGGGCAAAGATTGCCATTATCTCTTCGCAGATGGCCTCGCATACCCGCGCACCGGGGGGCAGTTATATCTACCGCGCCTCTAAGGCGGCGGCGTTGAACCTGGGGCGTAATCTGGCCGCTGATCTGGCGCCTGAAGGCATTGCGGTTGGGATTTATCATCCCGGATGGGTGCAGACGGATATGGGCGGGCCGGCTGCCGACATCACAACGGATGAGGCTGTTGCCGGGCTTGCTGACCGGTTTGCCCAACTGTCGATGGCGACGACGGGGTGTTTTGAGACCTGGGACGGTCGCGCGCACGCCTACTGATCGCAGCTGCTGCCAAAAGGAGCGGCTGCGCCGCACGCGATTTTATTGTTGGCAGGTGGAGAGGGCATCGCGCATTCGCGGTCGTGGGACTGCTGGGGTTGTGTGGCGCTTGGATATTTTTGGCCAGAAAGAGGGGAGGCTTGTTCTTCCCTCATCAGCCCGCTAAACGGCGCGAGACTTCTTGAGGCGAGACATTATGCCTGTTCTGGTGATGAAATTTGGTGGCACTTCGGTCGCCACGTTGGACCGTATTCGCCGCGCTGCAAAGCGCGTGGGCGTTGAGGTGGCCAAGGGCTATGACGTGATCGTCATCGTCTCTGCCATGTCGGGCAAAACCAATGAATTGGTGGGCTGGGTGAATGAGACCTCCCCACTTTATGACGCGCGTGAATATGATGCGGTGGTGTCCTCGGGCGAGAATGTTACGGCCGGTTTGATGGCGTTGACCCTGCAGGAAATGGACGTGCCGGCGCGGTCCTGGCAGGGTTGGCAGGTGCCGGTGAAGACGACATCTGCCCATTCGGCAGCGCGGATTGAGGAAATCCCACCTGAGAATATCAACGCCAAGTTTGCCGCAGGCATGAAAGTGGCGGTTGTCGCCGGTTTCCAGGGGGTCAGCCCCGAAGGGCGGATCACCACCCTGGGGCGCGGCGGGTCGGACACCACAGCAGTGGCCTTCGCCGCAGCCTTTGGCGCTGAGCGTTGCGACATCTACACGGATGTGGACGGCGTCTATACCACTGATCCCCGCGTGAGCCCCAAGGCCCGCAAGCTCGACAAGATCGCCTTTGAGGAAATGCTGGAGCTGGCCTCGCTTGGGGCGAAGGTTCTGCAGACACGCTCGGTTGAGCTGGCGATGCGTTACAAGGTGAAGCTGCGGGTTTTGTCGAGCTTTGAGGAACAATCGGACGCGGCGGGCACGCTCGTCTGTGATGAGGAGGAAATCATGGAAAGCAATGTTGTGGCCGGTGTGGCCTTCTCTCGTGAAGAAGCGAAAATGACGCTTGTGTCCGTGGCCGACCGGCCCGGTATCGCGGCGTCGATCTTTGGTGCCTTGTCGGATGCGGGCGTGAATGTCGACATGATCGTGCAGAATATCTCTGAAGAGGGGCGCACGGATATGACGTTTTCCTGCCCTGTCGATCAGGTGGCGCGGGCTGAAAAAGCGATGGCAGAGGCCAAGGGCGGCGGCGTGATCAACTTTCACGACCTGATCGCAGACACGGATGTGGCCAAGGTCAGTGTGGTCGGCATCGGCATGCGTAGCCATACGGGCGTTGCGGCCAAGATGTTTGAGGTGCTGTCTGCCGAGGGCATCAACATTCAGGTGATCACCACGTCGGAGATCAAAATCTCTGTCCTGATCAACCGCAAATACATGGAATTGGCGGTGCAGGCGTTGCACGACGCGTTTGAGCTCGACAAGGCGGCGTAATCTCACGTTAACACTTTTCCCGTTTCGCTTGCGCGTGGCTTGTGATCTACACTGCCATTGAACGCTGAAATGGGGGATGCGGCCAGAATGGCGCAGGGGTTCGAAACTGAAAGCCGCAAGCTGCTGGGACGGCTGCGCGATGCCATGGCCAGTGATGAGGCCGGGCAGGCACGGCTGGACCGCATCACACACCTCATTGCGAATTCGATGGGGTGTGAGGTTTGCTCCATCTACCTTTTCCGCGATGAAGACACGCTTGAGCTTTGTGCCACCGAAGGGCTGAACCCGGACGCGGTTCACCAGACCCGCATGAAGATGGGCGAGGGGCTTGTAGGGCGCGTAGCCAAGTTTGGGCGTGTCATCAACACGGCGGATGCCCCCAGCGCCAAGGGCTTCCGGTTTATGCCTGAGACGGGGGAGGAGATATTTTCCTCTTTCCTCGGCATTCCGATCCAGCGTGTTGGCGAAAAGCTGGGTGTGCTGGTGGTGCAGTCCAAGGCAGCGCGCGAATATTCGGCGGATGAGATCTACGCCCTCGAAGTTGTGGCGATGGTGCTGGCCGAAATGACCGAACTTGGGGCGTTTGTGGGCGAAGGTGCCGCGATGTCCGCCCGTCACTCGCAGCCCGTCCTGTTGCGCGGGACCGTTGGGCAGGAAGGCGTCGCCGAAGGTCATGTCTGGCTGCATGAACCGCGCGTCGTGGTGACCAACCCGGTTGCGGACGACCCGGAGGTCGAAGAACAGCGCCTGATCGAGGCGGTGGATCAGTTGCGCATTTCGGTCGATCAGATGCTGAGCATGGCCCAGGGTGACAGCGATCAGGTGCAGGTGATCGAAGCCTACCGGATGTTCGCCAACTCAAAAGGCTGGCTGCGGCGGATGTGTGAAGACATCAAAAGCGGGTTGTCCGCCGAGGCTGCAGTGGAGAAGGAACAGTCGCTGGCCCGGGCGCGGATGAGCCAGTCGAATGACAGTTACCTGCGCGAGCGTCTGTCGGACCTCGATGATCTGTCGAACCGCTTGCTGCGCATTCTGACCGGGCAGGGCGCGGACACCGGCGCGGAGCTGCCTGAAAACCCGATCCTTGTGGCGCGCAACATTGGGCCGGCTGAGCTGCTGGACTATGGCCGCCAGTTGAAGGGCATCGTGCTCGAGGGTGGCTCTGTCGGGTCGCATGCGGCGATTGTGGCACGTGCGTTGGCCATACCATTGGTCGTCAACACGCGCCGGATCACGCTGGAGGCGCTGAACGGCGATCACGTCATGGTCGACGGCGAACAGGGCATTGTGCATCTGCGTCCCGATGACAATGTGGCGACGGCCTTTCGCGACAAGATCGCGATGCAGGCGGCGGCGCAGGAACGCTATGCCTCGATCCGGGATGAACCGGCGCAGGGGACCTGCGGCACGGTTGTATCGCTGCACATGAACGCGGGGCTGATGGCTGATCTGCCTTCACTCGCAGGGTCAGGGGCCGAGGGCGTTGGGTTGTTCCGTACAGAATTGCAGTTCCTGGTGCGCAGCCAGATGCCCAAGCGGTCGGACCTGTCGGCGCTTTACGCGCGCGTCATGGATGCCGCCGGGGACAAGCGTGTGAACTTCCGAACGCTCGACATCGGGTCGGACAAGGTGCTGCCCTATATGAAACCCACGGATGAGCCGAACCCCGCGCTCGGCTGGCGTGCGATCCGGGTGGGGCTCGACCGTCCCGGTATCATGCGGATGCAATTGCAAGCGCTGATGCGAGCCTGTAACGGGCGCCCCCTAACGGTGATGTTTCCGTTTGTCGCGCAGCTGGAAGAATTCCGCGCCGCGCGGGCCGAGGTGGACAAGGCGCTGGAGCGGGAACGCATTTTGGGCCATCCACTGCCTGAAAGTATTGAGGTGGGGGCGATGCTGGAAACGCCCAGCCTTGGCTTTGCCCCTAGGGTGTTCTTTGAAGAGGTTGATTTCATCTCTGTCGGCGGCAATGACCTCAAACAGTTCTTCTTTGCGGCGGACCGCGAAAATGAGCGCGTGCGCCGCCGCTATGACACGCTGAACGTTAGCTTCCTGAGCTTTCTGGAACGCATTGCGGAGCGCTGCCATGAAACGGACACGGCGCTCAGCTTTTGCGGCGAGGACGCTGGGCGCCCGGTGGAGGCCGTTTGCTTTGCTGCCATGGGGTTCCGGTCGCTGTCGATGCGGCCTGCCTCAATTGGTCCGGTCAAAAGCCTGATCCGGCGGTGCAACCTTGACGACGTGCGTCAGGTGATCCTCGATGCGCGGGAGCGGGGGGAAATGTCGGTGCGCGGGGCCGTGATGGAGTATGTGCGGGCACAACATCAGACCTGAGTTCGGCCGCACCTCAGATGTTCAATCGCACCTTGTGATCGGGCGCATAGGCCATGCGAACGCGTGTAATCCGTCCGGCCTCGCTGAAGGTTTCGCGGGTTAGAACTAGCAGGGGCGTGCCTTCCGGGCAGGACAGATGAGTGGCCTCAAAGGCCTCCGCAGGTGCCGCGCTGTACTCCATTGTGCCATGATCAAAGGGCGCGTTTTGCACCAGCCATTCATTGGCGCTGATAGTGGTGAAATCCTGTATTGCCGCCTGTGGCAAGACATCAAGCGCAATGATCCGATCTTCAACGGCATAGGGCGCGCCATCCGCCAGATGGAGTGTGCGAAGCTGGAGCTCATTTGCATCAGAATGGATGTGTAACAGCCTGTGGTTATATGTTTTTCCGGCTTTTTCAATTTCTTGCTTCAGGACAGGCACAACCATCTGAGCCCGCCTTTGCGGAGACAGGGCGACACGTGTTCCGGCCCGCCTTCGACGTTCCAGCCAACCGTCTTCGGCCAGCGCGCGCAAAGCCCGATTGACCGTTGCACGGGCGCAGCCCAGCTCGGCGGCAAGTTCTGCCTCCTTGGGGATCTGCGCGCCCGGCGGCCATTCGCGGCTTTGGATGCGCCGTAAGGCCTCTGCCTGGATATCCTGCCAACCTTGCGTCACATCACGTCCTGCAGGCGCATGAGGGTCTTTCGATAGGTTTCTGTAATTCCTTGTCTTTTTATGTGTTGACCTTCGCGAACCATATGCCTTCCCGCTGCCCAGACATCAGTGATCGCTGGGGTCTTGCCTGCAAATATCCAAGTGTCGAGCAATGTGTCTTCGCTGCGCCCCACAAAATCGAGGGCATCACCGTTAAGCGCCAATAAGTCGGCCCAGGCCCCTTCAACCAAGGCACCGCTCTCGCGTGCTGCCGCCTGAGCGCCTCCTTTACATGCGCCTTCAAACAGAACCCGACCGGTAGAGCGTTCACTGTCTGCCAGAACGGCGCGACCGTGCGTGATCAACCGTTGGGAGTATTCAAGCGTCCGCAGCTCTTCGGTAAGTGAAATCAGGATGTTGCTGTCGGATCCTACACCCCAGCGGCCATTCTCTTCCCTCCAGATCACCGCTTTGAATATCCCGTCCCCCAGAGAGCTTTCGGTGATCGGGCACAGGCCTGCGACGGCACCAGACTGCGCCAGACCGCGGGTTTCTATAGGGGTCATCTGAGTGCAGTGGATCAAGCACCAACGGGTGTCGATATCGAGCGTGTCCAGGGCCCAAGTGACAGGACGCGCGCCATAGGCGGCCTTGATTTCGTCCACCTCCGCCTCTTGCTCCGCCAAATGCATGTGAATAGGGCCTTGGAACTGCTCCAATTCTTTGAGATCAGAGGGTGTTACGGCCCGCAACGAATGTGGCGCAACACCGAGCCGCGCATCTGGGGCCAGCCCGTTCACAGCATTCTGGGCCCCGTCCATGAGGGCCAGATAGCTGTCCAGATCGTTGCCAAATCGTACCTGCCCCGGACCCAGCGCGCGGCCGTCAACGCCGCCTTGGGAATAAAGAACCGGCAATAGTGTCATCCCGATCCCCGTCTGGCGTGCTGATGCGGTGATGCGCGCAGACAGCTCCGCTCGGTTCTCATAGGCTGAACCGTCGGGTTGGTGATGCAGGTAGTGGAATTCGGCGCAAGCTGCATATCCGGCCTCCAGCATTTCCATCTGAACCTGGGCGGCAATGGCCTCGATATCATCCGGGGTCAGCTGATCGAGAAACCGGTACATCAGCTGCCGCCACGTCCAGAAACTGTCATCCGCCGCCGCGCCGCGCCGTTCCGTCAGCCCTGCCATCGCCCGCTGAAATGCATGACTGTGAAGGTTCACAGGGGCGGGAAGCAGGACATCCACGCTTTGGTCATGGGTTGAACCACCACTGTCGATCTTGGTGATCCTTCCGTCCTTGAGCTGGACGCTGATGTCGCGCGCCCAGCCATCTGGCAGTAGCGCGGATTTGGCATGGATGATGGTCATGGAAGCCCCTTGACGACTCGGGAAAGCTGCGAAATATGTCTATACATATTAGCCGCTCTTCCTGAAGGTCAACCCATGTTGCAGATCCTCACAAATGCCCAGATCGCGACGATGACAGGGCCGGACTACGGATTGATCGAAGGCTCGATCTTGATCATGGACGGAATGATCCGCTGGGTCGGTGCGGGGATGCCTCCTGAAGCCGGAGGAGCTGAGGTCGAGGATCTGCAGGGGCGCTTGGTGACGCCTGGGCTGATCGATTGTCATACCCATATCGTTCATGGCGGCGACCGATCTGCCGAATTTGAAATGCGCCTCAAAGGGGCGAGCTATGAAGAAGTCGCCCGCGCGGGCGGTGGAATTTTGTCCACCGTTACTGCAACGCGGGCAGCCAGCGAAGACGATCTTGTCGCCTCTGCCTTGCCCCGACTTGATGCCCTGATCAGGGAGGGCGTGTGTGTTGTTGAGGTCAAATCGGGTTACGGTCTGGACATCGGAACTGAGCTTAAAATGCTGCGCGCCGCCCGCAGGCTGGAACAGCTGCGTCCGATCAGGATCGTCACGAGCTTTCTGGGGGCGCATGCCATCCCGCCCGAGTTTTCAGGCGCTTCTGAGAGCTACATTCAACAGGTATGTATCCCAGCACTTCGCGCGGCGCATCAAGAGGGATTGGTTGACGCTGTTGATGGATTCTGTGAAAATATAGCATTTAAATCCAGTGAAATAGAACAAGTTTTTCAAGTGTCGGGTGAACTTGGCTTGCCGGTTAAACTCCACGCAGAGCAGCTCTCCCACATGGGGGGAACCCGGCTTGCAGCCCAACATGGCGCACTATCAGCGGACCATGTGGAATACGCCAATACGCAGGATGCGCAGGCTCTTGCAAACGCGGGTACAGTCGCGGTTCTGTTGCCGGGCGCTTTCTATACGCTGCACGAAACCCAGCATCCGCCCGTCGATGCGTTTCGTGAGGCGGGCGTTGCAATGGCACTGGCAACGGACTGCAACCCAGGGTCTTCGCCGATGACGTCACTGTTGCTGGCCATGAACATGGGGTGCACGTTGTTCCGCCTGACGCCTGAGGAAGCGTTGCGCGGGGTGACCATCCATGCGGCCCGGGCGTTGGGGCTGAAAGACTGCGGGATGATCAAGCCGGGCCTGCGCGCGGACCTGGCAATCTGGGATGTCAGGCACCCCGCAGAATTGTCCTATCGTATTGGATACAACCCGCTCCATGCGCGCATGTTTGGGAGGCAATCATGATCCTGACCCCAGGTGCCGTCACGTTGGAAATACTGGAAACGATCTGGCGGGGGACTGGTCCTGTCACGCTGGACCCCGCAACCATGCCCGCAATTGCTGCGGCTGCCGCGCAGGTCGCGCGGGCGGCGGCCGGAGAAGCGGCGGTCTATGGCGTCAACACCGGCTTTGGCAAACTGGCAAACCGCAAGATTGCGGCAGAAGATACGGCGACCTTGCAGCGTAACCTGATCTTGTCGCATTGCTGCGGCGTGGGTGAGCCGTTGTCGGCCCCGCTCACGCGCCTGATGATGGTGCTCAAACTGATGTCGCTGGGACGCGGGGCATCAGGCGTGCGCCCCGAGGTTTGCGCGCTGATTGAGGGGATGCTGAACGCGGGCGTGATGCCTGTGATCCCGTCTCAGGGCTCTGTCGGCGCATCCGGCGATCTTGCGCCGCTTGCGCATATGGCTGCCGTGATGATCGGCGCAGGGCGCGCGATCCATGCGGGGGAAGAAGTTGAGGGGGCTGTGGCGCTCAGCCGCGGGGGTCTTGTACCCGTCGTGTTAGGGCCTAAGGAGGGATTGGCCCTGATCAACGGCACGCAGTTTTCAACCGCTTGTGCGTTGGGCGGGCTGTTTGAAGCACAGAATGCTGTGCGAAATTCAGTAGTTATCGCCAGCCTTTCAACCGATGCGATCATGGGGTCGACCGCCCCTTTGCTGCCTGAGATCCACAGCTTGCGCGGACACTCCGGGCAAATCGAAGTGGCCGAACAGATGCGGGCACTGATGGCAGGATCGGTGATCCGCGAAAGCCACCGGGATGGTGATACGCGGGTGCAAGACCCCTATTGCATCCGCTGCCAGCCGCAGGTTGTCGGTGCGGCCTGGGATGTGATCCGGCAGGCAGCGCAATCGTTGGAGGTGGAGGCCAACGCCGTCACAGACAACCCGCTGGTGTTGGCGGAGAGTGGGCAGATTGTGTCAGGCGGTAACTTCCACGCTGAACCGGTTGGCTTTGCAGCAGACATGATCGCGCTGGCGCTGGCAGAGATCGGGGCCATCAGTCAACGGCGTGTCGCGCTCATGGTGGACCCAACGCTGAGCCACGACTTGCCGCCTTTCCTGACACCTGACCCCGGGTTGAACTCCGGATTCATGATCGCGGAAGTCACAACGGCTGCTCTGATGAGCGAGAACAAACATCTGGCAAACCCTTGTGTCACCGACAGCACGCCCACCTCCGCCAATCAGGAAGATCACGTCAGCATGGCGGCCCACGGGGCGCTGCGTTTGGGCCGGATGAACCGAAACCTGGCGGTGATTCAAGCCGTTGAGGTGATGTGCGCTGCACAGGGTATCGAGGCACGCGCACCGTTGCAGACTAGCAAGCGGCTGCAGCAGGTCATTGCGAGCCTGAGGAAAGATGTACCGACACTGGCCGAAGATCGCTACATGGCGAGCGATATCGAACGGGCGTCTGAGCTGGTGCGCTCAGGCGTTCTGGTGGAGGCTGCGGAATGATCGAAGTCACGCGAGGCAACAGCCCGATTGTCCTTGGATTACCGCACACCGGAACCGATGTGCCTCCCGAGATATGGGAAACGCTAAACGCCCGAGGGCAGGCGCTGGCTGACACTGATTGGCACATCGATCGGCTTTATCGTGATCTCGGGTTGGACCTCACCCGTGTGCGCACGCCCATCCATAGGTATGTGATCGACGTGAACCGCCCGCCGGATGGCGAAAGCCTGTATCCGGGACAAAATACCACCGGCCTTTGCCCCCTTACGGATTTCGACGGTACGCCGATTTACCAAGACGGGATGGCCCCAGACGCGGAAGAAATTGTCCGGCGTAAGCGTCTTTACCACGATCCCTACCACGCAGCTTTATCCACAGAGTTGTCGCGCATTCATGCGCAATACGGTGTTGCAGTACTTTATGATTGCCATTCAATACGATCCACTATTCCCCATCTTTTTGACGGATGCTTGTCGGATTTCAATATTGGCACAAATTCATCCGCAAGCTGTGCTCTGTCTGTGGAAAGATCTGTGCATACTCGATGCCGTGCCAGCGGACACTCAACGGTATTGAATGGTCGTTTCAAAGGGGGTTGGACCACAAGACACTATGGTCAACCTGCTGAAAACACACACGCAATCCAGATGGAGCTCGCCCAGAGCACCTATATGGAAGAGCAGCCACCATGGCAGTACCGCGAAGACAAGGCCAATCGACTGCGGCCCATTCTTTACCGCGTTCTCAACGACTTGATCGAACTTGTTCATGAAAGGCTGACCTGATGAATGATCCCCGCCACAACACCCGCGACGTCTTTCCCGCCACCGGTACCGAGCTGCGGGCCAAAAGCTGGCTGACGGAGGCCCCGATGCGGATGCTGATGAACAATCTGCACCCGGATGTAGCTGAAAACCCTCATGAATTGGTGGTCTACGGCGGCATTGGCCGGGCCGCGCGCACCTGGGAAGACTTTGACCGCATTGTCGCCGCTCTGACCGATCTGGAGGGCGATGAGACGCTTCTGGTGCAGTCGGGTCGCCCTGTGGGTGTGTTCAAGACCCATGAAAACGCCCCCAGGGTGTTGATTGCAAACAGCAATCTGGTGCCGCACTGGGCCACTTGGGATCACTTCAACGAATTGGACAAACGCGGGCTGGCCATGTACGGCCAGATGACCGCAGGATCATGGATTTACATTGGGACTCAGGGGATTGTCCAAGGAACCTATGAGACTTTTGTGGAGGCTGGACGCCAGCACTACGATGGTAATCTGAGGGGCAAATGGATCCTGACGGGCGGGCTTGGCGGCATGGGCGGCGCGCAGCCATTGGCGGCTGTGATGGCGGGTGCGTGCTGTTTGACAGTGGAGTGTAACTCCGAGTCAATCGATTTCCGGCTGCGCACGAAATACCTTGATGAGAAGACCGACAGCCTAGATGAGGCGCTCGAAATGATCGACCGCTGGACCAAGGCGGGTGAGGCAAAGTCCGTGGGTCTGCTGGGCAACGCCGCGGATGTTTTCCCCGAGCTGGTGAAGCGCGGCGTGCGGCCAGACATCGTGACCGATCAGACCAGCGCCCATGACCCTTTGAATGGATACCTGCCACAGGGCTGGGGCTTGGCTGAGTGGCGCGCGAAACGGGAAAGCGACCCCAAGGCGGTGGAAAAAGCGGCGCGGGCCAGCATGAAGGTGCATGTAGCGGCTATGGTGGACTTCTGGAATGCAGGTGTGCCGACGCTGGATTACGGCAACAACATCCGTCAGGTGGCGCTGGAAGAGGGTTTGGAGAATGCATTTGCCTTCCCCGGATTTGTTCCGGCCTACATCCGCCCGCTGTTTTGTCGCGGCGTGGGACCTTTCCGCTGGTGTGCTTTGTCGGGCGATCCAGAGGACATCTACAAGACCGATCAGAAGGTCAAGGAACTGATCCCCGATGATCCGCATCTGCACAAATGGCTGGATATGGCCCGCGAGCGGATTTCGTTTCAGGGCCTGCCGGCGCGGATTTGCTGGGTGGGGCTGGGTCAGCGGGATAGGCTGGGGCTGGCGTTTAACGAGATGGTCCGAAACGGAGAGCTGAAGGCCCCGGTTGTGATTGGCCGTGATCATCTGGACAGCGGCTCTGTTGCGTCACCCAACCGGGAAACGGAAGCCATGAAGGACGGGTCCGATGCGGTCAGTGACTGGCCGCTGCTGAATGCGCTGTTGAACACCGCAAGCGGTGCGACCTGGGTGTCACTGCACCATGGTGGGGGGGTTGGCATGGGCTTTTCACAGCATTCCGGCATGGTGATTTGTTGTGACGGGACGACCGAGGCAGATGAACGCATTGCGCGGGTGTTGTGGAACGATCCGGCAACCGGGGTCATGCGCCATGCGGATGCTGGCTATGATCTCGCGCTGGACTGTGCGCGAGAGAACGGGTTGAAATTGCCCGGTATTCTGGGCTGACGGGTGACGCGCGTCTGACGACGACGCCCCACCCGCCATCCCGCAGGCCGCAGGAGGAAACCGCATGGCCCACTACCCCGATCAGCCAGAAGTCTATATCGACTATCTCAACCGTCTTGATGTGGAGGCGCTTGCGCTCAGTGATGCCGAGATCCTTGCGGCGATTGAGAACAGTCTGGCCATGCAAGGTCGCGGCGAGACCGAGATTGAGCCGCGCACCCACATCCGCCCGCGTGCTGGCGTCGAGGGCCACTTCAACGTGTTGCGTGGCTGGATTGGCGGAGCGATCGACAGCGCAGGGACCAAGGTGGTGGGCGATTTTGTCGACAACTACAAGGAAGGCCGCCCCAGTGAATACGGGCTTCTCACGCTCTTTGATCCGCGCAACGGCGCGCCTAAGGCGCTGGTCGATGCCACTGGCATTACGGAAATGCGCACGGGTGCCATAACCTCGCTGGGGGCCAAGCATCTGGCACCTGAGAACCCCAAGGTGCTGGGCCATATCGGGGCGCGGGGGACGGCCTATTGGAACGTGCGGCTGTTGTGCAGTCTTTTTGACTTTGACGAGGTCCGCGTGCATTCGCGCCGTGCTGAAAGCCGGGAGGCCTTTGCCGCCAAGCTGGAGGAGGACCTGGGCCGAAAGATCATCGTGACCGAGGATTGGCAGTCTTGCCTGGAAGGCGCTGACATCGCGGTGGAGGCGAGCCGGTTGCCGGAGCCTATGCCTTTGTTCAAGACCGAATGGGTCAAGCCCGGCGCGCTGGTGGTGCCTTATGGCACAATGTCGGCGGTTGAGCTGAACCTGACGGACATCATGGACAAGGTGGTGATGGATGACTGGGGACAGGCGCATGGTATTTTTGGGGCGCTGCGGGCCCATGTGGACGCAGGCAAGCTGACAGCAGAGACGTTGCACGCAGAGCTAGGGCAGATCGTGGCGGGCGTGAAGCCAGGGCGCGAGAGCGCAGAGGAGACGATCCTGTTTTGGCATCGTGGGCTGTCTTTGTCTGACATCGCGCTGGGCCATGCGATGCTGGTCAAGGCAAAGGCCATGGGGCTGGGCCAGAAGCTGCGGTTTGCCTGATGCAGCTGGGCGCGCGGTGGGATCTGTCGGGTTTTGTTACGGCTTTGGATGGGGCCGAATTGGAGGCTGACGCAACCGTCATTGACCGACTGAAAAAAGCGCGTGTCGTGGTGGATGCGGCAGCTGATGGCGAGCCCCCGGTTTATGGCTTGAATACCGGGCTTGGGGCGAACCTCGGTCACAGGCTGGCACCGTCGGAGATCGAAGCCTTCCAGCGACAATTGATCGAAGGGCGCGCCGTGGCGGTAGGGCCGCCATTGCCCGCACGGGTGGGTCGTGCGCTGTTGCTTGCGCGGTTGATCGGGGCGACGCAGGGCGTTTCAGGCATATCAGTGCAGATGTTTGAACACCTTTGTGCGGTCTGGCGCGCTGGAATTGCGCCTGCGGTACCTGCGCATGGCTCCGTCGGGGCGTCGGATCTGACACAGAACGCGGTATGGGCCTTGGCAGTTTTGGGACAGGGCCAAATGTGGGTCGACGGGCGGCTCTGCGCGGCGGATGACGCCTTGAAAAGTGCCGGACTGGTGCCGCCCGCCTTACAGCCGAAAGACGCTATGGCCTTGATCAATCACGGGGGCCTGAGTGCTGCGCGCGCAGGGTTGGCGCTACATACCGCGGATGAGACTTTGCAGATGGCGCAGCAGGCAGCTGCCTTGGCGTGCCAGGGATATGGCGTAAACAATGAGATTTTTGCACCTGAGATCAATGCCTTGCGCACCTCCCCTGGGCAGGCGGAGATGGCGGCGTGGTTCCTTGATGCGCTCAAGGACACGGCGCCCCGGCGGGTGCAGGACCCGCTCAGCTTTCGGACACTGGCATCGGTCATGGGGGCCGCCCATGATGCGCTCACCCGGGCGATCGCGATCTGGGAGGATGAGGTTAACGGGGCCAGCGACAGCCCAGCGGTGGTGGGGGCTGAGGCGATGGCGTCGACCCCTAACTTTCAAGCCCCGGCACTGGCTTTGGCGCTGGAACAAGTCAGCCTTGCCATGGCAATGGTCGGGCAGGGCGCGGTGATGCGGGTTCAGCGGCTGATGAATCCCGACCTGACGGGACTGCCGCGCTATCTGAGCCCGGTAGGCGGGGTAAGCGCGGGCTTTGTGCCGCTGCAAAAGACGGCGGCGGCCTTGTTGGCTGAGGTGCGCCGCCATGCGCAGCCGGTGCTTTTTGACCCGGCACCTGTGTCTGACGGTGTGGAGGATATGGCCCCGCTGACCGCGCAAACGGCGGTGAAGCTGGAGCAGCAGATGGCAGCCTTGCGCCTGCTGACGGGAACCGAGGCGCTTGTGGCCGCGCAGGCTTGCGACTTGAGAGAGTTGTCCCCGTCACCGCTGCACAGCGTGCTGCGCGCGCGCATCGCCCCTCTGCACGAAGACCGTGCCTTGGGTGCGGATGTTGATGCGACAACGGAAGTGCTTCAGCGCCATGTCTCGACGCCCGAGCCGAACAGCTGAACGCCTGAAAACGACAAAAATGGCGGATTTGCTTTTGCTTTGTGCCCCGTTCCCGCGCAGATTTGCTGTAGCAAAAGGGGGGAACGATGGCCGACACAGCACATTCGGAACTGCGCAGCATTTCAGCGGGATACGACTCTGATCCGCAACGCTCCTACTCGCTGAAGGCGGATGCCTACACGCAAGAGGCGTGGTTTGATGCGGACCTCAAGGCCATCCTGGGGCGGACCTGGCAGTGGGTGTGCCATGTGGAGAGGCTGCGTGCGCCAGGGAGCTATCTGACGGTGGAGGTCGCGGGACATCCCATCGCGCTGGTCCGGGGCACGGACGGCGCGCTGCGGGCTTTTTACAACGTTTGCAAGCACCGCGCGCATGAATTGCTGTCTGGCGAAGGGACGACAACGCGGATCATGTGTCCCTATCACGCTTGGGTCTACCGGCTGGACGGCGGATTGGTTCGCGCGCCGCATACGGAACATCTGGAGGATTTTGAGACCTCTGATATCTGTCTTGATCAGGTGCAGGTAGAGGAGTTCTGCGGCTTCGTCTTTGTAAACCTTGACCCCACGGCAGCGTCGCTCTCTGAACAATCGGGCAATCTGGAAACCGAAGTGCGCCACTGGGCCCCGGACATCGAAGACCTGACCTTTGGCCATCGTCTGACCTATGACATCAAGTCGAACTGGAAGAATGTCGTCGACAATTTTCTGGAGTGTTATCACTGTCCGACCGCCCACAAGGATTTCTGCGATCTGGTGGACATGGACACCTACAAGGTGACAACCCACGGCATCTACTCCAGCCACATGGCTGATGCGGGGCAAAGTGCAAACAGCGCTTATGATGTGTCCAATGCCACGGTGAAAACCCATGCGGTCTGGTGGTTGTGGCCCACGACCTGCCTGATGCGGTATCCCGGACGGTCGAGCATGATTGTACTGAACATCATCCCCGTAGGCCCGGACAGGACACTGGAAACATACGACTTTTTCCTTGAGACACCTGAGCCTGACGAAATGGAGCTGGACGCGATCCGCTACCTTGATGAGGTCCTTCAGGTTGAAGACATTGGTCTGGTCGAAAGCGTGCAACGCGGGATGAGCACACCTGCATTCTCTCAAGGCCGGATCGTGCATGACCCGGATGGATCGGGCAAATCGGAGCACGCGGTGCATCATTTCCACGGGTTGGTGCTGGATGCCTATGCGGCGGGGGCAGGCTGATGGCACGTCAGCCCTTTGTCGTGGGCCAGCCCGCGCTCGTGGTGATCGACATTCAAGCCAGCACATTCATTGACGACAGCACAGAACGCTCCATCCCGAATATGTCAGGTTACAAGGATCGGATGCTGAAGGCTGCTGAACTGGTGGCCGAGGCCCGCAAGGCAAAGGTGCCGGTGATTTTCATACAGGAGGCACATCGGCCTGACCTTGTAGATTTCGGGCGAGAGCTTGACGGATCAGAAGACGTGCATTGCCTTGAGGGAGATCCCCGCACGGAGCTGGCCGTGAAGGAGCTGCAGATCACGGCAAGTGACTACACCATCAAGAAGCGCCGGTATTCGGCGTTCTTTGGCACGGATCTGGAAATATTGCTGAAGGGGTTGAAGGCGGAAACGCTCATTCTTTGCAGTGGTCTTACGGATGTCTGTGTCCACTACACCTTCGCGGACGCCCACCAGATGGACTACTATTGCAGAGTGGTTGAAGACTGCGTTGGTGGCTCCGGTGATGCGGCGCACGAAGCCTCCCTCAGGGCGATGGAATATCTGCAAACGGGCGCGCGCTGTTCTTATGATCAGGCTGTGACCGCGATGCATGCGATCACGGGGGCCGCATGACCCGCCCCAACATCGTGGTGGTGATGGCCGATCAACTGGCCCCGCAATTCACCGGGACCTATGGCCATCCGGTCGCCAAAACCCCGCATCTGGATGCGCTGGCCGCGCGGGGCATGCGGTTTGACGCGGCCTATTGCAACTCTCCGCTTTGCGCGCCGTCGCGTGCGGCGTTTATGACCGGGCAATTGATCAGCCGGATCGGCACGTTTGACAATGCGGCGGAGTTTTCGGCCTCGCTGCCGACATTTGCCCATTATCTCAAACAGTTGGGTTATCGCACCTGTCTTGCCGGCAAGATGCACTTTGTCGGGCCAGACCAGAAGCATGGGTTTGAAGACCGCGTAACAACGGACATTTACCCGGCTGACTTTGCCTGGACGCCCAACTGGGACGCGCCCGCTGAGCGGATCGACAAGTGGTATCACAACATGGCCACCGTCAAGGAAAGCGGTGTGGCGCAGGCGACGTTTCAGATCGACTACGACGATGAAGTGGGCTTTGCCGCGCGACGTTGGCTGTTTGATGTGGCGCGGGACAAGGCGGCGGGCAAGGATGCGCCGTTCTGCATGGTGGCGAGCTTCATCCACCCTCATGATCCATATGTGGCACGGCCCGAGTGGTGGGACTTTTACGAGGACGCTGAGATTGACCTGCCGATGGATGTCCCCGCGCTGGAAGATCAGGACCCGTTTTCGCGCCGTGTGATGGATGGGACCGAGGCCTCAACCGTTCCGCTGAATGACGAAGAGGTGCGTCGCGCACGGCGGGCGTATCTGGCCAACGTGAGCTATTTCGACAGCAAGATCGGTGAGATCGTCAAGACGTTGGAGGAGACGGGTGAGATCGACAATACCATTGTCATCGTCACCTCCGACCATGGTGACATGCTGGGCGAACGGGGCATGTGGTACAAGATGAGCCATCTGGAGCATTCCGCCCGCGTGCCTCTGGTCATGGCGGGGCCGGGAGTTCTTCAGGGTCGCGCGGGCAACGCCTGTTCGTTGATCGATCTGTTGCCAACCTTTCTGGAACTGTCAGGCGGTGATCCGAACATGCTCGGTGAACCCGTGGACGGTCGCAGTCTGGTGCCGCTGATGCGCGGGGAGCCAGACGCCGAGGACCTCGCCATCAGTGAATATTGTGCGGAGATGACAGAACATCCGGTCTTCATGATCCGGCGCGGCGCGCTGAAATACATCCATTGCGACAACGATCCTCCGCAGCTTTACGATCTGGCGCAGGACCCGGGCGAGCGGCTGAATGTGGCAACTGATCCTGGTTACGCCGCGCAGGCGCAGGGCTTTGCGGATGAAGTCCGGGAACGGTGGGACAGCCCGGCCCTGAGGGGCCGGATCATTGCCACCCAGCGGTCAAGGCGCGCCTTGCATGCGGCGATGGAAGCAGGCGCGGGCGAGCCCTGGGACTACGACCCGCCCCGCGATGCAAGCCAGCAATACGTGCGCAATCATATGGACTGGACCGTCGCCGCCGCCCGCTATCGCTATCCCCCATTGAAAGAGGCAAAGACATGATGTTGCAGGGAAAAACCGCGCTGGTCACGGGTGCGCGCGGAGGCATCGGGCGCGCCATTGTGGCGCGTTTCATCAAAGAGGGCGCGACGGTCTATGCGGCTGACTTGACGCCCGAAGGATCCTTGGCGGCGCATGACGACGATGGCAGCCACTTTGTGAAGCTCGACGTGACGCAGGAAGCGGATGCGATTGCGGCCATGGATCACGTCCAGGCTGACGTTGGGAAGCTGGACATCCTGGTGAATGCCGCAGGGATCGAAATTGAAAAGACGATCGAGGAAACCTCGCTGGAGGAATGGAATCGCAGTTTTGCGGTGAATGCGACGGGGACGTTCCTGACCTCAAAGTACGCCCTGCCGCTGATGCGCGCGGCAGCAAAGGGCGGAACAAGTGCAAGCATCGTTAACTTCGGCTCTTATGATGGCTTCATCGCTGACCCGGGACTGGCCGCCTATTGTGCGACCAAAGGGGCGGTGCACGCGCTGACGCGCGCGATGGCCTGTGACCACGGACCGGAAGGCATCCGGGTAAACGCGATTTGTCCGGGCTATGTGGACACACCGATGTTGCAGAGCTTTTTCAACGGGGATGGGTCCGGCGGGGGTGGGGGTAATATCGAGACGCTGCAGAAGGCCGTGCGCGATGTGCACCCGATGCGCACCTATGGCACGCCTGAAGACATCGCCAACCTCGTGAATTGGCTGGCGAGCAACGAGGCGCGGTACGCCTCCGGGCAGCTGTGGGTGTTGGACGGGGGGCTCAGCGCTCAGGTGCAACAGATGAAGCTATGAACGAACTGTTCGAGGATATGTTGACCGGCGGTCATCCAAACTCGCTGGGCCGCACCATCGAGGTGGTAGACGCCGTCTTGGCGGATGACAGTCGCATGAACGAGTTGTTCAATTGCTACCAAAGTGAGGATGAGGTCGTGCGCCTGCGTGTCTCAAACGCCCTTCGACGGGTGCAAGCGGAACGACCTGATCTGCTGCTGCCTTTGGTGGACCGACTGATCGATGAAATCGCACACCTTAATCAGCCTTCCGCCCAGTGGACACTGCCAAAGCTCTTCGAGGGGGCGGAGGCGGAGATGTCTGACGCTCAGCGGCTGGATGCTTTGAGCATTGTGAAACGTAACCTGGCGCAGCATGACGATTGGATTGTGCTCAATAATTCAATGGATTACCTAACCAGGCTCGCATTGAAGGACGCTGATCTGCGCGGCTGGATGGGGCCGCACTTGCAGCGCCTGAAAGATGATCCGCGCAAATCTGTCGCCTCTCGTGCGACCAAGGCGCTGAACCGATTGGAGGCCTCCTGATATGCCCAAACCCGTGATCATCACCTGTGCGCCAACGGGGGGCATTCACACGCCGTCCATGTCGCCCCATCTGCCGGTCACCCCCGCTGAGATCGCCAAGGCCAGCATTGATGCGGCAGAGGCAGGCGCGTCGATCATCCACCTGCACGCGCGCGATCCGGAAACTGGCAAGCCCGACCCGCGCCCCGAGACGTTTCAGCAGTTCCTGCCGGTGATCAAGCAGTCCACGGATGCGGTGATCAACGTCTCGACCGGCGGGGGCCTGGGCATGACGATGGACGAACGCATGGCTGCTGCGACCTCTGCCAGCCCAGAGATGGCCAGCCTCAACATGGGCTCCATCAATTTTGGCATCTTCCCGATGCTGCAGAAATACACGGGGTTCCAGCACGATTGGGAACGCCCGTTCTTGGAGATGACTGAGGATTTCATCTTTCCCAATACCTTCAAAACCATCCGCTACGCGATTGAGAAGTTGGGTGGTGAACACGGCACCAAGTTCGAGTTCGAATGCTACGATCTGGGCCACCTCTACAATGTGAAGTGGTTCATCGATCAGGGGCTGATCAAGCCGCCGTTCTTCATTCAGATGGTCTTTGGCATTCTGGGCGGTATGGGCGCGGACTTGGACAACTTGATGCATCTGCACAAGAAGGCGGATGAACTTTTTGGTCCTGAGAATTATGAATGGTCGGTTCTGGCCGCCGGGCGGCATCAGATGCCCTTTGCGACCCAAAGCGCGATGTTGGGCGGCAATTTGCGGGTGGGGCTGGAGGACAGCTTGTTCATCGGCAAGGGAGAGCTTGCGACCTCCAACGCGCAGCAGGTGACACGGATCAGGGAGATCATCGAAAACCTCGGACTGAGCGTCGCCACACCTGAAGAAGCGCGCGCGCGGCTCGCGCTGAAAGGCGGCGACAGGGTGGGGTTTTAAGGTGGGGCGATTGGCAGGCAAAAGCGCCTTTGTCACCGGCGGACGGCAAGGCATCGGGCGCGGGATTGTGGAGGCCTTCGTCGCAGAGGGCGCTGAAGTCACAACTTGCGGGCGGGGGGCGCGGCCCGACGGGCTGGACAGCGCGATTGGCTGGCACGATCTGGATGTGACGTACAGGCAGGCGATAGACGCCGTAGCGGGGCCTGTCGACATTCTGGTCAACAACGCAGGCGTGCAGGTCGAAAAGACGGTGCCCGACAGCACCGACGCCGATTGGGAGGCGGTGATCGGCACCAATTGCAAAGGCGTCTTCAACATGTGCCGTGCCTTCATTCCGGTCATGCCCAAGGGTGGGTCTGTCATTAATATCGGGTAACTATTCAGGTTGTCTCTGGGGCGTTTCAGACGCTTGATTTTGTCAGGTCGGTTCGAGTTTCTGGATGAGTTGATCGGCGGTTTTCTGGAGTGTTTCGATTATTGACCAGCCCTGTTTGCGTGCCGTTTCGATCACGGTTCTGAGGGTGCAGAAGTTTTCCGCGCCGGTCAGTGTGCGGAAGCATCCCGAGACCTTGATACGGACCTTGCCCATTCTCAGATCCCTCTCGGCCTCGTTATTTGTGAAGGGAACCTGCAAGTCGGTAAGGAAGCGCAGGACATCGGCCTTGCGGTCACGCAATCGCAGCACGAGATTGTGTCCGGTTCGCCGTTTTGGTCGTCCTCGGGGGGATTTGCCGGGCAGTGCGGGTTTCAGCGGTGGCTGGTTTTCATGTAACGACAGCCCCTGCGCGATGCAGGTGTCGTAGCGCTCATCGATGGCCTTGACCACATGCGCCGCGACATGATCCCGACCGTTTGCCCGGGCGCTGGCGGCCGCCCTTTTCGCGTCCAGCAGGATAGTCTGCATCATCGCAGCCCATGCTTCCTTTTCGATATCGACGAGCGCCTGCAACTCGCGCATGTGATGGGCATTGCAAAGGCCGTGCACGACCTCCTCCATCCTGGCGTAGGATGCCCAGTTGTCATGCACCGCAATCCCCGATACGCCGGACAGCAGATCGCCTCTGCCCGCCCCCATCCGGAAATGGCTCAGGGTCAATGAGCAGATGACATGCTGCCACCGGTTTCGGCCTTCAACCCGCAGACCTGTTTCATCCAGATGTTTCACCGCCACCTGCACACCGCACAAGGCGTCACGTACAGCGTCTGCAAAAGACAGCATGCCCTCCGCCACCTTCGCAATCAGCCGCGCCAGTGTGGCGGCGGAAATGCGCACGCCGAACAGGTCACGAAAGACCTGCGACAGACGGTCATCGGGAATGCAATGGTACGTCTGAAGATAGCTCGCCATGGCCGCAATATGATTGCCGTACTGAACCGGTGCCCTGACCCCTTCCGGGAACGTGCCGCGCACGTGCTTTCCGCAGTTCGGGCATGTGCACTTATGAGCCCGGTGCTCAGTGATCGTGAGGGGTGGCGGCGGCGGCAGGTCGAACACCTGCCGGGCTGCAAACCCCTGCGAGGGGCATTGCGTCAGATCATGATCGCAGTCGGGACAGGCTTGTGGATGATGGTCGACAACCTCGTCGGGGGTGTCCGTCTGCTCCAGGGTCGTGCCCTTGTGCCCCGGCTGACCGCCGGGCTTGCGATCCAGTTGCCCGCGCTGATCCTTCCTGCCCTTCGCCGTCGGCTTCGCAGGGCTGTCACTCGACGGAGGCTTGCTGCTGTTCCGGCTGTTCAACGCAAGGCGACGCTCAAGCCCCTCAATCCGCTGCTCAAGCACAACGATCATCTCTGCCTGTCGCCGGTTCTCCTCGACAAGATACGCAATCGTCTCACGCTGCGTTTCGATCAATTCAATCAGTTGGGACTTCGAGAGTTCAGCAAGTCCGCTGGTATGGGTGGGTTCGCCAGACATGCCCTGATCGACTCATGAAATCCTCAATCAGAAAACCGGAATGTGCTCCCCCGAGTCGATTTGACGCAGCCGAAAAACGCCACCGACAACCTGGGCAGTTACAATATCGGTTCGATTTCGGGCAACGTGGCGGACCCTTCGATGGCGCTTTACAACGCGTCCAAGGCCTTTGTGCATGGGCTCACACGCTCCATTGCGGTGGATCATGGCCCCCACATCCGCTGCAACGCGATCTGCCCGGGATGGATTGAGACGGGAATGCTGGATGCAGGCTTTGATCTGGCGCAGGACCCGGCCCGCGCGCGCAAGGACGCGCTGGCCAGGCACGCGACGCGGCGTTTTGGCAGGCCGGATGATATCGCGTCCATCGCCGTTTGGCTGGCCTCCGATGAAGCCGCATTTGCCACAGGCCAGCTCTTTACCATCGATGGCGGAATGACTGCTGCTTCACCGCTTAATCCGGGATTGTTTTGATGAAAGACATCAAGAACACCGCCGTTTTGGGGGCAGGGGTCATTGGGGCAAGCTGGGCTGCGCTCTTTCTCGCGGCGGGACGCTCTGTCACGGTGTTTGACCCGGCAGAGCAGGCGGAGGAGGCAGTTAGGCGCTACATTGATATGGCGTGGCCGGCATTGGACGAACTGGGGCTGACCGCCCGGGCGACGCGTGATGCGTTGCGGTTCGTGCCGACGGCGGCTGAGGCGGTGGAGGACGCTGATTTCATTCAGGAAAACGTCCCTGAGCGTCTACCCATCAAGCATGCGCTTTATGCGGAGATTGAGCCTACTTTGGCGGACAATGCGATCCTCTCAAGCTCTACATCCGGTCTGACCATCGAAGCGCTTCAGGAAGGTTGGCGCGATCCTGGCAAGCTGATCCTGGGCCATCCGTTCAATCCGCCGCATTTGATCCCGCTGGTGGAATTGACCGCAAATGCGCGGACTGCCAACGGCGTCTTGGACCGGACTGAGGCGTTTTATACCGACATCGGCAAAGTCACGATCCGCATTCAGAAAGGGATGCCCGGCCATGTGGCAAACAGGCTGCAAGCCGCCGTCTGGCGCGAGGCCGTGCATATGGCCGTTGAAGGTGTCGCGAGCGTTGAAGACATCGACAAGGCGATGTGGGCAGGTCCTGGCCTGCGCTGGGCGACGATGGGGCCGACGTCACTGTTCCATCTTGGCGCGGGCGACGGGGGCCTGCGGGCCTTCTGCGACCATTTTCGCGACACGTTCAACGGTTGGTGGGACGATCTGGGTGATCCGCGTTTGGATGATGCGACGATTGAGGCGCTGGTGGCGGGAATGGACGCGCAAGCCAAAGGGCGCAGCACGGATGATCTTGCCGCCGAACGCGACAGGATGCTGATTGCGATACAGGCGGCAGTGAACGGCTTGCGTTAGTTCGCTCCGGCCAGTTGCTGAAACACGGTTTCAGTCACATCGTCCATGGGGAAATAGAGTTCGATCTTCAGGTCATCCAGCAATAGATCCTCAGGCGTGCCAAACTGAGAGATCGTCGCAAACATCGACAGCCGCAGATCACCTTGACGAAGGATTGTGGGCACGACAGGCCCCAGGCTGGCGCTTTCAGGTTGGGGGACCGCGGACAGATAGCGGATGGTCGCATCCAACTCCGGCACGCCCCCCAAAGCCGCGCTTTCAGTGCGCAAGCGGTTCGCGGCGTGGTGGGCGACCTCCGGGAAATTCTCCAACAGATGGGGCAGTTCAGGGGACTTCATCATGTCCAGCATGCTGTCGCCAATGCCCATACCCAAAGGACCAAACAATGCACGCGCCGTTGCATTGGCCTCTTTGATCCGCCATAGCCGGTCGATGGCGATGCCGGGGTAGGGCAGGTGGCGCTCCAACTGCCAGCGCACAGCGCGGCGGATCGGGGCCATCTCTTCATCTTCCCAGTCGCGGCTCTTGTAGCGCACGGCAAAGCCCGCGTGCGTCAGCATCTGGTTGCGCGCGTCCAGCGGCAGTTGCAACGCCTCACCCAGCCGTGCGACCATCTCTCTGCTGGGCCGCGCCCGTCCGGTTTCGAGGAATGACAGGTGGCGGGCGGAGATTTCAGCCTCTAGCGCCAGGTCCAGCTGGCTCAGCCGGCGGGCAGAGCGCCAGGTTTTCAGAGCTTGTGAGAATTCATTCATGGGATGGCTCTAGCACGGGCGGCGCGAGAGTTCACTTACCTGCAAGGTAGGCATTTTAGCCGCCGATCAGATCGAGCAGGGTCCGGGTTACCGCCTTGGTGCCCATATCGCCGCCAAACTCCATCGGCCGCAGGCGGTTCTGTTCAAAGCCTGCTTGTACGGCGTCTTCCACGATCTGGCCCGCATCGCCAAACGCAGGAGTGTCCAGTTTGTCTGCCAGATATTCCAGCATCAATGCACCCGACAGAATGGCCGCAAGCGGGTTCGCCTTGTTTTGGCCCATGATGTCGGGGGCGGATCCATGTGCGGGCTGGAACAGACCCGTTTCATCGCCAATCTCAGCACAAGCGGCCATGCCCATGCCGCCCACCAGGCCGCCCGCAAGGTCAGACAGGATGTCGCCGAACATGTTCTCCATGACCATAACATCATAGTCCCAAGGGTTCCGGATCAGGTTCAGCGCTTGGGCATCAACGTAGTTGTATCCCGTCTCGACTCCCGGGTAAGCCGCTGAAACCTCGTCATAAATCTTGCGAAAGAATGCCATGGAAGGGAAGACGTTGGCTTTGTCCACACAGGTCAGCCGTCCTGCGTGCCCCCGTTCCTTGCGTCGCGCGGCATAGCGAAAGCCAAAGTGCATCAGCTTTTCCGTTGTGTCCCGCGTGATCCTCAGCGTCTCTCGGACCTCCTCATCGCCAATGATCTCGCTCCGGCCGTGGGCGGCAGCGGAATAGAACAGCCCTTCGGTGCTTTCGCGCAGGATCACCATGTCAATCTGCGCCGCGCGCGGGTCGGCCAGCCTTTGCGGAGCATTAGGGTAGGCTTTGACAGGCCGCACGCCCGCATAAAGGCCAAACCGGTCCCGCAGGCGCAGGTGCGGGCTGATCTCTGTTCCATCCGCATGACGCACAGCAGGCAAGCCGATGGCTCCCAGAAAGATCGCATCCGCTGCACCCGCACGTTCTTCGCCGCCGGGCTCAAAGTCTTTGCCGGTCTCCTTAAAGTACCCAGCACCCGCCTCGATTGTTTCGCGTTTCAGCGGCTTCAGACCCGCGCGCGCAAGGGCGGCATCCACAAGCGTCAGCGTGGCCACGGTGACGTCCACACCAATTCCGTCGCCGGGGATCACGGCGATATGCGCGGTCTTTGACATCTGCAGTCAGGCTCCTGCCAGTTCGGGGTGGTCGTAAGCCTGTGGATAGGGCATCGGCGTGGTCGGGCCAAGAGGCACAACCCCATTCCAGGACCGCCCGAAATAGCCCTGCCTGCAATGAATGAGCGAGGAGGCTTCTGCGACGCCCTCCAGCGCATGCACCCGGCAGAGCCAGCGCCAGAGATGTGGATAATCCAGAATGCGCGCGCCATTGAGCTTCATGCGGACCATGTAAACCGGATCATGGCGGTACAGCGTCGGAAAAAGACGCAGATCCGCTTCGGTAAAGTGATCCCCCGTTAGAAAATCACGCCCATCAGACAGGCGCATTTCCAGCGTCTGCAGCATGTCGAAATAAGCCTCAAACGCTTTGGCATAGACCCGCTGGTCAGAGGAAAACCCCGCCTTGTAAGCCCCATTATTGATCGCGATATAGATGTCTTCGTTAAGCGCATCGATCTCGGCCTGAAGTGCCGGATCATCAGGATAAAGCTGATGGGGAGGAACCCGGTCCGACAGCGCCTCGGCCTGTTGATCCAACATGCGAATGATCTCCGCACTTTCATTGTTCACGATCCGATCCGACTGCTTGTCATAGAGAACCGGGAGCGATTGTTCTTCCGACCCTTCGCGTTGGTAAATCTCCTTGGCCAGCCTTAGACCTGTGCCTGTCCCGGTGTCTGTTGTGCATTCGGGCAGGGGACCCCCTGTCAGGGTCGCGATGCGATGGGGCGAAAACTCCCACAAGTTTGGGCCTGCGGGGTCGTCCTCCCCCGTACGATTTGGAAAAGCCACGTCCATGGCGATGGCCTGTGCTAGCCCCAATACACTGCGGGTCAGCGTCACCCGATGACACCAGGGACAGTTGAGCGCGACAAAAAGGTGGTAGCGTCCAGGCGTGGGAGGAAAGTCAGTCTCCCCCATCGCCCACCTGAACCCGCTGACCCCCCGCACAAACTCCCCCTTTGCCCGCCGTAGGGTGGCCTGCGTTTGATCTTCTTCGGTTGAACTGTTGTTGGTCATGCACCGTTAGTAGCGCCAACATCGCCCCCCGTCAGCCGCATTTGTCCTTGGATGAGCGAACAGGCGCTGTGCGGGTCCTAAGGAAAGGGTGTGCTGGAAGCTGGAGGCGAGTACCGGAATCGAACCGGTGTTCACGGATTTGCAATCCGCTGCGTCACCACTCCGCCAACTCGCCGTCCGTGGTGTGGGTGCCGCACTGCTAAACGAAGTGATGGAGCGCTGCAAGAACTTAGGGGCTCCAAAATCGCTGCTTCTGCCGTTGCTGAGGGCGGCGCGATATGGCACATCTTGGATACCTGAGAATCTGAACTGATGAGTTTAGCAAATGAGTGACTTCGCGCAGCGCCGGACAATGATGGTCGACACCCAGGTCAGACCCTCGGATGTTACCAAATTTCCGATCATTGAGGCCATGCTGACCGTCGCGCGTGAGGACTTCGTGCCAGCCGCCCAACGCGAAGCTGCCTATCTTGGCGAAAACCTTGATCTGGGCGAAGGGCGCGTGCTGTTGGAGCCGCGCACATTGGCCAAGATGCTGGATGGACTGGCAATTTCCGGCGATGAGATGGTGCTCGATGTGGGCAGCGCGATGGGATACTCTGCTGCTGTCATTGCGCGGATGGCGGAGGCTGTCGTCGCGGTAGAGGCGGATGAAGCTATGGCCGCTGAGGCGCAAGAGGCGTTGGTGGATGCGGGTGCTGACAATGTGGCTGTGCAAGCAGGGCCTCTCGCCGAAGGCGCCGCTCAACACGGGCCTTACGATGTGATCATAATCCAAGGCGGCGTGTCCTCTGTGCCCGAAGCTTTGACAGCCCAGTTGAAGGACGGAGGCCGGATCGCCTGTCTCTTTATGGATGGGGCGTTAGGCGAGGTTCGCATCGGCCACAAGCGAGGCGACCGGATCAGCTGGCGCATGATCTTCAATGCTGGGGCACCGATACTTGAAGGCTTCGAAAGACAGGAACAATTCCAACTCTGACCCATGGCACCCACGAGGGGCCGCAACCGGGGGGTAGCGCAGTGAAGGCAATACGGCAGGTCTTGAAGCGAGGGCTTCTTACGTTCCTAATGGCCGCACTTTTTGCGGGCTTCAACATGCAACGCGTGCAGGCGGAGACACTCGCTGATGCGCTGGTGGCTGCCTACAATCACTCAGGCTTGCTGGATCAAAACCGCGCGGTGCTTCGGGCCGCTGACGAAGACGTGGCTTTGGCCAATGCAGCTTTGCTGCCCGTGGTGCGCTGGACGGCGAACGCGACCAAAGACTTTGGCAGACGCCGTACTGCACCTTTTTTCACCCCGACAAGCAACCGAAGCGCTACGGTGTCGATCAACCTGATTGCGGAGCTTTTGCTTTTTGATTTTGGGGCCACGCAATTCCGGGTCGACTCCACCAAAGAAACGGTTCTGGCGACCCGCCAGAGCCTGCTTAATATCGAGCAGCAGGTCCTGTTCCGCACGGTCCAGGCTTACATGACTGTGATTGAAGCGAACGAAATTGTCGCCTTGCGCAACAACAACCTGCGCTTGCTCCAGCAGGAATTGCGTGCCGCGCAGGATCGGTTTGACGTTGGGGAGGTGACCCGAACCGATGTTGCATTGGCGGAGGCACAATTGGCCAACGCCCGCAGTGGTTTGGCAGCTGCAGAAGGGGAACTGCTGCGCGCCAATGAGGAGTATCGCAATGCGGTGGGAAGGGCACCCGGTCGCCTGATACCACCGCCCCGTCTGCCGAAAATTACCAATGACATCAATTCAGCCAAGGGTTTGGCGGTGCGCAGTCACCCATTGATGCGAAACGCGCAGCATCAGGTGGCCGCCGCTGAGTTGCTGGTGAAGTCTTCAGAAGCGGCGCTGAACCCACGTGTGACGCTGAATGGTCAATTGGGGGTCACAGAGTCCTTCCGCGACGAATCTGACAGTCGGGTGGGATCTGTGGGCATCAACCTTAGCCAAACAATCTATCAGGGCGGCAGCCTGTCTGCGACATTGCGCAAGGCGATGGCGCAGCGTGATGCGCAGCGTGCCAATCTTCACATTGTGCGCCATGATCTGGAGCAGGATGTGGGGGACGCCTACGCGAGCCTGCGTTCAGCGCAGGCCCAGCTTGAGGCGTCAGAGCGGCAAATCAGAGCGGCCCGTATCGCTTTTCGGGGGGTGCGCGAGGAAGCCAAGTTAGGGGCCCGCACGACCCTTGATGTGTTGGACGCCGAACAATCCCTACTCGACGCTGAGACAAACCGCGTATCTGCGCGAGCCCTGCTTTATATTGCCGCCTATGCGGTTTTGTCATCGACGGGTCGCCTGACCGCGCAAGACCTGAAGTTGCCGGTCCAGATCTACGATCTGGAGTCCTATTACAATATCGCCAAGGACAGTCCGGCTCTCTATTCCACGCAGGGACAAAAGCTGGACCGCGTTCTACGCGCGCTCGGAAAAGAGTGACAAATTTTAGCAGACCATTGTGAGAATCCCCGGGCCGCGCTAGAGTTGCGACCGAGGAAAGAGTGGTAAACAACATGTCCGACCCCGTCAAAAATGCCGAGGTAGAGGATGTTCTGTCTTCAATCCGCCGTTTGGTGTCCGAAGACAAACGCCCCCTGCAACCGTCGCCGCAGCCAGAAGCGAAGCCGGACCGGCTGGTCCTGACACCCGCCTTGCGGGTGGAAGAGACGAGCATCCCGGAGATCGTCGAAGAGAGCATCAGCGAAGCCGTAGACGCCGAAGTGCACGCCGCATTGGCAGCTGAGGAGCGTGCGGTGGACGGGGCTTTGGATGTGGCAGACCTTTCTGAAACGCCACGGTCTTTGGAAGAAGACTATGCTGGCGACCCCTATGGATTTGATGATGATGACAATCTGGACGGGGAACTTGATCAGAATCACAAGGTGGATGCGCCGTTTGACGCACCCGCCGAAGAAGTGGCGCCCGGCGAAGTCGAAGCGTTAAGCGCCAAGATTGCAGCTCTTGAGACCGCGATTGGCGATATTGCCGACGAATGGGAACCAGACGGTGCCAGCGCTGACGCCAATGCGGCCGAAGAAGCACCTGCCATGACGTGGGAAGATGTCGAGCCCGCCGCCGACACCGAAGCCGCGCCTGAACCAGACACTGCGACGGAAAGCGAGGTTACGTTCTCGCACCGTGCGGACGACACCATTGTCGATGAAACAACTGCAGATGAAACGACTGCTGAAACGGTTCTTCAGGATGTTGAGGAAGCCGAGCCTGTTGACGAATTTGTCCACATGGAAAGTGCTGAGCCAGCCTCTGATGTGAAAGAGGACCAGGGTGTTGCCGGTTTTGCGATTCCAAGCGAGGATCAGCTGCTCGACGAAGAAACGCTTCGCGAGATGATCACAGAGATTGTTCATGCAGAACTTCAAGGCGCTTTGGGCGAACGCATTACGCGTAACGTGCGCCGTCTGGTCCGGCGAGAGATTCACCGCGCCCTGACCGCGCGCGATCTGGATTAGAGCGACATTCGCTGGAGCCAGCGAAGAGATACACCGCTTAGCCCGTCGGGATCGCGGTATTCAGGCGGTGCCAGCTGCCTCATAGACTGAAGTTCCTGCATTGAGATAGCGAAACCCGGGGCAGGGCACTCTAACCCCGGACCTCTTCTGCAAGAGACAGCAACAGATCAACGTCCATGTAGCTTTCTACGTGGTCCGCCAGCGCGTCAATTGCTGCGTCGACGCCTGCTTCAAAGTTCAATGTTGATCCGGCACCAAACCTCTCCAGAAACGCGCGCCGGAAACCGTCCGCACTGAAAATGCCGTGCATATAGCAGCCTTGTACCCGACCTCCCGGGGCTGAAGCGCCTTCCGGTTTTCCATCCACTTCCAGCCAGGCTCGGGCTGTGTCTGGTCCGCTTGTCTCTCCGATGTGGATTTCGTAGCCCGTGAGGGTTGTCTCACTGGCCGGATGGCGGGCCTCTTTCAGCGACAGGTGCTTTTTGGGAGCCATGACGGTCTCAACATCCAGATGTCCCAGCCCAGCAACCGTGCCTGGCTCGCCTTCGATCCCATGCGGATCAGCGACGGATTTGCCCAGCATCTGATAGCCGCCGCACAGCCCCAGCACATGGCCGCCGCGTCGGATGTGGGCTGCCAGATCGATATCCCAGCCCTCAGCCCGGAAGGCTGCAAGGTCAGAAATGGTCGCCTTGGACCCGGTCATCAGCACCAGATCCGCATCTGCGGGCAGGGGCATACCCGGCGTGATGAGGCGCAGGTCCACGCCCGGTTCTGCCGCCAGTGGATCGAGGTCGTCAAAGTTCGAGATACGGGGCAGGCGTGGCACAGCAATCACGCAGCCTTCGCCGGTCCCTTCGCGCTGACCCAGGTCCATGACGTCCTCGGCGGGCAGACGATGTGCCTGATCAAACCACGGAATGACGCCCAGCGAAGGCCAGCCGGTGCGCGTCGCAATGTCGTCTCGGCCCGCGTCAAAAAGGCTTCTGTCGCCGCGAAATTTGTTCACGGCAAAGCCCCGCACTTGGGCACGGTCCACATCATCCAACACGGCCTGAGTGCCGACGATTTGCGCGATCACGCCGCCCCGGTCGATGTCACCCATCAGGATCACTGGCACCCCGGCAGCGGTTGCAAACCCCATGTTGGCAATGTCGCCCGCGCGCAGGTTCGTCTCTGCCGGCGAGCCCGCGCCTTCGACGATGACCAGATCGCATCCGCCCGCAAGTCTATGAAAAGACTGCAGAACGGCGGGCATAAGCGCTTGCTTGTTCTTGCCAAAGGCGGCGGCTTCCTGATGCCCCGCAATCTGACCTTGCACGATCACCTGTGCGCCCGTTGCGGACTGTGGCTTCAGCAGGATCGGGTTCATATCCGTGTGTGGATCGACCCCCGCCGCCCGCGCCTGCAAGGCCTGCGCGCGGCCAATCTCCCCCCCGTCCACGGTCACGGCGGCATTGTTTGACATGTTCTGCGGCTTGAATGGACGCGCCTTGATCCCGCGACGTACGCAGGCGCGGATCAGGCCTGCAACGATCATGGACTTTCCGACATTGCTGCCGGTCCCTTGTATCATGATCGCTTTTGTCATTTGCTGGCCCTCATGGTTGGCGCAACCTGCCGCAATTCGCGCGGCCCGAAAAGAGGATTTCATGAACACACCAGCACATCTTTTGATCGGCGGTGCCGCTATGGGGCGGGGCGGGGACAGGCGGCTGATCTGGGCCGGGATGGCGGGAGGCTTGTTGCCTGACCTATCGCTCTATCTGATGGCTGGCGTGTCGCTCTTCATCCTGCAAATCCCGCCGAATGTGGTCTTTGATGAGCTCTATTTTTCTGATGCCTGGCAGACGGTCTTTGCCATCGATAACTCATTCATTGTCTGGGGCGTTTTGTTGGGTCTTGCGCTGTGGAAACGAACAGGATGGGCCATCGCCCTGACGGGTAGTGCGCTTCTGCACATCGCACTCGATTTTCCGCTGCATCACGATGACGGGCGCCCACATTTCTGGCCGCTCTCGAACTGGGTCTTTGAAAGCCCCGTCAGCTATTGGGACAGACGGCACGGTGCGCTTTGGGTCGGGCCGATCGAGGTGGTGATTGCGCTTGGGTGCGCTGCTTTGTTGCTGTGGCGCAGGCCCGGTTGGATCTTGTCTGCCCTGATTGCCGCGCTTGTGGCGGCTGAGTTGATGGTCGCCCGCGTCTGGATGTTTGTCTTCAACGCCTGATTTTCCTCCAAACGAAAAACGCAGCCCCGAAGGACTGCGTTTTCCAAACCCTTTCAAGGGGGTATCTGATCAGGCGGCTTCGGCCTGTTGTGCGGCAGCGTTGCGGCGCTCGCTCTCTTCGCGGCTCAGCGCCACGGAGGTGCGGACACCCTTGCCCACGAATTCCATCAGACCGGACACAACCCGCTCGTTGGGGTCGATGCCGGCGCAGCTCAGAACCTCACGGCCATCACGCGAACGCGCCCAGCGTGCGATCTGCTCTGGTCCGTTGCCATATTTCTTGTCGTCGGCGATTGCATCGTCGAGTGCAGCCAGTACCACAGCTGCGAAAAGTTTGCGGGCACGGTTGCCTTGTTCGTTGTTGAACGCGGTACCATCAACGAAATCCTTCATTCGTTGTCCTTTCCGTTATTCTTGCTCTTGTCATTTCCGGCGTGAGGTTCGTTATGACGGATAACCCCCGATTCGGATAGAACTTTTTTGCATGGCTGCTCTGCGCTTCACGCATATCTCGCTGCATTTGCAGCACCAAATGTCGGTTACTTGCAGGGCCCCATCCCGCCAGATATAGGGTGCGTCAACCTTTCATCAACCTTTTGCCACGGTTTTGCCACATGCCAAAAATTAACGGAAACGAGATTCGCCCCGGAAACGTTCTGGAGCACAACGACGGCCTTTGGGCTGCTGTGAAGGTCGACCATGTGAAGCCCGGCAAGGGTGGCGCTTTTGCTCAGGTTGAGCTCAAGAACTTGCGGAACGGCTCAAAATTGAACGAACGCTTTCGGTCCGCGGACAAGGTGGAGCGTGTGCGTCTGGAGCAAAAAGACCAGCAATTTCTCTATGAAGACAGTGGGATGCTGGTTCTGATGGACACAGAGACCTACGAGCAGGTGCAACTGAGCGCTGACCTTCTGGGGGACCGCCGCCCGTTCCTGCAGGACGGCATGATGGTCGTGGTGGAATATTATGAAGAAGAGGCGCTTAATGCGTCCCTGCCGCAGAAGGTCACCTGCAAAGTGGTTGAGACCGAGCCCGTGGTGAAGGGCCAGACGGCCGCCAACTCGTTCAAACCGGCGATTTTGGACAATGGTGTTAAGATCACAGTTCCGCCCTTTGTCGGTCAAGACGAGGACATCGTGGTGAACACAGAGACCTTCGAATACGTCGAACGCGCCTGATTGGATGACGTAAGGTCATTTCAATTTTAAGTACTTTCCGGACGCCAAAGGGGGAACCTTTTGGCGTCTTTGGATTCTGAACAGGCTCTTGCCCGATTTCCTGCGGCTGCCATAGTTGCCTCAGCTATGGGGGGAATCATGGGCGACATCATTGTTTTCGAAGCGAAAAAGATCATCACGATGGATCCGAACCAGCCGGAGGCGACACATGTAGCCGTGCGGGAGGGAGAGATCCTTGCCGTCGGGGATGCGCGGTGCGCCGACGCCTGGGGCGATGTGACCCATGATTACAGTCTGGCTCATACTGTTCTGATGCCCGGCTTTGTCGAAGGCCACGCCCATATGATGGCCGGGGCCATGTGGCGTTATGCTTATGCGGGCTATCACGACCGGATCGACCCTTCGGGCAAGCTGTGGAAAGGGCTGACGGACATTGATGCCGTGATCGCGGGCCTCAGCGACTATGAAAAAGGCCTGGATGATGGGGAACCGTTGGTCGGTTGGGGGTTTGACCCGATCTTTCTGACGACAGAGCGGTTGGGGGCAAAGCACCTCGACCAGATCAGCAGCACGCGGCCCATCGCGATCATTTTCTCCAACTTCCACCTGATGTGCGTAAACTCTGTCGCTTTGGAGATGGCAGGCTTTGATGCCACCACGAACGCTGAGGGTGTGATCAAGGATGACAGGGGCCAGCCGACGGGCGAGCTGCAGGAAATGGCGGCCATGTTCCCGATCATGCGCCGCCTGGGCATCGATTTCCGTCAGCTCAGTCAGGAACCCGCCGCCGTGCAGGCCTATGCGGATGTGGCCCAGCGGGCAGGGGTGACGACCGTGACTGACCTCTTCAGCCAGATGGAGGAGGAAGACCTCACCGCCATGCTGCGCCTCACCGGGGCAGAGGATTTCCCCCTGCGCATCGTGCCCGCATTGGGGGCGATGTCCGGGCCAAAAGAAATGGCCGATAGGGCCGAAGCCATGCGCGCACGGTCAACGGACAAGCTGCGCTTGGGGGCGGTAAAGCTGATGACCGACGGCTCTATTCAGGGCTGGACCGCCCGGGTGCGGTCGCCCGGATACATCGGGGGTCAGCCCAACGGGCTGTGGAACACGCCGCCAGAGACGATTTTTGCGCTGGTCGAAGAAATGCACAGCCGTGGCATCCAGATGCACATTCATGTCAACGGAGATGAGGCTGCGGATGTCTCTCTTGATGCCATTGAGGCGGCGATGAAAAAGCACCCCTGGCGCGGGCACCGCCACGTGTTGCAACACTGCCAGCTGATGGGCCGCGACCTTTATGAACGTGCCGTGGAGCTTGGCGTGTGTTGCAACATATTCGCCAATCATATCTGGTACTTCGGGGATCAGCATGTGGCGCTGACGGTGGGCAAGGACGTGGCCCATCGGATGGACGCCTGCCGCACGGCGCTTGATACAGGTGTGAAAATCGCGATCCACTCGGACGCGCCTGTGACGCCGCTTGGCCCGCTCTTTACTGCGTGGTGTGCCGTCAACCGCAAGACGATGAGCGGTGAGACCCTGGGGGCCGCCCAATGTATCAGCGTGGCGGAAGCTTTGCACACGATCACCATGGGTGCGGCTTACACGCTCAAGCTCGACAAAGAGATCGGCAGCATTGAAACCGGTAAACGCGCGGATTTTGCAGTGTTGGGGCAGGACCCCACCGCCGTTGACCCCATGGCGCTAAAGGACGTCCCCGTACTGGGCACCGTATTTGGGGGCCGCGTGGCCCTGTTGTGAACCAACGCCTGCCGCTGACTGTTATTTCCGGCTACCTCGGAGCTGGAAAAACCACGCTGATCAACCGCTTGCTGGCGGAGGATCACGGGCTCAAGCTGTTGGTCATGGTCAATGACTTTGGCGCGATCAACATCGATGCGGAGCTTTTGACCTCCGCAACCGAGGATACACTTACCCTGTCGAATGGCTGTGTGTGCTGCACCATGGGGGCGGATTTGTTTCTTGCCATCGGTGACGTGCTCGACCGCAGCCCGCGTCCCGATCACCTCATCATTGAGGCTTCCGGCATTGCCGATCCCGCCCGCATCGCGCAGGTGGCACAAGCCGAACCTGACCTGATCTATGGCGGTATCGTCACCGTGGTCGATGCGTTGACTTGGCCCGCATTGTCCGCAGACGCGCAGATTGGCGCACAGGTCTTAGGGCAGGTGGGGGCAGCCGATCTGGTCTGTCTCAGCAAAGCGGAGGAACCGCAACCTGCTTTGGCGTTGCAACTGGGCCTGCAAGCCCGGGCGGAGGTTGTGGATTTGCGAGATATCGCTGCGCTGGCCCCTGTGCTTTTTGGCCTTGAGGCGGGCGAGGTTCCGGCAAGCCCAGCTGCCGTGCACCGCGCCTATGTCGCGTGGCAACATACAGGCGCCGAACGAATGGACCATGCGACGCTCTTTGCAAAGCTGGCGGCGAGGCCAGAAGCTCTGTTCCGGGTGAAGGGTTTCGTTGCGCAGGATGATACCTCTGCCTGGGAGGTCCACTGCGTCGGCCCCACGATCAGCGTCAAGCCGCTGAAATCGCCACAGGAAACGCGACTGGTTGGCATTGGTTTGTCAGAGCGGATCAGCATCGAAGAGATAGCAGCTTGGTGGGCGTCAGCTTGACGTTGGTCTCCAGGTCACGACAGCATCGCCTGCTTGCATCGGCCCTTTGGCGCGGTCGTAGCGCAAGTACGCGATGCCTTTCCCGCCAGCCTGCGAATATAGCGCGCCTGCGACTTTGCCGTCGGCCGTCAACTCGGTGCCTACGGGCGCGGCTCCGGAAACCTCGACCTGCGCTAGCCCTTTGCGCAGCTCGGTCTTGTGCTTCATCCGGGCGGTCACTTCCTGCCCCACGTAGCAGCCCTTGCGAAAATCGACGCCGTTCAGGCGCTCAAACCCGGCCTCAAGGATGAAGGTGTCAGGGGTCAGCTCCACGCCTGTCATTGGCACCAGATTTTCGACGTACAGCGCCGTCCAGTCTGTCTCATCCGTCTCTTGCGGTGCATTCCGGTAAGCACGCCAGCCGAGCGTTTCTTGCCGGGGATCGGCAAAACCATCCTCCGGCACCTCGCCTAATCCGCGATGCAGGTGCAAGTCAGCCTCCGCAATCTCCACTTTGGCGCGGAGCTTGTACATCGACAGCCGCTGGACCAGCCCGTCGCCAAGGCTCGCGTCCACGTCCAGCAGTACGGCGTCCCCTTCAGGTGCTAGAAAGAAATCGGCCAGATACTTGCCCTGCGGGGTCAGCAGGGCGGCATACACAAGCCCATCGTTCAGCCGCGCCACATCATTGGTGACCAGCCCTTGCAGGAAGTCTTGGGTGTCTTCGCCCGTCAGGCGCAGAATGCGGCGGGTGCGCATGGCATGTTGTCCTTGAACCGTTTGCCATGACATATAGGCGGCACCGCCAAATCAAAAGAGGCAGCCCCTTTGCGCGCCCCGATTTCCGTGATCATCCCGACGCTCAATGCCGAAGACAGCCTGCCCAAGTGCCTTGCCGCGCTGATGGAGGGGTTGGACGTTGGGCTGATCCGGGAATTGATTGTCAGCGACGGCGGGTCAACTGACGCCACCGGTGCCACGGCGCAGGCCTGGGGGGCAGATGTGCTGCATGGCGCACCTTCGCGCGGGGGACAGCTGAGGCGCGGGTGCGCGGCGGCGCGCGGCGATTGGCTGCTGGTGGTGCATGCAGACACCTTGTTGTCGCCCGGATGGTCGAGGCCCGTGCGCAGTCAAATGCAAACGGAGGACGCCGCGTGGTTTCAGCTTGCCTTTGATGCGCAGGGTCTGGCCCCGCGCATCGTCGCAGGCTGGGCCAATCTGCGCAGCCAGATGGGGTTGCCCTATGGCGATCAGGGCCTGCTGATGCCGCGCCCGCTTTATGAGGCTGTAGGCGGGTATCCGGATCAGCCTTTGATGGAGGACGTCGCGATGGCGCGCGCTTTGCGGGGCCGAATGCGTGGCCTTCCGGCGACGGCGACCACAAGTGCGGCAAAGTACCAGCACCAAGGCTGGCTAAGGCGCGGTGGACGGAACCTGTGGACACTGGCGCGTTATTTCGGAGGTGTCTCACCCGAACGGCTTGCGCAGTCCTACCGCCGGGGGTGAAAGCCGCTGCGCGCCTCAGCGAAAGAGCGCCTGACCAATGCGCTGAAAAATGCCCGGCTTGAGACTTTTATCCGCTTTCCGCTTGGCCCGCAGGGCCTCCAGCCCTTGGGTGTCGGACACTGTCTTGCCCTCTTCAAATTGCAGCCGGTAGAGATCGGCATAGATCCCGCCACGGGCCAGCAATTCCTCGTGGGTGCCCTCATCAACCACCTTGCCCCGATCCATCACTACGATCTTGTCCGCGCTGCGGATGGTCGACAGCCGGTGTGCGATGACCAGCGTGGTGCGTCCGCTGCTCAGCTGATCAAGCGCGTCCTGCACCACCTGTTCGGACTGCGCATCAAGCGCGCTGGTGGCCTCATCCAGCAGCAGAATCGCTGTATCCCGCAGAAGGGCGCGCGCGATGACCACGCGCTGACGCTGCCCCCCTGACAGGGCGGAGCCACGCGGGCCAACATGCGTATCTAACCCATGCTCCAGATTGGGCAGAAAATCGGCCACATAGGCAGCCTCCAGCACCTCTTGCAGACGTTCTTCGCTCACGTCCTCGCGGCCCATCAGGATATTCTCGCGAAGCGTCTCGTCAAAGAGCAGCGCCTCTTGCGACACGACGGAGAAGAGCCCGCGCAAGTCCTTGAGCGCCAAACGCGTTGTGCCAACGCCGCCAACCTGCACCGTCCCGGACTGCGGATCGATCAATCGGGTCAAGAGGTTGAAAACCGTGGATTTACCCGCACCAGAGGCACCCACCAAAGCCGTCGTCTTGCCCGCCTCAGCGGTCAGGTTCAGCCCGTCCAGCACCTTGGCCTCGCCATAGGACAGGGTCACATTCTCTAGCACGATCCCCGGAGTGCCCTCAGGCGCAGGTGCCGGGTCTTTCGGGTCTTCCAGCCGCAGCGGTGCGTCGAGCAGTTCGCGCAACCGCTCCAATGCGGCGGCCGCTGTCTGCCACATGCCGCTGATCGCGCCCAGACGGCGCAGCGGGTTGAAGGCAAAACCGATCGCGGTGAAGAAGGCCATGAACTGGCCAATGGTCTTGTCGCCTGAGATAATCTCGGACCCGCCGTACAGGATCACCGCCATAAAGCCCAAGCCTGACATGATGTCGATCAGCCCGGGCAGGGTAGAGCTGCCAAAGGCCGCGCGCACCTCGGTTCGCACATAAGTGTTTGTCATGTCACGGTATTGGCGGGCCTGGTACTGCTCCAACGCGTTCAGCTTGATCTGTACCAGGCCATGAAAGACTTCATCCAGACGGGTGGCAAGCTCGGCCCCCAAATCCCGCGCCTCGCGCGCGCGGCGTCGGACAAAGCGTTGGGCAGCAATCACCGGAATGACCATTAGCGGGATGCCGATGCAGGCCAGCAGCGCCCAGAGCGGATCGATGGAGATGGCAACGCCCAGCAGCACAATCAGCCCGATGGTATCGCGCCCGGCCCCCGTGATGACCGCCCGCCACACATCGCCTACCGCATTCACATCAGACTGCACACGCTGCACCAAAAAACCCGGCGGATGGGTTTGGTGAAAGGCCCCGTCCTGCTGCATCATCCGTTCCAGCAGATCGATCCGCAACGCGGCGGATGTCTTTTGGGCCACGCGGGTCAGCAGGACCTTCTGCCCCACCCCTGCCAGGGCTCTGAGCGTAAAGATCGCAGCCAGAAACAGCCCTACCCAGATCAGCGCATCGGAATCGCCCGCGACAAAGACCTTGTCGAACATCGGCTCCATCAGCCGGGCCAAAGCGCCCAGTGTCGCGCCTTCGATGGCCATGAAAAACACAGCACCCAGCATCGTAGGCGTATGCCGTTTGAGGTAGCCGTGCCAAAGCCAGTGGAGCAATTGCCCGGAGGTATAGGTCTGATCGTTCATCTCAACCCTGCGGTCCCTTGGGCAGTCGTTCGTCGTTTTTACGAAACGGGGACGGGCAGGGCAAGCGTCGCCGTGCCGTGTTGGTGTTGACGCTGCATCCCTTGCGGCTAAGTTGCCGCCAGACGCGAACGCGAAAGATCACCTTCATGCCCAAACACACGGACCTCAGCCAGGGTCGTTCCTATCTGGCTATTCCCGGCCCCTCGGTGATGCCCGATGCGGTGTTGCAGGCCATGCACCGTGCGGCACCCAACATCTATGCGGGCGAACTGGTGGATATGATGCCCGACCTCATGGCCGATCTGCGCCGCGTGGCCCGTACGCAGCATCACGCGGCCATGTACATCGGCAACGGCCATGCGATCTGGGAAGCCTCTTTGGCCAACGTGATCAGCCCCGGCGATACGGTGCTTGTGCCAGCCACGGGCCGGTTTGGCATTGGTTGGGGCGAGATGGCCAAGGGTCTTGGGGCAGAGGTTGAAACCATTGATTTCGGCAAACGTGCGCCGATGGACATGGACCGCATTGCAGAGGTGCTGAAGGCCGATACAGCGCACCGCATCAAGGCGGTGCTTGCCGTACACGTGGATACCTCAACCTCTATCCGCAATGACATTCCGGCCCTGCGCGCGGTGCTGGATGAAGCAGGCCATCCGGCCCTGCTGATGGCCGATTGCATCGCCTCCATGGGTTGTGATCTGTTCGAGATGGACGCCTGGGGCGTCGATATCACCGTGACGGCCTGCCAGAAGGGGTTGATGACCCCGCCTGGGATCGGATTTGTCTTTTTCAACGACAAGGCCGCCGCGCAACGGGATAAGATGGATCGCGTCAGCGTCTATTGGGACTGGCAGCCGCGCGCGCATCCGGAAGAGTTCTTTCAGTATCACGGCGGCACGGCACCTACGCATCACATCTACGGGCTGCGTACCGCGCTGGATATGATCCATGGCGAAGGGATCGAAGGGGTCTGGGACCGGCACCGCGTTCTGGCGCAGGCGATCTGGGCGGCCTGTGAGGCTTGGGGGACGGAAGGCCCGTTTGAGATGAACGTGGCCGACCAAGCGTTTCGAAGCCATGCGGTAACAGCCCTGCGGCTGGAGGCCCCTCAGGCGACCGCCTTGCGCGATTGGACGGAACAGAACCTTGGCCTCACACTTGGCATCGGGCTGGGTATGGCCCAACCGAGCGATCCCGCGTGGCACGGGTTTTTCCGGCTGGGGCATATGGGCCATGTGAATGGCCAGATGGTCCTGGGCCTGTTGGGCGGGATTGAGGCGGGCCTGCGCGCGCTTGACATTCCCCACGGGCGCGGGGCGCTTGATGCGGCAGCAGGTGTGATCGCGAAAGGTTAACTGCGTGCCTGTTCGATCCGGCGGATCAGCAGGTTGACGCCCCAGCCCAAAGCACCAGCAGCGATCAGGCCCCAGATCGCCCAGATGGCCACCAGTATCCACGTCAGGTTCACGCCGAACATGACAATGCAGGCCTGCGTGTAATTTGGAGCCGCGGGGCGGTCGTGGTGGTCGCTCTTGGTGTCTCGCATCGGCAGATTCGCAGCTGGTCTAGGCGTTTAGAATACCCGCCGAAAACGATCCGTCAGCCTTTTTCTGCGTCTTTCAGTGCTTCAGGCAAGGCCGCGCTAAACGCGGCCAGCTGTTCGGGCGTCCCACAGCTGAGCCGGATACAGCGGTCCTGCGGCGCAACAAAGGGCATGCGAACAAAGATGCCGCGGGCGACCAGTGATTGCAGAACCGTGCGGGCAAAGTCTCCGTCCCGGCCGCAATCGATGGTCACGAAGTTGGTGGCAGAGGGCAGGGCGGTCAGCCCGTTCTCCGCAGCAATCCGCGCGATTTCGGCGCGGGCGTGGGTGATTTTGTCCAGGACCTCCGCCAGATAGGGCTGATCGTCCAGCGCCGCCAACGCGCCCATCTGTGCGGCGCGGTTCATGCCAAAGTGGTTGCGGACCTTGTGAAAGGCGGTGATCAGATCAGGGTGTCCGATGCCATAGCCAACACGCGCGCCCGCCATGCCGTAAGCCTTTGAGAATGTGCGGAAACGGATGAGGCGCGGATCATCTGCGGGTAGGGGAAGGGCCGTGCCTTCCGGGGCGGTGTCGATGTAGGCTTCATCCAGAACCAGCAGGCAGTCGTGCGGCAATGCTTCCATCGCTGTGACGATATCCGCGCCTTGGTGCCAGCTCCCCATGGGATTGTCGGGATTGGCGAGGTATACGAGCTTGGCCTCAACCTCTGTCGCCTTGGCGAAAAGGCTGGCGGGGTCTTCGTGGTCGTCCACGTAAGGCACTTTGTGCAACGTGCCGCCAAAGCCCGCCACGTGATAGTTGAATGTGGGATACGCCCCATCAGACGTGACCACCGCATCCCCGTCCGTCACAAAAAGCCGCACCAGATAGCCCAGCAGCCCGTCGATACCTTCGCCCACGATGATGTGATCAGCTGTTGTGTCGTGGTGAGCCGCGAGAGCGGCGCGCAGATCGTGGCTTTCGGGATCGCCATACATCCAGTGCCCCGTCTCCGCCATGGCCGCGATGGCTTTGGGCGACGGGCCAAAGACGTTTTCGTTGGCCCCAAGCCGTGCGTTAAAGGGGCGCTGCAGGGCTCGCTCCTGTGCTTCTGGTCCCACGAAAGGCACGGTGGCGGGCAGGGATTGGGCAAGCGGGGTCAGGCGGTGCTGGGTCATGGCATTTTGATAGGCCGGGGGCGGAGCCTTGAAAAGAGGCTTTGAGATACCTATATGAGAATCGTTCGCAACTGGAGGAATACCCATGGCCCAACTCACCCGACGCTCTTTCATCGCGGCGGCTGCTACTGCCGGGACCGTTCGCGCCTTGCCGAGTGTGGTTTCGAGCGTGCGGGCGCGCCATGTGGTGACGCTGGTTTATGACAAGGCGCTGGGCGCGATGCGGCTGGTGGATCGCGTCGTGCCGTGACGTCGGACTGGCGGGCGCGCCGCTGATGCGGTGATATGGGGCAAAGTTGGAGGACCCCATGGCACGCGTCGAAATATCTCATGAAAACCACATTGCCCATGTGCGCCTGACCCGCGCGGACAAGATGAACACGGTTGATCAGGCGATGATTGATGGGATCATTGCAGCCGGGCAGGAGGTTGCGGCCTCTGACGCGCGCGTTGTTGTACTGTCCGGCGAGGGCAAGGCGTTCTGCGCGGGAATCGATATCACGGGGCTTGGCGGGATTGGGCAGGACCCCGAAGGCCTGCTGATGCCGCGCACCCATGGGGAAGGGACCACAAACCAATGGCAGGAAGTCGCCATGGTCTGGCACCGGTTGGATATCCCCGTGATCGCGGCCTTGCACGGCCCAGTGTTCGGGGCAGGACTGCAACTGGCCTTGGGCGCGGACATGCGGATTGCCTCACCGGACGCGCAATTGGCGGTGATGGAGATGAAATGGGGCATCGTGCCCGACATGGGCGGCATGGTTTTGTTGCCGCGGCTGGTACGCTCTGATGTGCTGCGGCGATTGACCTATACGGCTGAGCCTGTGGGTACGGAGCAGGCGGAACGCTGGGGGCTGGTGACGGAGATTGCAGAAGATCCTTTGGCGGCGGCAATGGAGCTGGCGGAGGTGATTGTGGGTAAGAGCCCTTCGGCAATTGCTGCAGCCAAGCGTCTGATTTCGCTGGCAGAAGGTGGTGTGGACGCGGATGTATTGAATGCCGAATCCCGCGCGCAGGCCGATCTGATTGGCAAACCCGATCAGGTAGAGGTGATCGCCGCGCATTTTGGTAAACGCGCGCCTGTCTTTGGCGGGGCGTGATCTGATTGCCACGGCTGCGCCGCGATTCCTTTTTTGGGTGTCTGGGGCGGGTCTGAGCCCACCTTGACCAGCGGTCGTGTATGTTGAGAGGATCTTGGTGCTGCCGAAACGAGGATCAGCGCATGAATTTGCGTCGGGCTTCGGTGGCGATGTTGTAGCGCATTTCAAGATCGGCGATTTGCCTGGAGGCTTCGGTGCGTTCTTGGGCCGTCTTTGCGGCGGCATAGGTCTTGCGCGCCGCATCGAGCTGTTTCTTCAGGGCAAATTCCTCGGGCAGTACGCCCGCTTCGGCCATGATGCGGAACCCGGTGGAGGTCGCTACCTCGGCATCCGTCTCTACAGGTCGCTTTGGCAGCGGTTCACCTTCGCCTTTCAAACCCTGCAGACCACCTGTCGCCCGGTTGCGGGCGATCTGGCGTTCGACAAGTTGGCGAAAACTGCGCATGGCGCGCAGTCTACTCCATTTCGGCCAGACGGTCCAAGGCGGCTTGCAGCTGCGCGGCTTCTTCCTGACGGGCATCGAGGTTGGCTTGCGCTTCGGCCACCACATCAGCAGGGGCGGACTGGGCGAACTTGGGGTTGTTCAGCCGTCCTTGAAGGCCACCGATTTCCTTGGCCAGCTTGTCCATGCTCTTTTGCAGGCGGGCCTTTTCCTCGGCAATGTCGATGATGCCTTCCAGCGGCAGACCAAAGGTCGCGCCGCGCGTGGGGATGGAAGCTGTACCTTTAGGGAAAGTATCTACCTTTTCAAGGCTTTCGACGCGGGCGAGGCGCTTGATCATCGCCTCGTTGCCGTCCCATGCGGCCTGGGCTGCCGCGTCCATGTCGGTGAAGACCATCGGCACCTGCAGCCCTGCGGGCACGTGCATCTGGGCGCGCGCTGAGCGGATGTTCTCAATCAGTGAGATCACCCAGTTGAGCTCGGCATCCGCATCCGCATCCAGCATGTCAGCGGTGGTGTAGGTGGGCCAATCCGCGTGGACGAGCATCTTGGCCCGTGTGCCGGTGGTTTCCCACAGCTCTTCGGTGATGAAGGGCATGATCGGGTGCAGCAGGATCAGGCATTGATCCAACACCCAAGCCATGGTTTGGCGGGTCTCGGCGGCCTCTGCCGCGCCGTCCTGCAGAAGAGGTTTGGAGAGTTCCACGTACCAGTCGCAGACCCTGCCCCAGACAAAGGCATAAAGCGCGTTGGCCGCGTCGTTGAAGCGGTAGTTGGTGAGGGCCTCATCCACGGTTTCGCGTACGCGGGCGGTTTCCCCAACGATCCATTTGTTGAGCGTGGCTTGCGGCGTGGGGGTGCCGTTCGTGCGGGCAGCGAAGACGTCGTTCATCTCGGCAAAGCGGTGGGCGTTCCACAGCTTCGTGCCGAAGTTGCGGTAGCCCTGAATGCGCTGCGTGCTGAGTTTCAGGTCGCGGCCCATGGCGGCCATCGCCGTGAGCGTGAAGCGCACGGCGTCGGCACCGAATTCGTCAATAAGCTCCAGCGGGTCGAGCACGTTGCCGGTGCTCTTCGACATCTTCTTGCCCTTCTCGTCGCGCACCAGCGCATGGACATAGACGGTGTCGAAGGGTTTTTCGCCGACCACGGCGTATTGCATCATCATCATCCGCGCGACCCAAAAGAAGATGATGTCGAACCCGGTCACCAGGACGTTGGTGGGGAAGTACTTTTGCAGCTCTTCCGTGTCCTCAGGCCAGCCGAGGGTGCCGATGGGCCAGAGGCCGGAGGAGAACCACGTGTCTAGGACGTCGGGGTCGCGGAAAATTCTGACCTCGTTCACTATTCCGGAAGCGCCTTCCCCTGTTCCATAGGCAACCGCGCCTTTCCCATCGGGTAGATCAATCCCTGTTCGAGACGATGAGACAGCAATTTCTCGCCCCAACTCGTCCTTGTAGAACTTCTTGGCAAGTTCGACTGCCTCATTCGCATTGGCTGCGCAGAAAGATGGCATTTCGTCGCCCGTACCGCCCAGATCTTTCAGAGGTGCGCCATACCAAACCGGAATCTGATGTCCCCACCACAGCTGGCGCGAGATGCACCACGGTTCGATGTTTTCCAGCCAGTGGAAGTAAACTTTTTTGTCCTGCTCGGGGAAGATCTGGGTGTCGCCGTTCCGCACCGCGTCGATGGCGGGCTGGACGATATTGGCGGTATCGACGAACCACTGGTCGGTCAGCATGGGCTCAACAACCACTTTGGAGCGGTCGCCGAAGGGCTGCATGATCTTCTTGGCTTCGACCAGCGGGGCGGGGGCGTCGGTGAGTTCCTCGCCTTTTTTGGGTTTTCGACCGAGGCGCGGGTCGTCCTCCGTGGTCATGACGGCGAGGCCTTCTTCGGTGATCTGGGCAACCACCTTGTCGCGGGCCTCAAACCGGTCGAGCCCGCGCAGATCGTCGGGGACGAGGTTGACGGCGTCGGCTTCGGCTTCGGTCAGGGTGCGTTCGCCGCGCGCCACGGCAAGGGCCAGTTCGGCCGCTTCGGCGTAGGGCGCGCCGTCTGCCCGCAGGGCACCGCGTGTGTCCATCAGGCGGTACATGGGGATATTACCGCGTTTGGCGACTTCGTAGTCGTTGAAGTCATGTGCGCCGGTGATCTTCACCGCGCCCGAACCGAAGTCGGGGTCGGGGTAGTCGTCCGTGATGATCGGGATCAAGCGGCGGTGTTCCTTGGGACCGACCGGGATTTCGCAGAGTTGGCCTACGATGGGGGCATAGCGTTCGTCCGAGGGATGAACGGCCACCGCCCCGTCGCCCAACATGGTTTCAGGCCGCGTGGTGGCGATGGAGATGTAGTCGCGCTCTTCGGTAAGCGTGACGTTCCCGTCCTCGTCCATTTCGACGTAGGTGTAGGTGGCCCCCCCCGCGAGCGGGTACTTGAAGTGCCACATGTGGCCGTCGACTTCGATGTTCTCCACTTCGAGGTCAGAGATCGCGGTTTCAAAATGCGGGTCCCAGTTCACCAGCCGCTTGCCACGGTAGATGAGGCCCTTGTTGTACATGTCCACGAAGACCTTGATGACGGCGTCGTGGAAGTTGCCTTCTTCACCTTCGGGGGCATTGGGTGCACCGGACATGGTGAAAGCGTTGCGGGACCAGTCGCAGCTTGCACCAAGCCGCTTGAGCTGTTCGATGATCGTGTTGCCGGACTGTTGCTTCCAGTCCCAGACTTTCTTGAGGAAAGCCTCGCGCCCCATTTCGCGGCGGGTGGCGTTGGCCGTATCCTTTGCCAATTCCCGTTCGACGACCATTTGGGTGGCGATGCCTGCATGGTCCTGGCCCGGTTGCCAGAGCGTGTCGAAGCCGCGCATCCGGTGCCAGCGCATCAGGATGTCCTGCAGCGTGTTGTTGAAGGCATGGCCCATGTGCAGCACGCCCGTCACATTGGGCGGCGGGATCATGATGCAGAAGGTTTCTTCCTTGCTCGCGTTGGCCCCGGCCTTGAAGGCACCGGCCTGTTCCCAGGCGGCGTAGAGGCGTGTCTCAGATGCTTTTGCGTCGAATGTCTTGTCGAGTGCCATGGTGCGGGTCCCGTCTGCTTCGCGCGCGGGTCTACCGGAGGATGGCGCAGAGGGGAAGGGCCAGCGGACGGCGCTCCTGCGCTTTGCGCAAGTCGCCCCACCCGCCGTCCCGTTTGCGTCAGGTCGTCAGCGGTTCGCGCTGCCCTTCGCGGATGACGTTCGGGTCGTAGGGCGTGCGGGCAAAGACCTCTTCGACCATGGGGCGGAAGAACTCGAGCGGCAGGGATTCGTAGTCGGGGTCAAAGCTGGACTGGTCCCAGCGTTCGCAGAACTCGGCGCAATCGTCGAAGTAGATGTGCCCTTTGAAGCGGTCCCGCTTGTGTTGGTCGCCGCCCACGTGGTGGCCGAAGTAGAGCATCTGGAAATCGCCATGGGTTTGCACGCACCAACTGCATTGTTCGCGCACGAAGGGGCGCAGGATGGTGGCGGCGTATTCATCGTGGTTGTAGGGCGCGTAGATGTCGCCGATGTCGTGCAGCAGGGCGGATACGACCCAATCGGTGTCCGCCCCGTCGCGGTAGGCGCGGGTGGCGGACTGCAATGAATGGCCCAGCCGGGTGATCTGGTAGCCGGAAAGGCCCTCGTCCAGCTCTTCCAGAGCCGCCAACAGACGTGTGGCCGTGCCCTTGCTGTGCTGAACCTCGTGTTCGGTCAGGAAGTCGTAGTCTTCCTTCGTTCCGTCTTTCATCTGGGTGAATGCGACTTTGTCCATCACGTGTACATCCCTTTGCTGCTGACCTTGGCGCCTGACATCATGGCTTTGGCCTGGACGTCACGGATTTCATCGTAGAGGGCCAGGGAGGCGGGCGTAAAGAGCCCCTCTGGCGGGGCGACATTGGTGAGATTGCCGACCCGGTCTGCGCCTCGGACCAGCATGGCGTAGTCGCGTTCGGCCACATGTTGGGCGATGTCGGGGGTGCAATAACGGATGACAGCTGCGATGCGGCGGTCGTCGGTTATGTTGGGGCCAGAGCCGTGGATCGTCAGCCCGTGGTGCAGTGACATCTGGCCGGGGTGGATTTCAATCGGCACTTTGTCATCATCCGCCACGTCAACCTGCACCTCCTGCCCACGGCTCAGCAGGTTGTCGGGATCATCACTGTCCACGTGGGGCAGGATCGCATTCTTGTGGCTGCCTTTCACAAAATCCATGCACCCCGATGCAGGTGTGGCGGGCGAAAGCGCAACCCACGCCGTCAGCAGCCCGTCGATGGCACCCAGGCCCCAATAGGTGAGGTCTTGATGCATGGTTACCTTGTGATTTGTATTGGGCTCCTTGATGAAAAACTCCACCGCATAGATGAAGATATCAGGGCCCAATATGCCCTCAACCACGTCCAGAATGCGGGGATCCGCCCCGATCCGGTAGGCCAGTGGGATCACCACGTGTGAGTTGATCCGCTTGTAGGTGTTGAGCGGTAGCGGCAGGCCGTTGTCCAGCCAGTCGCGCTCAATGGTCTCCAGTTCGGCGCGCATGGCGATGGCTTCGCTTTCCGGCATGACCTGAAGGGGAAAGAGGAATCCATCGCGCCAGTAGGCATCGGTTTGAGCAGCGGTCAGATGGCCGTTTTCCAGCGGCTGGGTGTCTAGCATGATGCGCCTCCCTTTGCACTTTAGCCTGCGGGTCTCAGCCACGGATTCTATCGCATTTTCGACACCCGTGCTTCGCTTTCGGGCAAACCGGGATGCGGGTGCGTCCAAAGTGTGATTTTGGACCAGTGAGGGTGGACACTGCCGTGCTGCAAGCTAGTGTTCCGCTCTCCACCTCGCAGTACGGAAGGGTCCCCCGACAATGGAAAAATTCGGCAAGAGCCAATCGGTGAAACGAACAGAAGACGTGCGGTTTTTGACCGGTGAGGGGCGCTATGTGGATGATGTGGCTCCAGAAGGTGCGCTGCATGCCTTTTTCTTCCGCTCCCCCGTGGGGCACGGGGTGATCACGGAGCTTGACGTGAATGACGCGCGCGACGCCGATGGGGTGCATGCGGTCTATACAATCGCCGATTTGGAAGCCGCCGGCGTCAACATCGGGATGTCCGGCACTGTGGTGGATAACCGGGATGGTACCAAGGGGGCTGCGCCGTTGCGCCCTGTTCTGGCCAAGGACAGGGTGCGTTTTGTCGGCGAACCCGTCGCGATGATTGTGGCCGACACGCTGGCACAGGCGCGCGATGCGGCTGAACTGATCATGTTTGACGCGGATGATTTGCCTGCAAAGATGGATATGGCCCCGGGCGGAGAGACCTTGCACCCTGAGGCACCGGACAACCGGGCGTTTGACTGGCACATGGGCGATGAGGCGGAAACCCAAGCGGCATTCGATGCGGCAGCGCGGGTCGTCTCTCTCGACGTGGGCGACAACCGGGTGATCGTGAACTCGATGGAGCCGCGGGGGTGCTATGCCGAATGGGAAAACGACCGGCTGCATGTGGCCATTAACGGTCAGGGGGTCTGGGGTTCCAAAAGCAACTTGATCAAGGCGTTCGGGCTGGAAGAGACCCAGGTTCGCGTGACCAACCCGGATGTGGGCGGCGGTTTCGGGATGAAGGGGATGTCCTATCCGGAGCACACAGTTGTGCCGCATGCCGCTCGCGCGCTGGGCCGCCCCGTGCGTTGGATGTCGGAGCGGACCGAGGCGATGCTGACGGACAATGGCGGGCGGGATCTGACCTCTTTGGCGGAATTTGCCTTTGATGAGAATAACAAGATCACCGCCTACCGGGTGCATACCAAATGTAACCTTGGGGCCTATAATTCGGGCTTTGCACAGCCGATCCAGACGCTGCTGTTCAGCCGCGTGCTGATGGGTGTCTATGACGTGCAAACAACCTATCTGCGGGTTGAAGGGTTCTATACCAACACGGTGCAGGTCGATGCTTATCGCGGGGCCGGGCGGCCCGAGGCGATCTATGTGCTGGAACGCCTGATGGACCGGGCCGCGCGCGAATTGGGCGTGGATCCGTGGGAGCTGCGGCGCATCAACTTCATCAAGCCCGATCAGTTTCCGTACAAGACCGCCACGGGGGAGACCTATGACGTGGGCGACTTCAACAAGTTGCTGACGCGGGTGGGCGAGGTCGCGGACGTGGCAGGCTTTGCCACGCGGCGGGCTGCGGATGCGGCCAAGGGCAAGCTGCGGGGCCTTGGCATTTGCTACTATATCGAAAGCATCCTCGGAGATCCTTCCGAAGGGGCCAAAGTGGTCTTTGAAGAAGATGGCAGCGTCAAGATCTACGTTGGCACACAATCAAACGGGCAGGGGCACGAAACGGTTTATGCCGCCTTCCTCAGCGATCACACGGGCATCCCGTTTGACCAGATCGAGGTCATTCAGGGCGACAGTGACCTGATTGCCAAGGGCGGCGGCACGGGCGGGTCGCGCTCGGTAACCACGCAGAATACGGCCACGCTCGCCACGGTTGATGCGATGAAAGAGGCGTTTACGGCCTTTCTCGCGGACGAAATGGGCGTGCCAGCAGCTGAGATCAGCTTTGACGATGAACGTTTCCGCGCCGAAGGGTCGAACCTGACGCCCACCATGCTGGAAGTGGCCGATATGGCCCGTGAAAGAGGCCGTGACGACCTTTTGAGCCACCATGAACGCGCCACTTTGCCCGGACGCAGCTTTCCCAATGGCGTTCATGTTACAGAGGTAGGCGTGGATGTGGACACTGGCGCCGTGACGACGGAGCGGTACACGGTGGTTGATGATTTTGGCAATCTTATCAATCCGATGCTGGCCGAGGGCCAGGTGCATGGCGGTGTTGCTCAAGGCGTTGGGCAGGCCGTTCAGGAACGTGTTGTCTATGACGAAGACGGCCAATTGCTCACGGCAACGTTCATGGACTATGCCTTGCCGCGGGCCGCTGACCTTCCCAATATTTCCTTTACCAGTGAGCCTGTACCCTCCACTGCCAATATCATGGGCATGAAGGGCTGCGGCGAGGCCGGCACCGTCGGCGCACTGGCCGCCGTGGCCAATGCAGTGCAAGATGCATTGTGGGACCATGGGGTGCGACAGGCGGATATGCCGTTCACGCCGCACCGGGTCTGGGAGATGATGAATGAGGCAAGGATCGCCGCAGAGTGAAGGTTTGCTGAACCGCCTGTTTGGGCGGCTTTGGCAACGCCCTGCGGATGACTTTGCGCCTCAGCGCGGGTCCGTGACCCATGTGATCATGCTCGATGGCACCATGTCATCGCTGGTGCCGCAGTGTCAGACCAATGTGGGCCAGACCTATACCATGCTGCGCGAGCTGGGACATGAGGTGTCGATCTATTATGAGCCTGGCTTGCAGTGGCGGGACTGGGGAAGCCTGCTGGATGTGATCGCAGGGCGGGGGATCAACCGGCAGATCAAGCGGGCATATGGCTATCTGGCGTCAAGGTACCGCCCCGGGGATCGGATTTACATGATGGGCTATTCGCGCGGGGCTTACGCGGTGCGGTCCTTGGCGGGTGTCATCGACATGATTGGCCTTCTGAAGGCCGAACACGCGACAGAGCGGAACATCCGCGACGCGTACCGCCACTATGAATGCACACCAGATGGTGAAGCGGCAGCGGCTTTCCGAAAGGCCAAATGCCACGATGCGATTTGCATCGAAGCGATTGGTGTCTGGGATACTGTGAAATCGCTCGGGATCAATGCGCCGGTGCTTTGGCGGATATCGGAGAAGTGGCACGCCTTTCACAACCACGACCTGTCGAGTGTTGTCAAAAACGGCTTCCACGCCATGGCCCTGAACGAGACGCGCGTGGCCTACAAGGCCGTCCCCTGGACCACGCACGACGGGTTCGGCGGGCACGTGGAACAGGTCTGGTTTCCGGGCGCGCATAGTGACGTGGGCGGGCAGTTGGGCGGCTATGAACCCGCGCGGCCTTTGGCCAACATCCCGCTTGTCTGGCTGCTGAGCCGGATGGAGGACTGCGGCTTGCCGCTGCCGGATGGCTGGGCCGCACGTTTTCCTCAGGACGCCACCGCGCCGGCCGTTGGCACATGGCGCGGACATGGGCGCATCTTCATGACGCGCCGCAAGCGGGTGGTGGGTGCGGATCCGTCAGAACGGCTGCACGAAAGCGTGGCAGAGCGGGAAAGAGCGCAGCAGGAGGAAAGGCCGCAGAGCTGGTTCCGTTGGCGGTCTGCGTAAGGCGTGACCTGATTGCGCGGCTATGCCGCAAGACATGTTTTTGGGCGTGCCTCTTTGGGCCGCTGCGGTCCGCAGGCAGGTGTGGATTTGGTTTCACGGTCGTGGTGGCTTCTGGCTCTCCGGTTCGGAACAGGCGAAGGGTTCTAGGCCACCTTCATCACGATGCAGGTCGTTGACCCTGTGGCATAGAGTCTGCCGTCCTCCACGCCCCGGATCTCCCCGTGTGCCACGCCGGTGGAGCGGCCCACGTGGTCAGCCAGACCCACGCAGTCGATCGTGGTGTCCAGCGGGATGCCCCTCAGGATGTTGATCTTATATTCCAGCGTTGTGTAGACCGATCCCTTCGGCACCATCGTCATCACTGCACAGGCCATCGCGGAATCCAGCAGCGTGCCATACCAGCCGCCGTGCACCGTCCCCAGGGGGTTGGTCATGCCAAAACCCGGCGCGCCGCGAAACGTCACGCGGCCTTCTTCTACCTTGTGCAGCTGGTACCCCATGGTCTGCCCAATGGGCGGACCGGGGTTGGTGCCATCAAGGATGCGTTGCATGAATTCCAGCCCGGACAATTCAAGAACCTCAGAACGGCTGAGTAACTCTTCGGGGTTGGTCGCGATGCGGGGCATGGGCTCTCTCCGACTTAAATCACAGAGAGGCTAGGTGTGGTGGTGCGGCACGGGCAAGCGTTACGCGACGTCCGACAGGGCCACCTGAGGCGTGACGCCCAAGGCGCGGCAGACGTTCCGGGTCAGCTCTGCGCGGTTGAGCGTGTAGAAATGCAAGGCCTCCACGCCTTCATCGATAAGATCGCTGCAAAGCTCGGTGCAAAGCGCCGTGGCCAGCAGGTCGTGGCGGTCGCGGCCCTTGTGATCGCGCAAAGCGGCAGCGGTGAAGGCTTGATCGACCCAATCGGGCACGTATGCCCCGCAGCGTGCTGCAAACTTCTTGGCAGACGTCCAGTTCACCACCGGCAGAATGCCCGGCGTGATCGGCTTGTCGATGCCCGCAGCGGCACAAGCATCGCGGAAACGCAGGAATGTCTCGGCCTCAAAGAAGAACTGGGTGATCGCCTCATCCGCGCCAGCGTCAAATTTGCGTTTGAGCCAGTCCACGTTGTCTTGCAGACAGCTGGAAGCGGGGTGCGGGTCAGGGTAGGCCCCGACGCGGATGTTGAAGTCGCCGGTCTGTGAAAGGGCCGCGATCAATTCGCAGCTGTCAGCAAAACCGTCAGGGTGGGGGGCAAATTGATCCTGCCCTTCTGGCGGATCGCCACGCAAGGCGACGATGTCCGTGACACCGGCCTCGGCAAAACCCGCGGCCACTGCGAGCGTTTCCGCGCGGCTTGCGCCCACACAGGTCAGATGTGCCGCCACAGGTAAGCCCGAGGTGCGGTGCAGCACATGGGCGGCATCTTGCGTCAGGCTTCGGGTTGATCCGCCAGCCCCGTAAGTCACCGAGAAAAAGCGCGGGGCCAGCGGGGCCAGCGCCTGTGCCGTATCCCAAAGGTTAAAGGCGGCATCAACCGTGCGCGGCGGGAAAACTTCGAAGGAAACGGCTGGCGTGGACATGGGAGTTCCTTTTGATGCGGATAGCCACTTGTCCCACAGATACAGATGTGAGACAAATTCATAACTCTCAACTTTAACATGAGTTTCGCCTCATATGCATATCGAATTCCGCCACCTCCGCACGATCAAGGCGATCCACGAGGCAGGCGGGCTTGCGCGCGCGGCCGAACAGATGAACATCACGCAATCCGCGCTCAGCCATCAGGTGAAAGGGTTGGAGGATCAGGCGGGTGTGGAGCTTTTTGTGCGCCGGTCCAAGCCGCTAAAACTCTCGCCTGCGGGTCAGCGGCTGCTGAAACTGGCGGAACAGGTTTTGCCCCAGGTTGAGGCCTTGCAGGACGAATTCACCGGACTGCGGGCAGGTAGCACGGGCCGCATGCACATCGCCATAGAATGCCATGCCTGCTTTGAATGGCTGTTCCCGGTGCTCGAACAATTCCGCCGCGGGTTTGGGGATGTGGATGTGGACATCCGCCCCGGTCTTGCTTTTGACGCGCTGCCTGCGCTGCTGCGCGAAGAGGTAGATCTGGTCGTGTCCTCGGACCCCGAAGACCTGCCGGGCGTCAAATTCGTGGAGCTTTTTGACTATGATGCGGTTTTTGTTGCTGCATCTTCCCATCCTTTGGCGGACAAGCCCTTTGTGGAGGCTGCGGATTTTCGGGGCGAGACCCTGATCACCTATCCGGTTGAACGGTCGCGACTGGATGTGTTCAGCCAGCTTCTGATACCGGCCAAGGTTGAACCCGCAGCGATCAGGCAGGTGGAATTGACAGCAGTGATCCTGTTGCTTGTTGCGTCCAACAGGGGGGTATCGGTGCTGCCCGACTGGGTGGTGCGCGAGGTCAAGTATTCGTCGGACTATGTCACGCGGCCCCTTACGCAGAACGGCATTACACGCAGGCTCTATGCCGCGGTGCGCACGGATGATCTGGATAAACCCTTCATGCAATCCTTGCTCAAGCTGGCGGGCGAGGAAGCGCGCAAGTTGCAGTCCGTCTGAATCGCAGCCTGATAGGGGTGCCCTCAAGCTCAGTGAAAACGGCGGGTAGGGCCGGATTGGCAAGCATTTGAGGCTCCCCATTTGCAATTGTTGGCTTTGCCGTTGTCCCGTCTTGCGCCTGCGCGCGTTATAGCCTTCACATTCCGCCCGCACAGGCCTATACGCGCGACCTGATCCAATAACAGGTGCCAAAATGGTCGGAAGTGCAAACCTCAACATCATGATCAAGGCTGCCCGCAAGGCAGGCCGGGCGCTGGCCAAGGATTTCCGCGAGGTGGAGAACCTGCAGGTCTCCGTTAAAGGGGCCGGGGACTTTGTGTCGCGGGCCGATCTTTTTGCCGAAAAGGTGCTGAAGGAAGAACTGCTTGAGGCGCGCCCGACCTATGGTTGGCTGGCCGAAGAAGGCGGTGGCCAGGATGGTCAGGACCCCACGCGCCGCTGGATTGTGGACCCGCTGGATGGCACGACCAACTTTCTGCACGGGCTGCCGCATTGGGCCGTTTCAGTGGCGTTGGAGCACAAGGGTCAGATCGTTGCGGGCGTGATCCATGATCCCAGCCGGGATGAGACGTTCTTTGCCGAAAAAGGCGCTGGTGCCTGGATGAACGAAAGCCGTTTGCGTGTGTCTGGCCGCAACCGGATGATTGAGGCGCTGTTCGCCACCGGTCTGCCTTTTGGTGGGCGTGCGGATTTGCCGGAGACACTGAAGGATTTGGGCCGCTTGATGCCGGTGGTCGCGGGGGTGCGCCGGTTCGGGTCGGCTGCGCTTGATATGGCCTATGTGGCTGCGGGCCGTTACGATGGCTATTGGGAACGCCGCCTGAATGCCTGGGACCTCGCAGCCGGGATCATCATCGTGAAGGAAGCAGGCGGTCTGGTGGAGCCGCTTAATCCCGGTGGTGATATTCTGGAAGACGGCGAGGTGATTTGCGCCAATGAGCCGATCTTCAACCAATTCTCCAAGGTGATCCGGGGATAGGTGGGCGAAACGCCTCCCTTGCTCAGGTTTCTTCTTGGTCCGAGGGGTGATTGATCCCATCTGACCACCTCACCGGTTCGAACTCCCAAGGCTTCACGCCCTCGATACAACCCAGATTGATGCCACACGTTGTGGGATCTGCCCGGCGCTTGTGGTGCGTGTAAATCCCGCAGGTCTTGCAGAAGTAGTGTTTGGCCGTGTGGGTGTTCCAGGAATAGAGCGTCAGGTTATCTTCGCCTTTCAAAACTTTGACCGAAGCGGCGATCGCGGTGACCGCCGGGGCCTGTCTGCGTGAGCAAAACGAACAGGTGCAGCGCCCGACGTCGCCCAGCCCGTGAGGCAAGGTGGCGGCGATCTTGACTGCGCCGCAGTGGCAAGTGGCGGTGATGTCCATGGCTGCGTCGGTCATTTGCGTTTCACTTTCGGAATGCGGCTTTCAAGCAGGGGATATTTGGCTTCCGGGTGCGGTGGATGGCCTTCCGTGCGCTGCCAAAACCCAGTGGCCCCGCGCCGGAGCCAGAACGGTAGGGTAAAGATGACCCCTGCAACAAATCCACCTGCATGGGCCCAATAGGCGACGCCGCCGCTGTCGGGGTCCGTGCCCAGGCCGCCAAAAAACTGGATGGCGAACCAGATCATCAGCATGATCCATGCAGGGATCGGGAAGATGCGGAAAAAGATGATGAAGAAGATAAAAATATCGACCTTGGCCTTTGGGAAAAGCAGCAGGTAGCCGCCCATGACGCCCGCGATCGCCCCTGAGGCGCCGACCATTGGCACGTTGGAATAGGGGGCCGCTGCCACTTGGGCGAGGCCTGCTGCCACGCCGCAGGCGAGGTAGAAGAGCAGATACTTCACATGGCCCATTTCGTCTTCGACATTATCCCCGAAGATCCACAAAAACAGCATGTTACCGGCCAAGTGAAGCCAGCCTGCGTGCAGGAACATGGAGATGAACAGGGCCTCATATTCCACCCCGTTGGTCAGCCGGACAGGCACCAGCGCCCAAGTGTTGTAGAAGGTGTATTCGGTCCGCGGGTCATAGAGCAGCCAGAAGTAGCTCAGGAAAATGCCGATGTTGGCGGCCATCAGAGCATAGGTCACGTAAGGCGTGCGGCCTGATGGGTTGTGATCGCGGATGGGAAACATGCGCGCAGGCTGGTCCAGGGCTGCGGCAGCGTCAAGGGGCGCGATCTGTTTCGTTTCTGCCTTGCCCGGCAATTATGGTATCAATAGCACCCGTTTGACCACAGCGAGAGGCAGCGTGTTCTGCCTCAGTTCAAATGTGAGATGATCTGAAGGAGCGGGCTTTGCCCGCACGACATTTTTTTGGGTGCGCTTGGGGCGACGTGGTTTCCAAGGATGCATTGTTGGCATGGGCGGTGAGCGGGCAGGGCGCTTCAGGCTCACCATTTCAATGGAGGGGGGTTACTTCTTGCCCACGCTGCCGCCAAGCGTTTCGATCGCGTCGTGGTCGACCAGTTGCCAAGGCAGGCAGTCATTGCGGAAGATACGTTTGTCTTTGTCGGTGTAGTCCGCGACATCGTGCGGCAGGCGTTGACCGACCACGATGCATCGGAAGGTTTCTGTGCCGGTATTGGAGATCGAATGCGCCATCCCGCCTTTGCGGTAGCCGATGAAATCGCCGGGACCTATGGGCGTTTGCACATCACCCGTACGTGCCGTGGCGTGACCGCTCAGAACAAAGACGCATTCGTCCTCATGGTGGTGGACATGGTGTTCGGTGGTGTCATGGCCCGGTGCGACCTCAATGATGTGAAACCCAAAGCCCGTCAGCCCTGCCGCGTCGCCCAGCGATTTGTTCAGGCGCTGGGCGTTCGGATTGAGGAAGTGCGTCTTTTGGACCCCTTCCATCGCCTCGATGTCAGCTGCGGTGATCAGATAGGTATCCGTTGTCATGTCAGTCTCCTTGTTCCTCTGACGTGCAGCCTAGACAGAACAGTTGACCTATCCAACCGCCCTCAAGAGCTGCGCGTTGCCGCCGGACGCGGTGGTGTCCACGCAGATGTGGCGCTCTGCCTGGACCCGCGCGCTGTCAGGCAGGCCGCATATGAGCGGGATGATCGGGCCCTCGCGTTGTGCGAGCGCTTGTTCGATGGCGCGCGCTGTATCGGCATCGCCCCACCACAGGACGCCGCCGTAAGCGGGGCCATCCGTCAACTTTGGCGGATCAAGACGACCTGCTGCGGTGACTGCGATGCCACCATGGGCGCGAACGGCGCGGGCCTGAGCTTCGGCCGCTGCCTCCCCCGGCCCCATACAAAGCAGGGCGGCGCGGGGCAGGGTGGTCAGGCGATTGGATTCGCCCGTTGGTCCGGGCATGGAGAGGGTTTCAATGGGCATTGGCTTTGCCATCGGCAGCGCAGGCAGGCTGGTGGGGCTGTCCCACTGCGCGTCCGTTTCCTGTTGGTCAGGTGCGGCAAAGCGCATCAGATAGTTTGGCCCCCCCGCCTTGGGCCCGGTGCCAGAAAGCCCCTCGCCCCCAAAAGGCTGGCTGCCGACAATCGCCCCGATCTGGTTGCGGTTGATGTAGATGTTGCCGGCCTCAATCCGTTCCGCCACATGCTGCACCCGGTCATCAATGCGGGTGTGCAGGCCGAAGGTGAGGCCGTACCCCGTGGTGTTGATTGCCTCGATCACCTGATCCAGATCGCGTGCCTTGAAAGTTGTCAGGTGCAAGACAGGGCCAAAGACCTCCCGCTCCAGATCGTAGATGCCGTTCACGCGCAGCAGAGTGGGGGCGATGAAGGTGCCAGTGTCAGGTGTGGGGAGTTCGGCAATCACGCGGCCCTCGGTGCGTGCCAGCGCGACATGATCGGCGATGCCTTCTCGCGCCGCCTCGTCGATGACGGGGCCCACGTCGGTGCTCAGGTACCAGGGGTCGCCGACGCTCAAAGCCTCCATCGCGCCAACAAGCATTTCGGTGAAGTCTGCGGCGATGTCTTCCTGCACGTAGAGGCAGCGCAGTGCAGAGCAACGCTGGCCTGCGGACTGGAACGCACTTTCGATCACCGCTTGCACAGCTTGTTCGGGCAGGGCAGTGCTGTCCACGATCATGGCGTTAAGCCCGCCGGTTTCCGCAATCAGCGGCGTGCCGGGGGCGCAGTGAGCGGCCATGCTGGCGCGGATCTTGAGGGCGGTGGCGGTGGAGCCGGTGAAGGCTACGCCGTTCACCCGCGCGTCGCCAGTGAGGGCTGCGCCCACATCACCGCCGCCGGGCAGCAATTGCAGAGCGGTGCGCGGCACGCCTGCGTCATGCAGGATTTGCACGGCGAAATGGGCAACCAGTGGGGTTTGCTCGGCGGGTTTGGCGAGCACGGCGTTGCCTGCGGCGAGGGCTGCGCTAATCTGGCCCAGAAAGATCGCCATTGGGAAGTTCCAGGGCGAGATGCAGGTAAAGACGCCCGCAGGTGGCGCATCGGTGGCCTGGCCCGCGTAGTAGCGCAGGAAATCGACGCCCTCGCGCAGTTCTGCCACGCAATCGGGCAGGCCCTTGCCCGCTTCACGGGCCAGCAGGGCAAAGAGCTCGCCGTAGGTCTCTTCAAAAAGTACGGCTGCTTTGAGCAAGACCGTGCGGCGTTCTGCCAGAGGGGCAGACCAAGGGGAGGCAGTGGTCAGGGCGGTTTCGACGTCTTTGACAGAGGCAGGGCGCACGGTGCCGGGGGAAGTTGCCGCATGGGCCGGGTTGGTGACCGGCTGGGCGGGCTCCGGGGCGGCGGGGCCAGCCAACAAGGGCGCTGCCTGCCAGTGGTGCGTCAGAAACGGCGCGCGGGCGGTCTCGATCGCCGCTAGCGTTGGCGCGTGGGTCAGGTCAAAGCCTCTCGCATTGGCGCGTTGCGGCTGAAACACCTCCGGCCCACGCGGGATCGTGGGGGATTGGCCTTCCAGTGCTGCGAAGGGGTCGGCGGCCACGACCTCGGGCGGCACGTCTTCGTCCACGATCTGATTGACGAAACTGGAGTTTGCGCCGTTCTCCAGCAGACGTCGCACAAGGTAGGCCAGCAGATCGCGATGCGCGCCCACGGGGGCGTAGATACGGCAGCGGGTGCCCTCGGCCTGCATGACTTGGGTATGCAAAGTCTCGCCCATACCGTGCAGCCGCTGGAATTCGAAAGCCTCAGGGTCTGTCGCCATGTGCAGCACGGCAGCAACTGTGTGGGCGTTGTGGGTGGCGAATTGCGGATAGATGCGGTCGGTCAGGCGCAACAACCTGCGCGCGTTTGCAATGTAGCTGACATCGGTGGCGGCCTTGCGGGTGAACACAGGGAAGCCGTCGATGCCTTCGACCTGAGCGCGCTTGATCTCCGTGTCCCAATAAGCCCCTTTGACCAGCCGGACCATGATACGTCGGTCATAGCGTTCGGCCATGTCGTAAAGGGCGTCAATCACCGCACCGCAGCGCGGCCCGTAGGCCTGTACCACGATGCCAAAACCATCCCATCCCGCCAACGCGGGTTCGCCCATTACGCGGTCAATCACATCAAGCGAGAGCGACAGGCGGTCGGCCTCCTCTGCATCCACATTGAGCCCCATGCCCGCCGATTTGGCCAACAGGCAGAGCGCCCGCAGTCGCGGGACCAGATCGCGCATAACGGCCTCTTCCTGAGCGACTTCATAGCGCGGATGCAGGGCAGAAAGCTTGACCGAGATGCCCGGATTGCGGCGGATGTCGTCATCCGTGCAGGCGGTGGCAATGGCCGCAATCGCGCGGGAATAGCTGAGGTGGTAACGCTTCGCGTCCGCCTCCGTCCGGGCGGCTTCGCCCAGCATGTCATAACTGTAGGTGAAACCTTTCGCTTCCATTCCCGCAGCACGATCCATCGCGGCGGTGATGTCTTCGCCAAGCACGAACTGTCGCCCCATTTCCTTCATCGCGCGGCTGACTGCGGTGCGGATAACGGGCTCCCCAAGCCGCTTGATGGCAGCACGCAGGTGGCGCACGGGGCCGGGCTGGTCGTCATCCAGCACACGGCCTGTCAGCATCAGTGCCCAAGTGGACGCATTGACGAGGCTCGATGTGGAATGCCCCAAATGACGCCCCCAGTCAGAGGGCGCGATCTTGTCCTCAATCAGCGCATCAATCGTATCGGCATCCGGCACGCGCAACAGCGCCTCGGCCAGACACATCAGCGCAACCCCTTCGTCGGTGGATAGCCCGTATTCGGCCAGAAAAACTTCCATCAAACCGGGCGAAGTGGCACTGCGGATGTCACGCACAAGGGCCGCACCTTTGGCCGAAATGGCCGTCCTGTCGGCCTGAGACAGATCAGCCGTTGCGACAAGATCGGCCAGCACGGCTTCAGGGTCTGCATAGGTGCCCTGATCAATCTGGTGGCGCAGCGGGGCGGTGGTATCTCGGGCCATGGCAGCTGTCTCCGTCTTGAAGTTTTGTCCATGGTATCGCATGTTCATCAGTCATATCGCCTGATAAACGCCGCCAAAGATGCTTTCTGAACCGAAAATTGAGGGATTTCCGTGACAGATGAACAAACTCAGTTGGACCGGTTTGACGCAGCGATTCTGCGCGTGCTGGCCGAAGATGGACGGATTTCCATCACCGATCTTGCCAAACGCATCGGGCTGTCAAAGTCGCCCACGCAGGCGCGGCTGAGGCGGCTGGAACAATCCGGCGTGATCCTGGGATACCGTGCGATGCTCGACCCCATCCGTCTGGGCCTCGACCACGTGGCCTTTGTCGAAGTCCGCCTGACCAACACCCGCGAAGAGGCTCTGCGCGCGTTTAACGAAGCGGTGGCACGGGTGCCGGAGATTGAGCAGGTGCATATGACTGCCAGCCACTTTGACTATCTGCTGAAGGTGCGCACGCGGAACATGGTAGACTATCGCCGGGTCCTGGGGGAGGTGATTTCCTCACTGCCTCATGTTTCCGGCACGTCGACCCATGTGGCCATGGAAGCGGTCAAGGAAACCATGCTGGCGGACAGCGCGTGAGCTTTGGACATTTCATCTGGACCGATCTGTCGACTTACGACCTGGCCACTGCCCGCCACGACTACAAAAAGCTGTTTGGGTGGGGAACCCTGGGCGACCAGACGTACGATTTTGCTTTTCTGGATGGGGTGGAAGTTGCGGGCCTTTTCACCATGCCGCCCAAACTGGCCGCCTTGAACTTACCGTCCTTCTGGATGTCATATGTGCGTGTGCCCGATGTGTCCGCCGCGGTCGAGAAGGCCGCGCGCCACGATGGGGTGATCATCGAGGTTCAGCCGCAGCCTTTTGGGAAGGAGGCGCACGTGGCTTTGGTGCGCGACCCCTCAGGCGCGGGCTTCACGCTCTATGAAGGGCCTGAATTGGCGGTTCCCACCGCCGGCCCGGGTAGAGTGGTCGGACGGTATCATCACCTGGCGGATGTCGCGCAGATCGCCTCCTTCTACGGCGACCTGTTTGGCTGGCGCTTTCATGTCAGCGGTCAATCCCCTTGGCGGGTTCATGAGATTATGCATCCCGATGGCAGCTTAATCGCCCGAGTAGAGGAAGTGCCGGAAGATATCAGAGGCACCTTCGCCTATTGGATGCCCTGTTTTGGCGTCGCGTCCTTACCTGAGAGCCTGAAGGTTCTCAAAGGGTTGTCTGGGGCAGAGACCTGCACGCTGACGGAGGGTCGTGTCATGGTTGCGGACCGCCAAGGGGCGCATTTCATGCTGGCAGAGACAGACGTCTAGCCTGGCTTCACTGATCCGGACGGGCTGGAATGCGGCGCTTCTGAAACCCGGTTTTTGACTGTTCAAACCCGGCCCGTTCGTAGAACCGCAGCGTCGCTGGCAGTTTTGAACCGGTCATCAACATTACTTTATAGCAGCCCTGATCCCAGGCATGCGTGGTCGCGGCTTCCAGCACCGCATGCCCAAATCCGCGCCCGCGATAGGCCGCGTGTGTTACCACATTTTCAATCAGCGCGTAGGGCGCGCCACCCCGTGTCAGGTTCGGGATCACCACCACCGCGCAAGAGCTGACCAATGCGCCGCCCGTCTCTCCCAGAAAGACGGCACTGCCTTCGTAGCGCAGAAAACGGTCAAAGGACGCCTGTGCCGTGGCAAGCTCTGTCCCGGAATCGTCCGGGTTGAGATGGGTATAGAGCGCCAGGAGCGCGGGCAGGTCAGCAAGCGCGGCTTGGCGCAGGGAAAGGACGTCAGCCATGGGCCTACGCTAGCAGCTTGACGCATGAACGAAAGCCCAAGCGCACGCATCTGTGACACCAGCCCCCTTGACCCATCGCGCCCCCGCGCCATCATCCTCTCTCATGAAACCCGCCCTGATCCTCGCCCTTCTTGCCGCACCCGCCTTTGCGGAATGCCCGGAACCCGCCGATACATCCCGCGAAATGCTCAATCTGATTGCGCGGGCCAATGACACCGACAACCGCAACGAAGGCCGCCGGGTCGCCAACGCGATGTGGGAGGTCTGGCTGCGTGCACCGGATGAGGCAGCACAAGCCATTCTCGATGAAGGCATGCGGCGGCGCGAGGCCTATGACTTCGCCGGAGCCAAGAAGGAATTCGATCGTCTGGCCGACTATTGCCCGACATATGCCGAAGGCTTCAACCAACGTGCTTTTGTGAACTTCCTTCGTGATGACTATGAGACCGCCCTTGTGGACCTCGACATCGCGATCAAGCTCAGCCCCTACCATGTGGCAGCTCAGGCAGGCCGGGCGCTGACCCTGATGAACCTCGGGCGGCTCGAAGAAGCCCGTGCACAGCTGCTGATCGCGGTGGACAACAACCCCTGGCTCTCCGAGGCTGCCCTGCTGGCCGAAGGCGCGCCTCTGGGGCCGCAGGGCAAGGACATCTGACATCTGAACCACGCTTCGGGCGCTCACGGTGCGGCTTTCTGCGGCCGTGACGGGGTGGTGGGCAAACCTGACCTAAAATTCTGCGGTTCCGCGCGGGTCGCGTATTGTGATCAAGGCATTATCACCGTAGTGAGAATTCTGCGCCCGCTCTGGGCCCGACCCGCATGCCCGCGTGGTGGAATGGTAGACACAAGAGACTTAAAATCTCTGGGCCGGAAGGCCGTGCCGGTTCGAGCCCGGCCGCGGGTACCAAGCAACATCCTCACCACTTTGATAGAACTACGTCGAGGCTGGCTCCTGTTCTGTCGGGCTCAAATCGGACTGAAAACCGCCACAATGCCCCTCTATTGAGCACGACAACAATGCGGAGAAAACCATGGCAATTGAAGTTTTGGCGTCAGACAGTTTTGAAGTAGGAAAGCACAGCAGCAACACAATTCTGCTAGGCACGATACAACTCAGAAAGGCGAAAAAAGACAGAAGAATCCTGTCAAAAAACGCGACCTACGTAATGGTAAACGACATTACAGAAGTCGTCGAAGTTGACGAGGATAAATTCCGATCCGGTTGGGGAACGGTCGGGTGGGGCACGCTCGGCCTTGTGCTTGCTGGGCCGGTTGGGGCAGGATTGGTGGGCTATTTCAAAGGTAAGACTGACGATGTGGTTTGTGGCGTCAAATTTCGTGACGGGAAATCAGCGCTGTTACGCCTCAAAAGAGGCCACTATCGAAAACTCTCGGCCAACACTAAACTCACGGAATACAAGGACGCCTTTTCGTCCTGAATAATCAGCTATGTGAGTGACCTCGCCAAGCCTCTGAATAGCATTCGATTAACCGCAAACCGGTAGCACATCGGTTTGCGGAAAAGGCGGGGAACGGGGAAGCCGGTTTGAACGTATCGATGGACAGGGAGCACTGGCAACGTCTGCTGACTGACGGCGAGGCAATGCGCGGCTACGACGACGGTTTCAAGCTGCTGTTTTGTCCTTGGCGGCTTTTGCAAAGCGCTGACGCTTTGTTTCTCAGCCTCAACCCTGGCAGCGATCCCTCAGGCGAATTTATGCGCGTGGCGTCAGATGAACGGGGCAACTCCTATCTGGTGAAGCGGGATGCGCGCCATTCGCCCATGGCGGAGCAATACAAAAGACTATGTGCGTTGGTGGGCCAGGATCCGGAAGAAATGCTGGCGGGTGCCTTGATGCCATATCGAACGGCGAAGTGGAGGCAACGACGTGATGCGCCCAACATCGCGGTTGCAGCTGAATTCTGGCAGTCCGTCCTGTCGAACGGCCGCATCCGAAGTGTCTATTGCATGGGCAAAGACGTGGAAAAAGCGGTGGTCAAAATGACAGGCGCGCGTCTTGATTGTGAGCTCCGCGCAGGTTGGGGAGAGTTGAAAGTGCGTCGGCACAAGACAGTTGAAGGCGTCCGGGTATTCGGTTTGCTCCACTTCTCAACCTTCAAGATGCTCAGCCGTCCGGCTTGTGTGGAGCAATTGCGGGAGCTCTTTGAACTTGAAGGCTAGTCCATGGTGCGCGTTTGCAAAAAAGGTCTTCACAGGGGCTTTCCGCGCAATCGCATGAGAGACAAAATGAACTGGCGCGGGTTGTCCCCGCGAGATGTGATTTGTCAGATCCGTTTCAGCACCTTCATTGGGCGGGTTCTCGCCGGCACAGCGTCAAACTGTCGGCTTGGCTCGGAAATTCGCAAGATTTTGCGGTCACAACTGCCTGATACCCCCAGACTTCGATTGCGGGGCGGCTAAAATTGACGCTAAGTAGACCCATCTGCAGACCCGAGGTGCCAGCCGCTGCAAGACTGGCGAAATGAAACCCGGGACATTGGGGGAAATGGCGTGCGACACGCTTTGGCGTCTTATTTCACGCAAGGACTTTGCGCGGCGCTGCTTTGCCTGCTGGGATGGGGTGCGCATGCGGCCGACCTGCAGATAACGGGGCTTCCTGCCGACAGTGACTTGCTGGAACCTCTGCGCCGCGGGTCGCTTTTGGCGGAGCAGACATCGGCGGAGACCACGCCCTCCAGTCAGGAATTGGTGGCAGCCGCACAGGCAGACTACACCCGGTTGCTCGCGGTTCTCTATGACGCGGGCTATTTCGGGCCTGTCATTTCGATCAAACTGGACGGGCGCGAGGCATCGACCATCCCGCCGGTGCAGCCGCCGGGCAGCGTTCGACAGGCCGTGATCACCGTCACACCGGGTCCGCAGTTTCGGTTCAGGCGTGCGGCGATTACGCCCCTCGCGCCAGAGACTGAACTGCCCGAAGGCTACGCAGCAGGCCAGGTGGCGGGCCTCAGCGTGATCAAATCTGCGGTGGCCAGCGGCGTGGAAGGCTGGCGCAACCAGGGCCACGCCAAGGCGCAACTGGCGGACCAGAACCTGACCGCGCGCCATCCTGATCGCAGCCTCAGCGCCGATTTGCGCCTTGCCCCGGGGCCAAAGCTGACATTTGGCAACCTCATCGTGAAAGGCAACGAGAACGTCCGCACCGAGCGGATTGTGGAGATCACAGGCCTGCCCACAGGCCAGACCTTTTCACCTGATGAGCTGCGCCGCGCACAGCGACGGTTGCAGCGTACCGGGGCCTTTTCCTCCTCCGCTCTGATCGAAGCGGACAACATCGGCCCAAACGACACGCTTCCCATCACCGCACAAGTGGCAGAGGCGAAACCGCGCCGTTTCGGCTTTGGTGCAGAGCTGAGCTCGCTCGAAGGGCTGACACTGTCGGCCTTCTGGTTGCACCGCAACCTGCTGGGCGGGGCGGAGCGGCTGCGTTTCGAGGCGGAGATCAGCGGGATCGGAGGCAATTCTGGCGGGGAAGACTACGCCGTCGGTGTCAGGTTCGAGCGGCCCGCGACCTTCAATGAAGATACCAACTTTTATGCGCTGGCACAGATTGAGCAGTTGGACGAGGTGAACTTCTTTTCCCGCCAGCTGGACCTTGAGGCTGGCATTGAACGTTTTGCCAATGACAACCGCACCTATACGGCCGGTATCGGGCTGCGCACGGCTGAAACGCGTGATGCTTTCGGGAACAACAGCTACTCATTGGTGACTTTCCCGCTGTCGGCAGAGTTCGACTATCGCGATGACAAGCTCAACGCCACGTCAGGTTACTTCGCCAAGGCCGAGCTGACCCCGTTCGTGGCAATTGATGGCGCTGCGGACGGGCTGCGGACGGTCCTTGATCTGCGCTATTTCCGTTCCCTGGGGGAGGTACGCCCGGTTACTTTGGCTTTTCGCGGGCAATTGGGCTCCGTTGTTGGCCCCGCGCTCAGCACGGCACCTGCGGACTATCTGTTTTATTCCGGTGGCGGCGGCACTGTGCGCGGGCAGCCCTTTCAAGCACTCGGCGTCGATCTGGGCGGTGGCAACGTCACAGGCGGGCGCAGTTTTGTGGGGCTGTCGACCGAGGCGCGCGTGAAGGTTACGGATCGCATCGGTGTCGTTGGGTTTATCGATGGCGGGTACATCGGCTCGGAAGAGTTCTTTGACGGATCAGGCACCTGGCACACCGGCGCGGGCCTTGGTATTCGCTATGACACGGGCATCGGCCCGATCCGAGTGGACGTTGGTGTGCCCACCTCCGGGCCGTCGGTGAGCGAAGACTTTCAGATTTACATCGGCATCGGGCAGGCGTTCTGATGCGGTCTTTCAAACACCTCCTTCTTTACGTGGTTATCGCTTTTGTCTGGGCCACAGCGGCGTTTGCGCAGGACGACGACAAGGACTGGCTGACGCGCCAGATCCAGGACGCGCTCAGCGGGGCCGGGCGGGCGGTTTCCATTGATGGCTTCGAAGGGGCGCTCAGCTCCACCGCCAGATTTGACCGGATGACCATCGCTGATGCTCAGGGCATCTGGCTGACCCTCGAAGGGGCGGAATTGGTCTGGACGCGCTCTGCCTTGCTGCGCGGACGGCTGGAGGTTGAGAAACTGACCGCCAAACGGCTTGACCTGCCCCGATTGCCGGTCAGCGAGGAAGAAGCGGTGCAGGCGGAGGCAGAGCCCTTTGCCTTCACCCTGCCGGACCTGCCCGTGTCCATCGAGATCGGCGCGCTGGGCATTGATCAGATCGACCTCGGCGCACCGATCCTGGGGGAGCCCGCGCAGCTCAAAATCACAGCCAACGCGCGCTACACGGACACCGAAGCCTTCGCCGACTTTGAGGCCACGCGCACCGACGGGCAGCGGGGGCAGTTTGATATCGAGGCTGATTTACAGCGCGAAACCAATGTGTTGACACTTCTGCTGAACCTCAGTGAAGCGGAGGGTGGCATTGCATCCCATCTGCTCGACCTGCCCGGAGATCCGTCGGTTGATCTGCGCGCAGAGGGGAGCGGGCCGCTTGATGATTTCAAGACAGACCTGCGTTTGTCTACGAACGGGCAGGAGCGCCTTGCCGGTGACATCACGCTGGCGGCCCAGGCGCCCCGCCGGGCCTCCTCCACATCCGATCGTCGCTTACAGGCGAATATTGGCGGTGACATCACCGCGCTGCTGGCCCCCACCTATCGCGACTTCTTTGGCACCAACGTGCGCCTACGTCTGGACGCGCTGCGCGAGGCGACGGGGGCCATCGAGGTGTCGGACTTCGCGCTGCAATCGCAGGCCGCGAACCTGCAGGGGCAGGTGACACTGAATGCGGAAAACTGGCCAACCTTCGTGGCCATCACAGGCACCGTTGCCCAAGCGGACGGCACCGCTGTTCTGCTGCCGGGCGGAGGGGGTACAACAACGGTTGAGCGCGTTGACCTGAGCGTCGACTACGACGCCGGTGATGACGACAGCTTCCGTGCGTCCTTTGACGTCAGCGGCTTTGCCATGCCAGACGTGCAAGTGGCGCGGTCCAAACTTGCGATGGACGGCACCTTGCATGGTAACCTGGGATCAGTCGGGCAGTTTCTTGCGGATACCACGATTGACGCGGCAGGCATATCCGTGGCCGATCCAGCGCTGGCAGAGGCCGTGGGCGACCGCCTGAACGGAGCCGTGCAGATCAACTTCATCGAAGGCCAGCCCCTGCGGTTGGAGCAGATGGACCTGCAAGGCACGGATTACGGACTTACCGGCAAGCTCGCCATTAATGGCCCAGGTGAAGGGCTGCTGACCCGCGCTGATGTGCAGCTCGCTGCAACGGATTTCAGCCGGTTTTCCGGCCTTGCAGGGCAGGAGCTTGATGGGCAGGCCGACCTGGCGCTCAAGGGTACGGTGACGCCGCTCAGCGGGGCTTTTGACATCACCGCAACGGGCAGTACGCAGGATTTGGCGGTTGGTATCCCTCAGGCGGACGCGGTCATGGCCGGGCGCACTTTGCTTTCATTGCAGGCCACGCGGGATGAGGCGGGCCTGCGGGTGCGTGACCTTTTGCTGATCAACGATGCGCTGGAACTGACAGGTGCTGCCCGCATCGCCACGGATGATAGCGCGGTGGAGGCACTCTTTCAGCTGTCAGATGTGGCGCTTGTCGCCCCGCAATACGATGGCCCGATCATCGTATCGGCCAAAGCCACGCAGGACGCCCGGGGCTGGACGGTCGATGCGCAAACCGAAGGGCCCTATCAGGCGGCTCTTACTGCCAAAGGCCTCGCCACGGGCCCCAACGCCGCCCTCGATTTTACCGCCAATGTGCCCGATGTCGCACCTTTTGCAGCTGGGGCAAGGCAGGACCTCAACGGCCCGGTGCAGGCTACAGGTCAACTGGCGCGAACGATTGATGGGTGGCATCTGCGCACGCAGGCAACCGGCCCCTATCAGGTCTCTGCCAAGGTTGCCGGTCAGGTGGCCCCGGCCATTGACGTGACCTTTGACGCATCAGTCCCTGAGATCAACGCGCTGGTGCCTCAGGCCAGAGGCCCTTTGCGCGCCGAGGGGCGGCTGCGCCAGCAGGGTGAGAACTTCTTCATCGACACGAGTGCGTCGGGACCATTTGCCGCGCGTGCGGCTGTCGAAGGGATTGTCGCAGGACCGGATATGTCGCTGACCTTTGACGTCGATGTCCCGGATGTCAGCGCGGTGGCCCCCGGCGTGCCCGGCGCGCTCAAGGCCACAGGCGTGGTTCAGCCGAGGGAAGGGGCAGGGGAATCGCTTTTGAAATATTGACTATGCATCACGTCTGATTGGATTCATACGGATTGCGTCATTAGTAAAGGATGCGACCGCGATGGAAGATTTTTCTCATATTTTTGAGGGCGTTGAAGACCCTCGTACGAGCAACGCTACACGGCATGATCTTCATGAGATGCTTATGATCGGCCTGTTGTCGACCATGTGTGGCGGCGAGGGTTGCTGCGACATGGCGCTATTTGGCACGACGAAAGAGCCGTTTTTGCGCACATTCATGACACTGAAGCACGGAATACCGAGCCACGATGCGTTCTCTGACCTGTTCAACGCCCTCGATCCTGGCACGTTTCAGTCAGTGATGCTTCGCCTGACAGAGGGGTTCGCTGACCAGTTGGGCGAGGTGATTGCGGTTGATGGCAAGTCGTTGCGGCGCTCCTTCGACAGGGCGAAGAAGCAGTCGGCGTTACACCTCGTGCAGGCTTTTGCGGCTGAGGCCAGGCTCGTACTCGGGCAGGTCGCTGTTGACGAAAAATCCAACGAGATTACGGCGCTGCCCGCGCTGTTGAACATGCTGTCGTTGAAGGGGCGGATTGTGACGGCGGACGCTATGCACACGCAGCGCACTACAGCCGAGACGGTAACGCAGGCTGGCGGTGATTATGTTCTGGCGCTGAAACGCAATCAGGAGACGCTGCACGAGGATGTGGCACTCTGGCTGGATGATCCTGGAAATGTCGAAAACTGTGAAACTTATCAGAATGTTGACGCAGGACACGGTCGACTGGAGACGCGCAAGGCGTTGATCTCGCATGACGTTGCCTGGCTCGACGAGCGGCATCACTGGCCCGGGCTCAGGGCCATCGGAAAGGTCGTCGCCACCCGCGAAGTCGGCGATAAAACCTCATGCCAAACTCGCTACTTCCTCATCAGCGCGCCGCTCTCTCCCGAGCGTTTCCTGTCCATCACCCGCGCCCATTGGAGTATCGAGAACAGCCTTCACTGGGTGCTCGACGTCTCCATGAACGAGGACGCCGCGCGCAACAGAAAAGACAACGGACCCGAAAATCTCTCTATCCTACGGCGCATCGCTCTCAACCTCGCCCGCTCCGAACCGTCAAAAGGATCAATGCGAGGAAAGCTGAAACGCGCCGGATGGCAGGATACATTCATGCTCGAACTCATCAGAACCGCGACCAAATCTCAAAAGCGATAGCCCTGAGGGAAGGGGGCTTTCACCTTGATGCCAACGCAACCGGCCCCTACGCCAGCCGGGCGCGGGTCCAAGGCGTGGTGACCGGACCGCAGGCGGCGGTGGATTTCACACTGGCCATGGCAAATGTGGGCGTGCTGGTGGACCGGGTGAATGGCCCGCTGGAGCTGACCGGATCGGCCCGCAAGGCAGGGGCTGCATGGCAAGTGGACACCAACGCAAGCGGGCCTGCAGGCACGCAGGCGCGGATCGCAGGGCAGGTGGGTGAATCCGGCACCCTGAACCTTGATATCAATGGCACGGCACCTTTGGGTCTCAGCCGTCCCTTTATCTCACCGCGCAACCTGCAAGGCACGGCGCGGTTCGATCTGGCGCTAAACGGCCCGCCCGCCTTGTCATCGCTCAGCGGCACGGTGGAGACCACGGGGGCGACGCTTACTGCCCCCAACCTGCGCCTCGCGCTGGAAGGCATCGCCGCGCGGATCGGGCTTGGCGGGAACCGCGCGACAGTGGATGTGACCGCACGGGCCAGCAACGGCGGGGACCTGCGGCTCGGCGGTGCGGTCACGCTGACAGGATCACTGCCAGCTGACCTGTCGGTTGCCCTGCGCGATGTTGTGCTGATCGACCCGCAGCTCTACCGCACTTCCGCCACCGGGGAGGCGCGCATCGCTGGCCCACTGGCGGGCGGGGCGCGCATTGCAGGTCAGATCAATCTGGGCGAGACAAACATCAACGTCCCGGCCACCGGGCTGGCTAGCATCGGGGACATCCCCCCGATCACGCATGTGCGCGACAGCGGGCCTGTGCGCAGCACCCGCAAACGTGCCGGGGCTGAGACCGCAAATGCTGGCAGTGATCCCAGTACGGGGGGCAGCAACGGTCCGGGTTATGCCCTGAACCTGCGGTCAATGTGCCCAACCGTATCTTTGTGAGGGGCCGGGGGCTGGACGCAGAACTCGGCGGTGGGCTGACGCTCACCGGCACCACCAACAGGATAATCTCTGCCGGACGGTTCGACCTGCTGCGCGGGCGGCTCGATATTCTGGGCAAGCGGTTCGACCTGCGGGAGGGGGCGATCCTGTTTGAGGGGGACCTGATCCCCTATCTGCGCTTTGTCAGCGCCACAAGCACACCAACAGGTGAGGTCCGCATCACAATCGAAGGGCCTGCGGACAGCCCTGAAGTCACCTTTGCCTCCACCCCGGAGGCACCGCAGGACGAGGTGCTGGCGCAACTGCTCTTTGGTCGTAACCTCAGCCAGATTTCCGCGTTTCAGGCCCTGCAACTGGCCAGTGCGGTGGCCACGCTGGCGGGCAGCGGCGGGGCGGGGATCATCGGGGGGCTGCGCGACGGGTTCGGGCTGGATGATCTGGACGTGACCACAACCGACAGCGGGGCAACCGCGTTGCGTGTGGGAAAGTACATCTCCGACAATATCTACACGGATGTGACGACGACCTCTGACGGGGATGCGGAGGTGTCGCTGAACATCGATCTGAACGAAAGCCTGACTGCGCGGGGTTCCGTCAGCAATGACGGCAATACGAGCATCGGGATTTTCTTTGAGAAAGACTACTAGGGTCCTGGCAACGGCAGCCCTAGAACTTCTCACACTCCGCAAAGCCTTCACTGGTCAGGAACTCCCCGAAATCCAGCGCGCGCGCGTCTTGCAGCTTCAGGACCAGGTTCAGCGCAGCTGCCTCCACCCCAAAGCGATCATAGGCGTCAGAGCAGCGGTATCGGGTGGACCAATCGCTCCATCGCACGTCAAAAACGGTAGTCTGGTCCCGCTCCCGGTAGAAATACCCGCGCACGTCCTCTTTCGCGACGACATAGCGGCCGTTGATCACCACCATATCGGCGACCGCTGCACTGGCGCAGAGGGTAAGGGCGGTGGCAATGGACACGGCTCTGAACATGATGCGGCTCCCATGGCTGGGAACAACCTTACCTGCTCGAGCAGAGTTGGCGAGAGGACGGCAGCCACCCCGATCCCCAATGGCGGATGTCCGCTGGGGGTCGGAGCAAGACAGCTTACCGGTTCATTCGGTTCTCAATAAGGTCATCCACAACGGATGGATCGGCCAGCGTCGATGTATCTCCCAAAGCCCCAAAGTCATCCTCTGCAATCTTGCGCAGGATGCGGCGCATGATCTTGCCCGACCGGGTCTTGGGCAGACCCGGAGCCCACTGGATCTTGTCGGGCTTGGCGATCGGGCCAATCTCGGACCGGACCCATGTCTCAAGCTCTTTGCGCAGCTCGTCGGAGGGCTCTTCCCCACCCATTAGGGTCACATAGCAGTAAATGCCCTGACCCTTGATGTCGTGCGGGTAGCCGACCACGGCGCTTTCCGCGACCTTGGGGTGGGCAACCAGCGCGCTTTCGACCTCTGCCGTGCCCATGCGGTGGCCCGAGACGTTGATCACATCGTCCACACGGCCCGTGATCCAATAGTCGCCGTCCTCGTCCCGCTTGGCCCCGTCCCCGGTGAAGTAGTAGCCCGGATAGTCAGCAAAATAGGTCTTTTCGAACCGTTCATGATCACCCCAGACCGTGCGCATCTGCCCCGGCCAGCTGTCAGCAATGCAAAGCACGCCCTCCGCGGGGTTGGTGGTGATTTCCTCAGCTGAAGTGGGCTCCAGGATCACCGGCTTGATGCCAAAGTAGGGCTTCATGGCAGAGCCCGGCTTCATCGCATGGGCGCCGGGCAGGGGGGTCATCAAGTGGCCGCCCGTCTCCGTCTGCCACCAGGTATCCACGATGGGGCAACGGCCACCGCCCACAACTTCGTTGTACCAGTTCCAGGCCTCCGGATTGATCGGCTCACCCACCGTTCCCAGCAGCTTGAGGCTGCTCAGATCGGCGGCTTTCACAAAGTCATCCCCCTGACCCATCAACGCTCGGATGGCCGTGGGGGCGGTATAGAACTGATTGACCTTGTGCTTCTCGCAAACCTGCCAGAACCGGCTGGCATCCGGGTAGGTTGGCACGCCTTCGAACATCAGCGTGGTGGCCCCATTGGCCAGCGGGCCATAGACAATATAGCTGTGGCCCGTGACCCAGCCCACATCCGCCGTGCACCAAAAGATGTCCCCCTCGTGGTAGTCAAACGTCACCTCATGGGTCAGCGAGGCATAGACCAGATAGCCACCGGTTGTGTGGACCACGCCCTTGGGCATCCCGGTGGAGCCTGAGGTGTAAAGGATAAACAGCGGGTCTTCGGCGCCCATCACCTCAGGCGCGCAGGTGTCGGCAGCAGAGGCGGCCAGCGCGTTGTAGTCATAGTCTTTGCCATCGACCATCGGCACATCGCCCCCGGTGCGACGGACCACAAGTGCCTTAACGCTGTCATCGCAATTGGCCAGTGCCTTGTCCGCGTTGGTCTTGAGCGGCGTGTTGCGGCCCCCGCGCGGGGCCTCATCCGCAGTGATAACCACCTTGGCTTCAGAGCCATTCACACGCTGCGCCAATGCGTCGGGCGAGAAGCCCGCGAAAACGACCGAGTGGATTGCGCCAATCCGCGTACACGCCAGCATCGCATAGGCCGCCTCAGGGATCATCGGCATGTAGATGATCACCCGGTCGCCCTTGCCGACGCCCATGTCGCGCAGGATGTTCGCCATCTTGCATGTATTGGCGTGCAGCTCACGGTAGGTGATGTGCAGCGCGTCATCCTCGGGGCTGTCCGGCTCCCAAATGATCGCGGTCTGATCGCCCCGTGTGGCCAGATGGCGGTCGATGCAATTGGCTGAGACGTTCAGCTGCCCATCCGCGTACCAGTTGATCGATACATTGCCGAGTGTGTAGTCCACGTCCTTCACTTGCGTAAACGGCTTGATCCAGTCGACCCGTGCGCCTTGCTCACGCCAGAACCCATCCGGGTCCGCAACAGAGGCCTCGTACATCGCGGCATATTTCTGCGCATTCACATGCGCACCAGCGGCCATCTCAGCGGATGGCGGAAAGGTTTTGGCGTCAGACATCGGTAGATCCCCCTCGGTAATTCTTGTCCGGGATCATAACGCCGCGGAAAGAGAAAAAAACAGGCAACTTGAAAACAAAGTGCGCGCTGTAAAGGCTTTTCTAGATTGGCGGCGGATTTGTAAATTTCCTGTCAAAGCAGGGGGAAGCGTGGTCTGCCGAAGGCGGATCCCGTCAGCGGGTCACAAACCTGAAATATCGCCCATGTCGCGCGCAAGACACCCCTTGTCGCGCGCAGGCATATCCCTGATACCCCGTTGTCGTTGAATGGATCATCATCACAAAGGAGCCTCACATGTCCGATCTTCCCGCCACAATGAAGGCCTTTGTGCTGCACGAACATGGCGGGATGGACGCTCTGCGCTATCACACCGATTGGCCGCGCCCCGAACCGGGGCCGCATGAGGTGCTGATCCGGGTGGGGGCCTGTGGGCTTAACAACACGGACGTGAACACGCGCACGGGCTGGTACTCCAAGACCGTGACAGGTGCTACCGACAGCAGCGGGGCGGCGGGCACGGATGATGCCGACCCCACATGGGGCGGCGCGCCGATTTCCCTGCCGCGCATTCAGGGGGCAGATGCCGTGGGCGTTGTCGTGGCTGCAGGTGCAGAGGCGGATCAAAGCCTTATTGGCCAGCGCGTCATGACGGACAACTGGCTGCGCGACTGGGACGATCCGATGAACCGCGACACGACCGGGTATTACGGGTCAGAAGCGGACGGCGGCTACGCCCAATACGCGGTGATCGTCCACCGCAACGTCGGGGTTGTGAACAGCGACATGTCGGATTCGGAGCTTGCGACGTTCTCATGCTCCTACACCACCGCCGAGGGCATGCTGGCGCGCGCCGATGTGGGCGCGGGCGACCGCGTGCTTGTGACCGGTGCCTCCGGTGGCGTGGGCTCTGCGCTGGTGCAACTGTGCAAACGTCGCGGCGCGATGGTCATTGCCCTTTCCAGCCCCTCCAAACACGACATGATCCGCGATTTGGGGGCCGACGTGGTGCTGGAGCGCGCGCCAGCCGACCTTAAGGCGGCGCTTACGGAGGCCGCGGGCCACGACACGGTCACGGTTGTGGCGGACATCGTGGGTGGCGACTACTGGCCCACGCTGATCGACGTGCTCGCGCGGGGTGGGCGCTACACCTGCTCGGGGGCGATTGCCGGGCCGATGGTGGAACTGGACCTGCGCACCTTCTATCTGCGTGATCTGACCATGCACGGCTCCACCGTGCTGCCGCCGCATATCTTCACCGATCTGGTGGGCTACATCGAACGGGGTGAGATCAAGCCACTGCTGGCGGCGACCTATCCGCTGTCTGACCTGCACACGGCCCAGACCGCGTTCATCGAGAAAAAGCACGTGGGCAACATCGTCGTGATCCCGGATCACGCATGAAAGGTGTGATCCCGGATCACGCATGAAAGGTGTCATCCCAGATGCAGATTGACCGGATAGAGGTCTACCAGGCCGACCTGCCCTACGCGGGCGGCACCTATCACCTGTCCGGAGGACGCAGCTACACCAGTTTTGACGCGACCTTTGCCCGGGTGATCACCAAATGCGGCCTTGAAGGCTGGGGGGAAAGCACACCTTTTGGGGCCACCTACATCGCCGCGCATGCAGGTGGGGTGCGTGCCGCTCTCGATCTGCTGGCCCCTGCCGTGATCGGCCTCAACCCCCGTCAGCACGACCGGGTCTATGACGCCATGGATGCCGCCCTTGTGGGGCACCGCGCGGCCAAAACCGCCATCGACGTGGCCTGTTGGGACATCGCAGGGCATGCCGCCGGACTTCCCGTCTGCGATCTGTTGGGGGGCAGGGTGGAAGGGCCCTTGCCAATTATCTCCTCCATCCCAATAGACACGCCAGAGGCGATGCGCGCGAATGTCGCCGCGCACCGCGCGCAAGGGTTCAAAGGTCATTCCTGCAAGGTCGGCGCGTCCCAGGCCGAAGGCGGCCCGGCGCTGGACGCCGCCCGCTTGCAAGCGGCCCTTGCTGACGCAAAACCCGGCGAATGGTTCCTGGCCGACGCCAATGGCGGCATGACGCCAGAGCACGCGCTGCGCTTCCTGTCGCTGCTGCCCGAAGGGTTGGATTTCGTGCTCGAAGCCCCCTGCGCGACATGGGCCGAAACCTTATCACTGCGGACACGTTGTACTCGGCCCCTGCTGCTGGACGAACTGATCGAGACAGAGGCAGACGTGATCCACGCCATCCGCACGGACGCCTGCGACGGGATCGGCCTCAAGATCTCCAAACAGGGCGGCCTGACCCCCGCCCGCAAACAACGCGATATCGCACTGGCGGCAGGGATGGTGATGTCGGTGCAAGACACTGTGGGCTCTGACATCGCCTTCGCCGCCCTGCTGCACATGGCCCAATCCGTCCCCCGCCACGCCCTGCGTTGCGCGCTGGACACAAGATCGATGGTCAGTCTCGCAACCGCCACTTTTGACGCGGCAATCGAAAACGGTGGTGCCTGCGCGCCCGAAACGCCGGGTCTGGGGATCGAACCCGACCGCACCATCCTCCACACGCCAATCACAACCTACACCTGATCCCGACTCTTTATGCCCGAAATACTCCGGGGGGTTTGGGGGGCAGCGCCCCCCATCAGAAAAAATAAATCAAACGCGGCGCAGCCGCTCAATTTTCCAGCATCTGCGCCCACCCCAAGGGCTTGGCACTGCGCGCCCACCACGCTAGCCTCCCCTCCAAGCGCGCCCGCCTCAGGGCTGCGCATGACAAGGGAGAACCACATGACCAAGTATCTGAGCGGTGCCGCCGCTTGCGCGATCAGCCTGGCCTTCGTGACCGAAGCCGCCGCCACCGAATGGAACGTATCCGTCTGGGGCAAGCGCCGTGCCTTCACTGAGCACGTCGAAAAGATCGCTGAGCTCGTCTCTGAGAAGACGGGCGGCGAATTCACGATGAACGTAAGCTACGGCGGCCTGTCCAAGAACCGCGAAAACCTCGACGGTATCTCCATCGGGGCCTTCGAGATGGCGCAGTTCTGCGCCGGCTACCACCGCGACAAGAACCGCGTGATCACCGTGTTGGAACTGCCGTTCCTGGGGGTTGAGAACCTGGAACAGGAAGTGGCCGTGTCCAAGGCCGTCTACGCGCACCCCGCCGCGACCGAAGAGATGGAGCAGTGGAACGCCAAGCTGCTGATGACCTCTCCCATGCCGCAGTACAACCTTGTGGGCACCGGCGATCCGCGCGACACGCTGGAAGACTTCAACGGCATGCGTGTGCGCGCCACCGGTGGTCTGGGCAAAGCATTTGAAGCCGTAGGCGGCGTGCCGACCTCCGTGACCGCCACAGAGGCCTATCAGGCGATGGAAAGCGGCGTTGTGGACACGGTTGCTTTCGCCCAGCACGCACACCTCAGCTTCGGCACGATCAATCAGGCCGACTGGTGGACTGCGAACCTCAACCCCGGCACCGTGAACTGCCCCGTGGTGGTGAACATCGACGCCTACGAAGCCCTGTCTGATTCCGAGCGTGAAGCGCTGGACAGCTCCGTCGACGAAGCACTTGATCACTACCTGGCCAACTACGGCGAACTGCTGAAAAAGTGGGACGGCGTGCTGGAAGAGAAAGGCGTGCAGAAGGTCGAGATTTCCGAGGACGTGATCGCCGAATTCCGCGCCAAGGCGGCGGACCCCATTCGCGATGCGTGGATCAAGGACATGGAGGCACAGGGCCTGCCGGGTCAGGAACTTTATGATCTGGTCATCAGCACACTGGCAGAGGCCAAAGGCGGCAGCTAATTCGTTCTAAAGACTTGGATCAGGGCGGTGCCACAGGTGCCGCCCTTTTCTTTTGCATCAAGAACATGGGCTCATACTTGTGCCAGCCAAGGGTCCCGGCCTGCCAGCAGGTCGTCGGCGCGTATCGGCCCGCCCGGTACGATCTCAAAGTCCGGCGTTCTGGTCAGACAGGCGCGGATGTCCGCAGGCATCTTTGGGTCAGGCAGGCCGTCCATCCAATCATGGTAGATATCTGAATGCCGCGCCGTCAGCGCATGCGGCCCGCCCAGAACATCCGTGAAATCCCCTTCGGCCCAGAACTGGCGGTGATCCCCCATTGGCTCACCCACCACGCGGGTCCGGTCCGGGCAAAGTGTAACAAGTCGGAAAACAGTCACAATCGCAGCTGAAAAGGTGAACTTGTCGACAAGAATGCTCAGCCGCGCGCCACGCCAGCGCGTGGCCAACATATCAACCAGCGGTGCCAGCGTGAAAAAGCTACCGCCTCGGTTGCCGCGCAGATCAAGGATAACGTCTTTTTCAAGCCCGGCCCCCAGCTGCGTGCAGGCGCGTTGCACGCGCGCGGGCAGCCATTGCCCTTCAGGGTCATGGCAATCGGGAAACCGGAAGTGAAGATGGTCTTCCAGATCATTGCCCTGCGGTTCAAAGGGATCAACCGAAGGGTCGGGAAAGCCGGATTCGCGCGTCGGATAAAGCGGCTCCAGCAAGGTGGTGCTTTTGGGCGCTTTGATCTCTCGCACATCGCCGTACTGCGCCATGCTGTAGACGGCACCCGGCAGGCCAACCGCGTTCATCGCCGCAGGCCAGGCCACTGCAAGGCCGGAGATCGCGCGCCGCCGCGCAGCTGTTCCGGCCAGCCACGGGGTGAGCCGCTGCAGAACCTCTTCGACTGCGACACCATCAATGGCCTGCACTTCGGCCCCCTCTAGCTCCGTCCGACCGGGCGCAAACGTCACAAACAGACGTTCCCCCAGCCACACCATGCGCCATGGCACCCCACGGGCCTGTCTGGCAAAGACCCGCGTGTGCCCGTTTCCCGCCCGGGCGGCCAACCGCATCCCCGCCAAAGCGGCACGATCCGGGTCATCCTCTCGCCAGTCGGCGTCAAACTGTTCCAACGCACTGCGCTGATCCGACCCGGGCAACGCTTGAAACGCCCCATCGGCACAGACCAACGCGCGGACCTGCGATTTTACGTCTGCCAAAGCCATACCGCGACGGTATGGCTTACCCTTGCTACGAGCAAGCCCGCCCTTGACCTTCAAAGGGTTAGCATAGAACCTGACCCCGACCTGAAGGGGAGGGGCATATGGCCGGATCGGCTGCGGTACTGGAGGATTCGAGCCTCCTGAGTAAACTTGATCGCGCGTTGCTGCCGTTGGAGCGTTTTTCTGCGCTCTTGTCGGGCCTTGCGATCTTTTCGCTGATGTTTCTGGCGGCCTATTCCGTGACGGGTCGCAAGTTCTTTGCCTCTCCCATGTTGGGATACGTTGATTATATCGAGGCGATGATGCCGCTGATTGCAATCATGGGCGTGTCTTACGTCGCCCGGGACGGCACGCATATCCGAATGGATATGGTCGTCAGCGCGCTCAAGGGGCGCGCGCTGTGGTTCTTTGAACTTATTTCCGTCCTCCTGATGCTGGCGCTGATCGTGGCCCTGACCATGGGGGCCTGGGCGCATTTTGACCGCTCTTTTGACTGCTCTGTCCCACTGTGCTCCCGCGACAGCTCCATTGACGTTGGTATCCCAACCTGGCCCTCAAAACTGATTGTCCCCGTGGCCTTTGTGATCCTCACCCTGCGCCTGATCCTGCAGGCCTGGGGTTATGGGCGTGCGCTGGTGTTGGGGCTGGAAAACCCGGTGGCTGTGCCCTTGAACCTCTCCGTCGCCGAACAGGCGCGGCTTGAGGCCGAGACGATGGAAGGGGCGGACTGATGGACGAAACAACCATTGGATTGTGGGTGTCAGGTGGCATGCTGGTTGCCGTTATCCTCGGCATGCGCGTGGCTTTTGCAGCCGGTCTGGCGGGCCTTGTGGGCCTGACATGGATCTTCTGGGACAAGGCCAACTACGCCGCTGACAAGTTTTTCTTCTTCAACGAACGGCGCGAAATCTGGGACGGCGCGCTGGGCAAGGCCTTTCAGATCGCGGGCCAGGTGCCGCATTCGAAAGTCTCCGCACAGGTGCTCAGCCTGATCCCGGTCTTTATCATGATCGGCTACATGGCCTACCACGCGCGGCTCACAACGGCGCTGTTTGAAGCTGCAAAACGCTGGATCGCCTGGGTGCCGGGCGGGCTGGCGGTGTCCACCGTTTTTGCAACCGCTGGCTTTGCCGCCGTTTCAGGGGCATCGGTCGCCACGGCTGCCGTCTTTGCCCGCATCGCCATCCCCGAGATGCTCAAGATCGGCTACAACAAGCAGTTCGCCGCAGGTGTCGTGGCCGCAGGTGGCACGCTGGCGTCACTTATTCCGCCCTCGGCAATCCTCGTAATCTACGCCATCATCGTGGAACAGGACGTCGGCAAACTGCTGCTGGCGGGCTTCATCCCCGGTGTCTTCTCGGCCATAGTCTATGCCGCCCTGATCATTGGGCTGGCGGTCACACTCAAAACCATCGGCCCGCCCGTCACGGGCTACACCTGGCGCGAACGGTTTGAAAGCCTGCCAGGCGCGCTGCCCATCGTGCTGGTTGTCGTGATCATCATCTTCTTTGTCTACAATCCCTTTGGCGATGCCTGGGGCACGCCCACAGAAGGCGGGGCCGTGGGGGCCTTTATCGTCTTCCTCATGGCGCTTGTGAAAGGCATGCGCTGGAAGCAGTTGAAAGAGGCACTGCTGGAGACGGCGAAGCTGACGATCATGATCTTCACCATCATCTGGGGCGTGCTGATCTACGTGCGTTTCCTCGGGTTTGCCAAACTGCCGGATGCGTTTTCGGACTGGATTACGGCGCTTGAGATGTCGCCGATGCTGATCCTGATCTGCATCCTGCTGGCCTATGCGGTGCTGGGGATGTTCATGGACGCGATTGGCATGCTGCTGCTGACGCTGCCCGTGGTCTACCCGGCGGTGATGGCCTTGAACGGAGGTGAGACCGTCGCGGCCGCCGACAGCACCTTTGGCATGTCGGGCACGATGTGCGCGATCTGGTTCGGGATATTGGTGGTGAAAATGGCGGAGTTCTGTCTCATAACGCCACCTATTGGCCTCAACTGCTTTGTCGTCGCCGGCGTGCGCGATGATCTGAGCGTGCAGGACGTGTTCAAAGGGGTGACGCCGTTCTTCATCGCCGATGCCATCACCATCGTGCTGCTGGTGGCTTTCCCGGCGATTGTGCTCTGGCTGCCGTCGCTTGCCGGATAGGGCCCGCGTACGGCTGCCAGAGACCAATCGTGAGCGCGCTTAGCCGCGCAACCCGCCGCTGCCGCCATCGAATTGGTTGGTGCTCCTGATGGTGGTGGTTTTTGTGGCTGTCTTGCCCGCCTTTTCGATCCAGAAAAAGCAGCTCCTGTCGCCTACTTCCATGCGACCGTAGTCGGACATCTCTTTGCCGCTGTCAAAAATCTGTACGCGGGCATTGCCTTGTTCGCTGTAGCCTTGCGCATAGGCATAATCGAGTGTCTTACCGATCCCGTAGATGTGTCCGCGGTTGAAATGTTCGCCACGCCGGATCACATGGACCAGAGCACCGCCGCCCACCGGTTGGTGGGACAACCCATCAAGGATCTCTTTGCGCAACCGCCGCCACCGGCTCTTTTCATCGTCACGCAAAGGCCCTTTGAGCAGTACGATTTTTTTCTCAACGGGGCGCTGGCGATGTTGATTTGCCTTCGCGTGGTAAGTTGCAAAGCACACCTGCATCGGGTTGTCGGGCATGCGCCAGATGCGCACCTCGGGAATACGGCGCGTGATCGTTGCTTCCTGTTCGTAATAGCTACTAAACCAAGTCAAAGTCTTATCCTCTCAAATTTACACGCGCTTCGGTCTGAAAGTGGCCGAAGCTGATCAGGTAACCCGCACCGGCCCGAGATTATTCGATTGCGCCTTTCTGGCTTGCGTGACGTTGAACACCTCGCAGACTTTGGGACTTTGCCCCTGCCTCTGGCCCGTGTTAGAGCCCCCGCCATGTCGGACACCGCCAATACACCAAGGATTCACCACGCTGCCCTGACGCGGGCTGCAACCCTATCGGTTGCCCCTATGATGGACTGGACCGACCGTCATTGCCGCTATCTGCACCGGCTGCTGAGCCGTGAGACCTTGCTTTACACCGAAATGGTGACCGCGCCCGCACTTGTGCGCGGCGGGGCGTTGCATCTGCTGGAACATGACGTGGCCGAACATCCTGTCGCGCTGCAGCTGGGCGGGTCTGATCCGGTAGAGCTGGCGCAGGCCGCCAAGCTGGGCGCGCAAGCGGGATATGATGAGATCAACCTGAATGTTGGCTGCCCGTCTGACCGTGTGCAATCCGGCACGTTCGGTGCTGTGCTGATGAAAAACCCCGCACTGGTGGCGCGCTGCGTGTCAGAGATGCGCCATGCGGTGGACATCGAGGTCACCGTCAAATGCCGCATCGGCGTGGATGATCAGAACCCGCAAGAGGTCCTGCCGGAATTCCTCGCCCAGATCATCGCGGCGGGTTGCACCCGGGTGATCATTCACGCCCGCAAGGCCTGGCTGCAGGGGCTTTCGCCCAAAGAGAACCGCGAAATCCCGCCGTTGGATTATGAACTGGTCCACCAGATGAAAGGGTTCTTTCCCAACCTGCATATCTCGATCAACGGAGGCATCACCTCACTTGATCAGGCGCAGGCGTTTCTGGACGCAGGCCTTGACGGTGTGATGGTCGGTCGCGCCGCCTATCACGCGCCCGCTGATTTTCTCAGCGCCGCTGATGCCCGTATCTTTGGCAACGGTGCAACGACCTCGGCCGAGCAGGTTGTGCACCAGATGTTGCCCTATATCGACGCGCATCTAAGCGCAGGGGGCAAGCTAGGCCAGATCACCCGCCACATGCTGGGGCTTTTTGCCGGGCGTCCCGGTGCGCGGGGCTGGCGGCGGGTGCTGTCAGAAGGCGCGCATAAGCCGGGGGCGGGCACTCTACTCGTTCTCGCAGCACTTGCGCAAGTGACCGAAGCCGCCGAGGTGGCCACAGCCTCCTGACCCCGGCCAAGCAATCCAAGCCGCGCCGGGGGCCGTATCTGTTCCAGAACAGGAGGTCCAGATGCACCACATCCCCTACATCGTGAACATCCTCATTTTGGCACCGGTGGTCTGGGGCATGATCCGCATGACCCCTGGGACCCCGGTTGCGGCCTTCAACAACATCGCGGATGTACCAGCACTGCGCATGATGGTGGCGTCGCTTTGGGCGGGTGTGCTGATCCTGTCGGCTATCGCTTTATGGGACCCTCAACGGTTCTGGCCGCTTTTGGTGTTTCAGGTCGTGTACAAGGCGTTTTTTCTGGCGGTCTATTGCGTTCCGATCTGGCTCGGGCATGCGCAGGGCGTGATCCCCACCGGGCCGGTTGGCTTCTTCGTCTTGATCGTCGCAGTCTGGCCGTTTTTCATTGTGATGGCGTTGCAATCGGGGCAGATGTAAGCGGCGCAAAAAGGAGCCCGCGTCATGTCCGACCCCATGCTGCTTACACAGATGGCCCTGCTGCTAGCAGCAATCGGTGCGTTTGCAGGTGTGCTCGCTGGGCTTTTGGGGGTCGGCGGAGGTATCGTGCTGGTGCCTGCGTTTTTCTATGCGTTCCAGACCCTTGGATATGACGGCCCGCAGCTGATGCAGATGTGCCTGGGCACATCGCTTGCGACGATCATCTTGACCTCGATCCGCTCCGTGCACGCGCACAACAAGAAAGGGGCCGTGGACTGGGACATCCTGCGCACCTGGGCGCCGGGGATCGTGATCGGGGCCATTCTTGGCGTTGCACTGGTCGCACAGCTGCGCTCTGCCACCTTGCAGGGCATCTTTGGTGTTCTTGCTTTGATTGTCGGGCTTTACATGGGGCTCGGCCGGGCAAACTGGCGTTTGGGTCAGGCGATGCCAACAGGCGTGTTGCGCGCGATCCTGTCGCCCGTGCTGGGGTTCCTTTCGGTCCTGATGGGGATCGGTGGTGGCAGTTTTGGCGTGCCGGTCATGACGCTTTACAACACGCCTATTCACCGCGCCGTGGCGACGGCGGCAGGCTTTGGCCTGCTGATCGCGGTGCCTTCCGTGATGGGGTTCCTGCTGATCGACATGGGTGCAGAGGCGCCTCCGCTGACCGTCGGAGCGATCAATCTGGTGGCCTTTGTGATCGTCATTGCCATGACCCTGATTACCACGCCCTGGGGCGTGAAGCTTGCCCATGCGATGGACCCCGGACCGCTCAAGAAGGTCTTTGCGGTCTTTCTGGTGCTGGTCGCTCTCAACATGTTGCGCCGGGCGTTCTGGTGAGCGTGGATCCGGGCTATCGCCGCTTTGCCTTTGATGAGGGCGTGGCCGCATGGGCGCGCACGGCCCGCAAAGTTGCGGCTGAACTAGCGATGGAACCCGCGCGCCGTGCGCGCGAGCTGCGTCATGACGGGACCTGGCTGGTGGGGCTTGATCTGTTGCCAAATGACGCGGACGGCTCTCTCTCGGGCCAACCATTACCCGGCGATTGGCGCGCGCAGGTGCCCGAACTGCCGCTACATCCGGCGCAGGTGTCAATCGTCTATCCCGGCTATCCAAAGCGCGACCCGGCGGAGACGCAAGCCAACCACCGCTACCGCATCACCCGCAAGGCCGCGCATGTGGATGGGCTGTTGCCTGTGGGGCCGGACCGCCGCCGTTTTGCCCATGAACATCACGCTTACATCCTGATGATCCCGCTGACCGATGTGCCAGTGGCTCCCACGGTGATCTGGGAGGGCAGCCATGTGATCATGGGCGATGCCCTTCGCGACGCCATCGCAGATGCGCCGCCCGAAAAGGTGGACATCACTGAGGCCTATCAGGCCGCCCGGCGCGCGGTGTTTGAAACCTGCCCCATGGTGACCCTTGAGGCAGTGCCCGGTGAAACAATCCTGATCCACCGCCACGCCCTGCATGGCACCGAAGTCTGGGGCAACACCGACCCGCGCGAAGCCCCCGATGGCCGCATGACCGCCTTCTTCCGGCCAGAGACGACGCCCGCCGCATGGCTCGCCTCGGATTAAAGCCCAGATAAATCGCCGTTTTGTGTCCAGCCGGTCTCTGCTATGCCCGGGGAGAGATCAATCCACAGGACCCCCGCACTTGTCTCTGACCGTCTTCCTCGCCGTGCTCTGCGCGGCCCTGCTGCACGCCAGCTGGAATGCGCTGGTGAAGGGCGGGGCGGACAAGAAGGTGAACATGAGCGGCGTGGTGCTGGGCCACACGCCTGCGGCCCTGATCATCCTGTTCTTGACGCCCGTGCCACTGCCTGAAAGCTGGCCTTACCTCATAGCGGGGATGTTCGCGCACTTCGGCTATCAGGTGTTTCTGCTCAACGCCTACACCAAAGGTGATCTGAGCCAGGTTTACCCGATCGCGCGCGGCTCTGCGCCGCTGATCGTCACGGTGGTCTCCGTGTTCCTTCTGGGCGTGGTGCTGGTCCCGTTGGAGCTGGTGGCCGTCGGGGTGATCGCGATGGGCCTCATTTCCATGGCGCTGGTGCGCGGGCAGGACGGCAGCCGCAACCCGGCGGCGGCGCGGCTTGCTCTGATCACCGGGTGTTTCATCGCGTCCTATTCGCTGATCGACGGGCTGGGCGCGCGGCTCTCCGGTACGCCCTGGGGGTTTTATGCTTGGCTCGGGCTAGGCAATGCGATTGTCTTTGCCGCCTACCTGTGGTGGACCGACCGGGCCGTTTTGAGGCGCACCTTCACCCAAGGCTTGAGGGTCTTTTTCATCGGCGGCACGGCATCCTTCGTGGCCTATGCGCTGGTGATCTGGGCCTTTACCCAAGCTCCCATCGCGCTGGTCACGGCCCTGCGAGAGACCTCGATCATCTTTGCCATGCTGATTGGCGTGTTCTTCTTTGGCGAACGGCTGGGCGGGGCGAAGATCTTTGCAACGGCAGCCGTCATTCTGGGCGTGATCCTGCTGCGGGTCGGCAGCGCCTGAGGGATGTCCGGAATTTCCCCTATAGGTTGAAATTTTCAAACAATGACCCCAGCACTGCCTCATTGTTGCCATTCGCGAAACGATACTGATCTGCAATGAAGAGAGCAGATAGGGCAGGCAGATGGCCATCTCGATGACAGGCAAAGGCAGCATTCTGGTGACGGCGGAGGCAATGCACCCCCGCTGCGCCAATGCCAATTTCGCACCCGTGGGGCGCGAGGCAGCGGTGACATCCGACGCAGGGCTGGCGCTGTTGCGGGCGATCACGGGCTAGGCCCGATACCCTCAGAAACTTAATCCCGCCGCGCCATCCGCGCCGCGCGTCCGCCGCGCCTTTTGGTAAACGCCCCGGTGCGCGAGGGCAGTTCAGCCATGATCTCGCGCCGTTCTTGCGCGGTCATCTTCGACCAACGGCCAATCTCTTCGATAGACCGGTAACAGCCGGTGCACAGCCGTGCCTCAGGATGCACCACGCAGATCTTGATGCAGGGGCTTTCAACCTCGTCCCGCTTCCAGACATCATCCGTCACTGCGCAACACCCTTATCCGATCCAGCACGCCCTGCAGAATATAGCCCGCTGCGACGTGGTCGATCACCTCTGCGCGACGCTTGCGGGACGTATCCGCCTCCAGCAGCGCCCGCTCAGCGGCCACGGTGGACAGGCGTTCGTCCCAGAAAGTGATCGGCAGTTCGGTCAGCCGCTCCAGATTACGCGCAAAGGCGCGCGTCGACTGGCAGCGCGGCCCCTCGGAGCCATCCATGTTGCGCGGCAGACCCAGCACAATGCCTGCAATGCGGCGTTCTGCGATGATCTCAAGCAGACGCGCGGCATCCACCCCAAACTTCTTGCGCCGGATCGTCTCCAACGGGGAGGCGACCGACAGCAAGCCGTCGCTTACCGCAACGCCAATGGTTTTGTCCCCCAGATCAAGACCGACCAGCGCTTGCCCAAAGGGCAGGGTGCCCGCAAAGTCGGCGACCTCCTCAAAGATCACTCCGCGACCCCCGCCTGGCTGCCCGCGCGGTTGATAATGTCCATCGCACCCGGGTCTGCGCCAAAGACCTCCACCGCGTTGTCATAGATCGCGCGGGCGCGTTCGCGTTCGCCCAGAACTCCAAGCGAAGTGATCAGCCGCGCCCAGTCACGCGGCGGCCCGCCTTCGCGCGCCAGCCGGTCTGACAGGCCCGCAACCATGCCGCCGATCATTTCCAGCCGTTCCTCGGCGGTCATTTCTCCTGCCGCTTCAATGTCTTCCGCTGATGGACCGCGCTGTTGCCCCGGCCCAATGGCCGGCAGGGTGTAATCCACACCGGCGAGGGAGGCGACATCCATGATCTGCGCCTTAATGGGTTCAATCCACAAGGCATCCGCAGGCCCGCGCCGCAACAAGGCGTCCCACATCCGGAACCCCTGATCGGGCCGCCCGGTCTGCACCAGCATCAGCCCCAGATAGTACCGCGCCCGGCCATCCTCGCGGTCGCGCAACAGAACTTCGCGCAGCACGGCTTCGGCTTCGGGGGAGACATAGCCACCCGCCGCCAGCACCAGCAGCTCGCCATAGTCGCCCAAGTCCTCAGGTGTCGCCTGATCGCCCAGCAGTTCCAGAACCCGGCGCTGGGCCGCAAGGGCGGCCTCAAAGTTCCCCGCGCTGCCTTCGTATTGCGCCAGGAATCGCTGACCCCGCACATCGTCCGGGTTGTTCTTCACCGTGGTGCGCAGCTGTTCGAGCAGCGTGGTATAGCGCTCGCTCAGCTCAACCGGTTCCTGCTGTTCGGCAAAGGCGGCCATCGCCACTTCTTGGCCCGCGCGGTTCTGGCGCACCTCTTCGGCATAGTCGATACGGGCCTGCAAGCGCATGTCGCCATACCCCGGCTGGCCCAACCACTGATACATGCCAACCGAGCCTGCCAACAGCACCATCGCGATCACGGCCATCACCACCTGCGAAGGGCCCTGTCCGCCGCCAGCCGTTTGCCCTACGGCCGCATCAGCCGCCAGGATGCGCCGTGAAATCTCCGTCCGGACCCGCTCGGCGTCCTCTGCGCTGACCACGCCGCGCGCCACATCGCGGTCCACTTCGGCCAGCTGGTCGCGGTAAACTTGCAGATCAAACGCCGCCGTCGCCTCAAGCCCGCCTGCATCCGCGCGCCACATGGCGCGGGCCAGCACGGCCACAACCATGCAGGCCATGGCAAGGGTGATGATCCAGAATATCATGAGCGCTAGTTAACCCTCGCAGGGGCGCGACAAAAGGGGTCATTCCGCCGCGTTGGGCTGCGATTGCGGCCTATGTCGCAAAATTGATAAGGAATGCCGTGGAGAGTATCCTCTTTTCCGCGGATCACTCCAGAACAGACCTCAACCGCGACTGCTGCGGCGAATCCTTGGCCAGGGAACCTCGTGATGAAGAAGTACTCCGTTTTTGCCGTCGCGCGCGAAGCAATGCGCCACCACACCGGCTGGACCCGCGCCTGGCGTGATGCACAGCCCAAGAAGAAGTACGACGTGATCATCGTCGGCGCGGGTGGACATGGGCTGGCAACGGCCTATTACCTCGGCAAGAACTTTGGCATCACCAATGTGGCAGTGTTGGAAAAAGGCTGGCTGGGCGGTGGCAACACGGGCCGCAACACCACGATTATCCGCTCGAACTACCTTCAGGATGCCTCCGCTGCGATCTACGAAAAGGCGCGCAGCCTTTATGAGACCATGTCTCAGGACCTCAACTACAACGTCATGTTCAGCCCCCGTGGCGTGATCATGCTGGCGCAGACGGAACACGAGGTGCGGGGTTACAAGCGCACCGCCCACGCCAATGCTTTGCAGGGCGTGCAGACCGAATTCATTGACCCGCAGCGCGTCAAAGAACTGGTTCCGATCATCAACCTTGATGGTCCACGCTACCCGGTGCTTGGTGGCCTCTGGCAGGCGCGCGGGGGCACGGCGCGGCACGATGCCGTGGCCTGGGGCTATGCGCGTGCGTGTTCGGACATGGGCATGGACATCATCCAAAAGTGCGAAGTTACCGGCGTGCGCTCTGAGAACGGCAAGGTTGTGGGTGTTTCCACCAACCGGGGCGACATAGACTGCGACAAGCTCGGCATGGTCGTCGCAGGCCATTGTGGGCATCTGGCCGACATGGCGGGCTTTAGGCTGCCGGTCGAATCCGTGGCCCTTCAGGCGTTGGTCTCAGAGCCCATCAAACCCTGCATGGACGTGGTAGTGATGGCCAACACCGTGCACGGCTACATGTCGCAATCCGACAAGGGAGAGATGGTCATCGGTGGCGGCACGGATGGCTACGACAACTACACGCAGCGCGGGTCGTTCCATCATATCGAAGAAACGGTCAGAGCATTGATCGAGACCTTCCCCATGGTCTCGCGCCTCAAGATGCTGCGCCAATGGGGCGGGATCGTGGATGTGACAGGCGACCGCTCACCGATCCTGTCGAAAACGCCTGTTGAAGGCATCTTCATCAACTGCGGCTGGGGCACAGGGGGCTTCAAGGCCATCCCCGGTTCCGGCTGGGGCTTTGCGGAACTGATGGCCAAAGGGCAGTCGCCGCTAACGGAGGAATTCGGCCTCAACCGCTTCTCCGAAGGGCGTTTTATTGATGAGTCCGTTGCCGCCGGGGTGGCGCACTAGTGGATTTCTTGGCGGAACTTACTGCGGACCAGAAGCTAACAATATGGCTTGCTGCGGGATCAGCAGTGCTTGGTGGAATGATTGCCGCTGTAACGTCGTGGTTGAGCACCCACCAGGCAAATCGTTTCGCCCTTCAGCAAAAGAAGAACGATGCAGCGGAAAATGGTGCGTTTCTCGCTCACAAGGCTTTCGTAAAGCTGCTTCAACTCGGGAACTCAGTTTTCTCCATAGAGGGTACAATTGATAACCAATTCAATAACGCTTCAGCGGAGGGTAATGAGGCTCTTTTGCCTGTCCAAAAAGTTCAAGAGATCACAGGGCTAGAAACCGTTTTTGAAACGTTTGAAACTGAAGAGATCGCTTTTCTGCTTCACGGTAGTGACGCTGAACTTCTTGGAGACTTGCTGGTGTTTGAGAAACGCGTGATATCAATCAATGAGGCACTGCGCGAGTACAACCAAAGAAGATCGGAACTAACCGATATTCTCGAGACCGGGATAGTGAAGGCCGACGGGGGTTCTGGCACTGTAATGTCTGCAGAATTGCAGGGTAAAGACGCTGTACTCGTTAACCTCAGAGTTGGTGCGTTAAACGGAATGATTGGAACTTTGATCGAACGGATTGATCGCGAAACACAAGACGCTGGTGTCTTGTTGGACCGGTTCTCTGTGGCTGCAAAGATGGAATTCGGTGATTTGTTCCCATCACTGCGTCTAGAAGCGAGCAAAAGGAAATGATCCGCGTTACGAACTATTCATCAGCCAAAAATGGCTCAAAATGCCGCTCCTCAGAGCGGAGCTTTCAGAAATCAGGCAAATCCGGCATCCTTCCCGCATCTGACGGGAGGTCTACATCATGTCGGAAAACACCATTCACAGCGGTAGAGGCAACTCGCGCGGGATCATCCTTGCGGTGCTTGCCCTTGCAATCTTTGTCGTCGGGGCTGCCATGCTTGGCAACGGCTCAGGCCCGCAAGAACCCGGCGCAACCGTGGTCGGCGAATAACCCACACCGCCTGACGCCACTAACTGACAAGCGCACCCGCCTAGTGCGGGCCAGCGCTGCTGCCGGGCAGAAAAACACCCTCAGTGCGGATGCGCTCGGACTGCGTATGGGCTCCGCGTTCGCTCAGCTGCGCGTCATGCGGCGGCGCGTCGTAGCGCATTTTGCGCCCCTTGCGCCGCTCGTAAATCGCGAGAATGACCGCCCCAAGGGCGATGGCTCCTATCAGATGCCCAAACCATTCCATGCCTTAAACTTAGGCATCCCCTCCCGTTTTTCCAAGATCGGAGCCGCCCCATGCTGGTCCTGACCTGTCACGCCTGCGGTGTCACTGCAGAAGAAACCGAATTCCATGCAGGCGGCGAAGCGCACCTGAAACGCTTTGGCCCCGGCTCCACGGATGACGAATTCGAAAGTTATCTCTTTATGCGCCAGAACCCCAAGGGTGTGCATTTCGAACGCTGGCGGCATGCCAACGGCTGCGGCAAGTGGTTCCATGTGGCGCGCTGCACGACGACGCTGGAGGTCTTTGGCAGCTATGCAGCGCAGACCTATGGGCCGCCCGAAGAGTTGTTGAAAGAAATCGACGCCAAACGCCCGGGCTGGCGTGGCGAGGAGGCAACGGCATGAGCACGCGTCTTGCCACAGGCGGCCGCCTGTTGAACAAATCCAGGCCTGTCGGCTTCTCCTTCAACGGCAAGCAGATGCGCGGGTATGAGGGCGATACGCTGGCCTCGGCACTGCTGGCGAATGACCAGATGCTGGTGGGACGGTCCTTCAAGTACCACCGCCCGCGCGGCATCGTGGCCTCAGGTGCGGAAGAGCCTAACGCGCTCATGAACCTTGGCAGTGATGGCCGGTTCGAGCCCAACGCGCGCGCCACCACGACAGAGCTTTTCGAAGGGTTGGAGGCCGCAAGCCAGAACCACTGGCCCAGCCTGGAGTTCGACGTCGGTGCCATCAACAAGCATCTCAGCCGTTTCCTGCCGGCGGGCTTTTATTACAAGATGTTCATCCACCCGCGTCCCCTGTGGAAGCACGTCTATGAACCAGTGATCCGCAAGTCCGCAGGCCTTGGCAAAGCGCCCAAGGACACGGATGTCGACACTTATGAGCATTTCTATGCCTTCTGCGATGTGCTGATCGTGGGGGGCGGCGTGGCAGGGCTGCTTGCGGCGAAGACCGCAGGCGAGGCCGGTGCCCGCGTGATCCTGCTGGAACAGACCGATCATTGGGGCGGTCGCGCGCCGGTGGATGGAGGTTCCGTCGATGGCTCGCCTGTGGATAAGTTCGTGGAAGAAACCGTCAGCGCACTGGAATTAATGGACAATGTCCAACTTCGCCTGCGCTGCATGGGTGCAGGTGTCTATGACCATGGCTATGCGCTGGGCTACGAGCGCTTGCGCGATCACGCCCCGGAACAGGCTGGTCCCCGCCACCGTCTGTGGCGCATCCGTGCAGGCCACATCATCACGGCAACCGGTGCCATAGAGCGGCCCCTGAGCTTTGCAGGAAATGACATCCCCGGCGTCATGCTTGCCTCTGCCGTGCGGGACTACGTGGTCAACTACGGCGTCTCGGCGGGCGACCGCACTGTAGTGGTGACAAATAACGATAACGCCTATCTTACAGCCATTGCGCTCAAGCACGCGGGGCTTGATGTGCCTGCGGTTGTGGACGCGCGCGTGCTGCCGCAGGATTCCGCGCTGATGGCGCAGGCCAAGGCGCTGGGCATCCGTGTGCTGATGGGCCATGGGATTGCCAAGGTCGAAGGCGCCAAGCGCGTGACCGGCGTGGCGATCTGCTCTCAGGCGGGCGAGGGTGCGGTGCTCGAAGAGATCGCCTGCGACGTGGTTGCCATGTCGGGCGGCTGGTCTCCGGTGGTGCATCTGTGGTCCCATTGCGGAGGTAAGTTGCGCTGGGACGCGGAAAATGCCTGCTTTAGCCCGGATGTGGATAACCCGCCCAAGAGGGCTGACGGCATGGGCTTTGTGACCCCCGCTGGTGCGGCCTCCGGGTTGATGGTGCTAGACGACGTTCTGAACGACGCCTTTGCTGCGGCGGACGGCGTGATGACCACGCAGGGGCGCAAACTGCCCAAGGGGGCCAAGGCCCCGGTCGCCGAACGCCGTGAGGATGCGCCGATGATGCCGGTCTGGCTGATGCCGCAGGGCGCATCCGTGAAGCTGCGCGAAAAGGCGTGGCTGGACTATCAGAACGACGTGAAGGTCTCTGATGTACGGTTGGCCGCGCAAGAAGGCTTTGTCAGCGTCGAACACGCCAAGCGCTACACCACGCTGGGCATGGCGACCGATCAGGGGAAACTGAGCAACATCAACGGTCTGGCCACCCTGGCTGGCGCGCTTGGCGCAGAGATCCCCAGCGTTGGCACCACCACCTTCCGCCCGCCATATCACCCGATTTCCATGGCTGCGATCGGCGGCGAGGCGCGGGGCGAGGTGTTTCAACCCATCCGCCGCACGCCGATGCACGATTGGCACGATGCCAATGGGGCCGAATGGGAACCCGTCGGCCACTGGCGCAGGCCTTACGCCTATAAACAGGGCGATGAGAGCACGCATGACGCGGTGATGCGCGAAGTCACCAACACGCGGGAGAAGATGGGCCTGCTGGATGCCTCCACACTCGGCAAGTTGATCGTCAAAGGGCCGGACGCGGGCAAATTCCTCGACATGATGTACACCAACATGATGTCCACCCTGAAAGTCGGCAAATGCCGCTATGGGCTGATGTGTTCCGAGAATGGCTTCCTCATTGACGATGGCGTTGTCGCGCGCATCGATGAGGACACCTGGCTTTGCCATACGACAACTGGCGGGGCAGAGCGCATCCATGGCCACATGGAAGAATGGCTGCAAACCGAATGGTGGGACTGGCAGGTCTATGTCGCCAATGTGACAGAGCAATATGCGCAGGTCGCCGTGGTGGGCCCGAACGCCCGCAAGTGTCTTGAGAAGCTGGGCGGCATGGATGTCTCCAAGGACGCGCTGGGCTTTATGGAGTGGGCAGATGGTGAGCTTGGCGGCTTCAAGGTCCGGGTCTACCGGATTTCTTTCTCGGGTGAGCTGAGCTACGAGATCGCGGTCGATGCCTCCCACGGGCAGGCCTTCTGGGATGCGCTGATGGTGGCGGGGCATGATCTGGGTGTGATGCCTTACGGCACCGAGTGCCTGCACATTCTGCGGGCCGAAAAGGGCTTCATCATGATCGGGGATGAAAGCGACGGGACGATCATCCCGCAAGACCTTGGCCTGCATTGGGCAATTTCGAAGAAGAAGGAAGACTTCCTCGGCAAGCGCGCTCAGGAACGCTCGCATATGGCGGACCCGAACCGCTGGCAGTTGGTGGGGCTGGAAACCACCGATGGCAGCACCTTGCCTGACGGGGCCTACGCGGTGGCAGAAGGCGAAAACGCCAATGGTCAGCGCAACGTCCAGGGGCGCGTGACCTCGACCTATCATTCGCCCACACTGGGCAAGGGCATCGCGATGGGGCTGGTCCATAACGGCCCCGACCGGATGGGAGAGGTCATCATCTTCCCCGGCACCGATGGCAAGGAATACCAGGCCAAGATCGTGTCCCCTGTGTTCTATGACCCGGAAGGGGAGAAGCAGAATGTCTGAACCCGTCACCGCCCTGAAGAATGTAACTGACAGCAGCGGGATCGCCGAGATCACCGAGATTGGCCCCCTGGGCATGATCACCCTGCGGGGCGATCTGAACTCAACCGCGATCCGCAATTCGGCGACAGCCGTGGCGGGGGTGGATTACCCCGAAGCGCGGCATTGCAACTGCGTGGGCGAACGGGGCATCGCCTGGATGTCACCGGACGAATTGCTGGTGATGTGCCACTATGACGAGGTACCCTCGGCGCTGGAGAAGATCACCAAGACACTGGGGTCGGCGCACGCGCTGGCGGTGAATGTGTCTGACGCCCGCGCGGTGTTTCAGGTCACGGGTTCTCGCGCGCGTGAGGTGATGGCAAAGCTGGCCCCGGTCGATCTGGCACCGGACCAGTTTACCCCCGGCATGTTCCGCCGCACCCGGCTGGCGCAGGTGCCAGCCGCATTCTGGATGCGCGATGCGGAGACGTTTCAGGTGATCTGCTTCCGGTCGGTGGCGCAATATGTGTTCGACCTGCTGAAGGTCGCGGCGCAGCCGGGGTCCGAGGTCGACGCTTTCTGAGAGCATTGGCGCCAGGCGTGCGGTCCTTTCGATGCTGCAAGGTCCTTGCGGCGCTGCGCGGGATGACATGCCCGCGTTTAGCAATTTTGATTTAGACACCGCCAGGTAGACGCGTCTACACGGCGGTGTCTCATTTCAACCGAGGAAAGTCCTGCTCACGGAAGGGGGGAGTCGTCTTTAGAAAACAGTATGTTGCAGGAGGCTGAGGTGGCGCATTCAATCCCGCCATCAACACGTCATCCACACCCATCATGCTTCAACTCGGCACCACCATCGCCCAGATCAGCCCTTCTCACAGGCCCGGGATGCGCTAAACAGAGGGCCACGCCAATCCGGAAGGTTCCCTCATGAAGCTCGAATTCCACCACATCAACCTAGTCTCGGAAAACGTGGATCGGCTGCATGACTTCTACACCAACCTGCTGGGGCTGGATGACATTCCGCCACAGAACTTCCCCCGGACCGCAGCCAAAGACGACAAGGGTTTTGCCGGCAAGATCCGGTTCGCCACCGAAGGGTCGATGGAGTTTCACCTGGCTGAGCGTGACCTCACCGTTGCTTTCAAAAACGGGCAGGTGATTAACCCGGTGGACCGCGGCCACATCGCCTTTCGTACAGACGATATCGCCGCCTTTCTGAAACTGCTCGACGACAACGGCGTGCCATACTCCGACTATGGCACGACCTTTGCGCGCGACTGGCATCAGGTCTTTTTCCTCGACCCCGAAGGCAACGTGATTGAGGTGCACCAGCAGATCACAGGCGCGTAGCCGTTCACATCGCGCCTGATGCTAAATCGCGTCGCTTTGCTCTTGTGCTCGAGGGGTATGACCTTTGATAGAACGGCGCAATAAGGGAACAATCATGACGAGAGTAATCGTTTGGGCGGGCGTCTGCGCCCTGCTTTGGGCTGCAAACACAGGGGAATCGCTTTTGAAATATTGACTATGCATCACGTCTGATTGGATTCATACGGATTGCGTCATTAGTAAAGGATGCGACCGCGATGGAAGATTTTTCTCATATTTTTGAGGGCGTTGAAGACCCTCGTACGAGCAACGCTACACGGCATGATCTTCATGAGATGCTTATGATCGGCCTGTTGTCGACCATGTGTGGCGGCGAGGGTTGCTGCGACATGGCGCTATTTGGCACGACGAAAGAGCCGTTTTTGCGCACATTCATGACACTGAAGCACGGAATACCGAGCCACGATGCGTTCTCTGACCTGTTCAACGCCCTCGATCCTGGCACGTTTCAGTCAGTGATGCTTCGCCTGACAGAGGGGTTCGCTGACCAGTTGGGCGAGGTGATTGCGGTTGATGGCAAGTCGTTGCGGCGCTCCTTCGACAGGGCGAAGAAGCAGTCGGCGTTACACCTCGTGCAGGCTTTTGCGGCTGAGGCCAGGCTCGTACTCGGGCAGGTCGCTGTTGACGAAAAATCCAACGAGATTACGGCGCTGCCCGCGCTGTTGAACATGCTGTCGTTGAAGGGGCGGATTGTGACGGCGGACGCTATGCACACGCAGCGCACTACAGCCGAGACGGTAACGCAGGCTGGCGGTGATTATGTTCTGGCGCTGAAACGCAATCAGGAGACGCTGCACGAGGATGTGGCACTCTGGCTGGATGATCCTGGAAATGTCGAAAACTGTGAAACTTATCAGAATGTTGACGCAGGACACGGTCGACTGGAGACGCGCAAGGCGTTGATCTCGCATGACGTTGCCTGGCTCGACGAGCGGCATCACTGGCCCGGGCTCAGGGCCATCGGAAAGGTCGTCGCCACCCGCGAAGTCGGCGATAAAACCTCATGCCAAACTCGCTACTTCCTCATCAGCGCGCCGCTCTCTCCCGAGCGTTTCCTGTCCATCACCCGCGCCCATTGGAGTATCGAGAACAGCCTTCACTGGGTGCTCGACGTCTCCATGAACGAGGACGCCGCGCGCAACAGAAAAGACAACGGACCCGAAAATCTCTCTATCCTACGGCGCATCGCTCTCAACCTCGCCCGCTCCGAACCGTCAAAAGGATCAATGCGAGGAAAGCTGAAACGCGCCGGATGGCAGGATACATTCATGCTCGAACTCATCAGAACCGCGACCAAATCTCAAAAGCGATAGCCCTGGCTGCAAACAGTGTTGCAGCGGCTCAGAAAGTCTGCAAGTGTGAGATGACGAACCGCGACGTCGGCCGGTTTGTCAGCGAAGACTTCTTTTTCACATTGGACGCGAGCAAAGGTGTCGGATCTGTCTATGACGGGGTCATTCACGCGGTTCACGGTGGTCCGATCCCTGCGAAGATCACCAAGCGGCGGGACGGTATCTGGCGCTACAAATGGGGCGTCAAAGATGTGCGGACGCGAAGCGGAGTCAAGATCGCGATCAGATACTCCGCGATCCTGAATGCCAAGACAGCCAAAGTGTCCGTGTCGGGCACCATTGGAGGTGTAGACAATGACATCTATGGGACCGGCCGTTGCGCGGTGACCAAAAGATAGCCTGACTTCTGTTCAGCCCACGCTTGGCGATTTCACCAACGAACGGGTTGTGGACTAAACAAGGCGTTCACTGCACGCTTCCAGGTTGGCCAATCACCTGACAGAACGGTGATGTCCCGTGTGCAGCCGCAATCTTGAATACCGCAGGGCGTACACCAGCTTAGCGGGCAGATGCCGTTAAGCAGAGGAGAATAGCCATGCGGTGGATTGTTTCAATTCTGGTACTCGTGCTGGGCACCCAGGCCTTTGCTCAGTCTTCCTCCCGCCAGGGATTCTCGGAGTTCGAGGCACCAGGGGAGCGGTTCGCCTTTGTCGACCTCGCGCCGTCTCAAAGAGGTGCGGTCAACTTCATTTGCAGTTTTCCCTGGAACCCGGCCAACGGCTGGGTGGCCGAAAAGATCGCATTGGCGCTGGACACGCGGGGCAGAGGTGTCGTCTCAGACGGGATTGTTGCACGCTACCACGGTGCGCCGCGCCGGGTGACCGTCCGTCAACGGTCAGGCAACGTTCTTAGCGTGCGCTGGTCGGTGCGCAACGTAAACGACCGGTTCAGCCAGAGGGCGCTCTATATGGACTATGAAATGCAGCTGAACCAGAACACAGGCATCGCAAGGGTTTTTGCGCATGCAGACACTTTCGGAAGCAGCATTTTCGAAAGCAGTTTCCGAAACACCGGCAAATGCGAGCGGCGCAGGTAATAATCCGCATCTTGCCCTTGACGTCCACCCCCGCGAAATCAGAATACATCGGGAACCTTCCACTGACTGACAGGAGATCCCAATGTCATTCTCACTTCCCGATCTTCCCTATGCCCACGACGCCCTTGCCGCCAAGGGCATGAGCGCTGAGACGCTGGAATTCCACCACGACAAGCACCACAACGCCTACGTGGTGAACGGCAACAAGCTGATTGAAGGCACCGAGTGGGCCGACAAGTCGATGGAAGACATCATCACCGGCACCTACGACGCTTCTGCCGTTGCCCAAAACGGTATCTTCAACAACATCTCTCAGCTGTGGAACCACAATCAGTTCTGGGAAATGATGGGCCCTGGCGATGCGGGCATGCCGGGTGAGCTGAAAAAAGCCATCGTCGAAAGCTTCGGGTCGGTTGACGAAATGATGAACCAGTTCAAGGCCGCTGGTGCCGGTCAGTTCGGCTCCGGCTGGTGCTGGCTGGTCAAGAACGCTGACGGTGGGCTAGCCGTGACTAAAACCGAGAACGGCGTGAACCCGCTGTGCTTTGGTCAGACAGCGCTGCTGGGCTGCGACGTCTGGGAGCATTCCTACTACATCGATTTCCGCAACGCGCGCCCGGACTACCTGTCGAACTTCCTCGACAACCTCGTCAATTGGGAAAACGTCGCCTCTCGTCTCTGAGCGGATAAGGCGCTCTCCCAGGCACCAACGCACGCATGTGGGACGCTGGAAGAACTGGGAAAACGTGGGCTCGCGTCTGCGCGACCATTACAAAAACAGCAGATCCCCACAGGTTCGCCTGTGGGGATTTTTCTTGCAAAAGGGTGTTTCGCCAACTTAGTCTACCTCCCGTTGTATTTTTTACTTTTGGATTAAGAGATTTGCAGGGGTGGGGAAGGCTTTGAGACTTAATATTATGGCCGTTTTTGGCCTCGTTTTTGCGATGTCCGCCTGCACTTCGGTGGAGCGTGAAAAAGGATATCCGGGCGGCAACATCGGCTACGCGGCGGATCAGCAGCTTTTCGCCCGTGGCCACGAAGAACGTGTGGCGCGCTATGTGATTGCGATGGCGCTGATCTCTCCGTTGATTGCAGAAACCGCCGAAACCCCCATCGAAGCCAAGCTGAGTGCAGAACGTCTTGATGCGATGTATGGCAGGCTTGAAAGGCTGCTCAGAGCGGCGAAGAACTGCAATCTGTCCCAGCAAGGCAGCATCGTGCGCAAGTGTTCCCTGGTGGCCACCTCGACCACGGGTACGTCCGGTAGCACAATTGCCGAAAGCGCCTATTCCTTCGAGACCCTTTCGCTTGACGTGTCACTCAGCCTCTACAAGGCCACAGAGCAGGTGGTGAGCTCCCTCGGCGTGCGCTCCGGCGTCAGAGGCGCGCTGAGCGCCAACAGGTTGAACCCGACCCAGCTCTTGCAGACCGTGCTGGGCCTGCGCCGCATCCTTCCGACCGTGTTGAAGTACTACGCCACTTCAGGGGAATCGCTTTTGAAATATTGACTATGCATCACGTCTGATTGGATTCATACGGATTGCGTCATTAGCAAAGGATGCGACCGCGATGGAAGATTTTTCTCATATTTTTGAGGGCGTTGAAGACCCTCGTACGAGCAACGCTACACGGCATGATCTTCATGAGATGCTTATGATCGGCCTGTTGTCGACCATGTGTGGCGGCGAGGGTTGCTGCGACATGGCGCTATTTGGCACGACGAAAGAGCCGTTTTTGCGCACATTCATGACACTGAAGCACGGAATACCGAGCCACGATGCGTTCTCTGACCTGTTCAACGCCCTCGATCCTGGCACGTTTCAGTCAGTGATGCTTCGCCTGACAGAGGGGTTCGCTGACCAGTTGGGCGAGGTGATTGCGGTTGATGGCAAGTCGTTGCGGCGCTCCTTCGACAGGGCGAAGAAGCAGTCGGCGTTACACCTCGTGCAGGCTTTTGCGGCTGAGGCCAGGCTCGTACTCGGGCAGGTCGCTGTTGACGAAAAATCCAACGAGATTACGGCGCTGCCCGCGCTGTTGAACATGCTGTCGTTGAAGGGGCGGATTGTGACGGCGGACGCTATGCACACGCAGCGCACTACAGCCGAGACGGTAACGCAGGCTGGCGGTGATTATGTTCTGGCGCTGAAACGCAATCAGGAGACGCTGCACGAGGATGTGGCACTCTGGCTGGATGATCCTGGAAATGTCGAAAACTGTGAAACTTATCAGAATGTTGACGCAGGACACGGTCGACTGGAGACGCGCAAGGCGTTGATCTCGCATGACGTTGCCTGGCTCGACGAGCGGCATCACTGGCCCGGGCTCAGGGCCATCGGAAAGGTCGTCGCCACCCGCGAAGTCGGCGATAAAACCTCATGCCAAACTCGCTACTTCCTCATCAGCGCGCCGCTCTCTCCCGAGCGTTTCCTGTCCATCACCCGCGCCCATTGGAGTATCGAGAACAGCCTTCACTGGGTGCTCGACGTCTCCATGAACGAGGACGCCGCGCGCAACAGAAAAGACAACGGACCCGAAAATCTCTCTATCCTACGGCGCATCGCTCTCAACCTCGCCCGCTCCGAACCGTCAAAAGGATCAATGCGAGGAAAGCTGAAACGCGCCGGATGGCAGGATACATTCATGCTCGAACTCATCAGAACCGCGACCAAATCTCAAAAGCGATAGCCCTGTACGCCACTTACCGCGATGTCGCTGTGATCGTGGGCGAATCCGCGCTGCAACGCTGCATTGGGGCGGAGCTTCAGGATGCGAGCTGCCAGAAGCTGATCACGGCTTTTGAGCAACTCAGCGTCAGGGCCAAGCCTGGTAAAGACAGCATCGCGCCCATTCAGGCGGTCTTTGATGCCTCCTACGCCCGGATCAACGCGGGCAAGGGCTGGAAGCTGAACCGCACACATTATCTGGCGCTGATGTTCCACATCGACCGCGCCTGTTTCACGCTGGTGCAGATTCAGCAGCAGGACGCGGGACTTGGCACGCCCAAGGACTGCCGGGTGGGGCCGGGGCAGGGGACCGGCGCGCAGAAGTTCTACAGGTACGTGTCGTCGAACCTGCACTGACTTGTGGCAAAGACGCCACATGGGATTTTGGATCAAGTTGGGTTTTGCGGGCGGGGGATGCCGCTGGCAGGACAGTGGCCTGTGGAGCGCGGGGCCTCCCACAGCGTGACCAGAAAGCCTGAAATCGTTTCCAAATCCGCTCTGAGGCAAGCTGGATTTGCGTCTTCAAACGGCGGTTATGCCTGGCATTCAAGTGGAGTGACAACGGTAGTTTGCCGGTAGTCATTGGATCGAGTCGTGCCCGCAGGGATGCCTTGAGCGAGGGCCCGCTTCAGCCAATTGCCAGCTTCAGTTCCTCCAACGCCTCAACAGCGCCTGGAACAGATTTCAGATACCCCAGCACGCTCGCATCCGCAAAACCGCGCGCGACGACATGCTCCAGCATCTGCATCAGGGGATCCCAATAGCCATTTGTATTCACGACAAAAACGGGCTTCTCATGAAGCCCAAGCTGCCGCCAGGTAAGGACTTCGAAAAGCTCATCAAGCGATCCTGCGCCGCCGGGCAAAACCACTACGGCATCGCAGTTCATGAACATGACCTTCTTGCGCTCGTGCATCGTCTCGGTCACCACGTAAGAGGTCAAATCTGTCTTGCCGACCTCCCAATCCACAAGGTGCTGCGGGATTACGCCGAAGGTTTGCGCCCCCGCCGCTTGCGCTGCCCGCGCCACGGCCCCCATCAACCCTACATCACCGGCACCGTAGACCAGCCGCCAGTTGTGTTGCGCCAGCCCTTGGCCCAGTGCCGTGGCGTCTTCCATGAAGGCGGGGTCGTCTCCGGTACGCGAACCGCAATAGACGCAAACTGATTTGAGGGTCATGGGGCGAGGCCTTCCAAAAAATATCAGGGTGGTGACGGATGGGTGTTTTGACCCCTGTTACCGCGCTTGATAAAGAGGCTCAACCAACGGGGATATACACCAAATGAGCGTTTTCTCAGGCTTGTCAGGACTAGGCACCACAGGTGTGGCGGCAGCTGGTGCGGTGGGTGCCGTGGCCGTAGGGGCAGCCGTGTGGGTGGGCGTGTTGCGCGAAGATCCCGCACCCGCGACACCTGAGACCGTCGCAGCCTTGCCTCAAACGGCAGAGCCGACACTTGTCGCAGAGCCGGAACCTGCCGCTGAGCCGAAAGCGCAGCCACAGGCCGAAACGGAAGAGGTTGCCGAAACCCCAACCGAAGATGCGCCAGCGGAAGACGTGGCAGAGGCGCCAGCCGAGGACTCACCAGCGGAAGTCGTGGCAGAGGCACCAGCCGAGGACGCACCAGCGGAAGACGTGGCAGAGGCAGCGACCGAAGGCGCACCATCAGAAGAAGTTGCCGAAGCACCGACCGAAGAGTCCCCCGCCGAAGAAGAAACAGCCGCCCTCCCGGCCCCCAGCTTTGACGAGGTCCGGCGCGAAAGCGATGGCATGACCGTCATCGCAGGTCAGGCCGCGCCCCGCGCAAAGGTCTCGATCTTGCTCGACGGGGAGGAGGTCGCCAATACCACCGCTGACGGGTCGGGCAAGTTTGCGACCCTGACCATGATCGCGCCTGACGGACAGGGTCATGTCCTTACCTTGTCGCAATCCGCAGAAGGCCAGGTGCTGGCCTCAAACGACCAGATCATCCTCGCCCCGCTCGATCCCCCCGTTGTTGTAGCAGAGGTCGAAGAAGCACCGGAAGAAGTTGTCGTGGCAGAGATCGCCCCTGAGGCAGAGCCTGAGGTGAAAGAGGAAGAACCTGTCGTCACGGCAGAGGTGCCTTCGGAAACTGAAGAGGTCGAAACCGCATCTGTGCCTGAAGCGCCCGAGGTTCCGGAAGAGGTTGCACAAGAGCCCGCGAGCCAAGCGGCGGAAGCTGAAGAGCCGGTCGTGACTGAAACCGCAGAAGCGCCCGCAGTGCAGGAGCCAGAAGCAGATGTCACTGAAACGGCCGAAGTTCCTGCAACCGAAGCGACCGAGACAGTGACAGCGGAAGCCGAGACCGTAACCGAACCCGTAAAGGTCGATGAACCTCAGACCCAACAGGTCGCCGTTCTTAAGGCCACTGATGATGGGGTGGAGCTGCTCAACACAACGCCGCCCGAGGTCATGGAAAACGTCGCCATCGACACCATCAGCTATTCGGAAGTGGGCGAGGTTCAGCTTGCAGGCCGCGCCCAGACAGAAGCCCGCGCGGTGCGTGTCTACCTCGACAACACGGCGATTGTGAGCCTGTCGGTGGATGATCAGGGCCGCTGGCGTGGTGACCTGCCGGATGTGGACGAAGGCATCTATACGCTGCGGGTGGACGAAGTTGCCGAAGACGGCAGTGTAACCAGCCGGGTGGAAACGCCGTTTAAACGCGAAGACCCGGAAGTCCTGGCGGTGGCCACCGAAGGCCAGGACGGACCGCTCAAACGGATCACGGTGCAAAGCGGGAATACCCTGTGGGCCATCGCAGAGGAACGCTATGGCAACGGGTTGCTCTACGTGAAAGTGTTCAACGCAAACCAAAGCGACATTCGCGATCCCGATCTGATCTACCCCGGACAGATTTTCGATTTGCCGGATCAGTAGCCCCAGGCGCCCAAGATTTTTTGAAAAATCTTCCTGGAATTTTTCGAAAATTCCGCCCGCCCGTGGCATCTGCCTGGCTGCCGTCCTATGTAGTAGGGCCAAGCCGATTGGAATGTGAATGCCTGCCGATACCGCCCGCGCTGCCGCTGCGCCCAACGCCGACCCCCAAAAAACTTTAAGCGACGCTGAACTTGCCGATCAGGCGGAGCGTCAGTCAGCGTTGATCGTTCTGCGCAAGGTCACACCCTACCTTTGGCCCGCGGACATGCCATGGGTCAAACGCCGCGTGGTCTGGGCGATGATTGCCCTGCTGGCCTCCAAACTGGTGACCGTGGCCACGCCGTTTTTCTACAAAGGGGCAGTGGATGCGCTCGCGGGCGAAGGCGTGCCGATGCTGGCCCTTGGCGCGGTGGGGCTGACCATCGCTTACGGCATGGCCCGTCTGATGGGCGTGGGCTTTCAGCAGCTACGCGATGCGATCTTTGCGCGCGTCGGTCAACGCGCCTTGCGGATGCTGGCGCTGGAAACCTTTGAGCATATCCACAAACTCTCCATGCGTTACCACATCACCCGCAAGACCGGCGGGCTGTCCCGCATCATCGAGCGCGGTGTGAAAGGCGTCGATTTCCTGCTGCGATTTCTGCTCTTTTCCATTGGCCCGCTGATCCTTGAGCTCTTGCTCATCGGCATCGTGCTCGCTGTGGTTTTTGATGTTTGGTATCTGGTCGTTGTGGGGGTCACGATTGGCCTCTACGTCTGGTTCACCTTCAAGATCACCGAATGGCGCGTGAAACAGCGGCGCGTTATGAACGATCAGGACACCGACGCCAATCAAAAGGCGATCGACAGCCTGCTGAACTATGAAACGGTCAAGTACTTCGGGGCCGAGGCACGCGAGGCCGCGCGCTATGACAGCGCCATGGCGGGCTACGAAGAGGCGGCGATCAAGACCAATTACTCACTGGCCTTCCTCAATTTTGGCCAGTCCATGATCATCACCGGGGGCCTTGTGGCCGTCATGGTGATGGCGGCCTATGGCGTGCAGTCTGGCGCGTTAACGGTAGGCGATTTTGTCATGGTCAACGCCTACATGATCCAGATCACTGTGCCGCTCAACTTTCTGGGCACGGTTTACCGCGAAATTCGGCAGGCTTTGGTGGATATGGGGCAAATGTTCGGGCTGCTGGAGCAACCGGCAGAGATCGCCGACAAACCCGGAGCTGAGGCGCTCAAGGTCGAGGGCGGGCGCATCACGTTGGAGAAGGTGACCTTCGGCTATGACCCGGATCGCGTGATCCTGCGCGACGCGACACTGACCGCTGAGCCGGGCCAGACCGTGGCCATCGTGGGCTCCACCGGGTCGGGTAAATCGACCGTGGGGCGCATTCTGTTCCGGTTCTATGACGTGCAGCAGGGTGCGGTGAAGATCGACGGGCAGGACGTGCGGGATGTGACGCAGGAAAGCCTGCACAATGCCATTGGCGTGGTGCCGCAGGACACGGTGCTCTTCAATGACACGATCCGCTACAACATCGCTTACGGCCGCGACGGGGCCACTGAGGCGGAAATCGAACAGGCTGCGCGGGATGCGCAAATCCATGATTTCATCATGGGCCTGCCGCAGGGGTATGAAACCACAGTGGGCGAGCGGGGCCTCAAGCTCTCAGGCGGCGAAAAGCAACGTGTGGGGATAGCACGCACGCTGCTGAAAAACCCGCCCATCCTGCTGCTGGACGAGGCGACCTCGGCACTTGATTCAGACACCGAACACGAAATTCAGGAAGCGCTGCAGCGCGCAGGGCAGGGGCGCACAGTGCTGACCATCGCGCACCGGCTTAGCACCATTGCAGAAGCCGACCAGATCGTGGTGCTGGAGAAGGGCGTGATCGTGGAGCAGGGGACACATGACGAACTGCTGGCGGCCGAGGGGCGCTATGCGCAGCTTTGGCACCGTCAGCAGGCTGAGGAAGGCTGAGAGCCCGCGATAGAACTGCTGCACGCTGGCCGTCCGGCGCGATTGTGCTATCCTTGAGGTCAAAGCCGGAGGATCGAAACATGTCCAGAAGCGCTGCTGTCGTTGTCTTCATAGTCGGGTTGATCCACGTCGGGATCCTGGTCGGAGAAGCATTTTTCTGGGATCGCATGGGCGCGCGGCTTATGGGGACAGATGACGCAACCTTGCTGGCTACGACAGCGCCGATGGCGTTGAACCAGGGGCTCTACAACGGCTTTCTCGCCGCAGGGCTGTTCTGGTCGCTGATGATCTCTGACGCGGGATGGAGCCGCAATGTGGGCGTCTTCTTTCTGCTCTGCGTGGCTGTGGCGGGGATTGTGGGTGCGCTGACAGTCAGGCCCAGCATTCTTGTGGTCCAGACTGTGCCGGCGGTGATCGGGCTGGTGTTGCTTCAAACACGGCGCAAGTCAGCGCAGGGCTGATCGCCTCTGCAGCCTCTTACCTGCCAGGTAATTGAGGGCACGATGTGGGGCGTACTAGGGTCGGGCCGACCAGAAAACGAAAGGCTCTGACCCATGGCCCAACTACGCGGTATTCTCATCGTTCTCTTTGTGGGAATTGCCCTTTACACCATTGTTGTTGTCGCGCGGGACGGGTTCGGCCTGATCCCGGTCTTTTTCGGAGACCTTATTGCGATGAACTGGAGCGGCCAGTTCAACCTCGATTTTGCCTGCTATCTGGTGCTGTCAGCCCTCTGGGTCGCCTAGCGTAGCGGGTTTTCAGGCGGCGGGATCGCAACAGCTCTGGTGGCCTCTGTTGCGGGCATGCTCTTCTTTGCGCCTTTGGTGCTGTTCTACCTGTCGCGGGCAAACGGTGACATGCGCAGATTGCTTTTGGGTGTTCACGCCTGAAAGCCCTTGTAAGTCGGGCCTATCGGCCCGACCCGCGGCGGGCGACACGCCCGCCTTACGATTGCATCCGCCCCGTAAGGTGGGCCTATTGGCCCACCCTCACTCCGAGACAGCTTTGCCCGTCAGCTTGTCCAACGCGCCAGTCATCATCGCGATGTACTTGGCATCTCCCGGCAGCCCATGCGCCGCAGCCAGATCGGCTGGATCGTGGTAGGTGACCTGCACCAACCCCTTGTCATTGGCAAAGACCAGGACGCGCATGGGCAGATCAAGACCGGCCGTCTGGCCGTCCAGCATTGCAGGCGTGCCCAGCTTGGGATTGCCGAAAATCAGCAACTGTGTCGGGCGCAGATCCATGTCCACCTTTGCAGCACCCGCCGCATGATCGACGCGCGCAAAAACCGTCGCGCCCGCGCCTTCCACGGCAGCTGCCAGGCGGTCCATTGTGTCTGCCACCGAATGAGGGCTGGTCTTGGTAATCATGTCGGCATGGGCTCCTGTGAGAAAAGTAAATGTCGCGGCCGCGGCAAGCAGGGTGGAACGGATCATCGGGTGTCTCCTTTGGTTGAGATAGGAACGACTGTAGGGCGCGACAGCCGTCGCGCCCTTCACAACCCGTTGATCAGTGTTATTCCGCCGGTTTGAGCGCGGCAGGTGCCGGGCCGCTCAGATCCTCATCCCAGATGATTTCCTGGGTTTTGGAACGCCGCGCGTCCCGCTGCAGCGACCAGTCCCGCGCCGCTTTGCTGGCCCGTCCCATGGACATGCGCGCCAACAGCCGCGCGATCCACCGGACGTAAGTTGTAGCCCAGACCCGGATCGCCAGCATGGACGGCGTCACCATCAGCGTCAGCACCGTGGCAATACCCAGACCAAAGACCACGGCCGTGGCCAGCTGTTTCCACCACAGTGCGGTAGGGCTGTCGATGGTATAGCCGCCCTCGGCAAAGTTCAGCGAGAGGCCAAACATCATTGGCGCAAGGCCTGCCATTGTCGTGATCGTCGTCAGCAAAACGGGCCGAATGCGCGCCTGCGCAGTGCGGATGATCGCCTCAATCCTTGGCATGTAGCGCTCGTACTCCTGATAGGTATCGATCAGGATGATGTTGTTGTTCACCACAATCCCCGCCAAAGCCACAATCCCCGTCCCGGTCATGATGATGGAGAACGTCTGATCCATCACCAGCATGCCAATGAGCACGCCCGTGGTCGACAGGACCACCGCCAGCAGCACCAGAATGGCGTTGTAGAAGCTGTTGAACTGCGCCAGCAGGATGATGAACATCAGTCCCAAAGCGGCCGAGAAAGCCGAGCTGAGGAAGGCCTGGGATTCCTCCTGATCTTCCTGATCACCAGTCCATTCGGTGCTCACGCCCAGCTCAAACGGCTTGGTATCGAGCCATTTGGTGATCTCGGCAATCCGTTCGTTGGGGTTCACAGGCACCAAGCGGATGGCGCTGTCGTCCCGCACGGCTTGCCACAGGTCCATGCCCGCAGCTTCCGCCGTGGTGTCAAACAGCTTGTAACTGTTGCCATCCGGATCTGTGTAATCCGCAGCTTCTGTGCCTGCAGGGCGGGCCGTGCCAAGCGTGGTCAGCACTTCGCTTTGACCGCGGCCTTCGGCACGCACGATCTTGACCAGACCGGGCACCACGTCTGCTTTGACATCGAGGTAGCGCTTTTGGTCCACGCGGCTGATCTCTGCCAGTTTTGGCACCGGCGTGCGGGTGATGAAGTTCGAAAGCGGGATGAGCCCGTCCGTCGTGCGCACTTTCAGTGTATCAAGGGTGGAGAGCACCCGGTCATCTTCGGGCAGGCGCACGCGGATTTCGATCTCTTCGTCCGAGCTGTCAACCCGCATTGTGTCCAGCAGTAGACCGCGTGTTACAAGCTGCACCATCGCCCCCACGGTTAGCACATCCGCGCCATAGCGGCCCGCCTTTTCGACATCCACGTCGATCTGCCAGTCGATGCCGGGCAGGGGACGGGTGTCTTCGATCAGGGTGAGGCCCGGAACGTCGTCAAAATGCGCGCGTGCCTGAGCGGCAGCATCCACAAGGTCGGGCCAGCTGTCGGACTTGAGCCGCAGGTGCACAGGCTTGCCGGAGGCAGGTCCACGCGACAGGTTCAGGATCTCAGTGCGGATGCCGGGGATCTGCCGAAGCTGCTCTTGCAGGTCCGCTAGCACCACGTCGCCGTCAAAGGCCGGGTCCTGCACTTCGCGCGTCAGCTCCAGATCAATGCCGGGGATTGTCACCAGCGGCACGGTCTTGGCGGGGCGGTCCTCCCACGGGATTGTCTCCAGCTGGATCTGGCCCACACTGTCCTTGGGGGCCTGCGCGCCACCGGTGTTGGAGTTGAGCCCGCCTTCCCCTGCGAAGGCAAAGGCAGTCTGGATACCAGGATGCGCGCGCACCACGTCTTCGGCCTGCTGCAGCAGTGCGTCTTTTTCGTCCAGCGACAGGTTCCCCCGCGCCAGCACGTAGACGATGGCCTGCTCTGGTTCGGATTCCACAAAGAACTCAACGCCTTTGGAGTTGTTGCCAAAGTAGATCATCACTGTGCCAACGAAGGTAAAAACAATCCCCGCCATCGCCAAAGGCATCACTGGGTTGCCCACGATACCGGCCATGAGGCTGCCAAAGAAGTTGCGCTGATAGCCTGCATAGATGCGGTCGGGTTCGCGACGGAACATGCGCTTGGCGATCCAGCGGCCAATGCGGCCCAGACGGGTCAGCAGGGCGAAAAGGCAGATGAGCAGCAGCAGGACGCCCGCAATCGCGAGCGAGATGACGGCTGCGCCAATCACGATGAACAGGAAGACCATCGCGAAGGTCTCAATGACCGAGAACATGTTGGTGCTGTCCATGTCACCGAACTGCGCGCCGATCCACTGGAACAGAAGCCCCGGCGCGTTTTCAGCGGGCGGGGACATGAGCGCCATGGCAGGGAAGAACAACACGCCAACGCCAACGAAGAGCAGCACATGCAACAGGATCGGCAGGCTGGCGACCGTGTTCATTTGTGCGGCCATCCATTGTTCCAGACGCCCGGTCACACCACCCATTACGGGCAGGTAAACCAGTGCGACGACCAGCGAGGCCGAAAGCACGAAGATCAGTGTCACCGGCAACATGCCCATGAACTCCCCCGGCACACCGGGCCAGAACAGCATCGGCAGGAAGGCGCAGAGCGTTGTCGCGGTGGAACTGACGATGGGCCAGAACATCCGCTTGGCGCTTTCGACGTAAGCATGCATGGGGCCCACGCCCTCTTGCTGGCGCGCGTCCGCGTATTCGACCACCACAATGGCGGAGTCCACCAGCATCCCCACGGCGAGGATCAGGCCAAACATCACGATGTTACTGACCGAAATGCCCATCAGCGCGAGGAAGGCGAAGCAAAGCAGAAAGGACGTTGGGATCGCAAAACCCACTAGCAGGGCGGCGCGGATACCGAGAGCAGCAAGGACAACGATCATCACCAGCGCGATGGCGGTAAAGACCGAACCCAAAAGCTGCTGGACCATGGAATTCACCACGCGGCTCTGGTCATTTGACGTCCCCACGGTCACGGCGGCCTGCAGGCCCTCGGGCCAATCGGCGGAGCGTTCCGCGACCACCTGTTTGACGGCCGTGGCCGTGTCGATCAGGTTGAACCCCTTGCGTTTGACCACCTGCAACGCGAGCGTCTTTTCGCCGTTGAACCGGGCCGTCCCCTGGCGGTCTTCGAATGTCAGGTTGATCTCTGCCAGGTCGCCCAGCGTGACGACGCGGTCGCCGTTGGTCTTGACGGGCAGGGAATAGACATCACGCGCCTCGTCAAAGCTCGAAGGGATCTTGACCGCGAAAGTGCCTTGTGCGGTTTCAACTTCGCCAGCGGCGATCAGCTGGTTGTTGTTCTGCACAACGTTGATCAATTCACCTGCGGTGACGTTGTAGGCCTCCAGCCGCAGGGGGTCGATCAGGACCTCAAGCATCTCGTCGCGCTCACCTGCAAGGGCGGCTTCGAGCACGGCATCCATCGCCTCAAGCTCGTCCTGCAGTTCACGGGCGACGCGGGCCATGGTGCGTTCGGGCACCGGGCCGGTGAGGTTCACAATGATGATCGGAAATTCGGAGAAGTTAATCTCGTTGATCGTGTACTTCTCATAGCCTTCGGGAAACTGCGCCTCCGCCGTGGACATGGCATCGCGGACGTCGGCCATGATGCGGGTCTTGTCCCAACCGAATTCGAACTCCATCGCCACACCGGCGTAGTTTTCCGCCGCTGTGCCGGTCATCTGTTTCAGGCCATCCAGGTCGGCCAGCTCGGTTTCCATTGGCTTGACCAGCAAGGTCTCTGAATCAGCGGCAGAGATGCCGGGGAATTGTACGGAAACGAAAAGAGCCGGGATTTCGATGTCCGGCTCCCCTTCCTTTGGCAGTGTGGTGTAGGCGTACCCGCCAACCACAAGGCTGAGCAGGATGAAGGCCAGGACCATGCGGGCGCGGCCGGCGGCCCAATCAACGATTCCACTCATTGCGCGTCTCCTCTGCGCGTCAACACGGCTCCACTCATTGCGAAAGCTCCTGCCAGCTGGGCGCGACTTTGACACCCGCTGTGACGAACTCCTGTCCCACAAGGATCACATTTGCCGTCTCCGGCAAGCCGGTTGCCCAGACACCATCCGGCGTATCCCGCATCACGCCAACCGGGGCGAATGCGACCAAATCTGCGTCATCAATCATCCGCACACCCAGGACGCCTTCGTCGTTGAGCGTCAGCGAGGACTGCGGGATCAGATGGGCCTTCACCCCGGCAGAAGAGATTGCGATTTCAGCTGTCTGACCGTCGCGGATCGACAGATCATCATTGGCCACTTCGATTTCCACGCGGAACGTCCGGGTTGAAGGATCAGCGGAGCGGGAGATGAACGTGACAGCACCCGCCACTTCCACACCGCCAGCTGCCAGCCGCGCGCCCGCCATGGAACCGACGGACACGCGGTTCACTTCCGTTTCGGGCAGGAATGCCACCAGCTTGATGGGGTTGAGCTGAATGATCGTCCCGCAAAGCGCACCGGGTTGCAGCAGGCTGCCAAGCTCTGCCGTGTCACTTTCCAGAAGACCGGAAAACGGTGCGATGATCGTCAGGCGTTCAATCTCTTTCTCAGCGCTTGCGACAGCGGCGGTTGCGGCCTCAATGCCCGAGCGTGCCGCACGCAGCCCTGCAGAGGCGGACGTCACGCCCGCCTCAGCCGCAGCCACGGCAGCATCGGCATTGGCCACGCGGGTCTGGCTGGCAAATCCGTCTTGTCCCAGCTTGGTTGCTGCGTTTTGGTTGATCAGAGCCTCATCCAAACGCGCTTTGGCCTCCGCCACGCGGGCCTCGGATTCGGGCACCCGGGATTCGGCTTCGGTCAACCGTGCCCGTGCCTCTTCCAGCATTGCGCCTCGGGTCCCGGGATCCAGCACGCACATTTCCTGGCCCTGCGCGATCTGCGCGCCTTTGCGCAGCGGCTCTGAAACCACCACGGCGGAGGTTTCTGCGCGGACATCAACCTGTCGCACCGCCTCTGTCTGGCCGCGCAGCACCACTGCGCTGTTGACCTCTTGCGCTGTAAAGCGGGCCACAACCACTTTGACGAGGTTCTCTGTAGCGGCCGGTACAGCTTCTACTGTCGAATCTTCCGTCTGGTCGGAGGCTGTGCCATCGCTGACCGCTGGCTGAGCTGCCTCTGCAGGGCTGCTCATGCCCAGCATCGCCAGAAGCTGTGGACGCGCGAGAATGGAAAGGGCGAGAATGGATGCCACGGCGAGGGCGGCAAGGACCGAGAAAAACCGCATGATGCGACCTCTTCACATGGTGGCGGGCACCGAATGCGCCAACCTCTTTTGCGCCATATAGGGTCACCAATCTGAACTGACCAGTTTAGTTGCGAACTTTTTTCACCATGCGTCACCTTGCCCCTGTCGTTACGCACAGGCGCGGGGACTTGGCTTGTCACCCGCCGCAGGTTAAGAGGAGCCAAACTTGCGTTCGGGCGCTGAATTTAGCCGGAACACACCAACTGGAGCAGCCGCAGATGAGCGACACAGACAGCTTTATCGAAGAGGTCAACGAAGAGGTCCGCCGGGACCAGTTGTATGGCTATTTGCGCCGCTACGGCTGGATTGCGGCTCTGGTCATTCTTGGCATCGTCGGCGGCACGGCCTGGACCGAGTATCGCAAGGCCAGCGCGCGCGCCGATGCCGAAGCGCTGGGCGATGCCTTGTTGGCGGCCTTGGCCACACAGGATCGGGATGCGCGGATCAGTGCGTTGCAGGGCATTTCGGCCGATGCGGCCGAACAGCGGGCTGTTGTCCAGTTTCAGCTGGCCACCCAGCAAGTAGATAATGAGGACACGGCAGGGGCCATCGCGACGCTGGATGCGCTTGCGGTGGAGGGCGACATCGCACCGATTTATCGTCAGATCGCCCAGTTCAAATCGCTGGTTCTGCAAACAGACATCACACCGGCGGCAGAACGCCGTCAGGCGTTTGAAGCGATGGCGCAGCCCGGCAGCGTATTTCGGCTTTTGGCCGAAGAACAGCTGGCGTTGATTGATGTGGCCGAGGGTGACGCGGAGGCTGCAATTGCGCGGTATCAGTTGATCCTGTCAGACGCAGAAGTCAGCCAGGACTTGCAACAACGCGCGCTACAGGTGATTGTGGTACTGGGAGGCGAACCCGAGCTCAATGATAGCCCGGTCTTACAGTCACCCACGACCACTGAGGCCAACAACTGACGCCAAGCGCAGGGGCCACGAGGACGGGACAGGAAAGTGAGCAGGGCAATGACAGTTCAGTCGCGAAAGTTTCCGAAGGTCATGACGGCGGGATTGCTGTTAGGGGCCATGGTGCTTGGTGCTTGTCAGGAACGCGAGGTCGTTTTGGCGGGCAAGCGAGAGAATGTCCGGTCTGTGCTGCAGGATCCGGCCCTGCAAGCGCCGCTCGATCAAACCAACATCGTCAACGAAAGCCGCCCCATTTCTCTCGGCGCGCAACAAAACAATGCAAGCTGGACCCATTCGACGGGTACAGCGCAGTACCGGGTGTCGCATCCCGCGCTGCGCAGCGCGCCGGTGCTGGCCTGGAGCGCCAAGATCGGCGCAGGCGAAGGGCGCAAACATCGCATCACCACTGACCCGGTTGTCGCATCAGGTCGCATCTTCACGGTCGACTCACAGACGGTGGTGACGGCGACCTCCACCTCGGGCGAAATGCTCTGGTCTCGCGATCTTGCGCCGCCTGCAGAACGCGCGGGCGAAAGCAGCGGCGGCGGCTTGGCGGTTGAAGGCAACACACTTTACGTCTCCCTGGGCTATGGGGTGCTATTTGCCCTCGATGTGGCCAATGGCGCGACCCGTTGGTCGCAAAAGCTCGAAGCATCCGGCACCGGAACCCCGACCGTTTCAGGCGATCTGGTGTATCTTTCCGCTGGGGACAATCGGGGCTGGGCCCTGAACAAGACTGATGGCCGGGTGGAGTGGCAGGTGGATTCGCCCGCCAGCTACCGCAATGTGATCGGTGCCCCTGCGCCTGCCGTGACCTCAAAATACGCAATTTTTGCCTTTGGCTCAGGTGAGGTGCGCGGCGTTTTCCGTCAAGGTGGCTTGTCGCGCTGGACAACCTCGGTTGTGGGCAGCAGGCCTGGTCGGGCCAGTGGTCTGCTGTCGGACGTCACAAGCGCACCGGTTGTGTCTGGCGACAAGGTCTATGTTGGCAACCAGTCAGGTCGGTTGTCCGCGCTGTCGGTGTCGTCCGGCGAGCGGCTTTGGACCGCGCGGGATGGGGCCCTTGGGCCCGTTTGGCCGGCAGGAGACAGTATCTTTGCCATTACGGACCTGAACGAGCTGGTGCGTATGGACGCCTCTGATGGTCGCCGCATCTGGGGTGTGGCGCTGCCTAATCTTGTTAAGGATCGCCCCAAGCGTCAGTCCGAGATTTTCGCGCACTACGGCCCGATCATTGCAGGAGGGCGCCTGATTGTTGCCTCTAATGATGGGGTGTTGCGCAGCTACAGCCCGACAGATGGGGCGCTTGTGGGAACCACTGAAATCCCTGCGGGGGCGACAACGGTGCCGGTCGTTGCGGCCGGGACGCTCTATCTGGTGTCGACCAAAGGCCAGTTGCTCGCCTATCGTTAAGTGGGGGTGGGCGGTACGCCCACCTTACGGGGCCGTGTCGCGTAAGGTGGACTTTTTGGTCCACCCTCGACCGGTCGAGGCTGCAAAGCCGAGACGGCGGATGGATGGAGCAGAGCTCCCCCTTACAGGCAAGGGTTGGTCTTAGGATTTTTTTGGCCAGAAAGAGCGGTGAATGTCTCGTAAGGTGGGCGTGTCGCCCACCCTGTTGTAGCGCGCGCCTGATTGGGCTAAAGTGCGCATCTGCGCTTTGGAGCCTTTGACAGATGTCTTTCACCCTCGCCATTGTGGGCCGCCCGAATGTGGGCAAATCCACACTCTTCAACCGTCTGGTCGGCAAGCGACTGGCGCTGGTCGATGACCAGCCCGGCGTCACGCGGGACCTGCGTGAAGGGGCAGGACGGTTGGCGGATCTGCGCTTTACCGTGGTGGACACTGCCGGTCTGGAAGACGTCACCGATGATAGCCTGCAAGGCCGGATGCGTCGACTGACGGAGCGTGCCGTTGACATGGCCGACGTGTGCCTCTTTCTGGTGGATGCCCGCGTGGGCATCACGCCCTCCGATCTGGTCTTTGCCGATATCCTGCGCAAACGCGCCGATCACGTGATCCTTGCGGCCAACAAGGCCGAAGGCAAAGCGGGCGAGGCGGGCGTGATCGAGGCCTATATGTTGGGTCTGGGCGATCCGATTGCCCTGTCTGCTGAGCATGGTGAGGGGATGACGGACCTTTACAACGCCTTGATGCCGCTGGCGGATGCCTTCGACAAGGCGGCTGAGGCAGACGACACGCCGGAAGTGGATGTCGAATTGGATGAGGAGGCGGACGAAGATGTTATGCCGCAACCCACCAGCGCCAAGCCGCTGCAGGTGGCCGTCGTGGGGCGGCCCAACGCGGGCAAATCCACGCTGATCAACCAGATCCTCGGCGAAGACCGATTGCTGACGGGCCCCGAGGCCGGGATCACGCGGGATGCCATTTCGCTGCGCACCGAATGGGGCGGCACGCCCATGCGCATCTTTGACACCGCAGGCATGCGCAAGAAGGCCAAGGTGCAGGAAAAGCTGGAGAAACTTTCAGTCTCAGACGGTCTGCGTGCGGTCAAGTTTGCCGAAGTTGTGGTGGTTCTGCTGGATGCGGCCATTCCCTTTGAGCAACAGGATCTGCGGATTGCCGATTTGGCCGAACGCGAGGGTCGTGCGGTGGTCGTCGCGGTCAACAAGTGGGACATCGAAGAGGATCGCCAGGGCAAGCTTAAGGCGCTGAAGGAGAGCTTTGAGCGGCTTTTGCCGCAGTTGCGCGGGGCGCCTCTGATCACGGTCTCTGCCAAGACGGGGCGCGGGCTTGATCGTTTGCATGACGCCATCCTGCGGGCCTATGAGGTCTGGAACAGGCGGGTCAGCACTGCGCAGCTCAACCGCTGGCTCACGGGCATGCTGGAACAGCATCCGCCGCCCGCGCCGCAAGGCAAGCGGATCAAGCTGCGTTACATGACGCAGGCCAAGACGCGCCCGCCGGGGTTTGTGGTGATGTGTTCGCATCCCGACAAGGTGCCTGACAGCTATTCCCGGTACCTGGTCAACGGGCTGCGGCTGGACTTTGACATGCCGGGAACGCCGGTGCGCCTGTGGATGCGCGGTCAGAACGAGGCGAACCCCTACAAGGGCCGCAAGAAAGCGGCACCGTCCAAGCTGCGCAAGCACAAGGAAGGGCGGCGCGACTGAGGAGGGCGAAATCCTTTGAGGATTTCGTTCCGTTTTCTATTGAAGAAAACGCGGCGCGTCAGCTGCGACGCAGGGTTCTCAAGGTGGCCAGGGCGGTGATGATGGCCCCGGCAATCGCCACCCAGGCAACGTCTTGCAGGGTGCTCCAATTGGCCACGGCCACCCCTACAAGCCCCCAGATTACGGCCATCCCGTAGGTCGGCGTGCGCCCCAGGGCCGCTTGCACGGCGGCCCCGATCACCGCTGCCAGCGCCACAAAGATCAGCGCGGCTGTCCGCCCGTCGAGGTATCCGTAACCTGCCGCCAAGAGCCCAAGTGACACGCAAGAGGCCGCCGACAGCCATCCGGCATAAAGGCCGACCGGATAGGCGGCCCAGACCCGGTCGCGCACGGGTGCAACAAAGAGGGCTGCCAGGGCCGTAAGCAGCATCGCCCAGATCATCACTCTGGCCCAGACCGGGCTGGCGTTGGCCACGGCCAGCCAGAACGTGCCCAGCAACAGCGAGAGGATCAAAGGCAGGCGCATGTCATGCCATTGCCCGTCTTGGGGGGCTTTGATCAGCCCCCAAAGCGCGCCCAGGATCAGCCAGCCATAGATGATGCCCCAGATGCTGAAGGCGAAGCCTGCAGGCTGGATTGGCGGGTTATCCTACGGCACCGGGAACTGGTCGGGATCAAAGCCTGCGAAAGTTGTGACAAACAAGGGGGAGGCGGCGAAGGTCACGCTCAGCAAGAGCGTGAGGAGGGCTGCGGTGGTGCGGAAAGATCCCTGCATGGATGTCAGAGTAATTATGCGGGGGAGATGTGCAATGCCTGTGGCCCGCGCAGGCGCTGGGGCCCGGCAGGTGGTGGCAGTGTGTTTTCTGTGGGGGCCCGTTGAATAAAAAAGGCGGCGCCGCCGGTCGGATATGTCGAGATGGGAGGGTTCCCACCGATCTGAGCTCAGAACGACACGGTGCTTTGTGCCTCTGATCCTTTTGGTGCCGGAAAGGTGCTTTATCCCGGCTGTCATGACGGGGTGGGTTTTAGGCGGCGCGCGTTAAGGATCTGATAGCCCCGCGTGCGTTGGGTGTTGCACGTGATCTGGAGCACTTTGCGTTTGACGTGTATCGCTTGTTCGCTGCCTATCCCTTCGGTTGAACGCGAAAAGCGATGCACCTGCATTAGCTAAGACGCAAATTGTCTTAATTGAGCGGCTGCGCCGCATTACATTCTTGGTGCTGGGGGCGGTTGTGAGCCCGAACTTTCGAGTTTTGAGCGTGTGGTTGGGTTTAGTCATCTGCTGAGAAGCGATTCAGGGACAAGTTTGCCCTGAATGGGCGTTTTCCATGGTTTTCTGCGATTCTCCCCGGCGTCAAGGACAAGCCCCGCTGCGCGCAGGGGAATCGCTTTTGAAATATTGACTATGCATCACGTCTGATTGGATTCATACGGATTGCGTCATTAGTAAAGGATGCGACCGCGATGGAAGATTTTTCTCATATTTTTGAGGGCGTTGAAGACCCTCGTACGAGCAACGCTACACGGCATGATCTTCATGAGATGCTTATGATCGGCCTGTTGTCGACCATGTGTGGCGGCGAGGGTTGCTGCGACATGGCGCTATTTGGCACGACGAAAGAGCCGTTTTTGCGCACATTCATGACACTGAAGCACGGAATACCGAGCCACGATGCGTTCTCTGACCTGTTCAACGCCCTCGATCCTGGCACGTTTCAGTCAGTGATGCTTCGCCTGACAGAGGGGTTCGCTGACCAGTTGGGCGAGGTGATTGCGGTTGATGGCAAGTCGTTGCGGCGCTCCTTCGACAGGGCGAAGAAGCAGTCGGCGTTACACCTCGTGCAGGCTTTTGCGGCTGAGGCCAGGCTCGTACTCGGGCAGGTCGCTGTTGACGAAAAATCCAACGAGATTACGGCGCTGCCCGCGCTGTTGAACATGCTGTCGTTGAAGGGGCGGATTGTGACGGCGGACGCTATGCACACGCAGCGCACTACAGCCGAGACGGTAACGCAGGCTGGCGGTGATTATGTTCTGGCGCTGAAACGCAATCAGGAGACGCTGCACGAGGATGTGGCACTCTGGCTGGATGATCCTGGAAATGTCGAAAACTGTGAAACTTATCAGAATGTTGACGCAGGACACGGTCGACTGGAGACGCGCAAGGCGTTGATCTCGCATGACGTTGCCTGGCTCGACGAGCGGCATCACTGGCCCGGGCTCAGGGCCATCGGAAAGGTCGTCGCCACCCGCGAAGTCGGCGATAAAACCTCATGCCAAACTCGCTACTTCCTCATCAGCGCGCCGCTCTCTCCCGAGCGTTTCCTGTCCATCACCCGCGCCCATTGGAGTATCGAGAACAGCCTTCACTGGGTGCTCGACGTCTCCATGAACGAGGACGCCGCGCGCAACAGAAAAGACAACGGACCCGAAAATCTCTCTATCCTACGGCGCATCGCTCTCAACCTCGCCCGCTCCGAACCGTCAAAAGGATCAATGCGAGGAAAGCTGAAACGCGCCGGATGGCAGGATACATTCATGCTCGAACTCATCAGAACCGCGACCAAATCTCAAAAGCGATAGCCCTGCCGCTGCGCGGGGTCGCTTTGCGATCCTTGCCCCCTGGCGGAATCACGCAAGCGTGCCGTCGGCCCCCAGGGTGGTTTTGCCGCCGAGGTAAGGTGCGAGGGCGTCAGGCAGTTTGACCGAGCCGTCCGCCTGTTGGCCATTTTCCAGCACGGCGATCAGGCATCGGCCCACGGCGAGGCCGGAGCCGTTGAGCGTATGTACGAATTGCGGCTTGCCGCCGTCAGCAGGCTTGAAGCGCGCATTCATGCGGCGGGCCTGAAAGTCGCCCGTGGTAGAGACGCTTGAGATCTCGCGGTAGGTGTTCTGCCCCGGCACCCAGGCTTCGATGTCGTAGGTGCGCCGCGCGCCGAACCCCATGTCGCCTGTACAGAGCGCCACCGTACGGTAGGGGATGCCGAGACGTTCCAGAATATCCTCGGCACAGCGCAGCATTCGTTTTTGTTCTGCGTCGCTGTCATCAGGGTGGGTGACGGAGACCATCTCCACCTTTTCGAACTGGTGTTGGCGCAGCATGCCGGCGGTGTCGCGGCCCGCAGAGCCGGCCTCGGACCGGAAGCAGAGCGTGTGGGCGGTCATCCGGATGGGCAGGGCGGTGGCGTCCAGCGTGTCACCCGCGACCGTGTAGGTCAGCGGCACCTCCGAGGTCGGCACCAGCCACCAGCCATTTGTCGTCTGATAGCTGTCTTCCCCGAATTTCGGCAGTTTATCAGTACCATACATCGCCTCATCGCGCACCAGCACAGGCGAGTTCACCTCTGTCAGGCCGTTTTCGTCCACGTGTGTATCGATCATGAACTGTGCCAGCGCGCGGTGGATGCGGGCCACGGCCCCTTTGAGCATCACAAAACGCGCGCCGGAGGTTTTGCCTGCGGTCTCGAAATCCATACCGGGGATGACGCCCGCGATCTCGTAGTGTTCCTTGGGCGTGAAGGCAAAGTTCGGCTGGTTGCCCCAGCGGTTGACCTCCACGTTGTCGTCTTCATCGGCGCCGTCCGGCACGTCATCTGCCGGGCTGTTGGGCAGGCGGGCGAGCATGTCGGTGAGCTGCGCGTCGAGCTCCTTGGCCTCGGCCTGCAAAGCGGCGACTTCGGCCTTTTTCTCGCCCACAAGGGCGCGGAGGCGTTCGAATTCGGCCTCATCCCCCTTGGCCTTGGCGGCCCCGACCTCCTTGGAGGCTTTATTCTGCTCGGCCTGAGCGGTTTCAGCCGCCGTGATACGCGCGCGGCGGTCTGCGTCGAGCTTCAGCACAGCGGACGACATCGCATCCTCACCACGGCGCTTGAGCGCGGCGTCGAGAGCGGCTGGATTTTCGCGGATGGCGCGGATGTCGTGCATGGGATCACCTATGAGGCTACGAGTCGGGTTCCTGCGGGCCTTATGCCCCAATCAGGGGGCTAGCGCCAATGCGTTAAAACCCGGCAAATCGCACCCTTTCCACCTTGCGCCCAACCCCCGCCACACATAGGTTCTGCCAAACTTTGCGGCGGGGGCCTGACGTGGGCTTGCGCGGAACTTCTCGAAAGGTGCTCCCATGGAAGGCATTGGCCAGTTTATTCCTCTGATCCTGATCTTTGCGATCATGTATTTCCTGCTGATCCGGCCTCAGCAAAAGAAGATCAAGGAACATGCCGCGATGGTGGCGGCCCTGCGCCGTGGCGATCAGGTGGTGACCCAGGGCGGCGTCATCGGCAAGGTCGTGAAGGTCAAGGACGATGGCGAGCTTGAGGTGGAGATTGCCGACGGCGTTAAGGTGCGCGTGGTGCAGTCCACCATCGCCACGGTCGTCAGCAAGACAGAACCGGCCAGCTGATCCTTTCCCTTCTCTGACAACAGGGTGCACCCATGCTGCAGATCGACCTTTGGAAACGCATCCTGATCGTACTGACCTGCGCCTGCGGGTTGTGGCTGGCGATGCCAAATGCCTTTTATGGCCCGGTGGAGCAACACAATGACGCGGTCAAGGCCATTGAAGTGGGCGGCAGCACGCCCGCGCTGGAGGCTCAACGTGCGCTATGGCCGGAGTGGTTGCCCTCGGGGCTGGTGAACCTCGGCCTTGATCTGCGGGGTGGGGCGCATCTGCTGGCGGATGTGAAGCTTGAGGACGTCTATGAGAGCCGGATGGAGGCCACATGGCCCGAGGTTCGCGATGCGCTGCGCAGCTTGACGCCTGTGCGGCGGATTGAGGCATCCTCGGCCCAGGAGTTGCGGGTACGTCTGCAGGATGCCTCCAGGATGCCCGAGGCGATGGAGATCGTGCGCGGGCTGGCGCGACCTGTGAACTCGGTCACGGACGTGGGTGCCGAGGACATTGATGTCACAGGCGACAATGGGGTGATCACGGTCACGCTGTCCGAGGCGGAAAAGCGCGCCACGGACGAGCGCACGATGCAGCAATCGCTGGAGATCATCCGCCGCCGGATTGACGAGGTTGGTACACGCGAGCCAACGATCCAGCGGCAAGGGTCTGAGCGGATCCTTATTCAGGTACCGGGCATCGGTTCTGCGGGGGAGCTGAAGGAGATCATCGGCACCACGGCCCAGCTGACTTTTAACCCGGTCGTCTCACGCGGTGCGAACCCGGATGCAAACCCCGGTTTTGGCAACATCATCTTGCCGTCCATCGACGAGCCGGGCGCGTTTTACACGCTAGAGCGGTCACCCGTCGTGACAGGCGAATGCCTTGTGGACGCGCAGCCCTCTTTTGATCAGAACGGCGCGCCTGCGGTCAGTTTCCGTTTCAACACCACCTGTGCGCGCAAGTTTGGCGATTACACGGCGGACAACATCGGCAACCCCTTTGCCATTGTGCTGGATGATGAGGTAATAAGCGCGCCCGTGATCCAGAGCCATATTCCCGGTGGGTCGGGCATCATCACCGGCAACTTCTCTGTCGAGGAAAGCACAAACCTTGCGATCCTGCTGCGCGCCGGTGCCTTGCCTGCCGAGTTGGAGTTTGTCGAAGAACGCACCATCGGCCCCGAATTGGGTCAGGACAGCATTGATGCGGGCAAGGTGGCGACCATCGTGGCCTTTGTCGCGGTGCTGGTCTTTATGTTTGCGAGCTATGGTCTCTTTGGTCTTTTTGCGAATGGGGCGCTCATTATCAACATCGGGCTGATCTTTGGCCTGTTGAGCCTGATCGGGGCCACGCTGACCCTGCCGGGTATTGCGGGGATCGTGCTGACGGTGGGTATGGCAGTGGACGCCAACGTGCTGATTTTTGAACGCATACGCGAAGAATTGAAAACGGCCAAGGGGCCAGCGCGGGCGATTGAGCTGGGCTATGAAAAAGCCCTTTCCGCCATTCTGGACGCCAATATCACCACCTTCATCACGGCGGTGATCCTCTTTGCGATGGGCTCTGGCCCGGTGCGGGGCTTTGCGATCACGCTGGGGCTGGGGATCATCACGTCGGTCTTCACGGCGATCTTCGTAACACGGCTCTTTGTGGTGATCTGGTTTGAGCGCCGCCGTCCGAAAACGATTGAGGTGTAATGAGATGCGTCTGAGACTGGTCAAGCAGAACACCTCTTTTGATTTCTTCAACCGCTGGAAGATGTGGCTGGGTATATCTGGCCTGCTGATGGTGGCGGCCTTTGTCAGCTTCATGCTGCAGGGCCTGAACTTTGGCATCGACTTCCGCGGGGGTACGACTATCCGTACTGACAGCCCACAGCCTGTGGTGGTGTCGGAGTATCGTGATGCGATGACACCGCTGGGGTTGGGCGATATCTCGATCACAGAGGTCTTCGACCCGAATTTTCACGCGGACCAGAATGTGGCCATGATCCGCATACAGGCCCAGGAAGGGCAGGAGGCCGTCGCGGCTGATACCGTGGAAGCCATTGAAGCCGCTTTGAAAACTGTGCGGCCGGACATCAAGTTCACATCCGTGGAATCCGTTGGTCCGAAAGTGTCGGGTGAGCTGATCCAGACGGCTGTAATCGCGGTGGTTTTGGCCATTGGGGCGGTGCTGATCTACATCTGGCTTCGCTTTGAGTGGCAGTTTGCGGCGGGTGCCGTGCTGGCGTTGGTGCATGACGTGTTGCTGACAATTGGTATCTTTTCGGAACTGCAAATCCGCTTCGACCTGGCGATCATCGCGGCGCTGCTGACCATCGTGGGCTATTCGCTGAACGATACGGTGGTCGTCTTTGACCGCGTGCGGGAGAACCTGCGCAAGTACAAGAAACGCCCGCTGAACGAGGTTTTGAACATCTCGATCAACGAAACGCTGAGCCGGACTTTCATGACCTCTGTCACCACATTGCTGGCGCTGATCGCATTGTTCGTGCTGGGCGGTGACGTGATCCGGGGCTTTGTGTTTGCGATGATCTGGGGCGTGATCGTGGGGACCTATTCCTCCATCTTCGTGGCAAGTGCGATCCTGCTCTACTTCGGGGTGAAGCGCGACTGGTCCAAGCCAGACGCAAACGCAGGCAACCAATACGCCAACATAGATGCCTGACGTCGTCCTTCAGGCCTTCCAGACCGAAGGCCTGATCTGGCTGGTGATCGCGGTCTTTGCCGCAGGGCTGGTGCGCGGTTTTTCCGGATTTGGATCGGCGATGATCATCATGCCCGCAGCTGCTGCTGTGCTGACGCCGGTTGAAGCGTTGATCTTTGGTAACTGCCCAGGTTGTCGGTGGCGTTTTTCGGCTGCGTCAAATCGACTCGGGGGAGCACATTCCGGTTTTCTGATTGAGGATTTCATGAGTCGATCAGGGCATGTCTGGCGAACCCACCCATACCAGCGGACTTGCTGAACTCTCGAAGTCCCAACTGATTGAATTGATCGAAACGCAGCGTGAGACGATTGCGTATCTTGTCGAGGAGAACCGGCGACAGGCAGAGATGATCGTTGTGCTTGAGCAGCGGATTGAGGGGCTTGAGCGTCGCCTTGCGTTGAACAGCCGGAACAGCAGCAAGCCTCCGTCGAGTGACAGCCCTGCGAAGCCGACGGCGAAGGGCAGGAAGGATCAGCGCGGGCAACTGGATCGCAAGCCCGGCGGTCAGCCGGGGCACAAGGGCACGACCCTGGAGCAGACGGACACCCCCGACGAGGTTGTCGACCATCATCCACAAGCCTGTCCCGACTGCGATCATGATCTGACGCAATGCCCCTCGCAGGGGTTTGCAGCCCGGCAGGTGTTCGACCTGCCGCCGCCGCCACCCCTCACGATCACTGAGCACCGGGCTCATAAGTGCACATGCCCGAACTGCGGAAAGCACGTGCGCGGCACGTTCCCGGAAGGGGTCAGGGCACCGGTTCAGTACGGCAATCATATTGCGGCCATGGCGAGCTATCTTCAGACGTACCATTGCATTCCCGATGACCGTCTGTCGCAGGTCTTTCGTGACCTGTTCGGCGTGCGCATTTCCGCCGCCACACTGGCGCGGCTGATTGCGAAGGTGGCGGAGGGCATGCTGTCTTTTGCAGACGCTGTACGTGACGCCTTGTGCGGTGTGCAGGTGGCGGTGAAACATCTGGATGAAACAGGTCTGCGGGTTGAAGGCCGAAACCGGTGGCAGCATGTCATCTGCTCATTGACCCTGAGCCATTTCCGGATGGGGGCGGGCAGAGGCGATCTGCTGTCCGGCGTATCGGGGATTGCGGTGCATGACAACTGGGCATCCTACGCCAGGATGGAGGAGGTCGTGCACGGCCTTTGCAATGCCCATCACATGCGCGAGTTGCAGGCGCTCGTCGATATCGAAAAGGAAGCATGGGCTGCGATGATGCAGACTATCCTGCTGGACGCGAAAAGGGCGGCCGCCAGCGCCCGGGCAAACGGTCGGGATCATGTCGCGGCGCATGTGGTCAAGGCCATCGATGAGCGCTACGACACCTGCATCGCGCAGGGGCTGTCGTTACATGAAAACCAGCCACCGCTGAAACCCGCACTGCCCGGCAAATCCCCCCGAGGACGACCAAAACGGCGAACCGGACACAATCTCGTGCTGCGATTGCGTGACCGCAAGGCCGATGTCCTGCGCTTCCTTACCGACTTGCAGGTTCCCTTCACAAATAACGAGGCCGAGAGGGATCTGAGAATGGGCAAGGTCCGTATCAAGGTCTCGGGATGCTTCCGCACACTGACCGGCGCGGAAAACTTCTGCACCCTCAGAACCGTGATCGAAACGGCACGCAAACAGGGCTGGTCAATAATCGAAACACTCCAGAAAACCGCCGATCAACTCATCCAGAAACTCGAACCGACCTGACAAAATCAAGCGTCTGAAACGCCCCAGAGACAACCTGAATAGTTACGATCTTTGTTTCCATGGCTGAACTTCTCGGGCCGCTGCCGAACCTGCGGTCGGCCCTGCGCGAAGGAGCCCCGCGCGAGGTTGCGTTGCTGATGCTGGGCGCGATCTTGGCTTTGCCTTTCGGGCTGTGGTGGCTGACGCGCGTGGATCCTGAAGTCTTCGGCTGGGTGGTGTCGCTCATCGTGTTGGGCCTGCTGGCGCTTTTGATGACGGGATGGCGGTATCGCGGGGTGCTGACCAAAAAGATGACCATCGGGGCCGGAGGGATCGGCGGTTTCATGACTGGGTTTTCCGGCATCCCCGGGCCGCCGGTGATCATGCTTTACATGGCCAGCACGCTGCCAATCAAAGTGATCCGCGCCAATTTCCTGTTGTACCTTCTGGGGATCGATCTGATCTTTATCCCCCTGCTTTGGGCCAATGGGTTGATGGAATGGTCCATCGTGGTGCTGGGGCTGCTGGTGGGGTTGGTCAACGTGGGGGCTAACGCGCTGGGTGCCTTGCTGTTCAACCCCGATGCCGAGCGGCTGTTTCGCATGGTGGCCTATCTCATCATCGCGTGCTCCGCTATTCTGGGCCTGCCGATCTGGAGAGGATGAGCCATGCGCCTGAATGAGATTGTGTTCAATGATGCGGTGCCCGTGGATGGCTATGGTCCGGGGTTCTTTCGCGTGGGCGGTCAGGTGGTGGAGGGCGCTGTGATCCTCGGACCGTCGGGCACGCGGACCTGGGGTGGCTTTGATGACCTTGAGGCGTTGACAGCCCTCGCGGGCGAGGTTGATGTGCTGTTTGTGGGCACTGGTGCGGATGTGGCGCACCTGCCGGATGCGGTGCTGGAAGGGTTGCAAAAGGTCGGGATCGCGGCAGAAGCGATGTCGTCGCCCGCAGCCTGCCGGACGTATAACATTCTGCTCAGCGAAGGCCGCCGCATCGCGGTTGCCGTGCTGCCGGTTTAGAGGGGTGGGCGGCACGCCCACCTTACGCGCTGACGCTGCCATTGTAAGTCGGGCCGGTTGGCCCGACCCGGGGCGGGCGGCACGCCCGCCTTACGATCAACGCCTCTTTGTAAGTCGGGCCTGTGGCCCGACCATCGACCGGAAAAACCGACTGATCAAAGATACTTTTGCCCGGCTCGCCCTTGCGTTAGGCCTGTACCATGGAATTGCGCGTTGACGATCTGAGCCTTGCCCGCGGGGGTGTCCCGGTCCTCACCGGGGTGTCGCTTACGCTCAAGGCCGGCCAGGCGCTGATCTTGCGCGGCCCCAATGGCGCGGGCAAGACGACTCTGCTGCGCTGCTTCGCGGGGCTGCAGCCCGCCTTGGCGGGGCAGATCACAGGGGCTGAAGATCAGATCGCCTATGCGGGCCATACCGACGGGCTCAAAGCCATGCTGAGCGTCACCGAGAATCTGACCTTCTGGGCCGAGGTGTTCGGCACCCGCGACATCGCCCCCGCCCTGCACGCCTACGCTTTGGAGCCTCAGGCCGACCGTTTGGCCGGTACGCTATCTGCGGGTCAGAAGCGCCGGTTGGGGTTGGCGCGGCTGCTGGTCACGGGGCGACCCATCTGGGTGCTGGATGAACCCACCGTGTCGCTGGACGTGGACGCTGTGACCCTTTTTGCCAATGCGGTGCGTGGGCATCTGGCGGGGGGCGGTGCCGCGCTGGTCGCCACGCATATAGACCTTGGACTTGAGGCCGAAGTGCTGGACGTCACCCCCTTCCGCGCCACAGCATCCGCGCGCGTGGGCGCAAGCGATGAGGCCTTCTTGTGAGGGCGCTGCTAATCCGCGACTTGCGCCTTGCAGTGCGGGCGGGGGGCGGTTTTGGGCTTGGCCTTGCGTTCTTTCTGATCGTCGTTGTGCTGGTGCCGTTCTCTGTAGGGCCGGAGCCTGCGCTGCTCAGCGCCATCGCGCCGGGAGTCTTGTGGCTGGGGGCGTTGCTGGCCTGCCTGCTGTCCCTTGATCGCCTGCTGGCGCTGGATTTCGAGGACGGCACGCTGGACCTGCTGGCCACGGCACCGCTGCCGCTGGAGGCCGCACTCAGCGTCAAGGCGCTGGCCCATTGGATGACCACGGGCCTGCCGCTGGTGTTGGTCGCCCCGGTGCTGGGCGTGCTGCTGAACTTGCCGCCTGCGGGCTTTGGCTGGCTGACGCTGTCGCTGCTGCTTGGCACGCCTGCGCTGTCGGTGATTGGTACCTTCGGCGCGGCCCTTACGGTCGGGATAAAACGCGGCGGGTTGCTGATGTCACTGCTGGTGCTGCCGCTTTACGTGCCTACGTTGATCTTCGGGGCTGAGGCCGCGCGGCGCGGGGCCACGGGCATGGATGTCGCCACGCCGTTGCTGATGCTCACAGGCATCACCTGCGGGGTGATCGCGTTGATGCCATTCGCCAGTGCGGCAGTGCTGCGGATGGGGCTGCGGTAAGGTGGACATATTGTCCACCCCCACACGGTTGTGCATTGAGTGCAACGAGACGGAGGATTAAACACCGCCCATGTCACTCTGGTCATACGCCAACCCGGTCAAATTCCTGGCCCTCAGCACCCGCGTGCAGCCCTTCTTCTGGGGTGCGGCGGCGCTGTCTTTGGGCATCGGCCTGATCTGGGGGTTCTTCGGCACGCCGGATGACTTCCGGCAGGGATCAACGGTCAAGATCATCTACCTGCACGTGCCCTCAGCACTGATGGCAATCAACGCGTGGTTCATGATGCTGGTGGCCTCACTCATTTGGCTCATCCGCCGCCACCACGTGAGCGCGCTTGCGGCCAAGGCTGCCGCCCCCGTGGGCGTTGTCATGACGGTTATTGCACTGGTCACCGGGGCGATCTGGGGCCAGCCGATGTGGGGCACATGGTGGGCCTGGGACCCGCGCCTCACGTCATTCCTGATCCTGTTCCTCTTCTATCTGGGCTACATCGCCCTGTGGGAAGCGGTGGAAGATCCCGACACGGCGGCTGATCTCACCTCGGTTCTGTGCCTCGTGGGGTCCGTCTTTGCCATTCTCAGCCGCTATGCGGTGCAGTTCTGGAACCAGGGGCTGCATCAGGGCACGTCGATCCCTGTGGCAACGGGGGAACGCTCTGTCGCGGATGTATTCTGGTATCCGTTGCTGTTGTCGATGATCGGCTTTGGCCTGCTCTTTGTGGCGCTTGTGCTTTACCGGACAGGGACTGAGATCCGCCTGCGTCGTGCTGCGGCCCTGCGTGTGCGTGCGAGCAGGGAGGTCTGATCATGCCGGAGCTGGGTAAATACGCGGTTGAAGTGCTGTCGGCCTATGCGGCCTCACTGGTGTTGCTGGCCGCTTTGGTGGTCTTGACCCTGCGGCGCGGACGATGCGCGCGGGCGGAATTGGACGCCGCAGAGCAGGAGGCCGGGCGCGATGGTTAAGCCGCTGATGGTGCTGCCGCCGCTCATTTTTGCGGGCTTTGTGGGTCTGGCCGCTGTGGGCATGTTCCGCGATGATCCCAATGCCTTGCCTTCCACCCTGATTGGTCAGCCGGCACCGGGCCTGCCTGAAAAGGCGCTGGAAGGTTTCACCCCGGCTACGGCAGAGATGCTGGCCTCGGGCGAGGTGACGCTGGTGAACTTCTGGGCCAGCTGGTGCCCGCCCTGCCGGGCAGAGCATCCCAACCTGTTGCAGATGGAGGCTGATGGGCTCAACATCATCGGTATCAACTTCAAGGATCTGGCCGAAGACGCGGTGGGGTATCTCAAGGACGATGGCGATCCCTTTGTCGCGGTTGGATTCGACCCCCAAGGGCGCACGGCCATCGACTGGGGCGTGACTGCCCCGCCAGAGACGTTCATTCTGAATGGCGAAGGTGAGGTGCTGTACCGCTTTCAGGGGCCGCTGATCAGCAGCGACTACAGGCAGCGGTTTCTGCCGGAGCTGGAAAAGGCGCTGGCGGCGGAGCGGGACAAACCCTAGTCGCTACATCCCGTCTAAGCAGAACAGCGGTGCCCCGTGTCAGGGGCGGCGACCGCCCCATGGATCGCAAGTGCTGCGATCAGGACGGCAGGTGCAATGATCAGAACCAAGCGCATGGCACCTCAGGGAAACAGGTTACTCGTTACGCTTTCCAAATTAGGCCCACAGCTTCGGAACGGCAGGGGAAAGCACGTGCTGACGCGTCACATGTGACAAGAAAAAAGGCCCCAGCGCGTGCGCGCTGGGGCCTTTGTGCTTTGGGTTGCGCGGGGTTATTCCGCCGCCATCGGCGCGTCATCCGCCAGGTCGCGCAGCACGTAGTGCAAAACGCCGCCGTGTTCGATGTATTCGATCTCAATCGCGGTATCGATGCGGCACTTGAGGGTGATCTCATGCATTGAGCCGTCACCCATGGTGATGGTGCAAGGCACTTCCTGCAGCGGCTCAATGGTGTCGAGACCGGAGATGGAGACCGTTTCGTCGCCCTTCAGACCCAGCGATTTGCGCGTGACGCCGCCGGTGAACTCAAACGGGATCACGCCCATGCCGACGAGGTTGGAACGGTGGATGCGCTCAAAGCTTTCCGCAATGACCGCTTTCACGCCCAAGAGCGCCGTGCCCTTGGCCGCCCAGTCGCGAGATGACCCCGCGCCGTATTGTTCACCGCCAAAGATCACCAGCGGGGTGCCCGCATCCTGATGCGCCATGGCCGCATCAAAGATGGAGGTCTGCTGACCGTCCGGCCCAAGGGTATAGCCGCCCTCAACCCCATCCAGCATCTCGTTCTTGATGCGGATGTTGGCGAAAGTGCCGCGCATCATCACTTCATGGTTGCCGCGGCGCGACCCGTAAGAGTTGAACTCCCGCGGTTGCACCTGCCGTTCGGTCAGATAGCGGCCTGCGGGCGTGCTTTCCTTGAAAGCCCCCGCCGGGCTGATGTGGTCGGTGGTGATCATATCGCCCAGCAATGCCAGAACCTTGGCCCCTTCGATGTTCGAAATGGTGCCGGGTTCTGCGCCCATTCCCTGGAAGTAGGGCGGGTTCTGGATGTAGGTCGACGCAGGCGGCCAGTCGTAGGTCTTGCTGTCCGGTGTCTCAACCGAGCGCCATTTGTCGTCACCCTTGAAGACGTCGGCGTACTTGGTCTGGAATGCCTCGCGCGTGACAGTCTGTTCGACCAGCTCTGCCACTTCTTGCGTGCTGGGCCAGATGTCCTTCAGATACACGTCCTTGCCGTCTGGCGTCTGCGCGATGGGGTCGGTGGCGATGTTGATGTCCATCGTGCCGGCCAGCGCGTAGGCCACGACGAGGGGGGGCGAGGCGAGGTAGTTGGCGCGCACATCAGGTGAGATGCGGCCTTCGAAGTTGCGGTTGCCTGAGAGCACCGAAGTGGCGACCAGATCGCCGTCTGCGATGGCTTTGCTGATTTCAGGCTGCAGCGGTCCGGAGTTGCCGATGCAGGTGGTGCAGCCGTAACCCACAAGGTTGAAGCCGATCTTGTCGAGGTCTTCCTGCAGGCCAGCAGCCTCAAGATAGGCGCTCACGACCTGAGAACCCGGCGCAAGCGAGGTCTTGACCCAAGGCTTGCGATCAAGGCCCAAGGCAGCGGCCTTACGCGCCACAAGGCCTGCACCAATCATCACGTAAGGGTTGGAGGTGTTTGTGCAGGAGGTGATTGAAGCGATCACGACATCGCCGGAGCTGAGCGTGTAATCTTCTCCCTCGACGGCCACTTCCTTGTCCATGGGACGCTTGAAGGTGTTCTCCATTTCACCTGCAAAGGCCGCCTTGGCGTCCGTAAGGGCCACAAAGTCCTGCGGGCGCTTGGGGCCAGAGATCGCGGGCACGATGGTTCCCATGTCGAGGTGCAGCGTGTCCGTGTAGATTGGTGCATAATCATCACCGCGCCACATGCCGTTGGCCTTGGCGTAAGCTTCGACCAGTGCAATGCGGTCCTCGTCCCGGCCGGTGGTGCGCAGGTAACGCAGGGTTTCCCCGTCGATGGGGAAGAAGCCACAAGTGGCGCCATATTCGGGGGCCATGTTGGCGATGGTCGCGCGGTCTGCCAGCGGCAGGGTATCAAGGCCTGCGCCGTAGAATTCCACGAATTTGCCGACCACGCCCTTTTCGCGCAGCATTTCCACGACCTTCAACACAAGGTCGGTGCCGGTGGTGCCTTCGACCATGGCACCGGTCAGCTCAAAGCCGATGACTTCGGGGATCAGCATGGAAATGGGCTGGCCGAGCATGGCGGCCTCCGCTTCGATCCCGCCGACGCCCCAGCCAAGCACAGCAGCGCCGTTGACCATGGTGGTGTGGCTGTCAGTGCCCACCAGCGTGTCGGGGTAGGCGACTTCCTCGCCGTTCTGGTCTGTGTCGGTCCAGACGGTCTGGGAGAGATACTCCAGATTCACCTGGTGGCAGATGCCCGTGCCAGGGGGCACCACGCGGAAGTTGTTGAACGCCGACTGGCCCCACTTAAGGAAAGTGTAGCGCTCAATGTTGCGCTCGTATTCGCGGTCCACGTTCATCTGGAACGCGCGCGGGTTGCCGAATTCGTCGATCATAACGGAATGGTCGATGACCAGATCAACAGGGGCCAACGGGTTAATCTTTTCCGCGTCGCCACCTAAGGCCACGATGCCGTCGCGCATGGCGGCAAGATCGACCACGGCGGGCACGCCGGTGAAGTCCTGCATCAGCACGCGGGCGGGGCGATAGGCGATCTCGCGCGGGTTCTTGCCGCCCTTGGCACCCCATTCGGAGAACGCTTTGATGTCATCGACCGTGACAGTCTTGCCATCCTCAAACCGCAGCATGTTTTCCAGCACAACCTTCAGTGCGGCGGGTAGGTTGGAGAAATCCCCAAGCCCGGCCTCTTGCGCGGCAGGGATGCAATAGTAGGCCACGGAGGTGCCGTTCACTTCGATGGACTTGCGGGTCTTGGTGGTATCTTGGCCGACGGTGACTGTCATGGTGGCTCCCTTACATACTACGGGTGGCGGTTGCGGCGCAGGTAGCATCTGCTAGGGGGACGCTGCAACAATTACGCGCACTCTAGCAGAGTTGTATACCATTGTATACCGAAAAATGAGCCCGCGCACGCGGCTCTCTCGAAACCTTGATTGGTTATTTCATAAGATAGCAGATAGATCAGGTTGGACGACAGACAATCCGCCAGGAAGCCCATGAAACATCTTCTTTCCGCCGCCTTTGCCGCTGCCATGAGCTTTGCTGCCCCCCTGGTGGCACAGGATAACCCGGTGGTGGTTGAGCTTTACACGTCTCAGGGGTGTTCAAGTTGCCCCCCGGCGGACCTTATCCTGCATGAGCTGGCAGACCGCGAGGACGTGATTGCGCTCGCGTTGCATGTGGATTACTGGGACTACATCGGCTGGAAGGACCCCTTTGGCAACCCGGTCCATGCCGAACGCCAGCGCGCCTATGCGCGGGCTGGCCAGCGGCGCACAATCTATACGCCTGAGATGATCGTGAACGGGCAGACAGATATCGTGGGTGCCAAGCCGATGAAACTGTCCGAAGCCATTGCCGCCAACGCACAAATGGCACCCAAGGCCAACGTGACCCTGACCCGAAACGGGGGCAATCTGGAGATCGCCGCAGAAGCGCTGACCGATCTTGGCGGGCCAGCCACCGTGCACATGTTGCGCTACACACCACGCGCCACCACGGAGATCCAACGGGGCGAAAACCGGGGACGGACGCTGGAGTACGCCAACATTGTGGAAGACTGGACGGTGCTGGGCGAGTGGGATGGCCAGAGCCCGCTGGAAATGACGGCGGCTGTAACTGGCGACAAGCCCATCGTGGTGATCGTGCAAAGCGCGGTTGCCGGACCCATCCTTGCGGCAGCGCGCCTGCGCTAGTTCGGGGCTGAAATTTTCTCGAAGAAAATTTGGTGAGGATTTTGGGAAAATCCTTGGGCGCGTGCCTCAAGCAAAGCGCCAGCGTCGATGAACCCAGTACCATTGGTCCGGGTGAGCGGTGATCTGTGCGGCCAGGCTGTCATTGAGCGCCTGTGTCATGGTTTCAGGGTCCGTGTGCGGCACCGGCGCTTCCAATATGCACTCGAAATTGAGGCCGTCGTCCTGACGCACGCTGTAGAAAGGGATCAGCAAACCGTGATAGCGCAGGGCAAGTTCCGCAGCGGAGACGGCGGTGCGGGCGGGGTGCCCCAGAAAGTCCAGAACGGGCGCGCCGTCCACGTGCTGGTCAAAAAGGAGTACGAGTTGCCCGCCTGCCTTGAGGTGCCGCACAAAACCCGCGGTCCCTTTTCGACCCTGGGGGAAGACCGGCCCGCCAAAGCCCTCCATCGTTTTGACGTAGTGGGCGTTGAAATAGGGGTTCTTCATGTTGCGGTAGAGGCCGCCGATGTCGAACCCTTGCGCCACCAGTGCGGCGCGTGTGGCCTCATAATTGCCGAAATGCCCAGTCACCAGCACAACGGGGCGTCCTTCATCAGAGGCTTGTTTGAGCGCTGCAACACCGGGCCCGGTGGGGGTGACAAGTCGCATGCGCTCCAGAAATTCGGTGGAGGAGAAATTCTCGATTGCGGCCCGGCCTGCGTTGTTGAGGCATCCCAAGGCGATGCGGTCACAGTCCTTTTCAGACAACTCGGGCCAGATCGTCGCGATTTGGCCGCGTGCCCTTTTTCGGTAACCGGCAAGGGGCCCCAGCACCCGTTCAGTCAGCCACCCCATAAAACGGACCCGCAGGCGGTAGGGCAGGGACAGTGCGAGGCGCAGGAGCCCCATGATCACGATGTTGGCGAGATAGTTCTTCAGGTCCCGAGGCAGCCAACGGCGCTTTGGCGCAGGGGCACCGCCAGCGGATTCAGCATCGGTTCTGGCGGGCTTTAGGGACATGATCCTCGGAGGGTTTGGCAGATCACGCTTTCATAGCCCGCCTTTGCAGGGGCGACAAGCGGGGCGCGCGCGCCAGGGTTTGAACCCGGTACATCCATGCTCTGACGATCTTTCGGTAGCCGCGTAGTGAGCGGGCTGAAAGCGATCTAGATAGTTCAAGCCGTGATATAAGAAACGACCATGATGCTTGACCCGTTCCTCAATGAAATCAAGGGTTTCACTGCGCCTGCGGACTTGGCTTCTTCCGGTTCGAAGTCAATACCCCACTAGTCGTCTTCTTCCTCCGGGGAGATCAGCAGCAGGTCGCCGCTTGCTTCCATCTCTCTGATCGTGGTGACGATGCCTGACATGGCCTCTTCTGCATCGGCAGGTTTGACCTTGCCCTTCTCTTCGATCTCTTCGCGCAGCTGGTCTGCCATGCGGGCCGACATGTTTTCCAGCACGAAGTCGCGTGCGTCGGCAAAGCCTGCGGCCTCTGCCCCTGCAAGCGCGATGACAGGGCTGTCTTGTTCCACCTCGCGGATGATGCGTGGCAGATCGCGTGGCGCGATGCGTGTCGGGATGTTGGCGAAGGTAAAGATGGCTTTGCGCACCGCTGCGGCAAAGCCCTCGTCGGTTTCATCAAGGCCCGTGAGCACATCGTCCCGCGTGATTGTGGTGGAGGAATTGAGGATGGCACCGACCCGTTCCACCGGGCCATCATCAAAGGCGGTTGGGGGTACAGCATCAAGCTGGCTGGCCAGCGACAGGCCGATGCGGTCCACGGCATCCGGGGTAACAGCGCTTGTCAGAGACACCGCATAGGTGATTTGCCGGGCTTTGGGCCCAGGCAGTTGGCCCAGGAGTTCTGCAGCCAAAGAAACGGGCAGTTTCGACAGCATGACGGCTGCGACTTCGGTACATTCGTTTTCCATCACCGGGAGCAGCTTTTCCGCGCCGAGTTCCACCAGCCGTGCCCAAGGGTCGCCCATTTGCCGCACGCCAGCTTCCTTACGCAAACGCTCAGCGGTGTGGCGGCTGATTTTGCCGTCGAGTGCAGTGAGCGCGCCTGCGATCCCGCCCGGAAAGCTGAGCCCGATGCGGCCCACTTCTTCGGCAAATTCGGCCACAACGGATGCAAGTGTGTCGCGGTCAACCAGCCGCATATCGCCCATCTGTTTGGTCAGGCTGGCCTGCAGGTCATCGGGCAGATCTTCTAGCGGGATGTCAGCGCCTTCGTTGAGCAGGAACCGCACGACAATAGCCGCCTTGGCGCGGCGGCTGAGTGCTGAAACGGCAGCGCCGCCGCCCGGCAGAGCAGGCGGCGGCGCAGTGTTTTGGTCAAATTGTACCAGGCTGGTCATCTTTGCGGCATCCCCAAAAGTCTTCAGCAGGGGGTTTCGCAGGCAAAGATGAAAAACCAGTTAGTAGTTGAAGGTCTGACCTGTCGCGATGGCCGTTTTCAAAGACGCCTCAGCCCAGGTGCCAGTGCCGCCGTGCTTGCGGATCTTTTGCAGTTCCACAATCGCTTCGGCAATCTTGCCTTGTTCGACAAAGCCCTGCGCCATGTAGGACCGCGCCAGGATGTTGGCGGGATTGGTGGCCAGCGCCTGCTGGTAGTATTCCATTGCGACGTCCACGCGGCCCAACTTGCGGTTGGTGAAGCCAAGGTATGTCAGGGTGCGGTCATCCGCCTGAGGCATCAGCGCCAGCACATCCTGTGCTTCGATATAGCGGCCCGCGTAAGCCAGCTCGCGCACGTTTTCGTAGAGCGTTTGCGTGTCGAGACTGCTGTCTGCCTGCAGACACTTGCGGGTTTTCTTGTCGTAAACAAAGCCTTTCTTGCACTTTGGCGTCGAAGGCGTGTCGTCACCGCCACCGGCGGCATGTGCGGCACCAAGGGGCAGGGTAAGGGCGGCGGCAAGGGCAAAGTATTTCACTGTTTCACTCTCCTGAATGGTCATTTCGTTGTGGTCTGATGTGGTAACGCGCGAGCGCGTCGGTTTATTCGTTTGGTCGTTTGCTTTTTTTCTACGTCAGCCACGTGGGCGTGGACCAATAAGTTTCAGATGGGTCTTTTTGGGGTTTTTTGGCCCTTTCACATAACAAACGCGCGCTGTGGGCGCGCGTCTGTCTCATGTGTGATGGGTTTGGTCAGGTGCTGACCGGCACGCAGGTGCTGGTGGCGCTGTCGTATGTGCTGCCTTCCCCGCAGGACATGGCCTGATCATGTGCGCCGCCGGAACAGCCCATTGCCAGGCTGACGGATGGTGCCAGCAGCAGCGCGGATACGAGTGCAATCTTCAGTTTCATCAAAATGCTCCCTTGGTTGCTGGTCAGGAACATAGCGCAGGTGAGGTGAAACACCAAATCCCTGCGCAGGGCGGGCGGAGAATTGCCGGGCTGTTGTCATGTGGAGCGGCTGCGCCGCACTCGATTTATTTGGGTGCGTTTGGGGCGGGTTGGGTTCGAAGGACTTCAGGTTTGCGTGTGTGGCAACGGGGGAGGGGCTGCGGGCTCACCAAAACCAGACCGGTTTCCGCCGGACCTTCAGGTCCGGTCGGCGGGAGGCAGCGGCTTTGTCTCGCAAAGCCGCGTTCCCGCACCCTTGCCATTCCAGGTGCTTGGCGGTCAGTCCCCGAAGACGCGGGCGAAGATCGTGTCAACGTGTTTTGTATGATAGCCCATATCGAATTTTTCTTCGATTTCTTCCGCCGAAAGGGCGGCCAGCACATCTTTGTCCGCCAGCAGTTCTTCCTTGAAATCCGTGCGGTGCTCCCAGACCTTGAGCGCGTTGCGTTGCACCAGTGTGTAGGCGTCTTCGCGGCTCACGCCGGCTTGTGTGAGGGCCAGCAGCACGCGTTGGGACATGACGAGGCCGGGGAACTTGTTCATGTTGTCCAACATGTTGTCCGGGAAGATCAGCATCTTGTCGACAACACCCGTGAGACGCGCCAGCGCGAAGTCTAGCGTGATGGTGGCATCGGGGCCAATCATACGCTCCACCGAGGAATGCGAGATGTCGCGTTCGTGCCAGAGGGCCACGTTTTCCATCGCGGGCACGACGGCGCTGCGTACCATGCGCGCAAGACCGGTGAGGTTTTCGGTGAGCACCGGGTTTTTCTTGTGGGGCATGGCGCTTGAGCCTTTTTGGCCCATGGAGAAGAACTCCGCACCTTCCAGCACCTCGGTGCGCTGCATGTGGCGGATTTCAGTGGCGACGTTTTCGATGGAGGATGCGATCACGCCCAAGGTGGCGAAGAAGGCTGCGTGGCGGTCGCGGGGGATGACCTGCGTGCTGATGGGCTCTGGTGCCAGGCCCAATTGCGCGCAGACGTGGTCCTCGACCCCGGGGTCGATGTTGGCAAAGGTGCCAACTGCGCCTGAGATGGCGCCGGTCGCGATTTCCGCGCGCGCGGTGCGCAGGCGGGTGAGGTTGCGATCCATTTCCGCGTAGAACCGCGCAAACGTGAGGCCCATGGTGGTGGGTTCCGCATGGATGCCGTGGCTGCGGCCCACGCGCAGGGTGTCTTTGTGTTCCATCGCGCGGCGTTTGAAGGCGGCGAGCAGGGCTTCCATGTCCGCGATCAGAATGTCAGCGGCGCGGGTCAGTTGCACGTTAAAGCATGTGTCCAGAACGTCAGAGCTGGTCATGCCCTGATGCACAAAACGGGCTTCGTCAGACCCCACATGTTCGGCCAGATGGGTGAGAAAGGCGATGACGTCATGCTTGGTCACCGCTTCGATTTCGTCGATGCGGGCGACGTCGAATTCCACGTCTTTGGCTTTCCAGACCGCTTCGGCGTTTTCGCGCGGGATCACGCCGAGGTTCGCCATCGCGTCACAGGCATGGGCCTCAATCTCGAACCATATGCGAAACTTTGTGGCGGGTTCCCAGATGGCGACCATGTCGGGGCGGGAATAGCGGGGGATCATGGGCACACCTTTTCGTGACTATCGGATGGGACAGGGGCGCAATAGACTGCGCGGGAATGAAGGACAAGTCGGGAGCATCCCCATGAAGCACGTAGCCATTGCGATTGCCATGGCCCTGCCTGTTGTTGCAGCAGCAGAAGGTGCCTGGGTGCCGATGACCGGCGATGAAATTGCCGAAGCGCTGACAGATCGGACGCTGAAATACGAGACGGCCCGGCAGACGTTCTACACCTCGGGCCGTACGCTTTACGATTCGGGGCGACCGTCCTGGGGGTATTGGCAGGTGCAGGACGACCAGTATTGCTCAACCTGGCCGCCCTCTGACCTTTGGGCCTGTTACGGGTTGGAACGGCGCGGCGAGATGCTGCGGTTTGTGGGCGAACGCGATGACATCACCGAAGCGGTATATGATGATTGAGGCGGTCGCGTCACGCGACCAGCTCTGTCACCACTTCGGAGGCGCGTTCCAGCGTGCGGTGCACGGGGCATTTGTCCGCAATCTCCAGCAGCCTTTGGCGCTGATCTTCTGACAGATCGCCGTCCAGCCGGATGCGGCGCTTCCAGGTGTCGACCTTCTGGCCACTGCCGGTTTCGGCGTCCTGAGCGTGTACCTTGTCATGGCTGATGTCCACGCTCACGCCTTTCAGCGGCCAGCCTTTACGGCGGGCGTACATGCGGATGGTCATGGTGGTACACGCGCCCAATCCGGCAGAAACGAGGCCGTACGGGGTGAGCCCCCTGTTTGTTCCGCCGTAGCTTTCCGGTTCATCCGCCAGAATATGGTGCTTGGGCCCGGCGTTCACGTCCTGCAGAAAGCCGTTTGGGTCGGCTTCGGTCACCCGCACGATGCCTTCGGGGGCGCCGGGGGGCGGGGCGGGGGGCTTGAGGTCAAGATACCGCGTGGCCCAGGTGGCAATCACATCAGCGGCGTATTCGGCATCCGTGGCGCGGGTCACCAGGTGATCGGCTGTATCGAGCGTGACAAAGCTCTTGGGGTGTTTGGCGGCGAGGAAGATCTGGCTGGCATTGTCGATGCTGACAATCGAATCCGTGGGCGCATGCAGAACCATGAGTGCGGCGTTGAGGCTGCCGATGGCGGGTGTGAGCTCTCCCGCAGCGACGTCTTCGATGAATGCTTTGCCAATGCGGATGGGGCGACCGCCCAGGTTCACTTCGCCCACGCCTTTCGAGATGATCTCGGGCAGGGCATCCGCGAAGTTGTGGGTCACGTGTTCGGGGTCAAAGGGTGCGCCGATGGTGGCGACGGCCTTGATCTGATCCATCACACTGGCGGCTTTCAGCACCGCGGCGCCGCCCAGCGAGTGGCCGATCAGCAGGGAAGGCGGCATGCCTTCGCGGTCCAGGAATTTGCAAGCCGCAATCAGGTCTTCGACGTTGGAGGTGAAGGAAGTGTTTGAGAACTCCCCTTCGGAATGCCCCAACCCAGTGAAGTCGAACCGCAGCACCGCGATGCCCATGCCAGCAAGGCGCGCGGCGATGCGGCGTGCGGCGGGGATGTCCTTGCCGCAGGTGAAACAATGGGCAAAGAGCGCCGTGGCCAGATGCGGCCCGTCAGGCATGTCGAGCCGTGCAGCAAGCATGTCGCCGCTGTGGCCGGGAAAGGTGATACGTTTGGTGGCCATGGGGCTCTCCTTGCGGTGTCTGACTAGGGTGGGGGTTCAGGCGCTTGCGTGCAAGGTGGCTGATGCCGGGCTCACGCGGGCGTGACACAGATTGCGGGGGCGTGTAGCAAGAGCCGAACGCCCTCAGCCGGAGCCCGCCATGGCCGATCTGCCCCCCAAGTCGCTTGCCCCCGCCACCATCGCCGCCCATGCAGCAGGAGCGGGTGATGACACGACAGGCGGCGTGGTGCCGGGTGTGCACATGGCCACGACCTTCGCGCGGGATGAAGACTACGTGCCGCTGGTGGGGGAAAACACCTATCTGCGTTATCACAATGAAAACGTGCGAGTGGCAGAGGAGCTGATTGCCGCCCTTGAAAGTGCGGCGGCGACCTTGCTGCTGCCCTCCGGCATGGCGGCCGTGGCTGCCGTTTTCCGGACGGTGCCAAATGGCGGGACTGTGCTGGTTCAGCGGCAGATCTACTGGGGCACGACCAAGTGGATCAGGGATTTCTGCACCCGGCGCGAGATCACGTTGGTTGAAGTCGAAGCCACTGATCTGGACGCCTTTTCGGAAGCCTGTACCGCGCATCGGCCTGCGCTCTGCTGGGTGGAGACCCAGTCGAACCCCTGGCTCAGGATCACAGATGTTTCGGCGGCATCAAAGGTCGCGCATGGCGTTGGCGCGACGCTGGTGGTTGACGCTACCGCCGCAACACCGGTGCTGAGCCAACCTTTGGCGCAGGGCGCGGACATTGTGATGCATTCCGCCACCAAGGCCATGAACGGCCATTCCGATGTGCTTGCAGGTGTTTTGTCCACCGCCGACACGCAGAGCGCTATCTGGCAGGCCGTCGTGGAGGACCGCAATGCGGCGGGTGCCGTGTTAGGGCCGATGGAGGCCTGGCTGCTCACACGTGGCTTGCGCACCTTGCCCCTGAGGGTGCGAGAGATGTCGCGCAATGCGTTGGAGATTGCCCGCTTTCTGGAGGATCACCCAAAGGTCGAGACCGTCATGTACCCCGGTCTTGCCAGCCACCCCGCCCATGATCTGGCGGCGCAACAAATGTCTGGCGGGTTTGGGGGGCTGTTGTCCTTTGTGGTGCGGGGCGGAGGAGAAGCGGCTTTAAAGGCGGCGGGCCGGATGCAGCTTTTCCTGCGCGCCACGTCGCTGGGCGGGGTCGAGAGTCTGGTAGAACACCGACACACGATCGAACCACATACCGGCATTCCCGAGGGGCTGCTCAGGCTGTCCGTGGGTATTGAGGATGCGGGCGATCTGATTGCTGATCTGGGGCAGGCGCTGGGACAGTAGGGGCTTTCCCGGCTTGCGCCCTGACCTCTCAAGATGTTTCCCATCGGTTAACGCAGACGCGTCGTTTTCGACACGTCTGCGTTAACGAAGTGGCAATAAACACCCATCTTTGGCTTCTTACGGGGCTGGGGGTCTCAGCAACGCCCCCCGGGGTCTTTGCCCGCCGCCAAAGCTGCGTTATCCAAGGGCGCAGACCACCAGTAAGGACGCCTCATGCCTCAACTTGACCCCGACCGGCTGTTCCCACTGGACGACCGTAGCCGCGGATTGGCCCGGGCGCTTTTTGCCTCCATCAAGGATCTGCCCATCGTCAGCCCTCATGGCCACACCGACCCGGCCTGGTTTGCCGAAAATGAAGCCTTCGAAAACCCCGCACAGTTGTTTGTGACGCCAGACCACTACGTCTTTCGCATGCTCTATTCGCAAGGGATCAGCCTTGACGCGCTGGGCATCCCGCGCCGGGATGGCACGGCGGCAGAGGTTGATCCGCGCGACGTCTGGCGGCTCTTTGCCCAGCACTATCACCTCTTTCGTGGCACCCCGTCGCGGTTGTGGATTGATCAATCCTTGCAGGATGTCTTTGGCGTGACAGAGGACCTGAGCGCGCAGACGGCGGATGCGATTTACGACCATATCGACGGCTGTCTGGCGGACGCGGCATTTCGCCCGCGCGCACTTTATGAGCGTTTCAATGTCGAGATCATCGCCACCACCGAAGGGCCTTTGGACCCGCTGGCTCATCATGCCAGCATTGCGGCGTCAGACTGGCAAGGCCGCGTGGTCACGACCTACCGGCCCGATCAGGTGGTGGACCCGGATGCGCCGGGGTTTGTGGGCAACCTCAATACCTTTGCAGAGATCACGGACGAGGACACGCAAAGCTGGCAAGGCTACCTCGCCGCGCACCGCAACCGGCGCCAGTTTTTCATTGCGCATGGGGCAACGGCTTCGGACCACGGCCACCCTTCGGCGGCCACGGCAAACCTGTCGGACGCAGAGGCTGAGGCGCTGTTTGACCGGGTCAAGACGGGCAGTGCCGCGCCGCAGGATCGCGAGCTTTTCCGCGCGCAGATGCTCACCGAGATGGCCAAGATGAGCCTTGAGGACGGGTTGGTCATGCAGATCCACCCCGGCTCGCGCCGCAATCATTCCGCTGCGATTTTCGAGCGTTACGGGGCCGACAAGGGCTTCGATATTCCGGGGCGCACGGATTATGTGACCGCACTTCAGCCGTTGCTGGATGTGGCGGGCCATGCGCCGGGGTTTACGCTGATCCTCTTTACCCTTGATGAGACCAGCTATGGCCGCGAACTGGCCCCTCTGGCGGGGGTCTACCCTGCATTGCGCCTCGGCCCGGCGTGGTGGTTTTTTGACAGCGCGGATGGCATGCGCCGGTTCCGCGAGATGACGACCGAGACGGCGGGGTTCTACAACACGGTTGGGTTCAATGACGACACGCGCGCCTTCTGTTCGATCCCCGCGCGGCATGACGTGGCGCGGCGGATTGATGCTGCCTATCTGGCCAATCTGGTCGCTACAGGCCGGCTGGCAGAGGCAGAGGCGTTTGAACTGGCTCACGACCTGACATACCGGCTGGCGAAAGAGGCGTACCGCCTGTGATAGGGACACGGCTCTCACGGCAGAAGCCCGCGCCCACAACCGGGATCGTCCACCTTGGGCTGGGCGCGTTCTTTCGCGCGCATGGAGCGGTCTATATCGCCGAAGCGATGGCCAAAGGCGGCGACGATTGGGGGGTGACTGGCGTCAGCCTGCGGTCCCCGGATGTGCGGGACAGGCTGCAGCCGCATGACAACCTCTATTCGGCGGTGGAGGTCTCGGCAGGGGGGCTCAAGCGTCAGACCATTGACGTCATTGGCGAAGTCCTGGTCGGGCCGGAGGACCCGGAGGCGGTGCTGGCAGCCATGGCGGACCCGGGCGTGAAGATCGTGAGCCTTACGGTGACAGAGAAAGGCTATTGCCGGGGCGCGGATGGCATAGACCTGTCGCACCCGGACATCGAGCATGACCTGACCCATGACGCGCCGCGCTCAGCCCCCGGGTTTATCGTCCGCGCCCTGCAGCGCCGCCGCGCGCAGGGGCTGCGGCCTTTCACTGTGCTGTCGCTTGATAATCTGCCCGCCAATGGGGTCACAACGGCGGCGGTTGTCTGCGGCTTGGCAGAGCAGTTGGACCCGGGCTTGGCCGGTTGGATCAGGGCGGAATGCTGCTTCCCTTCGACCATGGTCGATCGCATCGTACCAGCGACCACCCCAAACCTGATCGCGCGGCTGGACGCGGAAGCCGGTCTTGTCGACCCTGCAGCCGTCTTTCACGAACCTTTCCGGCAGTGGGTGATCGAGGATCACTTCGTGGAGGGGTTGCGCCCGGATTGGGGAGCCGTGAGCGCCCAGATGGTGCAGGACGTGGCCCCGTTCGAGCACATGAAACTGCGGATGCTGAACGGCACCCATTCGGCCCTGGCTTATCTGGGACTGCTCAGGGGCCATGAAACGGTCGCGCAGGCGATTGCGGATCCTGAGCTAGAAGCCTTCATCGATGACCTCTGGGCTGAGGAAATAGCGCCTTCAATTGTGGCCCCGCCGGGTATCGATCTGACGGACTACGCCAAGGCCTTGAAGGGACGGTATCAAAACCCTGAGATCCACCATCAGCTTGTGCAGATCGCGATGGATGGCAGTCAGAAAATGCCGCAACGCATTCTGGCGGCACTGTTCGAAAACCGCGCTGCAGGCAGGCCGTTCGGGCGGCTCATGCATGTGCTGGCCGGGTGGATAGGGTTCTTGCAGCAGGCGAAGGCGGAGACGCTGCATGACCCTCTGGCAGAGGACTTGCTGGCCGCAGTAACTGGTGCTGAAAGCGACGCCGCCTTGGTAGAGAACCTGCTGAAGATGAATGCCATCTTTGGGCCTTACCCTGCGACCGAGATCGCATCAGACCTGACCGCTGCACTGGAAAGGATACCCTCATGATCGAAACCTGGCGTTGGTACGGGCCCGAACTCGACAAGATCACGCTGGCCGATATCCGGCAAACTGGTGCTACAGGGATCGTCACGGCCTTGCATGAAATCCCCTATGGCGCGGTGTGGCCGCGGACGGCGATTGCGGCGCGTCGCGACCTGTTGCGTGCGGCGGGGTTTGAGTGGAGCGTTTGCGAAAGCCTGCCCCTTCACGAGGATATCAAACGGGGCACCGGAGACCTCGCGACACTTTTTGCCAACTACCGGCAATCGCTGGCCAATCTGGCGGCTGAAGGGGTGCAGGTGATCTGCTACAACTTCATGCCCATTCTCGACTGGACCCGCACTGATCTTGCGGCACCCGTAGCGAATGGGGGTACCTGCCTGCGGTTCTCCGCCCCGCATATGGCGGCGTTTGAAGTGCATATGTTGCAACGCGCGGGGGCAGAGGCAAACTATCCGGAAGATGTTCTGGCCGAGGCTGCTGTCTGGTTCCAGGCCGCAACCGAAGCGGACAGGGCGGACCTGCTGCAGACCATCATGACAGGCATGCCCGGTGCCTTTGACCGCTATGACATCGACGGGTTGCGCGAGGTGCTGCGCAGTTACAAAGGCATGGGGCACGCCGATCTGCGCGCCAACTACAAGCGCTTTCTTGATGAGGTGATCCCGACCGCAGAAGAGCTTGGCATGCGCCTGTGCGTGCACCCCGACGACCCGCCACGTGATATTCTGGGGCTGCCGCGCATCGTGTCTTCGGCAGAGGATATCGATTGGATCATGTCGGCCTTTGAGGCACCCGGCAATGGCCTGACGCTGTGCACGGGTTCGCTTGGGGCAGGCCCCGCAAATGATCCCGTGACTATCGCGCGGACCCATGCGCCCCGCATCCACTTTGCCCACTTGCGCAATGTGCGCAAAGACCCCGATGGATCGTTTGAGGAGGCCGCGCATCTGGAGGGGGATACGGACATGGTGGCCGTTTGTCGCGTGTTGCTGGAAGAAGAAGCGCGGCGGGAGGCGGAAGGGCGGGCTGATGCGCAGATCCCATTCCGCCCGGACCATGGGCATGAGCTGTTGTCAGATGCGGCACTTGGCACCGTGGCAGGTTACCCGCTGATCGGCCGCCTACGTGGGTTGGCCGAACTGCGTGGTGTGATCGCAGGCGTTGTGCAGGCTCTGTGATACGGGAGGCGGGCGACACGGCCCGCCTTACGTAAGGGGGGCGTGTCGCCCATCCTTCCGCCGTTGGGTTGCAGGCGACACGCCTGCCTTACCAGAGAATCCGGTGCGTCGTAAGGCGGGCCGTGTCGCCCGCCCTTGCTCAGAGCTCACCCATCAGCGCCGGACAGAAGGGGTATTGCGTCAGGTTCTCGTAACCGTCTTCGGTGATCAGCACCTGATCTTCCAGCTTGATGGAAAAATCCCCGCCCTCCGGTGACACCAGGGCCTCGACACAAAGCACCATGCCAGCCTCCAGCGGGTAGTCATAGGCCCCCTCGACCGCCTGATCGGGATAGGCCACCAAAGGCCATTCATCGCACAAGCCCACACCATGCATCAGACAGCCGTATTTCTGTTTCTGAAACTGGTCGTCCAGCACATGGGTGTTTGCCGTCAGCTCCGGGATCATAACGCCGGGTTTGAGCATCTCCATGTTCTGCATGATGTGCTCCACCCCGTGCTGCATGGCATAGACCATGTCCGGGCGGGGCTTCTGGTCGCCAACCCACCAGGTGCGTGAGATGTCGACGCAAATGCCGTAGCTGCCAATGAGGTCGGTATCAAAGGCGATGATCTCATTGTTCTGGGTGATCCGCGGCCCGCATTCCTGGAACCACGGGTTGGAGCGGGGCCCGGAGGCCAACAGGCGCGTCTCGATCCATTCACCGCCGCGCTTGATGTTCTCGGCGTGCATCACCGCCCAGATGTCATCCTCACTGATGCCTCCCTTGGGGACATTGAGCCGGGCGAAATCCTCCATCGCTCTAACGGAAGTCTCACAGGCATGCGACGCGCAGCGCATGGCGAGGATTTCATCCGGACCTTTGACAGAGCGGCTCTTCTCCGTGACCTCTTCGCCGTCCATGACCTCAAAGCCCTGCCGCTCCAGACTGCGCAGCCCGTGCAGCATGATCTTGTCCACGGCGATGCGGCTGTTGCCGCCGCCGTGCTGAGCGATCAGGTCTTTCACTTCGATCGCGAGCTTGTCGGCCGCCACGCCTACTTTGTCGCCACGGTCAAAGTAAAAGAGATCCGCACCAGAGCGTTGCTCGCGCACCAGTGGATTGAATTCGCTCAGGAAAGGAGAGTTCTTGTAGTCCCAGATCACCATGTAGCCATCAGCACAGAGCAGCACGGCCCGGAAGGGGTTATGCGTGTTCCACAGCTGCATGTTGGTGCTGTCGGTGGCGTAACGGATGTTGAGCGGGTCGAACATCAGCAGCCCGCCATAGTCGCGGTCCACGATGTGTTGGGTCAGCCGCGCCCAGCGGTACCGGCGCATGGCCTCTAGGTTGGGCAGGATGAGGCCCGCAGCCTCCCATTCGCGGAAAGCAAGCTGGGTCGGGCCAATCTCCACCCGGTCGTTATCGTTAGGAGTGCCGTCGGGCAGATGGCTGCCCTTCATGGGATCAATCTTGCGGGTTTCGCGGTAGTGCTGGTTCATGTCTGGCCTCCCGAACGTCAAGATCAGCTTGGGCCGAAAAAATGCGGCATGGTTGGCAGATAGCGACCAGAGGGGGTGTCGTTTTTGGTTCAGTGTTTCTAGGCTGCGGCCATGGTTTTGATCCTGCAAAATGACATCCCCGAGGCACAGAAAGGTACATCAAAGTTGCCCGGCATCGCCCCTTGTGCGCCGACGGATTGGCTGCGCGTGGACGAGGCATACGCGGCGCAGATGGCTTATCGGACGCAGCTGTTGTCAGAGCGTCGGGACGCTGTGCTTTATTGTGCAGAAGATGCGGTTGCGGCTGCTCAGGAGGTGCTGGAAGAGGCCTTGGCGGTGGTGCCCGTTTTGGGGTTCAAAGTACGGTCTGGTGCGGTGACCTGTCCGGACGGCAGAGAGATTGTGATCGATCGGGATCAGCCGCTGCTGACCCTCGGCCACCTGGTGCAGGAGGACATCTGTATTCTGCAAAAGCACGGGGATCAGCATGTTCTGACTGCTGCGGTGCTGTGCTTTCCGGCGAACTGGAGACTATCGAAAAAGGCGGGACGGCCTTTGACCGATATTCACATCCCGGTGCCGGAGTATGACGACAACATCGCGCGCCGCGTCCAGCGGCTGTTTGACGGGGTGCAGGTCGGACGGCCGCTCTGGCGGTTCAACAAGCTGATCTATGCCGACCCGGACCTGCACCAGCCGCGCAAGAAGGATGATGGCGGCGTGGGCGACTACATCCGGACCGAAAGGCAATGCGTGGTCCGGATGCCGCAAACCGGGGCGGTGGTGTTTTCAATCCACACCTATGTGGTGCGCGCGGATCAGACGATTTGAACTCGTATCATCGGCGGGGCCGACGTTTGGGGGATCGTTTGGCAGCGCTGGGTGTTTTGGGCTCCGGTGCGGCCAAACCCAGCTGATCCCGCACGACCTTGCGGCGCACTTCCTCCACCTCTCCGGTCTTGAGGTTGCCCAGCTGGAATGGCCCGTAAGACACGCGGATCAGGCGGTTCACCTTGAGGCCCACGGCCTCCATCGTGCGGCGGATTTCGCGGTTCTTGCCTTCGCGCAGGCCCACGGTCAACCAGGCGTTAGCCCCTTGCTGGCGGTCGAGTGATACCTCCATCGGGGCATAGTCCACGCCTTCGACGTGCATCCCGCGACGCAGCGGTTCAAACACCTTGTCCTCGGGCCGTCCGTTCACCCGCACCCGGTAACGCCGGAGCCAGCCGGTGCTCGGCAGCTCCAACCGTCGTTTGACCGCGCCGTCGTTTGTGAGCAGGAGCAACCCTTCGGAGTTCATGTCGAGCCGCCCCACGGACATCACCCGTGGCATGTCCTCTGGCAGGTCGTCAAAGATCGTCTTGCGGCCCTTGTCGTCGGCTGTCGTGGTCAGGACGCCGGTTGGTTTGTGGTAAAGCCACAAACGTTCCGGTTCCGCCGCCGCCAATGGCGTGCTGTCCACCGTAATCTTGTCAGCATCCGTCACGTTCAGCGCAGGTGAGGTGATGACCGCGCCGTTGACCGTGACGCGGCCCGCTTCAATCATGCGCTCGGCCTCACGACGCGAGGCCACACCGGCGCGGGCCAGCACTTTGGCGACGCGGTCGCCGGGCGGGGATTTTGACGTATCAGACATGAGGCTGCATTAGCGCGAATGATCCCCTTGCGAAAGGCCCGCATTTGCCGCCAGTTTGGGCCATGTCGTTTCAATCTTTCATGCAAGAGGCCCTCAAGGAAGCCCGCGCCGCCGCCGCGCGGGGCGAGGTGCCTGTGGGGGCCGTTGTGGTTTCGCCCGAGGGGCAGGTGATCGCGCGTGCAGGCAATCGCACACGGGCAGACAATGACCCCACCGCCCATGCAGAGGTTCTGGCGATCCGGCAGGCCTGTGCCGCCCTTGGGCGCGAAAGGCTCACGGATCACGCGCTATACGTCACGCTGGAACCCTGTGCCATGTGTGCTGCCGCGATCTCCGCTGCGCGGATCGGGCGGCTCTATTACGGGGCGGCGGACCCCAAGTCCGGCGGCGTGGCGCAAGGCGCGCGGGTCTTTGACCATGCCCAATGCCATCACGCACCAGAGGTCTACGACGGTATCGCGCAGGCTGAGGCCGAAGATCTGCTGAAGGTGTTTTTTGAAGGTAAGAGAGAGGGTTAGCCATGGCCGCAAACAAACAATTGTCCCGGTTTGTGCGCGATGCGCTGAGCGCAGGCAAATCCCGGGAGGAGATCGCAAAGGTCCTGGCGCAGTCAGGCTGGAGCGCGTCAGAGGTGGCCGAAGCGCTGGATGCCTGGGCGGAGACGCCATTCTCCCCACCCATCCCGCGCCCGCAGGCGACAGTGTCAGCCAAGGATTTCTTTATCTACGCGCTCACCTTTGGCGTGCTGATCTTTGGCGCGGTCTATCTGGTGAACTTGCTGCATGCGCTGATTGATCTGGCGATGGATGCGGATGGCTATCGCCGCAGCTGGACGATCCGTTGGGCGATGGCGGTGCTGATCGTGACGGTGCCGATGTATCTGTGGCTGAGTATTCGCGAGCGGCGCAAGCTCGCGGCCGACCCAGCCTTGCACCGGTCGGCCATTCGCAAGTGGTTGACGCACATCACGCTGCTGATCGCGGCAGCGGTGCTTTTGGCGGACCTTGTGGCGGTGATCTATGCTTTCCTGAACGGCGACTTTACGTTGCAGTTCTCTGCCAAGGCGCTTGTGGTTGCGGGCGTGGCGGGGGGTATTTTCCTGTATTATCTGAGCGATATCCGCAAAGGCGAAGCCGCATGACCCGCGCGTTGCTGGCCGCCCTTCTGATTGCCGTGGCCGGGGCCCTGATCTGGGGGTTTACGGTCGTGGGCGGGCCGGCCTTTGCCCGGATGGAGCAGAACGACCGCATCCGCACGGCCGATCTACGCCGGTTGGGCGAATACTATCGCTGTGCCAATTACACGCTGACGGAGTCTGACCGGGCAATCTCACCCGGCTATTGCGGGCATGTGGAAGGCCCCGCGCCGGACGCGAAGGACCCGGTCAGCGATGCCCCCTATCGCTACGCTGCAGAGGGAAACACCTACTTTGAGGTCTGCGCCACCTTCGAGGTCCCGGCGGAGCACCGCAGGGATCGAGACGCGGGTGTTGTGTTCGATGGCCAGAATGGCTGCATCACCTACTACCGCGATAACGACACCGCCAAATGGCGATTGGGTCCTATAGACTGATCGCCTGCATCACCTCGGGCTCGATCACATCCACGCCGGGCAGGCCTGCGGCCAGCACCTCTGCCGATTGTTCGAGTAGCGGGAAGGTGCGGTAGTGGCAGGGGATCACCGTCTTGAAGTCGAAATAGCGTTTGGCGGCATAAGCGGCCTCTGCCATGCCCATCGTGTAGTGCCCGCCCGCTGACAGGATGCCCACATCGGGTTTGTAGAAATCCCCGATCCAGTCCATGTCTGCCATAATCCCGGTGTCGCCTGAGACGTAGAGCGTCTTGCCATCGCCCTTGATCACAAAACCGCATTCATTGCCCATGTAGCGCCGCGTGTCGGCCACATCCGCTGAACTGGAATGCGAGGCCGGCACCATGCTGGCGGTGACGCCCTCCGCCAGTTCAATCGTGCCACCCATGTTGAAGGCCTGGCCTTCGTTGGCACCCTGCGCGGCAAGGTATTGCGCCAGCTCGTACATGCCAGAAACCGGCGCGCCAGCGGACTTGGAGATCTCCACAACATCCGTGATGTGATCAAAGTGGCCGTGGGTCACCAGAATATGATCGGCATCTGCGATGGCGGGGCCATGCTGATCCTCGCTCAGCATCGGGTTGCCGTTCAGCCAGGGATCCAGCAGGATCACCTTTCCTGCGATTTCAAAGCGGAATGATCCGTGGCCTAGCCAGATTATGTTCATGAGCGTGTCTCCCCATTCTGGAGGTCACCGTAAACCAGTTTCGAACCGTTCCCAAGATTTCGCTTTCGCCGCTCGCGTTGTGAGAGAGGGCCAGCGCCTGCCCGGGGTGGGCGATCCGACGAAAGTTCTCTGCCACTTTATCCCTGAACGCTTACGATCCCTCGCAACGAACCACTCAGCCTCACCAAATCGCCTACCCGTCACGCCAAAGGCGTGCCGATGATTCAAGGCGCACCTTTGGTGCGACGGGCGGGCAGGCGATGGCCCGGCGCTAACGCTTGATTCCGGGCTGGGGTGTGTTTCTTCAACGGCAGCAAAGCCCACTCAACCGACATCCAACGCCACTTCGGGCAAAGCGCAAGAAACACAACCTTGCAAAGTGAACCCTTGTCTGGGTAACCGGTCTTGCGAGGGACAATCCTGCGCGGTAAACGGCGCAGGACCAAATGGAGACGCCGATGTCGATTGACGAAAACACAGCCGCGCGCGTGGCCAAGCTGGCCCGGATCAAGGTGGAACCTGAGGCGCTGGGCGGGCTGGCGCAGGAATTCAACGGGATTCTGGGTTTCATCGAGCAATTGAATGAGGTCGATGTCGATGGAGTGGAGCCGATGACCTCTGTCACGCCTCAGCGTCTGAAGCGCCGTGTGGATCAGGTGACCGATGGGGACCAGCAGGACAAGGTCCTCAAGAACGCGCCCGATGCGCGCGAAGGCTTCTTTGCCGTGCCGAAGGTGGTTGAATAATGAGCGATCTGAACAAACTGGGCCTGGCAGAGGCGCGTGATGCCCTGCGCGCGGGTGAGACGACTTCAAAGGACCTAACCGAGGCCTGTCTGGAGGCCATCGAGGGGGCAGGGGCGTTGAACGCCTTTGTCCACCATACGCCTGAGATTGCGATGGAACAGGCGGCCGCGGCGGACGCTCGGATCGCCAAAGGCGACGCACCCGCTATGTGTGGCCTGCCCATTGGCATCAAGGACCTCTTCTGCACCAAAGGTGTGCCGTCTCAGGCAGGCTCCCGCATTCTGGAAGGTTTCCTGCCGGAGTATGAAAGCACCGTCAGCCAGAACCTCTTTGACGCAGGCGCGGTCATGCTGGGCAAGCTCAACATGGATGAGTTTGCCATGGGGTCCTCCAACGAGACCTCTGTTTACGGCAATGCCGTGAACCCCTGGCGGCGCGGCAATGATGCGGCTGAGCTGACGCCTGGTGGTTCGTCTGGGGGTTCAGCCTCTGCCGTGGCCGCAGACCTTTGTTTGGCTGCGACCGGGACCGACACGGGCGGTTCCATCCGCCAGCCTGCGGCCTTCACCGGCATCACGGGGATCAAGCCCACCTACGGGCGTTGTTCGCGTTGGGGTATCGTTGCGTTTGCCTCCTCGCTCGATCAGGCAGGCCCGATGACAAAATCCGTGCGTGACGCGGCGATTATGCTTGAAGCCATGTGCGGGCATGATCCGAAGGATTCCACCTCTGCCGACTTGGCCGTGCCCGATTTCGAAGCTGCCCTGACCGGCGACGTGCGCGGCAAGAAGATCGGCATCCCGCGCGAATACCGCATGGACGGTATGCCGGATGAGATCGAGGCGCTCTGGCAAGACGGCATTGCCATGATGAAAGACGCAGGCGCCGAGATCGTCGACATCTCGCTGCCCCACACAAAATACGCACTGCCCGCGTATTATGTGATTGCTCCGGCGGAGGCGTCTTCCAACCTCGCGCGCTATGACGGCGTGCGCTATGGCCACCGCGCCAAGCTTGATCAGGGTGACGGCATCACGGAGATGTATGAAAAGACCCGCGCCGAAGGGTTTGGGGCCGAAGTGCAGCGTCGTGTGATGATCGGCACCTATGTGCTCTCTGCCGGGTTCTATGACGCCTATTACAACCGCGCACGCAAGGTGCGGACGCTGATCAAGAAGGACTTTGAGGATGTCTTTGCCGCGGGCATCGACAGCATCCTGACGCCTGCCACACCTTCTGCGGCCTTCGGGCTAGGTGAGATGGCGGATGCCGATCCGGTGCAGATGTACCTCAACGACGTCTTCACCGTGACCGTGAACCTTGCAGGCCTGCCGGGCATTGCATTGCCTACAGGGCAGGACCGTAACGGTCTGCCGTTGGGCCTGCAATTGATTGGCCGTCCGTGGGAGGAAGCCGATTTGCTGTCTTCCGCCTACGCACTGGAACGTGCGGCAGGATTTGTAGCCAAGGCCGACAAATGGTGGTAAATAGGCACCAATAAAGCAGTCGCAAAGACAAAGCAGGTTGTCGATGTTCACACGTGTCTTTCTCATTCTCGCCGCAGGCGTGGGCCTTTCGGCCTGTCAGCCTGCCATTCCTGATTCCGGTCGGTTGGGCGTACCTGATCCGGGCCGGGGCGTCGGGTTTGACACCAGCCCCGCGGCGCAGCAGCGCGTGGTGCAGGAAAATACCCAAGCACGCGTACCCGCAGCAGCGCCGGTATCCTCACAACCACTTGGCGCGCCGTCCAATGGATCGGCTCAAGCCACCGCGGCAGAGACAAGACGCGTCTTGCAGGCCACTTCAAACGCCAGCAGCAGCACAGACAGAACGCCCAACGGGGGGCTTGGCAATGACGCCAGCACTAACTCCGGGGTCGAACCGCTTGCAGCCAGCCCCTCCAATGCAGCCCCTCCACTAGTCGATGGCGGTGGTATCAGCCGCGAAAACAGCTTTGATGCGGTCTCTGCCCAGCGTGGCATCGAAGGGGACGCCGCACGGCTCGCCGCCAACCGCGCGCAATATCGCGTTGCCCCAACCGAGGCGCTGCCGTCTCGCAGCAATGCCGGGCCAAACATCGTGGCCTATGCGCTGGCCAACAAGCACCCGGTGGGCACGAAGCTCTACAATCGGGTGGGGTTCAATAAGCAGGCCAAGTTCCAGCGCGCCTGCGCGCAGTACCGCAGCGGCAATGACGCACAAATCGCCTTCCTTGAGGCCGGTGGCCCGCGCAGGGACCGGCTGGGTATGGACCCTGATGGGGACGGTTATGCCTGCAACTGGAACCCGGCGCCCTTCCGGGTTGGCACCTCTGGCTGACGTGTGACGGGTCTTGCGGTCCGCCAGCACCCGTCGCCTAACTTCGGCCCGCGCCGGGATAGCTTGCTGCCGGACCTGATCGTCATCCACTACACCGCAATGCAAAACGCTGAGGCCGCGTTGGAGCGGCTCTGTGACCGGCGGGCGGAGGTCTCCGCCCATTACCTCATCTCGCGCAAGGGTGAGATCATTCAATTGGTCGCCGAAGAACAGCGGGCCTGGCACGCAGGCGCGGGCGAGTGGCAGGGCAAGGGTGACGTGAACTCCCGTTCCATCGGGATTGAGCTGGACAACAGTGGGGATCACCCTTTCCCCGAACCTCAGATGGAGGCGCTCGAAGCCCTATTGCGGGGCATCACGGCGCGCTGGGACATCGCCCCGGAAGGTGTCATTGGCCATTCAGACCTGGCGCCAGGCCGAAAGATCGACCCCGGCCCGCGTTTTGATTGGGCGCGCCTGGCCCGCCAAAAGCTGGTGGCACAACCCGGTCACGGCCAGATGCCGGAGACATGCACACAAGAGGCATTCCGCGAACAAGCAGTGGTAAAAGGCTACACCGCCCCTTGTGACGACGAAACCCTGCTGCACGCCGTACGGCTGCGCTTTCGGCCTTGGGCAACAGGTCCGCTGGCGCCACAGGACTTCCTGCCTCTTTCTGGCCCAAAAATATCCCCGCCGGAGGCATCCGACCTCAAAGCGGGTTGACCCCGCCAAAGTTCAAAGGCTACGCAGCCCCACGCGCGGAGGGCCGGATGGCCGCTTGAGGACAAAGGCCCAGCCAAGACCCTCGGGAGGAAAGTCCGGACTCCAACAAGCAACGGTGCCGGGTAACGCCCGGGCGGGGCAACCCGACGGAAAGCGCCACAGAAATGAAACCGCTGCTTTTGGGCAGCAAGGGTGAAAAGGTGGGGTAAGAGCCCACCGCGCCGCTGGCAACAGGGGCGGCATGGCAAGCCCCACCGGGAGCAATGCCAAATAGGGACCGCGCGTCGCCGCAAGGCGACGGGGAAGCTTGAGCCCCAGCAGGTCCGGGTTGGCAGCTATAGCCTGCGCGGCAACGGGCAGGTCAGATGAATGGTCATCCATGGGGGCAACCCCGGGACAGAATCCGGCTTACAGGCCCTCCGCGCGCAATTGGGCTGTTCAGGAAAGGCAAGGCAGATGGAACTTAAGGGCAAAACGGCAATCGTAACCGGCGGCAGTGATGGCATTGGACGCCACATCTGCCTCAAACTCGCCGCGGCGGGATGCAACGTCGCGGTGCTGGGCCGCAATGCGGAGCGTCTGGCAGAGGTGGCGCAGGCCGCGCGGGATGCAGGGGCCCCGAGCGCCGAAGGTTTCGCCTGCGATATGCGGGCGCAGGCTGATATCGCCGCAACCGTCGAAACCATCCTCGCAACCTTCGGAACGGCGGACATTCTGATCAACAATGCCGGGATCTGGCACAAGACGGGCCCGCTCGACACCATTGATCCGCAGATGATCGAAGACACGGTTGCAACCAATATGACGGGTGCCATTCACCTGACCCGCGCGGTGCTGCCTCATCTGCGGGCGCAAGGCGAGGCGGCGATCCTGAATGTGGTGTCCAAGTCCGGCGTGCTCGCCCAGGCGGGGCAGTCGGTCTACACCGCCACCAAATACGGCATGCGCGGCTTTACCGATGTGTTGAAAGAGGACGAATCGCAAACCGGGGTGCGCGTGGCGGGGCTCTACCAAAGCGGCACGAATACTGGCATGTTCGCCAAGGCGGGCGAAGAGGTGCCAAATCACATCTTTACAGAGCCTGACGACCTTGCCGACGTTGTGGTCTTCATGCTGTCGCGGCCCGCCAAGCTGTGGATGCATGACGTCCGGATCGAGCTTTGAACCTCGGGGCCTTTTGCGGTTGACTCAAGGCCATAGACAGGTAAAAGCCAAGCCTCAGATTTCACGCACCCGGGCAACACGCCGGGGTCTGCAGGAGACGCACCCATGGCAAAGCCAACCACGATCAAAATTCGCCTGAACTCGACAGCGGGCACGGGCCATTTCTATGTGACCAAGAAGAACGCCCGCACCATGACCGAAAAGATGGTGATCAAGAAATACGACCCCGTTGCGCGCAAGCACGTGGAGTACAAGGAAGGCAAGATCAAGTAAGATCGCCCGACATTGGATTTCTCGAAAGGCCGCGCTGCACCAGCGCGGCCTTTTGCTTTGGAACGCACCTCATGACCCAGCTCACCATCAGACCCGGTACAGCGGCGGATATCGCACCGCTTGATGCGCTGCTGTCTCGCAGCTATCCACGGCTGCTGGCCGCGGACTATCCGCCGTCCATTCTGGTCACTGCAATCCCCCGGATTTCAAGGGCGCAACCGCGGTTGGTGACCAGCGGCACGTATTTTGTGGCGCTGCGCGGGGATGAGGTGATTGGCGGCGGCGGCTGGACCCGTGCCTTGCCTGGCGACGGCGGGGTAGGGGAAAGCGGGGTGGGCCACATCCGCCACTTCGCCACTGACGTGGACGCCGTGCGCTCTGGCGTGGGGCGCGCGCTGATGGGGCGTGTCCTGCAAAGCGCAGGCGATGCAGGCATTGCCAGGCTCGAATGCTTCTCGACCCGGACTGCCGTGCCCTTCTACCGCGCCTGCGGCTTTGAAACCCTTCAAGACGTCGACATTGATCTAGCGCCCGGCATCACCTTCCCAGCCGTGCACATGCAGCGCGCACTGAGCCCCGGCTGATCCCTTGCACCCGCCGCAACGAGCGGCAATACTCGGACGGTTCTCAGCTGCCAAGGAACTCACATGTCACGCACTTTGATTTTTGCCGTTGTCGCATCCGGTTTGCTCAGCGCCTGCGCTGGCCAGCTTGGCGGGCCGCCGCCGCAGCCTGGCATGAGCGATGCTTATTCGAACAGCATTGGCTACACGGGTGTGGGCAACGAACCCTATTGATCCGTTTAACGGTCTTCAGGCGGAACCTCTTTGGTGCGTGCTGCCAGGTCCGCGATGTCTTGTCTTGCGTATTTGAGCTGCCGGCGGTTTGAACTGGCCACTTGATGCATCCGGCTGACCCCAGGGCGCCTGTCGGTTGCGGGGCGGATTGGACGGGGGACAAAGCCGCCCGCGCAATTGGGGCAGACGTTGTGGAGCACGCGGTCTACGCAGTCCGCACAGAAGGTGCATTCATAGCTGCAGATCCGGGCTTCAGGGCTTTCGGGCGGCAGGTCCTTGTCGCACATTTCGCAATTGGGGCGCAGTTCAAGCATTCGATTTTCCAAAAAGAAAAGGGCCGATCAAGTGACCGGCCCTTTCGTGTGTCAGACGTATCGCCTGCTTATTCGCGGTTGCCCAGCAGTTGCAGCAGGAACATGAACATATTGATGAAGTCGAGGTAGAGGTTCAGCGCGCCCATGATGGCGGACTTGCCAAGCCACTCGGTATCACCGTGGTGTGCATGTGCGATGTACTCTGTCTTGATCTTCTGGGTGTCATAAGCGGTCAGACCGGCAAAGATCAAAACGCCGAGGATCGAGATGACAAAGGCCATGCCCGGCATCGGCCAGAAGATGTTCACGATGGAGGCCACGATCAGGCCGATCACACCCATGATCAGGAAGCTGCCCCAGCCTGAAATGTCCTTTTTGGTGGTGTAGCCCCAGAGAGACAAACCGGCAAAGGCGATCGAGGTGATCAAGAAGACCTGAACAATGGAGAAGCCTGTGAAGACCAGGAAGATGGAGCTGATGGACAAGCCCATCACAGCCGCAAAGGAATAGAACACCAGCTGCGCTGTTGCTGCAGACATGCGGTTGATCATCGCGGAGAAGCCAAAGATGAAGGCCAGCGGGGCAAACATGATCACCCATTTGAGGGGCGAACCATAAAGTGCCACACCCAGACCGGTCAGCATCGTGCCGTTGGGCATCTGTGCCGCTGCGGCAGCAGGATCCGTTGTCACCGCCAGGCCCGAGATAGCCCAGGCAGCCGCAAAAGTGATCAGCATGCCTACGGACATTGTTCCGTAGACTTTGTTCATGTGCGCGCGCAAGCCTGCGTCGATGTCGGCGGCGCGGGCTCCGGCTGTTGTCCGGATTGTATTCACGTCGGCCATTAAAAGAGGTCCTCCAATTGGCAAGAATGGACGCGCGGACCGTGGCCCGCGCGCGATTGCTATGAATATCGGGCGGGAGGGCCGTCATTTCAAGGTTTTTCCGGAGGATTTCAGTAGGATTTGAGCGGGTTCAGAGCCTCCAGTGCTGTGGCACATCCCAGATGTGACGGCTGGCCTCCCTACGGGCGTCCTCTGGCGTCAGGCCGATGTCCTCCAGCTGATCGCTGCTCAACCGGCCAAGGGCCGCGCGGGTGCGGTAAAGCATCCGTAAGCTGCGGAGCGCATTGGGCAGGCGGGTAAGGCTGGGGTGGGCATAACGGGTGCGCTTTGAAGTGAGGGAGAACATGACGCTTCCTTTCCATTTCGTGATGGTTTTTCCGATTATCATTTCGATGCTTGATATATGGATTGCTGGGAGTCATAATGAAAACGAATGTTTGTTATGTCATGCATCAGGGAACTTGATTGATGAGAAATCTCGACATCACGACCTTGCGGTCTTTTGTGGCTGTGGCGGATGCCGGTGGCGTCACACGAGCGGCAGGTTTCCTGCACCTGACGCAATCGGCTGTCTCCATGCAGCTCAAACGGCTGGAGGACCTGCTGGGCCTTGAACTGCTGGACCGCAGCGGACGCACGATTGCGCTGACATCCTCGGGGGAGCAATTGCTCAGCTATGCCAGACGTATGGTTGCATTGAATGACGAGGTGATCACGCGGCTCACGGATCAGGCCTTTGAAGGGGAGATCGTGCTTGGGGTGCCCCATGACATCGTCTATCCCGCCGTCCCGATGGTGCTGAAACAGTTCAACGCAGCCTTTCCGCGGGTGAAAGTGCAGCTTGAGGCCTCACACACAACGGTTTTGAAAGGGCAATTCGCCAAGGGGGCGGCCGATCTTATCCTGACCACCGAAACCGCGCCCGATAGCGGTGCGGAAACGCTGGCTGTGAAACCGCTGCATTGGGTTGGGGCGCAGGCCGGGTCAAATTGGCGTCAACGGCCGCTGCAACTGGCATTTGGGCGGCGTTGCGTCTTTCGGGGCATTGCCACAACGGCCCTGGACCGTGCGGGCCTGCCCTGGGAAATGAGCATCGACACGGACAGTGACCGCACCATTGAGGCCGCCGTGGCCGCGGATTTGGCCGTACATGCGATGATCGAAGGAACGGAGCCGCCGTTCCTGGAACGAATTGACCACGGGGGCGGGTTGCCAGACCTGCCGGGCCAGCAGATCAATCTTTATGGCGCAAACACAGCGCAAGGTGAGGTGCACGACACCCTCGCGAGGTTGCTCAGAGAGGCGTTCGGCGGAGAAGGAATGCGGCGTTTGCGGGCGGTTTGAGTCTCTCTAAGTGAAACTATTTTTCCCGCCGGGCGAGCATCAGCGGGTTTCGGCTTACGATTTGCACACGTTTGCAAGCTGCAACGGGGAAAGGTTGAGGCAAATTCCCCACACTTGGAAAATGCTACCTATGATTGTGGATTAAGTCCAAAAATTTGAAACCCTTACAGGCTGAAATTGCCATATTTCGTGGGTTTTTCTGATAGTGTTGCCGGTTTTCAGTGGCTTGCGAAGGGTGTCTTTCGCAACGCATTCATGCCGCGTTAACACTTAAGGTTGTTAAGTCAAATGCAGCTTTGGTGCCAATTGGAATGAAAGAGGTTTGCCGATGGATTGCGAAACCGTATGGTGTGCGCAAGACAGCTTTTCTCAAAGTTGCGAAGAACGGGTCGTAATCAGTGAGAAAATGACGCGCGCATCGCGTCTCACGTAAGGAACAAAAAAATGGCTCACATAGTAGATGTACATGTCGGGAAGAAGATCAGGCAGCGCCGATGGCTGACTGGCATGACGCAGCAACGTCTGGCGGAACTGGTCGGCATCAAGTTCCAGCAGATTCAGAAATACGAAACAGGGGCAAACCGGGTCAGCGCATCCCGCCTGTGGGACATTGCGGATGCGCTTGATGTGCAGGTGTCTTTCTTCTTTGAAGGTCTCAAAACGGATGAAGATGCACTTCCAGGTGGGGCAGATGCTTTGCCGGAAGATCTGTTGGGGGACAAGGAAGCGATGGATCTTGTGCGGTCCTATTATGCGATCCCTGAAAACCAACGCCGCCGCCTCTTTGAACTCGCACGCGTGTTGAGCGACGTCGCTTAAGACTGCCCCTCTTGCGCCTGCCGGTTTGAACTGGCAGGGCATGGTCCATGACCAGACAAGAGTTTGATCCTGACATTGCGCGGGTCGCGCATTTGATGGCGGATGCCGCGCGGGCGGCCATCCTGCCGCATTTCCGCAGTTCGGAACTGGCTGAAGAAAACAAGCTGGCGGGGGATTATGACCCTGTGACTGTGGCCGACCGTGCCGCAGAGCGTGCGATGCGCGATATTCTGGCAATCGAGCGTCCGCAGGATGCGATCCTCGGCGAAGAATATGGCACGCAGGACGGCACATCCGGTTTGACCTGGGTGCTGGACCCCATCGATGGCACGCGCGGCTTTGTCAGTGGCACGCCGACCTGGGGTGTGCTGATTGCGGTGAGTGATGCCGCTGGCCCATTTTATGGCATCATTGACCAGCCCTATATTGGGGAGCGTTTTGAAGGACGCCCCGATGGTGCGGTGCTGGCAGGCCCGCTGGGGCAGCACCCGCTGGAGACGCGCCCTGCACGCGATCTGGCGCAATCCGTAGTCCTGACCACCTTTCCCCAAGTGGGCACCGAGGCCGAGGGCAAAGGCTTTCATGCTGTCGCCAGCCGAGCCAAGCTCACGCGCTATGGCATGGATTGTTACGGCTATGCGCTGTTGGCGGCGGGTCAGGTTGATCTGGTGATCGAGGCAGGCCTGGCCGCTTATGATATTCAGGCGCCCATCGCGGTGGTTCAGGCTGCGGGGGGGATTGTGACCGACTGGCGGGGCAACCCCGCGCATGATGGCGGACGTGCGCTGGCGGCGGCAAATGTGGGGATACATGCCGCGGCATTGGAAATCCTGCAGCACTATTGACCACGCGGGTTTGCAACGCATACTGCGGGGTAGGCCGGTTCTTCCCTCGCTTTCCACCGGCATAGGTCAGATCTGAGGCGGGCCAATGAGGTGCGCCATGACAGAACTGCTGATCCGCAACGCAGACCACATCCTGACGATGGACGACACCCGGCGCGAGTTGCAGGGCGCGGACCTGCGTGTCGTCGACGGTGTGATTGTTGAGCTGGGCGAAGGGTTGGAGAGCGCAGGCGATGTGGTCGATGCCACAGGCTGCGTTATGACGCCGGGATTGGTGAACACGCATCACCATCTCTACCAGAGCCTGACACGCGCGGTGCCCGGCGGGCAGGATGCGCTGCTTTTTGGCTGGTTGCAGACACTCTATCCGATCTGGTCGCGCATGACGCCGGATCATATCTTTACCTCTGCGCAGGTGGGTCTGGCAGAGCTCGCCTTGTCAGGCTGCACGCTGAGTTCCGATCATCTTTATCTTTATCCCAACGGCGCGCGGCTGGAGGATACGATCCATGCGGCCGCTGAGCTGGGGGTGCGGTTTCATCCGACGCGCGGGGCGATGAGCATTGGTGAGAGCGAGGGCGGCTTACCGCCCGATGCATTGGTGGAGCGGGAAGCGGATATTCTGGAAGACTGCATCCGGGTGATTGATGCCTTCCACGACCCGGCAGAAGGGTCGATGTGCCGTGTGGGCGTGGCCCCTTGTTCGCCGTTTTCCGTCAGCCGGGGATTGATGCGCGATGCGGCTCTGCTGGCGCGGGACAAGGGGGTGATGCTGCACACCCATTTGGCGGAAAACGAAGAGGACATCGCCTATTCGTTGGAGAATTTTGGCTGCCGTCCGGGCCAATATGCTCAAGAATTGGGTTGGGTTGGCAAGGATGTCTGGCATGCCCATTGTGTGAAGCTGGATGCCTCCGAGATTGCGCTTTTTGCTCAGACCGGGACGGGTGTGGCGCACTGCCCCTGTTCAAATTGTCGGCTTGGATCGGGCATCGCACCCGTGCGGGCGATGCGGGACGCGGGTGTGCAGGTGGGGTTGGGCGTGGATGGATCAGCCTCCAACGACGCGGGAAATCTGGTGGCTGAGGCGCGCCAAGCGATGTTGTTGCAGCGTGTCGCGCGCGGGGCGGACGCCATGAGCGCCCGTGAGGCGTTGGAGATTGCAACGCGCGGCGGGGCGGATGTGCTGGGCCGTCCGGACTGTGGGCGTCTGGCCGCCGGCAAGCGGGCGGATATTGCGGTCTGGGATGTGAGTGGCTTGCAGAGTGCGGGCAGTTGGGACCCGGCGGCGCTGTTGCTGGCAGGGCCAACCGTGGTGCGGGACTTGTTTGTTGAAGGGCGCGGCGTGGTGCGCGACGGGCAGGTGACAACGCTTGATCTGCGAGCGGTGGTCGCGCGTCAGAACGTCATGGCGCGGGATTTGGCAGAGGGTGCATGATCTGATGGAGCGGCTGCGCCGCGTTCCCTTCTATGGGTGCTTGTGGCGGGTGTGAGCCCTTTTGGGATCCATCGAGGTGCGGGTTGCTGGGTCGGAATGAGTTTATGGGAAGGGTGAAGAGGCGGGTTGTGCGCGTCTTTTGCCGTTCACCCAGACATCGGCGATGGCGCGATCGTCGCCCATCATGAGGGTGGCGAAAAGGCTGTCCCAGTGGTCTTGAGCCTCTGCCGCGCGTTGGGCGATGGCGGGGGTGGAGGCGAGGTTGAGGATTGTGAGGTCTGCTTCCCTGTTTGGGGCGAGGGTGCCGATCTTGTCTTGCAGGTGCAGGCTGCGGGCTGAGCCTGCGGTGGCGAGCCAGATGAGTTGGGCTGCGTGCAGGGGGTTATGGCGCAGCTGGCCGATCTCATAGGCGGCGGCCATGGTGCGCAGCATTGAGAAAGAGGACCCGCCGCCGGTGTCTGTCGCCAGACCCACCGGGATTTGGCGGGCGGTGAGCCCTTTCATGTCAAAAAGCCCGGAGCCGATGAAGGTGTTGGATGTGGGGCAGTGCACGAGCGCAGCACCGGTTTCAGAGAGTTGATCGATTTCGCGCGCTTCAAGGTGAATGGCGTGGCCATAGAGGCCACGCGCGCCCAGCAGGCCGTGGGCCTCGTAGGTGTCGAGATAGTCCCGCGCTTGGGGGTAGAGGCCGCGGACCCAGGCGATTTCGTCCGTTTGTTCGCTGAGGTGCGTTTGCATCAGGCACGTCGGGTGTTCGGCCCAGAGCTGACCCAATGCGTCTAGTTGTTCGGGTGTTGAGGTAGGAGAGAACCGTGGCGTGATGGCATAGCTGGCGCGGCCTCGTTCGTGCCATTTTGCGATCAGCGCCTTGCTGTCGTCATAGGCGGATTGCACCGTGTCCCGCAGCCCGTCTGGCGCGTTGCGGTCCATGCATGTCTTGCCCGCCACGATGCGCTGGCCGCGCTGGGCTGCGGCCTCAAAAAGCGCGTCGGCGCTGTGGGTGTGGATCGTGCAGTAGGACGCTACAGTGGTGGTTCCATGGGCCAACGTCAGGTCGAGGTAACGGGATGCGATCTTGGCCGCATAGGCCGGATCGCTGAGCCGCATTTCTTCGGGGAAGGTGTAGTCGTTCAGCCAGTCGATCAGCCGTTTCCCCCAGGAGGCGATGATGGCGGTTTGGGGGTAGTGGACATGGGCGTCGATAAAGCCTGGGCAGATGAGGTGATCCGTGTCGTAGCGCGTTACCTGCGCTTTGGGGTGGGCTGTTTGAAGGGCGCTGCCGCTGCCTACCTCCACGATCACCCCGTCCCGGATCAGCACACCGCCTTCAGTGTCGATCCGACCAGCATCCTCCCATGGTTGATGCATGGGATTGCCATCAAATAGCAGAGTTGGGCCAAGCAAGAGGGTCGCTGTCATATGCCGGACTGTAGAAAGCCGCCCGCCTGCCCACAACCACCATTGCGCGCCATTGTCAGCGGATTTGCACCCGCCTATGGTCGCGCCAAGGTGGCGGAGGGCTGGACATGAGCGAAGAGATCACAGAGGTGGAGCCCGTTGCAGACATCTCAGATGAGGGCGAGGTTTATGAGCTGGGCCGCAAGCAGGTGGCCGCCATTCTTTATGCCGTGGACATCGATGACCGCGACAAGTTGACCGAGTTGATGGAGCCGCTGCACGCGGCGGACATCGCGGACCTCTTGGAGCAGATCAACGCCTTTGACCGCTCACGGCTGATCCGGCTTTATGACCGGGAGTTTGACGGGGAAATCCTGTCGGAACTGGACGAAAACCTCCGCGAGGAGGTGATTGCCGTTCTCAAGCCGCAGGTGCTAACGCAAGCCGTGCGCGACATGGACAGCGACGATGTGGTTGACCTGGTTGAGGACCTTGAGGGCGAGCAGCAGGAAGCGATCCTTGATGCGCTGGAGGATGTGGACCGTGCGGCGGTCGAGCAGGCGCTGTCCTGGCCGGAGTATTCAGCAGGCCGCCTGATGCAGCGCGAGGTGGTGATGGCGCCTGAGCACTGGAATGTGGGGCAGGCGATTGATCATCTGCGCTCCACGCCGGAGGATGATCTGCCAACCCAGTTTTACCACATCGTCATGGTGGACCCGCGTCTGCACCCGGTGGGCAATATCACCTTGGGCAAGCTGATGCGGTCGCGGCGCGAGGTGATGTTGCGCGACTTGTTGGAGGATACGTTTGAAGTCATGCCCGCGATGCTGCCGGAGGCGGATGTGGCTTATGCGTTCAACCAGTATCACCTGATTTCCTCGCCCGTGGTCGATGAAGAAGGGCGTCTGATTGGTGTCATCACCATTGATGACGCCATGGCAGTGCTGGATGAGGAGCATGAGGAAGACATTCTGAGGCTTGCGGGTGTGGACGGGGAATCGACCTTGTCGGATTCGGTGCGCGCCACGACGGGGCGGCGTTTGCCGTGGTTGGCGGTGAACCTGGTGACCTCGATTGCGGCCTCTTTGGTGATTGCCCAGTTTGAGATGGCGATTGCGCAGATTGTGGCCCTGGCGGTGCTGATGCCAATCGTGGCCTCGATGGGGGGCAATGCGGGCACGCAGTCGTTGACCGTTGCCGTGCGCGCGATTGCGACGAAGGACCTTACCGGGTCCAACGTATGGCGGGTGATCCGGCGAGAGTGTCTGGTGGGGCTGATCAATGGGTTGATTTTTGCGGTTGTGATGGGGATTGTGGGCGTGATCTGGTTTGGCTCGCCCGCGCTGGGCTATGTGATTGCCGCGGCCATGGTGGTGAACCTTGTGGTTGCAGGACTTGCTGGCACCGGCATCCCGATCTTGTTGGAACGGGTCGGGATTGACCCGGAGCTGGCCTCTGGCGCGTTTGTGACGACCGTGACGGATGTGGTGGGCTTCTTTGCCTTTCTGGGCCTTGCGGCGGCGGTGTTGCTGTGAACCTGGGAGAGATCAAGGCGGCAGCGCGCAAGGCGGCGTTTGCGCGTCGAAAGCCCCTTTTTGAGGCCGCGAATGCAGCACAGGCGGGGTATCTGAGCGAGGTTTTGGCAGGCTATCGCGGGGTGCCTTTGTCCGGGTTCATGCCCATTCGGACGGAGATTGACCCGCTGCCTGCGATGGCGGAAGCCTCTGCTTATGGCTTGGTCGGTGTGCCGGTGATCGAAGCGGAAGCGCAACCGTTGAAGTTTGCCGCCTGGACGCCGGAGACGGAGATGGTTTCGGGCCAGTTTGGCGCGGCGATCCCGGCGTCGTTGCAGTTTTTCGAGCCTGAGATCGTGATCGTGCCATTGCTGGCGTTCAGCCGTGAAGGCGGGCGGTTGGGCTATGGAGGCGGGTTTTATGACCGTACGTTGGAAGGATTGCGGGCGAAGCGATCGACCTTGGCGATTGGGTTTGCTTTTGCGGGACAGGAGGTTGAGGATGTGCCGTTGGAGGAGACCGATCAGCCTTTGGACCTGATTGTCACGGAGGCGGGGGTTATTGAGGTCGGCGGGCGGCGCTCCTGAGCCTTTGGCTCAGATCGCCCCGCCCACCGTCCCGCTTTGCGTCATCCCTCTTTCTCGTAGGTCTCGAAAGCGGCTTTCCAATCGGGGTGCCAGCGCGACAGGGCTGGCCTGTTTTCAACGATATCACCCGCCGACCACGCCACGCGTTTGTGGTCTGTGGCCTCGTCCACCATGTTGTCGGGGCAGAGCACGTAGAACTGCCCCTCTGCCACTCTGTCGAATAGGTAGGACACGCATTCCTCTGGGGTCCAGGCCCCGTCAGGCTTATTCGGCATGAAGCGGGCGATCATGCCGGTGTAGGTGAAGCCCGGCACAAAAAGGTGCACGCCAATCGGGCTGCCTTCTTCCCGCAGTTCATGCGCCAGTTGTTCAGTCAGCACTTTCACCGCCGCCTTGGAGGCGTTGTAGCCCGGGTTTCCGGGCGGCGTGGTGATGCCTTGTTTGGAGCCTGTGTTGATCACAATTGCAGGGCGACCTGCCTTGACCATGCGCGGGACGAAAGCCTGCACGCCAACCAGGATACCAAACAGGTTCACCTCCATCATCTTGCGCCAGTTTTCGGGTTCTGTGAGCGTTGAGGTCCCCAGACCAATGCCTGCATTGTTCATCAGAATGGTCACAGGCCCCAGCTGCTCTGCGCGGTTCGCCAAGGCGGTCAGGGCTGCTGGATCGGCCACATCGGTCACATGCGCGTCTGCGGTGATCCCTTCATCGCGGAGCCCCGCCGCAGCGGTGTCCAGTGCGTCTTGGGACAGGTCAGCCAGCAGGATATGAAACCCAAGCCGCCCGAGGTGATGCGCGGATGACAGCCCGACGCCGCTGGCCCCGCCAGTGATGACGGCCACGCCCTTATTTTCAACGATCTGATCCCACATTGTGCTGCCTCCTGCTGCAATGTCTCAGCCTGCGGCAATAATGGGGCTCATGCAAGCCAAGGGCTCTTGCGCCCAAAGCGCAGGGGGCCTAACGCTGAGGGCATGAAACTTCTCTTTCTCGGCGATGTCATGGGCCGCGCGGGCCGGCGCGCGATCACGGAAAACCTGCCAAAGCTACGCGAGGCGTGGAAGCTCGATTTCATTGTGGTCAATGGGGAGAATGCCAGCGGCGGCATGGGGATCACGGGGGCGCATGCCAAGCTGATCCTAGAGGCTGGGGCGGATTGTGTGACGCTGGGCGATCATGCGTTTGACCAAAAGGACATGCTGAGCGCGATTGAAGGCGAGCCGCGCATCGTCAGGCCGCTGAACTTTGCCAAAACGGCACCGGGGAAGGGGATCCGGCTGTTCACTGCGCGCAACGGCAAGAAGGTCGTCGTGGCGCAGGTGCTGGGTCAGGTGTTCATGAAACGCGCTTATGACGATCCGTTCTCAGCCATTGATGCCGCTTTGAAGACCTATCCACTGGGAGGGTTGGCGCAGGCTGTTATTGTAGATGTGCACTGCGAGGCCACGTCAGAGAAGATGGCCATGGGCCATTGGTGTGACGGCAAGGCGTCTTTGGTCGTTGGCACGCACACCCACGTGCCGACATCAGATGCGATGATCCTGCCGGGCGGCACCGGGTATCTGACCGATGCGGGCATGTGCGGCGATTATCATTCCGTCATTGGCATGGAAAAGGCTGAGCCCATGCGCCGCTTCATCACCGGAATGACCAAGGAACGCTTCACGCCAGCCAACAATGAGGCCACGCTGTCGGGCGTCTATGTGGAGACAGACGACCGCACGGGCCGCGCTGTGCGGATCGTACCAGTGCGCCAGGGTGGCGCGTTGCAGGCCGCTGCCCCTTGAACGGACGCGCCACGGCCCTTTACCTCGGCGTTCTGGTTCTGATGGGCGCAGGTTGGGGCATGACGCAGCCTCTGACAAAGATTGCGGTCAGCACAGGCTATGGCCACTTTGGGTTGGTGTTCTGGCAGTTGGTTGTGGGGGCCGCGCTGATGGGGGTGATCTGCGCGATACGCTGGATCACGCTGCCTTTCACGTTACCTGCGATGCGGGTGTACCTGATCATTGCGCTCTTGGGCACGGTCTTTCCCAACACGCTGTCCTATCAGGCGGCGGTGCATCTGCCTGCTGGCGTGATGTCTCTGCTCTTGAGCATTATACCGATGTTTGCCTTCGCCATCGCCCTTGTGCTGGGCAATGATCACTTTGCACTTCGTCGTCTTGTGGGGCTCATCTGCGGGTTGATTGGCGTGTTGATGATTATCCTGCCCAATGTCGATCTGGGCCAGCCGATCCCTGTGTTCTGGGCACTGATCTATCTGCTAACGGCACTGTTTTATGCGTTTGAGGGCAACTACGTGGCCAAATGGGGCACGGCGGGGCTGGATGCCTTCCAGGTCATGCTGGGCTCCTCGCTGGCAGGACTGGTGGTGATCGTGCCGTTTATGTGGGGGACGGGGCAGTACATCGCGCCGGTCTGGCCGCTGCCGGAGGCGCAGTTGGCGCTGGTCGTCGCCTCTGTCGTGCATGTGCTGGTCTATGCCACATATGTCTGGCTGGTGGGGCAGGCGGGGGCTGTATTCACCGCGCAGGTCAGCTATCTGGTGACGGGCTTTGGCTTGCTTTGGGCGTGGCTATTGTTGTCAGAGGCTTACGCCGCGACCCTTTGGCTGGCTTTGGGTGCGATGTTTTTGGGCATGTACCTTGTGCAGCCCCGCGCGAGCCAAGATCGCTTGTGAGCCGCGCGCGCATGCGCCAAGGTCAATAGGGAACAGGCAAGGCGCGAGGCGCAGATGCTGGCATATCTTGATCTATCGGACACAACCGTGGCGCTGATCACGCTGGGCGTCGTAGCGCTGATGTTCCTGGCGTTTGTGCGGGAGCTCTTTCCGACCGAGGTGGTCGCACTTGGGGGCGCGGCGCTCATGCTGGTGCTGGGTGTGCTGCCGTTTGAACAGGCACAAGCCGTGCTGTCCAATGCGGCCCCCTGGACGATTGCAGCGATGTTCATCGTTATGGGGGCGCTGGTGCGCACGGGCGCGCTGGATGTGCTGACCAAAATGGCGGAGCGCTACGCCCAGTCCAACCCGCGCATGGCCATCGTTGGCGTGATCCTGTCGGTGATGGGGGCATCGGCGATCATGAACAACACGCCGGTGGTGGTGGTCATGATCCCGGTCATGGTGCAACTGGCCAAGACGTTGGGCACCAAAGCCTCCAAGCTGTTGATCCCGTTGAGTTATGCCGCAATCATGGGGGGCTCTCTGACGCTACTTGGCACCTCGACCAACCTGCTGGTGGACGGGGTCGCGCGGTCGCAAGGCATGGCACCGTTTGGTATATTCGAGATCATGCCCGTTGGTCTTGTGGTCTGCGCCTGGGGTCTCGTCTACATGACTCTTTTCGCCAACCGCCTTTTGCCGGACCGAGACAGCATGGCGTCGCTGTTGGGCGGCGACCGGTCGAAGAAGAAGTTCTTTGCCGAGACGGTGATCCCTGCGGAAAGCGCGTTCATCGGGGAGCAAGTGACAGAGGTACCTCTGTTCAACCGTCAGGGTGTGCGGTTGATCGACGTGGTGCGCGGGGATGCGTCGCTGCGGCGGACGTTGAAGGAGGTCTCGCTTGAGAAAGGCGACCGGGTGATCTTGCGCACGGACACCGCAGAACTGCTGGGGCTGCAGTCGAGCAAGGACCTGCGGCCGGTGGATGAAGTTTCCTCCGCCGAGACAACGACCGTGGAGGTGCTGATCACGCCAGGCTGCCGCATGGTGGGCAAACCCTTGGGCGTGCTGCGGCTGCGGCGGCGCTATGGCGTCTATACGATTGCCGCACACCGGCGGAACCAGAACATCGGGCGACAGTTGGACGAATTGGTGGTGCAAGTGGGCGATACGCTGCTGCTGGAAGGGCGCCCAGAGGACATCCAGCGGCTGGCGCAAGACATGGATATCATCGATGTCAGCCAGCCTGCGGAGCGCGCCTACAGGCGCAGCCATGCGCCGATTGCCATTGCCGCCCTGGTGGGGATCGTGGTCTTGGCTGCTTTAAATGTGGCCCCCATCCTGATGCTGGCCGTCATCGCTGTAGCGTTGGTGCTGGTGACCCGCTGCATCGACGCGGAAGAGGCGTTCTCTTTTGTTGATGGCCGCTTGCTGGCGTTGATCTTTTCGATGCTGGCGGTGGGGGCGGCGCTGCAACACTCCGGCGCTGTGGCACTGATCGTAGACAGTATCTCGCCCACGCTGGGTGGGCTGCCGGTCCCGCTGGTGATCTTCTGCGTCTTCCTGCTGACCACGATTTTTACCGAGATCGTTTCGAACAATGCGGTGGCTGTGATCATGACGCCGATTGCGATCTCACTGGCGGCGTCACTAGGCATGGACCCGCGCCCGCTGGTGGTGGCGGTGATGATTGCCGCATCCTGCGCCTTTGCCACCCCCATTGGTTATCAAACGAACACCCTAGTATATGGGCCCGGCGGCTATCAGTTCACGGATTTCATGAAGATCGGCTTGCCGCTTAACCTGTCGATGTCGGTCCTCGCCAGCTTTGCGATTCCGCTGTTTTTCTAACGGCCTCGGAATTCTGCGAGAATTCCGGTTCGTTTTCCTCGCAGGAAAACGCTGCCCCGCTTGAAATCAGTCGAGCTGCTCCATCACCTCATCGGAGGCCTCGAAGTTTGCCGTGACCCGCTGGATGTCGTCGTCTTCCTCGAGCGCATCGATCAAGCGCATCAGCTTTTGCATGCCTTCAAGGTCCATCTCGGTCGTGGTTGTGGGCCGCCAGGTAAGCCGGGTGTGTTCGCTTTCGCCCAGCTCCGCCTCCAGGGCGGTCGACACATCATTGAGGTCGGTATCCGCGCACCAGACCGTGTGGCCCTCTTCAGAGCTTTCCACGTCCTCCGCCCCGGCCTCAATCGCGGCCATCATAACGGTGTCATCGTCGCCCACGCTCGCGGGGTAGCCCACTTCGCCCTTGCGCTCGAACATGAAGCCCACGCTGCCGGTCTCGCCGAGATTGCCGCCATGTTTGGTGAAAGTGGAGCGCACGGTGGAGGCCGTCCGGTTGCGGTTGTCTGTCATCGCTTCGACTATTACCGCAACGCCGTTCGGGCCATAGCCCTCGTACCGGATTTCCTCGTAGTCATCGCCTTCGCCACCGGTCGCCTTGTTGATGGCGCGTTCGATGTTGTCCTTGGGCATGGACTGGCCCTTGGCTTCCTTAACAGCCAGACGCAGGCGCGGGTTTTTGTCCGGGTCCGGGTCGCCCATCTTGGCGGCCACGGTGATTTCCTTGCTGAGCTTGGAGAAAATCTTGGCGCGCAGCTTGTCCTGACGCCCTTTGCGGTGCTGGATGTTTGCCCATTTGGAATGGCCGGCCATGACTGCCTCCTCGCTTTTCTGCTTTGGCGTTCTATAGGACAGGGGCGGGGACAGGTGCAATCCCGCCCGTTGATCCTGCCGCACTCAAGTGATGCGCCGTTCCAGTTCTCGCGGGTCGTCCACCTCCACATGCCAGAAGGCCACGGCGTCAGGCCCGATGCTTTCCAGACACCGTGCCAGCGCGCGGTGATCGACGTGGCGGTGGAGGGCCCAAGAGACAGCCTCTATGCAGTGATCTGGTGTCAGGTTGTGATCGGGACGGACCCGCTGAGCTTCGCGCGCCATCGACTGCCGGTCGCCAAAGGGCATGGGGGCTGAATCAATCGGCCAGCGGTGCACAAAGATCGCGCGCAAAACGCCCGGCAGAAGATCGGCAAAAGCGATCCCCTGCGCAGGCGTCAGACGGCGGCGAAACACCTGCAACACCGCGTCCACAGCCGTGTAGGCGGAGTTGTCGGACATGTTGCCAAGCTTCTCTTGGGCGTCCTTCAGGAAGGCCTGCCAATCCTTGGTGGCGTGGCGGTATGCGGTGGGTAAAGGCATGCTTGGTCCTTTCCGAAGGCTGATTTCCAAGTTAAACCAAGACCATGACCCAAGACCAGATCATCCTCTTTTCCCTGTTCGGGGCCGTCTTTGGCCTGCTGCTGTGGGGGCGCTTTCGCTATGATATCGTGGCGTTTTCTGCCCTTATGGCAGGTGTCGTTTTGGGCGTGGTGGACAGCAAGAACGCCTTTGATGGCTTTGGCCACCCGGCGACGCTGGTGGTGGCACTGGTGCTTGTGGTCTCGGCCGGGCTGGTCCGATCAGGCGCGGTGTTGCTGATCACCCGCACGCTGGTCGATGCTTCGCGCAGCCTTGGCGCGCATATCACGCTGATGGGGGCCGTGGGCGGCATCCTGTCGGCTTTCATGAACAACGTGGCCGCCCTTGCCTTGCTGATGCCGGTGGATATGCAGACCGCGCGCAAGGCGGGGCGCAGCCCGGGGCTGAGCCTGATGCCGCTGAGTTTTGCCACCATCCTGGGTGGCATGGTCACGTTGATCGGCACACCGCCCAATATCATCATCGCCTCCATTCGGCAGGAAAGCCTGGGCGAGCCGTTTCGGATGTTCGACTTTGCCCCTGTGGGGGGTGTTGCCGCCATCGCTGGCCTTGCCTTTGTCGCCCTGATCGGCTGGCGGCTGATCCCCGCGCGCGAAGATGCATCGATAAGCTCTGACGATATCTCACAATACATCGCGGAACTCACCGTGCCTGAAGGCAGCAAGCTGATCGGCAAGCGCGTCTGGCAGCTTTATAAAGAGGGCGACAAGGCTGACGTGATGATCCTTGGCCTGATCCGGGGGGGCAGGCGCAAGTACGGACAGGCCAGCAATATCCTACTGGAGGCCGGGGATGCACTGGTGCTGGAGGCAACCCCCGATGCACTGGATGAATTCCGTGCCACGCTTGGGCTGGCCGTATCCGACATCAAGCGCGAGGAACGCCTGAAGGCAGGAGGCGAGGGCGTCGAGATCATCGAGGTGGTCGTGACGGAGACCTCGCGCCTCAATGGCCGTACCGCGCAAGCGGTGGGGCTTGCCTGGCGGCAAAGCACCGTGCTGCTGGGCATTTCCCGCGAGGGCCGCAAGATCGCCAGCCATGTGCGCAGCACCAAGCTGCGGGCAGGGGACATCCTGCTGCTGTTGGTGCCGCGTGACACGGCAAGCCATGTGACGGAGTGGCTGGGCTGCCTGCCCCTGGCAGACCGCGGGTTGGCCGTGACCGATGACAGCAAGGTCTGGCTTGCAATTGGGCTTTTTGGTGCGGCGGTTTTGGCGGCTTCCGTCGGGCTTATCTACTTGCCCATTGCGCTGGGGATTGTGGTGATGGCCTACGTGCTGACCAAGATCGTCCCGCTGTCAGAGCTTTACACCCACATCGAATGGCCCGTGGTGGTGCTGCTGGGGTCGATGATCCCGCTGGGGGCGGCGCTGGAGACCTCTGGCGGCACGGAGCTGATTGCGGGCGCTTTGGTTGGCCTCACAGAAGGATTGGCCCCCTGGATGGTGCTGACCGTGCTGATGGTGGTTACGATGACCCTTTCGGATGTCCTTAACAACACCGCCACAACGATTGTTGCCGCCCCCGTGGGCATCCAGATGGCGCAGACGTTGCATGTAAACCCTGACCCCTTCCTGATGGCGGTCGCAGTTGCCGCCTCCAGTGCGTTCCTCACGCCGATTGGACACAAGAACAACACGCTGATCCTTGGTCCCGGCGGGTACAGCTTTGGCGACTACTGGCGCATGGGACTGCCGCTTGAGATCATCGTGGTTGCGGTCTCCATCCCTGCGATCTTGGTCTTCTGGCCTCTTTAGGTGGGTCTCTGGGCGCAGATAGGGTATGGGACGCTGGTGCTGGCGATCTGTTCCGGGCTGCACTTGTTGATCATTATCTTTTCGCTGCCCGGGGTCACCCATTTTGCTGAGGCGCAAAAAGAGAGCTTCAGCAAGGTCCGCGCCGGGCGCCTGATCGGTCTGGCCTTTCTGATCGTGGTGATCGGGCATCTGTTGCAAATCTGGATCTGGGCGCTGGCTTACATCTGGGTCGAGGCGATCGAGAGCTTTGAGCCCGCGCTCTACTTCGCCATGTCGAACTATACCACGCTGGGCTATGGGGATCTGCTGTTGGGCGAAGACCTGCGGCTGTTCGCGGCCTTCGCCTCTGTCAATGGCATGCTGATCTTTGGGGTCAGCACGGCCTATCTGGTGGGCATCATCGGGCGGGTGCTGCAGGGCTATCGCTTTTGAGATTTGGTCGCGGTTCTGATGAGTTCGAGCATGAATGTATCCTGCCATCCGGCGCGTTTCAGCTTTCCTCGCATTGATCCTTTTGACGGTTCGGAGCGGGCGAGGTTGAGAGCGATGCGCCGTAGGATAGAGAGATTTTCGGGTCCGTTGTCTTTTCTGTTGCGCGCGGCGTCCTCGTTCATGGAGACGTCGAGCACCCAGTGAAGGCTGTTCTCGATACTCCAATGGGCGCGGGTGATGGACAGGAAACGCTCGGGAGAGAGCGGCGCGCTGATGAGGAAGTAGCGAGTTTGGCATGAGGTTTTATCGCCGACTTCGCGGGTGGCGACGACCTTTCCGATGGCCCTGAGCCCGGGCCAGTGATGCCGCTCGTCGAGCCAGGCAACGTCATGCGAGATCAACGCCTTGCGCGTCTCCAGTCGACCGTGTCCTGCGTCAACATTCTGATAAGTTTCACAGTTTTCGACATTTCCAGGATCATCCAGCCAGAGTGCCACATCCTCGTGCAGCGTCTCCTGATTGCGTTTCAGCGCCAGAACATAATCACCGCCAGCCTGCGTTACCGTCTCGGCTGTAGTGCGCTGCGTGTGCATAGCGTCCGCCGTCACAATCCGCCCCTTCAACGACAGCATGTTCAACAGCGCGGGCAGCGCCGTAATCTCGTTGGATTTTTCGTCAACAGCGACCTGCCCGAGTACGAGCCTGGCCTCAGCCGCAAAAGCCTGCACGAGGTGTAACGCCGACTGCTTCTTCGCCCTGTCGAAGGAGCGCCGCAACGACTTGCCATCAACCGCAATCACCTCGCCCAACTGGTCAGCGAACCCCTCTGTCAGGCGAAGCATCACTGACTGAAACGTGCCAGGATCGAGGGCGTTGAACAGGTCAGAGAACGCATCGTGGCTCGGTATTCCGTGCTTCAGTGTCATGAATGTGCGCAAAAACGGCTCTTTCGTCGTGCCAAATAGCGCCATGTCGCAGCAACCCTCGCCGCCACACATGGTCGACAACAGGCCGATCATAAGCATCTCATGAAGATCATGCCGTGTAGCGTTGCTCGTACGAGGGTCTTCAACGCCCTCAAAAATATGAGAAAAATCTTCCATCGCGGTCGCATCCTTTACTAATGACGCAATCCGTATGAATCCAATCAGACGTGATGCATAGTCAATATTTCAAAAGCGATTCCCCTGGCGGGTGCTGCCCCGGGGCTTGCAATAACGCGCGCTTACGCCCTAGCGTGGCTGAAAATACCGGGGGGACAAGATGGATTTTCTGATCAACGTGGTGCTGCCGCTGTCGCTGGCGATCATCATGCTGTCGCTGGGCATTGGGCTGACGGGGGCTGACTTTGCGCGGGTGGCGCAAAAACCCAAGGCCTTTGCGGTGGGCGCCATCAGCCAGGTGGTGCTGGTGCCGCTGGCGGCCTTCGTGATCATTGCGGTCTTTGGATTGACCGGGGCCATTGCTGTGGGGTTCATGCTGCTCAGCTTCTGCCCCGGCGGCGTGACCTCCAACATGATTTCCAAACTCGCCAAGGGGGATGTGGCGCTATCTGTGTCGCTGACGGCGGTGATTTCCCTGCTGAGCATCCTGACCGTCCCGGTCCTTGCAGCCTGGGCCGTGGGGAATTTCATGGGGGAAAATGCGCCGGAGGTTTCTGTCACCTCGCTGGCCGTTGCCATGTTCTTGATCACCACGCTGCCCGTGGCCATCGGCGTTGCCATTCGCCATTTCGCGCCGGGCGCTGCGGATCGGATTGAGCCGATCCTGTCGGTGATTGCCACGGTGCTTTTTGTGGTGATCGTGGTCGCAGCTTTGGCCGGGAACTGGGCGTTGTTCGTGGAGAACCTGGCCACGCTGGGGCCTGCGCTTATTGTGTTGAACGCAGGGTTGATGATTGTCGGGCTGGCGCTGGCCGCTTTGGCCGGGCTGGCTTGGCAGGCGCGCAAGACAATCTCGGTTGAGACCGGCATCCAGAACGCCACGCTTGGGATCACGCTGGCGGCGTTGATCTCTGGCCAGTCCGAGGGCTTCTCCACCATGGCGCTGCCCTCGGCGGTTTATGGGATCACCATGTATCTGGTGGCGCTGCCTTTTGTGGCTTGGTTCCGCAGCCGTTAACGCGCCGGTGGGGCCTCTCCGATGTCCCACCATATCCCCGCCATCATTTGCAGACCTTCGCGCACGACGGGTGCCAGAAGGTGCTCGTTCGGGGCATGCTGACTGCATCCGCGATAGGAATGCGGCACCCAGATCGTGGGCAGGCCAAGGATCTCCGTGAAGCAGGCATTGGGCAGGGAGCCGCCCAGATTGGGCAGCACATGCGGGGCCTTGCCCGTTGTGCGGGTGATGGAGGACTTGACAAAGGCAACCCAGGGGTGATCCAGCGGTTGGCGGTTGGCGGTTGGCGGTTGGCGGTTGGCGGGTGGCGTCCATCAGGAAGCCTTCATCGCCCGCGATTTTGACCTGGTCAAACCCATGCAGATCCAGATGCCGCCGCAGGGCGGGCAGGATGTCTGCCGGGTCGGTCCCGACAACAAAACGCAGCTGACAGGTGGCACGGGCCTGGCCCGCGATGGCGTTTTGTGGGGCCTCCGGCACGCCGCTATGGAGCGCCAGCACGGCAAAGGAATTCCAGCCGAAGACTCTTTCGGCCTGCGTCAGATCAGCCTCTCCCCAGTCGGGGTCAATGGCGGGGCCGTCCGGACCGTCCAGAGGCAAATCGCGGATCGCTGCGTGCACGTCGGGGGTGAGGCTCGTTGGTCGCCACTCGGGCACCGCAATCTGCCCGCGTGCATCGGTGATGCAGGCCAACGCATGTGAGAGGATCATCGCCGGGTCCGCCAGCAAGCCACCCCAATTGCCGGAATGATGCGCGCCATCCCGCAGGTTGACCTCCAGATGGAAATTCAGCGCGCCGCGTGCGCCCAGAAAGACGGTGGGTATATCAGGTTGCAGGCGCGGCCCGTCAGAGGCGATCAGGACATCCGCAGCCAGCGCCTCCCGCTCTGCCTTGAAGAAGTCGGCAAGTCCGGCAGAGCCAGTTTCTTCGGACATTTCAATCACCCACTTGGCGTTGAAACCTAGCGCGCCACGGGTCCTGAGCACGGCAGACAGAGAAGCAATGTTGATCAGATGCTGGCCCTTGTTGTCAGCCGTGCCACGCCCATATAGCCGCGCGTCATCCGGCGTCAGAGTGAAGGGGTCACGGCCTTTGTCCCAACGGCCAGCCTGACCGGTCACGGTGTCGCCGTGGCCATAAAGCAGAACCGTTGGCATGTGGTCGGCTTCGTGACGCTGCGCGATCAGGAAGGGGCCGCCCGATGGGGCAGGGTTGGGCATGACGCGGGTCTCAAACCCGAGAGCCTCAAGGCGCGGGGCGATGCCTTGGGTCAGATAAGTGGTGAGAGCCGCGGCATTTTCTGGTTTCTGACTTTCGCTTGCCAGGGCGACTAGGGCCGCAAGGTCGGCCGAGAAGTCTCCGGTATCAAAATGAGCGGCTGCGGCGTCAAGCGCGTCAGAACGTTCAGTTGTGGTTTTCATGGCTGCCTCCCATAGCGCAGCCTGCGGGGCGCGCGGCTGATTGGCAAGCAGCAGAGGGCCAAAAGAAAAGACCGCGCCTGAGGTCAGACGCGGCCCTTCTTTGGGTCCGGCGTGGGCTCAGCCTGCGCTGCGTGCCATCCCGAACCAGCCAAGTATCGAACGCCGGGGGGATTGGCGGTCGACTTCGCGTTGTTGTGTCACCTGTGACAGGACCCGCTTGACCTCGTTCAGGCGGCGACGCGCGCCGCTGCCACCTGCAACCGCCTGGACCTGGAGAATTTTGGCCTGAGTGTGCAAAGCGGCTTCAATCACCGCCAGCTCGTCCTGGGTCACATCCAACTTTTCCTGCGGGTCAAACATCTTACGCATCCTTTTGTCTGTTCCATCAAATAGGAACTACGCGAGGGTTACGCTAGAAGTTGCGCGCCGGATCACTCGCAAGTGTTTGTGTCGTGAGCGGAAGTTCGCGCTCGGGTTTTGCCGCGTGATCTCGGGCGCCGAAAAATTTTGATTTTAAATCAGTTACTTAAAAAGTGATCGTCACACGTGCGGCTTATGGCACGCCCTCAACTTCGGCGAGAGAAAATTTTTCACCTGTGGCTGATGTTGGCGTGTTTGGCCTGAATGTTTCGGTTTGTCCGAAGCGTTGCAGGGGGCTAATCCTGCGGGGGTCGACCTGTATGAGGGCTGCATGTTCACTTCTTTACTACCCGGTTTCGCCCTTGGCCTGACCCTAATCTTGGCCATCGGGGCGCAGAACGCCTTTGTTCTGCGGCAGGGGCTCATGCGGGTCCATGTCTTCTGGGTCTGTCTGGTTTGTGCGCTGTCTGACGCGGTGCTGATTGTGGCAGGCGTTACCGGGTTCGCGGCATTGGCCGAGGCGGTGCCCTGGTTCGAGCCATTGATGCGCTACGGCGGGGCGGCCTTTTTGATCTGGTACGGCTGGCAGAACGCGCGCTCTGCCTGGACGGGAGGGCGCGCGTTGATGGCAGAAGATGCGCCGCGTCAAAGCCTGCGTGCTGCCGTGTTGACCGTTCTGGCGCTCACATGGCTGAACCCGCATGTCTATCTGGATACGGTTGTGCTGTTGGGCTCGATCTCTGCTCAGTATCCCGACAAGGTGGCCTTTGGGGCAGGGGCGGTGACGGCGAGTTTCGTCTTTTTCTTTGTATTGGGATATGGCGCACGGCTGCTTAGCCCGTTTTTTGCGCGCCCACGCAGTTGGCAAATTTTGGATGCGCTGATTGCCTTGGTCATGTGGGGCATTGCGCTGAAACTTCTGCTGATGTGACTTGCCCTTCAGGGTCAAAGGGGTGAGGGTCAGCCCATGACCACCGCCCTGCCACACCGCCCCGTGACGGCCATCTTCTGGATGCTGGTCACAGGGTTTTGCTTTATCGCGGTCACGGCGCTCGTCAAATACATGGGGCCGCGCCTGCCTGCGGCAGAAAGCGCCTTTTTGCGCTATGCCATCGGGCTCGTGTTTGTGGCACCGGCCATTCTAGCGCTGAGGCACGAGCCGATCACCAAGCGTCAGCATGTTCTTTTCGGCGTGCGCGGCATTTTGCACGCGCTGGGCGTGATGTTGTGGTTCTTCGCCATGACGCGCATTCCCATCGCTGAAGTCACTGCGATGAACTACCTGGCCCCGATCTATGTGAGCATCGGGGCGGCGGTGTTTCTGGGCGAACGTCTGGCGGCGCGGCGGATTGTGGCGGTGGTGGCGGGGCTGTTGGGCGCGGTGATCATCCTGCGCCCCGGATTTCGGGAGGTCAGCACCGGCCATCTGGCGATGCTTTTTGCCGCCGTGGTCTTTGCCGGGTCTTACCTGTTGGCCAAGATCCTGGCCGATGAACAAAAGCCCACGCTCATTGTCGCGATCCTGTCGGTTTATGTGACGCTGGGGTTGGCCCCTTTTGCGATTCCGGTCTGGATTGTGCCGACCCTGTGGGAAGTGGCGATCCTCACCGCTGTCGCGTTTTTCGCCACCGCCGGGCACTACACGATGACGCTCGCGCTTAAGGCAGCACCTGTCACGGTGACGCAGCCCGTGACGTTTCTGCAGTTGGTCTGGGCAACGCTCTTGGGGGCCGTCGCCTTTGCTGAGCCAGTGGACATTTGGGTGATCATCGGTGGCTGTCTGATCCTGTCCTCGGTGACTTTCATCACCTGGCGAGAAGCCGTGTTGAAGCGCCAGATCACGCCCAATGCCCATGCGCCCAAGGCCTGACAACCGGTTCTTGATTGACTAGTCAATAAAAAAACTCCTAGGGTGCGCGTCATCCCGAAGGAGCCTGCCCAAATGCCAAAAGTCGGAATGGAACCCATCAGGCGGTCTGCGCTGGTACAGGCCACCATTGCCGAGATCGGCGAGGCGCATTCGCTGGATGTGACAGTGGGGCAGATCGCCAAGCGGGCGGGCATGTCTTCGGCGCTGGCGCACCATTACTTTGGCGGTAAGGACCAGATTTTCCTGGCGGCCATGCGCCACATCCTCTCTGAATACGGGGCTGAAGTGCGCGCGCGCCTGAGCGAGGCGCGCAGCCCGCGCGATCGCGCGGCGGCGATCATTGTGGCGAGCTTTGATGAGAAGAGCTTTTCCCCAGGTACCGTGAACGCCTGGATGACGCTTTATGCAGCCGCCCCAAACAATGCGGAGACCAAGCGCCTGCTGCGGATTTACCAGCGCCGGTTGCGGTCCAACCTGACCCACGCGCTGCGCGGGATCAGCCGCAATCCGGGCGTGGATGCGGAGACCTTGGCAGCGCTGATTGACGGGCTCTACCTGCGCGCGGCCCTTTCCGAGATCGGCACGGCCAACGCTGCACGCGCCTCCGCGCTTTCCACACTCGATTTGCTTTTGAAAGACGCGCCATGACGAAACCGAACATCCTGATCCTGATGGTGGACCAGCTCAATGGGACGCTGTTCCCTGACGGCCCTGCGGACTGGCTGCATGCGCCGAACCTCAAGAAGCTCGCGGCGCGGTCTGCCCGTTTTCGCAATGCGTATACAGCCTCGCCGCTTTGTGCGCCGGGGCGGGCGGCTTTCATGTCTGGCCAACTGCCATCGGCGACAGGGGTCTATGACAATGCGGCCGAGTTTGGCGCGGATATCCCCACCTATGCACACCATCTGCGGCGGGCGGGCTATCACACGTGCCTCAGTGGCAAGATGCACTTTGTGGGGCCTGACCAGTTGCACGGCTTTGAGGAGCGTCTGACCACAGACATTTACCCGGCTGACTTCGGCTGGACGCCGGATTATCGCAAACCCGGCGAGCGGATTGACTGGTGGTATCACAACATGGGCTCGGTCACGGGGGCGGGCGTGGCTGAGATCACCAACCAGATGGAGTACGACGACGAGGTTGCCTACAACGCGACCCGCAAGATTTATGATCTATCGCGGGGGGCGGATGACCGGCCTTGGTGCGTAACGGTCAGCTTTACGCATCCCCATGATCCTTACGTGGCGCGCAAGAAGTACTGGGATCTTTACGCCGATTGCGAGCACCTCCTGCCGGAAGTTCCGGCGATGGCGTACGAGGATTACGACGCCCATTCAAAGCGTATCTTTGACGCCAACAACTGGCGCGAGTTCGATATTACCGAAGACGATATCCGCCAGTCGCGCCGGGCGTATTTTGCCAACATCAGCTATCTCGATGACAAGATCGGAGAGATCCTGCAGGTGCTGGAAGACACACGGCAGGAAGCGATTGTTGTCTTTGTTTCTGACCACGGCGACATGCTGGGCGAGCGGGGTCTGTGGTTCAAGATGTCCTTCTATGAGGGCTCTTCCCGCGTGCCTTTGATGATTGCCGCACCCGGGATGGATGCGGGCCTGCAGGAGACGCCGGTCAGCACCATTGATCTGTGTCCCACGCTTTGTGATCTGGCAGGCGTCAGCATGGACGACGTGATGCCTTGGACAACGGGGCAGTCCTTAGTGCCTATGGGGCAGGGGGCTGAGCGGACGGAACCCGTGGCGATGGAGTACGCCGCAGAGGCCTCTTACGCACCGCTGGTGTCGTTGCGCTATGGCAAGTGGAAATACAACCGCTGTGCTTTGGACCCGGATCAGCTGTTTGATCTCGACGCCGACCCCCATGAGCTGACCAATCTAGCGGAGCATCCGGACCATCAGGGGACGGTCAATTCCTTGCGCGCCAAGTCGGAGGCGCGCTGGGATCTAAAGGCTTACGACGCGGATGTGCGTCGCTCTCAGGCGCGACGTTGGGTGGTTTATGAGGCTTTGCGCGAGGGCGGGTATTATCCGTGGGATTATCAGCCGCTGCGGGCCGCATCAGAGCAGTATATGCGCAATCACATGGATCTGAATGTGCTGGAAGAAGGCAAACGCTTTCCGCGGGGCGAATGATTGTGTTGTTAAAAGGAGCGCTGACGCGCACACCATTCTTGGTGCCTGTGGCAGGTGTGAGCCCGAAGGATCAGGTGTTGCGCGCGTGGTCGGGGTTGGCCCGTTTTGCTGAGAGGTGCTTGAGGGATCAGAGTGATCCTCAAGTCACCTCGGCGAGGGTTTTGGCGATTCCGTTCGGCGTCAAGGACAAGCCGCGCATCCGCGCGGTCGCTGCGCGATCCTTGACCCCGGCCAAAATCACCGGTGGGGATTTTCATGCAGGCTGAGTTTGTGATTGTGGGCGCGGGCTCTGCCGGCTGCGCGATGGCGTACCGTTTGGCCATGGCCGGCCGGCGGGTGATTGTGGTCGAATATGGTGGCACGGATGCAGGGCCGCTCATTCAGATGCCGGCGGCGCTGTCATACCCGATGAACATGAAGATGTATGATTGGGGATACTGGTCGGAGCCTGAGCCGAATCTGGGTGGGCGGCGGCTGGCCTGTCCGCGCGGCAAGGTGATTGGTGGGTCTTCGTCGATCAATGGTATGGTCTATGTGCGCGGCCATGCGATGGACTTTGACCATTGGGAGGAAAGCGGCGCGCGGGGATGGGGCTATGCCGATGTGCTGCCTTACTACAAGCGCATGGAAAGCTGGCATTCGGGGGGCCATGGCGGCGATCCGGCGTGGCGTGGTACCGATGGGCCTTTGCATGTCTCACGCGGGCCGCGCAAAAATCCGCTTTATCAGGCCTTTGTCGATGCAGGCCGGCAGGCAGGCTATCAGACGACGGATGACTACAACGGCGAGCAGCAGGAAGGCTTTGGACCGATGGAGCAGACCGTCTGGAACGGGCGGCGCTGGTCGGCAGCGAATGCTTACCTGCGGCCTGCGCAGAAGACCGGGAATGTTGAGGTTGTGCGTGGCTTGGCGCAGCGTGTGGTCATTGAAGAAGGCCGTGCGGTGGGGGTTGAGGTGCAGCGCGGTGGTTCGGTTGAGGTGATCCGTGCGGAGCGGGAAGTGGTTCTGGCGGCCTCTGCGATCAACTCTCCGAAGCTACTGATGTTGTCGGGCATTGGCCCAGGGGCGCAGCTGGCGGCGCATGGCATTGACGTCGTAGCGGATCGCCCTGGCGTTGGGGAAAACCTGCAGGACCATTTGGAGATGTATATCCAGATGGCGGCTTCTCAGCCGATCACGCTCTACAAGCACTGGAACCTCTTTTCCAAGGCGCTGATCGGGGCGCAGTGGCTCTTTACCAAGACCGGAATGGGTGCGTCGAACCAGTTTGAAAGCGCGGCCTTCATCCGTTCCAAGGCTGGGGTGGCCTATCCGGATATCCAGTACCATTTCCTGCCTATCGCCGTGCGCTATGATGGGCAGACCGTGGCCGATGGGCATGGGTTTCAGGCCCACACCGGGCCTATGCGGTCGAAATCGCGGGGCAATGTGACCCTGCGCTCTGCTGATCCTGCCGAGGCCCCCGTGATCCGGTTCAACTACATGAGCCATCCCGAGGATTGGGAGGATTTCCGCGCCGCAGTCCGGCACACGCGGGAGGTGTTTGCCCAAGATGCCTTCAAGCCCTTCGTGAAGCATGAGATTCAGCCGGGGCCTGCATTGCAGTCTGACGATGAACTGGACAGTGCGATCCGGGAGCATGCCGAAAGTGCCTACCACCCCTGCGGGACCTGCAAGATGGGGGCGCTTGATGACCCTATGGCCGTGGTGGACCCGCAGGCGCGGGTGATCGGGGTGGAGGGGCTGCGCGTGGCTGATAGCTCGATCTTTCCACGCATCACCAATGGCAACCTCAATGCGCCGTCGATCATGGTGGGCGAGAAAGTCTCAGACAGCCTGCTCGGGCTCGACCCGCTGCCGCGGGCCAATGACCAGCCTTGGGTGCATCCGAACTGGCAAACGGAGCAGCGCTGACGGTCTTAACCATTCCTGAAAGTTAGCCCTGTCAATTGGCCAGCGGGTCCCTATCTTAACGATATGTTAAGAATTTGTTCCTGTTTCGTGCTAGTTTTCATGCTCGGATTGCCTGCCCGAGCGGAAGTCACGGGCAAAATCCGCGTGATTGATGGCGATACCTTTGACGTGGGCGACATGCGCGTGCGCCTGCATGGCATTGATGCGCCAGAGCAAGACCAGCCCTGCAAAACCGAGTTTGGGACAGACTATGCCTGCGGGGATTGGGTCACCTCGCAAGTGCGCCAGCTTTATCATGGTGCGGTGGCAATTTGTGATCCGATCACGCAAGACCGATACGGGCGAACCGTCGCGAAGTGCTTTGTTGACGGCGAGGATGTGGGCGGCAGGTTGGTGTCTGACGGGCTGGCCTACGCGTTTCGCAAGTATTCGATGGATTACGACCTGGATGAAAAGGCGGCTTTTGTCGCTGAACGAGGGCTTCATGGCTTCGACCTGCAGCTTCCAGCACAACACCGGCGCAGCCCGCCCCGTGCGCGGCTTGCGGTGAATGCGGAATGTGTGATCAAGGGCAATATCTCTTCTGGGGGCAAGATCTTTCATGTGCCGGGGCAGGAACACTACGACAAGACGGTAATCACGCCATCCAAGGGCGAACGCCTGTTCTGCTCGGAAGGAGAGGCCATCGCGGCCGGATGGCGGCGCGCGCGGCGCTAGCTGACCTTGTAGGGCAACACGTCCCGCCGGTTGGGGTCGACGGTCAACTGACGCTCCAGCGGGGGAACGGCCCGCTGATGGCAGCCCTTGCGTTCGCAAATGCGACAGGAAATCCCAATGGGTTCAAAGGCATCCTCCCGGCCCGTGTCCATGCCATCGGCATACACAAGGGCCTCGGCATGACGGACCTCGCACCCCAAGGCGATAGCGTAGCGGCGCACAGGCGCGCCAAAACGGCCCGCAGGTTTCGAGATGTCACGCGCCAGGCTGATGTAACGCACGCCATCCGGGGTTTCCGCCAGTTGGCGTAGGAAATGGCCCGGCGTTTCAAAGGCCCGATGCACGTTCCAAAGAGGGCAGGCGCCGCCAAAACGCGCGAATTGCAGGCGCGTGGCAGAGTGGCGCTTGGTGATTGTGCCCGCGCGGTCGACGCGCACAAAAAAGAACGGAACGCCCTTCAGGCCGGGGCGTTGCAGGGTCGACAGCCTGTGGGCGACCTGCTCGATCGAGGCCCCGAAATGACCGGCAAGGCGCTCCAGATCATGCCGCGTTTCCTGCGCCTTGGCGTGAAAGGCAGCATAGGGCATCAGGGCTGCGCCTGCGAAGTAATTGGCCAGGCCGATCTTGGCGATGTCGCGGGCCTCCGCCGAATGGAAGCGGGCCAGATCCAGCGTCGCCTCAAGCAGCTTGTCCTGCCGGGTCAGGGCGACTTGCAGCAACAGCTGGAAGGTCTGCGTTTCTGGGGCCGCGCGGGTGGAGAGGGTCAGCGTGGCGCTTTCAGGGTCGAAGTCGCGCAAAGTGTCACTGTCCTCAAACGCGGTTGTGACCCCAGCATTTGAGAGGGCGGAAACCGCCGCCACTCGCACATTGCGGTGCCCGCCTTCCTTGGTGGCAAAATGCTCTGCCGCACGGTCCACGGCATCGATGTAATTGTCGCAATAGTGGAAGAAGTCGCGCACCTCCTCCCAGGGGCTGGGGGTCGTCCGGGCGTCCTCGCGTCCCAGTGCTTCGTCAAGGGAGGCCAGGCGTTCGTGCGTCTGCCGGTAGGTGCGGTGCAGCTCAAGGAAAGCATGGGCCAGCGCGGGCGCGTTCGAGGCGGTGAGGCGTAAATCTGCCATCGGGGGCAGGTCCCCGGAAAAGAGCGGATCTGCCAGCGCCTCTTTCATGTCGCTGACCAGGCGTTCGCCGTCGCCCGTGCTCAGCTCTGTGACGTCCATCCCGAATTCGGAGGCCAGCGCCAACACCACTGTCGTGCTGACGGGGCGGTTGTTGTTCTCCATCTGGTTCAGATAGGGCAGGGAGATCCCAAGCCGTGCGGCAAAGTCCTTTTGCGTCAGCGTGATCTTCGTGCGCAGTTCGCGCAGCTTGGCACCGGCGTAGATTTTCTGAGTGGCCATTGGGCTGCCTTTGCAGGTTTGCACTTCGCGATAGAATAGATTTGCAAAGTCAGCCTTGCAATCCCAGCTGATTTTCCCGCCGGATCACCATCATGATGGCCACGATGCCTGCAAAGGCGGTGATCAGCATCAGCCAGAGCAGCGGGTAGGCCCCGGTTTCTTCAGTCAGCAGCGCCCCAGCAAGTACGGCAAGTGCTGCCCCACCGCCAATCATGATCGCCCCACCAAGGCCAGAGGCCGTACCAGCCAGATGAGGGCGCACTGACAGCATGCCTGCCGTCGCATTGGGAATGCAAAGCCCGTTGCCAACCCCCACAAAGGTCATCATGCCAAAGAAGGTCAGCGCCGTGCCGTAGCCCGTCATGAAGAGCAGCAGTGACAATGATCCGCCGATCGCGTTGGCCAGGCACCCCCAAAGAACCAGATTGTTGATCCCAAACCGTGTGGCATAACGCCCGGTCAGGAAGTTTCCGAAAAAATACCCCACCGCGGGCGCGCCAAACACGATGCCCAGCCAGAATGGATCCAGCCCAAAGACCACGCTGCCGACAAAGGGCGCACCGCCCAAATAGGCAAAGAATGCACCGGAACAGAACCCGGCGGCAGCAGCGTATCCCCAGAAACGGGGCGAGGTCAGCAGTTCGGGATACTCCTTGAACTGTCCCAGAATCGAATTGGAGGTCTCTGGTGCCGTTTCGCCCATGTCTTTGTAAACAATGAACATCAGCCCTGCGCCCGTGGCGATCATGAACCAAAACGTTGCCCGCCAGCCCATCCATTGCTCCAACGCACCGCCGATGGCGGGGCTGATCATAGGAACGACCGACATGCCCATGGTCACGTAACCGATGATGGAGGCGGATTTTTCCCTGTCGTATAGGTCTCGGATCACGGCGCGGCTGAGCACCATAGAGGTCGCCGCGATGGCCTGTAGCACCCTGAAGATCAGGAACACCGTGGCGTTCGGTGAAAAGATACAGCCCAGCGTAGCCAGCATGAAAAGGGCCAATGCCCAAAGCATGACGCCCCGCCGCCCCAGATTGTCGGAGATCGGTCCCACGAAAAGCTGAATGATAGCGCTGAAAAACAGGTAAAGCGGCACGCTCAGCTGCATAACCGCGTATGTCGTGCCGAAATGCTTGGTCATTTGCGGCAGGCTGGGTAGGAAGATGTTCATCACCAGCGCACCCATCCCGGCCAGCAGGATCAGCGTGCTGACATGCGGGGGTGTGGTATTGTCCAAATAGCGGATGCGCGGCGCGTTTTCCATGCAAATGCATCTAATCCCGGTCTGTGAGGGATGTAAATGCAGTCGCGCTCGATTTACAATTTTGCAATTAACAAGAACTCCGTTGCAAAGTATTTGCAAATTTGCATCAATCGCCTTTGGTTCCCTTCCCGGCTTCTATAAAGTGCGCCAAAGCCAAATTTGGGAGGCCGTAATGAAAGACATTCTTAACGAACTTGAGGAACGTCGGCAAACCGCCCGTCTGGGTGGCGGCGAAAAACGGATCGAAGCGCAGCACGGCCGCGGCAAGCTGACCGCCCGCGAACGGATTGATCTGCTGCTGGACGAAGGGTCCTTTGAAGAGTTCGACATGTTTGTCGCCCACCGTTGCACCGATTTTGGCATGGAAAAACAGCGCCCTGCAGGGGACGGCGTGGTCACGGGCTGGGGCACCATCAATGGCCGTCTGGTCTATGTGTTCTCCCAGGACTTTACTGTTTTCGGTGGCTCGCTGTCAGAAACCCACGCCCAGAAAATCTGCAAGATCCAGGACATGGCCGTCCAGAACGGCGCGCCTGTCATCGGCATCAACGACTCGGGCGGTGCGCGCATTCAGGAAGGGGTGGCAAGCCTTGCAGGCTACGCTGAGGTCTTCCAGCGCAATATCGAAGCCTCCGGCGTGATCCCGCAGATCAGCGTTATAATGGGGCCTTGTGCCGGTGGTGCTGTTTACTCGCCCGCCATGACCGACTTCATCTTCATGGTCAAAGACACGTCCTACATGTTTGTCACCGGCCCGGACGTGGTGAAAACCGTGACGAATGAAGTAGTTACGGCGGAAGAGTTAGGTGGAGCCTCCACCCACACCAAAAAATCCTCCGTCGCCGATGCGGCCTTCGAAAACGACGTCGAAGCACTGGCCGAGGTCCGCCGTCTGGTCGATTTCCTGCCCGCCAACAACCGCGCAATGCCGCCCGTGCGGCCGTTCTTTCACGATCCTGCGCGGATCGAAAACTCGCTCGACACGCTGGTGCCCGCCAACCCCAACACGCCCTACGACATGAAGGAGTTGATTCTGAAGCTCGCGGACGAGGGCGACTTTTACGAGATTCAGGAAGATTTCGCCAAGAACATCATCACCGGCTTCATCCGTCTCGAAGGCCGCACCGTGGGCGTTGTCGCCAACCAGCCGATGGTGTTGGCGGGGTGTCTGGACATCGACAGCTCCCGCAAGGCCGCGCGGTTCGTGCGCTTCTGCGATGCGTTTGAGATCCCGTTGCTGACCCTCGTGGATGTCCCCGGCTTCCTGCCCGGCACGTCACAGGAATACGGCGGCGTGATCAAACACGGGGCCAAGTTGCTGTTCGCGTATGGCGAGGCGACGGTCCCCATGGTCACGGTCATCACGCGCAAAGCCTATGGCGGGGCCTATGACGTGATGGCGTCCAAGCACCTGCGATCCGACTTCAACTACGCCTGGCCCACAGCCGAGGTTGCGGTGATGGGGGCCAAGGGTGCGACCGAGATCATCCACCGCGCGGACCTTGGCGATGCAGAGAAGATCGCCCAGCACACCAAGGACTACGAGGACCGTTTCGCGAACCCCTTTGTGGCCGCCGAGCGAGGCTTTATCGACGAGGTAATCATGCCGCATTCGACCCGTCGGAGGGTGGCGCGGGCGTTTGCGTCCTTGAGGAACAAGAAGGCGCAGATGCCGTGGAAGAAGCACGATAATATTCCGTTGTGAGGGCCAAATGTCTTCTTACGCCACCGAAAGACTATCTGATGCTCTTAGTGTCCTCGCAAGTCACAATGCAAATCAAGCAATAGACGGCGTGTTCAAAATGGTTTGGGAAGGAAATTCTTCAGCGAACAACCAGCTTGGCATTATATATCTTTTTGCGGACGCCAGGGCGGAAGTCTGCCTAGCGAGGCTCTCTGAAAGAGTAAGAAATCGCGCTATAAGGAAACTGGATGTTTTGGCGTCGGGATTTCAACAAGCTCTGAACAACACCAACTGGAAGGCTTTAAAGCGAAGTTCTCAGCCAGAAATGCTGTTGAGGACATCGATGACATAACTGACTTGCTAGAGACAGCGAGCTTTCCGAGGTCAGCTCCTATTGATCGCGAGGCGATTTTTGCTGGCACAGCAGAATTGATGGTTGAAATCGATCAAATGGATATCCCGGAAGCCATTCGTACAGCGGCAAAGATACAGCTAGGTTCCGTAACAGGCTTGCTCTCAATATCTGCAACTGCATCTGACGAGCTAATTGCCCGAACTATAAAATCCGTAGTTGCTGACCTGTTGGTTGGGCTGGAACCTTACTTGGATGACGAACCTGACGTCAAGAATAAGATCATTGACTGGGGTAAGAAAAGCACAATGGCGACCGCGTTCGCGCTCGGCTTCCTCGTTGATGGCGCGTCCGCGGTGCAAATGTTGACCCCCCCGGAAGCAGCTAGTCTGTTGGAGGCACCAGCGAAGCAGATTACTGATCAAAGGGGCGAAGACGGCGAATGACCTCCCCCTTCAAAAACCAATCCTTCACCATCGCCCACGCGGACTCGGGCGCCTTCGAAGGCGCGGGCCTGCGCCCCTTCTTCGAATACCGCGACCTTGGCATCAAGGACGCGACCCAAGCCAAGTACGGCGCCCACGTCATCCGCGCTGTTCCGGGTGAAGAATCCCCCGGCGCGTGGCATTCCCACGACCTCGATTTCCAGATGGTCTATGTCACCCAAGGCTGGGTGGTCTTTGAGTACGAAGGCGAGGGGGAGCATATCCTGCGTGCCGGGTCATGCGTGCTCCAGCCCCCCGGCATCAAGCACCGTGAAGTGCGGCATTCGGATGATATGGAGCTGATTGAGATCATTTCTCCCGCAGATTTCGCCACGCAGGACGAGGAGGCCCCCTGATGCGTCTTGCCGCTGCCCTGATCCTCTCCACAGCACCTGCTTTCGCGCAGGACGTGCCCTCTGGCCAGCCGGTGGAACTGCATGAGGTGTTGGTGGATGAAGTGGGCGCGGAGACCTGGCTACGCTTCCGTTTTGTGGCCCCGCAGATCGCGCGGGAAGGGGGGAGCATCACTTACGTGGATGCGGAACCGGATATGCAATATCTCTGTGACACGCTGGCGCTGCCGTATATCGCGGACTACGCGCTCACCGGCGATGTGATCGTCATTTCACTGGCCGACAGGCCCACCGAATTTGGCGAGGCCGACCCCGATGCCACGCAGTTTTTCGATGCCTACCGACCCGATGGTACCTCCTGCATTTGGGAGCCACTGTGATGAGACCACTATATCTTGGGGCGAAAACCGCAAAAACGGGTCAATTTGAGGCTTTGGCGTCACAGAACCGCCGATTGCGCCTGACCCGGTATCAATTCGATAAGACTTCGCATAACGTGCGGCCAAGGAATACCCAGGTATCCCTTACCTCAGAACCGGGGTGCGCGAGGCAGATCGCAGTGCAGCACCTCATAGCAAGTAACAGGAGACTCAGATGTCCAAGAGCATCAAATTCGTCGCTCTGCTTGGTTTTGTCGCCACTGTCGCAGCTTGCGGCTCCAGCGGCCAGACTGAAGAAGAATTCGTCGTGGTTGACCCAGAGCCCATCACGACAGAGCCGACCTACACCGGTAAGCTCAAGTAAGACTTTCCCGGGGCAGGCGTTCGCGCCTGTCCCGACCCCCGTCCCCTCTTATCAGGGAGGGGCGTGATGCCAGCTTATATGCTGAAACATCGGGGTTTTCCCGGCCGTTTGACCGGCACTGACTTTCAATTCACCATCCGTCGTCCCAACCCGCGCGGGGTCACACCCATCATCCGGCGCGAGCGTAAGCATGACCGCAAGCCTGCGGACCGGCGGGCTGATCTGGCGTTCATGGCTGCCTTGTGGGAACACTTTGGCGATCAGCCGTTTGAGCGCGGCAATCTGGATGCGGGGCGTCTGTCTTGGCTTTTCGGGCGCGAGGTGCTGCCTGCGACGGACGCGTTTGATCCCGCGCATTACGAAGCCCTGCTGGTCATTGATGAGGCCGCTGCACGGGCGGCTTTTCCCGAAGCATTTGGCGGAAGTTCGGCATGATTTTGCTTGGACCCCAGCCAGATCAGCGGTCCTTGGCCGATTTTTGTGCGGCCTCCGCGCGGCACTTGGTCTGTGGCGCACACGTGTTAACGATTCAACCTGTAGGTGACGTTGCCCCCCAGGTTTCGTCTTGCCTTCACCAAGACCATACCCCTTCCCCTTGCGGGCAGCATTTTGGAAGCTCCAGTATGCTGCCCGCCTTTTACAAAGCCGGGAGAATGGGTTACAACGCAAAGATAATCCTTGGCAACGCGAAGCCGGACGCAGATCCGCGCGTGATCGGGGGACAAAAAAAGACAAAAGGAGCAGGTCCATGTCTATCAAAACATATCTCATCGGCGCGGTGCTGTGCGGATCGCTGGCCGCCTGTGGCGACACCATTGGCGAGCAGACCCTCGCAGGCGGTGCCATTGGCGCAGGTGCAGCGGCTGTCACGCAGGGCAGCCTCCTCAAGGGTGCTGCCATTGGTGCTGCGGGCAACCTGGCGTACTGCCAGCTCAACCCCGGCAAGTGCCGAAGCTACTGATCTTTCTCATTCTCTGACCCGGGCGCATCCGCGCCCCGGTCCCCGTTTAACTGAAACCCTCGCGCAGCATCCGCTGCAGCGGGGTTTTTGTGCTGCCTCAAGACCCAAGAAGGACATCCCATGTTCAAGAAAATCCTGATCGCCAACCGGGGCGAAATCGCCTGCCGTGTCATCAAGACCGCCCGCAAGATGGGCATCCAGACGGTTGCCATCTATTCGGACGCCGATGCGCAGGCCCTGCATGTGCAGATGGCGGATGAAGCCATCCACATCGGCCCGCCGCCCGCCAACCAGTCCTACATCGTGATCGACAAGGTCATGCAGGCGATCAAGGACAGCGGCGCTGAGGCTGTGCACCCGGGCTACGGATTCTTGAGTGAAAACGCGGCCTTTGCGGAGGCTCTTGAAGCTGCTGGTGTGGCCTTCATTGGCCCGCCCAAGGGCGCGATTGAAAAGATGGGGGACAAGATCACCTCCAAAAAGATCGCGCAAGAGGCAGAGGTTTCCACCGTGCCTGGCTATATGGGTCTGATTGAGGACGCGGACGAAGCGGTGAAGATCTCGAATGAGATTGGCTATCCGGTCATGATCAAGGCCTCTGCCGGTGGTGGCGGCAAGGGCATGCGGATCGCCTGGGATGATGCGGAGGCGCGTGAGGGGTTCCAGTCGTCCAAAAACGAAGCGGCCAACAGCTTTGGCGATGACCGGATTTTCATTGAAAAATTCGTGACCCAGCCCCGCCACATCGAAATTCAGGTGCTTTGCGACACGCATGGCAACGGTATCTATCTGGGCGAACGCGAATGTTCGATCCAGCGCCGGAACCAGAAGGTGGTGGAGGAAGCCCCCAGCCCCTTCCTTGATGAAGCCACGCGCAAGGCTATGGGTGAGCAAGCGGTCGCTTTGGCCCAAGCTGTGGACTATGCCAGCGCGGGCACGGTGGAGTTCATCGTGGATGGCGAGAAGAACTTCTATTTCCTTGAGATGAACACCCGTCTGCAGGTCGAGCACCCGGTTACGGAGTTGATCACCGGCGTTGATTTGGTTGAACAAATGATCCGCGTGGCTGCGGGTGAGAAGCTGACGATGGCGCAGGACGACGTGACCCTGACCGGCTGGGCCATCGAAAACCGGCTTTACGCAGAAGACCCCTATCGCGGGTTCTTGCCGTCGATCGGTCGTTTGACCCGCTACCGCCCGCCGATGGAGGTGGCCGCTGGCCCGATGCAGGTCGAAGGCACCTGGCACGGTGATGCGCCTGTGGGCGAAACGGCAGTGCGTAATGACACCGGCGTCTATGAAGGTGGCGAGATTTCAATGTATTACGACCCGATGATCGCCAAGCTCTGTACCTGGGGGCCGGACCGGGATGCGGCGATTGAGGCGATGCGGATCGCACTCGATAGTTTTGAAGTCGAGGGCATCGGGCACAATCTGCCCTTCGTGGCCGCCGTGATGGACCACCCCAAATTCATGTCCGGCGACATGACCACGGCCTTCATCGCTGAGGAATACCCTGACGGATTTGAAGGTGTGGAGTTGAGTGAAGATGCCCTGCGCCGGATCGCTGCGGCCTCTGCCGCGATGCACCGGGTTGCTGAAATCCGCCGCACCCGCGTGTCGGGCCGGATGGACAACCACGAACGCCGCGTCGGCACCGATTGGAATGTGGCCGTGCAGGGGCAGTCGTTCGATGTGGTGATCTCAGCCGATCGTGATGGCGCGACGGTTGCTTTTGGTGATGGTGCCACCCTGCGGGTAACGGGGGATTGGACGCCCGGAGATCAACTGGCCGAGATGATGGTTGATGGCGCGCCTTTGGTGATGAAGGTCGGCAAGATCTCCGGTGGTTTCCGCATTCGAAATCGAGGCGCAGACCTGCGTGTGCATGTGCGCACCCCGCGTCAGGCGGAACTTGCGCGTCTGATGCCCGAGAAGGTCGCGCCTGACACGTCCAAGATGTTGCTCTGCCCGATGCCGGGTTTGGTGGTGAAGTTGGATGTCGAGGTGGGCGAAGAGGTGCAGGAAGGCCAGGCGCTGTGCACCATCGAAGCCATGAAGATGGAGAACATCCTGCGGGCCGAAAAGAAGGGCATCGTGTCCAAGATCAATGCAGCCGCAGGCGACAGCCTGGCGGTCGACGAAGTGATCATGGAGTTCGAATAAGGTGGCGGGCGAGGCTGATATCAGCGATCAGCCGTTTTCGGCCTCTTTCGCCTCGCGGATTTCGCGCTGTCGCATCGGCATCTTGTCGATGGACCGCGAAATCTCGCGCACGTCCCACGGGAAAGGTTTGCGCAACTTCAGCCGTCCGTCCTTGCCCACAAGCACCAGCATGAACCCCCGGGGCCGCATCTTGAGCCGCAGGGCGCTGCGGGCGGCGGGATCAGTGTCCGTCACCACCACCACATCGCGTTCGCGCAGGGCGTCTGCGCGGTCTTCCAGCAGCTCGATCTGTTCGATGAAAGCGGGGTCTTCTGTGCTGTCAGCGAAGACGACAACAGGCCTCTTTTTCCAGCGAAATTCAGTCAAATCGTCCGTATCTGCTGGGGCAAAAAGGCTGTCTTCGGGTGTTGCGCTGTCAGTTTGCGCACCGGCGGCGGTGGCAAAAAGGGCTGCAATAACAAGGGGTATCAACGATTTCATGGGTGCTCCTGTTCCTCAAGATATAGGAGCAGGAGGCACGATTGCGAAGTCAAATTCGCGCCAAATGCACATTAAGCTGAACGCAAGGGGTATCGGGTGAAACTGCACGCGATCCCTGCATACCGGCCGGTTGGGGCGGCCAGACCTGCCAGATCGGACGGACTACCCATGGACATCATCCTGCATCTCGGCGCGCACCGCTGCGCCAGCACGAGCTTTCAACAGTATATGCGTGGGCAGGGAGAAGTTTTGCGCGAACAGGGCCTTGGCTTTTGGGGGCCGTATCGGACCCGTGGTGGGCTTTTTGCAGGCCTATTGCCGTCGCCGCAGCCTGCCCGAGGACGCAATGTGCTGGCGCGAGCGCATGGCCGGGTGCGCATGCACCTGGAACTGGCGCGCCAGAAGGGGCTGCGCCAGCTTGTGATCAGTGACGAAAACATGATCGGCTCCATTCACGAAAGCATCTGGTGTGCAACGCCGTACCCTGCGATCGGCGAACAGATGGCCCGCTATGCGGAAGCCTTTGGAACTGCCCCCCGTCGCGCGGTTTTTTCGATCCGGTCGCAAGACCTGTGGTGGGCCTCTGCGATCGCGCTGACGATTACGCGAGGCTATCCTGTGCCCACCGCGGCGCTTTTGGAAGAGATTTCGCAGGGCATGCGCGGCTGGCGGGATGTGATCACGGATCTGGCCTGTGCATTACCGGAAACAGAAATAATCGTAACCCCGTTTGAGCAGTTTGCCGCGCGGCCGGAGGCGGTGCTGAACGTGGTTTCTGGTACTAAAGGCGTGCGCGAAAAGAACCCGCTTTGGCGGGGCCGCAGCCCGGACAGGCGCACCCTGCGCCAGACACTTGCAGAGGCGGGTATCGATGCCTCCCCGATCCCGGAGGGAGAGGGGCGTTGGCAGCCTTTTGATGCGGTGCAAACCGCCCGCCTGCGCGAACTTTATGCAGATGACATGCACTGGCTGACCGCCGGTGCGGAGGGTCTTGCGACCCTCGCCCATGACCCGACCCGCATCCAGACAGGCTCAAGCCTGCGAGCGGGCGTGATGACAGAAGGAAGTGGAACATATGACAGCGGACAAAAACGAATGGCGTAACATCGCCGAAAGTGAACTGCGTGGGCGTCCTCTGGACGATCTGACGTGGCAGACGCTGGAAGGCATTCCGGTGCAGCCGCTCTATACGGCAGAGGATCTGGACGGCGTGGGCCATCTGGGCACGATCCCGGGCACCGCACCCTATACGCGCGGGGTGAAGGCCACGATGTATGCGGGCCGGCCCTGGACCATCCGGCAGTATGCGGGCTTTTCCACGGCAGAGGAATCCAACGCCTTTTATAGGCGCGGCCTTGCGGCGGGCCAGCAGGGTGTTTCGGTCGCTTTCGATCTGGCCACACACCGCGGTTATGACAGCGACCACCCGCGCGTAGAAGGGGACGTGGGCAAGGCGGGCGTTGCCATCGATTCAGTTGAGGATATGAAGATCCTCTTTGATGGCATTCCACTCGACAAAATCAGCGTTTCCATGACGATGAACGGCGCTGTGATCCCGGTTCTGGCAAGCTTTATCGTCGCAGGCGAGGAGCAGGGTCATGACAGATCGGTCCTGTCCGGTACCATTCAGAATGACATCCTCAAAGAATTCATGGTGCGCAATACGTATGTCTACCCGCCCGAACCTTCGATGCGGATTGTGGCGGATATCATTGAGTACACCTCCAATGAGATGCCAAAGTTCAACTCGATCTCGATCTCCGGCTATCACATGCAGGAGGCGGGCGCGAACCTGGTGCAGGAGCTTGCCTTTACCCTTGCTGACGGCCGCGAATACGTGCGCACCGCGATTGAGCGCGGCATGGATGTGGACAAGTTCGCGGGCCGCCTGAGTTTCTTCTTTGCCATCGGCATGAACTTTTTCATGGAGGCCGCCAAACTGCGTGCCGCACGCCTGTTGTGGCACCGCATCATGTCGGAGTTTCAGCCCAAGAACCCCAAGTCCTCCATGCTGCGGACCCACTGCCAGACCTCTGGCGTGTCCCTGCAGGAACAGGACCCATACAACAACGTCATCCGCACCGCGTATGAGGCCATGAGCGCTGTGCTGGGAGGTACGCAATCCTTGCACACCAACAGCTTTGACGAGGCTATTGCGCTGCCCACGGATAACTCTGCCCGGATTGCGCGCAACACACAGTTGATCCTGCAGGAAGAGACCGGTGTGACCAATGTGGTCGATCCGCTGGCGGGTTCTTACTATGTCGAGAAGCTGACCCATGATCTGGCGGAAGAAGCCTGGAAGCTCATCGAAGAGGTTGAGGAAATGGGCGGCATGACCAAGGCCGTGGCCTCCGGCATGCCGAAGCTGCGGATCGAAGAAGCCGCCGCCACCCGTCAGGCGATGATCGACCGGGGCGACGAGGTGATCGTTGGCGTCAACAAGTACCGCCGTGAGAGCGAAGAAGAGATCGACATTCTGGACGTGGACAACATGAAGGTGCGTGACGGTCAGATTGCGCGGCTGGAGCGTATCCGCAGCGAACGGGATGAAACCGCCTGTCAGGCTGCACTGGATGAGTTGACACGCCGCGCCGCTGAGGGCGGCAACCTTTTGGAAGGGGCGGTTGAGGCCGCCCGTGCACGGGCCACTGTGGGGGAAATCAGCATGGCAATGGAAAAGCAATTCGGGCGGCACCGGGCCGAGGTCAAGACCCTGGCGGGTGTCTACGGGGCCGCTTACGAAGGCGATGAAGGCTTTGCCGCGATCCAGAAGTCAGTTGAATCGTTTGCCGAAGCCGAGGGGCGCCGCCCTCGTATGCTGGTCGTGAAGATGGGCCAGGATGGCCACGACCGGGGCGCCAAGGTGATCGCCACGGCCTTTGCCGATATTGGCTTTGACGTGGATGTGGGGCCTTTGTTCCAGACCCCTGCGGAGGCCGCGCAGGACGCGGTGGATAACGACGTACATGTTGTGGGCATCAGCTCTCAGGCGGCGGGTCACAAGACGCTGGCCCCGCAGCTCGTGCAGGCGTTGACAGACGCAGGAGCTGAGGACATCATCGTGATTTGCGGTGGCGTGATCCCGCAGCAAGACTATCAGTTCCTCTATGAGGCCGGGGTCAAGGCGATCTTTGGGCCGGGTACGAACATTCCGGCTGCGGCGCAGGATATTCTGAAGCTGATTGGTGAGGCGCGGGGGTGAGGACTCTTGATGTATTGGTAAACCCGATTGAGACCTCAAGCGGCCTATTTGGTCAACTTCGAAAAGGGTAAGCCATGAGGTTTGACCACATCGCCGTTGCTGCAGAGACATTGGCAGAGGCCACAGCCCATGCGGAGACTTCCCTGGGCGTTGCATTGCAGCCCGGCGGGGAACATGCGGTTTTCCACACGCATAACACGTTGCTGGGGTTGGAAGACGGGCTGTATCTGGAGGCGATTGCCATCAATCCCGAGGCACCTCGCCCGGAGCGGCCACGTTGGTTTGATCTTGATCGGTTTGCCGGGCCCGCGCGCCTGACCAACTGGATCTGCGCGTGTGATGATCTTGATGCCACACTGGCTGCTTTGCCCGAAGGGTTTGGGGAGCCGGTGGCCTTGCAGCGGGGGGACTTGCGCTGGCGCATGGCGGTACCGCGGTCGGGCATTCTGCCTTTTGATAATTGCGCGCCTGCGCTGATCGAATGGGACACGGATGTGCACCCCGCGACACGGTTGGACCATTCGGGGTGTCGCCTGACCGGGTTGCGGATCACCCATCCAGAGGCAGCGGCGTTGGCGGATGTACTGGCCCCGCATCTTGTGGATGATCGGCTCAGCTTTGTGCCCGGCCCTGCTGCGGCCTTGGAGGCGCGGTTTGAGACGCCAAATGGCGCGCGCAAGCTGGTATGAGTATCCGCCCGGCCACCCCTGCCGATGCCCCCGAAATCGCCGCGCTTTGGAATGCGATGATCCGGGAGACCCTGGCGACTTTCACAACAATCGAGAAGTCGGAGACCGACTTGGCCGACGCAATTGCGGGGCAGGGGGCGTTCTGGGTCATTGTCGACGGTGCGGTGCAGGGGTTTGCGACCTTCGGGCCTTTCAGGTCTGGTCCGGGGTATGCCGCCACAGCAGAACACACCATCGTTCTGGGCAAAGGGGCACAGGGCAAAGGGCAGGGGCGCGCGTTATTGTCCCAACTTGAGACGGCAGCACGCGACTGCGGCATTCATGTGCTTGTGGCTGCCATTTCCTCCGCCAACCCGGGCGCTGTGGCCTTTCACGCGGCCTTGGGCTTTGCTGAGACCGCGCGCATGCCAGAGGTTGGTCGCAAGCAGGATCAGTGGCTTGACCTGATTTTGATGCAGAAGTCACTTTGATGTCCTGACTTCCTGAAAACCGCGCGGTAGGGTGCGCCCATGTCGATTTGGACCCGCATCACTGAGGCGATTTCTGCCCTCACCTCTGGCGAGGGGCTGGCAGCGGTTTTCGACCGTTTGCGCAGCCCGCCTGAGCGCTCCGTGGCTTTTACCATTGCCGTGATCGCGCTGGGGGCCAAGATGGCCAAGGCCGATGGGCTGGTGACGCGGGACGAGGTCACAGCCTTCCGCGAGGTGTTCCAGATTGCCGAGGCTGACACGGAAGGGGCGGCCAAGGTGTTCAACCTTGCGCGGCAGGATGTTGCCGGGTTTGACGACTATGCCCGCCGCATCGCGACGATGTTCCACGACCAGCCGGAGATGCTGCATGACCTGATGGAGGGCCTTTTCCACATCGCCATGGCGGATGGCACGTTCCACCCCAATGAGGATGCCTTTCTTGAGGAAGTGGCCAGCATCTTCTCCCTGCCGGAAGAAGAGTTCGCCGCGCTCAAGCTGCGGTTTGTGCCCGACGCCACGCCGCTGCCGCACATGGTGCTGGGGATACCCGCGAACGCCTCGCTAGAAGACGCACGGCTGGCTTGGCGCAAGCTTGTGCGGGCCAACCACCCTGATGCGCTTGTGGCACGGGGTCTGCCGCCCGAAGCCATCAAACTGGCCGAAAAGCGCATGATCGACATCAACCGCGCATGGGAAACCCTGTCGGGAAAGCAGGCGTAATGCGGATTGCGACCTACAACGTCGAATGGTTTTCCAGCCTTTTTGATGATGAGAACCAGTTGATCAACGATAACGGTTGGTCGGCGCGCCATGACGTAACCCGGGCGATGCAGACAGACGCGCTTGGCGCGGTGTTTCGGGCGATGGATGCGGATGCTGTCATGGTGATTGAGGCCCCGGATCAAAGCCGAAACCGCTCCACTGTGCAGGCGTTGGAGAATTTCGCGGAACACTTTGGCCTGCGCACCACTCACGCGGCAATGGGGTTTTCCAATGATACACAGCAGGAAATCGCACTTCTTTATGACCCGGAGAAACTGACGGTTGAACATGCGCCGCAGGGTATGTCCTCAGGCCCTGAAGGTGCGACCGGCGCACCGCGATTTGATGGGGCGCTGCGGATTGATCTTGATATTGATGCTACCGAAGATCTGGTCGTCTTTTCCAAACCGCCGTTTGAGCTGGATGTCACCACGGCGGGTGGTTTCACGTTCCATATGATCGGTGCCCATCTGAAATCCAAGGCACCGCACGGGGCCACCAACCCCGATGAAGTCATGCGCTTTGGCATCGCCAACCGGCGCAAACAGCTGGCGCAGGCCATTTGGCTGCGCAACCGGATTGATACGCATATGGAAGCGGGCACGCCGCTGATGGTCATGGGCGACATGAACGACGGGCCGGGGCTGGATGAGTTTGAAAACCTCTTTGGTCGGTCCTCGGTCGAGATTGTTCTGGGGCAGGGGCCCGGGCGGCTTTTTGACCCGCACGCGCGCCAGGCGCTGAGCCGCAACCTGGCGGCGGTGCCCACAACCGCGCGGTTCTGGATCAGGCAGGAAAAGCGCTATCTGCAGGCCTTGCTCGACTATATCATGGTCAGCCCCGCCTTTCAGGACCGTCAGGCCAGCTGGCGCATTTGGCATCCGCTGGATGACCCGGACTGCTGGAAGGCGCCCGAACTGCGAGACGCGCTTGTTATGGCCTCGGACCACTTTCCGGTGACGATTGATTTCGACGACGCCAATGTGGAATCAGCCTGATTTGGCCTGAAATCGGCTCTGGACCCCACCAAACCTCGCAATTTCGCACGAGTTCCCCTATATTGGCTCCATGAAACGCATCCTCCTGCCTCTCTGCTCTGCTCTGCTGATTGCCCCTGTGGCTATGGCCGAAGAAGACCGCGGCCTGACCCTGATGGAACGGGGTGCCATGTTGTTCATGGAAGGAATCATGAAGGAAATGGAGCCTGCGATCGAAGGGCTGGAAGGCTTTGCGCAGGACATGGGGCCGGCGCTGAAGATGTTTGCCGACGAGATGGGGCCGAAACTGGCGGAAATCCTTGAGCAGGTCGAAGACTGGTCCGTCTATGAGGCCCCGGAAATTCTGCCCAACGGTGACATCATCATCCGCCGCAAGCCGGACCATCCGATTGAAGAAGCCCCAGAACCCGGCGAGCAGATCGAGCTCTAATCGCTTTTCTTCGCGCGCTTTTGGGTTTTGACGGCAACATCTGCCCCCAGTGAGGAGGCCAGCGAATTCAGTCGCGCTTCAGCCACTTCACCAAATAGTGGCACCATGTCGGGGGTCAGCCAAAGTTCCAGCCGCTTTTTCTTGGGGAACCAGCGCAGCTCGCCGCGTTCGGCGTCGCGGTTCATCCACAGCATCGCGCCAAACCGCATGGCCTTGCCCAACACCTCGGCCTCTGCCTGTGCCTTTTCGTCAATCATATCAAACAGATCGTTGAAGCGGTTGTTCTCTCGCTTGTTGGAATACCGATGCAGCAGTGCCAGGCCAAGGAAGATGCGTTCGGAGTGTTTCAGCCCACCAAGATTGGCGCGGGTGGCGTTGTCGAAACAGACCTCAGCCCGATAATCGGGATGCGCGCGCCAGCTGACGTCGTGCAGAAGGCAGGCCGCCTTGACCAGACGTTTGCGTTGGGGCGAGGCGGATTTGTAGAGCGGCGCGATGAAGGTGTTTAGGATCTTGCCAAAGCCCGGCATCCGCGCATCCTTGGCCTCGGCAAAGCGGCAGGACTCGATCAGCGGGTCGCGGTCGCGCAGGCGTTGGGGCATTTGTTCATAGAGCATGCCTTCGCGGATGCCATAGCTTGAGATGGCGATGTCCTTGGGTTTGAAGGTCTTTATCAGGCGGCTGAGCACTTCGGCGGCATAAGGTACCAAAGCGGCACGAGAAGCGGAAACACCGGCCAGGTTGCGCAACTCTTCCACGTCGTTTGTGCGAATGAATTCAACGGTTTCGCGCACCGAGGCGCGGGTCATGCGGTATTCGTGCAAAACGGCCAGCGGATAGCCCCGGCGCAGCATGTCGATGTGCGCAATCGCGCGCCATGACCCGCCCACCAGGAACAGACGGTCCCGCTGCGCGCCCATGCGGCCCTTCAGGGCCTCCATGACTTCCTTAATGTGGGCCTTGCGCCCCTTGGCCCCACCTTTGAGGTCACGCAGCTTCAAGGGGCCAAGTTGCGAGGTGACGCGCCGCCCGACCCGGCCACCGGAAATCTCTGCCAGTTCCATAGAGGACCCGCCAATGTCGCAAACAAGCCCGTACGCCCCAGGCCAGCCCAGCAGTACGCCCTGGGCCGACAGCCGCGCCTCTTCTTCGCCGTCGATCACCCAGATTTTCAGACCCGTCTCGCGGCGCACGTCTTCGCAAAAGGCGGGGCCGTCGCTGGCATCGCGCACAGCGGCGGTGGCCACGCAGGTGAGTTCGTTGAGCCCCATGCCATCGGCCAGCTTTTTGAAACGCTGCATCGCGGACAGGGCGCGTGCGCGGCCTTCGGGGTTCAGATGGCCGGTCTCCCCCAGACCCGCACCCAAAGCACACATGATCTTTTCATTGTAGAAGTAGGCCGGCGACCGCGCCGCACCGTCGAAAACCACTAGCCGGACGGAGTTTGAGCCCACGTCTACAACCCCCACCCGTGCCAGTTTGCGCGCACTTGGGTCTTCGAACAGAGGTTTGGAAAAGGGGCCCAGATCCGCGACCCCGGTTTCGGGTACAAGGGGCGCTGTGTCGGTCAATTTGGCCATGCGGTCTTCCCTTGGCGTCTTCGGCGAAAAGATGCGGCAGATGCCGCTGCAGGTCAAACGCTTATCCTTGGGTTTGCCCCTTCGTGGGCGGTTCCTGATCCTCAGTGTGGGTTAGTTTTGGGACATCCGAGGCACCGGCAGAACCACGGCCTGAAAGCGACGGATTTTCCATAAAGAAGCGGTGGCAGTTGAAGGCGAATTTGCCTTCCGGCAGGTCGGGGCGCGCAAAGGTGCCATCAGGCTGCATAACCCAGCTTTGCGCAACGTCGGCCAGATTGGCGGCCATGATCTGGCTGGTGATCTGGGCCTTTACGGTTGCGTTCTCGATCTCCACCAGAGTTTCCACCCGACGGTTGAGGTTGCGGCCCATCCAGTCAGCAGAAGAGATAAACACCCGCGCTTTCTTGTGCGGCAAGCCATGGCCATTGCCAAAACAGACGATGCGGCTGTGTTCGAGGAACCGGCCCACAATAGATTTCACGCGGATGTTCTCGCTCAGCTCCGCAACGCCGGGCCGCAACCCGCAGATGCCCCGAATCACCAGGCTGATTTTCACGCCCGCCTGAGAGGCCGCGTAAAGCGCATCTATCACCTGGCTGTCGATCAGGCTGTTCATCTTGGCCCAGATGGCTGCCGGTTTGCCTGCCTTAGCGTGGTCAATTTCGGCCGCGATCATTTCCAGCAGGTAGGGCTTCAGCGTCGTGGGAGAGATCCTAAGGTTATCCAGCGTTTCAGGTTGGGCATAACCTGAGAGGTAGTTGAAGACCTTGGTGGCATCGCGCCCAAGTGTCTGATCACAAGTGAAAAAACTGAGGTCGGTGTATACTCGCGCGGTAATCGGGTGATAGTTGCCGGTGCCGTAGTGGGTATAAGTTACCAACTGTTTGCCTTCGCGCCGCACCACGGTGGAGATTTTGGCGTGCGTCTTGAGATCAAGAAAACCATAGACCACATGCGCGCCTGCGCGCTCCAGCCGCCGGGACTGGCGGATGTTGGCGGCCTCGTCAAAGCGGGCTTTGAGCTCCACCAGTGCGGTGACAGATTTGCCGTCCTCAGCCGCCTCGCAGAGTGCTTCGACAATCGGGCTGTCGCGAGATGTCCGATAAAGCGTCTGCTTGATCGCCACCACGTTAGGGTCCCGCGCGGCCTGGGCCAGGAAGCGCACCACCATGTCGAAGGTCTCATAGGGGTGGTGCAGCAGCATGTCTTTCTTGCGGATGGCGGCGAACATGTCGCCATCATGGTCGGTGACGCGTTCCGGTACACGCGGCGTGAACTGCGGCCACAGCAGGTCAGGGCGTGCGTCTGTGACCAGCTCTGACAGGTCATCGACGCCGATCATCCCGTCGATTTCGATTACATCGCGGGGTTGCACGCCCAGCTCGTCCATCACGACCGCCTTGAGCTTTTCCGGCGCGCCCGCCGAATGGGTCAGTCGTACAACTTCGCCCCGGCGGCGGCGCTTGAGGGCAACTTCGAACTCGCGAACAAGGTCTTCGGCCTCGTCCTCCACTTCCAGATCACTGTCGCGCAGCACGCGGAATTCGAAGTGTGACTTCAGTTTGTAGCCCGGGAAGAGGTCAGGGATGTGCAGCACCAGCAGGTCTTCGAGCGGCAGGTACCTCAGTTTGCCATCCTCTGCGGGCAGAGGCAGGAAGCGGTCGATCTGAGCCGGGATCGGCAGCAGCGCCTGAAGGGGTCGTTTGTCGCTGGTGCGTTCCAGTTGCAGCGCCAGCGCGTAGCCGGTGTTGGGGATGAAGGGGAAAGGGTGCGCGGGGTCGATGGCGAGGGGGGATAGAACCGCAAACACCTGGTTGAGGAAGACATCCGCCAGGTATTTCTTGTCGTCTTTGGTCAGATCCGCGAGGCGTTCAAGGAAAATGTCCTGATCGTCCATCTCGGCCATCAGTTTCACCAGCACTCGCTGTTGCGTCATCATCAGCTTGCGGGCGTTTTCGTTGATCAGCACCAGCTGTTCGGCTGGGCTTAATCCATCTGCGGCGGGTGTGGTGTTGCCAGCGTGTGCCAGTTCACGCAGGCCCGCAACGCGGACGGTATAGAATTCATCAAGGTTGTCCGCGGAAATCGACAGAAAACGCAAACGCTCAAGCAGCGGCACGCGCGGGTTTTCGGCCTCTTCCACCACGCGCCAGTTGAATGCCAGCCAGCTGAGCTCACGGTTGAAGAACCGACTGGGCCCGGTGATGTCCAGCGCATCCAGCTGGGTGGGGGGCGGGAAAGCCCCTTCGAGGAAATCGGCGTCGATCATGCGGCCTTATGCATTTGATATGTGACACTTTTGCGACTGCAGCAGCGGTGTGCCAGAGGCGACATTATCAGCTTTTCGGGGCCGCTTTGTCCAGCACCTCGCCCGCAAGGCGGCGGGTGATGGGCCGTTTGAGCGCAAGCGAGGCCGCATCGAGGCGTGACACCACGTCAATCGCATCGGCAAAGGACCGGTCCATCCGCGTCAGAAGGTAGGGGATCAGGTCGGGCTTTGGCGTCAGCTGCCGGTCTGCCAGCAGTTTTACCAAAACGGCAGAGAGCAGCGCATCGTCCGGCGGGTCCAGATCGACAGCCGTGGTCCCGCGCAAACGGCTTTCCAGATCGGGCAGGGTCAGCCCCCAGCTGGCTACGGGGCCGGTGCCTGTCAGCAGCAGCGTGTGGCCCTCAGCCAGTACAAGGTTGTGCAAGTGAAAGAGCGCGGTTTGTGTCGCGTCGTCTGCCGCGATCTCGGGCACATCCTCAACCGCGACGGGGCCGCTGGCGAGGGCGGGAATGTCATCGCTGCGCAGATCAGCCGCCGCCACGATCTGTGCGCCCGCCATATCAGCCCACACATGGGCAAGGTGGGTCTTCCCGGACCCGGCAGGGCCTGTGAGCGCCAGCTTACCGCTTGCCCAGCTTTCCCAGCCGTCGATCATTGCCATGGCCATGGCGTTTGACGGTGCGATCAGAAAGGCATCACGGCCCAGTGCCGGACGACTGGGCAAGTCAAATCCAAGTTGCTGGGCCATTACTTCTTGTCCGACATATCGCCCGATGGGCGGTCCAGACCCTGATAGAGCATGCTGGACCGATATTGGCCCACGGCGAAACGGGCAAGCACGCCGATGGAGGCCGCAAGTGGCACCGCGACCAGCATGCCGATGAACCCGAAGAGCGAGCCAAAGACAGACAGGGCCAAGATCAACCAGACCGGATGCAGCCCCACAGAGGAGCCCACGAGCTTGGGCGTCAGCACATTGCCTTCAATAACCTGACCGATGGCGAAGATACCGGCGACAAGGCCAATCGACACCCAGTCCCCCCAGAACTGAAAGAGGGCAAGGCCAATGGCCAGCGCGCCGCCGAGAAGCGCGCCGAGGTAGGGGATGAAGGTCACAAGACCCGCGACAAAGCCCACTACAAGGCCGAACTGCAGGCCCACGATCATGAGGGCGATGGCATAATAGGTGCCAAGGATCAGGCAGACGGTGCCCATGCCCCGGATGAAGCTGGCCAGTGTCCTGTCAATGTCAGCGGCCAGTTGGCGGATGGTTGGTGCGTGATCGCGGGGCAGCATTTCGTCGACGGAAGCGACCATGCGATCCCAGTCCAGCAGCAGGTAAACCGCCACAACGGGCACGATGACAAACAGCAGGATCACGTTGATGATCGAGGAAACGGAAGCCAAGGCAGTTTCCAACAACTGCCCGCCGCGTTCCTGAATCGTGGCCCCAAGCGAGGTCAGAGAAGTCCGCAGGGTGGATTCCTCATCCAGCAACGAGGGAAAGCGCGTGGTCAGAAATTCCATCAGGTCGCGCGTCAGCTGGGGGGCGGTTTCGATCAGATTGGCGGTCTGATTTATGAGCGTCGGCACAATCAACAGCGCCATAACCACAAAGATTAGGATCGCGAAGACGGTGATGACGGCTGTGGCCAGCGCACGGCTGAGGCCCATGGCCTCCAACCGGTCGGCAACGGGGTCGAGGAAATAGGCAATCGCGGCCCCCAGCACAAAGGGTAGCAGCACATTCCCGAGGAACCAGAGTACCAGCACAAAGACCAGAGTCGCGATGCCCCAGTACTTTAGTTGTTCTCTCATCGGCAGAGCCATGCGCTGCTCCCGTCGTTTGGTTCCCATTTCACATCGCCCATGTGGCAGGCGCTTTCAAGGGGGCGTGAGGGCGGGTTCCGGTTTTCCAGACCTTGCCAGTGATATGCGCTGCACCCTAAGCTGCAATCCATATCGGCTTTTCGCCCGCTGTTTTTGATTGATTTAAGTTTGAACAGGACACCGACATGCCCAATTCCTGCGTCCTGATGACCGACATTACCGGTAGCACGCAACTCTATGAAACTGTGTCGAATGAGGTTGCTTTGGCCCAGATTGACCGGATGTTGATGCGCATGCGGGTGATTGTAGAGGACGCGGGCGGGGTCTGCGTAAAATCCCAGGGCGACGATGTGCTGAGTTATTTTGAGAGTTCAGAAGCGGCTTTTCAGGCTGGGTGGGCGATGATCAACGAGGATTGGGAAGGGGGATTGTCCGTCCATGCGGGTATGTATTTTGGTGAGTTTCTGAACCATGAGGACGACATTTACGGCAGCGCGGTGAACACGGCGGCGCGTTTGGCGTCGCTTGCCAAACCAGGGGAACTGTTGCTGGGGGACAGTTGCTTTGAAGGGTTGGCGGGGGCCTCCAAGGCGCGGGTACAGTTGATTGGCGATCTGGCGCTCAGGGGCAAGGCGACGCCGACCAAAGTCTACGCCTGTACGGTGGCCGAGATGGTCCAGCAGACGGTGATATTTTCGCAGGTCAAACCGGCCGAGCAGCGCGCCGGCCGCACCGAGTTTGCCGAATTCCGGTTTCAGGATCAGCTATGGAAGATCGTGGAGGGCCAGTCCCTGACCATTGGGCGGTCTGCGGATTGCGACATCGTGGTCGAATTGGCCTGGGTGTCACGCAGCCATGCGACGCTGTCTTTGCGGCACTACCAGTTGGAAATCTCCGACCATTCCTCCACAGGGACGGTGCTGATGCGTGACGGGGATACGGAAGTGAACCTGCACCGTCGTGCGACCCTGTTGACCGGTGAGGGGGCCATTCAATGCGGTATGGGGGCAGATCACGACGCAGCCAATGCGATCCGCTTCAGCACCCATACGCTGAGCATCGAGGCGGTCGTTTAGGACCTATGGCACAGGGCCTAAGCCACATCACCTTCATTGTGCGCGATCTCGACAAGATGGAAGAGATGCTGACACAGGTTCTTGACGCGCAGAAAATCTATGACAGCGGAGACAAGACGTTCTCGATTTCCAAAGAACGTTTTTTTGTAACTGGTCAGGTTATCGCTAGCGCTTGTCCAAGCAGGGGAATCGATTGAACGCTAGTTGCGCAGCAATTGCTCCATATATGCGTCGTCCCATGCGGCTGAGCGTCGTTCCTGCGGCATGCTCATTTTGCCAGGTCCCTGCCGCAGCAGGTTTATTGCAGCGTGGTTGATCGCGGCAAAATTGGCTGCTGCATTCCCGGTTCTGATGCGGCAATCGTCCTGCCGGAAGGTGACATCCAGAACCCAGTGCAAACAGTTTTCCACCTGCCAGTGATTTCGGATGTGCGCGGCCATCTTTTCCGCATCGGCGGTCATTGATGAGATGTAGAACTGGCGTATTCTTTTCACCTTGCCTCTGATTTCCCGCGTGTACTGGGTCATGATGACGGCCTTCAGGCCCGGCCAGTGATGGCGTTTTTCCAACCATTCGATGTCTGTGCAAACGGTGTAGCGGCGTGTTTCAAGTCGGCCATGATCGGCATCTGTCGTTTCGCTTTTTCGCAGAAACTCGCCACCGATACCCCGGTCCAGATGCTCCTCAAAGAACAGTTTGACGTCTTCGTGCAAGCTGCCCTGATTACCTTTCAGACCAATGACATAATCTGCGTCTTTGTCCATGATTTGTTGACAGATTTTGCGCTGACAGCCCATGGCATCGATCGAGATGATCGCGCCTTCAAGCGCCAGTATCTCCAGCAGTTTGGGAATGGCTGTAATCTCATTGGACTTGTCCGCGACCTTGCGCTGGCCGAGGACCAGTTTCTGCTCGCAAGACCAGGCCGAGATCATGTGGACCGCACCCGTGTTCGACGTGCTGTCGAAGGATCGCCGAAGCGTCTTGCCGTCAACCGCGACAACGCCTTCAAGCATGTCAGGCCAGCTTGCAACCCAATTCGTGAAGCTGTTCTGCAAGGCCTCGGGATCGAGGCGGGAGAACAGAATACCGAGTTGGTCATGGCTAGGCGTGCCATCCTTGAACGGCAAGAAGCGCCGCAGAAAGTCCAACTTCTTTCGACCGTAGAGGGCGACGGAGGTCCATCCATCCGCACCAGAGATCACAGCGCACAAAACAAGCAGGAATATCTCGTTCAGCGGGTAGATCACTTTCGCCGCCTGACGCGGGTCTGGGATGGCCTCAAAATGGGTCAGAAACTCAGGGATCAGGCGGTCTTTGGACGCTTCCGACATGGAAATCCTCCAGATACAGGGTCATTTCATGTCTTTGATTCAGAAAAATGCAGCCTTGTCAGCAATTTATTCAGTCGATTGCCCTGCTTGTCCAAGTGTGGCGAATTGACTCGCCGGGCATCTTTTTGCTTTAGTGATCGTTCATTTTGTGAATCGTTCAGGGCATGTCACCTAAGCCTCCCCATACAGGCAATTCAGCCGACCTTTCAAAGGTGGAATGGATCGAGTTGGTGACCACTCTCCATGCTGAGAACATGGAGTTGCTGGAAGCCAATGCGCTGCTTGTCGATGAGAACCGGCGGCAGACTGAAATCATTGAGACCCAAGCAGATATGATTGCCGCCCTTGAACAGCGCGTTGAGGCTTTTGAGCGCCGCCTTTCACTGCACAGCAAAAACAGCAGCAAACCCCCGTCGAGCGACGGGCTGTCGAAACCGCACGCCAACCGCACGAAAAGCCAAAGAGGAAAATCGGGGCGCAAGCCCGGCGGACAACCGGGGCACAAGGGTACGACGCGATCCCAAGTCGACAATCCGGACGAGATCGTTGATCATCACCCGCAGACCTGCCCGCAGTGTCAGCACGACTTGTCACACTGTTCGTCACAAGGTTTTGTTGCCCGCCAGGTGTTCGACCTGCCACCGCCGCCGCCTCTTATGGTCACTGAACATCGATCCCATAAATGCCTGTGCCCGGGCTGTGGCAAGCTTGCACGCGGCTCTTTCCCGGCAGGGGTTATGGCGCCAGTTCAATACGGTGGTCGCATTGCGGCCGTGGCGGCCTATCTTCAGACCCACCACTGCATTCCCGACGATCGTCTTTCTCAGGTGTTTTTCGACGTGTGCGGTGTGCGGATCGCGACGGCGACCCTATCGCGTCTCATCGCAAAGATGGCGCATAAAATGCGGTCTTTCTCGGATTCTGTACGTGAAGCGTTGTGCGGTCCGAAGGTTGTGGTCAAACATCTGGATGAAACGGGCCTGCGGGTTGGAGGTCGGACCCGGTGGCAACATGTCATCTGTTCGCCGACGATGAGCCATTTCCGAATGGGAAGCGGTAGAGGCGATTTGTTGTCCGGCGTGTCGGGTATTGTGGTGCACGACAACTGGGCATCCTACGGCAGAATGGAAGGTGTCGAGCACGTCCTGTGCAATGCCCATCACCTGCGTGAGTTGCAAGCACTGGTCGACATTGAAAAAGAAGACTGGGCATTGGCAATGAAGAACATCCTGCTGGATGCCAGGAAAGCGACCGAAATCGCCCGTGAAAACGGGTTAGACAACGTCTCGGCGACTGTGATCGCAGCCATCAACGAACGTTACGACGCCTGCATCACAAAGGCCATTTTGTTCCATGAAGGCCAGCCCCCTCTGAGCCCGACCCCGATCGGCAAAACCAGACGCGGGCGACCCAAACGACGGACCGGCCACAATCTCGCGCTGCGATTGTGCGACCGCAAGGCCGATGTGCTGCGTTTCCTCAACGACCTGCGTGTTCCCTTCACCAACAATGAGGCCGAGCAGGCTTTGCGGATGGGTAAGGTCCGCATGAAAGTCTCAGGAGGCTTCCGCACCATGGCCGGAGCAGACAATTTCTGCATACTGAGAAGCGTAATCGAAACGGCACGCAAACAAGGCTGGTCGATACTCGCAACGTTGACTACAATGTCTACTGATCAAATTACACTCAAACTCAAACCAGCATGAGCCATGGAGTATCCCCCGTTCCATGTTGATGGGCAACAGAGAGTTTAATCTTCAACGCTTCGCGCGACCGTTTCCAGTATAGAATTTGTTCGGTTTTGCAGTGCCTCCGCGGTCGCAGAGAGACCCTGCAAACGTGAAGAACATGACGTTGAAAGCTCTTGAAATTCCAATTCCAACATCGAAAGCGACGATGCAAGAAGCGCCGCCGCGTCCGATGCATTGCCGATCATTTCTATCGAACTGCCTTCGCTTTCGGCCAATAATCCCACTGCGGCGGATATACCAAGGAAATTTGCACGGTCGACTTGTTTTGGGAAAGTAAGCGTTTGCCCTGGTTGAATATCTTCAGGGCCGTTAATCGGCCACATGTCAATTGCAGCTAGAAAACCACCCATTAGCCCCGAAAACCTATTCACGGTTTTGCCTTCCGGCGTTCCGCCACAGGTGACGATGGCGTTGGACAACTGGTCTTGGGCTAGACGAATATCGTCGTTAGCTACGTCAGAATTCGTGATGGAGGCGGTAAAGACAAGCCCAACGGCTTCAAGGACATCGGTAAATCGATACCACCCGCGCAATGAACCTGCGTTGCTTGCTGTTACGACAATCTCGCCAGTGCTTGCCAAATTCGCGAACGTCTCAGCAGAGATGTAGGGGCACGGGTCGTCCTCAAAACACACCCGTATAACTTCACCCTCACCAAATGTTGCAGCGCTGATCTCATTAACCGTGTCTGGAATAATGACGAACGGCGCTATAAAATCCTCGTTCAAAGTCTGAACAGCCCGACGGACATCCTCTACCGATTTTCCAATTTGATCAACGGAAGTCAGGCTTTCTTGCAGAAATTGCGCTGTTTGAACCTCGGACTGCCTGCTCAAAAGTATGTTCTGTTCTTCAATCCGGCGGGTCTGCACATACATCATACCAGCTTGGGTTAAAAGAACGATTTCCCCGAATAACACCAGCAGAATAGAGAGCGTAAAGAAAAGCGTGATAGCGCTGACAGTCCGTGGAACAGCGGTGCGTGCCTGCCCGATAATTTCATGTACTTCCGCACGGGTGATTGGAGCAGTCGGATCGCCACGATAAAGCGGTTGACAATGTTTATCACATCGCCGGTGGCTTCTTCGGCCCGGCGAACCTGCAACGCCAACGCCCAACGAACAAAAATGAAAGCCGCAATTGCTGCAGCGGCGGAAAGGCCCGCCAGTAGCAAAGTCCACGACAGTATTTCCAGACGCTCATAAAGCTCGTAGCCGAGCCATATATAGACG
>CAXMWW010000016.1:0-38840 GCA_963422245.2 uncultured Sulfitobacter sp. | reverse complement strand
TAGCATTCCCCCCACCGGTTATCCCGGTGTCGGTGGTCAGCTTCACAAGGATCCAATAGCGCCCCCCCCAGCCGGGGGCCGGCGGCGAGGTGATGATGACGTCGAGGTCCTGAAGTTTCATGGGTGCGGCCTTTGCAGCGGGGAGACGTAAGGTGGGCGTGTCGCCCACCCTTGTCTTGAGAGGGGGGTGGACGATGCGTCCACCTTACGGGTTGGTGCGTCAGTCACTGCTGTTGCTCCAGATGCCGGTCCACAACGCGCTGCACCATCGGGGCGAAATGCGCAAAACCGGGGGTGTCCATTTCGGGATCCTTGCCCGCCTCGTCCAGATAACGGACTTGGATGATCCGCTCCAGATTAGGGTTGGCCTCAAATGCCGCAACTTCGTTTTGGTCCATCGGCCCACCTTGCAGTTGCAAAGTGTGTACCGACGCCGCTGAGAGCCGTTGGAAGTAAGCAGGCCGCGTGGCGCAGAGGTATCTTTTGGCCGCGACGTGGTACTTCACGCAGTCCGTCACGATGGAGGGGAAATAGCCCCCCAGCACATCGGCACCTGCGTCCTCGTGATGCCGGTCTTGCGTATCATCGGGGTGATAGGTGCCGAACTCAGACGTGAAATGCCCGATGTCATGCAGCAAGGCGGCGACAATCACCTCTTCGGGCAGGCCTTGCCGTTCGGCCAGTGTGGCCCCTTGCAACATTTGCTGGGCCATGGTCACGGGCTCGCCCAGGTATTCCTCCCCGCCCCGCCTGTCAAAGATGTCGTTGAGGAATGGCACAATGGTGTCGCGCGTAAGCTCAGGCATCCTGAGCCTCCAGCGCGGCGAGGGTGGAGAGATACCCGTCGCGGTCCGCATAGCACCCCTGCAGCCAGCGATGCCCTTCGCCGGAGTAACCCTTGCGCGCGTGCAGCACGCGGGTGTTGTCGACCACAAAGGCTTCGCCCGGGGCGAGTTTGAACTGCACTTCAGAGGCCGGATCGTCAATGATCGCGCTCAGGCGGCGATAGGCGGCGTAGTAGCCCTCCATCTTGTCAAACGGTACGTCTACCAGTGGCGCTGCGGAACGCGCGTTGAAGCGGACGGCCTGCAAGACGCCGTCAGGTGACAGCTCAATCATCGGACGACGCGCATGCAGCGCGACACCGGCGCTGCCCGTGTAGGCAAATCGTGCGCAATGCTGGCTCAGCAGATCAAAGCCATGCGCGTCTTCCTCGCGCAGGCGCAGGGCGGCGGCAAAGCCATCGACCACCATGTTTTCCCCGCCCGTGGCCGAGTTCTCAAGACACGACAGCACCTGCACAGTGGGCTGCGGGTCGCGGTACGGGTTGTCAGTATGGGCCTGCAGGCCAAGCCCGGTGTAGGCGAGGTTGACCGGATTTACCTCCGTGCGGACTTCGAAGTGACGACCGTAGTTGGTCTCCCGCACATAGCCAAAGAGATCGACAATCTCAAAAAGGCTGCCTTCAGTGGTGGGCACGCCGGTGACCTTTGCAAACCCGTAGCGGCGCAGGGCGGTTAGCCAGTTGCGCAGGGCAGCGCTGTCCTGCTGCATTGCGGGCAGGTCACCCGTTGGCAGCGCGTCTGACAGGGCGCTGTCCCAGCGTTCTGCCCCGTCCGGCAGGCGAGGCGTGCGGTCCTGTGAGGCGTCATAGGCATGGGCGGCGAGCCAGTCCTTGGGGAAGACAACGGTCTTGCCATCGGCCTCAAAGGTGACTTCGACGCTATCCCCCCGCTCTTGCGCGTCACTGAGCGTGCAATCGTCGGGAATGTCCGCCAGGGTGATCAGCCGCTGGCCATTGCCGGGGTCGCGGGTGTCTGCGTCTTGTGCGTTGTCGCGCAGCCAGACGCCGTGGAACCGCCGAGGGCCCTGCGCTGTGTCAATCCGCAGGATATTCCCGCCTTGCTCTATTGCGACCATTGTCTGTCCCCCGATCAAGGGTGGGCGGTGCGCCCACCTTACGTAAGGTGCAGGCCCCCTGCACCGAAGCTAAAAGACGATCACGTTGCGCTTGGCAGACCCAGTTTTGGTGTCCGCAATCGCCTCGTTGATCTGATCCAGCCGCCAGGTGCCCGATACCAGCTCATCCAGCTTCAACCGTCCCTGAGCATAAAGGTCTACCATCCAGGGGATGTCCCGCTGGATCACAACATCTCCCATCTTGGAGCCCAGGGCCCCCTGACCCATGGCCGCAAAGTTAGCAGGCTCGTAGGTGGAAAACGCGCCCGTGTGTGGCATGCCCACCATCACCAGGTTCCCGCCTGCCGCCAGATAACGCGGGGCCGCGTCATAGGCAGGGGCAGCGCCCACGGTCACAATCACCGCGTCTGCCCCCCGGCCCATCGCGGCCTTGGCTGCCCGCCAGGGCTTGTCGACCGTGGCCAATACGCCGTCGGTGGCCCCGAACTCTTGCGCGATGTCCAGCTTCTCTTCGCTCATGTCCACGGCCACGATCCGCCGAGCCCCGGCAATGCGCGCGCCCTGAATGGCGTTGAGCCCCACACCACCCGCGCCAATCACAACCACGTCCTGCCCTGCGCGCAGGCCTGCGGCGTTTACGACCGCACCGACACCGGTGATCACACCGCAAGCGATCAAGCTGGCAGAGGTCATCGGGATATCGCCCGTGATCTTCACCACCTGCGCCATCTCCACAACGACCTTCTCTGCAAACGCCCCGCAGGCCATGGCCTGATGCAGCTTGCCGCCCTCTGCCGTCTTCAGCGGGCCAAGATCGCCATCATAGGGTGTCTCACAAATCGTGGGCTTACCGCCGGAACAGCTGGGGCAGGTGCCACAGGCGCGGATGAGCGTCACGACAACCGCATCACCAACCTCCAGCCCCCGGGTGTTGGGGCCCAGCGCCGTCACACGGCCCGCCGCCTCGTGACCATAGACCGCGGGAAGCGAGCCACCCCAGCCGCCTTCGGCATAAGAAATATCGGAATGGCAGATCGCCACTGCCTCCAGCGTGACCTCGACCTCGCTGCCCTCAGGCGCGCGCAGATCCACGTCTTCGACAACAAGGGGCGCGCCAAATTCATGGGCAACTGCGGCTTTGATCAGGGGCATATGGGGTCCTTCCGGGCGCGGCGTGTTTCAGGCACTCTGACGCACCTGCATCCAGTTGCAAGCATGGAAACGACGCCGCTGTCGCCTGTTTACGTCAGGTTTCGTTTGCGGGGGCGCAGCACGAACAGCACGAGGCCCACAACAGCCAACCCCATGGACAGCACAAAAGGCGCGCTCGGGAAATAGGCCGGGGCGCCATCACCGGTGAAAGTGGCAAAGGTCCAGGTCATGGTCAGCGGCGACAGGATCATCGCCAGAGAGGAGGCTGAGGTCAGCGCACCCTGCAACTCGCCCTGCGCGTCATCCGCCACCCGCTGAGACATGATCCCCTGCAGCGCAGGCGGGATCACCCCGGCCAAAGCGGCCAGCGGCGTCAGGATCAGCGCCACCGTACCGGACGTCACAAGCGCCAGCAGCAGGTAGGCGATGATGCTGAAGACATGGCCCACCAACACCGTGCCACGCTCGCCAAAGGATTTAAGCACAAGCCGAATGCCGCCCGCCTGCACCAGCGCCATGGCAATGCCGAACAGAGCCAGCGACAAGCCGATGGTCGAGGGCTCCCAACTGAAACGCTCGCGCGCGAAGTAGGGCCAGACTGACGGGTAGACCGAAAAGGCCACGTTGTAGAGGAAATAGACCACCAGCAGCTGGCGCAACCCGGGCAGCTTGCCCAGTTGCCTCAAAGCGCCCAGCGGGTTGGCACGCTTGAATGAAAAGGGGCGGTGGCGCTCGGCGCTGACGGTTTCACGCAGGACGGCCCAGCCCAGGATCACATTGGCCCCGGCCATGGCTGCCGCTGCCCAGAAGGGCGCGCGGGTGCCGTATTCGGCCAGAAATCCGCCCAATAGCGGGCCCAAAACGAAGCCCAGACCGAAGGCTGCGCCCACCAATCCGAAATTCGCGGCCCGGTTTTCGGGCTTTGAGATGTCCGCCATGTAGGCTGCCGCCGTGGACTGTGTTGCGGCGACAATGCCCCTCACGACCCGGCCCGCCAAGAGCAACCATATCGACCCAGCCACCGCCATGACCGCGTAGTCCGCCGCCATCACCACCATCGACACCAGCAACACAGGCCGCCGCCCGAACCGGTCTGACAACCCTCCCAGGACGGGACCGAACAGAAACTGCATCACGGCGAAGGTGGTCGAAAGAATGCCGCCCCAGATTGCCGCCTCAGCCAAAGTCCCGCCGTCGACCTCACGGATCAGGTCAGGCATCACCGGGACCATCAGGCCGATGCCCATGGCATCGATCATCACGGTCAGCAGGACAAAAAGGACGGCTGGACGCATCGCTGTCAGAGCCCTCTGGCGCGGGCCGCAAAGGCGCGGGCGTCTGCCGGTGCGCTGCCCAACCCGCGGGGAGGGTCAAATAGGCTCAGATCGAGGTCGGGGTAATCCGCCCCCGCAAGGTCCGCAAGCGGCGTGCGTTTGTCCAATGCCTCGCGGCACAGCGCTTTGACGACCTTCTGCGCCTCCGGGCGCGGCAGGCTCTCAGTCAGCGCAAAGCTCAAGGCTTCTGCGTGGATCAAACCAAGGCTGCTCTCCAACGCGCCCTGCATCTGAATGGGGCGCGGCGTGATCGTGGCGGCAAGGCCTTTGGCATGGTGCAAGGCCGATGCAAGGGATAAGGCAAGCTGAGGCAGCACCATCCATTCCGCAAACCAGGCAGCCCCGTCGCGTTGATGCTGATGCACGCTCGATGCCTGAAGCGTGAACCGCAGGCCCGCGAACTGATGGCTTAGCGCCAGAATGGCCGAAGGGGCCACGGGATTCTGTTTCTGCGGCATGGTCGAAGACCCGCCCGATGTCCCCAAGGACATCTCCGCAACTTCGGAAGACGTCAGAGCCAACAGGCTATGCGCCATATGAGCCAATGCCGCCATGACCTGCCCCTGCCAATCGGCAATCCGCAGGATCGGAGTGCGATCCGCATGCCAACTGCGCTGAGGATCGGCCAATCCCAAAGCCTCAGCCAAGGCAGCGCGCGTCTCTGCCGCCTTTGGACCAAGGGCGGAGGCTGTCCCCGCAGCGCCGGACAGCGACACCAGCAAGGATGCGCGACGCAAGCTTTCCAGCGCCTCCAATGCATCAAGCAGAGGTGCGCCCCACTCCGCCAAAACCGCGCCCCATGTGGTAGGGGTGGCCTGCTGGCCCCAAGTGCGGGCGGCAATAGGAAGGGCCGCGTGTTCCTCCGCTTTGGCACCCAGCGCTTTGACGATCCCACGCAGGTCTTCCTCAGCCAAGGCCAGAGTCTGACGCAGCCGCAACATCAACCCGGTGTCGATGATATCCTGACTAGTGGCCCCCCAGTGCACATATTGCGCGTGTTCCGGGGCCTTCATCTCTGCCCTGAAGGCAGCAACCAACCCCGGCACGCTTACGCCGTTCTCGCCCGTGGACTGCGCCAATGCGCCGGGGTCGATCTGTATTTCCAACGACGCACGGTGGATCGCAGCGGCCGAAAACTCCGGGATCACGCCCAGTGATCCTTGCACCTTGGCCAGAGCCCCTTCGACCAGCAACATCGCCCGAATAGCCGCGCTGTCGCTAAAGAGCCGCCCGGTATCCCCCACCGCGAAAAGCTGCGCGTAGAGCGGGCTGTCAAAAACGCTCGCGGCCATTCAGATATGCCCCGTGTCCCGCATGAACTGCGTCAACACCTGCGCAAACTCCTCGGGCCGTTCGACGCAAGGCAGATGCCCCGTCTTGCGGATCAGGTGAAAGCTGCTGCCCGGGACCAGATCAATGGTCTCCCGCACCAGATCCGGCGGGGTGGAGCCATCCTCGGGTCCTGCAATGCCCAAAACGGGCAGGCGTAAGCCACTGGTGGGTGTGTAGAAATCGGTGCCAGAGATTGCAGCCGCACAGCCTGCGTAGCCCTCATCCGATTGCCGCGCCAACATATTGCGCCACAGCTCGGCCTTTGGCGTGGCCAGGAAGGCCTTGCCAAACCAGCGGGCGATCACCGCATCTGCGATCCCGCTCGTCCCCTCGGCCCGCACGGCCGCAATCCGCTGCTCCCAGAAGTCCGGGTTGCCGATCTTGGCCGCCGTGTTGCTCAGCACCATCGCCCGGACCATGTCCAGCCGCTTGACCGCCAACCCCTGCGCGATCATGCCGCCGATCGAAAGACCCACGAACAGGGAATTGCGGACCTCCAGATGATCGAGCAGCCGCTCTACATCCCGAATAAGCGCGCCCATCGTGTATGGAGCAGGGGGGATGGACGACAGCCCATGCCCGCGCTTGTCGAACCGAATAATCCGCAAGCCCTCGGGCAGCAGCGGCAGGATGGGGTCCCAAAGCCGCATGTCCGTGCCCAGTGAGTTGGCAAAGACCACTGGCGCACCATCTGCCGGGCCATCCACGCGGTAGTGCAGCTTTACACCGCCTGCATCAAACAGCTTCACTGTTTGCCCTCGCGCAGGCGGATCGTGGCCATGATCTGCCCGTGGTCGGATGCCAGTTTGTTGTAAGGGGCCTCCGGATGGCTGCCGTCGGTCAGGTGGTCATTGAGCACGCTGAAATAGGCCATCTCGCCGATATGTCCCTTCCAGTCCGGCGTGAAATGACGCGACATCAGGATCTGGTCGATGCTCTCAAAATTGCCGCCGAAGGCCGAGGTATAGACCATATCCCGCAGCGATTTACGCACGAACATCTTTTCGGCGGAGTGCAGGCGCACGGCCTCGATGGCTTCGGTAATCTGCGCGCTTTCCTCGTCTGAATAGCGGTCGCCGCGATGTTCTGCATCGTGACGCAGCATCCAGGCGTAGTTCTTGAACGGCACCTCGCCTGCGATGATTTCTGAACTGACCGCATGTTCGCTGTCGTTGAAATCGCCCAGCACCATGACGGGATGGCCCCGCCGGATCTCTGTGACAATCGCATCGCGCAGTACCCAAGCCTCCGCCATCCGGCGCATGGCCGCGCGGGCAGCACCCAGCGCACGGCCCACCGGATCATACTTGGTCAGATCGGCCTCAGGCGGGAAATCAGCGCCCTTGGGCCGCACAAATTCACCCAGCTTGGACTTCAGATGGCAGTTGAAAACGGTGACGACCTGCCCGCCCACAGGCACGCGCACCTTCAGGATCGGGCGGCTCAGCTTGGCGATGCGGTAGTGTCCGCCATCCGCATCCCCCAGCGTCTGGAAGGGAATATCAAGCGGCTGATCCAGCTCTTGCAAAATCTGCGGTGGCTCGGCAAAGCCCAGCCGAGACAGGATCGCCACCCCGGGGCGGCGATGGCCCGGTTCACCGTCATGGATGTTGGGGGCAAAGGCCAGCTCCGCCTTTCCGTAGTCGGAATAGGCCAACCGGTCAAAGATCGCGCGATGCCTGTACCTTTTGTCCTCGCCGGGCAGCGCTGCCTCGTTGTTCGCCCGACCAATCGCATCCGCCCGGGCGATGGTCGCGGCCAAGGCCTCTTCCTCGAAAATCTCCTAAAAACCGACGATATCGGCGTTCAGATTGACGATCTGATCGGCCAGCCAATCCTCTTTCCAGGCGTATTCCTCGGGCGTGTAGGACTGGAAGCGGTAGTATTCCTTGTCCGGCCCAATCAGGTTCTTGACGTTGAAACTGGCAATGCGGAACTGGGTCATAAGCTCTCCAAGGCGCGTTGGAACAGGGCGGGGTCAACGTTGCCACCCGAGATGGTGACGATGACGTCATCGCCTTTGATCTGGTCAGCGCGGAACAGGGCAGCGGCAAGGGCCACGGCACCGCCGGGTTCGGCCACGACCTTGAGACGGTTCCAGGCATGGGCGACAGCTAGCAACGCCTCGTCTTCGCTGACCGCCAGCCCCGATCCGCATAGCCGCTTGATGATCGGAAAGGTGATGTCACCGGGCTGCGGTGTCAGGATCGCGTCGCAGATGTTGCCAGAGGTTGCGTTGTTGCGCTCAATCCCGCCAGAGCGGAGCGAGCGGGCAACATCGTCAAATCCTTCGGGCTCAGCCGGGCGCACGCGCAAGCCGGGCGCGTCAGCCTCACACGCGAGGGCAATGCCGGACGTCAGACCGCCCCCACCACAGCAGACAATCACATCCGCCTCTTCGATGCCGTGCTCAGCCGCTTGTTCGGCGATTTCCAGCCCCGTGGTGCCTTGGCCCGCAATCACCTGAGGCTCATCGTAGGGTTTGATCAGCGTCAACCCGCGCTCCGCCCCCAACCGCTTGCCAATCTCTTCGCGGCTTTCCCCGTCGCGATCATAGAGCAAAACCTCCGCCCCATATGCGCGGGTGTTGTCGATCTTTAGCTGAGGTGAATCGCTGGGCATGATGATCACCGCTGGTGCGCCGTGCCGTTTGGCCGCCAGCGCCACGCCCTGCGCGTGATTGCCTGACGAAAACGCAATCACGCCTTTGGCGCGGGTTTCCGCGTCCAGCGCAGACAAGGCCGACCACGCCCCGCGAAACTTGAAGCTGCCCGTCAGCTGCAAGCATTCCGGTTTCACCCAGACCCGCCGCCCCGCGATGTCATCCAGCAGCGGCGCGTTCAAAAGCGGCGTGCGTCGCGCGTGGCCTTTCAGCCGCTCAGCAGCGGCGCGGATCATCTCGATATTCATTGCATCGCCTCCACCCATGTGTGCAAAGCCGCCACCGCCTCCGGTTCGTCCAGAAACGGAATATGCCCACGCCCCGGCACCACCGCAGTGATCATATCCGGACGGCGGCGCTGCATTTCGGTGAGCGTTTCTTCCGCCAGCAGGTTCGAATTGGCCCCTCGTATGCAGGCCAGCGGCAGGCCCTCCATGGCATCAAAGAACGGCCAAAGGTCGGGTGCCGCCTGATGGCTTGCCGCCTCCACCGCGTCGCGTAAATGTGGGTCGTAGGTGATCTTCAGCCCATCGTCTTCCTGGCGGTAGTGCTTGACCGCTTCTTCTATCCAGCGACTTTCCGGGACCCCTTCGAAGTCGGTGAAGATGCGGGCCATGGCCGCAGCCGCCTCCGCATGGGTCTTGGCCGCCGGGTTGCGGCCCAGATAGCCCATGATGAACTCCAGCCCCTTGGGGTCCAGCGCGGGGCCGATGTCATTCAATGCCACGCCCAGCAGCCTGTCCTTGGCCCCCATCGCCAGACCCATGGCATTCAGCCCGCCCCTCGACGTCCCCAGGATCGCCACCTTGTCGAGGCTCAGAGCGCTAAGCAGTTCCAGCACATCCCGGCATTCAACCGGCAAGGTGTAGTTCTGCCAGTTCTTATCAAAATCCGATTGCCCGCGCCCGCGATAGTCGAGCTTGATCAACCGGTTGCCCGCCAGATGCGGTGTCACATAATCGAAATCCCCGCCGGTGCGGGTGAGGCCCGACAGGCAAAGGATCGGCAACCCCTCGCCTTCGTCCGTATAGTATAGCGTCAACCCGTCGGAGGTCTGAAACGTCGCCATTTCACAGCCCCGCCAGTTTTGGGATGCCTGTCAAATCGGTCAGCACATGGGCCGGTGTCCAGGGCAGTCGGTCCATCGGCTCGCCCGCACGGTTCACCCAAGTGGTGGTAAAGCCATAGCCGGATGCCGCTGCCGCATCCCAACCGTTGGAGGACACAAAAAGCACCTCGGATTTCACACAGCCAAAATGCTTGCCGACGAGGTCATAGACGGAGCGGTCCGGCTTGAAGATGCCCACGCTTTCCACCGACAGTGACACGTCCAGCACATCGCTGATGCCCGCGCTGTCCACGGCCCCCTGCAACATGTCGGGCGAGCCATTGGACAGGATTGCCGTATTCATCTCGCCGTCTTTCAAAGTGTGCAGCATCTGCGGCACCTCCGGGTAGGCCTGCAGTTCCCAATACAGCGCCAACAGCCGCTCGCGCAGGGCCGGATCACCATCATGGCCTGTCTTTTCCAACGCCCAGTCGAGGCCGTTCTTCGTAACCTCCCAGAAATCCGTATGCGCATCCGCCACGGCCCGCAGCCAGGTGTACTGCAGCTGTTTGAGCCGCCAATGGTCCGCCAAATCGGGCCAGTCGTCCTTGATGGCCGCATAAGCAGGCTCAGCCGCGGCCTGACGGGCGGCAGCGGCCACGTCGAAAAGCGTACCATAGGCGTCAAACACGCAAGTTGTGATGGGCATGGGTCGTCTCCCCCGGGGTCGTTCAAAGGCCAGACTGTCATGGGTGGGCAGGGGGTAAAAGGCCCCAATTGCGCCTTTACTTGGAAGGATCCCCCTGACAGGGTCGCGCCTTAACCCTCATGATACGGATCGGACCCCATGACAACTCAGGTCAAGACCGGCGACAAGGTCGCCATCCACTACACAGGCACGCTGCTGGATGGCACCCAGTTCGACAGCTCCGAAGGGCGCGACCCCTTGGAGTTCGAAGTGGGCTCCGGCCAGATCATCCCAGGCCTCGACGCCGCACTGCCGGGCATGACCGAGGGCGAGAAAAAGATCGTCCGCATCGATTGCAAAGAGGCCTACGGCCCCATCAACCCCGAAATGCGGCAAGCGATCCCGCGCGAAGGCATCCCGGCCGATATCCCGCTCGAGGTTGGAACACAGTTGCAGATGCAGACCCCGGACGGGCAGGCGCTGCCTGTGATGGTGGTGCATGTGGACGAGGCCACGGTGACGCTGGATGCCAATCACCCGCTGGCGGGGCAGGACCTGACGTTTGACTTTGAGGTCGTGAAGATCGGCTAGGGTTGCGTCCGGATCTGCTGCAACTGACGATAAAGCTGCTGCATGTCGGTGGAGATCGGCGAAGACGCGCTAGGTTCCAATAGAGGCTCCGGCCGGTTCACCTTGACCCTTGAGCGCGGCAGGTGACTCTGTTCTGGTTCCGACGTCTGGGATTGCAAGAAGGGCTGGGCGGAGGCATGGGCCAAAAATTCACCTTCGCGCTGTGGCCCGGCAAAGCTCTGCACCGCCTCCATGCCCGCACCCATCAGAACACGCCGCAATTCAGGCTCCGCCCGCAGGGCAACAGCAATGGTCAGCATCAGCGCGATGCTGGTGACCTTCGCCCAAAAGAACGCGCGCCGAGACCGGTCACGCCGGGATGCGATGACTTCTTCATGGTATGTGCCTGCAAAGCTCATGACAGCAGTGTGACAGGCGACTTTGGCCAAATCAGGGCGGCGCTGCGGATTTCTGCGAGAAATCCGGGGTCTCGCGGTCGGCGGGCGTTCGGGCTAAAGGGAAGCCATGTCTGGACTCGAAATCTTCCTCGTATGCCCACCGGGCTTCGAACCACTGCTGGCAGAAGAAGCCGAAGAAAAGGGCTTCACAAATGTCACCCCCGGCAAGGGCGGCGTCTCGATACAGGGCGATTGGGAGACGGTCTGGCGCGCCAACCTGACCTTACGTGGGGCAGCGCGCGTGCTGGTGCGCGTCGGCAGCTTCATGGCGTTTCATCTGGCACAACTCGACAAACGGGCGCGCAAGTTTGACTGGGGGTCCGTGCTGCGCAAGGACGTGCCAGTAAAGGTGCAGGTGACCTGCAAGGCCTCCAAGATCTACCACGCCAAGGCGGCGACCCAGCGGATCGAAACGGCGCTGAAAGACAGCCACGGCATCCCGGTATCGCCGGACGCCGAACTGATCCTTAAAGTGCGCATCCACGACAATCAGGTCACGGTCAGCATCGACAGTTCTGGTGCGGCCCTGCACCAGCGCGGGCATAAAGAGGCCGTGGGCAAGGCCCCCATGCGCGAAAACCTCGCCGCACTCTTTCTGCGCGCCTGCGGTTATGACGGTCGCGAGTCGGTGGTCGATCTGATGTGCGGCTCCGGCACTTTTCCGATTGAAGCGGCAGAGATCGCAGCGCGGCGCTTTCCAGGCCGAACCCGTGGCTTTGCCTTTAAACAATTGGCCAGCTTCGACGCGCAGCGTTGGGCGCAGATGAGGGGCGAAGAGGCACCCGCCGTGCCGACAGCCCGCTTCTATGGTTCAGACCGCGACGCCGGTGCCATCCGCATGAGCATCGCCAATGCCGAACGGGCCGGAGTGGCGGGTTGGACGTCGTTCACTTGCCACAGCCTTTCAGACGCACGCCCCCCTGATGGGCCACCCGGGCTGGTCATGCTGAACCCGCCCTATGGCGCGCGGATCGGCGACAAGAAGCCGCTCTTTGCGCTCCATGGTGCATTGGGGCAGACGTTGAAAGAGCATTTCAAAGGCTGGCGCGTGGGGCTTGTGACCAGCGAAGCGGCGTTGGCCAAAGCGACGGGTTTGCCGTGGTTGCCCGACCCGCTGGCGGTGCCGCATGGCGGGCTGAAGGTGAAGCTGTGGCAGGTCGCGCTATAGATCAGAAGTTACGCAATTCATGCCGCCGTTCAATTTTATCGCCCTAGCCCGGAATCAAGGCGCAGCCGCCGGGCCATCGCCTGCCCGCCCCACGGGTAGGCGATTTGGTGAGGCTGGGTGGTTCAACGAAAGGAACCGCAAGCGCTGAGGGTTAAAGTGGCAGAGAACTGGCGTTGGATCGCCCACCCCGGGCAGGCGATGGCCCGGCTCATACCTAGCATCTGATGGGAGCTGTCCTATCCCTTTGTCGGTATCTTCCCCAAATGCCCTAACATCGCAACAAAGGCCGCCAAACGCTCCTGTTGATAGGCGGGTACATCCATGTTCTCGTAATCCAGAAACCCCTGACCATCGCGCAGCCCGTTGCGCCCCTTAGCCATGTTGTCTTTCACGATCTTCGGCGCGGCAAACCGATCCTCCCCGGTAGCCTTCGTCATGTAATTCGACGCATGAAACAGGATGTCCCCGCCACCCCAGTCGATGAACTCCAACAGCCCCAGAATGGCAAAGCGAAAGCCGAACCCGTATTTGGTCGCCCTGTCCATGTCTTCGGCTGAAGCCACCCCTTCCTCCACCATCCGCGCGGCTTCATTCATGGCAAGCATCTGAATGCGCGGCACAATGTAGCCGGGTGAGGCGGCGCAGACGACGGGGACCTTGCCGATGCCTTCCAGCAGAGCCTTCAGGCGCGCAGTGGCCTCAGGCGCGGTCTGGTCGCCGGGGGAAAGCTCCACCAAAGGCACCAGAAACGCTGGATTCAGCCAGTGGGCGTTGAGGAACCGTTCGGGGTGCGCCACCAAGCCCTGCAGATCATTGCTGAGAATGGTGGAGGTGGTCGAGGCGACAATCGCCTCAGGCCGTGCGTGAGCCGAGATCAAGGCAAAAGCCTCGTGCTTGGCCTCCATCACCTCTGGGACACCTTCAAAGATCACATCAGACATTGCCAGAGCGCCGGAAGCATCCGCCAACCCTACGCAAGTGACGCGGCTTGCGACCCCGGCCACTTCATCCTCCGCCAACATCCCGAACCCAGCCATCAAGCGCAGTGTGTTCTCAACCTCTGAAAGGGCAGAGGTCTGCAAAGCCTCGAACCCCGCATCATCGCGAACCTTGGCGTCGATCAGCACAACCTTGTGGCCCGCGTAGGCAAAGGCAATTGCCATGCCGCGCCCCATGCGGCCAGCGCCGACCGAAGCGATCAGTTCGCGGCTCATAGGCCCGTCTCCAGCATCGCCTGCATCTTGGCCACGCTCATATGGTCCAGCCCGACCGAGGCCAACGTCCGCCCGGTCTGCAGAAAATCCGTGTCGCAGATCGCCGATCCAATCGCCAAGAGCCCCCGTGCGGTTGGCGCAGGCACACTGGCCCAATCAGCAACACTGACCAGAAAGGCCAACACGCAGGCCACGTCCTCGCGCATGTACCGGTGTTCGGTCAGCACCAGGTTTTCACGCCAATCCCCAGAGTCGGTGAGCTTTTCATGGGCCGCCCCGCCGTACATCCATTCTTCATTCGGATCATAGTGATCCGCCAGCGGCCAGTGCGGAGCGCCGTAGCCCAGAGCCTCGCGCACCGCCATACGTTCCGCATCCAGCCGCGTGGTGACGCGGCGGATCGAGGCTTGGGTCCCTTCGTTGTGAATGTCCCAATGGTCGAAGTGCTCGATGGGGCCCGCGTTCATCAAAATCAGCGGCGGGTGAATGATCGGACCTGCGTTCATCAAAGCGCCCGACAGCCCGTCACCTGCGTCAATGATCGCGGGATATGCGGCAGAGATCACTTTCATCGCGTGATCGGTGTTCCGGCGCGGGAAGATGCCAGAGGGCAGGGCGGTCGCGCGGGTGGTGATGGCGACGGTGTCCTCACCGTGCTTGCGGGTAAGGTAAGGCAGCGTGCCCGCCTCTGCCCAGGTGACATCTGCTGTACTGCCTGCCTCGGGCGCAATACGGGCCATGATGACTGACCCGAAGGTGCCGGGCGGCAGATACACCACCTGACCGTCTTTCAGGAACGGTGCCATGGCGCGGGCGATGTCGGGCTGTGCTGTGGCCGGTGTGGGGCAGACGATCAGTTCCGACCCGGCGATTGCCGCCCCGATCTGCGCGGTGGCCTCGGCAATCTGTACCGCGCGACTGCCGGAAAAATCCTTGAGCGTCAGCGTGTTGTTGCGCGACTTCAGCGCGGCAATGCCTTCAGAATTGCGCCGCCACAGGCTGACGTGGTGTCCCTGCGCCGTCAGGTCAAGCGCCGCCGCCAATGAGCCGTTGCCACCACCAAGAACTGCTATTTTCATGATCAGATCCTTTCCAAGAGCCTGAAACCCTTCAACCCAACCGTACTTTGCCCGTGCGTGGGGTTGACGGAACGTCCGCTAGATGCTTGGGTTTTACATGTATTTGCATCTAACCAAAAAAGCAAAAGCAAGTGCGCAACAAAGGGAGATGACCAAATGAAGATGTTTGACAGCCTGTCATTCAAGATCACCGGTGCAGCCGCAGCGTTCGCAATGACAGCCACAAGTGCCATGGCAGAGGACAAGCTGACGGCTGTCCATGCCTTCCCCGATTTCCTTGTCTATACCAAGACTTTTCTGTCGATGGTCGATGACATCAACGAACGCGGCAAAGGCGTGGTGCAGATCGAAGTGCGCGGCGGCCCTGAGGCGATTGGCATGTTCCAGCAGCCCGCAGCGGTGCGCGACGGCGTGGTGGACATGGTGCACACGCCCGGGTCATTCTACGGGGCCAACGTGCCAGAGATCGATGCGATGGTCGCCTCCCGCGTGACCCCGATGGAAGCACGCGCCAGCGGCGGTGCTGCCCTGATGGATCAGGTGCATCAGGAGAAATTCAATGTGAAGCATCTGGGCTGGATCGACGGCGGTATCCAGTTCCACATCTACATGAAGGGTGAACCAAAGTTTGGCGATGACGGCGTGCTGGACCTCACGGGCGTCAAGCTGCGTGACAACCCGATCTACAATGCCTTCTTCACAGCGTTGAACGCGACCACCTCTTCGATGCCCTCGACCGAAGTCTACTCAGCGCTCGAAAAAGGCGTCGTGGATGCCTCCGCCTGGACGCAGATCGGCATCCCGCAGCTGAAGTGGAACGAATTTGTCGACCACCGCGTGGACCCGCCGTTCTACAACACCGACTTGGGCGTGATCATGAACCTCGATGCCTGGAACTCCCTGAGCGCGGAAAGCCAGGAATTGATCCAGTCTGTTGTCGTGGAGTGGGAGCAAAAGTCCTATGACGCCCGCCAAGGCGAAGTTGAGGCTGATGCCAAGAAGTTGGCCGACGGTGGCATGACCTTTGTCGCTCACCCCAGCGAAGAGGGCGCCGCCGCCTACCAGAAGCTGGCGGAAGATGCCGCCTGGGCGCGGATGTCTGAGCGTATCGACGGCGCAGGTGCGGGGGCCGAGATATACGGCAAGCTGCGCAGCGCGTACGGCTTTGACGACTAAAACCAAACGCGGCGCGCCTCGCGTGGGCGCGCCGCACCCCTTTCGGGCAAGGATCATCCCACAGTGTTAATGCGCGTGATCGACCGGATTTGCGACGCGCTCGCGATCTTTGCGGGCATCTACCTTGTCTGGATCATGCTGGCCATTGTGGTCAGCGCGCTGGCCCGCACGGTAAACCTGTCCGGCACTTGGGCCAGCCATCTCTTTACCTTCACCGAATTCGGGCTGCTCTACATCGTGATGGCGGCCTCACCGTGGCTCGCACGCGAAAAAGGGCATGTTTTCATCGAACTGATCACCGCCGCCTTGCCAAAAGGCATCCAACGGGCCTTCAGCCGCTGTGTCGCGGCGCTTTGCGTGCTGATCTGCCTTGTGCTGGTCTTCTACACCTTTCAGGCCACGGCCAAGGCCTACCGTTTTGGCGATGCGGAAATGCGCAGCCTTGATATGCCGAAATGGCTACTGCTGGGGGCCATGCCCATCGGCTTTGGTCTGATGGCCGCGCAGTTCAGCCGTTTCGTATTCGGGGCCGAGACCATGCACACAGGCGAAGCCGGGGTACACGAATAGTGGAGTGGTTCGAGGCGCTCTTTTTCCTGCTTGGCATGATCCTGTTTTTCATGGCGTTGGGCGTGCCCGTGGCCATTGCATTCCTTGCCGCCAATATGATTGGTGCTGCCTATTTCATGGGCGGGCGCGGGGACATCCTGGATCAGATGTCGCGGGGCATCGGCCAGTTGGCCAACAACGCCATCCCCACGATCACGTCGTTCAACCTGATGCCGGTGCCGATGTTCCTGCTGATGGGAGAGATCTTTTTCTTCACCGGCCTTGCGAACCGCATGTTCGGTGCCGTGGACAAGCTGATGGGCAAGCTGCCCGCGCGCTTGTCCTTCGTGACAGTAGCCGGGGGCACGGCCTTTGCCACGCTGTCCGGCTCCTCCATGGGCTCGACCGCGTTGCTCGGTTCACTGATGGTGCCCGACATGCAGAAACGCGGCTACAAGAAACACATGGCCATTGGCCCCATTCTGGGGACCGGAGGGCTCGCCATGCTGATCCCGCCCTCGGCATTGGCCGTGCTGCTGGCGACACTTGCGGAGCTTGATATCGGAGCGCTGCTGATCGCAGGCATCCTGCCGGGCCTGATCCTGGCGTGCATGTACGCCGTGATGATCCTCTGCATGGCGCTATATGACCCCTCCGCCGCGCCCGCCTACGAACTCGACCCAACAAGCGCAGGCGAAAAGGCGCGGCTTTTCTTCATCGACATCGTGCCCATGGTCTCCATCGTGATCGGGGTGATCCTACTCATTATGTTCGGTATCGCCACCCCCTCGGAAAGCGCGGCCTTCGGCTGCCTCGGGGTGATCCTGCTGGCGGCGCTCTACCGCTCGCTCAGCTGGGACGGGATTATCAAATCCGTCACGGGCGCGCTGAAAGTCACCACCATGGCGTTGCTGATCATTTTTGGCTCGGCTACCTTCTCCGCCCTACTGGCCTTCTCTGGAGCATCCTCCGGCCTTATCCGCTGGGCCACGGGGTTCGAATTGGACCCGATCACCATGCTGCTCATCATGTTCGGCATCCTGCTGGTGCTCGGCATGTTCATGGATCAGCTTTCCATGATGCTCCTGACGGTACCGATCTTCTTCCCGCTGGCGCAGACGCTGGGGTTTGATCTGATCTGGTTCGCTGTAATCGTGCTGCTGGCACTCGAAATCAGCTTTACCACGCCGCCCTTCGGGCTGCTGCTTTTTGTGATGAAAGGCGTCTCCCCGCCCGGCACCACGATGCGCGACATCTACATCGCAGCACTTCCCTACATCGCGTGTTCCATGTTGCTGGTGGCGATGCTGATCGTCTTCCCCGGTATCGCCCTGTGGCTTCCGGGACTGGGGCAATAACTGCCGCTTGGGCAACGTCATGTGACATGCGGCTCAAGAACTGGATCGTTCATGCCAAACATACTGCGGTCTGCCCTCGCGCCAGAGCCGTAATCAACCTTGCGTTCTGCGCAGTCATAACGCAGCGCAAAGGGAACAGGTCGCCTGTTCAGTCAAAAGGAGCAGCAGACCCCAAAATCCCTCACCCGCGCGCGATTTTTTCCCCGATGACCCGCGCCAAGCGGCCATTCTCATCGGCAAGGGATCTCATCTCATCAGCCACCACCTTGAACCCTGCACCTGACGGCCCAGAACGCGCAGCCTCGATCCTTGCATTGACCGACAGGATCGACAGCTGTTGCACGGATTTGGCGATGTCATTGGACAGGTTGATGACCTCGGTGTTCACTTGCTTGGTGCGGGCGGCTACGTCCTCAAGCTGTGTGGCCAAGGCCCGTTCCGCAGCCGCGCTCACAATCAGCCCTTGCAAATAGGCCAGCTCGCCATTTTCGTAGACCGCGTTCCCCCGCTCGCGAACCCAGGCCTCCGCCCCACTCTTTGAAATAATGCGATAGGCTGTGTCCCAGGTTTTGCCGGCCTCAATGGCCGCATCAACTTCCGCAAAAACACGGTCCTTGTCCTTGGGCGATGTAATCCCGACCCATGAGGCAGACCTGTTGCCGATCATATCCTCAACCGCATAGCCCGTGATTTCAGCCACAGACCCCACCATGGTTTCCATGGTGTAGTCCTCGTCGTTGCGACATCGGTAGATGAACGCGTTGATCGACGAGAAGATACTTTCGAATACGTCGCTCAAAGCAAACCTGGCCCTAACCTATGGAATTGGCCTTCTATGCACAAAATCGGTTAAAGAAGCGTGTGATCCCGATTGTGCTCCCGCCCACACTCTTTGTGCCAAAAATACTCTGGGGAGTGTGAGGGGCAAAGCCCTTCACCTGCCGAGTACCATCGAGGCGGCACCCGGTCGCCGTCAGGCGAAACCCCTGGGGTATTTGTCCGCCTCGTTCAACCAGCCCCCGACCTCTGCCTCAAACGCAAAGGCTGCGGCAAAGACGGATCCATCGTCAAAGGTCCGCCCCACGATCTGCAGCCCCGTCGGCACACCGTTTGACGCAAGACCCGAAGGCACCGACATCACCGGACAATTGTGCAGCATGTTGAAATGGTGGGTCAAAACCCAACCCCATTCAGCGTCAACGGACTGACCGTCAATCTGAAACTCGGCCGAGGTCGGGTCATGATCTGCCCGCACGGCCGGGATAGCATTGGTAGGACAGACAAACAGATCGCAGGTTTCCATGATCGCCCCGAAATCCTGATACATCGCGTGCTGCGTCTCCCAGGACCGTGACACATCATCTACCGTCGTACCTGCCACGCCCTCGGCTGCCGCCAGCGTGTAGTCACAAAGCTGATCGGCATGCACCCCTGCGGCCCACGCCGCCTGGCGCAGATAATGCATGGTGTTGTACCAATGACCCGCTGCCACATCGCAGTCGTGCGACCAGTTCAACTCAACCGGTACGATCTCGGCTCCAAGCGCCTCGAAAACCTTCAATGCGCATTCAGTGTTGCGACGCACCTCCGGGTCGATGGGCACATAGCCCAGGTCCATCGAAAACCCGATCTTCATCCCCTCCATGCGCGCGGGCCCGGACGGCAGCACCACGCGGTCCCGCAAGCTGTCGTGGTCGCGCGGATGGGGCCCAGCGACCACGTTCTGCACCAGTGCCAGGTCACCAATGCTGCGCGCCAGTGGGCCACAGTGGTTGTAGCGGTCAAAGTTCGCAGGCGGCCCGTCCGGGTTGCGCCCATGAGGCGGCTTGAAACCCACCAAACCGCAGCAACTGGCCGGAATGCGGATCGACCCGCCGATGTCGGTGCCGGTGGCAATCGGCGCAAACCCCGCCGCCAGTGCAGCCGCAGAGCCGCCCGATGATCCGCCGGGCCCGTAGTCGGTGTTGAACGGGTTCACCGTGTTGCCCCAGGCCCGGCTGCGACAAACGCCAGAGATGCAGAACTCCGGCACGGTGGTGCGTGCAAGAACGATCGCACCCGCCGCCTCCAGCCGTTCGATCATAGGATCGGACTGGGCCTCCGGACCGTCCTCCATATGCAGCAGCGACCCGTGGGTCGTGCGCTGGCCCTGCACCCGCTGCGCGTCTTTCACCAGAACGGGGATGCCCAGCAGCGCCCCTTCCGCGCGCCCCGCGCGATAGGCCGCGTCAGCCTGCGCCGCCTGCGTTCGTGCGGCATCAAAGTAAGTATCCGTAAGGGCGTTGATCACCGGATTGACCGCCTCAATCCGGTCCAGCAGAGCCGTCAGATAGGCACTTGGTGTCAGGCTGCCGTCCCGAAACGCAGCCAAGGCTTGCGTGGCGCTCAGATAGCACAGCTCCGTCACGGTGCCGCTCACAACCCTTTGGGGTGGCTTAGAAATTCCTCGATCACATGCTCCGGCACCTTCGAATAGTCCCCGCGACGGCTCACCGTTTGACCACTTAGGCGCTGTAAATCCACCGCTACCTCAGCGAGCTTCACCGTCAATGGAATGCCATTCAGCACTGGCGCCCCGTCGATGTTATGGTTGTGGAAATCCGCGAACAGGAGCATCGGAATACCGCCCCCGGGGATCAGGACCTCGATACCTTCTGCCACCAGCGGACGCGCCTGTTCTTCGAAGAGAACACGTACCTCTTCCGCCTTGGCTGGATCGTCATAGGCCTCCAACAGCGCCCCTGGCTCAAACGTCATCGCGTGCACGCCTGTCACCCGGTCGCGCAGCCCATACTTGCCGATCTGCAAATGAAAGCCGGGAATGAACCGCGGGTTGATGGTGACAATGCCAATGCGCTGCCCCATCTGGCAGGCGTGCAGCATGGAAGCCTCTCCCAGCGCGATGATCGGGATATCAACCATGGCGCGGGCTTCATATAGCCCCGAATCCTGAAAGTGGCCGACGATAAAAGCGTCATAGCCTTCGCGTTCAGCACGCACCGCGTTGCAGATCATCTCGCGCGCGCAGCGGAACTCGCTGACCGGATGGGCGTAGCTGTCGAAAGGCGTGATGCCTTCGATGTGGAACTCCGTACCCTCACGCGATACGGCGTCCAGGTAGGGGCGCAGTGCGTCCCAATAGGTGCTCGCATTCTCATAATCGACGTAGGATTGATACCAGATTTTCATGTGTGTCCCCCCACTTGAGCCATCCCGGCCGCGCGCCCCAAAACCACCGCTGCGAGCAGGCCATTGCCTGAAAGATACCCTGAATCCGCAGATCCCGAAACGCCGCAGGCCGCGCCGCCCCCGGCAAAGAGGTTGGGGAAGGGCGTGCCATCCCGTCCCAGCACATGAGCCGCGCCATCCGTGCGCAAACCGCCCTGGGTGTGGAACAGCGCACCTGTGACGCGCACGCCGTGGAAAAGCGGGGCGAGGGGCGGCTTGTCGTGCAAACGGCCAAAGGCGTCAGGCGCGTTGCGGGGCAGGGCCGCGATGGTCTCAGCCAAGGCCGCACCGGGCAGCCCCAGTTTCTCCGCCAGCCCCTCCAGCGTATCGGCTATCTGAACCGCGCCTAAGGCCTCCGCCTGTTTGAAGTCCTCAAACTGCCGCGCCACGCCCGCGATGCGCCCGTCAAAGATGGCAAAGGCCTCACCCCCGGGCTGTCCCATAACGGCGCGGGCGGCCTCAGAATAACCTTGGCTCTCATCCCAGAACCTCAGGCCGTCGCGGTTCACCTGTACGCCGCCTTCGGTCATCGTGGCCCATGTGATCAGGATACCGTGGGGGTGAGCCACATTGCCGTGACCCTGATAGGCCCCCAAATGGTGCGTCGCAGCACCCAGGGTCTCGCCCCAGATCACAGCCTCGCCCCGGTTGCCATCATGGCCAAACCACAGCGCGTCCTCAATGGCGGGCATATGCGCGCGCACCATGGCGCGGTTGCCACCAAAGCCGTTGCAGGCGAGGATCAGCTTTGTGCAGCCAATGCTCTCGGCTCCGCCATCCGGGCGGGTGGCCCGCAGGCCCTTGACCACCTTGCCATCCGCAAACAAGGTCTCCGCCCGCAGCCCGCAGACAATATCGATCCCCAAGGCCTCGCACCGGCTGCGCAGGGCGTCGATCAACTCCGCCCCCGACCGCGTGGGAAGCCCGTGCATCCGGCGCGCCGAATGGCCGGGATAGCTGAAGTCCGTGACGACCGAGAAAGGCAGCCCATGGGCCTCCGCCAACCAGTCTATTGCAGGTCCGGCACCCGCTGCCAAAGCCTCAACCAGCGCCGGATCATTCTCCCCCTTCGCCTTGGCCTGAATGTCAGCGGCAAACTGCGCCGCACTGTCGGCGATCCCCGCTGCCGCTTGCATCCGGGTGCCCGCCGCCGGGATCAAACCGGCAGACAAGGCGGTGGAGCCCGAAGGCACCGCATCTGCCTCGATCACCAGTACCTCCTGACCCGCCTCATGTGCGGCCAAAGCCGCCACCATCCCGCAGGCCCCGGCCCCGATGATCAGCGTTTCGGTCTCTATATCGAAGGCGTCTGGCGGGACAGCGACGTCAGCCATCGTCATAACGCTTGCCGCGTTCCAGCATGGCAGCGGTGCCAATCACCTCGTTTAGGCCCGCAAAGTCGTGCATCCGGTCCATGAACGGCTGGTTCGATCCATTGGCCCGCAGGCTGGCGTAATACTCCTGCGCGGTGCGCGCCAAAGCGCGGACAATGCCGCCGGGGAAGATGGCGATGGAAAAGCCCAAGGCTTGCAGGTCCGCGGCATCGTGCATTGGCGTGTCGCCGCCTTCGACCATATTGGCCAGTAGGGGGATGCGGGGGCCGAACTGCGAACAAATCGCCTGCAACTGCTCCCTCGTGCGCGGGGCCTCGACAAAGAGCACATCAGCTCCGGCCTCCAGATACCGTTCTGCGCGGTCACAGGCCGCGTCAAAGCCCTCCACCGCAATCGCATCCGTCCGCGCCACGATCAGCGTCTCGTCAGAAGCTCGCGCCTCCGCCATGGCGGCAATCTTGCCCGCCATCTCTGCCGCCCCGATCAGCGTTTTGTCTTTCAGGTGACCGCAACGCTTTGGATAGGTCTGATCCTCCACCTGCAAGGCGGCAGCACCCGCGCGTTCATAAGTCCGCATGGTGCGTTGGGCGTTGAGCGCGTTACCGAACCCGGTATCGGCATCGATGATAACGGGCAGGTCCACGCGATCCGCGATCAACGCCATAGTATCGGCCATCTCGGACGCCGTGGTCAGCCCAATGTCAGGCCGCCCCAGCCGGGTATAGGCTACCGCTGCGCCGCTAAGATAGAGCGCCTCAAACCCCGCATCGGCGGCAATCGCAGCCGTCAGACCGTCATAGACGCCGGGGGCAATAAGGATGTCTTGTGATTGAAGACGTGTCTTAAGGCTCATGTGGTCAGCATATCCAAGGCCTGCGCACAGGTCATCTGATGCGTCACCGTGCCCAGAGACAAAAGCGTCGCGTCATGCACATCATCGCGGAAGGCGGCGCAGCCATCGGTCAGCATCACCGTCTCGATATTGCGCAGATGCGCGTCCCTCAGCGTCGAGGCCACGCCGCCGTTCGTGACGATCCCCCCAACGATCAGGTTCTCCACGCCAAGCGCCCGCATGATGTATTCCAACCGCGTTTGGTAGAAGGCGGAGTAGGCGACCTTCTCAATCACATAATCTGCGGGCTTCAGCGTATCGACCAACGTATGGCCAAAGGACCCGGGTGCAAAATCCCCCTTGGTCAGGAAGGGCCGCAACTGCTTGAGGTGAGGGGCAATGAGCGGTTCATCATTCGGCCCCGGCACCAGCGTGAACTGGGCCGAGAAATAGGAGCCCCCTTTGGCGCGCAGCGCTGCAACCAAAGGCGCAATCCGTTCCGGCAGGGCAGCAATCGCCTCCGCCCCTTGGCCAGCGCGCCCATAGGCCCCGTCCGGGTGAATAAAGTCGTTTTGCAAGTCAATCGTCAGAAGGCCGGTCTTGGACCAGTCCCATGTGGTGGGATCGCTCATGATGCCTCCGCCGGAGAGATGACGGTGTTGCCAAAATCGTCCACACGGCCCGTCAAGCCGGGTTCGATCAACACCGTTGTGTCGGGTTGTTCAAGGATCGCGGGGCCATCGATTGCGGTGCCGATGGGCAGGGCGAGCCGGTCGTAGATCGCCGTGTCGTGCCAGGCATCGCCAAAGTGGACTTTGCGCTTCGCCCGGGGGGCCGGGGTGTCGGTGCCTGAAGGGGCCATCGTCTTGAGGTCAAATTTCGGCCGCGTGCCCGTTACGGCAGAGCGCAGGTTCAGAATGCGCCGCGTGCCGTTCTTCAAGAGCCGCCCGAAGGTGGCCTGATAAGCCGTGTCAAAGGCCGCTTCGATTTCTGCCTTAGCAGGTGCGATAACGGTTCCATCGGTGACGGTGATCTCCAAAGGTACGGCCACCGTATGGGTCTGCCCGATGTACGCCATATCGAGCTCAAACGTCGCGATCCGATCCTCAAAGGTGGTATTCGCCGCCTCCAGCGTCGCCAAACCCTGATCAACGTGGGACTGCATGAAGCTGGTGAGCGCCGCGATGTCGAGCGCATCCACCAGGGCATTGATCGTCTGCACATAATCGGCGCGCATGTCGGCAATCACGCAACCCATGGCGCTGGTCACGCCGGGGTAGCGCGGCACGATGGCGCGACTGAGCCCGACCTCGGCCAGCATGGCCCCCGCGTGCAGAGCACCGCCGCCGCCAAAGGGCATGAAGGCGAAACGCTTGGGATCAAATCCGCGCTCGATGCTGACCAGCCGGATCGCCCCGGCCATACGCGAATTTGCAATCCGCAAGATCGCCTCTGCCGCCGCTTCGGTGTTCAGGTTCAAAGGTGTGCCGACATGGGTGTCGATGGCGGTGCGGGCCGCTTCAACGTCCAGCCGTTCCAACTTGCCGCCAATGGGGTTGTCCGGGTCGATCCGGCCCAGCACCACGTTGGCGTCTGTGACGGTGGGGCGGTCGTTGCCCAACCCGTAGGCCACCGGGCCAGGGTCAGAACCCGCACTCTCCGGCCCGATGTTCAAAAGGCCCCCCCTGTCGACCCAGGCGATGGACCCCCCGCCTGCACCAATCGTCGTGATCTCGATCATCGGCGTCCGCACGACCATGCCGAAATCGATGGAGGTCTGGGGCGACAGCACCCTTTGGCCACTGGCGATCAGCGAGACATCGAATGATGTGCCCCCCATGTCGCCCGTGATCACATCCGGGAAACCTGCCGTCTCAGCGATATAGCCCGCTGCGATGACGCCCGCTGCAGGGCCAGAAAGGGCGGTGCGCACGGGCGTGCGGCAGGCCGTCTCAACCCCCATGACGCCGCCGTTGGACTGCACGATCATGAACTCGCCTCGGAAGCCGCCGTCTTTCAGGGCGGTCTCCAAACGGTTGAGGTAGCCGGACACTTCAGGCTGCAGATAGGCGTTCAGAGCGGTGGTGGAGAACCGCTCGAACTCCCTGATTTCCGGGAGGATTTCAGCTGAGCAGCTCACATGCGCATTCGGCCAGATCGCGCGGACGGCCGCCACGGCCTTGGCTTCGTTTTCGGGATTGGCATAGGCATTGGCAAAGAGGATGGAGACGGCTTCGCATCCGGCCTTTTGCAGTTGAATAGCCGCAGCGCGCACGGCGTCCAGATCAACGGGCGAGCGCACCTTACCATTCGCCAGCGTACGTTCCGGCACTTCCAGCCGGTCGCGGCGGTCGACCACGGGTTCAAAATCCCCCCGCAGTCCCCATGTGCGGGGCCGGTCGCGGCGGCGCATTTCCAGCACGTCGCGCAGGCCTTGGGTTGTGATCACCCCTGTTCGCGCGCCTTTGCGTTCCAGCAGGGCGTTTGTGCCTGCCGTGGTGCCATGCACAACGACTGCGATGTCCGACAGGTCGGTGACGTGTTGCCCTATGCCATCGAGGAACCCGCCTGACTGATCGGGGCGGGTCGTAGGGACTTTCGCCACGCTCGCAGTGCCAGCGGCTTCGTCCAGAACGAACACATCCGTAAAGGTGCCGCCCACATCGACGCCGACCATCTTCATTGGGTGGCCTCGAAGGAGGCGCGCATGCGCCATGCCCGACCTCGGGAGGGGGTCGCAGCTTGGTGTTGAGGCTGTTGCCCAGACTGCCTTTGCAGCGTGGAGAGACGGTTGTCGAAAAATGCCCTCCCGGGGGGGAGGTCGGGCATGGCGCATGCGCGCCGGTTGCGCGCTTTGGCATACGAATGAGGGACCAAATTCATGTCGATGCCTCCCGCCATACGAGTCCGTATGTACTATCCGCCGCATCAGCCGTGATCAGCCCGCGCGCGACATCCCGCGCAATCGCCACCGGATCACGTTCCGCAACTGGCCCATACCCCCCGCCACCGGGCGTCTCCAAAATCACCGACTGCCCCTGCGCCAGTTTGATCCCGCGCATTTTGGAGGCCAGCGGCGGATGGGCATAACCATCGCCGCTCGCATAAGAAAACACGTTCAGCGCCGCATCCGCTCCACCCGCAACACCCTTCGGCGCAAAGCGCCCGCGTTCGCCGAACAAAAACGCCTCTGCCCCGTTTTCCTCCAACACTTCAATCTCATAGATGGCGCCCATGCCGCCGCGATGCCGGCCTGCGCCACCCGAATCCGGGCGCAGCGCCCATTGGCGGAACATCACGGGATAGACGCTTTCCAGGATCTCCATCGGGGGGATCGTCGCGGTGGAAATCGGCGCGTTACCGTGATTCAGCCCGTCGCTTTCCGCCGATCCCCCATGGCCCCCGCCGTAGAAAGAGAACATGACCCAAGGCTGTCCGTTCGACCGTTTGCCTGCAATCGACAGCGCGTTGATGGTGCCATAGGCGTTGGCCACAATCCGCTCCGGCGCGGCCTGTGCGGCGGCGGAGAAGATAACATCGATCATGCGCAGGATCGTTTCGGTATAGCCCCCCGTAGGAGCCGGGAACTGCGCGGCCAGCATCGACCCTTCAGGTACTTTCACGTCAATGGGCCGCATGACGCCCGCATTGGCGGGCAGGCTGGGAAAGATGTGTTTGATGGCGACATAGGCCGTGGCGACGGTTGTGGGCAGGGCGATGTTCACAGGCCCCGCGCATTGCGGGGCGGAGCCTTGGAAATCCAGCACCATCGTGTCACCGCTGATCTCCAGCGCTACTGTCAAAGGCAAGGGCTCATCGGTGATCCCGTCATTGTCCAGATAATCCGTCGCCTCCCATCGCCCGTCGGGCAGGGCGTCAAGTTCAGCGCGCATCAAGGCTTCGGCACGGTCAGTCAGGGCGGACAAAGCGGCCTGCACAGTTTCGCCCCCGTATTCATCCAGCAGCTCGTCCATACGTTTGACGCCCAGATCGAGCGCGCCCAGCTGACCGTTCAGATCCCCCATGGCCGACTGCGGCAGCCGTGTGTTGCGCAAGAGGATGTCGATGATGTCTTGCTGGGTCTCGCCCGCGCGCACCAGTTTGACGGGGGGTAGGTTAAAGGCCTCCTGAAACACATCCGTGGCCGCCGGGTTGTAGTTTCCAGGCACGGCCCCGCCCACGTCGTGCCAATGTCCGACACTCGCCAGATAGCAGAACAGCTCCCCCTCCCGGAAATAGGGTCTGACCAGCCGCATGTCGCTCAGGTGCGTGCCGCCAATGTGCGCGTCATTGAAAATGTAGATATCGCCATCCGCCATATCTCCATCTGCCGCTGCCTTTTCGATCACGGCTTTGACGGCGAAGGACATGACACCCACAAAGATCGGCAGGCCGGACTTGCCCTGCACAAGCGTGTCGCCGGTGGTCGCATGGTAGAGCCCGTGGGAGGCATCATGCGCCTCCGCGATGATCGGGTTGAAGGCGGCTCGGAACAGGGTTGCGTCCATCTCATCGGCGATTTGCTCCATCCGGCCTGCGAGGACGGCGAGCGTGATGGGGTCGATGTCGCTCATTTGCGGACCTCCCCCATATCGTTCCAGACGTCTTGGCGTGTGATCTTGCCGTTCTCGACCTCGAAACGGTCGATGAAACGGATCCCTTCGAACGCCGTGCCATCGGGCCATTCGCCAAAGAGCGTGCCCCGGCAGTACACGACCCGCCCGTCGGCGGAGGCATCAAAGCCCTCAATGGTTTTCTTTACAAAGCGGTAGCGTGGTCTGGACCAGTCGATCAGCTCTTGCAGTGTGGCCATTGGGGAGGTCCCGGGAAAGGTCATCTGAAACCCGTCGCCCAACATCGCCTGAGCGGTCTCCAGATCGCGGGCCTCCATGGCATCGAGATAGCGGCGCAATGTCCCTGCCGGATCGCCCTGATCTGCGTCTGCCATGCCATTCCCCACCGGTTTATTGCCTTTCACCGTCTCGCCATTTATGTGCATTTTCATGGAAAAGCCAAGCACCCTGCTGGACAAGCTTTGGGCCGATCACGAGGTTCTGCGCCGGGCCGACGGGACCTCTCTGATGTGGGTCGATCGGCATCTGGTGCATGAAGGCTCCCACCATGCGTTTGCCAAACTGGCTGCGCGTAAGTTGCCAGTGGCCGAGCCTGAGCTGACCTTTGCCGTGGTGGATCACTATGCGCCCACGCGGGGGGAAGCGGCTAGCGCGGCCATCGCCCGGATGATCCGCACGCTGGAAGAGAATGCCGCAACGCATGATCTGAAGATCTTTGGCCTACGCGATCCGGGGCAGGGCATCGTGCATGTGGTGGGACCTGAACAAGGGCTGACCCTACCGGGGCTCATGATCAACTGCGGCGACAGCCATACGTCGACCCATGGCGCGTTCGGGGCTTTGGCCTTTGGCATTGGGGCTACGGAGGTCGCCCATGTGCTGGCCACGCAAACGCTGTGGCAGAAGAAGCCTGCCGCGATGCGGATCACCTTTGAAGGCGCGCTGGGGCCATGGGTGACGGCCAAGGACATGGCGCTGGGCTGGATTGCGCAATTGGGTGCCGACAGCGCGCGCGGCCATGCGGTGGAATATACCGGTGCAGCAGTGGAAAGCCTGACAATGGAGGGGCGCATGACGCTGTGCAACCTCTCCATCGAAGGGGGCGCCCGGTTCGGGTTGGTGGCCCCGGATGCGGTGACGTTTGACTATGTGAAGGGGCGCGCCTACGCCCCGTCTGGGGCCGAATGGGAGGCCGCGCTGACCGCGTGGCAGGGCCTACGGTCTGATCCCGGGGCCACGTTTGCGCGCGAAGTGACCATCGACGCCGCAACCATCGCGCCAACGGTGACCTGGGGCACAAGCCCCGAACAGGCGCTGCCGATTGATGCAGTGCTGCCCGCCCCGGAGAATTTGCCAGCAGGCAAACGAGAGGCGGCCTGTGCGGCTTATGATTACATGGGCCTCACGCCCGGCAGCCGGGTCGATGGCACACCAGTTGATCAAGTCTTTCTGGGCTCCTGCACCAATGGTCGGATCGAGGATCTGCGGGCCGCGGCGACCGTCTTAAAGGGCCGCAAGGCGCAGGTGTCGGGGCTGGTCTCTCCCGGCTCTGCCATTGTAAAGGCGCAGGCGGAGGCTGAAGGCCTCGACCGGGTGTTCACGGATGCAGGGCTTGAATGGGCCGGATCGGGATGCTCCATGTGCGTTGGCATGAACGGCGATCTGGTGGGGGCGGGTCAGCGCTGCGCTTCTTCTACCAACCGCAACTTTCGAGGGCGGCAAGGGCAGGGCGCGCGGACCCACCTGATGTCGCCCGCGATGGTGGCCGCAGCTGCGGTCAAAGGGTGCCTGACGGATGTGCGCAAGTTGGAGGGTCTCTGATGGCGGGCTGGACGGTACATCGAGGGCGGGCGGTACATTTGCCGCTTGAGAACGTGGATACGGATCAGCTGATCCCCGCGCGCTTCATGTCGATCCCTCGCGCGCAGGGGTATGGCGATCATTTGCTTTACGACATGCGGCGCGACGCGGATGGCGGGCTTGATCCGGGCTTTCCTCTGAACAATGCGCAGGGCGAGTCGATCCTGATCGCCGGGGGCAACTTTGGCAGCGGGTCTTCGCGCGAGGCGGCGGTCTATGCGCTGGTTGATGCCGGGTTCCGCGTGGTGGTGGCCCCAAGCTTTGGCGATATCTTTGCGGGCAATGCGGTGAACAACGGGCTGTGCCCGGCGCGCATGGACACGTCCGAGATTGACAGTCTGTTGGAGGTTCAGGCGCAGACCATGTCTGTTGATCTGGAGGCGCAGGTTGTACAAGCTGGTGCCGTTTCAGTGCCATTTGAGCTCGACGCGACATGGGCGCGCAAGCTGATCAACGGCTGGGATGACATCGATCTGACGCGGCAGGAGGGCGATGCGATTGCGGGGTATCGCAGGGCGCGTTTGCACAAAGCCGGGGCATGGCCAGGCGGTGTTGCCTGAGCAGCGTGCGGTCGGGTTAGTGAGCGTTAAGTGCTGATTGCTAAAACCCGTCCCGTCATGACAGCCGGGATAAAGCACCTTTCCGGCACCATAGGATCAGAGGCGCGAAGCACTGCGTCGTCTTGAATTCAGGATGGTGGGCCTTGGCCCATCTCGATGATATCCGACCGGCGGCGCCGCCATTTTATCAAACGGCCCCCATTCGTTAAAGCACTGCCGCTCCCTGCCGGAATGCTCCGTGCGGGGCCGTTGGCTTGCGCCTTCATCTTGATTGAGACACCGCTGTGTAGACGCGTCTACACAGCGGTGTCTGAAGTAAAATCTGTTTGATCCAAGGTGCTTGGCGTCGTGCGGTCCGCTGGCATAACTGGTTTCAGGCGGGCTGAGGTGGCTCCGCTGCCGCGTATTTCAGCTTTGGTGCGCGCTCTGCCCAAAGCGCGGCACTGCCATCCGGGCCAGTCACGTTCCGGCCCCTATGTTGCGTCACCAAAGCAATGTGATGCGCCGAACTGTCGATTGTTTCGCAGGGGCATAGGGTCCTGAGGTGTCGACTCGAGAGCCTTAACCCAGGTCCGGTACATCCCCGATCAGGATCGCCCGGAAATCATTCACATTCGTGCCCGTTGGTCCCGTCTCAAACAGATCGCCTGCGTTCTCAAACGCCGTGTAGGCGTCGTTCCCCTCAAGCATCTTACGCGCATCCATCCCCGCGGCCCGCATCCGTGCGACCGTTTGACCATCCGCAAAGGCCCCGGCGTTGTCTTCTGATCCGTCAATGCCGTCAGTATCAGCGGCCAAGGCGTTCAGGCCCTCAACCCCTTCAATCGCCAACCCCAAAGCCAAGGCAAACTCGCTGTTGCGCCCGCCACGGCCCTTGTGGCGCACGGTGACTGTGGTCTCTCCACCGGAAAGCAGCACACAAGGGGCCGGGTGCGGGAACCCGCTGACCTGCGCTTGCCGGGCGAGGGCGGCGTGCACCTGGGCAACATCGCGCGCCTCACCCTCAATGGCGTCCGACAGGACCCAGGCCTTCACGCCTGAGGCTTCGGCCATGTCAGCCGCCGCTTTCAGGGAAAGCCCCGCAGAGGCGATGACTTGCGTGTTCGTATCCGCTTGATCCGGGGCCTCGCTTTGCCCGGCCTGAAGGCGCAGAAATTCCATACAGCGGTCGGGCAGGACGATCCCCCGGGCCTCCACCAGCTCCAGCACCTGCGCGGCCGTTGGGCGGCCCGGCACCGTAGGGCCTGAGGCAACCTCGCCCGGATCATCGCCCGGCACATCCGAGACGACCAGCGACACCACCCTGGCGGGATGCGCGGCCTCAGCTAAGCGCCCGCCGTTGATGGTCGAGAACACCTTGCGGATCATGTTCATCACCGAAATGGGGGCACCCGAGGCCAGCAAAGCCTCGTTCAAGGCCTGAAGGTCTGTCAGCTCCAACCCATCTGGCGGGGCTGGTAGTAAAGAGGACCCGCCGCCGCATATCAGCGCGATGACCAGATCATCCGGCGTCAGCCCGCTGACGGCGGCCTTGAGTGCCTCGGCTGCCGCGACCCCGGCCTGATCAGGCACGGGATGCGCCGCTTCCAGCACCTCGATCGTCTCGCAGGCAGCGCCATAGCCATAACGGGTGACCACCACGCCCTCGAACGGGGCATCCCACAACGCCTCAAACGCTTGTGCGAGCTGTGCGGCCCCTTTACCCGCACCCACAACAACGGTGCGGCCTTTGGGCGGGTCCGGCAAACGGCCCTTCAGGGCCTCCATCGGGTCTGCGGCCTTGACCGCTGCGTCGAAGAGTTGGGCAAGGAAAGTACGGTTTTGTTCTGACATGGACGCAGTTTTCGCGGGGAAGGGGACAGGTTGCAAGGGGGGGCAGGCGGAGCGGAACGTTTTTGGTTTACTGCAACGGGCAGGTGAGCGAAGCCGCCTGTCTAACTTCACAAAGAAGTTGACCCGTCAAACGGAACGGGTAGCGTGATCGCATGTTTCCGCATCCAAAAACACCTTTTGCAGGGCTGTCATCTTTCGTGACGTACCGGTTGGCCCGCACGCAAAACAAGCTTAACGCGCAGGCCACAGCGCTCTTGAAAGCCAACTGTAAACTGTCTCTGGTCGAGTGGCGGATCATCCTGTTGGTGCAGCTTTATGACGGCACCTCAATGAGCCATATTGCGGCGGACGTGCAGATGGACAAGGGCCAGCTCAGCCGCAAGGTGGCTGTCATGACGAAAAAAGGCCTGATCCGGACAGCGCCAGACGAACATGACCACCGCATACATCACCTGCACCTGACACCGAAGGCGCAGAAACTAGCGGGCACAATAACGCCCGTGATGCGCAAGAGGCAGGAATTGCTGGTCGATGGGGTGAAACCGGCGGAGCTGGAGGTCTTCTTCAAGGTCTTGCAGCGCATAGATGCAGCTGCAGAAGCGCGGGACATCGACTGACGGTTTCCGATTTTGGGTTGTGACTGTCCCCATTGACAAGCCCCCAGCTTTGCTGGGGGACCCCTGATGTTCTACATATGAGGAAGATTTCCTAGAGGGTTTCGACCGCTCGAAGCCCTGCAAGGGAAATCTTCCAATGTCATCAGAAACGACAAATCACCTTAACCACAGTACTTGGGAGTGCAAATATCACGTGGTTTTCACGCCCAAATACAGAAAGAAGGAACTTTACGGCTACCTGCGCCGAGAATTGCGTGAAGTATTCCACCGACTATCGCGCCAGAAGGAGTGCTCAATTGAAGAGGGGCACCTGATGCCAGACCACGTGCATATGTTGTTGAGCATCCCACCCAAGCACTCGGTCGCGCATGTGATCGGGTTCATGAAGGGAAAAAGCTCGATCTGGATCGCGCAGAACATCAAGAACCGCCGCCGCAATTTTGCGGGGCATAAATTCTGGGCACGTGGTTATTTCGTCTCGACGGTCGGCGCAGATGAGCGCACGGTGCGAGCTTATATCCAAACGCAAGAGCAACAGGACAAACGCCTCGACGACCTGTTTAACAGGTAATCTGTAACCCCAACCGCTTCGAGCGGTTCAAGCGAAGCGTTTCAAACCTCCACTTCAAGTGGAGGTTATTGGCTGTTGGACCGGGTTGTGACGCGTTTGAACGAAACTCAGGTCTCAATGCCCGTTCAAAGCAGACCAAATGCCAAAAGCGCCTACCACAATGAGGCTCAGCGCCCAGACAAGATCAAGGTTGAACCAGGTCCGCGACAGGAACTTCAGCCCAAGCCACAGATAGATCACCCAGGCAATGATACCCCCCGCCGCCGTCATGGCAGCGGTATGGGCCACGGCGACGGTCATTGCGGTGGTAAAGTCGTTGGCCATCAAGGCACTGACGGCAAGATGCCCGGTGTCTTCGGGCGGGATCGCGCAGATGCCCAGATAGATCGGCACCAGCATCAGACCGGCGCCATGGGCCATGGCCGCAAGGAAAGACCAGAGCGCCAGCCGCGCTGGATGCACGCGGGCCAAAATGCGCGGATGGCGGCGGTTGATCAGCAGGTATAGGCCCATGGCGATTACAAGCGCACCTGCAACTATGCGGATTTCGACCTCCCAGGTCACCAATGAAGTCAGCAGGGAAAAGGGAAGCAAGATCAGCAGCATGGCTGCAAAATGGCCCGCGGCCAACAGCCCCAAAGCCCGCCACAACGCGGCGCGGCGTTGCTCCATCAGCGCGGCAGAGACAGCGAGCGGCCAGCCCATGCCGGGATTTATGCCGTGATAGAGCCCAGAAAAAATGACGGCCCACCACAGGGCCGCCATCGTGTTCAGATCATCCATGGATCAGACGGACGGGTAACAGAAGCTGTCCGTCGAACAATCGCCCCCTTCCAGGCGGATCTGGTGGCTGCGGTAGCCTTCGGGGAAATCGACGTAAAAGTCCTTGTCCAGATGGAAGCCGTTCTCGTCGTTGTTGGCCATGACCATCTGGCCGCCTTCGTCGTTCGGATAGAAATGATCGTCCCATGTGGAATAAAGCGAGTTGGTCCAGTAGACGCGCTTGCCGTCGCGGCTGACCTCGACCATCTGGGGCCCATAGACATGTGGCTTGCCGTTGGGGTGCGTGGCCCCGCGCGCGATGCCACCGGCCTCGATCTTGCCGGTCAGAACCGGGTTCATCGGGTCAGAGACATCGTATTGATGCATCTCGCCCAGCCCCCAGCAGGCGACATAGAGGTATTTGTCATCGAGGCTCAGGTCGATGTCTGTGACCAACGGTGGGACCGCCTCGAACCCCTGCAGCAGTGGCGGCAGATTTTCAGGCTTTTCAGGACGCGGGTCGATCGTGATGACCTTCTTGGCCTGCCATTTGCCATCATCATCGCGCCACCAGGTGAAGATGGAGCCTTGCAAGTTGGTCGTATCGACCACCACGCCGCAGAAGCCGTAGGACTTGGTCGGATCATGTGCAGGCCGGATTTCCAGCGCCATCTGGTGGTTTTCGCCCAGGTCGATGGTCTGCACGTTCTTGCGCGCGCGCAGATCCCAGAAGTGGATTTTATGGCCGTATTTGTTGCTGAGCAGGTCTTCGGCGACCACGCCGCCTTCGAACTGCGGCGGCAGCGCCCATTCGGAGGAGACCATGTAGTCCTGAGGCAGGTTCCACCAGAAGTCATAGTGCTTGTCCTGCTCGCCCCGGTCCATCTCGTACCGGCCAATGACGTCGAAGGTTTCGCAATCCATGATGAAGATGCCCGGAGGACCGTCTGTGCCATCGGGGCCACTGCCGCCCAGGGTGGAGACATAGATGCCTTCAGGACCGCAATGGATGGTATGCGGGCGGGAATAGCCCGTCTTTTCAAAGATCTCTTCAGGCTCGATGATCTTGTGAATCTTGGCTTCCAGCGGGTCTTTTGCGTCTATCACATAGACACGGGAAGACCGGATGCCGGGCACGATCAGATAGCGGCGCTCCAGGAAAGCATGGCCGGTCAGGGGGGACAGGGCAGAAGAACAGGCGTTCCAGCCGAAGTGATGAAATTCATCGCCTGTGTTGGGTACGATCACCTGATGCACGATCTGGCCGTAGCTATCGGATTTGGGGTTCACGTCGACCACGCCAATGCCGTCGCCCCGCGATCCATCGGGGCTGAGCATCACGGTAAAGGCGTAATTCTCCACCGGGGCTTGCATGGCCAGTTTTGGGGATGCGTGGAATGTCGGGTCTGGTCTGAGGTTCATATAAAGTCTCCCATGTCTCGGCGGCTTTGAGCGCGCTCCTCCGCGCGGCCACCTTAAATGTAAGACAATTAGGGGCGGGAATGAGATTCGGTGCAAGGAATTTGTGATTTGGGGGCGGAAAACGGCGCGTTTTCAGGTATGGATTTCTGCGAGAAATCCGCTGCGGGGCGCGTGGCGTCGTGGAAATCTCGCAGATTTCCAGGCCGAATTTCTCGTAGAAATTCGTTTGGCCGGTTCCTCAAGAATTTAAGAAATTTGCCAATTTTTCTAGTGTCCTGGGGGTCTCGGATGCTTCCTCGTACGCCTCAAAAACATGCCACATGTCGGGGGCATCTGTCAGCGTCACCGGGGCCCCCGCAGCAGCCAGTTTTTCATAAAGCGACATGACAGTCGGGCGAAGTGCATCAAGGGTCCCGGTTGTCAGATGCGTCGGGGGCCAATCGGTTGCCATGTGGCCTTTCAGGGGAGAGATCATCGGGTCTGCAGCACTTGCAACTTGTATATATGCGTCAGCATAGGGTCCGATCTTGGCCGCTGGCAGATAGGGGTCCCTCGTATTTGCGCTCAGCGCGATGCCATATGGGGTCAGGTCGCACCAGGGTGAAAGCAAGGCCAGCCGCGACGGCAAACGTGCTTCATCGGCAATCAAGCTGAGGAGGAGCGCAAGGGCGAGGTTGCCGCCGGCGGATTCCCCGGCAAGCAGGGGGGCATCGCCACCGGTCGCATCACAGATGATGGGCCAGATGGCCTGGGCTTGATCAAGCGCTGCGGGATAGGGATGTTCGGGTGCCAGCGCATAGCGGGGTGCGATGATCTGCAGCCCGGCCTGAACGCAAAGGGGGGCTGTGATTGGTAGGTCGTACTCGGGGCAGCCCGAGACATGGCCACCCCCAAAGAAATAGAGCAGCGTTGCGGTTGGTGCAGCTTCTTTGGGCAAGAGCCTTTGACACCGGACACCGCCGAGCGTGACTTCATCGACCTGAACCTGCCAGCGGTCCAGCGCCCGCTGGGCGCGGGGTTCGAACTCTGCGGCAAGCTCGCGCCGCGCCTTGGAGACCCAGTCAAAGTTCATCAGGCGATGATCCGCACGTCAGGACATGGGGTTCCGTTCGGATTTTACCGGAATAAGGCATCAAATTCTTGCCGGACGCATAAATTCTCTGAAGAGTCACACAATCGATTGTTCTACCCAAACCTTGTCCGTGGGTGCTGTCAACTTTCGTAAAACGCGGCTTGGTCGTCATAACTGGCGGACATAGCCCCGATTTATCCCCTGATTGTTTCCCATTTTCTGCCACAATTGGGCAAAATTGGCCGGTTTCGTCAGGGGAATCGCTTTTGAAATATTGACTATGCATCACGTCTGATTGGATTCATACGGATTGCGTCATTAGTAAAGGATGCGACCGCGATGGAAGATTTTTCTCATATTTTTGAGGGCGTTGAAGACCCTCGTACGAGCAACGCTACACGGCATGATCTTCATGAGATGCTTATGATCGGCCTGTTGTCGACCATGTGTGGCGGCGAGGGTTGCTGCGACATGGCGCTATTTGGCACGACGAAAGAGCCGTTTTTGCGCACATTCATGACACTGAAGCACGGAATACCGAGCCACGATGCGTTCTCTGACCTGTTCAACGCCCTCGATCCTGGCACGTTTCAGTCAGTGATGCTTCGCCTGACAGAGGGGTTCGCTGACCAGTTGGGCGAGGTGATTGCGGTTGATGGCAAGTCGTTGCGGCGCTCCTTCGACAGGGCGAAGAAGCAGTCGGCGTTACACCTCGTGCAGGCTTTTGCGGCTGAGGCCAGGCTCGTACTCGGGCAGGTCGCTGTTGACGAAAAATCCAACGAGATTACGGCGCTGCCCGCGCTGTTGAACATGCTGTCGTTGAAGGGGCGGATTGTGACGGCGGACGCTATGCACACGCAGCGCACTACAGCCGAGACGGTAACGCAGGCTGGCGGTGATTATGTTCTGGCGCTGAAACGCAATCAGGAGACGCTGCACGAGGATGTGGCACTCTGGCTGGATGATCCTGGAAATGTCGAAAACTGTGAAACTTATCAGAATGTTGACGCAGGACACGGTCGACTGGAGACGCGCAAGGCGTTGATCTCGCATGACGTTGCCTGGCTCGACGAGCGGCATCACTGGCCCGGGCTCAGGGCCATCGGAAAGGTCGTCGCCACCCGCGAAGTCGGCGATAAAACCTCATGCCAAACTCGCTACTTCCTCATCAGCGCGCCGCTCTCTCCCGAGCGTTTCCTGTCCATCACCCGCGCCCATTGGAGTATCGAGAACAGCCTTCACTGGGTGCTCGACGTCTCCATGAACGAGGACGCCGCGCGCAACAGAAAAGACAACGGACCCGAAAATCTCTCTATCCTACGGCGCATCGCTCTCAACCTCGCCCGCTCCGAACCGTCAAAAGGATCAATGCGAGGAAAGCTGAAACGCGCCGGATGGCAGGATACATTCATGCTCGAACTCATCAGAACCGCGACCAAATCTCAAAAGCGATAGCCCTGCCGGTTTCGTGACATTTTCTTGCCACAAAGCGCGGAATCGTGCGAATACAACTTCCGGGGGATAGGCATTGTGATTCTGGCGTTCTGCTCGGCGTCCGGATCTGGCTTAACAGATCATTAAGGTCTGTTCGGTGACAATGCCCTGCGATGAGGACCGGATTTATGCGCTGCCAGAACGACCTGACCACGAAGATCGACGTGACACCCTGTGCGGATGTATCCGCCATCCTGCCAGATGTGGGTGTGCTGCGTTTTGAGCGCAAAGGTGGGGCGATGGCGGGTAACCCGGCGATGTCCTTTGACGAAGACGGTGCGCTGTCGCTGTTCTTTGCGGATGGTGCCTCTGTCGAGTTGCGCCGCGCCTGAACGAGGGGTAGGCGATACGCCCACCTTACGGGGGCTGTTGCAGCGACCTATCGAGATGTGGTCAGGGCGGGAGTAGAACCCCGCCTTACTTTTTTGAACCTATCTGACTAATCGACCGGGGAAATTTGCGCGTTTTCGAGCTGTCGCACGTCGACGTCACTCATCTGTGTGCCGGTGCGGAATTCGTCATAGTAAACGATCAGACGCGGTTTGGGGCGGTCGCCATACACCTTGTCCCACCGGCTGGTCCAACTGGAGTAGATGCCGCGACGGTGGCCGGGCTCCCTGCCGCTGGCCAGGCTCTGCGGGCTCACGAGGGGGCCCGCGTAGTTGCAGACCATGCGCTGGTCGATCCAGATGCGCAGATAGCCATCATCCCCGGAAGAGAAGTTGGTGTTGACCATGATGTCGACCCATTGGCCCTGTCTCTCGGCCAGATCAAAGAGGCGGCACACATAGCCGTCGTTCTTGCTGTCATCCCAGCCTTGGGCCTTCGCGATGTCTTCCAGTTGTACCACCAGATCACCGCTGGAGCGGTCACGGGTGTTGCAGACCAGGGGGTCGCAGCCGTCAAAGCTGGCCTCGCCCTTGCCCAACTGAATGAAGCGGAAAATTGGTTTGTTCTTGCCGCCCATGGTCCA
>CAXMWW010000015.1:0-2159 GCA_963422245.2 uncultured Sulfitobacter sp. | reverse complement strand
CGGCTTTGAACCTTGAGTGGACGCACTTTTGTCACGCGAAGTTCGAGTTGCAATCTGGGGATTTTGCAACCCGAGAGGACGGCCTGTCGGTGGCTTCATCTGTTCCAACCAATGCGGAGTAAAAGTCGTGCGCGGTTTTTCGTCTTCACTTCGCTGCTGCGTTCCCCCCAAATTAGTCCCCAGCAATCTGGCGCAAACTGTTTTTGAGACATCGCTCGGGTGGCCATTGGAGTCCATCGCCAAGGTGATCTGCCAAGTGTTAGCTTGCGCCGATCTTGGGCATGGTGATTGTCTGGTCGGGACGAGACAACAGACATGTGGTTTCAAAAAGAACATACCAAACGTAGGAAAACCAACTTGGCACTTAAGGGATCAAATACACCAGACATGGCGCAAGAAATGGCTCCGGTAGCGGAGTTCAAGGATGGCTTTACACAGGAGCAATCCGAACGCTTCCGAAACAACCGCAAACCTTGCTGAATGGCTTGGTGGCGGCGATGCGTCTGTATGGGTCAACCTCAGACCTTCGGAAGCCTTTCCATCGACGGCGACATTGCCCAATCGCCTGCCGCCAGCGCACCTGCCCGTGGCGATCATGCCCGACATTGGCAAGGTTGCAGTTGAGACAATGAACTTTGGGGTGCTCACGCTCGACGAGTTTATGGTGCACCCGGACAGCCGTGCGCAGGCCTTTCTTGTCATTCACGAGGGGCGGATTGTCTACGAAACCTACCCAGCCATGCATCCGACCGACCACCACATCTGGATGTCTGTCGCGAAGGTTCTACCAAGCCTGATCCTCGACATGCTAAACGACGAGGGGTCGATTGATCCTGAACAAGGTGTGGGAACATACGTTGCGTCGTTGCAAGGCTCTGCCTGGCAAGACGTCAGTGTCCTTGATGTCATGGACATGACGACAGGGCTGAACGTGGAAGAGATGCAAGACGGCATTTTTTATCCACCCGGGTCCATCGCCCAGCGTATGTTGTCGGCCGAATTCGGCTTGCCGCACGATGGACAAGTCGAAGATTTTATCGCGGTCCTTAAAGATGCCGAGCAGGTTCGCAAACCCGGCAGCCAGTACGACTATTCATCGGTTGCAACCCAGGTGCTTGTCCTGATCACCGAGGCTGTGACCGGAGAACGATGGGCGCAGACAGTGGACAAGCGGGTCTGGTCAAAGGCCGGTTTCGAGGGGCCTTTGCTTGTCCACACAACTCCCGAAGGGATCGCCATGGGGCATGGCATGATAAGCAGTCGGCTGCGGGATCTTGGCCGTTTTGGAATGTTGTACACGCCAAGCTGGAACAAGATTGCCAAAGAGCAAGTGGTAACGGCCGATATTCTGGACCGCATCCAAAATGGCACGCGATCTCTCGACTTCTTCATGCGGGGATCAGGACCGCTGCGGATTTCTCAACTGCAGGACGACACAATGATCGGCGCAAGTCGACAATGGGACTCCGTTTTGGGCGGATGGCGACTTGTACAAATCCGGTTTTCAGCAACAGGCGCTCTATGTGTCGCCAACGCGTGACCTGGTCATCGCGCATTTCTCCGTTAACGGTCCCGATGACTCGATCAAGTACTACCTGCGTCCCATCGCGACATCAGGGCTGTTCGACTAGGTCTTCCGCTAAGGCAGCACACGGGCTTAGGTTGCTTAGGCTTTGCGTTTGCTTTGATTGAACGGATGTCGCCAAGCACCGCTTCGCCCCCAAATCCGCCCTATGAAATCAAAGCCAACCGTAGTCGTCCTCAGCGCCCTTCAAACTTCGGCGCGCGCTTTTCGGTGAAGGACAGCACGCCTTCCTTGAAATCGCGGGAGTTGCCGCACACGCCTTGCAGCTTAGCCTCTTTGGTCAGCTGATCGTCCAGCGTGTTGTCCCAGCTGCCACGAATGGCGTCCTTGACCGCGGCATAGGCAGCGGTTGGGCCTTGGGCCAGATGCGCCGCGCGCGCTTGCCAGGTGTTCTCAAACGCGTCGGCCGCGACGGCTTCCCAGATCATGCCCCATTCGTCGGCCTGGCGTGCCGTGATCTTGTCGGCAAACAGGGCCGCCCCCATAGCCTTGGCTGCGCCCATCTGACGGGGAAGGAAATAGGTACCACCGGCGTCAGGGATCAGCCCGATCCGGGTGAAGGCTTGCAGGAGAT
>CAXMWW010000014.1:0-6022 GCA_963422245.2 uncultured Sulfitobacter sp. | reverse complement strand
AGTGACAGCCCCGGGATACCGCATTGCTTCATCGCTTGCTTGCTACGTTGCGTCATACGACTCTCCTCAGTATTTACCCAAGACATGGCGTAGGGCACGAATGCCGAACGCCGTTACCAGGAGCAACACCGTCCCCTCCAGTAACAGTTGATAATCGGCCGGGGACAGGGCCGGAAGACAGGCGGCGAGCGGGGTCGCCGGCTCCGCGCTGGCGGGCGCACCGAGCAGCAGCGCCGCCGCCGCGATCGGTGCGGTGGCGTGACCAGGACACGAGAGCCCCTTCACAATCGCGCACCCCGGTTCACGCTGGGGCGGCCTTTGCACCCGGCTTGGGCGGTGCGTCGGGGATGACGGTAAAGACGACATCGACGTTACGGATCTGGCGTACCTGGCCGTTCTGCGGGTCGGTCCATTCACGGCGGCGCAGGTAGCCGCGCAGCGAACAGCGCACGCTAATCTCCTCCCCCACCGCGCCCAGCGAATACTCGTGGACGAGTTTGAAGCGCGAGGGCGCGCTGTAGGCATCCAACGCCGGGGTGATCACGATCACATACCAGCGCCCCTTGTACTGCTCGCTGTGCTCGATGCGCCCGGCGACCGTCACTTCAATACTCATGTCTCAGCCTCCAATGCGGTGCGGGTCATAGACCAGGGCCTGGTCATAGGCCCACTCGGGGATCCCCACCGGCTCGCCCACCACCTCACGAAAGAGCGGTATCACCGGACACGAGGCCCCCTCATAGGGCAACGCAATATCCACGCCGTAGCCGAGTAGTGTGGCACGGTGGCGATAAAACGTGGTTTGCGACATCATCGGGCGAACATCGATCCCGCTGTGCCACATCAAATACGTGTCTCTTATCGCCCGGGTCATTAGGGCCAGCTCCTCACTGGGTATCTTCGCTTGTGCGCTCATCTCAATCCGTCCGAAGTAGTCTCTATGCAGTTGTCTCACGACAGTGGGTGTCAGTTGTGCGCCTCGTGACAGCTGCAACTGCTGCAGTTCTTTGCTGCGCAGCGTCACCTCAATGCGTAACAGGTTCTCCGCGAACGCTTTGATCGGTGTGGGGTCCAGCTGAGCAGGAAGCCGGTGCTTTTTACCGGCCTCGAGCTCCTCGGCCTTGCAGTAACACTTGACGGTATAACGGCGTGAGTTCTTGCCGTGATAGACAGTGCCACCTGCAGTTTGCGCCCTACCCATCCGTGAACGGGACTTAACGGCAAGGCTGGACAGCACCGCCTGCACCTCGCGGCGATCCCTGAACTGGAAAGACCGCGTGATGTCGATACGCTTGACGTCAAACGCCCCACGAGCGACAGACAACGCCACTAGATCAGCTCTAAGTGCAAGCGTGTCGAGTACGCGGTCAAAAACCGCTCTTGCCAGGGCGTTAACGTCATCGGAACCGAAGACGTTGTGTCCCTGCAGAAATTTGGAGGGGTTACCGCAAAAGTAAAGCGCAGTTGCTCTGCCCTGCCCGTCGCCGCCTTGCGAGCGAACGCGCATTTTTGACTCATAGGAACCTTCGATGTGCATTGACTGCGGAACATCCCATTCAAGGGTGCCGTCTGGATTCACCGCAAGAACACGACCGGCGGGTATCGGGTCGTGGATCACATCCACCGCAAAATCAAGCCAATCGATCATATATGTAGGCATACATAAATAATTATTCATGTGAACCTACATAAAATATTTAGATATGTCTACCGGACGATATAAGTAACTTAACCTAACCGAAACAGCTACATGAGAAAAACCATGGCAAATGCAGACGGTTCCGCAAACGTCAGAATAAACGAGAGACGGTACAAAAAACTCAAAGAGGCAAGACTAGAGGCCATGATTGCCGGGCATGACGAAATCAAGATCAGCGAGCTCGTCGGCCTATTAATCGACGAATACTTAATCGAGATAATAAAAGACCTCAAGAAGCAACCGTAACTTATTGATTTATGTTGTGTTCTTAATATTCGATAAATAACTACACAAATCAATAACCTAGAAGAGAAAGCTCAAGTCAATACTCGAAAAATCCCAAAAATGGGACAAAAGGACAGTATTACTAATACTGTCCTTTTGGGTCGGCTGGCACCGACGGCTCCGGCACAAGGCCTGCGCGCGCCCTGCGGGCGAGTGATCAGGGAAGCGGGGTTGCCAGGTTAAAAACCGGTGGCGAGGCCTGCGCCGACACGATCGGGGCGAAGGCCTGCGAGGCCCAGGCGCTGCTGTGTTGGAGGGGTGGATCCCTGCGAGGCCGACACGATCGGGGCGAAGGCCTGTGAGGCCCAGGCGCTGCTGTGTTGGAGGGGTGGATCCTGCGAGGCCGACACGATCGGGGCGAAGGCCTGCGAGGCCCAGGCGCTGCTGTGTTGGGGGGTGGATCCCTGCGAGGCCGACACGATCGGGGCGAAGGCCTGCGAGGCCCAGGCGCTGCTGTGTTGGAGGGGTGGATCCCTGCGAGGCCGACACGATCGGGGCGAAGGCCTGAGAGGCCCAGGCGCTGCTGTGTTGGGGTCCCTGAGTGTCCGGCTGTGACGGCGGTGCCGTCAAGCCCGCATAACAGGGGGCGTGTTAAATCGCCAATGGCGATCAGACGTCGTGTGCGGGCGTGTGAGCGATTTAACGCCCGCACCGACGTGAACACTGCCCCAATATTATGCGCACTCAGAAGGCCGGGGGCGCACGCTGAGGGGTCTCAGCGTCTTGCGCCCCCGCCCCGCCGGGGACCGGGTCGGTGGACGGGCTGAGCGGCTCGGGGGGACTGGCGCAGGTGGCCAGCCACTGCCCGCCGCCGGGCAAGCGCGCCACCAGCAGGCAGTCGGACACCTCGACCAGCGACCACCCCAAAAACGCCAGATCGCGGGCAGAGAGCCGGGCACCGCCGTAGTCGACGTGGTAGCGTTTGGGCGGGGGCTGGCCGTCGACGACGGGCCCGAGCTGGGTGTAGCCCAGGGTCATGAGCGAGGGCTCAAACCCCCCAAAACCGGTGACAAACCCGGGGGTCTCGGGCACGGCCGGGCCTGCGCCCTGCCCCGAACCGGCGTTGGGGCGCACGGCGGCCTCGCGCCAGGCGGCCTCAAGTAAGGTCTCCTCGGGCACGGCGGCCGAGCCGGCACCGGCGTCCGCAGGCCCAAAGGCGGTAATGAAGCGCGAGAAAATGGCCACCACCAGCGCCAGCAAGACCACCACCGCCAGCGCCCCCAGCAGCACCTTCGCCGGCACCCGAAAGCGGTGGGTGTGGAGCTCGGCGGAGTGGTAGAGCGCAAACAGGGTTTTGTCCAGGCGCTCGGTGGTGATGACGGCCTGGCGTCGCTCGCGGCGGTCATTGACGTCATCGCAGGCCCGTTGCCAGGTGAAGCGGCGCACCAGGTGCGCGCCGAACTTGCGTTCAAAATGCCAGTGCTGGCCGCACAGGCGGCGCACCTCGACGTCGATTTTTTTGGGGTGCTGGGTGACCAGGAAGAAATCAAAGCCGCGGTGGCGGTGCTCATCGAGGCGGGCGATGAACTCAGGGACCGGGGCGCGGGTGCGCTGGGGAAACAGCCGGTGCGCCTCATCGACGGCGACCACGGCCCCATCGGGCAGGGCTTGCCAGTTCAGGACCTGGTCATCGTCGATCGGGTGCCAGGCGCTGACCTGGACCCCGTCGATGTGGTTGTAATACACGGTGCGTTGGTTGAGCGCGCGCAGCGCAGCGATCAGGTTGAGGGTTTTGCCGGCCCCGTTGACGCCGGTGATCAGGGTGATCATTTAGGGTTTGGCGAGCGCGCCGAGGACCAGGGTTTTGACGGGAAACAGGGTCAGTTTGGCAACGATCAGGGCTTGGAGGACGGCGATGACGTCATCGATGCGCGCCAGGCGCAGCGAGAACAGCACGAACTCGGACAAGTGGTGCGCCGAGATCAGCCGCTGGACCTGGGCCCAGAGCGCCTCGACGGCCTCGCTCAGGCCGGTGTAGGTGAGCAGCGCGACGCCGAGCCAGGCCGCGATGAGGGCGGCGGCCTTGATCACGCCGAGGCTGATGAGCCAGGTCAGGATCGCGGGCATCTAGACGCTCCTAAAAAAATACACGCTGGAAAAGATGAGCGCCACGGTGAACAGGATATTGCCCAGGGTCGGCAGATAGGCGCACCAGTAGTCAGACAGAAAACGGGCAAAAAACGCATAGGTGGGGGCCTCGGGGGGGATGCCGAAGGCCCCGCTGGGGTCGGGGCAGGCCTGGGCGGTGGTGAGCCAGCCCTCGGTCGTGCCCGACGGCAGGACCAGGCGCTGGGTGAGTTGCGGCAGAGGATTGTCCCGGGCCGCCAGGTCGTCATAGCTCGCCGGCAGCGCGTCCTCGTCGTAGACCTCAAAATCGGCCACCGTGAGCGGTGCCGGCGCACGGTGGGCGAGCGAGTAACAACCCAGGCCGGCCCGGGTGGAGCCCTGGGAATACGGGACTTCGGTGATGGTCACGTCGAGCCAGGGCGAGGTGGGCGCATAGGTGGGGTTGGCGCACCGGCCGTTGGCATCGGGGGCGGTGCAGGTCAGCACCGTGGTATCGATCCAGCGGGCGTTGGCCTCAAACACCAGCGGCGCCGGGCAGCGCTGCACGCACCGGGAGGCGGCCTCGCCCTGCCCTGGCGTGTACTCGTGGGTGAGCGGGCACTCGGCACCGGCCCCATTGAGGCCGGTCAGGGCGTCCAGGACGCTGGCCAGGGTGGCGTTGCCGCCATCGATGCCATGAACGATCGCACCCAGCTGGGCCTCGCTGCTGGCCCCGGAGGCGCGAATGGCCTCGAGCACGGTTTTGGACTGGCGCAGCACGCCGACGATGTCACGCCCGGAGCCATCGGTATCGAGGATCTGGCGGATCCCGACCAGCACGGCCTCGATGGCGTCCAGGGACTCGGTGGCCGACCCGGCCGGGCCGATCGCCTGGTGGAGCGCGGCGAGGATGTCGCGCAACGAGGTATTGGCGCGGGTGCGATTGAGCACCGTGCGGACCTGGTCGATGGCCCGAATCACGCCGCTCACATCGACGCCGGCCGTGGCGTTGATCGCCTCGAGCACGGTCGTAAGCGCGCCGTCGACCTGCTCGGACAGGCGCTGGTGGCGTTGCCCGGCCGCCTGGTGGTGACGCACGGCCGTGGTCAGGGCGCGCTCGGCGCGGGTGTTCAGGGTACCCTGCCGATCGAGCACGGTGGCGAGCGTGTCCTGGGTCTGGGTGTGCTCGGCGAGCAAGGCGGTATGGCTCACCGGGTCGGCCAGGGTGCGCAGCGTGGCTAACACGCGGTCGAGTTGGGTACTGACCCGGCCCAGCTGGCCGCGGTTGTTGTGCACTTCAAATTCGATGATGTCCAGGTGGGAGCGGCCATCGGCGGCGCGCAGTTCGGCCTCAAAGGCCTGGCTCAGGCGCACAATCGTATCAATGCGGGCGGACATCGAGCGCGCCGGTGCGCCGGCCACGTCGGCAAAGGTGGGCGGGATCTCGGGGCAAGACAACGGCGGCAACGCACCGCCCGGATCGACAATCTGATGAAACGTACGAATACCGCCGCGGGCGACCGTGCATAGCACCGCATACCCGTAGGGGCGTGCGGCCAAGGTGAATTGCCCTTGCTGATTGGACAGCACACACGGCTTGCCTAAAAAGGCTAAGGCACTGGCGCGGGCAGACGGGTACCCACACAGCACGGAGGGAGGGTCTTGCAACTCGAACGCCTCTTGCGCGTGCACGGTGGCGGCCAGGCACAGCAGGCACAGGGCTAGCCGAGCATGAGATACCACGCCATCACCACCACGATCAGGACATAGACATAGGACCAGTGTTCCATCATGCGTCTCTCTCAGAAAAAAAAGGGGCACTGATGCGCCCCTGAGCGACCGGCTGGCGGTCTAGAGAATGACCGCGGCCAGCCATTTGATGGCCATGATGGCCACAAAGACGGCCAGCACGGCCGCACCGGCGGTGGCCACATCCGTGGTCGCCGTGGTCAGCGCGGTGGTGACCGCCTCCGGCACCGCGGCGCTGGCCGG
>CAXMWW010000013.1:0-347849 GCA_963422245.2 uncultured Sulfitobacter sp. | reverse complement strand
CGTGTAGCGTTGCTCGTACGAGGGTCTTCAACGCCCTCAAAAATATGAGAAAAATCTTCCATCGCGGTCGCATCCTTTGCTAATGACGCAATCCGTATGAATCCAATCAGACGTGATGCATAGTCAATATTTCAAAAGCGATTCCCCTGACCCTAAATTGTTGACCACTGAACAAATTTGGAAGCATAACCAAGCCTGGGGCAAATCCGCTTGAGAAAAGCAGGTAAATCTCTTTGCGCTAATTGGCGAGTAAATGGGGTCCGGTGTGAACAATTTTAAAAATGACGCTGCAGCCCTTCGCAGGAGTATTAATAATCTTGAAACCAAACCGATCGGGATGGACGTTAACGCCTATGGCGGGCTGCCAAATACCACAGCCGCACATCATTTGCTGCCCGGAGAAGTATTTTCTGGAGACCTGCAAGAGACGTTTTCAATCGCTTACGCCCAAGCCGGCAAGACTTTCAACATCGACGACAGCGCCAATGGCGTCATTCTCCCCACAACGACAGCCGCGCAGGAAACGGCAGGCGGGGCAGGCTTCTTTGCTTCTCAACATGCCGGTGACGGAACACACGTCACCTATTCCAGCTATGTTGAACGTACGCTTCTTCGTTTTGAAAAACAGTACAAGCTAATACCAAACCCCAGTCTGCAAGACGCGCAGGACTTTGTTGCCCGTGTCGAGAATTTGCAGACCTTCTTGCGCGATGGGCTCGTTAATCGCGACACGAGCAAGATCGTATTCTTCGTCAAAAACATCGACCTAAGCGTCCAGAGCTATCTGAGAGACCCGGATTTTACGGATCAGGAGATTTTGGACAGGTATGTCCTGAATCTCGAAACACTGGATAGAATCGACTTCCTTGACCCTGTCAGTGTCAGGTCGCTAGGGCCCGGCATCGGCGCGGGTCAGAGCTTTGTCCAGGGTAGCAACGTCGTTGCAGCAAACTTCAATACCTCGCTTGGCTCAAACCTTGACCGTGTCGCCTCCAAAGCCGATGGCATCGTGACCACGGCAACGATCTTGCTTGGGATCTACGCGCTGACCGGAGCCGCCCAGGACGTGCTGGGTGAAGACCCCGATTGGGACGACATCATCGACCTGATCGCAAAATCCAATCTTAGTATCAGCACAGATCTTCTGACGGAATTGGCCAACGACACCGTTACGGATGCCATCATCTCCGGTCTGGCGGCCTTGACCGGCGTTGGTCTGCTTTGGAAGGGTTATCAAATCGTGCAGGGCGCGGGCGATGCGCGGGCGATGCTTTCGTTGGCGGCGCAGTTCAATGCGGAGGACACGAGCCTCGCCGCGAAGGCTGTCAATGAACTTGATGACTGGATCACCTGGATCGAGGGTAAGTATGGTGCCCTGACCACGATAGACTCAGCACAGTCGCTTGCGGATGTGGCCGCTGATGTTGTGACCAGCGGGTTGGCTGGCGGCTTCATTGGGTCGCGGTTGCTGGCATGGATTTCTGACGCAGAGCAGCAGGGCGGGACTCAGTCTGAGCAACTCAACCAGTATGGTGCCAACCTGACCCCGCAGATCGAATTCATTCTCAACGGCGGATGGACCGTTCTGCACGGGTCGCCCGACCCGGATACGATCGTCGTGCTGGGTCGGCAAAATCACGAAATCCACGGCTATGGACTACGCGATGAGGTCTTTCTGCTTGGCACAGCAAGCGACTATTCCCCCCGCGCGAGCTATGCTGACGGGTCGGTTTCTGTTGTCAAAGCAGATGGAAGCCAGGAGCTGCGGCTCTATTCTATTGAGAGGCTGACGTTTTCGGACGGCAGCTTTCTTGACCTGGCGGGCCAGGACAACCCCGATCCCCAACCAAATCCCGGCACCCAAAACCTGCCAAACCTGATCGTTGATGATGCCGAGGTGAAAGAAGGCGGCATGCTAGCGTTCCGCGTTCATCTAGATGGCGAAAAAGCAAGCCAGCCAATCTCCTTTCTGGCAACAACGTATAGAAATGGAACCTTCGGCGACTACGAAGGCTTTATCGACAGAAGCTTTTCGATCCCGCAAGGTGCAAGCGAGGTCGTCGTTCAGGTTCAAACAATTGATGACGTGGTTCCTGAAGGCATCGAAACGATGGCCTTCAATGTTCACGACGTTGCAGGGGCCGAAATCGCCTCGGCGGTCGATGGCTGGGCCATCGGGCGCATCCTGGATGATGAATTGGCGGTTGAGGAAGTGCCATTCGAAGGTCAATCCCTGTCCGGAACGGTGACCGCGGGACAGTCGGAATATTTTGCTTTTACGACCACAGGGTCTGGAACACTGCGCATTGATCTGACGCGTTTGTCAGCCGATGCGGATCTGCAGATCCTGGATAACACCTTCCAGCCCATCCCTCCAAACGGCATTGTATCGCAAAATACAGGAACCCAGGCTGAGAGGGTCGAATTCCATTACTTACCCAACCAAAGATATTTTATCCAGGTTGAAGGCAAGCAAATCGACACACCCTTTGTTGTCGCCCTCATACCCGAACCGGGGGAAAACCGCTTGCCGACAGCAGTGGATGACACTCTTTCAGTGTCGCTGAACGCATCCGGAAATGTCGTAATCGATGTGGCAGATTTGCTGAGGAACGACACCGATCCAGATGGCAACACGCTCAGCATTACGCATATCGACGGGGATGGCTCCGGACCCAGCTGGGTTGGGAACGGTAGTGCGGCCCTGACCGGGGATCAGATTGTGTTTACCCCGGATTCCTCAGGTGCAGACACGGGGCGGTTTGCCTATGCGGTCTCCGACGGTCAGAGCATTCACCGCGATTGGGCCTTGGTCACACTCAATTTCGCGGACACGCCCCCGCCGTCACAAGGTGTCGATCTGGCGATAGAGAACATCTTGGTGAATGATCTGCCCTACCTAACTTGGTTCGAACAGGCGGGTCGCGTAATTGACCCTGACGGGCCGTTTGAGGTGACCTTCGATGTCGTGAACTATGGCGACACAGCCACCCCTTCCTCCTTCCAAACCGGGTTAAACGTATCATCTGGTCTGGTTGGCATTGCTTCCTTCACAGGCCCGCTGGCCCCTGGAGCCAAAGTCACCCAGAGCTTTTCACCAAGACTTCAGGAAGGTTTCACCGGACAAGTCGCGTTTCAGCCCTTTGCCGATTTTCACGGGCAAACAGGTGATGTCGATTTGTCGAACAACACCTTTACAGGGCGTGGTCTTGTTGCAGAACCGCTTCCCCAGGTGGATGTCGATTTCACGATCGAAAATGTGCGCATCAACGGGATCGCTTACGATGAATGGATCCGCGGTGCCTCGCAACTACTGTCCAGCGAACTGCCACAGTTTACCTTCGATATCGTGAATCTGGGAACGGCCGATATGCCAGAGGGCGCGCCACTGAGCTTTGATATCGAGATTTCAGGCAACCCGGTTCTTGGTTCCTTGATGTCCAGCTTTTCCGGCGGCGAACGCCGAACTGTCACGCTAGATCCCGAGATTGAACATCTTGATGCCGGCGTCCATGGCTTTGAAATTTCGGTGGATAGATTTGTCGGCGTAAATCACCAGAGTATTCCGGAGACCAATGAAAGCAACAACGCGTTCCTCGGCATTGTTTCGGTTACAGACACGCCAGAACCCTCACCGCCAGCCGAAAAGTTTGGTCTGCGCGGGCCGTCATCAGACACGCTTGGACGCGAAGAAGGGGATCGCTGGATAATTGGCGTGACACGCCTGGGTGACAGTTCTGGACGGGCTGTCGAGGCTTCGATCGCCTACACCGGCACCGCCACAACAGGCGTTGATTTTACCGGCGCAACAACGGTTTCGCTGGGGGCCAATGAGGGTGTGGAGGCGGATGGCCATGGGTTTATCGTCAGTATTATGGATGATGTCATCGAAGAGGCGGACATCGAAACACTGACCGTGTCGCTGGCTGGGGTAATTTATGCAGATACCAGCGAAATAGCTGCCATCGATGTCGCGACCAATCGCGTTTCGTTGGCAATTCTGGACAATGACGGCGGCACGGGCGGCGGGCAAGGCAGCGAAGTTCGCGTGGCCGTCCAAGCAAGCGACACCGGTGAAGGCACTGTCTTCAGATTTGAATTGGTCGACCCTGCACCAGAAGCCCGGCCAGTTACGTTGAACTACACAATCGATCCCGGTTTTGAGCTAGAGGGTGGGGCACCTGAGGAAACCTCATTTCGCATCACGCTTGATCCAAGCGCACCTGTTCAAGACGTCCGCGTACATCCTCAAGACGATCCGGATGGCGGCGGACCGGGCATCACACTTACATCCGTCAACGGCGGATATTCCCCCCAATCGCGCATTGTCGACGCAGCTCAACCAGAACCAGCGGAACCCGGTACTATCGCGGTCCGGGCCGTGCATGAAACACGGGACGAGAGTGGCGCCGAGGGCGTGCTGGTCCCGTTTGAAATTTCCCGCACAAATGGCAGCGACGGGGAAGTTTCTGTCACCTGGCGCGTTGATGACGCATCGCCCGGGGCCGATTTAGGGGCAAGCCGGTCCGGCGTTGTTACCTTCGCTGACGGGGATATGGCCCCAAAGACAGTCACGCTCATTGTTCCGGGGGATGACGAAAATGGGCCAGACAAAGCGGTCGGTTTGGTTCTGGAAGCCGCCAGTGGCGGGGGCGTTCTTGATCCATTGGCATTGACCGCAAGCACATTGGTTCAGGACGACGACGAGATTGACCCCGGCACTATCCGCATTTCCACCACTGCGGCGATCCTGGTGGAACGCGACGACGCATCAGCAGAGCAGGCAATAACTGTGCTGCGTGAAACTGGCAGCGATGGCGCTGTGTCTGTCGCATGGTCCGTCTTGGGCGGACCTTCGGACCTGGGCCCCCGAGGCGGCACGCTGTCTTGGGCCGATGGCGAAAGCGGCGCAAAAACTGTAACGCTTTCCTTGCCCGCAGACATGCTCTGAAGTGGTCCCAGAAAACTGGACAGTTGGCTAAGGTGTATCCCAGAGCTTTGAAGGGATACGAGAATGGCGAAGCGCCGGAACTTTACAGATCAGTTTAAGGCCAAGGTGGCGTTGGAAGCGCTGCGTGGTGATAAGACAGTGCAGGAGATCGCGGCAAAGCATCAACTGCATCCGAACCAAGTCAGCACATGGAAGCGGCAGGCCATTGACGGAATGGCCGATGTGTTCTCTGGCGGCAAGCAGAGCGGCCCAACCGAAGCAGAGGTCAAAGAGTTACACGCCAAGATCGGGAGGCTGGCGGTCGAGAATGATTTTTTGTCCGAAGGGCTGAAGCGGTGAGCCCGGCAAAGAAACGCGCCATGATCAGGCGGGATCACCCTGAGCTGAGCATCAGCCAGCAGTGTAAACTGGTGCGGCTATCGCGGTCGGCTTTCTACTACACGCCGGTCGGGATCAACGCGGATACGCTGGCCTTGATGAAAGAGATCGACCAGGTCTTCACCAAATATCCGTTCTTCGGCAGCCGTCAGATCGCTGCCTATCTACGAAGAAAGGGCGCAGTTGTCGGGCGTCATCGCGTCAGGCGATTGATGGCGAAGATGGGCCTGGAGGCGATCTATAAACGACCCAGAACCAGCCAGCCGCACCCGCAGCATCCGGTCTTCCCGTATTTGCTTCGAGGCATGCAGATCGATTGCCCTAACCAGGTTTGGTGCGCCGACATCACCTTTGTACCAGTCAGGAATGGCTTCCTGTATCTCGTGGCGATCATGGATTGGGCCACACGCAAGGTGCTGAGTTGGAGACTGAGCAACACGATGCACGCGGACTTCTGCGTCGAGGCTTTGCAGGAGGCAATCGCCAAACACGGGCCGCCTGAGATCATGAATACGGACCAAGGCAGCCAGTTCACCGGATCAGCATGGATAACGACACTGACCGAAGCAGGTGTACGCATCTCAATGGATGGGCGCGGTCGATACCTGGACAACATCTTCATTGAACGGTTGTGGCGGAGCCTGAAGCAGGAGGCGATCTACCTGGAAGAGATCAACGATGGCTTTCAGGCTCGAAGGGTCATCAAGAATTGGATGGCATTCTACAACACCGAGCGACCTCACTCTGCGCTTGATCGGCAAACGCCCGACGACGCATATTGGGCAAGCTTGGATAAGCAAAAAGCTGCATGAAACCTAAACCCGATACACCTTAGCAAAGCTGCAAAACTGTCCGAAAAGGTGGGACCACTTCACTCTTCGAAGAAGACACTGTCGTAGCCTTTGAACTCTCCGAGCTGACTGGAGGCGCGCGCTTTGACGGTGCGAGCCGTCTGTCGGTAGAGGTGCAGGACAATGACGTCGAAACGCCTTCCTCGTCTCCGATCCTCTCAGAGCTGATGCCAGATGCGCTCTATTTTGAGCAACAGTTAGGCATGCTGCGTGTTATCGGTCAGCTGCCTGACGGTGTTGGCCATTCTGAAAACGGTCTGGTACGTGTCTATTGGTCTCAGGACACAGTTCTGGACGCCAACGACGTGCAGATCGGATCAAGATCTTTTGGTGATCTTGCCCCCGGCGCGCCTTATGCAGCGGACGTCCTTCTCTGGCACAACGACTTTACGGCAGGAAATGGTTTTCTATTGGCTGCCACTTTCGATACCTTCACGGCAACGCCATCTCAAATCCTAGCTGCCCCTGCAACTGTAACTGATGCCCCCACGCCAAACCTGGTTCCGTCTGGGGGTGGCTGGCAAACTGACCTGTTCTGGACATCTTCGAATTTCGCCGCTGTCACGGTGGACAACCGTGGGACCGGCACGAATATTTCTGACTTCTCCGCTGAACTCTTTATCTCTGAAGACACATTGTGGGATCCAGAGGATCTGTCGGCTGGCACTGTGCGGTTTTCATCGGTTGCACCCAACGAGGAGTCCGATCAGTCGCTATATTTCGATCTACCCGATGGGCTGGCACCCGGTCTGTATCATTTGATCTGGAGAATTGACCCTGACGATGAGGTCGCGGAAACACGCGAAACGGACAATCTGCAGGTCTTTGAAAATATCACCGTTCATTCACAAGCTGCGCTCAGGGTTCTGACTGGCCCTCTGGACAACCTGTTCAATGGCACGCGCGCACCCGAGTTCGTGTTCAGCTCGCTGGGCGATGACAGCGTTTTCGGAAATGACGGTGCGGATACTCTCAATGGGGGCCTCGACAACGATCTTCTGAATGGTGGCTCCGACAACGACATTTTGCTCGGTGATGATGGCGATGACACGCTGGATGGAGGTTCTGGTGTTGACCGGATGGAGGGAGGCCTTGGCAATGACGTCTACTATGTCGATGACCGCCGCGATTTGGTCGTCGAACTGGAGGGCCAGGGAGCTGACCGGGTGCTGGCCTCTGAAGAGGTTAGACTTGGCGGCGCCGAGATCGAAGAAGTGTCTCTGCTGGGGGATCGCGGACTTCGCGTCAACGGCAACCAATATGCCACCGAGATTGTCGGCAATGCGGGTTCCAACATCCTGATCGGCGGCGGCGGCGGGGATACCATTACTGGCGGTGATGGCACGGACTACTTTGCCTTCCTGATCTCGGATGCAGACGGTGCGACCCGGATTACGGATTTTGGTGGCCGCGATCAGATCGCCCTTGATGACCGGTTGTTTGGGCTGGGCGATGGATCGATTGATGTGCGCGCGGTCTCCCAGGCGCAGATCGACAACGCCCTGCGTTCCGGGGCTGCCCAATATAATGGGCGTACTGGCGAATTGTCGGTCGACAGCGATGGCCGGGGGGGGGGCGGGCCAGCCTGAGGTGATCGCAGTGATTGAGGGCGGTGGGCCGCTGGGCGTGGATGATCTGCTGCTGTTCTAACGCAGAACTACCCATATTTTTGATCCTCCCCCACTGGATCGGTGCGCCGGTTATACTGCACCGCCGTATTGCGCAGCGCGTTGCCCACCTGCGCCTGCGTCACCGCACGCACGTTAATCGAGCCATCGCCCAGCCCGAAGAACCGATCATCCAGTGCCAGTTGGTTCGGGCAGGCGAAGTCCGTAATCCGGGTCGCACCGCCTGCATCCGAGATCAGGAAAGCAAAGTAGTCCGTGCCATCGCCACCAGTAAGGGTATCACCCCCGCCCGCGCTGATCAGAATGTTGGAACCCGCATTGCCAGTGATCTCGGTGGCGTGTTGATTGCCGTTGACGCGGAGGTTGGCGCTATCTTCCAACACCACCTCTTCGATTTCTGCACTACCAAGGGTAACACCGGAGGTGGCGCGCACCGTGTCAGTGCCGCCGCCCCGCCCATCGAACACCCGATCTGCGGCGTTGTCCACGTAGTCTAGGTCGTCCCCATGCCCGCCGTCCATGCGGTCGGACCCGGAGCCCCCGTCCCGCGTTTCGTTGCCGTCGCCCCCCACCAACATGATCAGCCCGCCAACCGTTTTGAGCGTCGATACCATCCGCCGATTGGCCTTATAGGCCATGATGATTTTAGTCAGGGTCGTGCCTTCATGCACAAGGCGGCTGAGTTCGTCTCGGCAGGAGCACGTCACGGATATACTTTGGGGACCCGCGCCTCAGCAGGAGCGGGTAGAACGCTGCGAGGACGCCGTCGGCTCCCATATTGGTCCGGTCGGTCACCGCCAAGGCCTGCCGCGTGAACACGTCCAACACCGTCAGCATCTTGTAGCTGCGGCCATTGATGAGCTTGTCGTGGACGAAGTCAATGGCCCAGACTTGGTTCTGATGCGTGGGCCGCATTCGGATGATCGAGCTGTCCTTTTGATAGAGCCGTTTGCGCTTCTTGTGCCGCTGCGGAAGCTGCAATCCCTCTTCGCGCCACAGCCGCTCGACCTTCTTGTGGTTAACCCGCCAACCCCAACGTGAAGCAGCTCAGTGATCTTGCGATAACCATACCGACCATACTGCTTCGTCTGCCTTATGATTGCCAGCCGCAGCGCATCGTCATCTCTCGGTGTCGGCCGATATTGCAGGGGGCTCCGCGCCATACCAACCGCCCGACACGTCCGCCGCTCGGACGTGGCCAGCTTCTGCCGTGTGCGAAAGACGGCCTGACGGAGCTCCTCTGTGGTCTCCCTCTCGAGACATTGCTAGCGCAATGAACTGCTGCTCAACGGGACCCTGGGCTTTAGATGGTTCAGGCCTTCCTTTAGAATGAGCTTGTCCAGTTCGAGCTCGGCGACGCTTTTCTTCAGCCGCGCGTTCTCTTTCTCCAAGCTCTTCAGTTCTGACAACTGCGAACGTCCCATCCCACCGAACCGCTTCCGCCAGTTGTAGTATGTGGCATCGCTGAACCCGACACTGCAGCACGCCGATGCCACATCATCGCCTGCCGTCAACTTCAGCTGGATCTCACGCAGCAGCTTCAGCACGTTCTCGTCTGAGTGTCGCTTTTTCGCCATCCCAAATCCACCTATCTCGGCCGGTGTAATGATCCAGTTCTGGTTGGGAAGGACATGTTCCCAGTTCCTCCCCAAGGCACGTATTTCCTCGTTGTTGAAGACGTAAACCGAACACGAAGGCTATCGCTTCTGCAACAGTATTCATTGGCTGGAATTTGGTGCGACCATTCCTCGCGATACAGCCAAGTCTGTGGCCTCAAGAGAGTTGGCGCAGCGCTAGTTGTAGCGGTAGCAATGGACGCTATGCTCTACAGCGCATAAGGGTTAGTCTTCCAAGCAAGCCGGCTGAGGATTGCATCTTTACAGTGTCCGCTTTCAGGGCTTGTTTACCGTTAGATGATCACCCGGATCAGCCGAAACGGGCTCAACCGGCCATCTGAGGGTCACTTCCGCAGGGCACTGTTGCGCGCGGCTCGGCCGATGCCCTTAACGCCCTTCTCTCCAAGAATCTTACGTGTCCCGTGTTCTGTCTTATCTCCACTGCTTGGTAGATAAGATGAGCCATAAACCCATCCTTTTCAAATCACCCTAAAATGTCCCATTGACGCCTTCGCAAGACATGACCAAAAAATTCTTCATCGTCTTTTTGGCCAATTGGTGCGCATAAAGTTCGACTTTGCTTTCAGATCGCCAGCGCTCCTGGCTGCTTGACCGCTGAGATGGCATCTTTGAACCATTGTGGCTCTTGACCCTTGCCCGTCCACTTCTGGCTCTTGTCGGCTGGGTCGGCATACTTTGGCGCAGACGGCTTTTTTGCACATGTCTGCTTGGCCTTAGCAGGCTGGGGATCATTCGCGAGGTGCGAAAGGTCAAAACCATGCTCCCGCGCAACTGTCTTCGTCGCTGCGATAGCCGCTTTCCTGTCACGATCAGTGGCACGATTAAGATCTCGATCAACCTCCGCGCGGAGCTTTTCCAGTTCCTTGCGGGTCATAGATCTGAGATCGATTTTCATGCGGATTTCCTTTTGACTGATTGGAACCTAATTCAGAAAGCGTCCAGGATGACCAGACCGCGTGTCATCTGGTGTATTTTGCGTAGCGAACGCGGGGCGAATGAAGGGCTGAGCCTTTGGACAATGCGGTGTTTTGGGGGCGCTAATGCGTGAGGTTCGAGCTAGTCTCATTCCATGACCGATATTCCAAAAGAAAGCGTCGCTTACACAATCGGGCTTTGAGAACAAGCAGGCCAGGGCGTTGGCAAATATGGTCCCGATCCTGATGCAAGGCGGCGGGCGGCTCCAGTCGTCACGCAATATCATGCAACTACGAGCGTTGGCGAACCTGATCTTTCCGTGTGTGGAACACCATGTGAGCGGGCCAGCCTTTCGAAGTTGTTTTGACCCTGCTTACCAAGCTTTCGGTCCCTGTACAGAGATCGGCCTTGGTGCCTTCACTTAGGTCTCCCGTAGTGGAGCTGTTCTATAGCGAATCGTTTTCACGGTCGGAAATGAGTAGACTGCAGCTTTCTGGTATCCAATACCCAAGAACGAATTCCACCTTCTGGTGCTAGAATGGTGAGAGTTGAGTTGTCAGGCTTGCTGTGCTTGACGACTGTCATGATGTGACATAACTGTCGTGCAGTTGAGCGGGCGTCGTATACTGGCTATTACCTCAGCCTTCCAAGCTGATGAAGCGGGTTCGATTCCCGCCGCCCGCTCCAAATTTGGTCCATTCCACAGTTATCATTGTTTCGGACGGCAACCGATATGATATCTAATTGATTGGTGTGGATTTATTCGCCACCTCTCCGTGTCAATGGCTGCGCTGGGTTGTTCGCTCTGGCCTAAGAAGCCAGTCTTCCCAAAGGTCTCTGACTGCTTGACCCTGCCGCCTGTGCGGGCCATCACGTGCGATAACTTTTGGGGACCTGCAGATGGCTGATGTGCCGCCGCCAAACTTCAACAAGGACGAGGAACGTGCCGGGTCCAAGCAGATCGGGGCGCTAAAGGCTTTGTCGCCGTTTTTGTGGCCTTACAGGATGCTGATGGCCGCCGCGATTTTGGCGCTTGTTGCAACGGCCGTGATCTCTTTGACGTTGCCTTTGGCCGTGCGCCGGGTGATCGACAATTTCAGCACAGGCGAGACCGAGCTGCTGGACCTTTATTTCATGGCGGCCCTCGGAATAGCGGGCCTTTTGGCCATCGGAACAGGGCTTCGCTATGCGTTGGTCACGCGGTTGGGCGAGCGGGTTGTGGCGGACATCCGCAAGGCGGTGTTTGACCGTGTCATTGGCATGAGCCCGGCATTTTATGAAAAGATCATGACCGGCGAGGTGTTGAGCCGGATCACCACGGACACTACCCTGCTCCTGAGTGTTATTGGCTCGTCCGCCTCCATCGCGCTGCGCAACTTGCTGATTTTTGTAGGCGGGCTGGTGTTGATGATGCTGACCTCGGCCAAGCTTACTGGATTGGTGCTGCTGATTGTACCTGCGGTGATCGTTCCGATCCTGACGATGGGGCGGCGCTTGCGGGTGCTGAGCCGCGAGAACCAGGACTGGATTGCGGCCTCTTCCGGCAATGCATCAGAAAGCCTGGGAGCGGTGCAGACGGTGCAGGCCTTCACCCATGAGGGCGCAAGCCGGGGGCAGTTTTCGGACATGACGGAGCGGTCCTTTGATGCGGCGCGCAAGCGCATCTTTACCCGCGCGATGATGACCGTGATCGTGATCTTTCTGGTTTTTTCCGGCGTGGTTGGCGTGCTCTGGATCGGGGCGCGGGATGTGCGGATGGGCGATATGTCCGCCGGCGCGCTGGTACAATTCGTGATCTACGCGGTGATGGTGGCGGGGGCTGTCGCCGCACTGTCGGAGATTTGGGGCGAGTTGCAGCGCGCTGCGGGTGCCACAGAGCGGCTGGTTGAACTGCTCAATGCCGAAGACACGGTGGAGGATCCGGCGGCAGGTGTGGCTTTGCCCGAGCCCGTGACAGGGCGCATTGCCTTTGAGGACGTGCATTTCGCCTATCCCGCCCGGCCCGGGATTGCTGCACTGGATGGCGTGAGCCTTGAGATCAAGCCGGGCGAAACGGTCGCCTTTGTTGGCCCGTCGGGTGCGGGCAAGACCACGATCATACAGCTGATCCTACGGTTTTATGACCCTGGATCGGGGCGCATCACGCTTGATGGGGTAGACTTGCGCGACGTGGCGCGGGATCAATTCCGCAAGGCCATCGCGCTGGTACCACAGGACCCGGTGATTTTTGCAGCCTCCGCTGCTGAGAACATCCGCTTTGGCCGTCTGGATGCCACGGATGCAGAAGTCGAAGCCGCTGCCCGTGCGGCTGCGGCCCACGCCTTCATTTCTGCCCTGCCGGATGGCTATGGCAGTTATCTGGGCGAGCGTGGGGTGATGCTGTCAGGCGGGCAAGAGCAGCGCATTGCCATTGCCCGCGCCATTCTGCGCAATGCACCGGTGCTGTTGCTGGATGAAGCCACAAGCGCGCTGGATGCAGAGAGTGAGCAGGCGGTTCAACAGGCGGTCGATGCGCTGAGTGCGGACCGCACAACGCTGATTGTGGCCCACCGGTTGGCGACCGTAAAGAAGGCCGATTGGATTGTGGTGCTGGATCAGGGCAGGGTGGAGGCGATTGGATCTCACGATGCGCTTGTCGCCCAAGGCGGGCTTTACGCGCGGCTGGCGCGGCTGCAGTTCACGGATGGGATTGCAGCAGAGTGAGATTGTTTCCGATCACGCTGACGCGTGATCGGACCGTTTGGGGGAGGCTTTGCCTCCCCCAAACCCCCTCTAGAGTATTTTGGGCATAAAGAGAGTCATTGCGGGCAGGTGACGTGGCGTTCATCGGCCTTGTTTACTTGCTTAATCCGCCAATCCACCGCATCTTGTGGGCCACTTAAAATGCGCCTGGACAAACCGGGGCAAAGGGGAGGATGACCATGGCATTTGCCGGTATCGAAGATCGTAACGCTGTTGAAGCGGAAATGCCGTGGGAAGACCGCGATGTGCCAAAGACGCTTTACAAGCTGTTGAGCGACACGGCGGGTAAGTTCCCGAACCATAAAGCGGTGAGTTATCAGATTTTCTCCGGGCCTAAGGACAAGGCGGAGACACTGACGTGGTCGCAGCTGCAGGCAAAGACCACGCAGGCCGCGAATATGTTCCGCAAGTTGGGCGTGGGGCCCAAGGACGTTGTGGCTTATGTGTTGCCCAACTGTAATGAGACCACGCTGACGCTGTTGGGTGGCGCTGTTGCGGGCATTGCCAACCCGATCAACCCCCTGCTGGAGCCTGAGCAGATCGGCTCCATCCTGAAAGAAACCGGCGCGAAGGTCGTGGTGACCCTGCGCCCTTTCCCCAAGACGGATGTGGCCCAGAAAGTCAGCGAGGCCGTGAAGCTAGCACCTAACGTGGAGACCGTTCTTGAAGTTGATCTGGTCCGCTATCTGACGCCGCCGAAGTCGTGGATTGTGCCGCTTATCCGGCCCAAGGGGCTGGTGAGCAATCAGGCCCGCTACCTTAGCTTTAATGCGGAAATGGACAAACAGAGCACGACGCTGGACTTTGAGGATCCACAGGAAGATCGCGTGGCCTGCTATTTCCACACAGGTGGCACGACGGGCATGCCGAAGGTGGCGCAGCACAAGTATTCGGGTCTCATTTACAATGGCTGGCTCGGGCATCGCCTGCTTTTCACCGAAGAAGACAATGTGATGTGTCCGCTGCCGCTGTTCCACGTGTTTGCTTGCCACGTGATCCTGATGGCGGCGATTTCATCGGGCGCACATGTGGTCTTTCCGACGCCACAGGGCTACCGCGGGGATGGGGTTTTTGATAACTTTTGGAAGCTCATCGAGCGGTGGAAGATCACATTCATCATCACAGTGCCCACGGCGATTTCGGCCAAGATGCAGCGCCCGATTGATGCGGATGTGTCGACCGTGAAGACCGCGTTTTCCGGCTCAGCCCCTTTGCCGTTAGAGCTGTTCCGCCGCTTTGAGGAAGCCACCAACATTACGCTCGTCGAAGGCTATGGTCTGACCGAGGCGACCTGTCTGGTGAGCTGCAACCCGCCGGATGGGGAAAAGAAGGTGGGTTCCATCGGTATTCCCTTCCCCTATTCGAACGTGAAGATCATCAGCAATGGTGCGGAATGCGGGGTGGATCAGATTGGCGAGATTTGCGTGTCGAACCCCGGGGTTTTTGCGGGCAATACCTATACCGAAGCCGACAAGAACAAGGATTTGTTCTTTGAAGACAAGTTCCTGCGGACAGGTGATCTGGGCCGGGTGGATGAGGATGGCTACCTTTGGATCACGGGTCGCGCTAAGGATCTGATCATTCGCGGCGGTCACAACATCGACCCTGCAGAGATTGAAGAGGCGCTCTTGGGTCACGAGGCCGTTGCCTTTGCCGGTGCCATTGGTCAGCCGGATGCGCATGCGGGTGAAGTGCCTTGTGCCTTTGTTGAGCTGGTGGATGGGGCAAGTGTCACTGAGGAAGAGCTGATGGCCTTCTGTGAAGAGCACGTGCATGAGCGCGCGGCGCATCCCAAGCATATGACCATCATGGACGAGTTGCCCAAGACGGCTGTTGGCAAAATCTTCAAGCCTGATCTGCGGAAACATGCGATCACGCGCATCTACAATGGAGCGATGGAGAAAGCGGAGGTCGCTGCGCGGGTGACGGCAGTGACGGACGACAAAAAGCGCGGGCTTGTGGCTCAGGTCACCATGAACGGGGCTACCAAGGACGATGTGGATGGTGTGCTCAATTCCTTTGTGCGGCCCTGGGAAGAGGCCTGATCCGGCTGGCTGCCGGGGCTACGAACACTGAACAGTGCAAGGGGCGGGGTTCTCTCCGCCCCTTGTCAATTTAGAAAGCTCTCGGCTTTCATCGTTTCCGCAATGGGCGCGCCCAGCCGTGACAGGATGGTAGGCGCCAATTGCAGCTGGTCGATCACGGTGTCCTCTGAGGGGCCCTTGGCTGGGCCAAAGTAATAGAGTGCGGCCTCTTGCTGAAGCGGGTGATGCCCGCCGTGGTGGCCGCGTTCGTCCTGGCCGTGATCTGCGGTGACGATGACTTCATAGCCGGCATCCAGCCACCTTGGAATAAATGGCGCCAGCATTTCGTCCATCACGGCGCAGGCGTGATCCATTTCCTGACAATCGTGAAAAAACCGGTGGCCCATGCTGTCGAGCGTGCAGGTGTGCAGCAGCCCGTAGTTGAGGCCGAACCGCATGCAGAGGTTCGTGAGCGCCCCAAAAAGGTCTACGTCTGAGGGCGTCATCTGGTTGATCAGCCCATAGCCCGTCATGGTGTGAAAACGCCCGTGGTTGATGGTCTCGCTGTCCGGCTCATCGTATTCGATATCGCGCACATAGTCGAAAGGATGGCGATTGAAGAATTCTGACCAGAAGCTGTGCGCGACGGCCCCGGTGACGCCGCCGCCTGCGCGGACCTGGGCGAAGATGTCCTTTTCCTTGAGCCGGAAGACATTGCCGTTGCCGGTGCAGCCGTGAACCTGGGGGGAGACGCCCGTGTGGATCGAGGCATAGCAGGAGGCAGAGATCGACGGCAGCACCGCGCGCTGTTTCCAGACGCGCGCGTCGCCTGATTGCACCCAGCCTTCGAGGTTTCCAAAGAGCCTGCGCCAATTGCGGTAGGGTACGCCGTCGAGGATGATCAGCAGCAGTTTGTTGTCCATTGGTTTTCTCCTCTCGCGCTTCTTCAAAACACCGCGTGATCACCCCGGTCAAGCACCTCCGTCCTATCCAGGAGTGCGCGGTAATAGTCAAAGAGGTGGTCCTGGCCAAAGCTTGGGGTGGATGCGGGGTCATAGCGGTGCTGATCGGCGTCCCAGACCAGCATGGATTCGGACGCGTAGTAATGACCAATGGCCGCGAGATCTGCCTTGGCCTTGAGGCGCGGACTGAACGTGCCGCCAAGCCGGAGGAGGCTGCCGATGGCTTTCAGGAGTGCAAGGGGAACGCGGCGGTACTTTGGGGGTTGGCCTGTCAGGCGGAAGAGCGCTGCGCCCATCTCGGCGGGCGTGAGGGCAGGGCCGGGGCCGCCGATGGGCAGGGTTGCGTTTTGGCGGCTTGGGTCCGTGAGGCAAGAGGCGAGATAAGTGCCAAGATCGTGGTCAGAAATGGGGGTGCACGCGGTGAGCCGTCCATCGCCGAACATGAGGTAGGGCTTGCCTGAGCGTACCCGCTCTACCTGCCCGGAAAGGGATTTGAAAAGCGCCGTGGGGCGCACGATGGACCATGTGACCGGGGCGTTTTGAAGGGTGGCCTCGAAGGCGAGTTTGGCGTGCTGGAAGGCCAGACGTGGTTTTTGCACACATATGGCGGACAGCAGGACGAAGTGTTGAACCTGTGCAGCGACGGCAGCCGTCAGGATCGCTTGATGTGCGTCGTGATCAATGGCCCAGGCGTCAGCGGGCGCCCCAGTGCGGGACGCCAGGCAGGAGATGACCGCGCCAGGACGGTGGCTTGTGAAGACGGTCTTCAGAGCGCTGGGGTCCTGAACGTCGACTTTGGCGAATTGCACCCCTTCTGTGCCTGGGTCGCGCCGCCCGGCTGCGATCACATTATGCCCCTGTTTCGCCAGCACCTGTGCAGTGGCGCGGCCGACTGTGCCGGTGGCACCAAAGATCAAGACGGGGGAAGCGGGCTGGATCATGTGTGCAGTCTATCGCCGGTGGGAAGATGCTCAAGCGGATGTGAACGCCGCGTGATCAACTGTCAGCCATCGGGCATAGGCTGCTGAGGTAGGGTGTCTGCAGGACAGGAGGGGCGCATGGCGAAAAAGGCGAACAAGCGCAAACAGGCGCAAGCGGCTAAGGTAGATCCGGCAGTGGTAAGTCGCAGGCGGATGCTTGGACTGGTACGCAACGGGGCTATTGGGGCGGTCGTTCTGGCCGGCGGCGGTTATGCTGGGACGCGGATGTATCGCACCTATGCCGCTGAGCATGATCTGACGCGGCTGGGTCAGGGCAAGCCGGCGGTGGTGCAGGTCCATGACCCGCAGTGTCCCACCTGCACGGCGCTGCAGCGCGAGACGCGCAAGGCCATGAAGCAGTTTGGCGAATGTGATCTGCTTTATCTGGTGGCGGATATCAGGCAGCAGGAAGGGGCGGCCTTTGCCGCGCGGCATTCCGTGCCGCATGTCACGTTGGTGCTGCTGGATGCTGACGGGGCAGTCACGAATGTGCTGAGCGGGATGCGGTATCGGGACGAGTTGGAAGTCGTGCTGGCGGGACATTTTGAGCGGTACGGCGCGCGGCGCTCCTGAGCCTTTGGCTCAGCTCGCCCCGCCCGCCGTCCCGTTTGGTGTGCATCCAGATTGGGCGGCGCGAGGGCATGGGTTGGATTTGAGTTTATTGGAAGGGTGAAGAAGGCGTGATGTGCCGGGTCAGTTCCCGGCACTTTCCATTTTGCGGTTTGCGAGCACGTCTTCCAGCCAGCCGAGTTTCATTTCCGGAACAGAGCTGAGCAGCAGGTCGGTGTAGTCGTCGAAGGGCGGTGACAGAACCTCAGATTTTGGCCCGTAGCGCACAACCTCGCCTTGGTACATCACTGCGATGCTGTCCGCGATGGCTTTGACCGTCGCCAGGTCGTGGGTGATAAAGAGATAGGCCACGTCTTCGATCTTTTGCAGATCCAGCAGCAGTTTGAGGATGCCGTCAGCGACCAGCGGGTCGAGGGCTGAGGTGACTTCATCGCAGATGATCATCTTGGGCTTGGCCGCGAGCGCGCGGGCGATGCACACACGCTGTTTCTGGCCGCCCGAGAGTTCCGCTGGGTAGCGGTCCTGAAAGCCTGTCCCAAGTTCGATTTCGTCGAGCAGTTCCTGGATGCGTTTCTGTTTCTCCGCACCTTTGAGGCCGAAGTAGAACTCAAGCGGGCGGCCGATGATCGTGCCCACGGTCTGGCGCGGGTTCATGGCCGTGTCGGCCATCTGGTAGATCATCTGCAACTCGCGCAGGTCTTCCAGCGGGCGCGTGGGCAGGTCTGGCGTCAGCGTACGGCCATTGAAATTGATACTGCCCGCAGAAGGCGGCAGCAGGCCGGTGATCACGCGGGCCAGCGTCGATTTGCCGGAGCCGGATTCTCCCACAACTGCCAGTGTCTGGCCGGGGTGCAGCTCCACGTTGATGTTCTTCAGAACGTCGAAGTTGGTGCCTTTGTAACGGGCCGTGATGTTCTCGACCTTGAGGAGCGGCGTAGCTGTCGGCTGCTTTTCCTCATGGTTGATCGAACGGACGGACACCAGCGCCTTGGTGTAGTCCTCCTTGGGCGCGTTGATGATCTGATCAACCGTGCCGTATTCGACCATCTCGCCCATTTTGAGGACCATGATGTGGTCACTGACCTGTGCCACGACGGCAAGATCGTGGGTGATATAGAGTGCGGCCACACCAGTGTCGCGGATAGCTTCTTTGATGGCGGCCAGCACGTCGATCTGAGTGGTCACGTCGAGCGCAGTTGTGGGTTCGTCAAAGACCACAAGGTCGGGTTCGGGGCAAAGCGCGAGGGCTGTCATGCAGCGCTGCAATTGTCCGCCAGAGACCTGGTGCGGGTAACGCCGACCGATGTTTTCGGGGTCCGGCAGGCCGAGTTTGCGGAAGAGCTCCACCGCGCGACCTTCGGCCTCTTTGCGGGAGAACTTTCCTTGCAGCACGGCGGCTTCGACCACCTGATCCATGATCTTTTTGGCCGGGTTGAAAGAGGCGGCAGCGGATTGGCTGACGTACGTGACTTCCCCGCCGCGCAATTTACGCACGTCACGCAGGCCGGTTTTCAGGATATCGCGGCCATTGAAGGTAACCTCACCTCCCGTGATTTCCACGCCGCCGCGCCCGTAGGCCATGGCCGAGAGGCCGATGGTGGATTTGCCGGCCCCGGATTCGCCGATCAGGCCCAGCACCTTGCCGGGTGCCACGTCGAAATCCACGCCATGCACAATCTCGATGTCACGCGCGGGTTCGCCGGGGGGATAGATGGTCGCCCCAATCTTGAGGTTGCGGACCTTGAGGAGGGTGTCGTCGCTCATCCCCGGCCTCCTTTCAACGAGGTGGTGCGGGCAAGGATCCAGTCAGCGACCAGGTTCACCGAAATGGCCAGCAGCGCGATGGTGATGGCGGGGTAGAGTGCTGCACCAATGCCGTAGGTCAGCCCTTCGGCGTTTTCGCGAACGATGCCACCCAAGTCAGCCTGTGGGGGCTGGATACCCAGGCCGAGGAAGCTGAGGGTTGAGATAAAGAGCACCGAGAAGATGAAGCGCAGGCCCATCTCGGCCACCAGAGGCGAGAGTGCGTTGGGTAGGATTTCACGGAAAATGATCCAGGCGGTTTTTTCGCCGCGCAGCCGTGCGGCCTCCACGTAGTCCATGACCGTAATGTCCACGGCGACGGCGCGCGCAAGGCGGTAGACCCGGGTTGAATCCAGCAGGCCGATCACAAGGATCAGAACGGTGATGGAAATCGGCGTGATCGACAGGATCACCAGTGCGAAGATGAGCGAGGGGATGGACATCATCAGATCTACAAAGCGAGACAGGGCCTGGTCGACCCAGCCGCCAAGGACCGCTGCGAGGAAACCAAGGACGGAGCCGGTTGTGAAGCTGAGCAGAGTTGCCAGCGTGGCGATCCAGATCGTGGTGCGGATGCCAAAGATGATCCGGCTCATCAAATCGCGGCCAATGCCGTCAGTGCCCAGCCAATACTCGGACGTGGCGGGGTCCCAGAACCCGTTGGACACCACTTCGTCGTAGCCGTAGGGCGCAATGAGCGGCGCGAAAATCGCGATGAGGAAGAAGAGTGCTGTGCAAATCAGGCCCAGCATGGCGGCGAGGGGGATGCGTACGAACATTAGACTTTTTCTCCGCCCAGAATGGCAACCGAGTGCCTCCCGGCGCTTTCGCTGCGCGAAAACGCGTGGTCGCACGAAATGAGCTTTTTCAGGGAAAAACTCATTTGGGATGCCTCAAACGCGGGTTGGTGAGGATCGACACAACGTCGGCCACAAGGTTCAGGCCAATATAAATCGCCGCAAAGATGATGCCGCAGGCCTGCACCACTGGCAGGTCACGCTTGGTCACGTGGTCCACAAGGTACTGCCCCATGCCGGGGTAGACAAAGACCACTTCGACCACGACCACGCCCACCACAAGGTAAGCGAGGTTCAACATCACCACGTTCACCACCGGAGAGATCGCGTTGGGGAAGGCGTGTTTGGAGATGACCGAGAAGTTGGACATGCCTTTGAGCTCGGCGGTTTCGATATAAGCCGACTGCATCACATTCAGGATCGCGGCGCGGGTCATGCGCATCATGTGTGCCAGCACCACCAACGTCAGCACGATGACGGGCAGGGCGATGCTTTCGAGGCGTGTGAAGAAGTCAGCGTCTGGGCGGTAGCTGACGGCGGTGGGCGAGAACCAGCGCAACTGCACACCGAAGATGAACATCAGGATGTAGCCGATCACGAATTCGGGCATCGAGATCGTGGTGAGCGTGGTAGCTGAGATCAGCTTGTCGGGCCAGCGTTCGCGATAGCGCACGGCCAGCAGGCCCAGGAAAATCGCGAGCGGTACGGCGATGACAGCAGCGCAGACGGCGAGGAACAGGGTGTTCATCAAACGGCGTCCGACCGCTTCGTTGATGGACTGCCCCGAGGTGAGAGCGGTGCCGAGGTCTCCGGTTACGAGCCCCCCGAGCCAGCCGAAATAACGGCTGACGGCCGGTTCGTTCACGCCGAGCTCTTCGCGCAGGTTGGCGAGTGCCTCAGGCGTGGCCGACTGGCCTAGAATTTGTTGAGCCACGTCCCCCGGCAAAATCGAAGTGCCGGTAAAGATTACGATGGAGACGAGCAGAAGGAGAAGCAGGCCCAGCGAAATTCGCTGGACCAGTAGTTTTGCAATTGGACCCACGGGATTAGGCCTTAACCCACATCCGCAAAGGTGCGTAGGAGTTCATGAGCGCAAAGCCCGAGACCCCTTCGACCCAACCGTCAACACGATCACCGTGTGCGTCGATGAAGTCGTTGAACATCGGGCAGATCAGGCCGCCTTCGTCGCGCAGCATGGTGCCCATGTCGGCGTACATCTGCGTGCGCTTGGCTCCGTCCAGCTCGCCGCGTGCTGCCACCAGCAGCTGGTCGAACTGTTCGTTGTTGAACCGGGTGTCGTTCCAGTCTGCGGTCGACAGATACGCGGTGGAGAACATCTGGTCCTGCGTCGGGCGTCCGCCCCAGTAGGAGGTGCAGAAGGGCTGCACATTCCAGACCTCGGACCAGTACCCATCGTTGGGTTCGCGCTTGATGTCCAGCGTGATGCCCGCAGCAGCCAGCGACTGCTGGAAGAGCGCTGCGGCATCCGGTGCGCCGGGGAACGAGTTGTCCGAGGTGCGCAGCAGGATGGAGCCATCATGACCGGACTTGTCGAAGTGGAACTTCGCCTTGTCAGGGTCATACTCGCGCTGTTCGAATTCCGTGTAGAACGGATAGGCAGCGCTGATCGGCGTGTCGTTCCCGACAGAGCCATAGCCGAACAGGATTTTGTCGACCATTTCCTGACGGTTGATGCCGTACTTCAGCGCGAGGCGCAGGTCGTTGTTGTCGAACGGTGCCGTGTTGGTGTGCATGATGAACACGTAATGGCCGGGGCCAGCGGTCGAGTTCACGGCCACACCCGGTGCGCGGCTGACCAGGCCAGCGGTGCGCGGTGGGACGCGGTCGATGATGTCCACCTGACCGGATTGCAGGGCAGCAACGCGGGCGGTGTTGTCGTTGATCACGATGATCTCGATGGTGTCGGCGTTGCCCAGATCACCCCAGTAATCGCTGCGCTTACCGGCGACGAAACGCACGCCCATGTCGACTTCTTCCAGCGTATAGGGGCCGGTGCCGATGGCTGCGGTCGGATCGTCCTTGCCGCCGTTGGGCTGGATCAGCAGGTGGTAGTCGGCCATGAAGTAGGGCAGGTCGGCGTTGCCGGTCTTCAGCCCGATGACCAGTGTATCGCCTTCGGTGGACAGCGTGTCGATGTCGCGCAGCAGACCCAGCGCGCCGGACTTGGTGTCTTCGCCCGAATGGCGTTCGATGGTGGCTTTGGCGTCTTCTGCGGTGACCTTCTGACCGTTGGAGAAGGTGATGCCGTTGCGGATCTTGAAGCGCCATGTCTTTGCGTCGTCGGAGCCTTCGAAGCTCTCTGCAACCATGCCCTGGATGCCGCCGTCGTCCGTGAGCTCGACCAGCGGTTCGCCCCACATACGGCCCACAAGCAGCGGTACCTGGTTGGCCGCCGTGGCTGGGTCAAGGCTGTCGGTGGTGGCACCACCCTGAACGCCGATCTTGATTGTGCCGCCCGATTGGGGGGCTGCGCGCGACGCGGTTGCCAGCATGGAGTTTGCGGCAACAGCCGTTACACCCAAGGCCGCAGCGCGGCCCATGAATTCACGGCGTGTGATCAGACCGCTCACGGCGCTTTTGACGTAGTAGTCCAGTTGCTTGTTCATGATTTCAGGTATCTCCCAGTTGGAATCATGCGCCTTTGGGCGCTTTTTCTTGATTGACAGGCCGAGGGTTGCCCATTCGGCCCCATATCGCAAGCGTTAATGGCCCACCAATGTAACGACAGCGTTACAGGTGGTCGCGAGCGATGCTGTCCTCCAACGCGCGCTCGTAGATCAGCTGATCGTTCTCGTAGGCTTCCATCCTCGCGCTCAGGTAGAAATGGGTTTCATCCGACCACATGGCGCAATGCGCCTCCGTGCGCAGGCGGATGTCATCGCGTTCCATTTCCTTGGTCCAGTGACAGGTGCCTTTGGCCGAAAGCGGATCATCGGGGTGGATGTCCCAGCGTTCCCTTGCCACACCGCCCGAGATCAACCCGTGGTCAAGGTCCCGCACCTTGCCAAAGTCGTCTTCTATTATCAGCGACCGGACGCCTGTGACCATATCCGTCTCCTGACGGCGGATGTGGTTTTCTGCACGAAGCTCTTCGGTGTTCCAGGGCGGGGCGGTTTCGTTTGGGGGAAACGCGCATTCGTCGCCGCCCGGGGCAGGACGCTGGGGCAGGTCGATATGCCCGGCGCTCAGGGTCAGATTGGCTGCGGTCGGGCTGGGCCAGATCAGCGGCCAGTAAGCAGTGGAGATGGAAACGCGGATGCGGTGGCCTTTGGGTACGCGGTAGGCGATGTGATCAAGGCTCAAGGTGACTTCAGCGGTTTGGCCCGGCTCCATCCCTTCCGGGTTCTCGGCGCTGTTGCGGTGGCTCAGGTTCAGCACGCCATAGGTGATGCGGCTGCTGGCCCCATCCGGGAGCACGTGGTTGAGCCGCACCGCAATTTGCGCCTGTGGCTGGTCGGAGGACAACTGCAACGTGATCCTTGGCGCGCCCAGGATATCCATGTCCGCACTGAGCGGCGCACTGTCGAAGGTCGTTGAATTCGAGTCGTCCGCGCGTTGATCCCCCGGCATTTCCGGCCCAAGCCATATGGCGCAGTATTCGCCAGCATCTGCGCCACAATGAGCGGGGGACGCGACAGAGGTGGTGAGCGTTCCGGGATCCTTCTCCAACCCTGCGTCGGTCAGATGCAGCGTTTCGCAGGCGAGGTGACTTGTGGCCCCGTCAGTTTCTGCAATCCAGCGGCCCGGGCGTTCAAGATACCACGATTGCGGGCGCACGCCGTCCATCAGGTACGCGCGATAGTCGGGGTCATCCTCAACCCCGGTGTCCACGTCCTTCAGCCAGCGATCCCACCAGCGGAGCGCTTCTTGCAGGAAGCCGATGCGAGGTTCGGGCACCGCGAAGTGTGGATACTTGTGAACCCAAGGCCCGATGATGCCTTTGGCACCGGGCAGAGCCTCCACCAGCTGGGGCACGGCGTTCTTGTAGGCATCGCCCCAGCCGCCTACGGCCAGCACCTTGGCTTTGATCGTATCGTAACTCTCAATAACCGAGCCGTGCTTCCAATACGCGTCCCGCGTCTGGTGCCGCAGCCAGACGGAGGGTAGGAAAGGTTCATTCTCCAACCGCTCCAGCCACAGCTCTCGCCAGTTGTCGCGCAGGGCAGGGTCAGGGGCGCGGCTGGAATAGCTCCACATAGTGGCTCCCCAGCCGAGGTTTTCGTTCAAAAGGCAGACGCCCTTGTAGTGGATGTCATCCGCATATCGGTCGACCGTGGAGCAGAGCGTCACAATCGCTTTCAATGCCTCCGGTGCCATGGCGGCGACCTGCAGGGAATTGAAGCCGCCCCAGCTGATCCCCATCATACCAACGCGCCCATTGCACCAATCCTGCGCTGCGAGATATTGAATGACCTCGACCGCATCATCCAGCTCCTGCTGGGTGTATTCGTCCGCCATCAAGCCTTCGCTGTCGCCATTGCCACGCATGTCGACGCGCACGCAGGCATAGCCGCGCTGGGCAAAGTAGGGATGGGTTAACGCATCGCGGGCACAGGTGCCGTCGCGCTTGCGGTAGGGCAGGTATTCGAGGATCACCGGGACGGGGTCATTGCCCGCATCAACAGGTTTCCAGATACGTGCAGACAGGCGGCACCCATCGGAAAGGGTGATGCCGTGGTCGGACTCTTCCATGATGTCGCGCAGAGCGTTGGCAGCTTGGGTCATGCCAACCACGTTCCGCTGCGTAAACGATTTGTCAACTGTTGCAGCGCTGCACGGGTTGGGATTCACGATCCAGATAGTTGTTTGAAAAGAGTCGATTAGCACAAACAACCTGACCGGAATTGTGTCACGTTCCACACACCCCGCAGGTTTAGGGGAACGAAGTGGTGAAAAAGACTCTAGCTTTGTGAAGGCTTTAGCGTTATCCAAATCACATAAACGCGTGAGCACGGTCCGCACGAACGGACTGGCCTCGTCAAAAACAGAAAACGAAAAGCCCCGCGCAGAACGGTGCTTTGAGGTAGAGTGGTGGTGTTATGAAGGCGATTGATTTCGTCGTCCGCGATAGTGCGGGCGGACTGCAGCGTGGCGTTGTGTCGGGAGACAGCAACACACACGTGATCCAGGCCCAAAGCGGGCAGGAAATTTCCCTCAACCTTCGGCAGACCGACCTTCTGGGTCAGGTGCGTGCTGGTAACGATCTGGTGGTCACGCTCGCGGATGGGCGGGTGATCACCATCGACAATTACTTCAACGAAGGCGGCGCGCCGAACCGGCTCTTTATCTCGTCGGACGGCTATCTCAACGAGGTGGCTTTTGTCGACACAGGTGACGGTCAGCTTTATGCGCAGTTCGGACCAACCGAACAGTGGGGCAAATGGAGCCCGTCCGATGACCTGATCTATCTGGGTCGCACCGAAGTGGCGGAGGCCGTCGTCGGCGAAGAAGAAGTTTCGATGTTTGCTGCCCCCTTGCTCGGCGGTGGACTCCTCAGTGGTGGAGCGATCGCTGCGGGCGTTGGTGGGGCCGTTTTGGTTAGCGGCGTCGGAGGCAGCGACGGAGGCGACGGCCCCCCGCCTGCCGATCCCTTCGTTGATAACCCCGACAGCGAGACTGATATTGGCGGCGACGACAGCGCCCCTCACGTTATCACCGTAACGGGCGGTGGTGAGGCAGGCGACGCAGTAACTGTGACTATCGGTGACCGAACGGTTGAAACTGTCATTGATGAAAACGGTGTCTTTGAAGCTGTCTTTGACGGCGACAACTTCCCGGATGATGGTACGTATGAAACCGTTGTCGTCGTGACTACGGGGGGAGGCGACGTAGAACTCGACGGTCCGGGCTTTGATATCGACACAACGCCGCCTGAGGTCGAAATCACCGCAGGCGCTGAATCGCTTGGTGACTTCTTCAATCTGGAGGCCTTCGAAGACGGTGTCACGCTCAGTGGCACAGGCGAGGCTGGAGCAACGCTCGAAATCACCATTCAGGGCGTGACGCGCACCACGACGGTCTCAGAAGATGGCACTTGGTCTGCCACATGGCAGTCTGGCACTCTGGACCCGGGTGAGTACTCTACCGGTGTGACCATCGTGGCTTCTGATGCGTTTGGGAACACGACCACAGTGACCGACAGCGTCTACATCGATACACTGACATTCGTTAGCATCGACACCGGCAACATCGAGTTTGACGGTGTGATCAATCATGTGGAGCGCGAAGACGGCGTTACCCTGACCGGTTCGGCGCAGCCAGGCTCTACGGTTGTCGTAACGTTCGGTACAGGCACACACAATGCTACGGTTGCCGCAGATGGCACATGGTCGGTCGACTTCCCGATGAGCGAAATTCCGACCGGAGAACTGACCTCAACCATCACCGCAGTGGCAACAGACGCCTACGGCAACTCGGCCACCTCAACCGGTGACGTGGACATCGCACACTGGTCCGCGATTTCGCCTTCACAGGCTCAACGGGCGGCGCGGATGGCGTTGTGAACATTGCTGAGGCCGTATCGGGCGTGACCATGACGGGCACAACTGAGCCGGGCTCGACCGTGAACGTGACCATGAACGGCCACACGCATGCGGCAACTGTCGCATCAGACGGCACTTGGACTGTGACCTTCCCGGCGGGTGAATTGCCCAGCGGTGAAACCACCGCCGTCATGACGGCAACCGCAACAGATGCAGCGGGCAATACATCTTCAATCAGCCGCGACGTCGACTTTGACCTGGATGCGGGTGTCCTCACGATCTCCTCTGCTCCGGTGGAAGGGGATGACATCGTGAACGAGGTTGAGGCAAGCGATGGTGTGACCATCATGGGCACCTCTAACCCCGGCGCGATTGTGACGGTTACCCTGGCTGGTGCCAGCCACAACGTGGTGACGGATGCGGCAGGCAACTGGACCGCGAACTTCGCGTCGCATGAAGTGGCCGCAGGTGTCTACACTGCTGATATTACAGCAAGAACGGTTGACTCAGCGGGCAATCCGCTGACGGCTAGCGACAGTGTCGAAGTCGATACGCGGGTGGATAACCTGACCATCGACACAGGGGCCGTGGGCGGCAGCGATGGCGTGATCAACGCGGCTGAACGCCTCGCCGGTGGCGGTATGCGTCTGACGGGGACAACCGAAGTGGGCTCCACCAGCGTCGTGGTTGACCTAAACGGCCAGTCCGTGAACGCCACGGTTGATGCCGCAGGGAACTGGACCGCGATCTTCTCCGCCGCGCAGGTGGCCGAAGGCACCTACAATGCGACAGCAACCGTCACCGCGACGGACCGGGCGGGCAACGTGGACAGCACCAGCGGAACCATTCGCGTGGACACCGAGGTTGTGCCGTTCTCCATGACCAACGGCGGCGGAGGCACCGACGGTGTCGGCAGCGCTGCCGAAGTGGCTACGGGCATTGATCTGGGCGGTCAGGTGGAAGCCGGATCGACAGTTGTCGTCAACTTTGATGGCACCGCGCACAACGCAAATGTGGACAGCGCAGGCAATTGGTCACTGACCATCCCACCCGCTGCGATCCGGAGCGGCACCTACAATGCCGCAATCAGTGTAACGGCCACAGATGCCGCCGGAAACTCTGACACCATCACGGACACGCTGGCCATTGACACCGAGGCGCCCGAGGGACCTGTCATCGCCTCCTACACCCGGGACGGAGACGGTATCCGCGGCATATCGACCGAAACGAACAGCGACGATCTGGCCATTCATCAGGTTCACTCCAATGGCAACGTGACCGAAGTGTCGGCCAGCCAGGTGGATATCCCGGCCTTGGGTGAATCAAACTTCCAGTTCGATAGCCAGGTGCCGGACGGATCACACCTAGTCATCACGGCGACCGACGACGCAGGCAACTTGTCAGGCACCTATGTGGTGCTCGATGACGAGGTCGTGACAACAAGCGTCACGCTTGACGCGGATGACTTGGGCCACCTCAACATTGAGGCACTTGATCTGAATTTTGCCGAAGAGGGCAATTTGACGATCACAGAGGACACGCTGTTGGCGCTTTCGAGCAATACCAACGAGCTTCAGATCAACGGTGGTGCGGATGATACAGTGAACATCGCAGGGGCCGTCCGTCAGGGCAGCACCAGCCGCGATGGTCAGACCTACGACATCTACACGCTGGGTGACGAGGGCACGCTGTTCATCGACAACGATATCAACGTCGTCATCTAAAAGACGAAGGGCAGGCGCGGGCAACAAACGACTCGCGCTCCCTAAAATCCATAAAAATCCGCACGTTAGAGGCAGGACATGGGGCAAGGTGTAAAGAGGGCTGGCGTAGTGTGTGTTGTGGCATGCGCGCTTTCGGGATGTTTGTCGGACGCAGGCGGCGGGGGCGGGATCGTCTCCATGCTGAACACAGGCGACAAGACCGCGGTGGGCAAGCTCACGCATTCCGAACAGGTCAATCAGGACAGCCAGATCATTCAGAGCCTGATGGCGCGGCGTTCCGCCTTGCCGTCTGGCAGCACTTTCGATCAGGTCGCCACCTCTGTGCTGGCGGCCTATTCGCGTCCAGCAGAGGCTGAGCTGAAGGCCGCCCGTCTGCGGTCAGAAGCGGCGTCAAAGAACTGGCTTCCCAAGATTGGACCCGACATCTCGCTCACCTCCCTTGGCTCGCTGGTAGCCAGCCTTGTCGTGGATCAGGTGCTGTTTGATCATGGTCGCCTGAAGGGCGAGCGTGAGTTTGCGATTGCGGATGTTGAGGTTGCCGCTGTGGGCCTGGCGCAAGACACCAATGGTCGGGTGGCCGCGGGTCTAGGGCTTTATACCGACGCAGTTGAAGCGCGCGAGAAAGCAGCGCTGGCCCAGACCGCGCTGCAGGATATGGGGCATTTCCACTGGATCATGCAGGAGCGCGTGAAAGGTGGGGTGAGCAATATCACCGACCTCAATGTGCTGACCCAGAAGTTGAATGAAATCAAGGCTGAGGCCCGCGCCAATACGGAACGCGCGCACACAGCAATTGCCGAATTGAACGCAATGTCCGTGCAACCTTTGGACGATCTGCGCGGCGTATCCCGGTTTAAGGTGTCTTCGGCATCCGCACAGCCGCTCAGTGTGGTCCTGGCTGAGGCCGAAAAAGTGCGCGCTATCGCTTCGGCAAAGGTGGAGCGGGCCAACACGTTGCCCGGGTTAAGTGCCACCGCCCGCGTGGGTGGCGGCAGTGGTGTCGGCGTGAACACAACAGATACCTTGGTGGGTTTGGGAACCGGTGCGTCGCTCAAGGCCATCGAAGCCGCCAAGGAAGCTGCAGGCCGCCGGGTTGCGCAGGCCAACGAAGATGCCAATCGTCAGTTGCGCAAGCTGGAGGCTGAGATCGCCGCAAAAGGCCGTCAGGCCGATGAGGCCGCGCGCCTGACGATCAATGCTAAGCAGAACCTGGATCTGTTCCAGGAACAATTCGATGCCGGTCAGCGGCAGGTGCTGGATGTGGTCAATGTCTATGAGGTTTACGCCCGCCAACAGCAGGCCGAGGTCACACTGAAGTACGAAACCATCCACCTGCGCCTGCAAATGGCTGAAATTCTGGGTGTTTTGGCGGACGGGGATCAGATTTGACCAACTCGCCCCCGAAAAAGAGCGCCTTTACGCTTACCATTGCCAATGGCAATCAGGGCCGCATCGTTCCGGTCAATGCTGACAAACCGCCAGAGCCAGAGGGCAAGCGGTTCGAGCGGCGCATGCAAAAGCGTGCGCAACTGGCTTCGGTCTATGCCGGGCTGCTTGGGGTCGACGTGGTATCACGTGATCTGTTCGAAGCCATTGGCGGTGCCACCCGTGAGGGCGCAGGCGAGGCAGAGGAAGCGACGGCGATTTGCCATGGCCTCAAGACGGTCGGGATGCTGGCGGATGTGACCCAGGTGAAGTCGCTCACGGCCAGCTATTGGCCAGCGCTGGCCTATATGACCTCTGGTCAGTTGTTGCTGGTGCTCGGTCAGTCGCGCGGTCAGCTGACGATCTATGACACAACTTGCCCCGACAACCGGGCTTATGTGCCGGTATCGGACTTCAAGCCGTTCTTTGGAGGCCTTTTGGTACGGGCAGAGACGCCCCTGGCCAAAGTAGCTGAAACCCACAAGACAGAAAGCGCCCCAGCGCATTGGTTCTGGGGGCAGTTCCCCCGGTTCCGTCGCCAGTTCGGAGAGATCGCACTAGGTTCCTTTGTGGCGAACCTGCTTGCCGTGGCGGTGGCGCTCTTTTCGCTGCAGGTCTATGACCGCGTGATCCCGCATCAATCCCAGGCAACCTTGTGGGTGCTGGCCGCCGGGGCAGGGCTGGCTCTTGCGATGGAAGCATTCATCAAGATCGCCCGCGCCCGCCTGATGGATGGGGCAGGGCGGCAGATTGAACTGTCGGTCCTGCAAATCCTGATGAACCGGATCCTTGGTATGCGTTCAGATGCCAAAGGGCAGGCACCCAATCAGGTGTTTTCGGCTATGCGCGAATTTTCATCCGTGCGAGAGTTTTTCACAGCCTCAACAATTGGCACGATTGCGGACATTCCGTTTATCTTTGTCTTCCTGTTCCTGGTGGCCTCGATTGCCGGGCCGGTGGTCTGGGTGTTGATGTTGGGCGGGATCCTGATGTTAATCCCGGGCTTCCTGTTGCAGAAAAAAATGATCCGACTGACGCAGGAGACCCAAGGCGCGTCAGCCAAATCCTCGCGATTGCTGCATGAGACGATCTTTGAGATTGATACGCTGAAGACCCAGCGCGGCGAAGACCGGGTGCAGCGGCTGTGGATGGAATTGAACACGCTTCAGGCGATGAAGTCCTCTGAACAGCGCAAACTGGCGTCGACCCTCACCTTCTGGTCGCAGGGTGTGCAGCAGGCAACTTACGTGGCAGCGGTGATTGCCGGTACTTATCTGGTGTTTGCTGGTCAGCTGACGGTGGGCTCGATCATCGCTGTGGGCATCCTGACCGGCCGCACCCTGTCGCCGCTCACGCAGCTTGCGGGCACAATGGCGCGCTGGGGCAACGTGAAATCTGCGCTGGAGGGGCTCGAAGCAATTGCTGACGCCCCGCAGGATGCTGCCGAAGGGCGGACGTACCTGCGGCGTGAAGAACTGGCCGGGCAGTTTGAACTGCGCGATGTGACCTTCCGCTATGATGACGGCGGCGCGCCGACGCTGGACATCAAGGGCATCGAGATCAAGCAGGGCCAGAAGGTCGCTGTGCTGGGGGCAAACGGGTCTGGCAAGTCTTCGCTGCTGAAACTGCTCAGCGGGCTTTATGCGCCTGAGACGGGCCGCGTCATGATTGATGGCACGGATATGTCCCAGATTGAACCGCGCGACTTGCGGCGGCTCGTGGGCTATCTCGGTCAGGACGTCCGGCTTTTTGCAGGTAGCCTGCGCGATAATCTGAACCTTACCATGCTCGAACGCGACGACGATCGGCTTTATGCCGCGCTGGATTTCGCGGGGCTGGGGCCGTTTGTGAAAGCGCACGCCAAGGGGTTGGATCTGGAGATCAAGGACAATGGCGCGGGGCTGAGCATTGGCCAACGTCAGTCCATCGGCTGGGCGCGGTTGTGGTTGCAGGATCCGAAGATTTGCCTGCTGGACGAGCCTACGGCAGCACTGGATCAGCGCCTCGAAGCCACCCTGGTGTCCCGTCTGGAAAGCTGGATGAAGGGCCGCACGGCGATCATCGCCACACACCGTGCGCCGATCCTGGCGCTGACGGATCGTGCCATGTTGTTGCAGGGTGGCCGGATGACGGTGGATGGGCCCAAGGATAAAGTGATGGGCCACCTGGCAGGAGGGCGCGCCGCATGACCTATGCCAACCCACAAGAGCTGGACGCCCAATTGGGTCAACAAATGCGTGGCCCCTCGATGGTCATCTGGCTGAGCGGGGCCACGGTGCTGGTGTTCCTGATCTGGGCCGCCTTCGCTTGGGTGGATGAGATCGTGCGCGCGGAAGGTGAGATGATTTCCTCCTCCCGTCCCCAGATCATTCAGAACCTTGAAGGCGGCATTCTGGCGGAGCTGGCCGTGGCTGAAGGGGACATCGTTGAAAAAGGAGCCGTTCTGGCCCGGCTGCACGGGACGCAGTTTCAGTCCTCGGTTGATGATCTGAAAGATCAGATATCAGCGTTTGAAATTCGCCGTTTGCGTCTGGAGGCTGAACGGGCGGGCATGTTCGACTTTGACGTGCCGCGTGAGTATGCGGTGCGCACGCCGGACATCGTATCCTCCGAACGTGCGCTGCTCGAAGCGCGGCAGTCGGATTTTGTGTCCCGGACCGAAGGGGCCAAACGCGTGCTGGCGCAGGCGCAGCAAGAACGCACGTTGATGGAGAACCTGTTGGAGCGCAAAATCGTGGCGCTGATCGAAGTGACGCGCGCGCGCAAGACACATGCGGATGCGCGTATCAAATATGATGAGATCGTCACGCAGGCGGAGTTGGAACGCGCGCAGGAATATTCGGATGTGCTGAAAGAACTGAGCACCTTGCGTCAGAACTTGAAAGCCAGCACCGACCAGTTGAACCGCACCGTTCTGGTGGCGCCCCTGCGGGGCATTGTGAACAATCTGTCCGTGACCACCATTGGCGGTGTTGTGCGCCCGGGTGAGGAGATCCTGCAGATCATTCCGCTGGATGAAGAGCTGTTTGTCGAAGCGCGCGTCAAGCCCGAAGACATCGCCGGGGTTCGGCCCGGACAGGAAGCGACCGTGAAGCTCTCGGCTTATGACTACACGGTCTTTGGCTCGCTGAAAGGGACAGTTCGGTTGATTTCGGCCGACACCTTCAAGGATGAGCGCGCCCGTGATCCGGATGGCGATCCGCACTACAAGGTGACGCTGCAAGTGAACACCGACGACCTGACTGAGCGGCAGGCGTCACTGCAGATACGCCCCGGCATGCAGGCCAGTGTGGAGTTACACACCGGATCGAAGACCGTGCTGCAATATCTGTTGAAGCCGCTTTACAAGTCCAAGGAAGCCTTCCGCGAGCCGTGATCTGATTGTGCGGCTCCGCCGCGTTCGATTTTTTTTGGTTAGGCTTGTGGCGGGGTGGTTTCCAAGGAATTTCAGGTGTCCCTCTGTTGCACTGTTGAGGGCCGGTTCACGCACACAGCGTCCCGCATCAGGGGTTTGCCGTGTCGAGCCAAATCGTGACCGGGCCGTCGTTGGTGAGGTCCACGGCCATATCAGCGCCAAACTGCCCGGCTTCGACATGGTGGCCGAGGTGCCTCAGGTGCCCGGCGTAGTGTTCGTAAAGTTCCCGAGCCCTGTCTGGCTTGGCCGCATAAGAGAAACCGGGTCTCGTGCCGCGAGACGTGTCAGCGGCAAGGGTGAACTGGCTCACCACCAGCGCATCACCGCCGGATTGGGCCAGGTTGAGGTTCATCTTACCCCCATCATCTTTGAAAAGGCGAAGTTTGGCGGTTTTGGCGGCCAACGCCTCTGCAGTTTGTTCGGTGTCGTTTGGCATGGCGCAGACAAGTATCAGCAGGCCTGGTCCGATTTTGCCAATCGTCTTGCCGTCAACCGTGACAGAGGCTTGCGTGACCCTTTGCAGCAGCGCGCGCATCAGTCGTGCCACCGAAGGATGGCATCAGGATCGGCGCGTTCAGTGCGAAATTGGTTAATGGGGGCGTCTTCCACTGCATAGCCGAAGGATATGGCGCAAAGCACTAAACGGTCCTTCGTCAGCCCGAAGTGTTCCCGCACCAGCGGGGCATAGGCGGCAATGGCGGCCTGCGGGATGGTGGCCACGCCAAGTGCAGTCGCGGCCAGCGTGAAGGCGGTAACAAAGCCGCCGCAGTCCATCGCACCATAGGGGCCAAGTTCCGCAGGGCTGTGCAGGATCGCTACGTGCGGCGCGTCAAAGAGCGCATAGTTCCGCAGCATCTGCGCTTGTCGCGCCGCGCGGTCGGACTTTTGGATGCCCGCCGCGTCATAGAGCTGGAAGCCGCAGGTGCGTCGCCGTTCGGCATAGGCACCGGAATAGCCTGTGGGCCAGGGCAAGTCGGGGGAAGGGACCGTGCCAGCGGTAGCGGCTTGAGCCATTGCCGCACGGAACGCCTCTGTCGCTTCGCCGCGTGTGACTTCGACCTGCCAGGGTTGCGCGTTGCACCAGCTTGGGACGTGCCGGGCTGCCGTGATGATCTGTTCGATCAGCGCGTTGGGCACAGGATCCGGATTGAAGGCGCGACAGGAATAGCGCGATTTGAGCGTTGCGGTCAGAGTGTCATAGGCTTTCATTGGTTCTGCGCAATCCCGTAGCCGATGGCCATGGCAACGATGACACCGATGATCATGGCAATGGCGATCTTGATGGCCGAATAGGGTCGTTCACCCTGCACCCGGCCGGTGCGGCCGTTCACCACAAACCGGAAGGTACGGCCGCGATACTTGTAGGCCGCAAGCCAGACCGGTAAAAGCACATGTTTGAAGGTGAGCCCGCCCATTTGGGTCTGGATGTCGGCCACGCGCTGGCGATCCCCACCGATGTCGAATTTCACATCACGCTCAATGACTCGGTCCATGTAGGCGCGTGCCTGGGTGAACCCTTCTTCCAGCGGGACCTGATAGGCCTCTGCCCGGAAACCGGCAAGGTATTCAGGGGCATAGGGCTCCAGTTCTGACAAGTCCCATGGCTCAAGCGCATCCGTGTATTGCTTGGGCAGGGATTTGGACGCGAGCACCAGTACGTCGTCAAAGAACCGCGCAACACGGCCTTTGGCCGGGGACCAGCGGATTTTCTGGACGCGGATCTGTTGCTTCTTGCCGTCACGGACGACGTTCTGGGTTTCATAGTAGATGTCGCCGCGCTGGCCTGCATAGCGGGACTTGGTATCCGCATCGAAGGTCCAGTAAGGCACATAGATGCCCTGCATCCGGCGGCCTTTGCGCGCGTAGTCCTGCAACCCATTTGGTGCAAACCAGAGCCGCCCGAGCCAGTTGGTCATGGCATCGCGGGCCACTTCCTCGGTCAGGGCAAAGGGCAAAACGCCGCGGGGTTTGATGTGACGATGGGTGCCGGTGTCGACTACCACCGGTGTCGCGCAGAACGCACATTCGGTGGCGTGTTTGTCGTCGGCGATTTCTACCTGCGCGCCGCAATTAGGGCACTTGGTGACCCGCACTTCCTCCATCTGCGCATCGGGCAGGTCTGCCGCGAGGCCGGACTTGAGGTCCAGTTCCTTAATAGGTTCAAGTCGTGCGCCGGTTTCTGCAACCGCCTCCGTATGACCGCAATGATCGCAGGTCAGGTTGCCATTCTGGGGCTCGAAACGCAGGTCCGAGCCGCAATTGCTGCAAGGAAATCGGTGCTCGGCCAGGGGCGTGATTGTGTCGTCCATCATTGCGGCAGGGTCTCGCAGCACACGCGGAGGGTCAAGCGGAGATGCGGGTTCGTTTTTTGCATGGTGTAACCTTGACGTTACTTCAGCGGCGCATTAGCTGTGATGTAACCAAAAGGTGACAAGAGGGAGTCTGATATGTCCGCAGAGACCGTTTTTCTGACCCGCGTGGTGACGCTGGGGGCGGCTGGTGCGCTCTTTGCCATCTATGCGGGGCTTACTGTGTGGACGGGCCGACCAGATCCGCTGCCTTTGTGGGTTCCCATGTTGGCTGCGTTGTTCGCTTTTTTGCTGATTAGCCTCGCGTCACTGGTGGTTGGTCGGCGTGCAACCGAACAGGCCTTTGATGAGGGCTATCTGACCGACGAAAGGCGCGCCCAATGTGTTGGCTTCTGGGGCGCTGTCGCGCTCTACCCGGCATTTACGCTCTTGTTGTGGTGGGAGGTTGTCACGTTTCCAGTCACATTAGCCGCCATGGGATCCCTGACCGCAGCGATCTATCTGCTCACACTTGTATGGTTTGATGTGCGGGGGCGGTTTTGAAGCTTGCAAATACCCTTTCCGCCCATCGCGCGGAGGCGGGGCTGACGCAGGCGCAGCTTGCCGAACGCGTGGGGGTTTCCCGCAAGACGATCAATACCGTGGAGAACCGGGTTTTTGTGCCCTCGACCGTTCTGGCTTTGAAGCTGGCGGAGGAATTGGGGGTTCCGGTGGAGGCACTGTTTTTCTTGGAAGATGACTAACTTGATGAGAGGTTTGCAACGATGAATGCCTGGATATTTCTGACCGGAGCAATCGTACTTGAGATTGCCGCGACATTTTTTCTCAAGCTGTCAGAGGGTTTTGCGAAGTATTGGTGGGGCTGGGCGTCGATCGCCTGCTACACGGGCTGTTTCTGGTTGCTGGCCCCGGCGCTGAAGGTGTTGCCGGTGGGGGTGGTCTATGCGCTTTGGGCAGGCTTGGGGATCATTGGGGCAACTGCACTGGGCCTTGCGCTTTTTGGGGAGAAGCTGGCCCTGCTCCAATACGGTTTTATTAGCCTGATCCTGATCGGGGCCGTGGGGCTGCGGCTGACCACGCAGGTCTAGAGGAACCGGTGCAGGATTTTGGGAAACATGATGCGAAGCGCATTGTCCTTCAGTCGGATGTGCCGCCAGATGTGGAATAGCGCGTGGATCCCTGCAATCGCGGCCACGAGGTAGAATTCGTAGATGTGGATCTTGCCGATAATCTCATTGGCCTCTCTGAGGCCGAGCGGCGGGGCGATGGGCAGGAAGCCCCCTGCCTTTAGCAAGCGAACGGAGGTCAGCCCGAGCAGAAAGCCTCCGACAGCAATCAAAAAGAGCCCCCAGACCAGCGCCTTGTGCATCCATTGATGGACCCTGCGGGCCCAGGGGGGCAGTTTTGGCCCCGGGCGCGAGGCGAGGCCCCGGCGCAGGTAGTCGGCTGTCCACAGCAAGCAGAGGGTCACGAAGATCAGGGCGAGAATGGAGTGGAACTGGAAAGCCTTTGGGCCCAGTGGGACGACGTCGTCAGGGGTGACAAGGACGAACCAGATGAGCAGGGGCACCATGAGCCAATGCATCCATTTGAGCATGGTGCGGCGCAAGGGCAGGTGGGCACGGATTTGGGTCAGCAGGTTGGACATCGGTTAGATCACGCGTTGGGGCGTGAGAGAGTTTCAGCGGAAGGGTCCGCAATGTCCAGCCAGCGGAGGGTGGGCGACACGCCCACCTTACTGGGGATGTTGGGCCAGGGGTGGGTCCTGTGCTCATTCAACTGCCTTGTAAGGTGGAGCTCTGCTCCATCCTCCAGACGGTGCTGTTGACCAATAACGTTTGGGAGGGTGGAGCAGGGCTCCCCCTTACGCAGCAAGGTCGAGATTGGATACTTTTAGCCAGAAAGAGGTGAGGGTGTTTTTCGTAAGGTGGGCGTGTCGCCCACCCTCGTTCTGGTCAGCTTCCGGGTGGGGGCGGTGGCATGACGGTAAAGAGCTGTGCAAGTTCCGCCACATCTTCGGCGCGTTGCCAACCGTCCTGACCTGCGGTCCATACATAAGTTTCCCGCGTGAGTGTGCCGTCGGCTGCCATACGGCCCAGTTTGGCTTTGGAGTAGGGACCCGACGTCGTGCCGCCTTCGGCGATGTGCCAGACATGTTCGACAGGCGGCGCGGGCGGCGGTGTTGCTGCGCGTGCTTGTGGGGCCGCGCCCCATGGGCCAGCCGCAGCCGCTTGTGCGCCCATCTGCATGCCAAGACCGGCCCCCAGACCTGTCTGAATCGCCGCCGCAGCACTGCCGTCGCGGCCCAGTGCCTCGGCCGTCTGGAATTGCATATATTCGTTGAGATTGCCAATCACGCCCATGGAGGAGCAGGGGAATCGCTTTTGAAATATTGACTATGCATCACGTCTGATTGGATTCATACGGATTGCGTCATTAGTAAAGGATGCGACCGCGATGGAAGATTTTTCTCATATTTTTGAGGGCGTTGAAGACCCTCGTACGAGCAACGCTACACGGCATGATCTTCATGAGATGCTTATGATCGGCCTGTTGTCGACCATGTGTGGCGGCGAGGGTTGCTGCGACATGGCGCTATTTGGCACGACGAAAGAGCCGTTTTTGCGCACATTCATGACACTGAAGCACGGAATACCGAGCCACGATGCGTTCTCTGACCTGTTCAACGCCCTCGATCCTGGCACGTTTCAGTCAGTGATGCTTCGCCTGACAGAGGGGTTCGCTGACCAGTTGGGCGAGGTGATTGCGGTTGATGGCAAGTCGTTGCGGCGCTCCTTCGACAGGGCGAAGAAGCAGTCGGCGTTACACCTCGTGCAGGCTTTTGCGGCTGAGGCCAGGCTCGTACTCGGGCAGGTCGCTGTTGACGAAAAATCCAACGAGATTACGGCGCTGCCCGCGCTGTTGAACATGCTGTCGTTGAAGGGGCGGATTGTGACGGCGGACGCTATGCACACGCAGCGCACTACAGCCGAGACGGTAACGCAGGCTGGCGGTGATTATGTTCTGGCGCTGAAACGCAATCAGGAGACGCTGCACGAGGATGTGGCACTCTGGCTGGATGATCCTGGAAATGTCGAAAACTGTGAAACTTATCAGAATGTTGACGCAGGACACGGTCGACTGGAGACGCGCAAGGCGTTGATCTCGCATGACGTTGCCTGGCTCGACGAGCGGCATCACTGGCCCGGGCTCAGGGCCATCGGAAAGGTCGTCGCCACCCGCGAAGTCGGCGATAAAACCTCATGCCAAACTCGCTACTTCCTCATCAGCGCGCCGCTCTCTCCCGAGCGTTTCCTGTCCATCACCCGCGCCCATTGGAGTATCGAGAACAGCCTTCACTGGGTGCTCGACGTCTCCATGAACGAGGACGCCGCGCGCAACAGAAAAGACAACGGACCCGAAAATCTCTCTATCCTACGGCGCATCGCTCTCAACCTCGCCCGCTCCGAACCGTCAAAAGGATCAATGCGAGGAAAGCTGAAACGCGCCGGATGGCAGGATACATTCATGCTCGAACTCATCAGAACCGCGACCAAATCTCAAAAGCGATAGCCCTGCATGGAGGAGCGTTTATCCATTACTTCTTCCACGGCTGGCGGCAGGGAGACATTTTCGATGTAGAGCTCTGGCATGGACAGACCGTATTCGGCGATGGTCGCCTCAATTTCCTTGCCGACTAGTTGGCCCAGCTCGCGCGTATTGGCCGCCATGTCCAAGACCGGAATGCCGGAGCGCGCGATTGTGCGGGAGAATTCCTGCACGATGATGTTGCGGATCTGGAAGCTGATCTCGTCCATGGTGAACTCGCCATCGGTGCCCACAATCTCCGTCAGGAACCGCGCGGCATCGGAGACCTTGACGGAGTATGTCCCAAAGGCCCGCAGGCGGACCGGTCCAAATTCTGGATCGCGTACGATGATCGGGTTCTTGGTGCCCCACTTCAGGTCATTGAACCGTGTCGTGTTGACGAAATAGATCTCTGACTTGAACGGGCTCTTGAAGCCATGATCCCAGTGCTGCAGGGTCGTCATGATCGGCATGTTGTTGGTCTCTAGCATGTAGAGACCGGGGGTGAAGACATCGGCCAGCTGGCCTTCATGCACAAAGACCGCCGCCTGACCTTCGCGTACGGTCAGCTTGGCCCCATACTTGATCTCGTGCCCCTCGCGTTCAAACCGCCAGACCATGGTGTCGCGGCTGTCGTCGGTCCAATGGATGACGTCAATGAACTGGCCGGAAAGAAAATCGAGAATGCCCATCAGGTGAGGTCCTTGAAAACTGCGCTACTGCAGAGCCTATTGCGCCCATGATCGGTTATCAAGGTGAGGGCGGGGACCGGTCAGGGGAATCGCTTTTGAAATATTGACTATGCATCACGTCTGATTGGATTCATACGGATTGCGTCATTAGTAAAGGATGCGACCGCGATGGAAGATTTTTCTCATATTTTTGAGGGCGTTGAAGACCCTCGTACGAGCAACGCTACACGGCATGATCTTCATGAGATGCTTATGATCGGCCTGTTGTCGACCATGTGTGGCGGCGAGGGTTGCTGCGACATGGCGCTATTTGGCACGACGAAAGAGCCGTTTTTGCGCACATTCATGACACTGAAGCACGGAATACCGAGCCACGATGCGTTCTCTGACCTGTTCAACGCCCTCGATCCTGGCACGTTTCAGTCAGTGATGCTTCGCCTGACAGAGGGGTTCGCTGACCAGTTGGGCGAGGTGATTGCGGTTGATGGCAAGTCGTTGCGGCGCTCCTTCGACAGGGCGAAGAAGCAGTCGGCGTTACACCTCGTGCAGGCTTTTGCGGCTGAGGCCAGGCTCGTACTCGGGCAGGTCGCTGTTGACGAAAAATCCAAGTAACTGCCCAGGTTGTCGGTGGCGTTTTTCGGCTGCGTCAAATCGACTCGGGGGAGCACATTCCGGTTTTCTGATTGAGGATTTCATGAGTCGATCAGGGCATGTCTGGCGAACCCACCCATACCAGCGGACTTGCTGAACTCTCGAAGTCCCAACTGATTGAATTGATCGAAACGCAGCGTGAGACGATTGCGTATCTTGTCGAGGAGAACCGGCGACAGGCAGAGATGATCGTTGTGCTTGAGCAGCGGATTGAGGGGCTTGAGCGTCGCCTTGCGTTGAACAGCCGGAACAGCAGCAAGCCTCCGTCGAGTGACAGCCCTGCGAAGCCGACGGCGAAGGGCAGGAAGGATCAGCGCGGGCAACTGGATCGCAAGCCCGGCGGTCAGCCGGGGCACAAGGGCACGACCCTGGAGCAGACGGACACCCCCGACGAGGTTGTCGACCATCATCCACAAGCCTGTCCCGACTGCGATCATGATCTGACGCAATGCCCCTCGCAGGGGTTTGCAGCCCGGCAGGTGTTCGACCTGCCGCCGCCGCCACCCCTCACGATCACTGAGCACCGGGCTCATAAGTGCACATGCCCGAACTGCGGAAAGCACGTGCGCGGCACGTTCCCGGAAGGGGTCAGGGCACCGGTTCAGTACGGCAATCATATTGCGGCCATGGCGAGCTATCTTCAGACGTACCATTGCATTCCCGATGACCGTCTGTCGCAGGTCTTTCGTGACCTGTTCGGCGTGCGCATTTCCGCCGCCACACTGGCGCGGCTGATTGCGAAGGTGGCGGAGGGCATGCTGTCTTTTGCAGACGCTGTACGTGACGCCTTGTGCGGTGTGCAGGTGGCGGTGAAACATCTGGATGAAACAGGTCTGCGGGTTGAAGGCCGAAACCGGTGGCAGCATGTCATCTGCTCATTGACCCTGAGCCATTTCCGGATGGGGGCGGGCAGAGGCGATCTGCTGTCCGGCGTATCGGGGATTGCGGTGCATGACAACTGGGCATCCTACGCCAGGATGGAGGAGGTCGTGCACGGCCTTTGCAATGCCCATCACATGCGCGAGTTGCAGGCGCTCGTCGATATCGAAAAGGAAGCATGGGCTGCGATGATGCAGACTATCCTGCTGGACGCGAAAAGGGCGGCCGCCAGCGCCCGGGCAAACGGTCGGGATCATGTCGCGGCGCATGTGGTCAAGGCCATCGATGAGCGCTACGACACCTGCATCGCGCAGGGGCTGTCGTTACATGAAAACCAGCCACCGCTGAAACCCGCACTGCCCGGCAAATCCCCCCGAGGACGACCAAAACGGCGAACCGGACACAATCTCGTGCTGCGATTGCGTGACCGCAAGGCCGATGTCCTGCGCTTCCTTACCGACTTGCAGGTTCCCTTCACAAATAACGAGGCCGAGAGGGATCTGAGAATGGGCAAGGTCCGTATCAAGGTCTCGGGATGCTTCCGCACACTGACCGGCGCGGAAAACTTCTGCACCCTCAGAACCGTGATCGAAACGGCACGCAAACAGGGCTGGTCAATAATCGAAACACTCCAGAAAACCGCCGATCAACTCATCCAGAAACTCGAACCGACCTGACAAAATCAAGCGTCTGAAACGCCCCAGAGACAACCTGAATAGTTACAAATCCAACGAGATTACGGCGCTGCCCGCGCTGTTGAACATGCTGTCGTTGAAGGGGCGGATTGTGACGGCGGACGCTATGCACACGCAGCGCACTACAGCCGAGACGGTAACGCAGGCTGGCGGTGATTATGTTCTGGCGCTGAAACGCAATCAGGAGACGCTGCACGAGGATGTGGCACTCTGGCTGGATGATCCTGGAAATGTCGAAAACTGTGAAACTTATCAGAATGTTGACGCAGGACACGGTCGACTGGAGACGCGCAAGGCGTTGATCTCGCATGACGTTGCCTGGCTCGACGAGCGGCATCACTGGCCCGGGCTCAGGGCCATCGGAAAGGTCGTCGCCACCCGCGAAGTCGGCGATAAAACCTCATGCCAAACTCGCTACTTCCTCATCAGCGCGCCGCTCTCTCCCGAGCGTTTCCTGTCCATCACCCGCGCCCATTGGAGTATCGAGAACAGCCTTCACTGGGTGCTCGACGTCTCCATGAACGAGGACGCCGCGCGCAACAGAAAAGACAACGGACCCGAAAATCTCTCTATCCTACGGCGCATCGCTCTCAACCTCGCCCGCTCCGAACCGTCAAAAGGATCAATGCGAGGAAAGCTGAAACGCGCCGGATGGCAGGATACATTCATGCTCGAACTCATCAGAACCGCGACCAAATCTCAAAAGCGATAGCCCTGGGGGACCGGTCTCCCCCTTGAAGGGGGAGACCGGGGTTCCTAGGCAAAAGCAGGGAGGCTGCGCGCGGTGTCCCTGGCAAAGGCAAACCAGTCGATGAAGTCATCCTGCCTCTCAATATCGTCAAACACCTGCCCCAATAGGGCCTTCAGCCGCGGCGCGGTTGCGATGATGTCATCCGTGCGTCCTTTGGCCAGATCGCTGACATGGCCAAGCGAGAAGTCTTGGGGGAAGTCATAGGTGTAAGGCAACATCTTCCCTTGGGGTGTGATCACCAGCGGGTTTGCCAGATCAGAGAGGGTTGGCGCACAACCTTGGAGTACGGCATCAAAGGCATCGCGGTTGGCAGCGATGTCGCGTGCAGGGGCGAGGTCGGTGTGGACCGCGATTTCGCCTGCGTAGGCGGAAGCCAGCGTTTCGCCAATCAGCCACAGGCGGTGGCGATCAGCGGCATTCAGCGCCACGTCTGTATAATCAGAGGTCGCGCGCCCGGCCATCACCAGGGGGCGCAGTTGCACAGCCCGCACACCGATGGCGGCGGCTTGGTCGACAAAGGCTGGAATGTCGGCAATTGACTCTTTTGATACCGTATAGGCTGCGGCCACGGGCTTTCCGGATTTCGCCAGGTATTCAAGGCCTTGCAGGGCCAAGTCATAGGCACGGGGGTTGCAGCGGACTTTGTTGTGCACCTCGCGTCCGCCGTCAAAACTGATCGCCATACCGTCAAAGCCGTCAATCAGATGCTGGAACCGCGCGTTCATGCGAAACCCGTTGGAAATGGCCACAACGCGGAACCCAAGTGCGCGTGCGTGGGCCGTCAGCTCCGCCAAATCGCGGTAGAGCATGGGTTCCCCGCCAGAGAGGCTCAGGACCTCGTACCCTTCGGAACGCAGTTGGGCGAGCGCTGGCTTGAGCACCTCAAGCGACAATTGGTCGGATGCCTGCGGATTGGAGTTGGAATAGCAATGCTTGCACGCAAGATTGCAGCGTGCGGCAGGGTGAAGATGCACAGTGCGGTCGGGCAAAAAGCCCGACCTTGACTGTGGTTCAGCCAATCTTGCCATGATCAGCCCCGAAAGCCCATTTCGGCCAGTTCCGGCACGTGCATTTCAACGTGCACGCGGAACAGGTCATCCACCAGGATGCCATAGGGAAAGAGCTTTACGGCCCGGTATTTCTCGTTCACCAGCATCTCGTCGATCGAGACATGTTTGTCCGCGAAATAGTCGATGCAGATGCCATAGGGGCAGAAATCCAGCCCCGCGATCTTGAGGCCATTGCGGGCCACCCGGGACGAGATTTTTTCAAGCACATCGTCGCGAATGTCATGGTGGGCCAGACGCGTTGCCAGGGCTTTGTGCAGTTCTTTTGCGGAAGTCGCTTCCATTTTGGTCTCCAATTTACTTGTGTGAAAATAAGCAGCTGAAATGTAACTGCGGTCTCAGGGTAGGGCGAGAGCACCAACCACAGGTAGTACGGTATTCCTTACCCAGGGTTGTATTGAGCGGATTTATGCGCGTTGAGGTGCGGCTCACAGTTTGGTAAATCTTTGCAGAGAGTTAACGCAGACGTGTCGATTTCGACGCGTCTGCGTTAGGCAAACCGCAAGTTTCAGGGAAAGCGAGAAGGGTCGGAAACCGGTGAGGCGGCACATTGGAGCAAGGTTCGCAGGGCTTGTTCCTACAACGCTGTCCCCTTGGCCTCGCGTGCCAGGATCCGCACGATGGGGCGAGCCTCCGCTGCGCGCATGCCCGTGCGCAGCCGATCATCATAGAGCATCTGCAACAACAACTCGTCATGTCGCGTGAGCAGGGCAAATTCATCGTCATCGTTAAAGATCGAAGGCCGGGCCGAAGGGCTGTCATTGGCTAATCCCAAACCCTGCGCCAACTCTTCGTGGATGCACGACAGGCGCAGCAAGTCGGGGTTCTCCGCCCGGATCACCGCAACGGCTGCGGTATAGGTGTTTGGGTCAGGCCCTGCGGCATAGGCCGCGACGGCGCAATAGGTGTCGCGGCGCATGTTGTTCAACGCACGCAAGGATTCCGGGGTCACCCCGGCGACACGGCTGGCCGCCGCCTGCAAGGCTGTGGCGCGGTCGTCTTCACCGGCAACGATCACAACAAAATTGGGCTGCCCCCCCACAGAGATCGGATGCCCCGTCACACGCGACAGCCGCGCTGCATAGCGCTGCACATCGCCTGCGTCTTTGCTGCGCTGAGACGGCGGCACGCCCGCGCCAAAGATCACTTCCATACGCACCGGCTGGCGCCAGCGGCGCAGGGGGCTTGCCCCGCCACGTCCCGTAAACGCCCCATCATATTCATTGAACAAGGCGATTTGCTCAAAGTTACGTGCAAGAACGTCAGCCGAAAAAGGCGTATCCGGACCGCCGCCGTCCTGCCGCAACAGACCTTGGGTCAGCTGCGCCGTTTGCACCTGATTGAGATAGCTGCGCAGGCTGGCGCTTTGCTGGCTGGTTGGTTTGGGAACCACCGGCTTGGGCGCAGGCACATTTGCAGGGCGCTGTTGGGGCTTTAGCGTGGGCTGAACCGGGGCCGCGAGATCGCAGGCTGCAATGGACAAGGCGGCCAAAGCCGCCATGCCCCAGTGTGTGATCCGTGAAACTGCCCCAGCGCTCATGGATCAGGACGGCACAGCGCCGCCAGCGGTGTCGCCGAGGCCCGTCTTCTTGGCCTTGGCCGCGGCCAATGTGTCGCGCAGTCTGGCCTCCATCTCTTGCAGTTCCTGCTCCGCTGCGGCGCGGCGTGCCTTGCCTTCGTCGGCGATCTGCAAAGACTCTTCGATGGTGCCAATCAGGTCCGCATTGGCTTGCCGGACGGCTTCGATGTCGAACACGCCGCGCTCCATTTCCTCGCGGATCATTTTGTTGCTTTCGCGCAGGTTTTTGGCGTTGGAGGTCAGCAGTTCGTTGGTCAGATCATTGGCCTCACGCACTGCTGCTGCGGCTTCAGCGGAGCGTTGAATGGTCACGGCCTGCGCCAGCTGGGTTTCCCAAAGCGGCACAGTGTTGACCAGCGTGGAGTTGATCTTGGTCACGAGGCTCTTGTCGTTCTCCTGCACCAAACGGATGGAGGGCAGGGACTGCATCGTCACCTGACGCGTGAGCTTCAGGTCGTGCACCCGGCGCTCCAGGTCATCGCGTGCGGCGCGCATGTCCCGCAGCTCTTGCGCGACCATGACCTGATCGTCCTCTGCTGCAGCCTTAACCTCGGCCTCTTTGGCCGGAATTGTCGTCTCATCCAGCTCTTTCAGCTTGGCCTCACCAGCCGCGATGTAGAGCGCCAGTTCATCATAGAACTGCAGCGTCTTCTCATAAAGCATGTCGAGCGATTTGATGTCTTTCAGCAGCGTGTGTTCATGCGCCAAGAGGTTGTCGGTGATCTTGTCGATCTGGCCCTGCACGGTCTCGAACTTGGCGGTAAATTTGGCAAAAGGGGCGGCGCGGCCCAGTAGCTTTTCCCACCAGCTGCGCTTGCGACGCACGTCGAGTTCAGAGACGGAGAAACCACGAATGGTTGTCACAATGTCACGCAGGCTGTCGCCCGCGGGACCCACATCCTTGTTGCGGACGTCCTGAAGCATAGACTGCGAAATCTCTTGCAGTTCGGCCTGCGCGGCAGAGCCGAAGGATACGATGGACTGCGTGCTGCCCATGTCGATCTCTGCCATGCGTGTGGTGATCTCCGAAGACAGGGTGTCGTCCGCTTCTTCAAGTGACACAACAGCGTTTGCATCCATGGGTTCGGGCAGGACAACGGCGTTGACCTCTTCGACCAGCGCAAGGGACTCTTCGGCTTTTTGGCGCACTGTTTCAGACATTTAAGTTACTTCCTTGATGTGTTGATTGAAGGGGGCATCAGTCCAGACGCACGCCCTCGCGGGAAAGCCGCTCTCGCAGCACGTCGATTTCAACGGTCAGATCACCCCGGTCCTCCAGCAGCGATTTCTGGGTTCGGGCGGCAAAGTTCTGATCCAGATCCTCCAGCAGCGCGAGGTAATCGTCGCGGGCCTGCGCGTCCTGGGAGCGCGAAAAGATGTCGGCAAACTTCACGGTCGCGTCCCGTGCGCCGCGCAGATAGACGCTAAGATATTTGCGGGCCGCCGTCAGGTCGCGGGGGTCTTCCTCTACCGTTCTGATCAGCGTGCGGGCGGTGTTCTGGAATTGCTTCAGCCGGTCTTCGGCTTTGCGGTCGCCTGCGCGTTTCATCGCATCGGTCATGCCCGCCAGCATCTTTTCAGCCTCATCCACCACGCGGGCGACACGGTCCTGCTGGAAGGTGTCGATGCCCTCCATGCCTTTGGATTTCATTGGATCAATGCCAAAAGCGGCCACATGCAACCCAGCAGCACATAGGCCAAAGAGAACGGCGGCCAGTGCATCTCCAAGGCTGCCTGCATGGGCGAGCACGGCACAGGCGGCCCCAATCCCGGTCAGCCCGCTCGCCAATAGTTTGCGAGGGATCGCGGGGCGGCGGGCGACCTTGCGGGCGTGGTATTCGGCCTCTGCCTTCAACCCGTCGCGCAAGAGCCACGCCGCGAGCGTCAAAACGCCTGCGCCGATCAGGCCTGCGGTCAGCCCGATGGCCCCTTCATTGAACGACGTCGCAACCAGAACAATGGCCGGAATAAAGAGCAAATTCACCCGCCCGCCTACCGGGTCAACCTCGACCCGCTCTGTGTGTGTGGTCTGAGGGGATGCATCCTCATCCGGGCTAAATTTACCGCCAAAGCGCTTCGCCATCGCTTACCAGCCTCCCAACCAACCGGTTGTTACGCCGAAAAGCACAACGATCAAAGCCACATAGGCTGCTTTCTGAAAGTTCGTCGGGGCCATCACGCCCTCCTTCCCAAAGCCGGCGTACCGGCACAGGCTACTGCGCCCGGCATCCACCGCTGAGGTCCAGATTGACCCCAGAATGTAAACAAAAGCAACGATAACGGCCAAAGTGGCGATAATGAGAAACAATCGACCCATGTGCCCTCCTTTGCCCTCAATTTATGCATTGCTGGTCCGTCCTGCCACTTAATGCCGCGTGCCGGTGCGGCGCTCAGCATTCAGCTTGCGGGTATAGCCCGACTGGATGATCTCTACCGCGACCAGCACGACAACCGAGAAATAGAAGGTCGTTTTGGACATCGGGATGACCTCATAGCCGAAGAACTTGAGCGCCAGACTGTCGTCATGCATTGCATGCGCAGCAGCCTGTCCGGCCTCGCCCAGCAGGACGATGCCGACGATCAGCAGGATAAAGAGGCCGAGGACCTCGTACATCCGGTTCTTTTCCAAAAACCGCGTCACGCCATCGGCCAGCAAGAGCATGGCAAGCCCCGACAGGATGATGGCCGTGGCCAGAATGATGAACACATCCGTAATCGCCAGTGCCGAAAGAACAGAGTCAAACGAGAAGATCAGGTTCATGAAGACGATGAGCATCACCACCTGAATGGCTGATTTACCTGACTTTTGTTCCACATCTGTATCCAGATCGTGGATCGTCAGCATGTGGCTGATTTCCTTGACGGCGGTGTAGATAATGAAGATGCCGCCGATGATGAACACCAGCGTGGCAAAGTTCACGCCGCCTTCCAGCACACCTTCCCAATCGAGGATGAAGAAGGGCTCGGCCATCGCATCGATCAGCTGGATCATGGTGAAGAGCAGCACAATCCTGAGCGCCACCGCGATGATGATGCCCCAGCGCCGTACGGCTGCCTGCTGCGCGACAGGGGCCCGTTGGCTTTCGATGGAGATATAGAGCAAGTTGTCGAACCCCAGCACCGCCTGCAAAAAGCAGAGCATGATGAGATTGCCCAAGTTCTCGATGGTCAAAAGGTCTGTCATATGTCCCCCAACGCCTGTCTTGCCCTTGTTTTAGGGGGTTAGAGGGGGGATGTGAATTGCATGTGACGGGGAATTTCCGCGCTGTTCTCTCCGCTTTGGGTTGTAGCTCAGAAAGCGGGTTTGGTGATCATCAACCAGACGATAGCCAAAACGGCAGCAAATGCGGGGAAGCCACAGGCGAACCAGACCTTGTAAAGACGTTGATAGCGGCGCGGCAGGGGCTCTAATTTGGATGAGGCATCGCGTGCAAGGCGCTGAAGCTGCTTCTGAATCCAGATGACGGGCAGCCAGAAGACACCGACAATGACATAAAGTACCAATGACCACATCACCCAACCTTCGGTCAGCGGCCAGCCTGCAGAGCGCGCCAGCAGATACCCTGTGAACGGTTGCGCCACGGCGGCGGTCGCGGTGAAAAGCCAATCGGCCAGAACCACGATCCCCGCGACATGGGCAATAAGCGTGGGGTTTTGACTGCGGTTGGAGATGACCATGAAAAACGCGATCCCTGCGCCTGTGCCCAGCAACACGCAGGCCCCAATGATATGGGCAAAAAGCAGTAGATCGTGCGTCATCTATCGTCCAGCAGGGCTGCAGTGATGGCCGCTAACACCATCGCGGGCAGCACCTTGACGAAGGGTCCCAGCGGGTCTGCCCATAGGTCTGGCGTCATCAACGTGCCGCCCACAAGGTATGCCAGCGAAAGCCCAATCATGCCCATGCAGGCCTTGCGGGCGTGGCGCCTGTAAAGGACGGCGATACCAAGTGCGGTGTCCAGTATCGCTCCAACGTAGACGCTGAGCGCGGCAATGCTGGCGCTGATGCCGCGCTCCAGCAGAACCGCCATCGCCTTGTCAGCTTGGAAGAGGCCGATCAGGCCTGACAGTAACCAGAACAGCGACAGCGTGCCGACGGCCAGCGGCAGGGCCAAAAAGAGCCGTGCAAACCAGCGGTCCTGCACGCCTGCGGGCATCTCGCGCAGGGTCGCGTCGAGCGATTTGCAAGAAGAGCCACCCGCCGCTTCCCATTGGTAGGGATCCGCGTGCAGCCCGTTTTTCAACACATCGAGCGTGGTACTGCGCAAAGGGGATCGCCACCCAAGCCACCCCAGCGTGTCGGCTCCTTTCCCGATCAGTCGCATCACGATCGCTGGCAGCGGCAGGGTCACCCGCCATGGCGCAAAGCCCAGCCAGCGACGCATCTTTTGCGTGACCTCTGTGAATGTCATCACCTGTGGCGCTGTGAGATCAGCACAGGTGCGGGGGGTGGTTTCTCCCTTGGCGGCCTGAACAACGGCATGGGTGAGATCTGACAACGCGACAGTCATGATCCGCGTGTCACCTAGCACCGAAAATCCAATCAGCGGCGTTGCCGCAGCGGCCCGCAGCATCGCGGTGCCGCCATAAGCCGTGCGGCCCATCACAAGGGTCGGGCGCAGGATGGTATAAGGCACTGGGCTCGTCATCAAGGCGGCATCCCCCCGGCCTTTGGTCGCAAAGAAAGGCTGCGATGCGCCCGCATCAGCACCTGCGGCAGAGATTTGGATGAAATGGATGGGCATTTCGCTAATGGCGGCAATCAAGGTCGTAATCGCATCTTCGTGGATGGCTTTCAGACTGTCGCGCGCGCCATCCTGCAAGGCACCTGATGCATTCACGATCACATCGACGTCTTCAAGGTTGGCGGTCCAATCGCCTACGGTCGCTTTTCCAATGTCACGGATGATCCAGTCTGCATCTGGCGCGATGCGGGCCGCGGCAACAGGGTCACGGCCCACACCCGTCACATGGAAACCTGCATCCTGCAATGCCCGCAGGCAAGCAGAACCGATCAGACCGTAGCCCCCAAGCACGAGGGCTCGGGGGCGTTTCTTGGCCTGCGGGTCATGGCTCATGCGCGGTCCAGCACCAGATGGGGCTGCCCGTCAGAGGTCTTCTGCGCGGTTTGTCCATCTGCATTCAGGGTCACGTTCACCTGCCGCCGGAAAGCGCTGAAATGGGTGGAGGCCACCACATCAATCGCTTCATCAAAGCGCAGGGTCAGTGACCAGAACCCGCTCGATGACAGCCGCGCGGCCTTGACCACGCCTTTGAACGCGTGCCCCAGATAATGGCCAGAGACGCGCTGTCCCGGCGTCCAGCCGGGCGCAGCTTTACTGGCCTGGGCGCTCAGCGTATTCCAGTCACGTGCGCCCCACTGATGGGCAATCGTCTCCAACGCCTGAGCGTGGGTGATGGGGGTGCCGCGCGTCTCCATGTCTCGGCGCAGCGTTTTAGCCTGTGCTTTCAGCACATCGCGGGTCGGGATTGAGGTATTCATCTTAACACTCCTGAACTCGCAAAGGTGCAGGGGGTCCGCGTTGCCCAACAATCAGCGAGATTGAAGGTGTGTTTCAAGTTCCAGGACTTCACCGGTATGCGGACGGCAGGGGCCTGACCCTGAGCGCCAGATAGGGGCGTCCTGACGCCGTTGCAAGGGGCAACAAAAAAGGCGCGCCGGGTGAGGCGCGCCCTGTGGCTTGCATGTCGCAGGGGTTATTGCTGAGCCAGTCCTGCGGCATAGGCAATGGCGCGCTGGTAGTTGCCGCTGTCGTTCCAGGCGGACAGAACGCGGAAATTTCGTGTGCCCTGGGCAAAGGGTTGTCCGGCTTTCCAACCGTTCGCACGCAGCATATTGGCAGCGGTCGCCAGCGCGTCGGTGGCGTTGTAGGGATCAGCCCGGCCGTCACCGTTGCCGTCAACGCCGAACTTGATCCAGTTGCCTGCAAGGAACTGCATATGGCCCAGCTCCCCCGAGGGGCCACCCTTGGTCCCAGCGGAAATCGCGCCACGATCCACCAGCTTCAGCGCTGCAATCGCGTGGCTCTCAAAGCGCGGATGACGGCGGCAGTAGGATGCCAGCGTGACGGCCCCGCTGACGACAGGGGTTTTGCCCAGATAGCCGCCCCAGCTTGTCTCCAACCCCCAGATGGTGGCGAGAATGCTGGCGGGCACACCGTAGCGGCTTTCGATGGCGCGGAACGTGTTGGGGTTTTTTGCGATGCGGGATTTTACGCGGCCCACGAAGGCCTGTGCATTAGCACCCGACCGTTTGGCCAGAAAACGCGCGGGATCGCCCTGGCTGACGCCAGTCTGGCTGGAGGGGCGGCTTTCGAACCGCCAGGTGATGTCGGACAGGCGGGCCGAAGCTAGCGCCTGCATGCCACGCTGGCCCACGCCTGCGGCCTGTGCGTCGCGGGCAAGGCCGCCTTTGTAGGCCTCAAACTGGCCTTTGCTTGTTATACAACTGGCCGCCGCAAGGGGCAGGGCCGCCGCAGCCGCGAGAGCTGCACCTAGGAATGTGGATTTGATAAAACGCATGGATAACCTCTGACGATGGAACTTCGTCAAAGATTACCTGTCTGCGAGCGACATGCAAATTGAAAGCCGCAGGGTGCCTTAGATGGTTGTCAGATAGGCCAGAAACTGGTTGGTGAGGTCTTCGGCCAGCTCCAAGGGCGTGTCGGTGGGGCGCTCCATGGCATCCCAGGTCGCGGTCATGCCGCCGCTGATGCAAACCACCAGCAAGATAGGAGTGATCAGACGTTCGCCCAACCGGCGTGCCGACTTGGTCTTGACCCGGCGTTTGCTGCCCGCGGCCTTGTTGATGCGCTTGACGCGATTTGCAAAGACTTCGGCGTTTGTCATCTTCCCACTCCTCCAGTTTGGAAGTTGTTAAGAGTTGCAGCACGATCATGGTGGAAGTTGGGCGTGCCAGCGGGGGAAATGGGGCAATTTTGTGAGGCTTTGCCGCGGTCAATTTTGACCGAAGCCACAGTACTTTGACGGAGTTCGCCCTAGTTCGTCCAAATTTCCGACGGCTCAACCACTGCTGCGGCGGCTTCGTTTCGCGCCCCTTCAGGAAGGGTGGTGTAACCGGCCAACCCGACCACAAACGCAATCACCAACATGAAACGTGCGCTCCAAAGCAGATGCAAACCCGACAGCGGGGGCAGGTCTTGACTATGTTCAGGGGCGGTTCGCCCATCACCGATTTGCTGCATCTCACTCAACGCTTTGCCGCACTCCGTGTCATGTCGTCAGAGAATTGCGCCAAAATTGGGGAGAGATGAGGATTTCACACGGGCAAACCAAAAAGGGCGCCCCGAAAGGGACGCCCTGTAAAGTCTGCCGGGGAGAACTCAGCAGCTGTAGTACATGCCGAACTCAACCGGGTGCGGTGTGTGTTCGTATGTTTCGATCTCTTCCATTTTGAGGTCGATGTAGCCTTCAATCTGGTCTTTGGTGAACACGTCACCGGCCAGCAGGAAGTCCATATCGGCCTGCAGCTCTTCCAGCGCTTCGCGCAAGCTGCCGCAGACGGTCGGGATGCCGGCCAGCTCTTCTGCGGGCAGGTCATAGAGGTTCTTGTCCATCGCCTCGCCCGGGTCGATCTTGTTCTTGATGCCGTCCAGACCGGCCATGAGCAGGGCTGCAAAGCACAAGTAAGGGTTGGACGACGGATCGGGGAAGCGGGCCTCAACGCGCTTGGCCTTGGGGCTTTCTGTCCACGGAATACGCACACAGCCGGAGCGGTTGCGAGCGGAGTAGGCGCGCAGAACGGGGGCTTCAAAACCCGGGATCAGACGCTTGTAAGAGTTGGTGGACGGGTTTGTGAATGCGTTGAGCGCCTTGGCGTGGGACAGGACGCCACCGATGTACCACAGGGCTTCCTGGGACAGGTCAGCGTATTTGTCACCCGCGAAGAGCGGCTTGCCGTCCTTCCAGATCGACATGTTCACGTGCATGCCGGTTCCGTTGTCGCCTGCGATCGGCTTGGGCATAAAGGTTGCCGACTTGCCGTAGGCATGGGCCACGTTGTGGATCACGTACTTGTACTTCTGCAGCTCGTCCGCCTGTTTGGTCAGGCTGTCAAAGATCAGGCCCAGTTCGTGCTGACAGGACGCCACCTCGTGGTGGTGCTTGTCCACCTTCATGCCCAGACGCTTCATGGTGCTCAGCATTTCAGACCGCAGGTCCTGGGCTTCGTCCGTTGGGTTTACGGGGAAGTAGCCGCCCTTGACGCCCGGACGGTGGCCCATGTTGCCAATCTCGTACTCGGTATCTGTGTTCCAGGACGCATCCGACGCATCCACTTCGTAAGACACCTTGTTGATGGAGTTGGAGAAACGCACATCGTCAAACAGGAAGAACTCCGCTTCGGGACCCATGTAGGCCACGTCGCCGATGCCAGAGGACTTCAGGTAAGCCTCAGCCTTCTGCGCCGTGCCGCGCGGGTCACGCTCATAGGCCTCACCAGTGTCGGGCTCCACAACGGAGCAGTGCAAACAGACCGTCTTTTCCGCATAGAACGGATCAACATAGGCGCTCTCGGTGTCGGGCATCAGCTTCATGTCGGACGCTTCAATAGACTTCCAGCCTGCGATGGAGGAGCCGTCGAACATAAACCCTTCGTCGAGGAAGTCTTCGTCGACTTGGTCAGACATCACGGTCACGTGCTGCAGCTTGCCGCGCGGATCGGTGAAGCGGATGTCGACATACTCGATGTCTTCATCCTTGATTTTCTTGAGGAGGTCTTTTGCACTCATATTGGCAGTCCTTCTGTGCAGGGATGTTTGAGTTACAGCGCGTCCGAGCCGGTTTCGCCGGTACGGATGCGGATGGTTTGTTCAACAGGGGAGACGAAGATCTTGCCGTCCCCGATTTTTTCGGTTTTCGCAGCAGAGACGATGGCGTCGATGGCGGCATCGACCTGATCATCATCCAGCACGACCTCGACTTTCACCTTGGGAAGGAAATCAACGACGTATTCGGCACCGCGATAAAGTTCTGTGTGACCTTTCTGCCGACCAAAGCCTTTGACCTCGATCACGCTGAGGCCCTGCACACCCACGTCCTGCAATGCTTCCTTCACCTCGTCGAGTTTGAAGGGTTTGATAATGGCTTCGATTTTTTTCATTGCAGGGCTCCCCGAAAGGCGCGGAAATGCGCGTGTTCGATCAGGTGATTTCATTTTGCCTGTGCAGCGTCCATTGAAGGGGGTTAATGAGGTCATGCGCCGGGGCTCGAATTCGAAACGGCGTGCAAATAATGGGCGTGTTGCCTAAAAAATAAGCAGAATTGAATCGGGACAGCCCGCGTGGAGACGATCACCGCCCAGCAAATGCGCGATATTGAGCGTGAGGCCATCGAATCTGGCCGTGTAACTGGGCTTGAGCTGATGGAACGTGCGGGGCGCGGGGTCGTGGTAGCCGTGTTCGAGGAATGGCCGGAGTTGGCGAAAGGGGCGCATCGGGCGGTGGTGCTGTGCGGCCCTGGGAACAACGGCGGAGACGGTTTTGTTGTAGCACGGCTGCTGAAAGAGGCTGGATGGGAGGTGGAAGCCTTCCTGTATGGAAACGCTGACAAACTCCCACCGGATGCCAAAACAAACCGTGATCTATGGGAGAAGATCGGGAACACAAAATCGGCTGCTGAAACCGCTAACCGCTACCCTGACCTTATCGTTGATGCGTTTTTCGGGATCGGCTTGCGCCGTCCGATTGCGGACGAAGTGGTGCACGAATGGCTCTATTACATCGACGATGCTTTCGATTGGATGAGCCGGGACAGCCTCCGGGCGCGCACTGTTGCGATTGATGTGCCTTCGGGGCTGGATGCCGATACTGGAAGGGTCTTGGGGGGCGACGGGGAACATCAGTTCAATCCGGTTATCTGCGCACGCACAATGCTGACGGTCACGTTTCACCGGCCAAAATTGGGGCACGACCGCCTGGGCGGGCCGCACTATTGCGGACGCCTGGTGGTCAAGGACATCGGCCTCTGACTCCCTTCACCCTTCCTCAAAACTCCCTCCGGAGGACTAAAATCTGAATGCCTGACCTCATCACCCGCGACACGCTTGATCTGGATCTTCTGCAAAAGCCGCAGGGGCACAAATATGACCACGGCCACGTGCTGGTCCTGTCTGGCGGACCAGGTCAGACCGGTGCTGCGCGGCTTGCGGCGCGCGGGGCACTCAGGGCCGGGGCGGGTGCAGTGACACTTGGCGTGCGGCCTCCAACCCTGTCTGAGGTCGCTGTTCAAGTCACGGCCATTATGGTCCGACGCATCAAGGACGGGTTTTCGCTGTCCAAAGCGTTAGAGGACCAGCGGATCAACACCCTGTGCCTGGGTCCCGGATTGGGCCTCAAAGAGAACCGTCGAGAGATCATCGAAGCTGCGTTGCTGACAAAACGCCCTGCCGTTCTGGATGCAGATGCGCTGACGCATTTGGCACAGGATCGCGATCTGTTTGAGGCCCTCCACTCGGCTTGCGTGTTGACGCCGCACATGGGCGAATTTGCGCGGCTCTTCCCAGACATCGCAGAGCGGTTGAACAACGGCCCCAGCTTTTTTCGCACTGAAGGCATGTTGGCGGCAGCGCGGCGTGCGGGATGTACTGTGTTGCTCAAAGGACCAGAGACGGTGATCGCCGATCCAGAGGGGCGCGTGAAAATCCACGCGGCAACGGGTGAACGCGCGGTGCCTTGGCTGGCTACCGCAGGCGCGGGGGATGTGCTGGCGGGATTTATTGCCGGTTTGATGGCCCGTGGGGCTGACCCGCTCGCTGCGGCCTCTCACGCAACCTGGCTGCACGCGGCCTGTGCGGCGCATTTTGGGCCGGGACTGATTGCAGAGGATTTGCCCGAGGTCCTGCCAAATGTGTTGCGGGCGGTGTTAGAGCCGCCCGCGTAAAGGCCTTTGAACTAACCTTGGTGACTTCCTGAGAATGAGTGCCAAATGCGCGGTAGCATTCCTGCGACAGGACTAAGCCGCGTGTAGGACCGCGCCACGGGCACGCGATGCGTCCGCCGTGCCAAGCTCTAACCCATCTGCATAGAGAATATGCGGACCACCGCAGAAAATCTGATAGATCGTGGTATCCTGCAGGCCCAGATCGGTGATGAACTCTTCATCCACCAGGGCGCGGGCGGCGACCAAAGCACGCTCTGAGTTAAAGAGCGCGCGGGCACGCCAATCGCGGATGAGCACCATCTGATCCCCGGCTAGATGCGCGTCCCGTTCCGGTTTGGTGTGACCTAGCGACCCCGCCGCCAGCGCTATTGTGTGCACTTCACGGCGGCACCGTTGAATGTGCACAACCTTGGAAATTCCGGTATCGCGGGTGATCAGCTTGTCACCCACGCTCAAGAATTCCACCGGCATTTCGCCGTCCAGGGTCAGCAACAAGCTGCCATGCAGTAGGCCGGTATCGAGATTTGTATAAGGAGAATAGGGGCTTGCATGAGGGGCTTCCCCCTTCACGCGCCCGACCGTTTGCGGTTCCATGGGCGTTTCTTTCTGCACTGACTGCCTCATTTTCCCTGATTCTAGGATAACACGAGCTTAATGTCTTGCATTTTTTGGTCTCGCCAAGGGTCCGGCTGTTTGCTAGTGACGCGCCAGTCGCTGTCAGCGGCAGTCGTGCGGGTGTGGCGGAATTGGTAGACGCACCAGATTTAGGTTCTGGCGCCGCAAGGCGTGGGGGTTCAAGTCCCTTCACCCGCACCAACCTGTCTTTTCGAAGAAAAGGTCAGGGCATGCATCGAAACACCCGCAGGCAGCAGGCGATTTTCGTAAAAAATCTGCCGAGAGCCCGTTTCCGGGTTTCTTCTGTAAAGCGTGGCACGATCCCTCGGCCACAGTGACACGCCTTGTAAATCCCAGGGTATTAGCTCCTCAGTAACCACGAGAAGGTCGTTAAACCTGTCGTAACGCCTACGCAGCTAGTGTTCCCCGGAGTCCCGTATTCGAGGATCCAGCAGCGTCAGGGGAAACGTCTCATGTCATCCGAAGTGGCTTCCAGCAAGCAGATCAGTCTCGTCCAAAGCCTTTTCTTCAAATGTACCTCAATGGTTGCCGTGTGCGTTATCGCAGTCGTGGCTGTGATCGAAGTGAAGAATTTTGTCGACGCGTCCCAAAGCTTGAATCGCGCGGTAGCTGAAAGGGCTCAAGAGGTATCCCGCCTCCTCGGCGTGCAACTGGGTGGGTCAATCAAATTTGGCAACACAGAGGCGATTGATGGCATCGTAAATGGCCTGACCGAAACCGCAGGCCAGGATGCGCTGGGGGCCTTGGTCATGGATGCCAATGGGACCGAACTTCATGTCAGTGGGACAGACGATTTCAACGTCGCCGGGGCTGCCGAGTTGGTGAAGATGGCATTGGCCGACGGGCAGATCACGACTTCAGCCGATGGCACGATGGCTGCTGTTCCTGTATATTTCGGAAGCGCAAATACTCAGGTAGGCGCGGTCGTGACCCAGTGGACTTCCCAATACCGGGCGGCTGCACTGGCAACCCAGCAAGCATGGACTGTTCTGGTGGGGATCATCGTGCTCTTTGCAGCCCTGCTGGTAGCAGGTGTGTTCCTGCGAACGCGGATGTTCCGTCCCCTTTCTGAATTAGGGGCCTCCATGAAGGCCATCGCGTCCGAAGACTTTGTCAGGCACGTGCCCCATGCAGGGCGTACAGATGAAATTGGCAAGATGGCTGCACGTTTGGATCAGTTCCGGCGCTCTTTGGGCGCGGCAAAGGAGGCCAGCCGTGAAAATGCCTTCAAGAGCGCGGCTTTTGTTGGATCCTCCGCACCGCTCATGATGGCTGATGAAGGGTTCAACGTCATTTTCGTCAACCCGGCTTGCGAAACGATGGTCAGTGATATGATGCCAGAGATCGGCACACTGTGGTCTGGCATCACACCGCAGGCTTTGGTCGGCGCAAACCTGCTAGGGATGGAAGGGTTTGAAGCGGCTGCTGCGCAAGTCAAACAGGTACCTGTGGACAGCTTGGCAGGGGTGCGGGCTTCCACTTTGAGCCTGCGGGTTGGCAAACGCTTGCTTCAAGTGCGCATCAACGCTGTGACTGATGCTTCCGGTCACATGTTCGGATTTGTCCTCGAATGGTCCGATCTGACGGAAAACCAGCGCAATGCGGCGCTGATTGAAGCGATCAACACCCATCAGTTGCGCCTGGAATTTGACCTCCAGGGGCGTCTTGCGGATGCGAATGGGAATTTCCTTCAGCTGGTAAAAGGCGTGTTGCAACAAACTGACGGCTGCACACTTGCCAGTCTCTTTCGCGGAAATCATGAAGGGGACATGGACGGCAAGCTCTTTGCTCAAAAAGCTCTGTCTGGCGCGATGTCACGAGAGCGTTTCAGCATATTTGGTGCGCAAGGGACATCCGGTCTGGTGCTTGAGGGTTCATTTGCGCCCATTACGGATGAAAACGGTGAACCCGAAGGCGTGATGCTGCTGGCCACCGATGTCACAGCACATGACCAGCAGATGAAACAGGCTGAGGCCACACGCGCCCAAAGCGCGGAAGAACAAGATCGCGTTGTGACGTTGCTGGGGCAGGCTTTGAACAGCCTTTCGGACGGTAACCTTGAGACGCGCATCACGGAGGAGGTACCCGAGACCTACGAACAACTCCGATCGGACTTTAACGCAACGGTCGATGCGCTGGCCGAAGCCATCACGCTTGTCGTTCAGAATACGGAGTCCATTCGCAATGAAACGACAGAGATTACGTCCGCTGCAGATGATCTGTCGCGGCGGACAGAAAAACAGGCCGCAACACTAGAAGAAACTGCTGCCGCCTTGGATGAACTAACGGCCTCTGTCAGTTCGGCAGCGGAAGGGGCGGATGACGCGAGCAAAATGTCAGCCGAAGCGCAGAAAAACGCAGAGCAGGGTGGTGAAATCGCCCGTGAAGCTGTCGACGCCATGGATGGGATCAAGACATCGAGTGAAGAGATCTCAAAAATCACCAGCGTGATTGACGACATTGCCTTTCAGACCAATCTGTTAGCGCTTAATGCCGGAGTTGAGGCTGCGCGTGCAGGCGAAGCTGGGCGGGGGTTTGCCGTGGTTGCAACCGAGGTGCGCACCTTGGCACAACGCTCCTCTGATGCCGCACGAGAGATCAATACCCTGATTTCGTCCAGTGGGGATCAGGTGCAGCAAGGTGTGGAGCTTGTGGACCGAACTGGGGCAGCACTGTCTTCCATCGTCACCTCGGTTGTAGAGATATCCAATCGCATTTCAGCCATCGCAACGTCGGCACGCGAACAATCCAGTGGGTTGGCTGAAATCAATGCCGCAATGAATGAACTGGACCACGTCACCCAACAAAACGCGGCCATGTTCGAAGAAACAACAGCTGCGAGCCACGCATTGACAGCTGAGGCCGATGCACTTGCCGCTGCTGTATCACGGTTTCGCGTGGATGGGGCAACTGTCACATCAATTGACGCAGCCCCTGAGCAGGCGATGGCTTCCGCGCCAGCACCATTAAACATGACACATGGCAATCTGGCGCTGGATAATACACAAGAGCCCGCTGAGGATGGATGGGAAGAGTTTTGAGGCTTTCCTTCCACGAGAAGGTGAATGCTCAGCTTAAGATCAAGGTAGTTCTGGCCCGACCGGCAGGACGGCTTGGCGGCGGAGCAAAGTCTTTAACTCAAACCGGCAACCTCAGCCAACTCTGCACCTCATCGCTATGATGTAGCCGCCTGCTCGCTTGAGCCATGGCGGTGCTGCATTCCTGTGGACTGCAGGCTCAAACCATTGGCCTTGAGTCGCGGGTTCCCGCAAACCTCTCGGACCAGCTTGCGCGGTCGTCATCGCTGATCTTGGCAAATAGCACTTCGGGCACCTCAAATACGTGCCCTGGAGCCAACCGCCCAAGGGCTGTTTCGACATCGCCAGGCCAGCCGGATGCCTCAATCTGCATGGCCGACAGCATTTTTTGCGACGCAGTGGGAATGAAAGGCGCGGAAAGCTCGGCGTAGAGCGGTATCAGGTTGAGCGCGAGCCGTACTTGCGCGGCAGCTGCGTCGGGGTCTTCCTTGAAGGTTGACCAAGGCGCTTGTGCCTGAAGATACTCGTTGCCCGCGGCCCAGATCGCACGCAGCTCAGCTGCCGATTTACGGACTTCCATTGCATCCATCATTGCTCCATAGCGGGCGACCCGCTGGGACAGATCAGCGATCAGCGCCTCTTCGGCGGGGCCAAAACGGCCCGCTTCCGGCACGGCTTCGCCAAACTTGGAACGGCAGAACTTGGTGATGCGGCTCACAAAATTTCCCAGCACGTCGGCAAGATCCTTGTTCACCGCCGCCTGGAAGTTCTCCCAGGTGAATTCCGCATCCTGTGTCTCGGGCGCATGGCTGAGCAGCCACCAGCGCCAATAGTCAGCGGGCAGAATTTCCAACGCCTGGTCCATGAATACCCCACGCCCGCGTGAGGTCGAGAACTGACCGCCATCATAATTGAGGAAATTGAAAGACTTGATGTAGTCCACCATCTTCCACGGCTCGCCCGAACCCATGATCGTCGAGGGGAAGGACAGCGTGTGGAAGGGCACGTTATCCTTGCCCATGAACTGGGTGTAGGTCACGTTGTCCGCACCCTTGTCCGTGCGCCACCAGCGTTCCCAATCGCTGCCTTTGCCCGCATCCACCCATTCCTGGGAACAGGCGATGTATTCGATGGGCGCGTCAAACCAGACATAGAAAACCTTGCCTTCCATGCCCGGCCAATCGGCATCACCGCGCCGGACGGGCACACCCCAATCGAGGTCACGTGTGATCCCGCGATCCTGCAGGCCGTCACCGTCGTGCAGCCACTTTTTGGCAATTGAGGTGGTCAGAACAGGCCAGTCGGTCTTGCTGTCAATCCAGCGATCCAGCTGATCTTTCATTGCAGATTGGCGCAGCATCAGGTGTTTGGTGGACCGCATTTCCAGATCGGTCGCGCCCGAAATGGTCGAATGCGGCTCAATCAGGTCCTCGGGATCGAGGAGTTTTCCGCAATTGTCGCACTGGTCGCCGCGTGCATCTTCGAACCCGCAGTTGGGGCAGGTGCCCTCGACATAGCGGTCGGGCAGGAAACGCCCGTCCGTGGGCGAATAGATCTGGCGCTGGTCAACTTCCTCTATCAGGTCATTGTCGGCCAGAACGCCCGCAAAATGCTGGGTCAGCTTCTGGTTCTGTGGCGACGATGATCGCCCGAAGTGATCAAAGCTGAGGCCAAACCCCTCTGCCAGTCGGGCCTGTACTTCGTGCATCTCAGCACAATAGTCGGCCACTGGTTTGCCTGCTTTGGCGGCAGCCAGCTCTGCCGGTGTGCCATGTTCATCTGTAGCACACAAAAACAGCACCTCATGGCCTCGCATCCTCAGATATCGCGCATAAAGGTCCGCGGGCAACTGGCTGCCCACCAGGTTTCCCAGATGCTTGACCCCATTGATGTAGGGGATCGCCGAAGTGATGAGATGTCGTGCCATAGGTCACTCGTGTATGGTGTTCCCGTGCTCTAATCCCTTTGCGATCAAAGGCCAACCCCGTCGCGCGCGTCTAACCAAAAGCGATGATCATTTCCGGTCTCTGCTGCGCCCCAGCAGTCGCCCAATGGTAAAGCTGGTGCGCGGCGCATAAACGTAGGGTGTGCGCTCCACATTGGTGTCGCGGGCGCGCATCCTTACAAGGCCAAAGACTACGAGTGCCCCATGTGCGGCCGAGATCATCAGGAACAGTGCGCCGGGTCCGAAGTTCTCAATCAGCACAGAGGCGAGGTAGGGCGCAAAGATCGCGCCGACTGCGAAAAAGAACATCAGGGCTGCCGAAAGCTCCACCCGTTCTTCGGCGCTGGCAAAGTCGTGGGCATGAGCGGCTGCGACCGAATAAATGGGGAAGGTTGTGAGGCCAAAAAGGGCGGCAGTCAGCATCACGCCGGTTGTCCCGAACCCCGTGCTGACAATCGTGATGCCGCAACTGGCCATTGCCGCAACCGACAGCCAAATCAGGACCCAGCGGCGATCGAACTTGTCCGCCAGCCAGCCGACAGGAAACTGGGCCAGCGCGCCGCCCAAAACGAAGGCGGCGAGGAACCATGCGATCTGGCCAGCGGTCAGGCCAACTTCCTGGCCATAGATGGGCCCCACCATCCGAAATGCTGCGGAGGACACCGCCGCCACAACAACACCCGCAGCTGCGAGCGGAGAGCGGTCCCAGGCAAGGCGAGGGCGCAGTCGAGGCTGGCTTGGTGTTTCGGGCTGCTGCACCTTGGTCAGTGTGATCGGTAGCAAGGCCGCGCAGCACCCGATGGCCAGAATGTTGTAAGACACGTAAGAGGTCGGTGCCAAAACGCCGACAATCATTTGCGCGCCCAGGCTGCCCGTCATATCGACCACGCGGTAGATGCCCATGGCACGGCCCCGCGTTTCGTTGGTGACCTTGGCCTGCAACCAGGCCTCGATCACTGTGTAGCAGCCTGCCACGCACAGGCCCGATCCTACGCGCATCAGCGTCCAGGCGTATGGATCCAGAACCAGCATATGCGCCATCAGGCTGATTGCACCGGCGGCGGTGAAAGCGGCAAAAGCACGCGAATGGCCGATGGAGCCCATCAGCCGAGGCGCCCACCAGCACCCGATGAAGAACCCAAAGAAATGGGCGGAGCCCAGCAGGCCGATCTCTTGTTTGGTGAACCCCAGTTGGGTGCCGGACAGAACGTCGAGTGGTCCTACACCGCCAGAGCTGAGCTGCAGCAGGATGATCGACAAGAACAGGGCCGCGAAAGAGATAAGCAGACGCATGATCCTGATCTACGCCTGTTCGCCGCCCTTCCCAAGCGGGTAAACGACGCAAAACGCGTCGTTTTTGCTGCATTCCCTTGCGGGTGTGTTGCGCGGCGTTAAGGTGGCGCAGACGAGGCGGTGAGGTTTGCCATGAAGATGAATGATCTGGGTAAGAGCGGGCTTATGGTGTCTGAGCTTTGCCTGGGGTCCATGACCTTTGGTACGCAGACCTCATCTGAAGCCTCACATGCTCAGATCGATAGGGCGTTGGAGGCGGGGATCAATTTCATTGATACCGCCGAGATGTATCCCGTAAACCCGGTTAGGTCGGAGACCACGGGCCGGAAGGAGCGGATCATTGGGCTTTGGTTTGAACGTGACATGCGACGTGGGGACGTGGTTCTGGCCACAAAACACTCTGGCGAGGGCATGAAAAACGCCCGTGATGGCGCGCCTATTTCGTCAAAGACCATTCCGGAAGCCATCGAAGGGTCGCTGCGCCGCCTCAAGACGGATTATATCGATCTCTACCAGTTTCATTGGCCCAACCGCGGCAGCTACATGTTTCGCAAGAACTGGTTCTACGATCCCTCCGGTCAGGACCGCGGGGCGGTCATCGCCAACATGGAAGACTGCATCGACGCACTGCAGCGTGAGGTGAAGCGCGGCACGATACGGCACTTTGGCTTGAGCAACGAAAGCGCCTGGGGCATGACGCAATGGGCCGAGGCCGCGCGGCGCGTTGGTGGGCCGAGACCGATCTCCGTGCAAAACGAATATTCCTTGATGTGCCGGATGGCAGACACGGATGTGGCCGAAGCTTGTATCAATGAAGACATTGATATGTTTGCGTTTTCGCCGCTTGCGGCGGGTTTGCTGACCGGCAAGTACAAAGGCGGTGCCGTCCCTGACAAGAGCCGCGCAAGCCATGTGGCGAACCTTGGCGGGCGCTGGACGGACCGGGCTCATCTTGCGGTGGACGCATACCTGAAAGTGGCGGCAGATCATGGGGTGGACCCGGTGCATATGGCGCTGGCATGGGCGTGCCAGCGGCCTTTCATGGGGTCGGTGATCTTTGGCGCGACCACTCAGGATCAGTTGGAACATGTGCTTTCCGGGTATGGGACGGAGTTGTCGCCCGACCTGCTGCAAGCGCTGGATGACACCCACCGGGCCCACCCGATGCCGTATTGAGCGTCACGGAATTCTGCGAGAATTCCGAATGTTTTCCTGCGAGGAAAACACGCCCGCGGCAGGCGGCGTCGTTTTTGGCTTGGATTGCGATCAAGCCTGACGCAAAGCTGCGACAAAAGGGGAGTCGCGATATGCCGCTGAACATGAACAAGGAAGTCTTCATCACCTGTGCTGTCACCGGATCGGGAGGCACGCAGGACCGCAGCCATCTGGTGCCGCGCTCGCCCGAGCAAATTGCCGAAAGCGCCATTGCCGCCGCCAAAGCCGGCGCTGCGATTGTGCACTGCCATGTGCGTGACCCTGAAACGGGCGCACCCAGTCGTGATCCAGGCATGTTCCGCGAAGTCACCGACCGTATCCGCGACAGCGACACGGATGTTGTGCTGAACCTGACCGCTGGCATGGGCGGTGATATGGTCTTTGGTCCTGTGGAAAACCCCATGGCTCTGAGTCAGCAGGGCACCGACATGGCGGGTGCGACTGAACGGGTGGCGCATGTGGCCGATTGCCTACCCGAGATCTGCACGCTCGATTGCGGCACCATGAACTTTGCCGAAGCTGACTATGTGATGACCAACACGCCCGGCATGCTGACCGCCATGGGCCGAATGATGACCGATCTGGGCGTGAAGCCAGAGATCGAGGCCTTTGACACCGGCCATTTGTGGTACGCAAAACAGCTCGTTGCCGATGGCGTTCTGGACAGCCCCGCGCTGGTCCAACTCTGCATGGGCGTGCCCTGGGGCGCGCCGGATGATCTCAATACCTTCATGGCGATGGTCAACAACGTGCCTGATGACTGGACGTTCAGCGCTTTCGGCCTGGGCCGCAATCAGATGGCCTATGTGGCTGCTGCTGTATCGGCCGGTGGCAATGTGCGCGTGGGGCTGGAGGATAACCTCTGGCTCGCAAAAGGCGTGCTGGCCGAGAATTGGCAGTTGGTTGAGCGCGCCCAGACCATCATTGAAAACATGGGCGCGCGGGTCATTGGCCCTGAAGAAGTGCGGGCCAAGTTGGGGCTGGAAAAGCGGGCACCCAAGGGGTGAAAGCGGCTAATAGCATAGCGTTGGCCGCGCGCCGGTCTTGCGCCGCAATCGCGCTGGTCGCCTTGAGCGCCTGCGCTCTGGCACCCAGCCTGCCGGAAACTGGCCCAGGGTATCGTGATCAGAGCGTTCCAATTGGCGTGACCTCCCGATTTGACGAAGCGCGATTTGCCGGGGCCTGGAACGTGCGCGCCGCTCTGCCTGCGACCGAGGCCACGCAGACCATCCAGTTTGACGAACGCGCAACGGGGCTTCAGTTGCAGGTTGCGCATCGGGCATGTGAACCCTCACTGCCCTGTGATGTGATTGGCGACACCCTGCAGATCACGCGCGAAGCACCCGGTCGCTATGTGATCCAGATGCCCGATGGGACACTGCGCCAGATGTGGGTGATCTGGGTGGATGAGAGCTTTCGCACAGCGGTTGTTGGGAACCCCGATGGCACCTTCGCGTGGATCCTTGATCGGCAGCCAAAAGGTGGCGCAGATCGCATCCGGGCGGCGCGCGAAATTCTGGATTTCAACGGTTATGATTTGACACAGCTTGAGGAGCGCCCGTGATTGGTCTTTTCTTCCTTGTCGCCGCGATGGTCATCGCTGCTTTGAGCGTCGCATTGCCGGTCTTTGGCGTCCGGGATCATCTGCCGTTTGGGCTGAGCCTGCGGGTCCTGGGCGCGATCTGTCTGGCTTTGGCGATTCTGGGAATAATCCTTCTGAGTATGGGGGTCTGAATGACAAAAACAGCAGCTATCATTGGCGGCGGTGTGATCGGCGGCGGCTGGGCCGCGCGGTTCCTGCTGAACGGTTGGGATGTGCGGGTTTACGACCCGGACCCGGAGGCCGAGCGCAAGATCGGCGAAGTGCTGGGCAATGCGCGGCGGTCATTACCGGGGCTCACGGATGTGGCCTTGCCTGCTGAAGGGGTGCTCACGTTTCATGGCTCGATTGCTGAGGCGGTTGCGGGTGCGGAATGGATCCAGGAAAGCGTGCCGGAGCGGTTGGAGATCAAGCACGCCACCTTTGCGGAAGTGCAGGCCGCCTGTGCGGTGGATGCGGTGATTGGGTCTTCGACTTCGGGCTTCAAGCCGTCTGAATTGCAAGAAGGCGCTGCGCGGCCTGGTCAGATCATGGTCGCGCATCCTTTTAACCCGGTCTACCTGTTGCCTTTGATCGAACTGGTGCCGGGGGAGGCCGGCGATGCAGCGCTGGTTGAAAAAGCCAAGGCGGTGATGGCCGGTCTGGGCATGCATGCCCTTCATTTGAAAAAGGAAATCGACGCGCATGTGGCCGATCGTTTTCTTGAGGCGGTCTGGCGAGAGGCCCTGTGGTTGGTCAAGGACGGCATCGCGACCACGGAAGAGATCGACAATGCGATCCGCTATGGTTTTGGCATCCGCTGGGCGCAGATGGGTCTCTTTGAGACTTACCGTGTGGCGGGCGGCGAGGCGGGCATGAAGCACTTCATGGCGCAGTTCGGCCCCGCGCTGAAGTGGCCTTGGACCAAGCTGATGGACGTGCCGGAATTTACGGACGAGTTGGTCGATCTGATAGCAGGCCAGTCGGATGCGCAGTCCGGCATGCATTCCATTCGAGAGCTCGAGCGCATTCGCGACAACAACCTTGTAACCATGATGCGGGGCCTCAAGGCGCAGGATTGGGGCGCAGGGGCGCTCTTGAATGCGCAGGAAAAGATGATGCGCGCGGGCACGGTGCACGGGGCGCGGGCGGCGGAATTGCCCGCGGATCAGCCGGTGCTGACAGCCCAGCGGACCGTGCCGCTCGATTGGACGGATTACAACGGCCATATGACGGAGAGCCGCTATTTGCAGGCCTTTGCCGATGCCACCGACCGGTTCATGGAGATCATTGGCTGTGACGCGGAATACATCGCGTCAGGTGGCAGCTACTTCACGGCGGAGACGCATATCCGGCATTTGGATGAAGTCCATGCGGGTGCTGTGATAAAGATCACCACGCGGGTGGTGCTCGGTGCGGGCAAGAAGATGCATCTGTGGCACGAGATGCGGGAAGGCGACCGTTTGCTGGCGACGGGGGAGCATTTTTTGCTGCATGTCTCGCTTGAGACGCGCAAACCCTCGCCACCCTCGGCAGAGATTGAGGCCGCGCTGGTCCGGTTTGCTGACGGGCACGCGGCTCTGGAGGTCCCGGATGGGTTGGGCCGGGCCATTGGAAGTGCAAGATGAAAAAAGTTCTGATCACCGCGGGCGGTGCCGGCATTGGTCGCGCCATGGGTGAGGCATTTGCGGCTGAGGGCTATGAAGTTTGGGTCACCGATGTGGACGGTGCTGCCTTGGCGTCCTGTCCTACTGATTGGCGCTGCCGGGAGGCCAGCGTGTCTGATGAGGCGGCCATGGCCGGGATCATTGGCGAGATCGGGACGCTCGATGTGCTTTGTGCCAATGCAGGTATCGCCGGCCCCACGGCGCTGATTGAAGATATTGAGCTCGCCGATTGGCGCAACTGCGTGAGCGTGAACCTCGAAGGCGCGTTTCTGGCGGCCAAGCATGCGGCACCGGCGATGAAAGAGGCGGGGCGGGGATCAATTGTGCTCACGTCTTCGACGGCGGGGCTCTACGGTTTTCCCAACCGCGCGCCCTATGCGTCGGCCAAATGGGCCATCATCGGGCTGATGAAAACGCTTGCGATGGAGTTGGGGCCTTTCGGCGTGCGAGCGAATGCGATTTGCCCCGGCTCTGTGGAGGGGCCGCGCATGGATGGGGTGCTGGACCGGGAGTCTGCTGCCAAGGGCATCGACCGGGACGCGCTTTATGAGGCCTACGTGCTTGGCATTTCCATGCGGTCGTTTGTGCGCGCCTCTGACATTGCGGACATGGCGGTGTTTCTTGGGTCTGACAAAGCGCGGATGGTGTCTGGGCAGGTGATTGCTGTTGATGGCCATCTGGAGAACCCGGACCCGAAGATCTGAGCCGCGCGTGATCTGATGGTGCGGCTGCGCCGCACGACATGTTTTTGGGTGCGCCTGGAGCGACGTGATTTCTCAGGAATAGGTGTGGGTCGAAAGGTGCGGCGTTGCTGGTGTGCCGAACCCGACTTTAGCGAATGAGCGCGCGTAGTTCTGTCAGGTAGTCGGGAAAGTCGCGTGCGGTACGGGAGGCTTCGCGCACCAGCACGTCGAAGTCGGAAGTGAGCGTTTCTATGCGATTGGCATCCCGAAAGGCCATGTAGTGACCACCGGTGTAAAGCACTGCGAGGAGCGGGCCGAAGATGGTCACAGGGGCTGAGTAGAGGCGGCGCGCGTCGAATTGGTAGATGCGCAGGCGCGGATAGAGCTGGCGGGTGAGCTCGATGATCTGATCGGTTTGGTCGCGCCGGATTGGCGCGGGCAAACCTGCGTAGTAGCTGGTGCCGCGGATGAAGCTGTCGATTTCATAAAGCGGGAGCGCGATTTCGTATTCCGACCGTACGTTCCGCATCCAATCCAGCCTGTCACGTGCGGCATTGATGGCCTGTTGCGCGGTGCGGCCCAGATGAGGCCCATATTCCCACTCGAGCATGTCGTTGGTTTTGAGCATGTCTGGCAAGGCTGCAGGCACGTGGCGGATCTTGTATCCCACGGCCTCGCGGTGCCAATCGTAGAACTGTTCATCGACCAGCGCACGGGGCGCCTGGCTGAGCCTGAAACTGTTGGACATCAAATCGGCGGCGGATTCCGGTCTGTTTGACAGACCAAGGAGCCAGTCTGAGGAAACCGAGAGGGTGGCCGCAATGGCCCCCACGACATGCGCACCGGGAAGGCGAGCTGCATCGCTTTTGAGCGCCTGAGACAGGGTGGAGCGATCGGTGCCGATGCGGCGGGCAAGCGTGCTTTGATTCACGCCGGCCTGGGTCATGGCTTGTGCCAGACGATCCCGGAACAGACGTGCACGGTCGAGTTTGTCGAGGAATTCACTCATCTGATGATATTTATCACGAACTGCGAGGTAAGTTAATCATTATCAGAATGTCTGGCCCCGGGATGGCGTCGTATTTTGCTTCAAAAGACGAACGTGGGACATCTGAATGACAGCTGGGGCTGATCCGCGCGTGCCTGCAGGTGCGGCGGCAACTTTGAGACGGCGCATGCGCGGCTGGGATTGGCCGACGATCTGGCTGTTCCTGGCCTGTGTGTCGGTCTGGAGTGGCGCGCTCATGCTGCCCGATGCCTGGGCACCGGTGCGGTTTGTTGCGGTTGCATTGTCGCTGGTGCTGCATGCCTCGCTTGCGCATGAGATCATTCATGGCCATCCTTTTCGTTCTTCCCGGGCGGGGGACGCGCTGGGAATGGTGCAGCTGGGTCTGGCTATCCCGTACCTGAGGTTCAAACGCACGCATCTGGCACATCACATGGATGCCAACCTGACCGATCCCTATGACGATCCGGAGACAAATTTTGTCGACCCTGGCGTTTGGGGGGATTTGAAGGCCTGGCAGAGGGCGGCCCTGCGGTTCAATAATACGCTGTTTGGCCGGATGCTGATTGGCCCGGTGGTGTCGCAATGGTATTTCATGCGCGGGGATTGGCGGGCGATCCTGCAAGGCGACCGCGTGGTGTTGCGCGATTGGCTCTGGCACATTCCGGGCGTTGTGCTGGCCCTTTGGTTGGTCAGCCTGTCGCCCATGTCTGTACCGGCCTACCTTGGCGCTTGCTACGTAGCGCTGTCGATCCTGAAGATACGCACGTTTCTGGAACACCGTGCACATGAACGCGCCTCTGCCCGGACGGTTGTGATTGAAGGGCAATGCGCGTTGTCTTTCCTGTTTTTGAACAACAGCCTGCATGTTGTGCACCATATGCATCCGGAGGTGAGCTGGTACAAATTGCCAGCGCTCTACCGTGCCCACAAGGAACGCTATCTGACCCGCAACCAGGGCTACGCCTATCGGTCGTATACGCAAGTCATCGGGCAGTATTTCTGGCGCGCCAAGGATCCGGTGCCGCATCCGCTCTGGCAGGACCCTGCGAAATAGGCGACAAGCCGGGGCATGACAGCCTTCGTCCCGGACCTATGGATCATTGTCTCTCTGCTGGCCGCCACGTTCCAGACGGTGCGGTTTATGCTGCAGAAGGTATTGGCGACCTCGACCCTGTCGGCCGCGGGTGCAACGTTCTCGCGGTTCTTCTACTCCGGGCCGTTCATACTAATTCTGTTGGCGGCCTATCTGTCAGTGACAGGAGCGGCGGTGCCAGCCATTGGTGGGTCTTTCTGGGGCTATGCGCTGGCCGGCGGAGCGGCACAGATCGCCGCAACCGTCTGTGTGGTGCTGCTTTTCAAGCAGCGGAACTTTGCGGTTGGGATCACATTTAAGAAAACCGAGGTGATCCAGACCGTTCTGCTGGGGCTGGTGGTGCTGGGCGAGGGCGTGTCAGCGCTGGGGTTTTTTGCGATTGCGCTGGGCGTGGTGGGCTTGTTGCTGCTCTCCGGACAGGCGGGTGCGCAGGGCATACGGCTGAGTGATTTCTGGAACCGCGCGGCGGGCTTGGGCATTGCCTGCGGGTTCCTCTTTGCGATCTCGGCTGTTGGGTATCGCGGGGCAACGCTGTCGGTAGTGTCCGACGATCCGCTGTTGCGGGCGGGGGTGACGCTGGCATTGGTCGTGTTGATGCAGACGGCGATCATGGTGGTCTGGCTGGTGCTGCGCGAACCGGGTGAGATTGCACGAGTCTGGGCTGCGCGTCGGGTGGCGGTCTGGATCGGGCTTACGTCGATGGGGGGGTCCTACTGCTGGTTTGTGGCCTTCACCCTGCAGAATGCGGCCTATGTCAAAGCCGTGGGACAGGCCGAACTGATCCTGAGCATTGCCGCCTCAACCTTGTTCTTCAAAGAAGTGATCAGCCGCCGTGAATGGGCCGGGATTGCGCTGCTTCTGGCCTCTATCCTGATGCTTGTCCTGGTGACCTAGGCAGCGCCGTTCTCAAGCCATTGGATGTTTTCGGCTGGCAGAGCGGCGGCCATCTGTGCGCGATAAATCTCAAAGGTGTCTTCGCTGATCTGACCCTCCCATTTGCGCGTCCCGCCGGAGTGGAAAAAAGCCTGCGGGTTGTGCCAGTACCCCTTGTCCGCATAGGGCGTGAAACGATCGGGGTTGGCTTTCATGTTGCTGAAGGACGTGGCTTCGGTCACCGCATCGAGTAGAGCCCCATCCACGCCGCTCCCGATGTGCTTCGCGATTTGCTCGATTGTCTTGCGCGGATGCGCCAGCATGTCCGCATAGTGCAGGATCAGCAGGTTGTCGGGCTGTGGCGTTTGGATCGACGCGCGGTAGTGGGTGAGGAAAGAGGCGAGGCTGTCGTCGTCGTAATTTTCCGGTTGCTTGGTCGCGAACTCCTTGAGCGCCGTGTCGGGATCTTGCAGGTAGGGGTGATCACTACTGGTGCTGACTTCATTCGCCAGGTGTTTGCGTAAGGACAGCATCATGTCGACCGGGTGCCGGTAGACGGTGATATAGTGTGCGTTCTGTCGCCACGGGATGCCGTCAAAGGGCGTGTGGGTTTTGATGCAGCGCTGACCCTTCTGCGCGCTGAGGCCCTCAACCACACCATCCAGCGGCATGAAACTGGCGTCTATCCAGTGGATCAGCTCTTGCGGTGCAATATCAGTGCGGCCAGCGCAAAGCATGGTCACGATGGACGTGGTCCAGGTGGTGCCACACTTGGGCGGCGTGCAGACAAAAACGTCACCTGCGCGTAGATCAATTGCGTTCCAGCGGTCGGTGTCCGTGATCAACCCTTTGTAGGGTTTGCGCGGCGGCGGGGTGTAGGTCATCGATAGGTCCTCAGTCATCCGGCATCGGATAGCCGCGCAGGCGCAGAAACAGGCTTTCTTCGTCGTTGTTCTTGAAGAAAGGCACGGAGGCCGGCGGCGCGGGGTCAGCCGCACGGGCCTGAATCTCGGCCAGCACAACTTCGGTGATGAAGGGCATGTCAAAGGCGCGGGCTTCTGAGAGGCGCACCCATTGCAGGTGGCTCAATTCATCCGAGGCAGCAGAGAAGTCATCGAGGTCGGTGGCGACTGCGCTGGCATCCACCAGGAAGAACCGGGCGTCAAAGCGGCGCGGACGACCGGGTGGGGTCAACGCGCGGAACACGAACTGCAAAGGGGCTGCATGGGGGCGGTGGCCGGTGGCCGCGAAGCTTTCCCAGTCAGGGGGCGGCGTGCCGTCCCAGGTGCCGGGCTGTCCGAGGACAAGACCGGTTTCTTCCCAGAGCTCGCGAATGGCAGCGGCGGAAAGCGCATGGGCCAGCGATGGATCGGCATCCTCTGACAGGCGCGACGTGCAAGTCTCCGTCAGTGTTGTTGCCAGGGGAACATCGGCATCCCCCGCATCAACCGCCCCTCCGGGAAAGACGAACTTGTTGGGCATGAACACCGCTTTGGCGCCGCGCTGGCCCATCAGAATGTGGGGATCATCGTGGCGGTTGCGCAGCACGATCACCGTTGCGGCGTTGCGGATCTGTGTTTTGTCGATTGTCATGCCTGCCCCTTAGCTCAGGGGCAGTGATCAGGGCCTGCGGCCAAAGCCGCCCATGCCCTTGGCCCATTGGAACCCAATGATCGCCCCCTTCAGTCTGGGCAGAAGGTAAAGGGACAATCCGGTGCAGCCAACCGCAAAGATGGTGAACAGCGTCAGCGGCTCTGGCCGCCAGTGCACAAACACGACATGCAGCATGACTGCCATCAGGTGACCGACGATCAGAATGGTCAGATAGGCCGGGCCGTCGTCCGCGCGGTGGTGGTGCAATTCCTGCTGACAGGCTGCGCAATCGTGATTGACCTTGAGATAGCCCTTCATGAGCGCGCCCGATCCGCAGTTCGGGCATTTACCACGCCAGCCGCGCCACATGGCCCGGCGCAGGTCGCGTTCTTCGGTCTGTTCAAGTGTATCAATGGCGGTCTGGGTCATAAGACGCTTCCTTCTATGCAGGGTAGATGGGCAAGCCGCGTCACAATTAAAAGGGCGAATGCCCCCCTTGCGTCGCCTTGTCGCAAAGGGCCGCCCACCCGATCAAATTTTTTTTCGACGGAAATCTCCAGCCACTCCGTTCTACCCCTGACCGCACCACATAGGGTGGGGCGGAAACACGAGAACGGAGAACACCTGATGACCCTTCGAGCAAACCTTCAAATGGCCGGTCTGGCTGGTCTTGTTGCAATCGCCGCCGGGGCGGCGCAGGCCAAAGGGCCTGACCTCGCCAAGGTCTTTGGCGAGATTGATGCAGACGGCAATGGTGAGATCACGCAGGCCGAACTGACAGCCCACGGAGAGGCGCGCTTTGCCAAGGCTGATACCAATGGTGATGGCCTGTTGGACAAGTCAGAGATGATGGCCGCCCGGGCAGAACGTGGCGGTGAGCGCAGCAAGCGCATGCTGGAAAAATATGACGCCGATGGTTCTGGCGCGCTGGACGCGGATGAGCTCGCCAAGGCTGCAGAAGAGCGCAGCGGGCGTCGTGGCAACCGGATGCTCAAGCGCCTCGATGCCAATGACGACGGCAAGCTGAGCCTTGAGGAAATGACCGCACGGCGTGATCCGGCGAAGCTCTTTGAGCGGTTGGACGCGGATGGCAACGGCACCTTGAATGCAGAGGAATTTGCCAAGGTGCGCGACCACGGCAAGCGCCGCAACCGGTCCTCCAACTGATGCAGCTGGTGCGCGGGCAGGGTTGTAGGCCCGGCCCGCGCGCTTTAGCCAAATGCCAGATGGACGGAGCAGAGCCAGATCAGGACGCCGCACTGTTGGCGCGCTACGCGGGCGGAGACGCCGGTGCCGCACGGCTTTTGGCAACACGACTGACGCCCCGGATATACGCTCATGCCCATCGGGTGCTCGGCGATGGGGCCGAGGCCGAGGATGTGGCGCAAGAGGCGCTTTTGCGTCTGTGGCGCGTGGCTCCCGACTGGCGCGAAGGGGAGGCGAGGGTGACTACCTGGCTCTACCGCGTGGTGGCAAACCTTTGTACGGATCGGCTGCGCAAACGCCGCACCTCGCCGCTTGACGATGTGGCGGAACCTGCGGACCCAACACCGTCAGCGGCGCAGGGCTTGCAACAGGCCGCCCGGATGGACGCGCTTCAGGCGGCTTTGATGGCTCTGCCTGATCGGCAACGACAGGCGGTTGTGTTGCGTCATATCGAAGGCTTGGCCAACCCCGAAATCGCGGCCATTCTGGACGTGGGTGTCGAGGCGGTGGAAAGCCTGACAGCCCGGGGCAAACGGGGATTGAAAGCGGCGCTGGCCGGGCAGCGGGATGCATTGGGATATGAAGATGACTGAGACAGACAAGACAGATACCGCTTTGGAAGCGCTCTTTGAGGCGGCCCGGGTCACCCCGCCTAAGCCGTCAGAGGCGCTGATGGACCGGTTGCTGGCCGATGCAGTTGCGTTGCAACCGGCCGCTCTGCCGCGCGGGTGGCGCTATTGGTTTGACCAGCTGGGTGGCAGCGCGGGTCTGGGCGGTCTGGTCACGGCTACTTGTGTCGGCTTCTGGATCGGCATTGCCCCACCAGAAGCGCTGCCGGATGTGGGGGCTTTGGTTCTGGGGGCAGAGGCCAGCAGCGAGGCCGACACCTATGGCTTTGGCTGGGACATTGAGGAGGGATAAGATATGGACACCGAACCCCGGCCCCGGACGCCACGCCGTTTCAAAGTTGCACTTGGCCTATCTTTGGCGCTGAACCTGCTATTTGTCGGGCTGATCGCAGGGGCCGTCTGGCGCAACCACGGCGGGGGGGATATGCGCCCCGGTGGCCCGCGTCTGCAAAGCTATGCAGCCCCTTACGTGCATGCCTTGCCCCGCGCAGAGCGGCGGGCGCTCAACCGGAGCATACGGGCCGCGCATCCCCGTCTGGGGCGTGCTGCACGCCGCGCGGTTTATGCTCAGATGTTGACAGCCCTGCGGGCCGAGCCTTTTGACGCCGCAGCAATCCAACAGGTGCTGGATGATCAGCGCAGCGCCATTCTGGGAGTGCAGCAGGCTGCGCAAACCAAATGGATGGCAGCGATTGTGAACATGTCTCAGGCCGAGCGGCTGGCTTATGCTGACCGGTTGCAGCAGCAGATTGAAAAGGGCGGACGCGACCAGCGCAAGCGGCAGCACGACGGCGACTGACTTGCCCCTTGTGGGCGCGCAGGCTAGACCTCGCGCGGTCTCAGATGGGGATGCCGGGATGGATGAGAGCAGCGAAGAAGTACTTGCGGTTGTGCGCGCCTCGCCGGGGCGACGCATTCTGGGGATCGCGTCGCTTTCCATTCTTGGATTTTTGTTGATCTACATTGCTTTTGCGCAGCCGCCGGCGGTGCTGCTGTGGCAAGTCTTCCTGCTGGTTGTTGGGGCGGTTGCGATTTGGGGAGCGGATCTGATGCGCCGCGCCACCGCCAGCTGTGTGGTGCTGACGGAAACCACACTGAGTGATGCGGATGGTACGCTGATTGCGCGGGTTGAAGACATCGCCTCAATTGATCGCGGGTTTTTTGCCTTCAAGCCCTCCAATGGTTTTCTGGTGCGGCTAACCCGAGGGGAAGGACGCACCTGGCGGCCTGGGCTTTGGTGGCGGATCGGCAATCGCGTAGGTGTGGGCGGCATGACGCCCGGCCATCAGTCCAAGAACATGTCCGAGATTATCGCGATCATTCTGGCCAAACGGGACGGCATTTGATTTGCGGGGGTGGGCGACACGCCCACCTTACGAAGGATGTCGATTTATTTGAGGTGTCGGAGATCCGGTGGGATGAAACGACCGGAGTTGGGTGGGCGAAACGCCCCCCTTACGACAAAGGCGGGCCTATGTTGCCCGCCTTCGCTGTTTAGTTGCAGTCGTCGAAGCAGACCCGAGGTGCATAGCGCGGACGCGTGAACACGTAAGTGCGGATCTCGTCATTGGTCAGGCCGGTTTCAAACGGCGGGTCATACGCGCTCCAGGTTTCCAACAGCACAACCCGTTCGTTGTCAGGCATGACCGGCAGCTTGTGGTGCCAGTTCTGGACGTCGAGGTTTGTGAGCTGGGCAATGCCGCCACGTTTCTCGGACCAGTCGATCTTGTAAGCGTCTTCGCCCTGATCGTACCAGATCTGGCTGATGGGCATGTCGGTCTGACCCTGGCTGTGGGCGAGATATTCAAACATGTCGCGCACACCATCGAAGTACTCGTCATCAATCGGAACGGTTTCCCGGCTGATGGCGTCACCTATCGAATAAGCGGCCTTTTGATGGATGCCATAGGCACGGAACGCATCATGAATGGCGAACATCGACAGAAAAGCCCAGAACATGATCGGCATGACCAGCATGGCCTCGACCGCAACCGTGCCGTCCTCGCGGCGCCAGAAGTCGCGCTTGAGGAAGGTGAAGGCTTTAGCAAAACGTGTCATTATCCCGGCTCCTGTACAAAGACTGCGGATGAAATCATGCGTACCCGGCCTGATCCGTCTTTTTCGAACTCGTAGCCTAGACCCGTGGTCGGGAAGACGGGCAGGAACTTGACGCAGGCGCGCAGGATCATGACCTGGTGTTCCTGGCCAAGTGTGAGGCCACTTTCCGGCTCCACAGGCTCGCTCAGGTCGATGCAATCCGGCTCTTGATCAAACTCTTCGAAGTCGCGCGGGTTGATCGCCGTCATTTCCAAACGCAGCGTGCTGTCGCAATCATCCAGGAAGCCCGCGTTCTGACAGATCATGTCCTTGAGAAACTCGTGGCTCATGTTGGTGTTCGTGTTCAGCCGCACATGGCGGACGGTTATGTCCAGCCCCCTGTCGAGGAACATGTGGCGCATCGTGTAGACACCCATTTCCACGGCCATCAGGAACATGCTGAAGAGCAGGGGCACAAAGACCACGAATTCGATGACCAGTGCGCTGCCGTCTTCGTTCCGACGAAACCGGCGCAGGATTTTTTGCATGGGGCGTATCATTGTGTGAGCCTCAGCTGGTTGATGGATTTTGCAATGGCGTCAAATGCGTCATTGATGTCGACACCTTCCACCCGGAAGAAGTGGCTGGGGGAAGAAGCACAGGCCTCCATGACGTCAGCACCGTGATCAAGCACTTCGAAGCCGATGGTCCAGACGATGATGTTCTTGGCCTTGGCTGCGTTGCACATGTTGGCCAGTAGAGTGTCGCCCTGCGCCGCCGTATACTTCTGATAGTAGAAGTTGGAGTGATACCAGGAGTTCACGTAGTTCCACAGGTAGTAGTTCAGGTTGTAGTTGTTCCAATGGACGTACTCGGAGCTTGAGTTGTAGTAATTGTTCTTGATCCGGTTCGAGGATGAGTTCTGGCCGTCGGTCATCAGAACAATTGTCTTGAGCGTTTCATCGTCGGTGTAGGCTGCCGGACGGTTGCCAAAGACACCGTCTACACGGCCTTCGCTGACCAGCTGCGAGTTGATCGTGTTGAACGAGGGGTCCAGCATCGCGGTGGCCCACTTCATGCCGATAAAGATCTGGGTACCCGCACGCGGCTTCAGTTTGTTGATGCGGCGCTTGATCTGATAGGCATTCTGGCTGGTCGGATAAATCCGTTCGTACCAGTAGCGCGGGCAGACCGTGTCATAGCGGGTGTTCTGCTGGTTGCCAGACTGGATGGAATAGGTGTTCCACTGGAAGTGCTGCATCTGCTTGTAGGTCTTCGTCGTATTCAGTGCAGCCGAGCTGTAGTCCGTATCGTCGAACTCCAGGCAGTGGGAGTAGTTGTGCTTGTGGTACTTGTTCATCTTGTTGTAGATCCACGGCCCCGCATTCACGTGCTGAGAGTAGGGCACAAGGCTGATTGAGACTTTGTCTGCGTTTTCAGGCTTGAGCACCGCATCGACAAACGTACCGGCGGCGGTCTGCATCTCGGACATCTTGTTGCCGTCATTCATGGAGCCGGAGATATCCAGCACAAGTGAGATTTCGACCTTGTTCACTTTCTCCTGGGCCTGCGCCTGGGCAGGAACATTAAGTGTGCTGACGCCAAGTGCGCTCATGAACTGCGTGTTCATTGTGGTGGAGGCATCAACCGTCACTGTCCGGTAGTTGATCCCCTCGTCGACAACAACGGAGGACACGTAATCTGCCATCCCGGCTTTGTTAAAGTAGTCTTCTACAACGGATTGTGGGTCCAGTGTTTGGTCAAGGTCCGCAGCGGCCAGCACCGCGCGGTCTGCAACTGACTGCAGGCGCGTGCGCTCCATTTCATTGCGCATCAGGTCGACCCCGATGCCGCCAACTGCCAGCATGATCAGGACCATGAAGCAGGCGAAAACGGTCATCATGCCGTCTTCACGCTTTGCAAAGAGGTAGAGTACCTCTGTCAAACGACCCATGCGGGGGTCTTTGTTGCCTTGATCACGTGTCATCTCTTTCACCTTTCCCGCCGGGCCCGATAGACGGACCTCGGCCTATTTCGCGGACTTTGCCTTGGCATGGTGATCGCTGCGGAATGGGGCTGAATTGGGGCGCAAGCGCGGCAAAACAGCGAGTTTTAGCGGTATTCTAGGCGATTAAGTCCCTGTTCTTGCGCCCATTGTTTGGACAGCGTGGACAGTCACGCTTTGACCGGGGAATTGCAGGTAAACCCGGAAACAAAGGGCCGATTCGGCTGTTAACCATTGCGGCTGAGGGCCGTCACCGTGCTCAGTTGGTCAGACGCAGCTGGCGGATTTGACGTGCAATGGCTTCAAACACATCATCGATGTTGCCGGTGTCAGCTGCAAAGAAATGAGCAGGGGACGACGCGCACTCTCGCATTTGCTGTTCAGGCGTGCCGGGCGCATCAAACGCGATGGTGTAGACAATCACCGGGCGCGGAGACTGTGACTTCGCCAGATCACATTGCGCAAAGAAGCTGGCGACATTGGTGCCTGCGGAAGTCAGCTGCGTACGATCGGATTGCCGCCCTTCGTTCAGTTCGACCGTTGGGTTCTCCGGATCAAGGGCATCCCAGGGGCGAACCTGCTCTGTGATTTGCCCGTCCGTCATCAGAATGATGTATTTGACCGTGGAAGGGTCGTCATAGTCCGCCGGGCGCCCCACAAATTCGGCAGGTGCAAGGCCAGACCCGGCCATGGCGCTCAGGTCGTCGCGCGAGGATGGGTCGAGCAGGGCCACGGCGTACTTCATCGCGTAATGGGTCCCAGTGCCATCATGCATGCGCATGCTACCGATCATCGACTTCAGCCCGTCCGGGTTGTTGGAGAAGTACCGAATTGAGGTCTGATCCTGCGGGCACCAGCCCCAGTCCATCACGTCTGCCGCAATGGCCCAGTTCATGAAATGCGCGGTCTGCGCGGTGCCGCCCACCGGCAGGGCATCGGTTGCGAAGTCGCCCACCTCCAGTTCCAAGCAAGAGGAGATATTGGGATAGACATAGCGCGTGTCCGGGTCGGACCCGGCACCGCCTTCGGCGTCAGGGTCAAGCAGACCATGGCTCAGGTGCTCGGCAATGCCGCCGTCGGCCTCATCCAGTGCAACGGCGGGCAGGCGGGTCGCATTCATGCGGTTGAACATGAACGGCCCCGGGTTAGTCTGACCGGCATAGGGGATCAGGTTGATGGAGGTCCGCTCAGCCCCGTCATCGGCCATGATGATGTCGATAAAGGACTGGGCAGCGGGCCGCAGATTGTCCATCCGGCTGTTGAACCGCATGGAGCCCGAGATATCGAGCACCAGAGAGATCTCCACATTTCGGGCAACCTCTGCCGCGGTGGCACTGGCTGGAACGGGCAGGGTATCGACGCCCAGATAGCCCATGAACTGGGTGTTCTGGTCGGTATAGGCGTCGACTGTGACGGTGCGGTTGGCCTGATCGGGGTTTTCGACCCCGACCGAGGACACGAAGTCACCCAAGCCCGCCTTGGTGAAGTAGTCGCGTACAACGGCTTCCGGTGCCAATTGCTGATCAAGGTCTGCCGCCGCCAGCACCGCGCGGTCGGACACGCCCTGCAGGCGCGTGCGCTCCATCTCGTTGCGCATCAGGTCCACGCCGATGCCGCCGACCATGATCATGATCACCACCATGAAGCAGGCAAATATGGTCATGGCACCCTCTTCGGCACGCGCAAAAATGCGCAATCGCTCGGGCAGAGTGCGGGTCGTCAGGGTCAGAACAATCATGGTCTCAACTCAGCAGCAGCAAGCCCCCAGGCCAGCTAGACGCCCTGTTGAGCCGGACGCCGTGGTTAAAGAATCGTGACCAAATGCGGCCAAATTGGGGCAAATCGTTCAAAAAGATGGCCCGCTGGGGTTGAAAGTACGGTTAACTGTTTCGCTCTCGGAACCAGTGAGGGTCTTCGGTTGGAATTTCGCCCAATGCCGAAAGAATGGGCGTTAACGGTTATATAAGTCGCACCTGTGAAAATGGCGCGTTAGGGTGGGGTGATATCAACTGACACGGGTGAGTCGCAGCAGCGTCCCGCCTTGGGCAATTACAGGAGAGATCAATGTCATCCCCAGCAAATGAGCCGAGCTTCCGCGAAAGCGTGGACATGATGTTCAACCGGGCCGTCGCCCTAATGGACCTGCCGCCCGGGCTGGAGGAAAAGATCAGGGTCTGCAACGCCACTTACACCGTGCGCTTTGGCGTGCGCCTGCGCGGCAAGATCCAGACGTTCACGGGCTACCGCTCTGTTCATTCTGAGCATATGGAGCCGGTCAAGGGCGGCATCCGCTATGCGACCGCTGTCAACCAGGACGAGGTGGAGGCGCTTGCGGCGCTTATGACCTACAAATGCGCGCTGGTGGAAGCTCCGTTTGGCGGCTCCAAAGGCGGGCTGTGCATTGATCCGCGCGAGTTTGATGAACACGAGTTGGAACAGATCACCCGGCGTTTTGCCTATGAGCTGATCAAGCGTGACCTCATCCACCCCGCGCAGAACGTGCCCGCCCCCGACATGGGCACGGGCGAGCGCGAGATGGCCTGGATGGCCGACCAGTTCAAACGCATGAACACGACCGAGCTCAATGGCGTGGCCTGTGTGACCGGCAAACCCATCAACGCAGGCGGCATCCAGGGCCGGACAGAGGCCACGGGCCGCGGTGTGCAATACGCGCTGCACGCGTTCTTCAAGGATGCCGAGGGCATGAAGAAGGCCGGCATGACCGGTACGATGGAAGGCAAGCGCGTGGTCGTGCAGGGCCTCGGCAACGTGGGCTATCACGCGGCCAAGTTCCTGAGCGAGGAAGACGGCTGCAAGATCACAGCCATCATCGAACGCGACGGGGCGCTGCACAGCGAAGATGGCCTCGACGTCGAAGCCGTGCGCCAGTGGATCGTCAAGCACGGCACCATCAGCGGCTATCCCGATGCCACCATGGAAAGCGATGGCGCAAAGCTGCTTAAGGCAGACTGCGACATCCTTGTGCCTGCCGCCCTTGAAGGTGTGATCAACATGTCCAACGCCGACAACATCAAGGCCCCGCTGATCATCGAGGCCGCGAATGGCCCGGTCACGGCAGGCGCAGATGAAATCCTGCGCAAGAAGGGCTGTGTGATCATCCCCGACATGTATGCCAACGCGGGTGGTGTGACCGTGTCCTACTTTGAGTGGGTCAAAAACCTCAGCCACATCCGTTTTGGCCGCATGCAGCGCCGCCAGGAAGAGATGCGCCACCAGTTGGTGGTCAATGAACTGGAGCGATTGGACAAGTATCTGGGCGACGCCTGGACGATGACCCCTGACTTCAAGGAGAAGTATCTGCGCGGCGCGGGCGAGCTGGAGCTCGTGCGCTCTGGCCTCGATGACACCATGCAGACGGCGTACCGCTCGATGGCTTCGGTCTGGCATGAACGTGAAGACGTCGATGACCTGCGCACGGCGGCTTATCTGGTGGCCATCGACAAGGTCGCGTCAAGCTACCGGGCCAAAGGGTTGTGAGGCGATTGACACTTGGGCTGGCGGCCGTTTTGGTTGCCAGCCTTCCCGCAAGCGCTGAATTCCGTGTCTACGGCGAGGTCGACCTGACCGGCCTCAGCCGCGAAAGCTGGCCGCTTAATCCCGGCATCCCTGTTCAGAACGCCATGGTCTGCAACGTCAACGGGCCGGACGGCTTTCTGAGCATCCGCAGTGGCCCCGGCACGCAGTATTCGGTCAATCGCAAGCTCAACCGGCTGGCAATTATCGAAGTGGTCCCGGCAGACCGCCAGGGCCGCTGGGTACGCGTGATCAACGCCTACCGCACGGTCACCAAAGATGGCTTCAGCCAGCCGGTGAAGGATTTGCCGGTGCAAGGCTGGGCGCATGATGGCTACCTATGTGACTTCATCCACTAGGGGTGACGTGGTCGTTCCTTTGGACGACGAACGCACCTTTCGGGCCCACATTCGCAACCTGCTGGCCCTCACGCCAGAGGGAGAGGCGGACCCGCTACTGCACATGGCGCGGATTGAAACGGCGCTGGGCCCGATGATGGCCGTCAGCGACGCGCGCCATCTGATGCTATTGGAATTCTCTGAAAGGAAGGGACTGCCCGGTGCCTTGTGCAAATTGCACCGCGCTGCGCGTGGCCGAGTGGCCTTTGGCCGGAGCGATCCCACTGACTTGGCAGAGGCGCAGCTTGCCGCTTTCTTTGCTGGGGAAAGTGCTGATTTCAACGTACCGCTGGCCCCTCTGGGCACGCCATTTATGCAAGATGTTTGGCAAGCACTGCGCGGCATCCCGGCAGGGCAGACACGCAGCTATGCGCAGCTTGCGCAAAGCTTGAACCGCCCTGACGCGGTGCGCGCCGTGGGCCGGGCGAACGGCACCAACCCCATCGCCATCTTGATCCCCTGTCATCGGCTGGTAGGGTCTGACGGCAGTCTCACCGGCTACGGCGGTGGGCTGTGGCGCAAGCAGGCGCTGATAGAACACGAACGCGGATTTGCCCAACCCGACAGGAGCGATTGATGGATCAAGTGACCAAAGCCAAGGCCTTTGCCGACCTGCACGTGAAAGGCAGCCCGCTGGTGTTGTGGAACGTCTGGGACGCAGGCTCTGCTAAAGCCGTGGCAGACGCCGGCGCGCCTGCGCTCGCCACAGGCAGTTGGTCCGTTGCCGCAGCGCAGGGTTTTGCCGATGGAGAGGCGTTGCCGATGGAAGATGCCTTGCGCACGGCCGCTCAGATTGTTGCCTCAACAGACCTGCCAGTCACCGTGGATTTCGAGGCTTGTTATGCCGGTTCTGCCGAAGAAGCAGGCGCAAACGCGGCGCGGCTGATTGAGACCGGCGCCGTTGGCCTGAACTATGAAGACCGCATTGTCGCAGGCGGCGGACTGTTGTCTTCAGAGGAGCAGGCAAGCCGCATTGCCAAGGTCCGCCAAGCGGCGGATGCTGTAGGCGTGCCCTTTTTCATCAACGCGCGGTCGGATGTGTTCTTTTCTGGCTCAGAAGATAGCGAAGAGACGCTTTTCGCTGACCTGATGGGCCGCGCTGCAGCCTATGCCAAGGCTGGCGCGAACGGGCTTTTTGTACCGGGCCTTGCGGACCTCGATCTGATTGCGCGGGTCTGTGATGCAAGCCCCTTGCCTGTCAACATCATGCGCATGAGCACTCGGTTGGAGATCGCGGAATTGGCCAAGGCAGGCGTGGCGCGTATCAGTCACGGGCCGGGACCTTACAACTCTGCGATGAAGGCCATCCGCACCGCCGCAACCGCCTTTTACAGCTGATCCGAAACTTCCCGTTTGACCCTGCCAAAAATTTGGCCGTAGGGTCGTCTGGTCATTGTCAGGGAGGCATCTCCTTGGCATATAGACACAAGTGTCCAGACGGGCCAATTCGGGGGACGTGATGCGATTTTCAGGGCTGCGCATTCTGCGCGAGGGTCTGACGGGGAACAAGGGCTGGACGCCGCATTGGCGCGACCCGGAACCCAAGGCCGAATATGACGCCGTGATCATTGGCGGCGGCGGGCATGGGCTGGCCACGGCCTATTATTTGGCCAAAAACCACGGCATGACCAATATTGCCGTGTTGGAGAAGGGCTATCTCGGCGGCGGCAATGTGGGGCGCAACACCACCATTGTGCGCGCCAACTACATGCTGGAAGGCAACAGCCAGTTCTATTCTCATTCGCTGAAGCTGTGGGAGAACCTCGAGCAGGACCTGAACTACAACGTCATGCTGTCCCAGCGCGGGCATTTGATGCTGTGCCACTCCGATGGCCAGCGCGACGCCTATGCGCGGCGCGGCAACATGATGCACTCCCAAGGCGACACGGATGCGGAGTTATTGGACACAGAAGGCGTGCGCCGCCTGATCCCGTACCTTGATTTCGACAACACGCGCTTTCCGATCTACGGTGGGCTGATGCATTGGCGCGCAGGCTCCGCCCGCCATGATGCTGTGGCCTGGGGGCTGGCGCGGGGGGCGGATCAAGCTGGGCGTGGACCTCATTCAGCAGTGTGAGGTCACCGGCATCGACATAGAAGGCGGCAAGGTCAGCGGCGTGCAGACCACGCGCGGGGCAATCAAGGCCAAGAAAGTCGGGATTGTCGTAGCGGGTCGTTCGGGTCAGGTCGCGGCCATGGCGGGGATGCGCCTGCCGATTGAAAGCCACGTGCTTCAGGCCTTTGTGACTGAGGGGCTTGAAGCCAGTGATTGATCACGTTGTCAGCTTTGGCATGGGCCACTTTTATATCAGCCAGTCCGACAAGGGCGGCTTGGTCTTTGGCGGTGATCTCGATTTCTATGCCACCTACGCCCAACGGGGCAATATGCCGATGATGGAGCATGTGATGGAGGCGGGCATGACCCTCATGCCGATGATCGGCAAGGCTAAGGTCCTGCGGTCCTGGGGCGGGATCATGGACATGACGCCTGACGGCTCGCCCATCATCGACAAGACGGAGACTGATGGGCTCTTTATCAATTGCGGATGGTGTTATGGCGGGTTCAAGGCGGTCCCCGGCTCGGGCTATTCCTTTGCCCATCTGATGGCCACGGGCGATCATCATGAACCGGCGGCCAAGTATCGGTTGGATCGCTTCCGCACAGGCTATGGCCTCATGGATGAGGAGGCGACCGGTGCGCAGCATAACCTGCATTAGTGCGATGCTGATCGCCTTGCCCGCGTTTGCGGAACCGCCTGCGGGCTGTTTCGCGCGCACCTATTCGGACGCGCATCTGGCCAAGCATCCCGCACAGGTGGTCAAGGGCATCTCGATCGTTTTTGACCCCGACTTTGAACCCGGGCATCCGTGGATGGATGTGCAGGTCGAGGTTGCGGATCAGGGTCATGCGGCAGGTCAGGGCGGTGCAGTTTACGGTCAGATCGCCCGTTGTTTTGAAGACGCCCGCGCGGGCACCGGCTGGTCTTGTGCGGTGGAGTGCGACGGAGGGTCGATGCGGATTGATCGGCTTAACAGCGCAGAGATGCTTGTGCGGCTTGAGTATTTTCTGATGAACACCGGCGACGATTGCGGCGGAGAGGTCGATCTGGCCGAAGTGCCGGGCGAAACGGTTGCCTACAAGCTGGAGCGGCAGCCGGATGCGGCCTGTGCCGGACGTTGGTGAGGGTCGTGATGTTGGGATTTGAGTTTATCGGAAGGGTGAAGCCGGGGAACGGTGCGTCTTTCGGAGGGGCGTCATGAGGATCAACTGTCCAATCTGTGGTTCACGCGAACGGCGGGAGTTCTATTACAAGGGTGCTGCTGTGATGCTGGATCGCCCTGCGCCGGATGCGGGTGACGCCGCGTGGGATGACTACGTTCATTTGCGTGACAACCCGGCGGGCCGTACGCGCGATCTGTGGCATCATGAAGGGGGCTGCGGGGCCTGGCTGGTGGTCACCCGCGATACGGTCACCCACGAGATTTTTGACGTCGAACTGGCGGCGGGGGCCAAGGCATGAGGGTAGCAGGCAAGGGGCTGATCGACCGCTCCAAACGCGTGTCCTTCCGCTTTGACGGGGACAGCTTTGACGGGTTTGCGGGGGATACTGTCGCCTCGGCCCTGCTCGCCAACGAAGTGCGCCTCATGGGCCGTTCGTTCAAATACCACCGCCCGCGTGGCGTTTTGACGGCGGGCTCTGAGGAACCCAATGCGCTGATCACCACTGGGGATGGCGCGCGCCGGGAACCCAACGTGCGCGCCACCGTGCAGGAAGTCTACGACGGTCTGGTGACGCGTTCGCAGAACGCCTGGCCATCGCTCGGGTTTGACGTGATGGCCGTCAACGATCTGGCCTCACCCTTCCTGGGCGCAGGTTTCTATTACAAGACCTTCATGTGGCCCAAGCGGTTTTGGGAAGGGGTTTATGAGCCTGCCATCCGGGCGGCTGCTGGTCTGGGTGCGCTCAGCGGCAAGACCAATCCGGACACTTATGAGAAGGCCTATGCGTTTTGTGATCTGCTGGTCATTGGGGCCGGTCCTGCGGGGCTGATGGCAGCTTTGACCGCAGCGCGGTCTGGCGCGGATGTCATCCTCGCCGATGAGGACGCGCTGATGGGCGGCAGGCTTAACGCCGAGACACTGGAAGTGGACGGCAAGCCGGGTCACGTCTGGGCGGCGGAGGTCGTGGCAGAATTGTCGGCCATGGAAAACGTGCGCTTGATGACCCGCACGACCATCACCGGGGCCTATGACGGCGGCATGTTTGGCGCGTTGGAGCGGGTCAACCAGCATACGCGGCGCCGCTACGGCGGTGCCTCGTTGGAGTGTTTCTGGCGCATTCATGCCAAACAATCTGCGCTGGCAGCAGGGGCCTTGGAGCGCCCGGTGCCGTTTCAGAACAACGACCGTCCGGGGATCATGAACGCCAGCGCCGTGCGCGCGTACCTTAACCGCTGGGGTGTCAGCCCTGGTAAGCAGATGACGGTCTTTGGCAACAACGATGACGCCCACCGCACGGCCCGCGATCTGCACGAGGCGGGCGTGCATGTCGCCGCCCTGATCGACAGCCGCCACGACGCGGAAGTGGGCGACGTGCCGTACCCGGTCTATCTGGGCGCACAGGTCTGCAACGCAGGCGGGCGCAAGGAGTTGGAGAGCATCACCCTGCGTTCCGCCAGCGGTGAGCAGGCGATTCAGACCGATTGTCTGGCCATGTCCGGGGGCTGGAACCCCATGGTGCATCTGACATGCCACATGAACGGGCGCCCGACTTGGGATCCTGCCATTCAGGCCTTTGTGCCGACGGAAGGGGCCATTCCGGGCATGCATGTGGCGGGGGCCGCAGGTGGTGTGTTTTCGACGCACGGGTGTTTGGAAGCAGGCAAAGCCGCCGCCAATGCGGCCCTGTCTGCGCTGGGCAAGAAGGTTTCAACGGTCGATCTGCCGCAGGCCGAAGATGCCCCTTACAACCTGACACCGCTTTGGGCCGTGCCGGGCAAGGGCCGCGCGTGGCTCGACTTCCAGAACGATGTGACCGTAAAGGACGTCAAGCAGGCGGCGGTGGAGAACTTCCGCTCGGTCGAGCATATGAAGCGCTATACCACCCAAGGCATGGCGACGGATCAGGGCAAGAACTCGAACATCTCCGCGCTTGCCGTGTTGGCCGATGCCACAGGGCGCGGCATTCCCGAGACGGGGACGACAACCTATCGACCGCCTTATTCTCCGGTGGCAATCGCGGCCATGGGGGCAGGCGCGCAGGGTAAAGGTTTTGCGCCGGAACGGCTCACGACGTCTCATGCCAAGACGCTGGCCATGGGCGCACCGTTGATCGAGGCGGGGCTGTGGTATCGCCCCAGTTATTTCCCGAAGCCCGGTGAAAAGACCTGGCGGCAGTCTTGTGACCGGGAGGTTGGCTATGTCCGTGAAAGCGTGGGGGTTTGCGATGTCTCTACGCTGGGCAAGATCGATATTCAGGGCAGGGATGCGGGCAAGCTGCTGGATTTTGCCTATACCAACACGTTCTCCACCCTGAAAGTAGGCCAGGTGCGTTATGGTCTGATGCTGCGTGAAGATGGCCATGTCATGGACGACGGCACCTGCGCGCGGCTGGGGGATACCCATTTCGTGATGACCACCACGACCGCTGCCGCGGGACTGGTGATGCGCGAGTTGGAGTGGATTACTCAAGGCCTGCATCCGGAGTGGGAGGTCAGCTTCACCTCCGTGACTGAGCAATGGGCGCAGTTTGCCGTGGCCGGTCCGCAGTCGCGCGATCTGCTGAATGATCTTCTGGATCAGCCCATCGACAACGACAGCTTTCCTTTCATGGGCTGTGGTGACGTTTCGGTTGGGGGTGTGAAGGGGCGGCTTTTCCGTATCTCGTTCTCGGGTGAGCATGCGTATGAGGTTGCCGTGCCTGCGCGTTTCGGGGCCTCGCTCTTCGATGTGCTGGTTGCCAAGGCAGAGGTGCGGGGCGGCGGGGCCTACGGTATGGAAGCGCTGAATGTGCTTCGGATCGAGAAGGGTTTCATCACGCATGCGGAGATTGACGGGCGGGTGACCGCCTTTGACATCGGCATGCAGCGCATGGTGTCGGCCAAGAAGGATTGCATGGGCAAAACCATGTCCGAACGCCCCGGCCTGATGGATGATGCGCGGCCCCAGTTGGTGGGTTTGAAGCCGGTGGGGGCTGTGAAGCAGCTGACGGCTGGTGCCCATCTCTATGATCAGGGGGCAGAGGCCACGCGGGAGAACATGCAAGGTTATGTGACCTCTGTTGGTTTTTCGCCCACGGTGGAAAGCATGATCGCGCTGGGCTTTGTCGCGCGGGGCCCTGAGCGGATCGGTGAAGTGATCCGCTTTGTCGATGCGGTGCGTGGGCTGGAGACGGAGGTGGAGATTTGCTCCCCGGTCTTTGTGGACCCTGAAGGAGGGCGTGTGCGTGGTTGAGTTGAAAGCCCAAAGCCCCGCAGCGGGCCTGCTGCCGCTGGAGATTGGCGGAGTGAAGGTTGACGAGATAGACCTTGGCGTTCTGACGTCGATTGCTTCTTTCGATGAGAAATCGACCTCAGAAGCGCTGAAGAAGGCCCATGGTATGGCGCTGCCTGGACCCTTGAAAGCGACGGGCAAGGAAGGTGCGCGCTGTATCTGGCTTGGGCATCGTGAGGTCTTGCTGGTGGGACCCGCGCCCGACAAGGCGCTGGCGAAATCCGCGGCGGTGGTGGACCAGTCCGATGGATGGGCCTGCGTGACCGTCAGCGGTGAAAAGGCGGTGGATGTGCTGGCGCGGCTGGTGCCGGTGGACTTGCGGGAGAGTGCGTTCAAACGCGGGCAGACCATGCGCACGCAGGTATTGCATATGACGGCTTCCATCACGCGGTTAAGTTCTGACAGGATTTTGATCCTCGTTTTCCGGTCCATGGCAGGGACTTTTGTGCATGATCTGAAACAGGCTATGGAAGCGGTGGACGCGCGCGGGTAGAGTGGCGTGCAAGGGGCCCGAAACCCGGCGACGAAGACTTGGAGTGATCGATGACGAAATGGACGATGAGTGCCGCGCTTGCGGCTGCTGTTCTGGTCGGTGCGGGCGCGGCGGAGGCTGCGAGCAAGAAAGAGGACTGCGGTTATCAGCGCGATATCGTTAAAGCCGTGCAAAAGGCGCGGATGGACCGGGTGCCTGAGCGCAAAGTGACCGATACGGTGCTGGAAGGTGAGGTGACTTGGCCTGAAAGGTACAACCCCACAATCGCGATTTTTGCCGCTGAGATTTACAAGCTGAAAATGCGCGACCTGCGCAAGACGGATGTAGGCGATCAGTGGGAGCAGGTCTGCCTGAACAACTGACCCCTTTAGGGCCAGCCGTTGACCTGAAGGAGCGGCTGCGCCGCACGCGATTTTGTTTTTGCTGACGAGGGACGCTGTCCCTCGAGCTCCCTGGAGTATTTTTGGCAAAAAGAGGGTTGGGCGGGGTGCGTCTGGTTGGGATGGAGCCTATATTGCGGGCATGAGCCTGCCACCCGGATTCTTGGATGAGTTGCGCAGCCGATCAAGCCTGAGCCAGGTGGTCGGGCGTAAGGTCATGTGGGACCAACGGAAATCCAATCAGGGCAAGGGTGATATGTGGGCACCTTGCCCGTTTCATCACGAGAAAACCGCCAGTTTTCACGTCGATGATCAGAAGGGGTTTTACTACTGTTTTGGCTGTCATGCGAAAGGAGATGCGATTTCCTTTGTGCGCGAGACGGAGAATGTAAGCTTCATTGAGGCGGTCGAAATTCTGGCCCGTGAGGCTGGGATGGAAGTGCCTAAGCGCGACCCACAGGCCCAGCAAAAGGCCGACCGCCGCACGCAGTTGGCTGAAGTGACCGAGATGGCGGTGCGCTGGTTCCGGCTGCAGTTGCAGACCGGAGGGGCGGCAGATGCGCGGGCTTACCTGGAACGGCGTGGGTTGTCTGAGGCCGCGCAGGAGCGGTGGGAAATCGGCTTTGCCCCTGACAGTTGGCAGGGGCTGTGGGATGCGCTGAAGGGCAAGGGGATCGAGGATGATCTGATCCTCGGCGCGGGGCTGGCCAAGCCCTCGACCAAAGGCGGCAAGCCTTATGACACCTTCCGAGGGCGGATCATGTTCCCCATCCGCGATGCGCGGGGCCGGGCGATTGCCTTTGGCGGTCGCGCGATGGATCCGAATGACAACGCGAAATACCTCAATTCGCCGGAGACAGAGCTTTTTGACAAGGGGCGCAGCCTTTACAATATCCGCGCGGCACGTACCGCTGCGGGCAAGGGGCAGCCGCTGATCGTGGCCGAAGGGTACATGGATGTCATCGCGCTGGCCGAAGCCGGGTTCGAGGCAGCCGTGGCCCCTTTGGGCACTGCAATTACCGAAAGTCAGCTGCAGATGCTGTGGCGTGTGGCCCCTGAACCGATCATCACGCTGGATGGCGATGCGGCAGGCCAGCGCGCGGCCTTGCGTGCCGTTGATCTGGCTCTGCCATTGCTGGAGGCGGGGCAATCACTGCGTTTTGCCATGATGCCAGAGGGGTTGGATCCGGACGATCTGCTGAAGGCGCAAGGTATTCCAGCCATGCAAAAGCTGCTGGATGACGCGATGCCGATGGTGCGCTTGCTGTGGCAGCGCGAGACGCAAGGCAAGGTCTTTGATAGCCCGGAACGTAAGGCCGCGCTCGACAAGGCATTGCGTGACAAGATCCAGCTGATCAAGGACCCGTCGATCCGCAGCCACTACGGGCAGGAAATCAAGGACCTGCGCTGGCAGTTGTTTCGCCCGCAGCAATCGCCGCGGTCCGGGGGCGTGCGACACGGGGCGTGGCAGGCAGCGCCTCAGGCACCTATGCCTTCCACCAAGGCCTCTGTCCTGGTGACCGATACCGATGGCCGGTCCGCGCAGCACCTGCGCGAGGCTGTCATTCTTGCGGCTTGTCTACAAATGCCTGACGTGGTGGAAGATTTTGAGGGCGGATTGGAACAGATGAGATGCGCTGACCCGGCCCATCAGACCCTACGCGATCTGCTGTTGCGCCATGCGCATGAAGGGGCCGGCTCGCTGGAAGACCGTATTTTTGATGCCCTTGGCCCAGACGCCCTTGAAAACCTGACCCGCCAGCGCCATGTCGCCATCACACCCTGCATCCGCAACCCCGGTGATCGCGAGATCACGGCAATGACCGTGGCCGAAGAGCTGGCCAAGCTTGAAGCAATGCGCGGGCTCGATGCTGAAATTGCCGAGGCGGCGGAGGATTTGACCGGTGTGGCAGACGAAGGTCTGACTTGGCGGTTGAGCGAGGCGGCGAAGGCTGCGGACCGTGCGCAGCGGACCGGTCAGGAAGACAAGGCGGAATACGATCTTGCTGAAAACGGGGCTCGAATCAAAAGGGATGAACGCAGCGCACTGGACGCGCTGCTGGATCAGATTAAGTACAGCAAATCAAAGGACGCTGGCTGAACCCGCGCTGCGTGGCATTTTGGCAGGTCTTTGAGGAAAATTAAGACTATCGCCTTTAAGAATCACCCGAGAATCACCATGATTCGCGAAGACCGAATCACCTGACTGATTCGCGACACCCGCTGGAGGAGCAACTGAATGGCTGCGAAAGACACCAACGAAGACGCAAAGCAGGACGGCGACGGTCACTCGCTTGATATGAGCCAGGCGGCGGTCAAGAAAATGATCGCTGAGGCGCGCGAGAAGGGCTACATCACCTACGATCAGCTGAACACCGTGCTGCCGCCCGATCAGGTGTCCTCCGAGCAGATCGAAGACGTTATGTCGATGCTCTCTGAGATGGGCATCAACATCATCGAGGACGAGGATGCCGAGGAGGAGGAGCAGAAGGGCTCCACTGAGCTCACGACGACCGAAACCAAGGAAGTCGCCCTTTCCTCTGGCACTGCCGAAAAGCTGGACCGCACGGATGATCCGGTACGCATGTATCTGCGCGAGATGGGTTCGGTTGAACTGCTGAGCCGCGAAGGCGAGATCGCGATTGCCAAGCGCATCGAGGCTGGCAGGAACACCATGATCGCGGGGCTTTGTGAAAGCCCGCTGACCTTTCAGGCGATTACGATCTGGCGGGACGAACTTCTCAGTGAAGACATTCTGCTACGCGATGTGATCGACCTTGAGGCCACTTTCGGCAACCAGATGGGGGATGAGGAAGAAACCACGCCCGTTGTCGCTGGCGGTGCCGAAGCGGCAAAAAAGCCTGAGGAGGACAAGCAGGAGCTTGATGCCGACGGCAACCCGATCACAAACGACGATGATGACGACGACGACGATGATCAGGCCAACATGTCGCTGGCCGCGATGGAGGCAGCGCTCAAGCCGCAGGTGCTGGAATCGCTTGATCTGATCGCCGATGATTATGCCAAGTTGAGCGAGATGCAGGACAGCCGCATCTCCGCCACGCTGAACGAGGATGGCTCGTTCTCCAAAAAGCAGGAAGACACCTATCAGAAGCTTCGGGCAGAGATTGTCGCGCTGGTCAACGACCTGCACCTGCACAACAACCGTATCGAGGCGCTGATCGACCAGCTTTATGGCATCAACCGCCGTATCATGCAGATCGACAGCTCCATGGTGAAGCTGGCGGATCAAGCGCGCATCAACCGCCGTGAGTTTGTCGAGGCCTATCGCGGCTATGAGCTTGATCCCGGCTGGATGGAACGGATGGCCGAAAAGCCTGGGCGTGGCTGGCAAATGTTCATTGAACGCTCCACCGATAAGGTCGAAGGGCTGCGCGCCGACATGGCGCAGGTGGGTCAGTATGTGGGCCTCGATATCTCTGAATTCCGCCGCATTGTGCAGCAGGTACAGAAGGGTGAAAAAGAAGCCCGTCAGGCCAAGAAGGAAATGGTCGAGGCGAACCTGCGCCTTGTGATTTCCATCGCCAAGAAGTACACGAACCGCGGCCTGCAATTCCTTGACCTTATTCAGGAAGGTAACATCGGCCTGATGAAAGCCGTGGACAAATTTGAGTACCGCCGGGGCTACAAATTCTCCACCTACGCGACCTGGTGGATTCGTCAGGCGATTACGCGCTCTATTGCCGATCAGGCCCGGACCATTCGAATTCCGGTCCACATGATCGAGACGATCAACAAGCTGGTGCGCACGGGCCGTCAGATGCTGCACGAGATTGGCCGCGAACCGACGCCAGAGGAACTGGCCGAAAAGCTGCAGATGCCGCTAGAGAAGGTCCGCAAGGTGATGAAAATCGCCAAGGAGCCGATCTCCCTGGAAACACCGATTGGCGACGAAGAAGACAGCCAGCTGGGCGATTTCATCGAGGACAAGAATGCCGTGTTGCCCTTGGACAGCGCCATTCAGGAGAACCTCAAGGAAACCACGACGCGGGTTCTGGCCTCGCTCACCCCGCGCGAAGAACGCGTGCTGCGCATGCGTTTCGGCATCGGTATGAACACCGACCACACTCTGGAAGAAGTGGGTCAACAGTTCAGCGTGACCCGCGAACGTATCCGGCAGATCGAAGCGAAAGCACTACGCAAGCTGAAGCACCCCAGCCGGTCGCGGAAGCTCCGCAGCTTCCTGGATCAGTGATCAGGACCTTAGCACTCAGCACGTTGGCCGCCTTCTGGGCGGCCTCTGCTTTTGCGGCCTGTGAAGGACGCGAACTGGTTTTGGATTGCGCCATCGGCTCCAAGCAACTGACCGTTTGCATTGGCGGGGGCGAGGCGTCTTACGCCTTTGGGCCGAAGGGCGCGCCGGAACTGGCGATCACGCAGCCACTGGGACAGGCGCAAGGCACGGCATGGGCGGGCGTGGGGCGGTCGATCTGGGAAGAGATCATCTTTTTCAATGGCGACGTGAGCTACGCCGTCTGGCATTCCGTGGACCGTCTGACCGAAGGCAATCCAACCTCTGGCGGCGTGGTGGTGACCAAGGCCGACCAGACGCTCGCCGACCTGCAATGCAAGGAAGGAACGGCAGACGTTTCGATCTTCGCTATTTCGGATGGGTTCGCAGATGCCGGGTTCTGCTGGGACCGCGAGAACTACCGATTTGCGCGCAATTGTGCCGATTGACGCAACAGGCCAACACTCTTTCCCCGCGTGAGGCTGCAATCGCGAACGTCTCTCTGGCCGACGTGTCTCCAGATATTGCCCTCGAACTACGAGACACTGACCTGATCGTTTTCGACGGCGAATGTGTGCTCTGCTCCACGTTCTACCGTTTTGTCCTGCGCTTTGACCGCGCGCATCACTTCAGCTTTGCCACCGCGCAATCCGACCTGGGGCAGCGGCTCTATTATGCCCTCAATCTGCCCACGGATGACTTCCAAACAAACCTTGTGATTGTGGATGGCCGGGTGTTTGACCACCTCGACAGTTTCGCAGCCACGATGCGGCGGCTGGGCTGGCCATGGCGCATACTCTCAATCGTCCGTTTCCTGCCCCGCAGGGTCAAGACCCCGCTCTACACGGCCATAGCCCGCAACCGCTACCGCCTGTTTGGTCGCTACGACACCTGCGTCATGCCCACCCCTGAAGTGCGTGCACGCTTTGTCCCGGGCGGATGGTAGCGTGACGCCGCACTACGGCACTGAAAAACTCACTCGGTTTCCAAGCTACGGAAAATCAAGCTAACATCGCTTGACCGATTCAACCCAAAGCAGGAACGCAATACCCGATGTCATTTTGGAACAAGCTGTTTGGCACGTCCTCAGCGGAGCCTACGCCGGAAGTCTACAAGGAATGTCGCATCTTCCCGACGCTGAAAAAGGGATCAGACGGGTATCGCGTGTCTGCGCGGATCGAAAAGGTTTTTGAGGATCAGACCAAGGTGCACACCCTGATCCGTGCTGATGTGATCCGGTCCGAGGAAGACGCCCTGGCGGCCACGCTGGCCAAGGCCAAGCAGGTGATCGATGAACAAGGCGATGGGTTGTTCGCAAGTCGCTAAGCCATGCAGACGACTTTCCGCATATCGTCGAGGGGGCAGGGCCTTTATGAGTTCACGCGCGATGTGGCAGGCTGGCTGCAAGGGCAGGGCGATGGATTGCTGACGCTTATGGTCCGGCATACCTCAGCCTCGCTGCTCATTCAGGAAAACGCCGATCCGGACGTACAGACAGACCTGCACGCCTATTTTGCGCGGCTTGTCCCGCCGTCAAATGACCCCTCAATGCGCTACCTGCGGCATACGATGGAAGGGCCCGACGATATGCCTGCGCATATCAAGGCGGCGATGATGCCTGTGTCGCTCAGCATCCCCGTTCAAGCAGGGCGCATGGTGCTGGGCACCTGGCAGGGTATTTACCTTTTTGAGCACCGCGATGCGCCGCACACCCGAACAGTGGCGGCGCATTTTCGGCAAGACTGATCAGTCGTCCAGCAGGAAGGTGATCATCAGGTTCACCTGATAATGCGCGATCTTGCCGTCCTCGACCTTGACCGATTGTTCCTTGACCCAGGCGCTGACGACATTTCGCAGTGTCTTGGAGGCGCGGGCCACGCCGCGCTCGACAGCGTCGTCAAAGCTTTTTTCAGAGGTGGCGGAAATCTCGGTGACGCGTGCAATGGACATGTTTTGCTTCCTTTTTTGCTGTTGCCCGCACAGCAGACCAGCTTCAGGCAATGAGGGTAAGGGGAGTTCCGCGCCATCGGCATCAAATCGCGGGGCTGGGGCCGTCCTCACGCAAGATATGGAAGCGCATTTCGCCTCTACCCAAAACCTATGTGGTCCCCTATAAGTATGCCCAAGAAGGGGCGAAGCCCCACAACGACAGGCATATTCAGACAGAAGAGGGGGACGCCCATGCGCTGCCCGTTTTGCGGAAACATCGACACGCAGGTCAAGGACAGCCGCCCGGCAGAAGATCACGTCTCCATCCGGCGGCGCAGGTTCTGCCCGGCCTGTGGCGGGCGTTTCACCACGTATGAGCGCGTGCAACTGCGCGATCTGGTGGTGATCAAGACCAACGGCAAGCGTGAGGATTTTGATCGCGACAAGCTGGAACGTTCCATCCGCATCTCCATGCAGAAGCGCCCGATTGAGCCTGAGCGCATTGACCAGATGATCAGCGGGATTGTGCGTCGTCTGGAAAGCATGGGCGAGACGGACATCCCCTCCAAAACCATTGGTGAGATCGTGATGGAGGCTCTGGCCCGCATCGACACCGTCGCATACGTGCGTTTTGCCAGCGTTTACAAGAACTTCCAGGCCGCTGACGACTTCGACAAGTTCGTGGCCGAGCTTCGGCCCGACGCACAACCGGAGGAGTGAGCGACACCCGCTTCATGGCGCTGGCCCTCTCGTTGGGCCGGCGGGGGCAGGGGCGCACGTGGTCCAACCCGGCGGTGGGCTGTGTTATCGTCAAAGACGGGCGGATCGTCGGCCGGGGCTGGACGCAACCGGGCGGACGGCCTCATGCGGAACCGCAGGCGTTGGCCGAGGCTGGCCCGGCCGCACAAGGTGCCACTGCCTATGTCACGCTGGAGCCTTGTTCCCACGAAGGCCAAACACCGCCCTGCGCCAGCGCTCTGATCGACGCGCAGATTGCGCGTGTTGTGGTGGCTACCACGGACATAGACGCCCGTGTGGACGGGCGCGGTATTGAGATGCTCCAAAACGCAGGCATCGAGGTAACCATGGGCGTTCTGGAGCAGCAAGCGCGCGCGGATCATGCAGGATTCTTCCTCAAGACCGAGCTCGGCCGTCCGCTGCTTACGCTCAAACTGGCGGCCTCCTTTGACGGGCGCATTGCCACCGGCACGGGCGAAAGCCAGTGGATCACGGGGCCAGAGGCGCGGCGCGTGGTGCACGGGATGCGCGCGCGCCACGATGCCGTCATGGTTGGCGGCGGCACCGCGCTCAAGGATGACCCCAGCCTCACTGTCCGCGATCTGGGCATGTCCCACCAGCCCGCCCGCATCGTCGTCTCACGGCGTCTCGACCTACCGCTGATGGGACAATTGGCGCGCACGGCTAAAGATATTCCCTTGATCCTGTGTTGCGGGCAGGACGCGGACGCAACACTTGCGCAGACCTGGGAAGACCTCGGTGCCACGCTGCTGCGCTGCACAGCCATCGGGGGGCAGCTCGACCCCAAAGATGTCATGCAGCAGCTCGGGGCCCATGGGTTTACCCGCATCTTCTGCGAAGGTGGCGGCGCGCTTGCCGCCTCTCTGATTGAGGCTGATCTAGTGGATGAACTCATAGGGTTTACCGCCGGGCTGGTGATTGGTGCGGAAGGCTTGCCCGGCATTGGCGCGATGGGCTTGGCCTCCCTCAGCGCAGCCCCACGCTACCGTCTTAAACAGACAAAAGCCGTGGGGCCGGACACGCTGCATGTTTGGGAGCGCAGCACCTCCCCTCTTTTTGGCTAAAAATATCCAATCCCGCCCTCACCGCCCGCGCCAAAGGTGAGCTTGGGACGCAAAAATCCCCTGCAACTTGCTCAGCACTCGGTTCGCGGGGCCGGGGCGGGGCAGATCGCCAGCCTCCAACCGATCCACGATGACCTCCACAGGGCAGGCCAGGCCGGTTTTGGGGTCGAAGTAACGCGGGTAGTCGATCAGCGTGGCATGCACCATTCCGTCCAGCGCAGGCTCAGCCCTGCGGCGCGGCGGCACATCGCCCAGATCGTGTGTCAGACCCCAGCCTGCATAGAAAGGGGCACCAAGGGATGTGACCGGCACACCGCGCAACAGCGCTTCGAACCCCAACAGCGACGTCATCGTCCAGACCGCGTCTACTTCAGCCAGCAAGGCAATCGGGTCGGCCTCGCGCAGCACGTGATCGGCAAGACCTTCCAGATCATCGCCCCCGTTGCGCAGACCCGCTTCCACGTCCGGGTGCGGCTTGTAGAGGATCACCGCGTCAGGGTGCGCCTTACGCGCAGCCTCCAATAGAGCCCGATTGGTGCGCACCGCATCCGTGCCCGTCAGGATCGATGCATCGTCCTCTACCTGTCCCGGCACCAGAATGCGTTTGCCAGCGGGCAGGTTGGACAGATCAGCGGTGCCGGACAGGTTGTATTTGCTCAGGCCCGCCTGCGTCAGGCGTTCAACCAAACGACGGGCGCGGAGCTGCTGATCCGGGCGCAGTTCAGCACGTTTTTCGATCCATTTCTCCAGCCGGCTGGGGCGCGATGGGTCATAGTAAATGCCCAAATCATCGGTCACCAAGGACAAGGGCGGGATCAACTCCGCCCCCAACCCGCGAGAGCGCAGGAAGCCGTCTTCTACCCGGACGGCATCCGCATGGCCAACCGCGGCCTTGCCGGCCCAGACCATCCAGCGGCGGTCAGACCCACGCGCTTTGGCTGGATCGTCCTCAAATACCACGGGCTTTACACTGCCAAAGAAGCGCTGCAGCGGCTTGCGTTTCCACAGCCGCATGGCCGATGCCGTCCAGCCGCGATGGTCTTCCCGCCAGGCGCGAGACTGCGCCGCCAAGGCCTCCATCGCCGTTTCAAGATCACAAAGCTGATCGCGGTACGGGTCGTACCACCTGGGATAAATGATCATCGCGCCCGCAAAAAGCTGCGCGCGGGTCAGGGTACGTTGTCGGCGGGGCACTGGGAATTCATCCACCGTCAGCCCCCAGCCTGCATAAAACGGCTGGCCAAAGACGCGGGGTTTGTGCCCGGCATATATCGCCTCGAACCCAAGCTGAGAGGACACAGTGTAGACCCCCACGGCCCCTTCGAACAGGGTCCAGGGGCTGACAGGATTGCTCAGCAGGGTGATGCGATCATTGCAGTCTTCTTCAGTGAAGTACCCGGTGCGATAGCCTTGCGCGGTTTCAGGGTGCGTCTTGATGATCACGCGGGCCCCAGGGTGCTCCTCCTGGGCAAAGACCAGCATCTCGCGGAACCGCGCGCGGTCAGCACCAGAGGCCGTGACAGAAGCATCGCCATGCGTCTGATCGATCACCAGCACATAGCCGGGATCAGGAGCTGGGGCGCTTGGATCAAAGGCCGTGTACTTGGTCAGATGCGCCTCAACCATCCGCGCCATAGCCCCGCGCGCACGGTCAAGCAGCGCGGTGTCATCCAGCGGGTCTTCAGCCAGAATGCGTTCCAGATCAGAGGGTTGTGTAGGGTCGAAATGCGCGCCCGCATGATCGATCAGCAAACCCAGCGGCGGCTCGCCTGCACGGCCGGGGTGCAAGGACCGCAACAGTGCGTCTTCGATCTTTACGACAGGTGCGTCGTATTTCTGCGCAATAGAAAGCCCCCGATGCGCGGTGGGGGAATTGCCCCAGACGGCGACGTGATCGCCTTCTCTCGGCAGGCCCAAATGGATCGAATATCCAGCCAGCTTTAATATGCGGCGCACACGGGATTGCGTTAGAAAACCGCCGTTATAGACAAAAAGCCGCCGGGCCTTTTCAGGTCCGGCGGCGGGGGTGTCATAAATCTCTGGCCCGAGGCCCATGGGGGCGTTATCCGCCAGCCACGGTCTCAAGGCTACCGACTGAACTTGCGGTGCCTGTGATGGCTGTGATCACTTTGGACCATTGCGTGAAGGGTGCTTCGGTCACGTAAAGCGTGTCGCGGTCGCGGATCACGAAATCGCGTGCCATGAACATACCGTTTGGCTGCGTCAGATCCAGCACATAGACCATACGCTGCGCGCCTTGCAGATCGTTGCGGCCCAGCACCTGGTTGGCGATCTCAGCGGGTTCATTGCGGAACACAAAAACGCCGGTTGGGTCAGCGGTGCCCGCATTCAAGCCGCCGACCTGCGCGATGCCTTCGAGCGCGCTGAGGTTTTGCGCTTCAAACGGCACCTGGGCTTGGCCGCCGGTTGCACCGAGGGCCGTGAAGGAGCGTGAGTCTTCCTCAACCAGGATTTGGTCGCCGCCGCGCAGGGCGATGTCGAGCTGTGGGTTCTCGTAAAGGTCATTGAACCAGATCTTGTCGCGCATATTGCCGCGTACGACCGTCACCTGAGCGATTTCAGGCTCAATCGTCACACCCCCGGCGCGGGCAAGCATTGTGCCCAGCGTACGGGTGGGGCGCTCGATCGGGTAGACGCCAGCGGCTCCGATGGAGCCGATCAGCGACACGGTGGATCCGTCCCCAGCTGCGCGGCGCACCTCGACCTGTGGGTCGGGCGTCTGTTCACCCAGCCTATTGGTGATGATGCGGCGAATGCCGTCCGGTGTGTTTCCAGCCGCTTTGATCCGGCCTGCGTAGGGGATGAAGATAAAGCCAGAGCCGTCGACTTGTACTTCTTCAAGCACGGTTGCCGGGGAGCCTTCGACGCCCAGCAGAGGATCGTCCACGTTTTCGTAAACGGTAATCCCAAGCACATCGCCCGCGCGGATCGTGTCTGATCCGAGCTGTCCTGCGTTGATGAACGCCTTAGAGAACCCCAGAGCAGGGGTCACGGCGGTCGCGCGCGTCACGCGGTCATTCACGGAAACGACAAAGGCGTCGCCTTCGCGCTGCACGGAACCCGAAAAGATCTGCCGTTTGTTGGGGCCGACCTGCGGCAAACCACAGGATGATACAACGGCCAATGCCGCAACTGCTGCGATGGGGCGCGCCCACCGGAAAACTTGGGATTTCACTGCCCGGTCTCCTCGACCTGTTCAACTCTGCCTCAGATTTCGCCGATTTTTTCGACGTATTTGTCTGCACGATAACGCGGGAATCTCAAAAAATCCAGTGCCCTATGGGGCATGGCTCAGGTAACGACGCGCAACTGTTGCCGTGGGGCCGCGGTACCCATTTCCAGTGCGTCGTAAGGGTCTTCGCTTGCCAGCATCATATCGACCACCTGTCGCAGCAGTTGACGACGGCCGCGCGCGGCATAGAAACCGCCGGGAATCTGTGAGGTTTCAAGCAGATAGCGTCGATAATCCTTGTAGGCACGGTTGTCCGGGCGCGACGGTGTGGCAAAGAATTCGTGCAGGGGTTGTTCTGACACAAACTCCGGTTGAGCATAGACCGCCTTGCCAAAGACTTTCAGCGGAATTCCGCGCCAAAGCACCTGTTGGCCTGCGGTGGAGTTCACCGTAACAGCTGTGCGCGCGTCGTTGAGAAGCTGCGCCAGCTTGCCGCCCCGCACATAGTGCACGCGGTCCGCCACGCCCTTTTCGCGGGCCAGACGCTTGAGCTCCCGCCGCACCGGCACGCGGCCATCCTCCAGCGGATGCGCCTTGACCACCAGGTGGTGATGTTTGGGCGCGCCCTTGGCAAAGCCGTCGATTACCAGTTCCAGAAAGTCAGTCATCGTGTCGAAGGGCGAATGCATCTGAAACGAGCTGTCATGCTCCAGCTGCAAAAGCGCCAGATGGTACGGAAAGCCGCCCAGCCGGATGCGCAGGGTGGCGATGATCCGGTCCAGCGTCAGAACAGGCCCCAGCAGCAGCCGCCGGAGGTAAAGCTGGAATTCCTTGGTCACCGTCAGGCTGCGGTGCGGGCGGAAGTTGCGATAATCCCCATTCCGGAACATCACAAACCAATGGTAAAGCGCGCCATAGAACACGTGCTGGCGCATATCGCCCCAATGGCCGGGGGGAAGGGGGGCCTCCATATCCGACTTGGCCAGTGCTTCCTGCATTTGCGGAATGCTCATGTCCATCAGACGCGAATTGCCGTTGGACCCGCCGCGCTCATAAGTCACCCAATAGGGCCGCATGTAGCCTTCCTCAAAGACATGCACCGTCAACCCGCGCGCGCGCGCTTCTTCAACCGCTTGGGCGTGGATGGGCCGCGTGTCGCCGTAAAGCACGATGTCGGTGACGCCTTTGTCAGTGACCAGCTCCTTGAACGTCTCGGGCCAGCCCTCAACAGTGCCGCGATAGGGGATGTAGCTGCGCGGATGGAACCAGAACGCCCGATCGCCCGCGTTAAAGCCCACGCGCCACACATCCGCTCCCGCCAGCCGCAGCATCTTGCCCAGCCGGTGGAAAAAGGGCCCATGCGGCCCCTGCAGGAACAGAAATACCCGCTTATCGAGATTTTTCGCGGTCATGCGGCTCTCATTCTTAACCTTTGCCTTCGGTCAAATCACAAAATCCGGGCAAAATTGTGGCCTTGGCCCCCCTTGCCAGCGGTTATGGGCGGGGATACCTGAGGATGAAGTTAAGGGAAGGGGATCCCATGTTCACGGGGATAATCACCGATATCGGCACCGTATCCGCTTTGGAGCAGCAGGGCGACCTGCGCGCGCGGATCGCGACGGGATATGACACCAGCGGAATCGACATGGGGGCGTCGATTGCGTCTGATGGAGTATGCCTGACGGTCGTGGACCTTGGCCCCGGCTGGTACGACGTGCAGATCAGTGCCGAAACGGTCGACAAGACAAACATTGGCGATTGGGCCGTTGGCAAGCGCGTGAACCTCGAGCGGGCCTTGAAAGTGGGCGACGAATTGGGCGGCCATATCGTCTCAGGTCATGTGGACGGCGTGGCAGAGGTCGTGGCGATGACCGATGAAGGCGACAGCACGCGCGTGACCCTGCGCGCGCCTGAAGACCTCGCGCGGTTTATCGCGCCGAAGGGCTCTGTTGCACTCAATGGCACCTCGCTGACCGTGAACGAAGTCGACAGCTGCGACTTTGGCATCAACTTCATCCCGCACACCAAAGAGGTCACCACTTGGGGTGATGTGGCCGTGGGCGACCGGGTAAACTTGGAGATCGACACACTGGCCCGCTATGTTGCGCGGCTGGCAGAGATGTCGTGAAGCCACTGGTCCTGGCCTCTTGGGAAGATCCGGGCGGGACGCATTGCGTGGATATACTGGAGCATTCTGACGGCACGTTTGGCTATGTCCTGTGTCGCCGTGACCCGGAGGACGGGCATGGCTGGCGGCATCTAGGGGACCGCGATGCAGCACGCTTTGCGACGCGGGGCGAGGCCGAAGCAGCAGCCCGCGAGATTGCCCCGTGGGTTTGAGACTCCCTCAGCACCTTAACGAAAACCTAACGTAGACGCGTCCAAAACGACGCGTCCACGTTAGGGAGCCATTAACCTCTCAGCCGGGCAAGCGCCCCCGCAACCGCTCTGGTCTTCACCCCATCGCTGGGGTATCAGCGGGCGAAACCTGCTAGGGACCTTGCCCCATGAACTTCGAAACGCCCGGTCCGGTCGAAGAAGGCCTCGCCGCCGCCATTTCGCCCATTCAGGACATCATCGCCGATGCCAAGGCGGGGCGGATGTTCATTCTGGTTGACCACGAAGACCGCGAGAACGAAGGCGATCTGGTGATTGCCGCAGAGTTTGCAGACGCCGCTGCGATCAATTTCATGGCGACCCACGGGCGCGGGCTGATTTGTCTTCCCATGACCTCAGAGCGGATCGACCATCTGGGCCTGCCGATGATGGCCGTGAACAACTCCTCCCGGCATGAGACTGCCTTTACCGTCAGCATCGAGGCGCGTGAAGGCGTCTCCACCGGCATTTCCGCTGCCGACCGCGCCCTTACGGTTGCCACAGCGATCGCCACTCAGTCTGGCCCGCAAGACATCGCAACTCCTGGCCACGTCTTCCCTCTGCGTGCGCGTGACGGCGGCGTGTTGGTGCGGGCAGGGCATACCGAAGCCGCCGTGGACATCAGCCGTCTTGCCGGCCTCAACCCCTCCGGCGTGATCTGTGAGATCATGAAAGAAGACGGGACCATGGCGCGTCTGCCCGATCTTGTTGAATTTGCTAAAGAACATAGCCTCAAAATCGGCACCATCAGCGACCTCATTGCCTATCGCCACAAGCACGACAACCTGCTGGTGGAGCGCGACGCGCGCAGCGTGACTTCAGCCTATGGCGGCGAATGGATGATGCGCATCATCGGGGATGAAATTACCGGCACCGACCACGTCGTGCTGACCAAGGGCGATATCTCCACCGCCGATCCGGTGCTGGTGCGCACCCATGCCATCAACGCGCTGGAAGACATCCTTGGCCTGGGCCCTAGCCCGGCCGATGAATTACCGCGCGCCATGCAGATCATCGCGGGCGAAGGGCGCGGGGCCGTTGTGCTCTTCCGTGATCCTTACCCGCGCCTGCGACTGGACGAGGAAGAAGACGACGGCCCGCGCACCATCAAACGCACAGGCCTTGGCGCGCAGATCCTGTCGTCGCTTGGCCTGAGCCAGTTGATCCTTCTCACCGATAATCCCGACACGCGCTATCTGGGCCTTGATGCCTACAGCCTCGAAATCGTGGGCACCCGGCCCATCACAGCGGAGTAGACCATGGCCTCAACCGAAGAACACACCACCCTGCCGCGCCCCCGTTTTGACAAGCCCGTCAAGGTACTGATCGTGGTGTCGCCCTATTACAGCGATATCGCAGAGGGCCTGCTGACCGGTGCAAAGAACGAATTGGAGGCTGCCGGGGCGACCTATGAGATCGTCGAAATGCCTGGTGCGCTGGAAATTCCCACGGCGATTGGCATCTCTGATCGGCGCAGCAACTTTGATGGCTACGTTGCCTTGGGCTGCGTGATCCGGGGCGAGACCACGCATTATGAGACCGTCTGCAATGACAGCAGCCGCGCGCTGCAACTGCTTGGCCTGCAAGGGCTTTGCATCGGCAATGGCATCCTGACAGTGGAGAACAAGGCGCAGGCCGAAGTCCGCGCCGACCCCGCCGGCCAAAACAAGGGCGGCGGTGCTGCCGCTGCGGCCTTGCATCTGATTGCGCTCGCCCGTAAGTGGTCCGCCGAAACCAAAGGCATCGGGTTCAAGCCACGGGGCGAAGACACGGTGATGGCCGGGGGAACCCACACAGTATGAGCCTGTCAGGCAATCAAAAGCGCAAGATGAAAGCAGCCGCGCGGCTTTACGCCGTGCAAGCGCTCTTTCAGATGGAGCAATCGTCGCAATCCGTGGATGATGTGCGCCGCGAGTTTATGGATCACCGCTTTGGCGCGACCTACGAAGGGGATGAGATGGCCGATGGCGACATCGACCTCTTTTCGCGCGTGATGGAAGAGGCCGTGAACTACCAGGCCCCCATCGATCAGCAGACGGACCGTGCGCTGGTCGCCAAATGGCCCATCGCGCGTATCGACCCCACTTTGCGTGCGCTCTTCCGGGCCGCCGGGGCCGAATTGCGCGATCAGAACACGCCGCCCAAGGTCGTGATCAAGGAATACGTCGATGTGGCCCGTGCTTTCTTTCCAGAAGGAAAAGAGGCGAGCTTTGTCAACGCGGTCCTCGACCACATGGCGCGAGAGGCGCGGCCCGACGCATTCTGACGCCCTACTTCAACGTCCAGACCGAAGCCCGGCCCTTGCCCTTGTCCTGCGTATAGCGGACCTGATTGCCTGAGATGTGCACGGTCTGACAGTTCTGACCCAGCGCCTCACTGCCCACGTTCAGATTGCGACACCAGAAGCTGCCGGACCAGGCCCAGGCCCCGTTGATCTTGCCGCGCCCCTTGATGTTGCCGCTCATCTTGCCGTTGGCATGCACCTTCACACGATGCCCCTCGCTGACCCCGGTGCGCCCGACAACCAGGTCGCGGAACTGCTGCTCTGTCTTGATCCGCTGCCAATTCTGCGCCCAGGCCTCTGCCGCCGGAAGGGCGGTTGCAACCACGGCTGCGCAAAGGAAAGTCTTAATCATCGTTTTCTCCTAATCGATACTTCAATGCGGCCAGCCTAACCCGTTCCTCTGCCAACTTCATAGTCCGATTGAACCAGACCCTGGTTCTGGCACCGTGATCATCGAGCGTGCGCACGTGACGCAGGGCCAGGCCGGGGGTGGCCCCGCGAATTTATCGCCACAAAGTTGCGAAAGCAGGGTCAATGCTCTAGTTTGAGGTGAACGCTGCCCTTTGTCAGGACCCTACACCATGGACCAGCCGCAATGGGCCCCTTCTGAGTTCCTCGAAAAGACGCTAAACGTCATCCCCGGCGTTCTTTACGTTTTTAATCAGGTCAGCCAGTCAAACGAATACGCCAGCAGGTCTTTGACCGATATGCTGGGCTATTCTGTGGAAGAAGCCCAGGCCATGGGCGAGGCGATCATGCCAACGCTGTGCCATCCGGATGATTTTCCAAAGGTGCTGAAGCACTTTGAAGCGATCCAGCGCCTAAAAGACGGCGAGGTTGTCACACTCGAATACCGCATGAAACACAAGGAGGGGCATTGGCTTTGGCTGTTGTCCCACGACAGCGTGTTTGACCGTAATGAGGACGGCTCTGTCCGCCGCCACATTGGCAAGGCAGAGGACATCACGACCCTCAAGCAAAACGAACTGCGCGCTCAGACCGAGCGGGAAGAATTCGAGACCATCTTCAATGCGGCCAGCAGCGGGATCATCGCCCTTGATCTCAATGGCCGGATTGTGCGGATCAACAACTTTGCGCGCCATCTGCTGGGCGGGATCAGCGATCCTGTGCCTTTTGATTGGCCCAAAGCGATTTCCTTTCTCGAAGCGGAGTCCATGTCACCGCTGGAGGCCAGCGCAGACCCGGTACGGCGGGCCTTGTCGGGGCATTCGTTGCACGGGGAAACCCATCTGCTGCGGCGCGTGCGCGGGGAGGAGAGCCAGCGCTACGTGCGGGTCAGCAACGCGACCGTCGAAAATGACCTCACGGATGTGCATGTGGTGCTGGTCATTGACGATGTGTCGGATGAGGAACGCAACCGCCAGGTGGTCGAACGCAAAAGCCGCCTGGACGCGCTAGGCCAGCTTACGGGCGGTATTGCCCATGATTTCAACAATCTGCTGGCTTCTCTACTCTATGCTGTCGATCTTGCTGAACGATCAGAAACCAAGGAACGACGCGACAAGTACTTTCAGACGGCGGGTACAGCGATCCAACAGGGCCGCGCGCTCACGGGGCGTTTGCTTGCCTTTGCCCGGCGACAGCCGGGGCTGGCCTCTGCGCGCAAGACCCGCGACGCCTTTGAGGATTTCAGCGTCCTGATCCGCCCCATGCTGGAGGCGCAGATCGAGATCAATTTCTACGTTGCGGAAGAGGGGCTTGCCCACTTCTGCGATCAGGCACAGCTTGAAACGGCCCTGATGAACCTGGTTCTGAATGCGCGTGACGCTGTCCTGCGTTCGGGCAAGGGCAACCGGATCGAGATCCGTGCCCGCCCCGTGCGTGCAACGCGCGAAGGCCTTGATCAGCATCAACAGGGCGGCAGTCCTGATCCGTCAGAGGCGGAATCCTTCCGGTACGTCGAAATCAGCGTGGCCGACAACGGGCCGGGCATGGAGGCAGAAACGCTGGCCCGCTGCACTGATCCGTTCTTTACCACCAAAGACACCAACTCCGGCACCGGGTTGGGGCTGGCGATGGTCTATGGCTTTGTGCGTCAGTCAGACGGCGATCTGCGGGTTTACTCGGAAGAGGGCATTGGCACGACCGTTCAGATGACCTTGCCACGCGGGTCTGATCAGGGCCTGCGGGAACCCGCACTTCCCGCCGATGAAGTTCAGCAGGGCCGGGGCGAGACCTTGCTGGTCGCCGAAGATGAACCACAGTTGTTGATGATGATCACCGACACGTTGGAGAGCATGGGCTACAACGTCGTCACAGCCAGATCCGGTCAGGAGGCCTTGCAACTTGTTGAAAACGGTCTGGATTTTGACCTGTTGCTGACGGATGTGGTCATGCCCGGCAATTTCGGGGGGTTTGAACTGGCCCGCCGTGTGCGGGCGCTGCGGGCGGAGATGCCGGTCATTTATACCTCTGGCTACACAGGTTTCACCGCATCGGAAATGGGAGAGGTTCAGGCCCCACTGCTGCAAAAACCCTCACCGCCGGCAGAACTGGCGGAGGCCATCGCCAACGCATTGGCGGGGGAATAGCGGGGGCTTTCCGGCAGCCTCAAGAGGCGTGATGGGACCACACCTGCCGGTCGGTCTTGATTCCCGAGGACCTGTATATACAGGTGGGCGCCGGATAACCGAACCAGGGCCCGGACAGAGCCAGCTCCCTCGGATTTGCTTAAGGCCACTGGAATGCTACGTCACACGCACAGGGCAGAACCCATCACTCCCCCCATGTAGGGGGAAGCGACGGGTCCGGCAATGGGCTCAGCCATTTATGTCAGCGCGCATCCGCCCCATGTGATCGTCCCACCCTTTGTCGAGCGCCATCAGCACGCCAAAGGCGTCGGCCGTTTCCGGCAGGCCTTCGTGTTCAAGGTTCAGCTGCGTACCGCCGGGCACCTCCGTGAGTGTCCACTTCACAAGGCTCACGGCCTCACCCATGGGCTTCACCGTAAAGGTATACTCCAGATACTCCGGCTCGCGCGCCACGTGGACCTTGCCCCAGATCAGCAGATCGCCGGATTCTGTGCCGAACATCTCCAGCTTTTCGCCCTCGGTAATTGGCGTCTTGGGCGGATGGAACCAGATCGCCAGCTTGTCGGGCTGGGTGAGATAGTCCCAAACGGTTTCGCGTGGGGCGGCAAGCATGATGGATTTGCGCAGGGTTGCCTTGGTCATTTTGTGTCCTTTTCAATGGCTGTTTTGAGGGCCGACAGACGGTCGTCCCAGAACTGGTCGAAGAATTCGAGCCAGTTGAGCACGGGCGCAAAGCCCGCCGGGTTGATGCGGTTGATGCGTTCGCGTCCACGCGCCTCGACAGTGATCAGCCCGCCGTCGCTCAGCACCGTCAGGTGCTTTTTCACGGCAGCCCGCGTCATGTCGAAACGGTCGGTCACGTCTCCGATGGTCATCTCAGAGCGCGTCAGCAGCTTGAGGATGTCCCGCCGGGTTGGATCCGCGAGAGCGCGGAAGGTGTTTTGAGAATCATTCAGTGTCATAAGAGATACCTTTCGGTATCATATTTATGAAACCAAATGGTATCATGTCAACCCCATGATTCTCAGACCCGTCAGTAGGGCTGTTTATTCAGGTGACATGATAAAGTCGTAGGCCCGCAGCTCTTCCGGCACCAGAACGTAAATCTGGTCCGGCGGGGTCACCAGTGCGTGGCTCATGACCAGCGGGTCGATGCCCATCTGATCAAGGTAGCGCATCACAAGCCCCTGACCGCGCTGGATGTCCTCGACGGCCACAAAGGCAGGCAGCAGCGTGCTTTCGCCAAAGTAGTGCTGGTGTACGCCAACGGACGCAGTTTCAGGAATGTCACGATCAACCCCTGCGGCCAGTACGTAAGGGCAGGCCGAATAGCAGATGTCGCCCGCGCGCATGGCGGTGTTCAGCCCCGCATCACGCAGGTATCGGCCGAGCTCCAATGCGTCCTGAACCGACCCGCCGGGCGAATTGAGGATCACGCGGGTAGGGCGGCTGGCGAGCCCCTCGATCAACCCCGTGATACGTGCCGCGTCCCCTTCGGCGATGCCCCCTTCCAGCAGGGCGGTCTGCCCGGCCTCGATGGGGGTCAGCACCAGCCGTTCCGGCAAAGGGGTGTCAGGCATAGGCTGGCCCGGGGCAGGGGCGCGGTCCTGCCGGTAGCGGCGGGTTTGATCCCCGGGTCGAATGGGCTCGGTCAGCGACGGGGCTGAGGGCGCAAAGGACGGCACGCGCAGGCCTTCTGCCAGATCATCCCAGAACAGCAGGAAGCCGAGGCCAAGTTGAAAGATCAAAATCCCAATCAATGCCCGCGAGACCGGGTTGCGGCGGGGTGGTGCCGCTTTGTCGATGTCTGTGGCCTCGCTCATGATGACTTGATGGGTGTGATTTGCGCCGCAGGCTCGGATTTTTCTGCAGGTATGGGTTTGTCGTCTGGAGCCGTTTGCGCCATCGCCGTTTCCACGTCCCGCATGGCCGTCAGGGCGGCGCGCAGCTCAGCCAGGGTCAGCGTGTCTTCCACAGCGGCCCCTTCGCGGCCCGACCGGATCGCCCCTTGGGTGATCGCCAGGATGAAGACAAGCACAGCAGGCAAAAGGTCAATCGCAATCGCCCCAGCCCAGGAGGGCACGAAGTTGCGCGCATATAGGATCACCGCATCGGCGCTTGAAATGGGGGTATAGGTCGTCTCTGCCGGGGGCGGCATGGCAATCACGGCCTGTGCCGCGCGTTCCAGCGTGGTTGCCCGTTGGGCAAGCACCTCAAGAACAGCCGTAATCGTGGCCCCTTGCGCGGTGCGGTTTTCCTCTGACGAGGCGTCAAGTTCGGGCAGCACGACAGAGGCGGCAAGGTCCTGTGCGGCCCGCTCCACCAACGGGGCCACAGACAGCTGGCGCAGCTGCGTGATCAGTCCTGCCAGGCGTACCGCCTGCTCGGAAAACTCAACGGACCGCGTCTGTACCGGGCCGGGCTCCACTGTCAAAGCCCGCATGCGGCTCAGGATCTGGTTGCCTTCCACAAAGGCGGCATCGACCAGCGGTGTCTGTGTGGCGATCTGCGCCTCCAAAGCGCTCAATTCGCTGGATTTCTGGCGCAGCACCCGAAACACCGCACCACGCCCCGCAAGGCCAGACAGGTTCCCGGTGGCTTCCTGTTCGCTGAGATCTTCAAAAGATTGCCTGACCCGGGACACGTCCCGCTCCAAACCCTGGGCGGAGAGGGCGATCTCATGGGCGCGCTCCAGGGAGGCCTGATAGTCTTGCACGGTCTCGGCCAAGTGCTGCTCCACCGCAGCTGAGCCTGCGAGCGCTGCTGCGTTCAACCAGCTCGACATGGCCACAATGGCAAACGAGCCCAGCCCCATGGCCCCCAGCAGGCCGATGCGCGCGCGCGCCGTGCGCACGGCAGGAAAAAGGCGCAGCATGTAGGACCAGAAGACAAAGATGCCGACGGAGACAGCGACGGAATAGGCGATGGCGGCAAAGGCGGACATCGCCCCATTGTCATCGAGCAGAGACGACACACCGAGGTAGGTGTAGATGCCAGACGCCGTGGCCAGCACCCCCAGGGCCGTGCCGGAGAATGTATCGAGCCAACTCAGATGGCCCTCCAACTCTCTGGCGTAGCGCACACCACGTGCTTCACTCTCGCTCAAACCGCGCTGATTTTCCATGGAATGTCCTCTCCCTCACCGACCTGCAAGATAGGGGAGCACGTGCGGAAATACCAATCACCCCCAGGGGAATCGCTTTTGAAATATTGACTATGCATCACGTCTGATTGGATTCATACGGATTGCGTCATTAGTAAAGGATGCGACCGCGATGGAAGATTTTTCTCATATTTTTGAGGGCGTTGAAGACCCTCGTACGAGCAACGCTACACGGCATGATCTTCATGAGATGCTTATGATCGGCCTGTTGTCGACCATGTGTGGCGGCGAGGGTTGCTGCGACATGGCGCTATTTGGCACGACGAAAGAGCCGTTTTTGCGCACATTCATGACACTGAAGCACGGAATACCGAGCCACGATGCGTTCTCTGACCTGTTCAACGCCCTCGATCCTGGCACGTTTCAGTCAGTGATGCTTCGCCTGACAGAGGGGTTCGCTGACCAGTTGGGCGAGGTGATTGCGGTTGATGGCAAGTCGTTGCGGCGCTCCTTCGACAGGGCGAAGAAGCAGTCGGCGTTACACCTCGTGCAGGCTTTTGCGGCTGAGGCCAGGCTCGTACTCGGGCAGGTCGCTGTTGACGAAAAATCCAACGAGATTACGGCGCTGCCCGCGCTGTTGAACATGCTGTCGTTGAAGGGGCGGATTGTGACGGCGGACGCTATGCACACGCAGCGCACTACAGCCGAGACGGTAACGCAGGCTGGCGGTGATTATGTTCTGGCGCTGAAACGCAATCAGGAGACGCTGCACGAGGATGTGGCACTCTGGCTGGATGATCCTGGAAATGTCGAAAACTGTGAAACTTATCAGAATGTTGACGCAGGACACGGTCGACTGGAGACGCGCAAGGCGTTGATCTCGCATGACGTTGCCTGGCTCGACGAGCGGCATCACTGGCCCGGGCTCAGGGCCATCGGAAAGGTCGTCGCCACCCGCGAAGTCGGCGATAAAACCTCATGCCAAACTCGCTACTTCCTCATCAGCGCGCCGCTCTCTCCCGAGCGTTTCCTGTCCATCACCCGCGCCCATTGGAGTATCGAGAACAGCCTTCACTGGGTGCTCGACGTCTCCATGAACGAGGACGCCGCGCGCAACAGAAAAGACAACGGACCCGAAAATCTCTCTATCCTACGGCGCATCGCTCTCAACCTCGCCCGCTCCGAACCGTCAAAAGGATCAATGCGAGGAAAGCTGAAACGCGCCGGATGGCAGGATACATTCATGCTCGAACTCATCAGAACCGCGACCAAATCTCAAAAGCGATAGCCCTGCAATCACCCCCAGGGGAATCGCTTTTGAAATATTGACTATGCATCACGTCTGATTGGATTCATACGGATTGCGTCATTAGTAAAGGATGCGACCGCGATGGAAGATTTTTCTCATATTTTTGAGGGCGTTGAAGACCCTCGTACGAGCAACGCTACACGGCATGATCTTCATGAGATGCTTATGATCGGCCTGTTGTCGACCATGTGTGGCGGCGAGGGTTGCTGCGACATGGCGCTATTTGGCACGACGAAAGAGCCGTTTTTGCGCACATTCATGACACTGAAGCACGGAATACCGAGCCACGATGCGTTCTCTGACCTGTTCAACGCCCTCGATCCTGGCACGTTTCAGTCAGTGATGCTTCGCCTGACAGAGGGGTTCGCTGACCAGTTGGGCGAGGTGATTGCGGTTGATGGCAAGTCGTTGCGGCGCTCCTTCGACAGGGCGAAGAAGCAGTCGGCGTTACACCTCGTGCAGGCTTTTGCGGCTGAGGCCAGGCTCGTACTCGGGCAGGTCGCTGTTGACGAAAAATCCAACGAGATTACGGCGCTGCCCGCGCTGTTGAACATGCTGTCGTTGAAGGGGCGGATTGTGACGGCGGACGCTATGCACACGCAGCGCACTACAGCCGAGACGGTAACGCAGGCTGGCGGTGATTATGTTCTGGCGCTGAAACGCAATCAGGAGACGCTGCACGAGGATGTGGCACTCTGGCTGGATGATCCTGGAAATGTCGAAAACTGTGAAACTTATCAGAATGTTGACGCAGGACACGGTCGACTGGAGACGCGCAAGGCGTTGATCTCGCATGACGTTGCCTGGCTCGACGAGCGGCATCACTGGCCCGGGCTCAGGGCCATCGGAAAGGTCGTCGCCACCCGCGAAGTCGGCGATAAAACCTCATGCCAAACTCGCTACTTCCTCATCAGCGCGCCGCTCTCTCCCGAGCGTTTCCTGTCCATCACCCGCGCCCATTGGAGTATCGAGAACAGCCTTCACTGGGTGCTCGACGTCTCCATGAACGAGGACGCCGCGCGCAACAGAAAAGACAACGGACCCGAAAATCTCTCTATCCTACGGCGCATCGCTCTCAACCTCGCCCGCTCCGAACCGTCAAAAGGATCAATGCGAGGAAAGCTGAAACGCGCCGGATGGCAGGATACATTCATGCTCGAACTCATCAGAACCGCGACCAAATCTCAAAAGCGATAGCCCTGCAATCACCCCGGCGGAGACTTGCAAATGTTCACGAAATGTTCATAAGTTGGGAGATGCCCCATGATGATCTGCAATCCCCGCTGTTAAGCCTGCAACCCGGGCAGCTATTGGCGCGGGGCGTGGCGAGGCATCTGGTGAGCCATGGGTTCGCCTGCGTCGAGGAACTGGTGCCGACCCGTGGTCTGCGGGTCGATGTGATGGGGCTGGGTCCAAAAGGGGAGATCTGGATCGTGGAGTGCAAGTCTTCGCGGGCGGATTTCACCTCTGATGCGAAGTGGCAAGGCTATCTGGAGTGGGCGGATCGGTTTTTCTGGGCGGTGGATGAGCATTTCCCGACCGACCTGTTGCCGCAGGAGTCCGGTCTGATTATTGGCGATGCCTATGGGGCGGAGATCATCCGGATGCCTGACGAGGTGAAACTCGCGGCAGCCCGGCGCAAGGTGATGGTGCAGAAGTTCGCGTTTCACGCCGCGCGCCGTCTGCATCTGCTGCGTGATCCGGACATGGTGTATTGAAAAGCGGGGGTGGGCGACACGCCCACCTTACGGAGACAACGTCGGGGCAAAGTAAGCGGGACCTGTGGTCCATCCTGCCGTTGTCAGCGATCTGTCGTTTAGGGTGGGAGGATGGAGCAAAGCTCCCCCTTACGTGGCAAAGTCAGAATGGGATATTTCTGGCCAGAAAGAAGGGGCGACCTGTCCTCGTAGGGCGGGCCGTGCCGCCCGCCTTTCAGCGTTTTTTGCCGCCCTGCCGCGCGCCGGATATCCGGTTGGCTGCTGCGGTGATTTCTTCGGCTATCTCAAAGGCTTCCTCTGCCGTGAAATCCATCGGGATCTCTATACCATCCGCCTCCACAAAGAGCCGCACCATGCCTTTGTCGGTGGGGCCGATCTGCAGGTTGGCCTCAATATCGCGTTCGGTGTTGATGCCCATCTTGGTCTCTCCGGTCTTGGGCCTTGTCGCTACCTTGCGTGGCCTTGAAAAGCAAGCAGGTGGCGGTGAGTATGGGCTCATGGACGCGATCAAGATCAACCGTTTCACGCCCGATGACCGCGATTGGCTGGTGGCGCGCCACGCGGCGCTTTACGCGCGCGATGAGGGGTTTGATGACACCTTTGGACCGCTGGTGGCCTCAATCATTGACGCTTTCATCTCGGACCATGACCCCGACTGCGAGGCCGGGTGGATCGCCTGGCAGGGTAATGTGCGTCTGGGTAGTATCTTTTTCGTGCGGCTGGATGATCAGACCGCCAAGCTGCGGCTCTTTCTGCTGGAACCCCAGGCGCGGGGGCAGGGGTTGGGGCGGCTGCTGCTGGAAACCTGTATGACATTTGCCCGCAACGCGGGCTATAGCGGCATGCAGCTGTGGACCCATGCGGAGCATGGTGCGGCTGGTGCGCTCTATGCCCGAAACGGCTGGGAATTGGTGGACAGCAGGCCGGTTCATTCCTTTGGCCGGGACCTGACGGAACAGACCTGGAAGATACGGTTTTGACGCCCAGAGGGGTCTTGCAATCCGCCCAAGCCTTGGCTAAATCCAGCCCAGTGCCGCCTTAGCTCAGTTGGTTAGAGCGCCTGATTGTGGATCAGGAGGTCCCTGGTTCGAGACCAGGAGGTGGTACCACCTTCAACAAATTCGAAGAATTTTTGAAGGCGCGGGGTGAGAGTACGGCGCAGCAGGGCGCGGCCCCGCTCCGTCGCTATTCCAGACGCTACTCGCTCTCAATCACGACCCTTTGCCGCAACTCCCCGGTCGCACGGCTGTATATCAAAATCTCATCCGCGCTCGTCACCACCGCATACCAATCTGGCCCCGTGGTAAAGGCCCGCGCCGTCACGCCTTCAGGCAAAGTAATCTCCTCAGGTGCCACCTGCGCGCCCCCACCCAAACGCGTGACAAAGAGCCCGATGATCACTAGAAGGCCGCAAATCATCACGGCGGTCAGAATCGTCACCAGCCAACGCAGGAACTTGATGTTGGGTGGCTCAACAAATGTTTCGGGATCATCCATGTCCAAGCGCCTGATCAGCTTTGTCCTGGGGCCTGAGCCCCCCGCGCGCCTTGATAAGGCGCTGGCGCGGGATGTGCCAGAGCAAGAGGCGCTGTCGCGCACGCGGCTGGGGCGGTTGCTGGGCGATGGCGCGGTTCGGGTGGATGGTGCCGTTGTGACGGACCCGAAGTCCAAAGTGGGTGAGGGGGCGGTCGTTGAGATCACCGTTGAAGAGGCCGAGGAAAGCCATATCGCGGCAGAGGACATCCCATTGGAGGTTGTCTTTGAGGATGCGGATCTCATCGTCATCAACAAACCGGCTGGTATGGTTGTGCATCCCGCGCCCGGCACGCCTTCGGGCACGCTGGTCAATGCTCTGCTGGCGCATTGCGGCGACGATCTGTCCGGTGTCGGCGGCATGAAACGCCCCGGCATCGTTCACCGGATCGACAAGGAAACCTCTGGCTTGCTGGTCGTGGCGAAATCGGATGCTGCGCACCATGGGCTGGCCGCTCAGTTCGAGAAACATAACGTTGAGCGCTACTACAAGGCGCTGGTCTACGGCGTGCCGGATGCCAATGATCCACGTCTGCGGGGCGTCAGGGGAGCCTCCTTTGAAGCGGGCAATATCCTCAAGCTCACCACGCAACTGGCGCGGCACAAGACGGACCGCCAGCGGCAGGCGGTGCTGTTTCAAGGCGGACGGCATGCGGTGACGCGGGCGCGGACGGTCGCGCGGTTTGGGATGCCGCCGGTGCTGGCGTTGATGGAATGCTGGCTGGAAACCGGGCGCACCCATCAGATCCGTGCGCATATGGCGCATGCGGGCCACGGGTTGGTGGGCGATCCGACCTATGGGGGCAAACGAAAGCTGCCGAAAGGGGCGATTTCAGACAGCGTATCTGAAACAATTCGGGCCTTTCCACGTCAGGCTTTGCATGCAGCGGTGTTGGGGTTTGAACATCCGATCCACAAAGATCACATGAGGTTCGAGGCAGAACTGCCTGAAGACATGACAGAATTACTTGTCAGTCTCAAAGCCTGAGCGCTGAAACATTCCGCACAAGGGCGCGACATCACGCCGTCGTAACTGTCTGTTCACCTATCTTTAGGCATTATGAACTAGAGGACACCGATTGCCCCTTGAAAGGCGTTCATACGGTCCCCATATCCTATGTTAATCCCGTAAACATTCGGGCGACAGGAGAGACAAAATGGCTAATTATGCAAATCTTCCCGCACCTACCCCTGAAGGCGGTCTGAACCGCTATATGCAGGAAATCCGCAAGTTCCCGCTGCTGGAACCGGAAGAGGAATATATGCTCGCCAAACGCTGGGTGGAACAGGAAGACACCGAAGCCGCCCACCGGATGGTCACCTCGCACCTGCGGCTGGCGGCCAAGATCGCCATGGGCTATCGCGGCTATGGGTTGCCACAGGCCGAAGTGATCTCTGAGGCCAATGTGGGCCTGATGCAGGCTGTGAAACGCTTTGACCCCGAAAAAGGTTTCCGTTTGGCGACATACGCCATGTGGTGGATCCGCGCCTCGATCCAGGAATACATCCTGCGGTCTTGGTCGCTGGTGAAGCTCGGCACAACCTCGGGCCAGAAGAAGCTGTTCTTCAACCTGCGCAAGGCCAAGAACAAGATTGGCGCGCTGGAAGAGGGCGATCTGCGCCCGGAAAATGTCGAGAAAATCGCCGAACAGCTTGGCGTGACCGAGGATGAAGTGATCTCCATGAACCGGCGCATGTCGGGGGGGGATGCCTCCCTGAACGCACAGGTTGGTGCCGATGGTGAAGGTGCCATGCAGTGGCAGGATTGGCTCGAAGACGAAGATGCCGATCAGGCTGGCGATTACGCCGAAAAGGATGAGTTGGAGACCCGTCGCGAGATGCTGTCCGAAGCGCTGGAAGTTCTGAACGACCGCGAAAAGGACATCCTGACCCAGCGCCGCCTAAGCGATGAGACCATCACGCTTGAAGACCTGAGCGGCCAGTACGACGTCAGCCGCGAACGCATCCGCCAGATCGAAGTGCGCGCGTTTGAAAGGTTGCAAAAGCGCATGCGCGAACTGGCGCGGGAAAAGGGCATGGCCGTTAACGCCTGATCCCTTTCGACAAGGACATGAAAGGCCTCGCTGGAAACGGTGGGGCCTTTTCATTTGGGCCTTCACCCCCATGCCGAACGCCCGTACCCTTGCGACAGGAGGCATCGACAATGAAAATAATCCGATGGGGCGTTCTGGGGGCTGCAAATTTCGCCCGTCAGCATATGGCACCTGCCATTCATGCCGCCGAAGGGTCCGTGCTGGCCGCTCTGGCGACCAGCGACCCCGCCAAGGCCGCGCCGTTTGCTGCCTTTGCGCCGGGACTGCGGGTCCATGACAGCTATGATGCGCTGCTGGCCGATCCTGAGATTGATGCAGTCTACATTCCGCTGCCCAATCACATGCATGTGGGCTGGACCTGCCGGGCGCTGGAGCGCGGCAAGCATGTCCTGTGTGAGAAGCCGATTGCCATGGTGGCAGATGATTTCGAGCGTCTGATCGCCGCGCGCGATCTGAGCGGGCTTCAGGCGGCAGAGGCCTACATGATCGTCCACCACCCCCAGTTCCAACGTGCACGGGATCTGGTGCAATCGGGGGCCATTGGCACCCTGCGCCATGTCGATGCGGCCTTTACGTTCTTCAACGACGACACCGGCAACATCCGCAATCAAGCGAATGCTGGTGGAGGGGGGCTGTCGGACATCGGAGTCTACACGCTGGGTGGCACACGGTTTGTGACGGGCGAAGAACCGCTAGCGATCACCCATGCGGAGATCGACATCGAAAACGGCGTGGACATCTACGCCCAAAGCACCGCAAGGTTCAGCAGTTTCACAATATCTTCAATGGTTTCCATCCGGATGTTCAAGCGTCAGCGCATGACTGTCCCCATTGACAAGCCCCCAGCTTTGCTGGGGGACCCCTGATGTTCTACATATGAGGAAGATTTCCTAGAGGGTTTCGACCGCTCGAAGCCCTGCAAGGGAAATCTTCCAATGTCATCAGAAACGACAAATCACCTTAACCACAGTACTTGGGAGTGCAAATATCACGTGGTTTTCACGCCCAAATACAGAAAGAAGGAACTTTACGGCTACCTGCGCCGAGAATTGCGTGAAGTATTCCACCGACTATCGCGCCAGAAGGAGTGCTCAATTGAAGAGGGGCACCTGATGCCAGACCACGTGCATATGTTGTTGAGCATCCCACCCAAGCACTCGGTCGCGCATGTGATCGGGTTCATGAAGGGAAAAAGCTCGATCTGGATCGCGCAGAACATCAAGAACCGCCGCCGCAATTTTGCGGGGCATAAATTCTGGGCACGTGGTTATTTCGTCTCGACGGTCGGCGCAGATGAGCGCACGGTGCGAGCTTATATCCAAACGCAAGAGCAACAGGACAAACGCCTCGACGACCTGTTTAACAGGTAATCTGTAACCCCAACCGCTTCGAGCGGTTCAAGCGAAGCGTTTCAAACCTCCACTTCAAGCAGGGGAATCGCTTTTGAAATATTGACTATGCATCACGTCTGATTGGATTCATACGGATTGCGTCATTAGTAAAGGATGCGACCGCGATGGAAGATTTTTCTCATATTTTTGAGGGCCTTGAAGACCCTCGTACGAGCAACGCTACACGGCATGATCTTCATGAGATGCTTATGATCGGCCTGTTGTCGACCATGTGTGGCGGCGAGGGTTGCTGCGACATGGCGCTATTTGGCACGACGAAAGAGCCGTTTTTGCGCACATTCATGACACTGAAGCACGGAATACCGAGCCACGATGCGTTCTCTGACCTGTTCAACGCCCTCGATCCTGGCACGTTTCAGTCAGTGATGCTTCGCCTGACAGAGGGGTTCGCTGACCAGTTGGGCGAGGTGATTGCGGTTGATGGCAAGTCGTTGCGGCGCTCCTTCGACAGGGCGAAGAAGCAGTCGGCGTTACACCTCGTGCAGGCTTTTGCGGCTGAGGCCAGGCTCGTACTCGGGCAGGTCGCTGTTGACGAAAAATCCAACGAGATTACGGCGCTGCCCGCGCTGTTGAACATGCTGTCGTTGAAGGGGCGGATTGTGACGGCGGACGCTATGCACACGCAGCGCACTACAGCCGAGACGGTAACGCAGGCTGGCGGTGATTATGTTCTGGCGCTGAAACGCAATCAGGAGACGCTGCACGAGGATGTGGCACTCTGGCTGGATGATCCTGGAAATGTCGAAAACTGTGAAACTTATCAGAATGTTGACGCAGGACACGGTCGACTGGAGACGCGCAAGGCGTTGATCTCGCATGACGTTGCCTGGCTCGACGAGCGGCATCACTGGCCCGGGCTCAGGGCCATCGGAAAGGTCGTCGCCACCCGCGAAGTCGGCGATAAAACCTCATGCCAAACTCGCTACTTCCTCATCAGCGCGCCGCTCTCTCCCGAGCGTTTCCTGTCCATCACCCGCGCCCATTGGAGTATCGAGAACAGCCTTCACTGGGTGCTCGACGTCTCCATGAACGAGGACGCCGCGCGCAACAGAAAAGACAACGGACCCGAAAATCTCTCTATCCTACGGCGCATCGCTCTCAACCTCGCCCGCTCCGAACCGTCAAAAGGATCAATGCGAGGAAAGCTGAAACGCGCCGGATGGCAGGATACATTCATGCTCGAACTCATCAGAACCGCGACCAAATCTCAAAAGCGATAGCCCTGCCACTTCAAGTGGAGGTTATTGGCTTTCCACGGCGACAAGGGTATCCTGACGCTGACTTGCCCTTTCAACGCGAACGTCCACGATCAGGCCGAACTGGTGCTGGAAACCGAAGCCAACACCGTGACCACCGAACGCTTCCCGGGCGTGAACCAATACGTGCTGCAGGTTGAAGCATTTGGGCGGGCAATCCGAGGAGAAGAGACCTATCCATGCCCGCTGGAGTTCAGCCGGGGCACGCAAGCGATGATTGATATGATCCGCAAGGCGGGGGCGTAAGATGGCCGGGGGCTGGGCCAAAGACGGCGCGGTCAGCGAACAGATCGAAGCCTCGATCGAGGATGAACTCGCGCGTATGAAGGCGCGCAAAACGCCTCAAGGCGAGAGCCTGACCCATTGCGCCGAATGCGAAGAACCGATCCTCGAAGCGCGCCGCAAGGCCCAGCCGGGCGTGAAGCTATGTATCGACTGCATGCAGGAACGCGACGCTGCCTATCAGGTGCGCGGCGGCATCAACCGGCGCGGGTCAAAGGACAGCCAGCTCAAGTAGCGTTACCGAGGGCTGCAGGTCACTGAGATCGTGCGCGACACCTGGCGAAAACGCCCCGACCGTAGAAATTCGATCCGGGTCCGGCTGATCTTTGTCCGTCCCAGCAATCGGTCCCGCAGGCCTTTGGCCATTGTCCGCCCAAGTGCGGTGTTCGTGATGTCCCTCTGGCCTTGCTCAACCCGCGTAATTTTGACGCTTTGTGCTGTTTCCACCAACCGATCACCAGAAAGCTTCCAGGTCCCCCGGATCAAGGCAACAGCGCCGCCGCGTCCGCGCTGGTTGTTCACGCCCATGCTCAGATAATGCTGGAACCGCCCGTTGTCGCGAAACTCCATGACGGCTTTTGCCGCCCTGTTTGGGCCATTGCGCCCTTCACAGTCCCATTTACCCACGAGCGATTGTGCGTGTCCCTGCGACGCGGCAGCCAGAAACACACAAATGGAAAGCAATCGGAACATGGGAACCTCCTAAGGACGATGAAACATGCCTCAAGTTAGCCCGGTTTCGAGGGCAGAGCCATTGCAACCTTGTCAGATAGTGGGCCGCATGGTTTGCTGAGACCGAGCCAGCAAGGAGCCAGCCCATGTCAGACGCCCCAAAAGTCGCGCAGCCCAACCCTTATGCCGTCGATGTTGAAGCAGGCAAGACCTACTTCTGGTGCTCCTGCGGGCAATCCTCGCGGCAACCTTTTTGCGACGGGTCCCACAAAGGCAGCGGGTTTGAGCCCGTCAAATGGGAAGCGCCGGAAAGCAAAAAGGCGTTCTTTTGTGGATGCAAGCATACTGACAAAGTGCCGCTGTGCGACGGGTCTCACAGCAACCTCTAGGACAGAGCCAGCTGCAGAATATGTTGAGGCCCCGCATCGCCGTGGGGCCATTCCTCGCCCGTGTCCTCGAACCCGCCCTTCAGATAGGCGCGTACGGCAGCGGGGTTGGCCTTGTTCACTGTCAGCCAGATTGTCTTTGCCGCCGTGTAGGTCGTGTTGAGATAGGCAGGAAGAGCGAGAACGGCCCGCGTGGCAATGCCCATGCCCTGCCGGGTGATGTCTACCATGAAAGCCCTGAGGCCAATGTCACCCGCTGCGACAAAGGGAAAGCGTGTTGCGTAGAGACGGTCGATCTTGAAAAAGCCCACAGCATCGGGGCCCAGAAACATACCGTGGAAGTCGACGCCTTCTTCTGCGGCTTCAAAGGCTTCTTGCACGGAGCCTGAGAATTTCAGCTGTTCTGGGGCCACTCTGACCCCCGCGACCCGGTCCAACTGGTCCGGGCCAATGGGCTCCAACCGCAGCGAAAGGCTCACCCCTCCATCGCCTCCAGTTCATCAATGAAGCCGGAGATCATGCTGAGCCCCTTGTCCCAGAACGCAGGATCGGATGCATCGAGACCAAAGGGGGCAAGCAATTCCTTGTGATGCTTGGAACCACCTGCGCTCAGCATGTCGAAGTATTTGTCTTCGAACCCCTCCGGCGCGTCCGTGTAGGCCGCGTAAAGCGCGTTTACCAACCCGTCGCCAAAGGCATAGGCGTAGACGTAGAAGGGCGAATGCACGAAGTGCGGGATATAAGCCCAGAAGGTCTCGTACCCTTCCATGAACTCGAACGCAGGCCCAAGCGATTCAGCCTGCACGGACATCCACAGCGCGTTGATGTCTTCGGGCGTCAGTTCTCCATTCCGGCGGGCGGCGTGCAGTTTGCATTCAAAGTCATAAAAAGCGATCTGACGGACGACCGTGTTGATCATATCCTCGACCTTGCCGGCCAACAGCACTTTGCGTTCGGTATCCGACTTCGCCGCATCCAGCATCTTGCGGAAGGTTAGCATCTCGCCGAAAACGCTCGCCGTTTCAGCGAGGGTTAAAGGCGTCGACGACAGCATCTCGCCTTGGCCTGCGGCCAGCACCTGATGCACGCCGTGGCCCAGCTCATGGGCCAGCGTCATCACGTCACGCGGTTTGCCCAAATAGTTCAGCATCACGTAAGGGTGCACATCCGTCACGGTGGGGTGGGCAAAGGCGCCGGGGGCCTTGCCGGGTTTCACGCCTGCATCAATCCAGCCCTTGCGGAAGAACGGTTCGGCGATCTCGCCCATGCGCGGATCAAAGGCGTTGTAAGCCTCCATCACCGTGGCCTCTGCGGCGTCCCAATTGACGATGCGCGGGTCCTCCATCGGCAGGGGTGCATTGCGGTCCCAGACCTGCATCACATCCAGCCTCAGCCATTTCCGCTTGAGCTCATAATAGCGATGGCTGAGCTTGGGATAAGCCTCGACCACCGCGTTGCGCAGGGCCTCGACCACCTCTGGCTCCACATGGTTGCTCAGGTGCCGCCCGGTCTGCGCTGTCGGCATCCCGCGCCAGCGGTCGATGATCTCTTTTTCCTTGGCTTGCGTGTTGTGCACACGCGCGAAGGTCTTGATGTTGCTCTGGAAAACCTGCGCCAGCTCCTCTGCCGCCGCCTGCCGCTTGGCGCGGTCGGGGTCAGTCAGCAGGTTCAGCGTGCCTTCGATGTTAAGTGGTTCGCCCTGAACCTCAAACTCCAGCCCCGCGATGGTCTCATCAAACATCCGCTCCCAGGCGTCGCCGACCACGCCCAGATCATGCAGGAACTTCTCCAACTCGTCGCTCAGCTGATAGGGCTTCATCGCGCGGATGCGGTCAAAGACGGGCTTGTACCGCGCCAGATCGGCGTTTTGCGCAAACAGGCCTTCCAGATGGTCATCCTCCAGCCGGTTCAGCTCCAGCGTGAAGAACACCAGCGGGGTGGTGAAATTCGTAATCTTCTCTTGGCAATCGGACATGAACTTTGCCCGGCCCGCATCTGTGGTCAGCTGGTAATAGCGCAGGCCCGCAAAGGACATGATGCGCCCGGCGATGTTGTTGATCTTTTCGTTACGCAGCACGCACTCCAGAAAACCTGCCGCGTCCAGATCGGCCAGCTTGCCTTCATAGTCGGCTGCGAATGAGGCGCAGGCTTCTTCCAGCCAATCCAGATCGCGCTTCAGCTCTGGCGCGTCTTCGCCGGTATAGAGGTCATCCAGGTTCCATTCCGGCAGGTCCCCCAGTTCCTTGTTGCCGCCACCGGCGTTTGCATCACGAACTGGGAAGGGAAGTTGGAACATGGGTATGCCTCTTTGCTGGTTGCCAGACATCTAATGCCGGGCCGGGCGGACAACAAGGCGTGTCCGCCCGGCCCTTGGTTTCAATTTTTGACGTGATACTCCTGAAAGACATATCCGTCATCGAAAGTCTGCGTTTCGCGGTGCTCCAGTTGCTGCGTCGCCGCCGAACGGCCAAACAGCCGTGTGCCGCCTGCCAACAGGATAGGGGCCCGCTTCAGACGTAGGATGTCTATCAACCCAGCCTCTAGAAAGTTGCCGGCCATGGCACCTCCTCCACACAGATAGATCGGCCCGCCTGCTGTCTGGCGCAATTCTTCGGCAAAACGCACCGCGTCGGTGGCGACCTGCGTTACATCGCTGTCGGGGGGTAGCGAGATGCTGCGTGACAAAACGTAGCTGCGCATGTGGGGGTAGGGGTTCTGCCCGGGTTCCAGCCCAAAGCGATAGCCGAATTCGTAGGTGGCCCGCCCCATAAGCGCGCAAGCATAGCCTTGCAGTCGCGCCATATAGGCGTCCACCACGGGGCCCGACTGGGCAAAGGCGGAAACGTCCCCGTCGGGACCGGAAATATAGCCGTCAAGGCTGACGGCGACGTCATAGATGATGGGATGCATGAGATGCTCCAGCGTGTCAGTTGAACTTTGGCCGTTGCGGCCGGATTGTCAGGCTGACTTGATCACTGGCAGAGCACTCCTCTTTGGAGCTTCCTAGCGCGTGATGGGCTGATTTTCAATCTGTTTAACCGTAGACGCGCAGCATCTCGTTCAGATCATCCAAGGTATTCGCCTCCTCCAGAGGTTTATCCTTGCGCCAGCGCAACATGCGCGGAAACCGCAGGGCGACGCCTGACTTGTGGCGGCTGGAGGCCTGGATACCCTCAAACGCGATCTCGAACACATGGTGCGGTGTGACCTGCCGCACGGGGCCAAAACGCTGCAGCGTGTTCTTGCGCACCCAGGCGGTGATCTCGCGGAATTCCGCGTCCGTCAGGCCGGAGTAGGCCTTGGTGAAGGGCACCAGTTCATCCCCTTTACGCACCGCAAATGTGAAGTCTGTGAACAGGTTCGCACGACGCCCCGACCCGGATTGCGCGTAGATCATTACCGCGTCAATGGTCAGCGGGTCCAGCTTCCACTTCCACCAATCGCCCTTCTTGCGGCCCGACAGATAGGGGCTGTGTGCGCGCTTGAGCATCAGCCCTTCGGCGTGCGCCTCGCGGGCGTTTTCGCGTTTTGTTGCAAGGTCTTGCCAATTTGCGAACACCAGCTGGGGTGACAGTCGGACGGGCGCATCGGGGGGCAGATCGGCGCAGGCGCTTTCCAGCAAGGCGCGCCGTTCGGCAAAGGGTTGGTCGCGGACGTCCCGCCCTTGCCATTCCAGCAGATCATAGGCGTGCAGCATGACCGGCGCCTCAGCCAACAGTTTCTTCGGCACCGTCTTGCGGCCAATTCGCGGCTGCAGGGCGTTAAAGCTCTCAGGGTGGTTCTTGTCCGCATGCCAAACCAGCAGTTCGCCATCTAGAACCGTGCCGGGCGGCAGGTGGTCAATGGCGCGGGCCAATTCGGGGAAACGCTCGGTCATGAGCTCTTCGCCGCGCGACCAGACGAAGTATGCGCCATCCCGCAGGATCAGCTGCCCGCGAATGCCATCCCACTTCCACTCCGCCCGCCAATCGATTGGATTACCGAGGTTTTCCGGTCCGTCCTCAAGTCCGTAAGCGAGGTAAAACGGGTAAGGGCGCGAGGCATCGGCAGAGGCATCCTCGGCCTCAATCAGCGCGTGCCAGGTGGTGTCGTCGGGGTGCCAGTTTCCCATCAGGCGGTGGGCTAGTTCCGCCTCCGGCTTGCCCGTAGCCTTCGCCAGTGCCCGGGTCATCAGCTTTTGGCTGATCCCCACCCGAAATCCGCCGGTGATCAGCTTGTTGAACAAGAACCGCTCCGTCCCGCCAAGGCGCGCCCAGGCGTTCAGGACAAAGTCCTTGCGTTCAGGTTCATCCACATGCGCCAGACCGCGCAGCGCGTTGATCCAATGAGCCAACGTCTGGTTATCCACAGAAGGCTGAGGGGGCAGGACAAGGGCGATTGTTTCTGCCAGATCGCCCGCGATGGCATAGCTTTCTTCAAAAAGCCAAAGCGGGATCTCTGCTGCCTCTGCCGCCCATTCGCGCAGGCGCGTGGTGGTCACTGCGCGCTTCGGCCTACGGCCTGAGAAAAGCGCCACGGTCCACATCCGGTCTTCGTCGTTCGCATCTGTGAAATAGTCCGCAAGGGCCGCGACTTTAACGTTCGTTTTGGTGCTTTGGTCAATAGCTTCAAACAGCTGTGCAAACCGCTTCATGCCGCGTCTCCGGCATCCAGGGATTCGCCTTCGAACTGGGTCGGCACGACGGAAGCGTTCCATCCGTTATCATTCAAGTATCGCGTGAAAACATCCGTGTAACCATGCGTTACATAGATGTTTTCTGCACCTGTCTCCTTGATCGCCCAAAGCAACCCTGACCAGTCTGCGTGATCAGAGATCACAAACCCCCGATCCCCGGCACGCCGCCTGCGCACCCCGCGCAAGGCCATCCAGCCGGAAGCAAAGGCGCTTTCCTGCGGCCCAAAGCGCCGCGCCCATTTGCTGCCCAGGGCAGAGGGCGGCGATAGCACAAGCGCACCGGGATAGGCCTTGGGATCAAGCGCTGCATCCGCATGGACGGTCTCCGGCAAGGCCACGCCTTGGTTGCGCAAAACGGCATTGGTGTTCTCCACTGCGCCGTGCGTCAGGATCGGTCCGATGTCTGGATTCAGCATGCTCAATAACCGTTGCGCTTTCCGAAGCGCATAAGCCCCCAGAAACGCAGTCTTTCCCGCTGCAGCACAGCCGGCCCACCACGCGTTCAACTCCTCCGCCACAACGGCCTGCGGCTGCCAGCGAAAGATCGGCAGACCAAAGGTGCTTTCGGTCACGAAATGGTGGCATTTGACCGGCTCAAACGCCTCGCTTAGCCCGTCATCCACCACTTTGTAGTCGCCTTAGACCACCCAGACATCGCCTGCAGCCTCCACCCGGATCTGAGCCGACCCCGGCACGTGCCCAGCGGGGTAGAAGGACACACGCGCATCGCCAATCTGCAATTTCTCCCCAAAACCAATGCCTTCCCCGCGGATGTCCCCCAAACGGTGGCGCATCACGGGCATGGCGGCATGGGTGGCGAGGTAGGACCCCATCCCGGATCGTGCGTGATCCGCATGGCCATGGGTGATCAGCGCGCGCGCGACAGGCCGCCAGGGATCGATGTAGAAATCGCCTGCGGGGCAATAGATGCGTTTGTCGGTGAACGTCAGAGTCGCGGCCATGCCCCCAAAGGTAACCGGGCAGGCGCGGGCTTCAAGTCAGGCGGTGACAGGGGCCAGAAACAGCTTTTCGATGCCGTCGTAGATGGGCGCGCGCAGTGCTTCGACCTCCAGCAGGACCTCGTGCTCGCCACCCGGCACCATCTCCAGCCGTCCGCCTTTCCAGGCCTCCATCCGGGCATGGATGCGGCCTGTCTCGACAATACGTTCGTTCGACCCCAGCCAGGAGACAGCGGGCAAGGAGGGGGCTGCGCGGCTGGCCAAGTGTTTGGTTTCGTTCAAAGCCTCGTTGAGCCAGTGAAAGCTGGGGCCGCCCAAAGCCAGCTCAGGATGCGCCGTCAGCTGATCGCGCATCATCCCCCACATCTGCGGGTCGGTGGTCAACATGTTGTCCTCAAACGGGTCGGCCAGCACATATGGTTCAGACGTCGTGCCGGGCGGCAGCTGATGTCCGCGCCCGATGCGGGGCATAATTTTGGCCATGATCGTGGCCGCGAGCCGCAGATGCGGGGCGAGGTAAATGCCCCACATTGGCCCACTGAAGGCCACCGATTGCACCGCCAGCCCCTCCATCACGGCACGTAGCCCAATGCAGCCCCCCATGGAATGTGCCAGCAGGAAGTAGGGCCGCGGCATGTTCACTTCCTTGGCGACGCGCAACATGGCGGCGACGTCTTTCTGGTAGTCAGGGAAGCTGTCCACATGCCCGACCAGCGGATCATCCAGCATCCGGTCCGCCAGCCCCTGGCCGCGCCAGTCAATGGCCATCGCGGCCAACCCTCGCCGCGCAAGCTCAGCCGCCACAACACCATATTTTTCAATGTATTCTGTGCGCCCGGGGAAGATCAGGACCGTCCCCTTTGCCCCGTCCTGCGGCCAGTGGCCCACCCTGATACGCAACCCGTCAGAGGTCTGCGCCCAATGCGCACCCCCGCCCGCGGGGCCCGGATGGACATCCGTAAAGAAAGGGGCGGGGGTCAGTTCCATCAGCTCAGGACGGAGGCCAGTTTCATTGCCATCCCCATGTCACCATCGACCTTCAGCGACCCGCTCATGAAAGCCGCTGTCGGATTGGTCGAGCCATCCATGATGCCTTGAAAGGTTTCCACATCAGCGCTCATCGTCACGTCTGCGTCCTCATCGCTCGCGCGCGCGCCAGAGCTGTCGATCACAACCGCGCCTTCGCCTTCGATCTCGAACTTCGCCGTGCCGTCAAAATCAGCACCAGCCAGCTTTTCGCTCAGAACACTGACCGCTTCATTTACAATATCGCTCATTTTTGACCTTTCTTGAGCCAAGGGCTGCGTTCACATCTGGATTTGAGGCGGCAGCCTGTTACATTCACCTTTGTTATGTGGCTCTTTAGCGTCAACCTCAAACGTCACCTTACGGCATTTGCCGCAATTGTGTTGCTTGGCGGCATGGTTCAGGCCGAACCGGCCCCGCCTGGGAAGCTGGATGAATTGCGGAATGCTTCTGAGGTCGACGCCCCCCGCATCGCGCGGGAGTTGGAGCAGATCTGGGCGCGGTCCGGGTCTGCCGCGATGGATTTACTGCTCAAGCGGGGCCGCGATGCGATCATAAGCGAGAACTATCCGCTTGCGATTGAGCATCTCACCGCGCTCACCGATCATGCGCCTGATTTTGCCGAAGGTTACAATGTGCGGGCAGAGGCCTATTTCCGGGCCGAACTCTACGGGCCCGCCTTTGCTGATCTGGAACGCGCATTGGCGCTGAACCCGAATAATTACAAGGCGATCTTTGGCCTTGGTGTCATGTTCCAAGAGGTCGGTGACCTCACCAAGGCGTCACAGCTTTACCGCAAGGTTCTGGTGATTTATCCCCACCACAAGGAAGCCCGCACTGCGCTTGATTATCTCAAGCGTGAGGGCATTGGCCGCGAACTCTAATCCGGGAAAACCCATGTGAGCAGTAAAGGGCAGGTCGTGGCCGTTCTTGGCCCGACCAACACGGGCAAAACCACCTATGCCATCGAGCGTATGCTGGCCCACAGGACAGGCGTGATTGGCCTGCCGCTGCGCCTTCTCGCGCGTGAGGTCTATGACCGCATCGTCGCCTTGCGCGGCCCCTCCGTTGTGGCGCTGGTTACCGGCGAAGAACGCATCGTACCGCCCCGCACGCAGTATTGGATATGCACGGTGGAGGCGATGCCGGAGGGCATGGGCACCGATTTTCTGGCCGTTGATGAGATCCAGCTTTGCGCGGATCCTGAGCGTGGCCACGTCTTCACGGACCGCCTGATGCGTTGGCGCGGGCAGCATGAGACGCAGTTTCTGGGGGCCGAAACCATGCGCTGGACCATCGCGGCACTGGTGCCAGAGGCGCAGTTTTTGCGCCGGGACCGGATGTCGGACCTCAGCTATTCCGGTCAGAAGAAAGTCAGCCGCATGAAGCCCCGCAGCGCCATTGTGGGCTTCTCTGTCGATAGCGTCTACGCCATGGCCGAGCTCCTTCGCCGTCAAAAGGGCGGGGCGGCTGTGGTCATGGGCGCGCTTTCCCCGCGCACGCGCAACGCTCAGGTGGAGATGTATCAGAACGGTGATGTGGACTACCTCGTTGCCACGGATGCGATTGGCATGGGGCTAAATTTGGATGTCGATCACGTCGCTTTTTCGTCGTTGAGCAAGTTTGATGGACGCCGCATGCGCCCGCTTGCCCCAAATGAACTGGCCCAAATCGCGGGCCGGGCAGGGCGGGGCATGAAATCCGGCACCTTTGGTGTCACCGGCGATGCGCCTGCCCTGCAAGATGAGGTTGTGCGCGCCATAGAAAGCCACAGCTTCACCCCGCTCAACAAGATCAACTGGCGCAATCACAAGGTGCAGTTCGGCTCCATCGACCGTCTCATTGCCTCGCTCGAGGAAAAGCCCGACAATGAGCGCCTGATGCGAGCGCGCGAGGCCGACGATCTGCGGGCGCTGAAGACCCTTGCCCAGCAGGACGCCATCTATACCCGTTGCACCAACCCGGCGGCCATCAAATTGCTGTGGGACGTCTGCCGCATCCCCGATTTTCGCGGCATCAGCACCGCCGAACACGCGGCCCTGCTGGAGGAGATCTTTACCGACCTGCACCAATACGGCGAGATCCGCGAGGATTGGCTCGCGGGCCAGATCAAGCGCATCGATCGCACGGATGGTGATATCGATACCCTGTCGCGGCGATTGGCGTTTATCCGCACATGGACCTATGTGGCCCAGCGTAAGAGCTGGACGCGGGATGAAAGCCATTGGCGCGAGGTGACGCGTGCTTTAGAAGACCGATTGTCAGATGCGTTGCACGCCCGTCTGACCGAAAAATTTGTGGACCGGCGCACGTCAGTGTTGTTGCGCCGGCTTGGACAGAAGGAAGCCATGGTGGCCGAAGTTAACGAGACCGGTGAAGTCACCGTTGAAGGTGAATACGTGGGCAAGCTGGACGGTTTCCGTTTCCGTGCCGACAAAGGTGCGGGCGGGGCCGAAGAGAAGGCGATCAAATCCGCGTCTTTGCAGGCGCTGGCCCCCCAGTTCCACCTGCGCGCCGACCGTTTCTACAACGCGCCGGACACCGAGATTGACTTCACCGAACAAGGCGGCCTGATGTGGGGCACTTCTGCCGTGGGCAAGCTGGTGTCGGGCTCCGATCCACTGAAGCCGCAGGTTGAGGTGTTTGTCGATGATGTGGCGGGCCCGGATGTGGCCCAAAAGGTGCAGCGCCGCCTGCAGCATTTCATCGACCGCAAGGTTGCAAGCCTCTTCGAGCCGCTGTTGAACCTGTCCAAAGACGAAGAACTGGGCGGTCTCGCCAAAGGCTTTGCCTTCCAGATGGTCGAAGCCATGGGCGTGTTGCCCCGCGCTTCCGTTGCCGAAGACGTCAAGGCGCTCGATCAGGATGCACGCGGGCAGTTGCGCAAGCATGGCATTCGCTTTGGCCAGTTCACCATCTTCATGCCGCTGCTGCTGAAACCTGCGCCAACCCGCTTGCGGCTGGTGCTGTGGTCGCTGGCCAAGGGGCTCTCCGAATTTCCAGAAGCGCCCCCTCCGGGTCTGGTGACCGTGCCGGTCGCCAAGGACGCGCCGGAAGGGGCCGACACCATGTCCGGCTACCGCAATGCGGGCGAGCGGGCTATCCGCATCGACATGCTCGAACGTCTGGCTGACATGCTGCGCACCGAGGATTCGCGTGGTGGGTTCGAGGCCAAGGCTGACATGCTGTCGATCACCGGCATGACACTGGATCAGTTTGCCGATCTCATGCAGGGGCTTGGTTACAAGGCTGAAAAGGGCGAACGAGAGAAGGTCAAAGCGGCCTCCGAAGCACCCGCTGAGCCAGCCAAGGAAGACGCTCCCGCCGAAGACGCAGCACCTGCCGAACAGCCTGTGGCCGAAGAGCCAGCGCCCGAAGCCGAAGATACCGGCCCCGAGATCGAAGTCTTCTACACCTTCACCTGGGGTGGTAACCGTGCCGCCCGTGGCCCCCGCCGCGACGGCGACAGGCCACGCGGCAAAGGCAAGCCGCGCAAAGGCGGCCCCAAGGGCAAGCGCGACGACCGGGGCGGCAAGCCGCAGAAATTCTCAGCCAAGCCGCCGCACAAGGAAAAGCAGATCGACCCTGACAACCCCTTTGCGGCTGCACTTGCCGGATTAAAGAGCCAAGACTAGTATTAAGAAATGGCATTGACACAAGCAAAAGAGTTGACACCTGAAGAGGCCGTCAAGGCGGCGATGAAAGAATTCGACCGTTTCTTTGTTACGAGTAACCAAGTCGCGAACGTGCTCCTTGAAGAACTGGAGCACAGTTCTGAAAAATGGATGGTAACTATTGGTTTTGATCTTGGTAGAACGAAGATGCGACAGCCAAATCATAACGCGCTAGCGATTTTTCAAGACGAGATCGTTCCAATTAGGGAAGCGAGAAGGTTCATTATCGACAGTACCTCAGGTGAACTCTTGAAGATCGAAGCCGTTTGAGAAAGTTACTTCTAGATACCAACGTGCTCTTGCTACTTTTAATAGGTCAGTTTGACAGAAAACTGATTGGGACACATCGCCGGCTTTCCAATTTCACCCAAAGAGAGTTCGACAGCTTGCTAGGGATCTGCGCTGAAGCGACTCAATTCGTGACACTGCCCTATGTATTGGCCGAAACCTCAAATCTTTTGGGAATCCATGAAAAAAGGAGAACCCAAAACAACCCGGGAATTGGTACTTTCCAGAGATTTGCAACAAATGCAGAAGAGCTAGAGGTATCATCAGGAGAGTACGTAGAGTTACCGCAATTCCGTAGGCTCGGACTTACAGACACAGCGATATTGGTGCTTTCGAACAGCGGAACAAAAGTTGTTACGAGTGATTTCGGTCTCTACTCTGCACTCCTCGAACGAGGCGTAGATGCTGTTAATATTAGGCACGCGGTGGCCCTTAGGTGATTGAATCTGTGCAAAAACTACGGCTCGACAAATGGCTGTGGTACGCCCGGTTCTTCAAGACGCGCTCACTTGCTTCCTCCATCGTGGGGGACGGCAAGGTGCGCATTAATGGCACGCCCACGTCGAAACGGTCGGCGACCATCAGCCCGGGCGATGTGCTGACCTTTCCCAAAGAGGATGACATTCGCGTGATCCAGATCGATGCCCTGGGCACGCGGCGTGGCCCCGCCCCCGAAGCCCATGCGCTTTACACTGATCTTTCCCCGCCAGAGCCGCGCAAGCGGGACACGCGTTCTGCCAATCCGGGCTTTGACGGGAAAGGTCGCCCGACCAAGAAAGACAGGCGGGCCCATGATCTTTCCAAGGCGCAACATCTTGAATGATCCGGCCCCCTGATCTAGCTAGTCCCGGACGCCCGCAAAGAAGAAGCTTTCCATGACCTATATCGTCAACGATTCCTGCATCGCCTGCAAATACACCGACTGTGTCGAAGTATGCCCGGTGGATTGCTTCTACGAAGGCGAGAACATGCTGGTCATTCACCCCGATGAATGCATCGACTGCGGCGTGTGTGAGCCTGAATGCCCGGCAGATGCGATCCGCCCCGACACCGATGCCGATATGGAAAAATGGGTTGAATTCAATCGCAAGTATTCCGAGCTTTGGCCGGTGATCATCACCAAGAAAGACCCGCTGCCCACCGCCGACGAAATGGACGGCAAAGAGGGCAAGATGGAGCTCTTCTCCGAAGCCCCCGGCGAAGGCGGCTGATTCGGCAAATGCCGCACCTGCTGCATGAGCAGCCCGCCTTAATTCACTGATATCTCAAGGCTTCAGAGCACCTGACGCTGCGACAACTTCCAGTGAGGGTGATTCTGTGGTATGGTGCCTGCGAAACTGATCCAGTCGTTTCGGGATGTCCCAGCCCCGCTGCTTGGGCTGACATCGAAACAATGACCAAATGGCGCCGCCGGACACAAGGGCAACCAGCCCTTTGCCCGTAGGTGCCTTTGACTGTGCTGGACCGGGATTGGAATTTATCTGCGGGCATCCCCCGCGCCACAGGAGCAAAGCATGTCCAAGAAGAAACTCGACTTCCGTCCGAACGAGTTTGTTGTCTACCCCGCGCATGGCGTGGGCCAGATCGTTGCTGTCGAAGAACAGGAAGTCGCCGGGTTCAAGCTCGAAGTTTTTGTCATCACCTTTGAAAAGGACAAGATGAAGCTGAGCGTGCCCACCAACAAGGCCATCGAAGTCGGTATGCGCGCGCTTTCCAGCCCCGATGTCATCGCCCACGCGATGAAGACGCTGAAAGGCAAAGCCAAGGTCAAACGCGCCATGTGGTCCCGCCGCGCGCAGGAATATGAGCAAAAGATCAACTCCGGTGATCTGATTGCCATCGCCGAGGTCGTCCGCGACCTGCACCGCACGGACGACCAGCGCGAGCAAAGCTATTCTGAGCGTCAGCTTTATGAAGCCGCTTTGGAACGTCTCACGCGTGAGGTTGCCGCTGTCGGTGGCGGTGATGAGGTTGCTGCCGCCAAGCAAGTGGGCGATGTGCTCGACAGCCGCGTCGCGGCTTGATTAGCAGCTTTTGATTTGAAGAGGAGGCCGCGCATTGGGTGCGGCCTTTTCTGTTTGGCAGGGCGGGAACCAACAGCCCACCACCACCTGAGGCGCAGTCCGGGCGGTTGTGCGTTACGTGATTGTTCCGTGTCACTTGAACTTCAGTGAAGCCGCGCAACGCCCCTAAGCCCAGGTCGTAATCATCACGTCAAAGCAAATCAGCACGGTCACTTCCAGCACCTGCTGCGTGGCCCCCAAAGCATCCCCGGTCTGACCGCCTATCTTGCGGCGGGCAATCAACCCAGCCCCAAGCGTGACCAGTACAGCAAAGAAAATCAGCCACAGCGCCGAAACCTCCGGTGCAGCCACAGCCGCTACAGCGCCCAAACCAACCGCCACCAAGGCAGCCGCAAGATCAGGCCGCCCAGTTTGTGCCGACAACCCGCCGTCCCGCGCATTTGGTAAGCGGTGCATAACCCAGACCATGCCCGCACGGCTCATCACGGCGGCGACCAGCACAGCTCCCGCCAATGCGCCCTTGTCGATCAGCGTGGTCAGCAGATACCACCGCAGCATCAGCGAGATCACCAGCGCCACCACGCCGTAGGTGCCGATGGTGCTGTCCTTCATGATCTCCAGCCGCCGCTCGCGGGTCCAACCGCCCCAGAAACCGTCAGCGCAATCGGCCAAGCCATCTTCGTGCATCGCGCCCGTCACCACGATGCTTGTGAGCAGCACGAAAGCGGCCACAATGGGTGCCGTGGCCCCCAACCAGGTCATCACCCAACCCACGGCCAGCGCGATGCCTGCGACCACAAGCCCCACCAGCGGATAGGCCCAGGCCGCAGCTGCCGGTGCGCGGCCTGCAGGCATGGGCAGGGACACAGGCAAACGGGTCAGCAAGGCCAGCGCCAACAGCACATCCTGCGGGCGAAATCTGCGCCAAAAATCGTCCATGTCGTTTTAGGCCCCCATTCGTGGCCATTCGGCCCTTTCCCGCGCCATACGCTATGGCTAGAGAGGGCGCAAAGACAATCCTGAACCGGAAGTTGCCCCGATGTCCCAGACCATTTCCTCCCTTGATGAATTCCGCGCTTTGCTCCGTGCCCAAGCGACGATTGACGCCGCCGCAGAGGCCGCAGCTGCTGATCACAACGGCCAGCTGACCAAACCGCCCGGTGCGCTGGGCCGCCTGGAAGATCTGGCGATCTGGTATCGCGGCTGGCGCGGGGGAGAGAACGCCGAAGTCTCCAATCCGCAGATCATCGTCTTTGCAGGCAACCACGGGGTCGCAGCGCGCGGGGTGTCGGCCTTCCCACCCGAGGTGACCGAACAGATGGTGCTGAACTTCCAGCACGGCGGCGCGGCGATCAACCAGATTGCGCGTGCCAATGGGGCGACGCTGGATGTGGTGGCGCTGGACCTCGATCAGCCGACGGCGGATTTCACAAGCGGCCCCGCCATGGATGAGGCCGCCTGCGTGACCGCGCTAAAAGCAGGCTGGGATCAGGTGAACCCGGAGGCCGATGTGCTGGTAGTGGGTGAGATGGGGATTGCCAACACCACCTCAGCTGCGGCCCTTGCCTGCGCGCTGCTCGGTGGGGATGCGGCGGACTGGACCGGGCGCGGCACAGGTGTGGATGACGCTGGATTGGCTCTGAAGACACAGGTGGTCGCTGAAGGGGTCGCCTTGCACGCAGATCACGCCGACGGAATTGACGCGCTGCGCTGTCTTGGCGGGCGAGAGCTGGCCGCGATGGCGGGGGCGATTGCCCGGGCACGCGATCTGCGCATCCCGGTGATCCTTGACGGCTTCATCTGCTGTGCCGCAGCGCTTTGTCTGCACAAGACCGCTGACGCGGCCCTCGATCATGCGGTCGCTGGCCATCTGAGCGCGGAAGGCGCGCATGGCAACGTGCTCTCCGTTTTGGGTAAAGAGCCTTTGCTGCAGTTGAACATGCGGCTGGGCGAAGCCTCCGGCGGGGCCACGGCGATTGCCATTTTGAAGGTGGCGATGGCCTGTCACGCAGGGATGGCGACCTTTGCGCAAGCCGGTGTGAGCGACGGTTGAGAAGGGCGTTTTCGAACTGAACTGAACGGCTTGATCGGAAATATCCCAAGAATGCCGCAGGCATGGCAGGGTATTTCTGATTCAACATGTTCGAAAACCGCCAGGGTGGGCGATGCGCCCACCTTACGCGCGCTTTTGTTCCTCGGTCGCCAAACGGTTTAGAATGGCGGTTTCCAGATCGGCGTGCAGCTCCTTTGAGCGCTCGATATAGGCCTTGTTCTGCCCCGGCGGAATGTCGGGATCCCACAGCGCCGCAAGCTCCCGTAGCCCTTCGCGGTCATGGGAATAGAACAGACGCTCCGCCTCTGCGGCCTCGTAATCGGAAAGCCCCACGTTCTCCAGCACATAGCGGCCCGCCCGCAGGGAGCTATCGAACATCTCGCGCACGATGTCATTGGCGCCCGCGCGGTACTGCCGGTAGACCTGTACGCGGTCATAGGCGCGGGCCACGATGTGCAGGTCCGGACGCTGGGCGCGGGCATAGGTGATCAGCTGGATCGCCGCATCCTTGTCATCAAGTGCTACAACCAGAACCTTGGCCTCTTTCAATCCTGCTTTGCGCAAAATGTCAGGCCGCGACGGATCCCCCAGGAAACCCTTGAACCCAAAGCGCCGCATCAGCGCGATGGTCTGGGGATTGGTGTCCAGCACCACCGTATCAAACCCATTGGCCTGCACCAGACGGTTGACGATCTGACCAAAGCGCCCCACGCCCGCGATGATCACCGGGCCCTCTTCGTCAATTTCATCCGCTGCATGGTCAGGGCCATCCGCATGCCGCCGATTGATCATTTCATTGAGGATGAACAAAAGCGGCGTGATCAGCATCGACAGGGCAATGACCAATAGCAGCGTTTCAGCGATATCGGTCGGGATCACATTGGTTGCGACCGAAAAGCTGACAAGGACAAAGCCAAACTCGCCCGCCTGCGCCAGCCCGAGCGAGAACAGCCAGCGGTCGCGACTCTTGAATTTGAATACCAGTGCGAGGCCAAAAAGGATCAGACCCTTTACGATGATCACCAGCAGCGCCATGCTGAGGATCGCAGGCCAGCTTTCAAAGAACAGGCCAAAGTTGATGCCTGCCCCCACGGTAATGAAGAAAAGCCCCAGGAGCAGCCCTTTGAAGGGTTCAAGGTCGGTCTCCAATTCGTGACGGAACTCGGAAGAAGCCAGCACAACCCCGGCCAGAAACGCACCCAGCGCGGGGGAAAGGCCGACAACCGTCATCAGGAAAGAGATGCCCACGACAATCAGCAGCGCCAGCGCGGTGTACATTTCGCGCAGTTTGGCCGCGTGGATGAAGCGGAATACCGGGCGGGTAAAGAACACGCCAACCACAATGATGCCGACAATGGTCCCGATGGTGACGAGCGTGATGCCCCAGGCGGGCAGGCTCTGCACCAGATCGATGGCCGCATGGGCCGCATCATTGCCATGGCCGCCATGGTCGCCATGATGTGCCTCCTCACCACCCCGCACGAGGGACCCGTCCGGGGCCACATTGACAGGTGTGGGCAGGGTCACGGCCAGCAGCGGCAGGAAGGCCAGGATCGGGATCACTGCGATGTCCTGCGTCAGCAGAACGGAGAATACCGACCGCCCACCGCTGGTTTGCATGAGCCCTTTTTCAGACAGGGTCTGCAGGACAATGGCGGTTGAGGACAGCGACAGCGACAGACCAATCGCCAGCGCCGTGCCCCAGGGCACGTGATAGGCCATCGCGACGCCCATCAGTGCCAGGGTGGACAGGACGACTTGCGCCCCGCCGAGCCCCAGAAGTTTGTGGCGCATGTCCCAAAGCGCGCGGGGTTCCAGCTCCAACCCGATGAGGAACAGCATCATCACCACGCCAAATTCGGCAAAGTGCTGCAAATCCTTTGTTTCAGAGCCCACCAGCCCAAAGACCGGGCCAATCAGAATGCCCGCCGCCAGATAGCCAAGCACGGACCCCAGCCCCAACCGCGCGGCAATAGGCACCGCAACCACCGCCGTGGCAAGGTAGATGGTGGCCTGAAACAGGAATCCTTCCATGTGGGTCTCCGGCTTTGGGGGCAGGCCCCCGGGGTCAGGTGGGCAGTGGCCCGTCGCGTTTGAGCTGATCCATGACGATCTGGCTGTGCACCCGCGCGACCGCAGGATGGGGCAACAAAACCTCGTGGATCAGCCGGTTCAGGCTGGGCAGGTCTTCACAATAGACGCGCAGCAGATAATCCGCATCCCCCGTCATCGCCCAGGCGCTGACAATCTCGGGCCGGGTGGCAAGAAGGCGCGCAAAACTGGCGGAGTTTTCCGGTCCGTGGGAGTTGAGGTGCACCTGCACAAAGCCTTGTACGTTCAGGCCCAGCTTCACCGCGTCGATCCGCGCAATGTAGCCTTCGATGTAACCCGCGGCCTCCAACCGTTGCCGTCGCCGCCCGGCCTGAGAGGCGGACAGGTGCAACAGCTCACCCAGCTCTTGTGCCGTCAGATGGGCGTTCTTTTGCACGGCGGCAAGCAGGCGTGTGTCGATGTCATCCATCATGATGCGTAGGTTCCGCGTCTATTGGGGTCAATATGCGGGATTGCCGCGAAATAGACCAGTGATCCACCGCATTTTGCGCAGAAAATGTGAAGCTTCGCACATAAATTCAGCATCAAAGAGCCATCTAACGCCTCAAAAGGAGACATCCCATGGGTCCTTTCCCCCACGACGCCCCGAAATCGCAGATCACACCCGAGAACCCGGCTGGCACGGACGGTTTCGAATTTGTCGAATTCGCGCACTCCGACCCCGAAGAACTCCGCGGGGTCTTTCGCAAGATGGGTTACACCCACGTGGCCAACCACAAGACGCAGGACATCGAACTCTGGCAGCAGGGTGACATTACGTATGTGCTGAACCTGGACCCCGACAGCTTTGCTGCACGGTTTGTCGACTTGCACGGGCCTTGCGCGCCCTCCATGGGCTGGCGCGTGGTGGATGCGCAAAAGGCTCTGGCACACGCGGTGGCCAACGGGGCAGAGGAATACACCGGCGGTGGCAAGGTTCTGGACGTGCCCGCGATCATGGGCATCGGCGGTTCACTGATCTACTTTATCGATCAGTACTACGACACGTCGCCCTATAATTGGGAATACGACTGGATTGCCCAGTCAAAGCCGGAAGGGGTGGGGTTCTACTACCTCGATCACCTCACCCATAACGTCTTCAAGGGAAACATGGACGTCTGGTTCAAGTTCTACGGCGATCTGTTCAATTTCCGCGAAATCCGGTTCTTTGACATCTCGGGCAAGTACACCGGACTGACCAGCCGTGCGCTGACTTCTCCCTGTGGGCGTATACGTATTCCGATCAACGAAGATCGGGATGAGAAAGGTCAGATTGTGGCCTATCTGAAGAAGTATAACGGTGAAGGCATCCAGCACATCGCGGTGGGCGCACGCGACATCTATGACGCGACCGATGCGATTGCGGACAAAGGTCTGAAGTTCATGCCCGGGCCGCCAGAGGCCTATTACAAGATGAGCGGTGAACGGGTGAAAGACCATAGCGAGCCACTGGACCGGATGGCCAAGCACGGCATCCTGATTGACGGCGAAGGCGTGGTAGACGGGGGCGAGACCCGCATCCTGTTGCAGATCTTCTCCAAGACTGTGATCGGGCCGATTTTCTTTGAGTTCATCGAACGCAAGGGCGATGACGGGTTTGGCGAAGGCAACTTCAAAGCGCTGTTTGAGAGTATCGAGCAGGAGCAGATCGACAGCGGTGAGTTGAAAGAGGCAAGCTGACAGCGCGGGCGGGCGACACGGCCCGCCTTACGTAAGGGGGACCTGTGGTCCACCGTGAGGTGTATGTTTCAGAGCGTCAAAAGGCGGGCGACACGGCCCGCGTTACCCGAAGCAAAATCGGAATAACTTCCACCATCTTGCATCACCTAACGCATTGAAATCTCTGACTTCAGGCAGCGCCAGGTGATTCAGAATTTCCGATTTCCGCTCTCGTAAGGGGGGCTTTTAGCCCACCCCGGATCAGGTCCGCGGCATCTTCAGAACAACGTTGCGATTGCCTTTTTGGTACCGCAGCTCACTATCACCGATGGCAACGACCCGCCCGCCATCAATACGGTCCCCCACGACCACCTTCTTGTAGCGGCCGTTCGACAAGCGCACCAAAGCCCGCCGGTTGGAGGGTTTGCCATAGACCCCGATCAAGTTGACTTTGCGCAGGTTGATCGCATTGCGGACGGTGGCCTGTTTGGCGACAGATGTCTTTGTTGGGATCGCAGGGGTTACCGTGCGCGGGGCCACCTGACGGGAAGCGACACGCTCTTCCTGTGCTTGCGGCTGCGGTGTGCGCTGGGCGCGCCGGACGATGCGTTGAAAGTTGCGTGGGCGGGTATCGGGGCGCAAGGAGGTCTTGATCGCAAGTCGTGTCGGGTTGTCAAAGGCTGTATCCTCAGGCGTCGCAGCAGCCTCTGCCGTTTCTGTCGCTGCATCCGCAGCCTCAGCCGCCGCCGCCGCGGCTGCCGCCTCGGCGGCCCGTTCCTGCACCGACCGGGGCCGCAATTGCGGGCGCAGGCCTGCCAGTTCGCTGCGGGTCAACCCACCCAATTGCGCCCGTTCATTGTTCTCCGTCAGATCGCCCGGACGCGCTTGCGGACGGAAGGCTGCCAGCGCATCACGCACACCGGTGTCCTGCGGCACGGCCTGGAAACGGGTGGGGGTCGCGGGCGGCACCAGAGGCGGGCGGCCCAGAAACACGGTATAGCCATCCGGGCTCAGGGCTCCAGCGGCCGTAGGGATCACAAGCCCTTGATCATTCAGCGCAAATCGTGTGCCCGCAGCCGCGGGCGAGGACACTTTCGCGGTTGCCAGATCCGTCCCAAAGGATTGCACTGACGGCAGTGCCACCGCATCTGCTGATGTGCTGACGGGGTCAATGCTGGCCAGATAGAGATCGTCCAGATTAAGTTGCGACAAAGGCTCAGGCGGCACGTCAGGTGCGACCGGCCATATGCCCGTCGTGGCGTACCGCGCTTCCAACTGCTGGGGTGTCAGTTCCTCGATCTGTGGGGCCACAGGTTCGCGCAGCGCATCGAGGACCGCGTTGTCTTCTTCGGTCAACGTAGGCTCAAGTGAGGCCGTCTGAACGCCCTCGGGTTCTTCAGGTTCCGTTGGCGTGACAGGTGCAGAAGCCGTCGCCTGCGGCGCACGATCACCAAACAGCCGCGACAGGTTCAGCCCGTCGTCCAGAAACACCGACGCCCAGGCCGCAACGCCTGCCAGAAAGACCAGCAAGGCCACTGTCAGCATCAGGCCAAGGAAACGGGGCTTGCCGCCGATGTCCCTGCGGCGCGCGCCAAAGACGGCCATGCGCTCAGCTTCGTCTCGGGCTGTGGCCGGAGCCGGGGCGGGGGCCGCAACGGCGGGCTGCATCGCCACTGCACCGCCAGCTGCCGCAGGGCCCGCTGATTTCCGACGGCTCAGGAAGCGTCCAATGGGGGCCGCTGCTGCACTGGCTGCCGCCAGGGCCGCTGCAGCCGGTCTGGCGCGCTCCTCGGGCTCAGGTGCCGGGACCGGGGGCGCTTCAAAGCTGGGTACATCATCCGGTAGCCCGGCATCCGCGACCCCTTGAACCGGTGGCAGGTCCACATCAGGTGACACCACAGGGGCTGTGACAACAGGCTCTTGCCGAGCGGGCACGTCCTTTGGCGTCTCATCCCGCCGTCTGCTGGAAAACCCTGGGGTCGGCGGGGGGGCTACAAGATCGGGAGCTGATTTTGGCTTTGGCGGTGGCGTGTCCCGGCTCGCCGCCCCAAGTGACGGCATAACCGGGATGGGATCGGCATTGTTTTCCGGCGCGGCGGACGGCGCGGGCTCAGCGATATCGCTTGCGCTCAAGGGCTCGGGATCGTCCGAGGCCTCTGGTGCTGGAGCGGGCTCGGCAACCTTCGTCTCGACAACAGGTTCGGGTTCGGGCTCTGGCTCCGCCGGCAAAGGCTCTGCCGCCTCAAACGGGGTGGGCTCTGGCGCCTCTGGCTCCGCTTCTTCACGCGATGCGCGGCTGCGGAAAAGCGGGGGGGCGTCTTCCTCAGCTAGCGCCTCTTTCGGCGGGTCCTCTGGTGCGACCTCCGCGACGGCCTCTGCCGCTTCGGGCACGTCTACAACCGGGCCGTCTGCCGCTTCCACATCGCCTACAACCACAACTGCAATGCCGTCGGGCTCCACCTCTTCGCCCGGCACCAACAAGGCGTTGGAGGCGCGGGTAGGGCCAAAGAAGGGCTCGCCCGGATAGGGGGCAGCGTCCGGTACAGCGACAAAGGATATCGGGTTGAAACGATGCTCGGTTGCGAACCCTTCGGCTTCTGTCAGCGTCTCGCGGGCCACAGCGGCCACATGGGTCTGATCACCTTCGACAGAGATGTCGAAGGCCAGATCATCAACCGCATAGGGCGTGGCCCCATCCAAAGCCGCCCGGGCGGCCTCACGACGTGCATCATTGTCCAGACCGGGAGTGTCGAGCGTCAGATACTTGATCTGTCCTTCCGGCAACAAGAGCTTGGTGCGCAAACCACTGGGATCAAGCGCCGTCGCCGTTCGGCGCAGAACCGCCAATTCACCTGGCAGATCACTGGTTTCAAGGCCAACTTCGCCAACAATACGCCAGCCCCCGGCAGCGCGATGCAGCAGCCGGATACCTTCAAACGACAGGGACAGTGCAAAGTTTGGCTTCATCTCTTCTACTTTAACATGACCGCGCTCCGGAGAACAGCAATCCTGCGCCTTTGTCGCATGGGCACCTCGGATCACCGCGGCGCTGCGCGCCCCCTGATCCAGAACGCCGCTTTATGTAAGGCTCTCTGGGGATTCGGGCAAGTCCGGGCTCAGTGGAGGTTTTGCGGAGAACACGTTGAAATAGATCACTGATTTGCAATCTCGCCTTTGAGTGTTGCGCAGGCTGCGTCCGGTCAGGTTACCAGGCCTTAAGGGGCGGCCCCTAAAACAGCGCCGGTCATGACAGCCGGGATAAAGCATCTTTCCGGCACCCAAGGATCAAAGGCGCGAAGCACAGCGTCGTTTTGAGCTTGAAACGGCCGGGGTCTGCCCCGGTCTTTATGATATCCGATTTGGCGACGTCGCCACTTTACCTACGTTTCGCAACACACAGATAATAAAAGAAAAGCCGCCAGCGCAGGTGCGCCAGCGGCCCTTTGTGCTGTGCTTCTGGAAGCGCCTTAACGGCCGGCCTTTTGCAGCGCCTGATCCAGATCAGCGATCAGATCATCGGCGTCCTCCGTCCCGATCGATAGACGCACCACTGACGGTCCAGCCCCTGCGGCCTCCTGCTGTTCGGCAGACAACTGCCGGTGCGTGGTGGAGGCGGAGTGAATGATCAGCGACCGCGCGTCGCCGAGGTTGGCCACATGGCTGAAAATCTCCAGCGCGTTCACCATTTTGACGCAGGCGTCATAGCCGCCTTTGAGCCGCACTGTGAAAAGGGCACCCGCGCCGCGCGGGCAAACCTTTTTGACCCGTTTGAAGTAGGGGGAGGACTTCAGACCCGCATAGGTGACTTCCTCCACCGCGTCGTTCTTTTCCAGCCAGGTGGCGATCTTCTCTGCGTTCTCCACATGCCGCTCCATCCGCAGGCTGAGCGTCTCGGTACCCATCAGCGTGTAATGCGCGGACTGCGGGTTCATGGTCATGCCCAGATCGCGCAGGCCAATGGCAATGCCGTGGAAGGTGAAGGCCAGGTTGCCAAAGGTCTCGTGGAATTTCAGTCCGTGATAGGCAGGCTCCGGCTCGCTCAGCGAGGGGAATTTGTCGTTGGCCGACCAATCGAATGTACCGGAATCGACCACGCATCCGCCTGTCACCGTGCCATTGCCAGTGAGGTATTTGGTGGTCGAATGCACAACCAGTGTGGCCCCCAGCTCAATAGGGCGGCACAGGAACGGCGTGGCGGAGGTATTGTCGATGATCAGCGGCACGCCCGCGTCATCGGCGATGTCGGCAATGGCGCGGACATCCATGATGTAGCCGCCCGGGTTGGCAATCGCCTCCCCAAAGATCGCGCGGGTGTTGTCGTCTACCGCCGCTTTGACGGCATCAAGATCATCGAAGTCAACGAATTTGCATTCCCACCCGAAGCGTTTGATCGTTTGGCTGAACTGCGTGACCGTCCCGCCATAAAGCCTTGTGGATGCGATGATATTCTTGCCCGGCCCCATCAAAGGGAAGAGCGCCATGATCTGAGCGGCGTGACCAGAGGAGCAGCAAACAGCGCCCACGCCGCCTTCAAGCGTGGCAATGCGTTCCTGCAGCACCGCAACCGTCGGGTTGGTCAGACGGGAATAGATAAATCCCACTTCCTGCAGGTTAAAAAGGGCCGCGGCATGTTCGGCATCGCGGAACACATAGGCGGTCGTTTGATAAATCGGCGTCTGCCGCGCGCCGGTGGCCGGATCAGGCCGCGCACCTGCGTGAATTTGAAGCGTGTCAAAGCCGTAGGATGGGCCGTCGGTCATGGGGTCTCTCCCTGTAATTGCTTGCCTTATGGTTAGGCCAAGGGCTGAGACGGTACAAGGGAGAGCCGCGTGACAGGGAAGACTGTTCCGGCAGGAGAGCGATTAAGAGAACGGGTGTTTGTGATTTCAGGGAATGGCCGCTCTGAGCCCATACTCCTCAATGCTGCAGCACGCACCAATGTCAGCTATGTGAAAGAGAGCGTCTCTTTCATTGCTCAACAACGGCGTTAGCAGGCGACAAATCCATCATTCACATTTCGAATAAGCGATAGTCAGAATTGCTGGCTACTGTCTAAGCGCGGTATGAGCGATCTGTGTGTCAGACAGCGAGTGCGGCAAGAAGTTATCTCCCGACAAAACCGCCTCGCAGTCAGCAAACCTTTCACGGCTTTGGGCAGTTCAGCCTGGGCCAGCCAACTTCAGAGGAGCCCAAGATGGCTGACACATTCGCAATCAAAGTTTTCTTCCATGGCGACTGGTGCCCTTGGTGCAACGGCTATCTGCGCGATTTCAACGGTCATCTCGAAACGATCCGTGGCCTCGGTGGCTCGGTAGTTGGGATCACATCCCAGATCGGCAACCAGTCCAAGGAGAACAATGGCCTTGATTTCGACATTCAGGTCGATGCCGAGAACGTCGAAGCCAAGAAGTACGACATCTTCATCACTCCGAAGGCCGAAACCCCGCTGGCCGAAGTCGATGGCATGTATGAGAATGGCATGGTGCAGCCCGGCGTAGTTGTTGAAGATGCGGACGGCAAAACTCTCTACCGTTGGGCCATCGTGCCAAACGAGATGAACTTCGGCGGCGCAACCGACCGGCCTTTGGTGGCGGACATTATTGGCTCGCTGGAACACATCATCACTCACGGTTCCGTCCCTGGCGATTTCGGCTCGATCGACATGGCCTATCTGGAACAAAGCCACCCCGATCAGCACAAGATGGTCATGGATTACCTTGCAAGCCTCAAGTGATGCGACCCGGCACTACCTGGTAGTCCGAGTTCAGTTGGTCAAAAAAGAGCGCATCGGTTTTGCTGGTGCGCTCTACTCGTTTCAGGATTTTTGATTGTGCAACCCTCAACCAACGGTCTGAGCCAGTACCCGGCTGATGACATTGAAGCTCTCGCCCGATTGTTCGCGCCAGGTGTTAAAGGCATCTTGCACATCGGCCATGGCCCGTTTCGAAGTTGGAGCCTTATCAACGACACCTTCAGCAACAAGACGGGCAACCACGTCCCGTGTCAGGATGAAGCTGTCCTTTCCCATATTGCGCAGGAAGTATTGCCCCGTAGTGCCGCCAAGGCGGCTGCCTTCCTTTTTCAACACCTCGATCAGTCCGACGTGATCCGAGGCTGGCCATTCAGCCACAAACTTCCCAAAGCCACTGGCCTGATCCGCTCTATCGCGTATGAACGCAGCATTGCCTTGCACACTTTGGATCTTCTGACCGTTCCGGACGATCCGTGTGTCCGAGACCAGCTCATCGAGCCAGGCGTCGTCCATCATAGCGCAACGTGCGACTGAGAAGCCGTCAAACGCAGCTTCAAACCCGTCCCACTTTCGTTCGATGACTTCCCAGTTGAAACCTGCCCGAAACACGCATTTCGTCATCATCGACAGCCAGCTATCATCGGGAATGGCCGCCAGCTCTTCTAGTGGCTTTGGCCGGTCGATGGCATCCAGTACAGCGCCGAAGCTGCCCTTCTTCTCGGCCGCCATGACCAGCAAGTCGTCATATTTTCTCATGTGTCCTCTATAAATGCAGAAGCGCGCACCGCACTAGGCGGGACGCGCTTCGATTGACTTGAGGGCGCTCTGCCCTATCGAAATCGGTCTACGAACACGACCGCGCCCACTTCGTGGGCCGGGTCGCTGATACCGAACTTTTCAGCCATCAGGGCTTCTCCCCTCATCGCGTCCATGCCACGGATCAACGCAGCCTTGATCGCATCGTTGGCAGTCGGTTGCCCGGTGCGCCGCGGATACTTCCGAACCAGCTTGATCACCGCCTCGTCGTAAATCTCAAGTGGCATAACTCGCTCCTTTCTATCCGGCTTGCTGGGTTTTGATTGCCGAAATGACGCTTCCTGCATCGACCAGCCCGGAGAAGTGCGCCTTGGTCTTTCCGTCTTGGATCAGCACGACAGAAGGCACTAACTTCACACCATAGCGCTCAGCATAGGATGGTTGATCATCAACGCTGATGCTTACGACCTTCGCAGGGAAAGAGGGATGAATCGAAGCGTGCATCAGCAAGTCCTCTTGCGTGATACAGGGGCGACATTGCGCACCGTGGAATTCAAGAATGACTGGCTTGTCGGCGCCAGCGATTGCGGTTTCAATTTGTGCGGCGGTCTGGGACATTTTTTCGCTCCTGGGATTTGTTCAGCGCCAATACGCGGCGTTCTCATATCTCAATAATGAGGGTTTTCCTGTGCGGTGGTAGCCGATCCAAAACGCTAACGGTTATCCAGAATGTGAATGGAATGCCTGCGCAGGTGGGTCGTTGCCATGATGCGCAAATAGGGGCCGTTGGGCCCCTACTCGCTTAGATATCAATTCAACGATCAGAGGCTAATGTCGCCATCGACGTTGATCGCAGAGCCCGTGATGAAGCTCGATTGGTCGCTGGCCAAGAATGCAGCCAGGTTCGCAATCTCTTCCGGCTTGCCGTAGCGTTTCAGAGCCGTCATGCCCGAAACAGGTTCAAAGAACGGACCAGCAGCCGGGTTCATGTCGGTGTCGATCGGGCCGGGCTGGATGGCTTTCACAAGGATCTGGCGAGACCCCAGATCGCGTGCCCACCCTTTTACGAGCGCGGTGACAGCCGCTTTGGTTGCGCCGTAAGCGGCAAAACCTTCAAATGGCATCCGGTCCGCACTGAACGACGAGATTACGATGATCCGCCCGCCTTCAGGGATATGCGGGACGGCGGCATGGGTGCTGGCATAGACCCCGTCGACGTTCACAGCGGTTTGCTGGCGATATGCGTCAAAATCAAAGTCTGTGACTGGGCCCGTACGGAAGACACCAGCGTTGTGAACAAGGATGTCGATCTTGCCGAACGTGTCAGCGGCTTTTTCGACAGCAGCGGTGACGGCAGCAGGGTCAGCGGCGTCCGCTTTGATCGCAACAGCATCAGGTCCAATGGAGGATGCAAAGGCTTCGGCTGCTTCGGTGTTGCTGACATAGGTGAACGCGACTTTCGCGCCTTCAGAGGCCAGGCGTTTCACGATTGCGGCTCCGATGCCGCGCGCGCCACCTGTAACAAGGGCAGTTTTGCCAGTCAGATTGTAGGACATGGGAGGTTCCTTTCGGGGGAGAGAGAGAAGCACCGCGAAACAAGTCCGCGGTGCTTTGTGGGAGGGTTGCTTTGGCCGTTATTCAGCAGCCATTGCGGTCACGTTCCTGGGTGTTTCGAACACGCCCAGGAACGTGTCTGGGTGTGGACGGCGGCGGTAGTTGTCGGTCTCGTCGCCGAAGATCACGTTGCCTTGCTCATCCAGAGCGATGACAGTCGCCATGACCGTATCGTTCGGGTAGCCGGGCATACCGGACGGAGCGCCGCCCATATCTTCGATGCCGAGGGTTTTGGCCGCGCGGAGGTCTTCGTCCTGCAGGATTTCGAAGTGCGCAGGCAGGTCCATGTCCTTCGCCAGCTTCGCGGAGTTGTCGAAGCCTTGGTTGGAGATGAATTTCACCTTCACGCCGTTTGCAGCCAGACGGTCAGCTTGCGCTTTCACGTCCTTGAGCTGGTTCATGCAGAATGGGCACCAGTTCGCACGGAAGAAGACCAGCAGCGTCTTGTCACCGGTGAATTCCGAAGAAGACACGGGCGTCTGATCAAGGCGGTGCAGCGGCAGCTCAGGCAATGCCTGACCCTTCACAATGGCCTTGCTTGGGGTGCGCTTGTAGTTCGAGAAGATGTGGATGTACCACTGCATGGACAGCGCGCCATAGAGGGCCAAACCGATGGAGGCGTACTCTGCCGTTGTCGATGGGCCACCGCGACCGAAGAGCGTGTAGGCGACGAAGGCAACAGCAGCCAGATTGATCAACTGGATCACAGGCAGGTTTTTCGAGGTACGGGAGAGGCCAAGGGCACCTGCCAGAACCATCAGGAAGAATGGCATTGTGAAGGTGGCGAAGAATGTGCCGATCCAAATGGGATCATAACCGGAGTACCAGAACATTACGGCGGAGCCGACTCCGCTAGCCATGTTGGTCATGATGTATGGGAGAATGAGTTTGCCTTTCATTGGTCTCGTCCTTTCGAGTTCGAATTGTTGCTCCTGCGGCGGCCTGGTGGCTGCGTTTTGCAGGGAGCTTTGAATTGGTGAGAGGTGCGGCCCGACGTGCGGGCCGCACGGGGAGCGTTATTCAGCGGCAACAGAGGCAGCGAGGTTGTCGAGAACCGGGAACAGATCGGCAGGCTCAGGACGGCGGGTGTAGTCAGGGTTCACTTCTGCATAGGCGATGCTGCCATCGGTATCGACGACGTAGCGGGCAGGCATCGGCAGGTTCCATTGGCCATCGCCATGAATGCGCGGCAGGTGAACACCAAAGCCGTCATGGACCGGGATCACATAGTCTTGCAGTGTCCAGCGGATGCCAAACTTCGCAGCCAGCTCGCCATTCTTGTCCGTCAGGATCGGGAAGCTCAGCTCATTGTCTTTCTGGGACTTGCGGCTGTCTGCGGCACCCTGCATCGAGATTGCAACTAGGGTTGCACCACGGGCGAGGATGTCTTCGGCAACAGCTTCAAGGGCCTTCAGTTCGATGTTGCAGTAGGGGCACCACACACCGCGATAGAAAGTCAGGACGACCGGGCCTTTGGCCAGCAGGTCTTTCAGAGCGACTTCGTTGCGATCCGAATCCGTCAGCACGAAATCAGGAACATTGTCGCCAGCCTTGAGAGCGCGTTCGGCTTGGCCGCTGTCGATCAGCTCTTGGGTGGACCGGCCAAAGGTTTCAAATGCGCCTTCGGGGGCCATCGTCTTAAATTGCTCTTTGAAAGCGTCGAGTTGGTCTTGGAGGGTCATGTCGGTTTCCAGTCTTGTTTGCGTTCTCGGGTCGGCTCAGGGAGGTGTTTCGCGCCGCCTGTTAAGAGTATTGGTCAGTTGGCATATCGGTGGTAGCCAGCCATTTCGCGTATCTGTTATTCAGAAAATGAATGAAGAAATTTGGCGAAAATTTCCGTATGAAATCTGAGGTCTAACGCTCCTTGTGTTGGTGTTTTCAGGCGTCTTTTGTGATCAAGCGTTTGGCACGCGGTGGCACGATGGCATTGGCGTGTTGATCAGCTCGTCGGGCGCTTCCAGATCAAATGCCGGAAGGTTCAAAAGCGTGTTCGCATCTGCCCGTGATCCATCTTCCAGATCGGTGATTCGCATGGCGCAGACACCAGGAGGCAGGTCATCACGAAGTGCGTCTTCGTCACCAATCGTCGCATAGCTCAGTTGGAGTGAAGGGTCCGTATCGAGCGTTTCGCTTTCAACCGGGCTGACCAACGCACCAAACCCAATAGCCAAAGCCAGGAAGGACAATTTCACATTGGCAAACTAGCCAGCTTGGCCACGGCGCAGAGCTTCAGAGTGATAGAGTTTCATCTGCCCTGCCTCAGTTAATCAATGAGACGCCGAGCAAACGCGCGAGGTCGTTTGAGTCGTCAGAAGCGTCATCGGCGAACGCATCAAAGTCAATGTCTTCATCAATGAAGAGCCCGTTTTCTGCGTCATCCATGTCCGCCCTAGGAGGCGTTTCCAAATGAACCGATTGCATGGCTTGGAGGTCTTGATGTGTCATCTGTCTGGTACCGTTTTTTCGTTTTTTTAATTGCTAAGAGGCGTTTCTCCGTGTCTTGAAACCAATATCGGCCATATTGAAAGACGGTGGTAGCGAGCCATTTCGCGCAGTGGTTATTCGAAAAGTGAATGCAGGACCATTGATCTAGCCGGTTCCTGGTTCGCACCGACGACAAGCGCGCCATCAACAAGAAAACGGCCCCACGAGGGGGCCGTTTCCTGAAACGCGATCACATGATGGTGGCTGTGCCGCGTTGTTCGGTTGCGAGTGCGGCATCGCGCTCTTTAAGCGTCATGGGCTCTCTGGGGTTGGGCCAGTCGGGAGCTGGGCCCGCGCTTATTCAGCAGCAACCGCTTGTTCGGGAGACCAAGCAACCGGTTCAAACGCCTTGTCGAGCGGCGGATTGACGATATGCGTGGTGTAGTTTGAAAGCACCTTCAGAGCCGTGCCGGTGACGACTTCCAAAACCGTCTGCTTGGTGTAGCCAGCCGCGATCAGGGCATCCACTTGCTCTTCAGTCGCCCATCCACGGTTTTCGTTGATGATGACGGCGAAGGTGCGCAGCGCTTCCAGCTTAGGATCGGCAATTGCCGTGCCAGCGCGGAGCGCTTCGATCACGTCGGCATCAACGCCAGAGATTTTCGCGACAGTCGTGTGCGCGGCCATACAGTAGGTGCAGCCATTCAGACGGTTGTTCGTCATGAGGATGATTTCACGCTCAGTCGGCGTCAGCGAGGTCTTTTCGAAGATCCCCATCATCGTCATGTAGCTTTCGACCAATGCAGGGGCTTCGGCCATCGTTGCCATCAAGTTTGGAACGAAACCCATCTTACCTTTGATGGCCTTCAGAATTGGCTGAGAGCCTTCCGATGCAGACGCTTCGGTATGCTGAACGTATGGGGTCATCGGAGTTTTCCTTTTCAAGAGTTGAGGTCAAACAGGGAGAAATCTGAAGCCCGAGCCATCGCGTTCCACGCGACCAAGACCGGGTTTTGTGACATGCGCTGCGCCCATAATCAGGTCATCGGCTGCAATCATGTCGAGCATCGAAATCCGCGTCGCGACGGCTTGTTCGCCATCTACATCAAGCGCCCATCCATAGGTTGGATTGGCGAAGTGAACAGCTTCATGAACAGTCAGGTCACCGACGACAACGAATTGTTCGCGTCCACCGTCCAGAACGATCGCGGTATGGCCCGGCGTGTGACCTGGTGCAGGCATAACGCTCACACCATCGCCCAGATCGGCCGATCCGGCATGAAGCATGATGTTGCTTTCGATCACCGATGAAAGCGCCTGCACATTCGCCACCATGGGCCGCATCGCTTCTGGTGCGCCCGTTGCAAAGCCATCTGCATTCCAGAAATCCGACTCCGCCGCTGCGATATGGATTCGAGCGTTCGGGAAGGCTTGTTGGTTTCCGATAGCGAGACCACCAACGTGATCAGGGTGCATGTGCGTGATGATGATATCCGTCACCTCTTCCGGCGCGATGCCAGCGGATGCCAGATCAGCAGGGAGGTCACTTACAGTTGGGAAGGCCCCTGTGATGAAGTCACTTGTGCCAGCGCCAGCATCAAAAAGGATCGTGCGGCTGCCGGTGCGATACGCATAGGTATTGGCTGCGATGCGTGCAGGATCACCAATTTCGGCATGCAGTGTTTCCGGCGTTCCAAGGAACATGCTTGCAGGCATGTCAAAATAGCCGTCCGACAGGGCGATCAACTCATTGTCGCCAACGCCGAAGCTGGTTGCGGCCATCGCTTTCGGAGCGAAAACAAGCGCCGATCCGGCAATATCAGCTTTCATGAAGCTGCGCCGTGTCCAAACCGTCTGTTCCATCTCAGCGCTCCTTTTGTGTCGCATCATTTCCGTTGCTTAGGAATGTTGCTCATAAGGAGTTCCAACGGTAGCTTGCCAAAAAGCCTAACTGTTATTCGAAATCTGAATGTCTGATAATTTCTCTACACTCCGCCTTTTCGCGCGGGTCGCGCGCACGGGCAGTTTCACGGCTGCCGGTCGCGAAACCGGCATGTCGCAACCTTCTGTCTCACGCATCATTTCCAATCTGGAAAAGGACTTGGAGGTTCAGCTTTTTGTGCGATCCACCCATGCTGTCCGGCTCACGGAAGCTGGCGAGGAATATCTGACGCGTGTTGAACCTATCCTGGCCGACATCGAAGAAGCCAATCATTTTGTGCGCGGCACCGGCGAACTGCGCGGACGCTTGCGCGTCGGTGCGCCAGCCAGCTTCGCGCAGCGCGCGATCATCCCAGTCCTGCCATCATTTCTGGGACAACACCCCAAGCTGAAGCTCGATCTTGTTCTCACAGACTCGATGCAAGACCTCATTGATGAGGCCATCGACGTGGCGATCCGCTTTGGCCCCCTGGGCGATTCAACCATGGTCGCGCGAAAGATCGGGACCACCAAACGCATGGTGGTCGCAGCGCCCTCCTATCTCGAAAGGGCCGGATATCCGAAGCAGCCAACCGATTTGGTTGAGCATCGGATCATCCTAGGGCCGTCAAGCGTCGGCAAAGCCGGATGGAGCTTCGAGAAGGACGGTAAGGTCCAATCAGTTCGGGTGGAAAGTCAGCTCATGATTTCCGTGAACGAATGCACGGCTGCGGCTGCGGTCGCAGGAATGGGCGTCATCAGCACAGCGTATTGGAGCTGCAAGGACGAGCTTGAAGCGGGGACGCTTGTTCAACTTCTGCCTGAATGGACCATCGGGACAGTTGAAGTGAACGCCCTTCTTGCCGGAGGCCGGCACACGAAGCCATCGGCCCGCGCCTTCACCAAACACCTACAACAAACCATCACCGAATAGCCAAATGTGGGCGAACCGCCGATGGAAACGAGGGCCTGCGCAAAGCCGCTGCGAAAACTATGTCGGCTTTGCGGGACAAAGAATACATCCGACTGATCCATGCGAATGTCTTCTTTGAAAATTCAGCTGCTTTGGGCGGCCTGCGAAAGTAGCTCTTTGAGGGTCTCAAGTCCTGCATCCGCCGTCGCTTTGGCCGCAATTCGCGCGCTGCCGACGCCCTTGGCCTCCATCAGGTCCGGATGAACGGACGGTTCCAGTGCCAGACCCACGATCAACCCATGCGTCTTCGACGGCTGAATTACAGCAAACTGCTTGGATGTTTTGAAACCGGTGTAGGTTTTGCAGGGTGTCACCTCTGCCCCATTCAGCGTCAGCGCATGAGCTCGCAAATCATCGTAGAGTGCCACGTGCGCCGGATCGATCTGGTCGCGTAGCGATGCCTCCAGATCACCAGAGGCGGCCCATGGTACATCGCCGGTCTTTTCCCGGATCACGGCGACAGCGGTTTGATGACCCAGTCCGTGACCTGATTTCAGATGCGCCATACGGGTCTTTTTGTCGTCCGCCACGCCGTCCAACACGTCCAGCCAATGGGCCAGCGGATGGCCAGTTTTCTCGGGCAGGTTTTCAATGATGCGGTTGTGCATTTCACCAGGGCTAAGTGCCATTATGCGGCTCCTTTTGATGTCAGATGAGCAGGAAGTTTCTTGCGCAGGATGCGTCCCCAACCTGCAGAGAGAATGGCGCGGGTGGGCAATTGACGCAGAGCAAATCCGTCATGGACAAGATCCATTCGCGTGCCCGTGGCGGTTTCGGTCAGGGTAAATTCGACGATCGTATCGAGATTGCCCGCCTTCCAGGAGATCACCAGCCGCTGCGGCGGATCAAGCTCCAACACTTCAGAATGCACTGTGCCGTCAAACCCTGGGGCAGGATCGGTCTGGAAGGTGAACTTGTGTCCGACCTCGGGCCTAAAATCGTTTGGCATCAGCCACACGGCCAGGTCCTTCGGGTTGATCAGCGTCTCCCAGACCATCAGGCGCGGGAAAGCCAGATCGACGCTTTTTCGGATCGTTCCCATGATCAATTCTTCTTTCTTTTCAAAAGCTCTGCGAAGGCATCCAGCTTTTCGTCCCAGAAGGCTTCGTATTTCGACAGCCAGCCCGCCACGCTCAGCAAGGGCTCGGCATCTACGCTGTAGATGTTTTGACGGCCTTCCTTGTGGTGCGACACCAGCCCCGCTTCGCGCAGGATTTGTAGGTGCTGCGAAACGGCGGGCTGCGAGATGGTGAGCTTGTCACTCAGCTCGCCTACCGAACGGTCGCTTTCCAAGAGCAGATCCAGCAGGACGCGGCGGTTTTGATCCGCCAGCGCCCGAAACACCTGGCTTTCCTTATCCATGCGCGGCACTCACCAGGTTGCCGGTCTGCTTGCGACTGAGGATGAAAGAGGCTGCAGAAGCCGCAATCATCCAGCCGACAATCAGGTTCGCGCTTTCACCAATCGCATAGGCAGGCGCTAGCCCCCACCAGTTTGACAGGACGCCGTAGGTGGCAACGGATGCAGAAACAGCGCCCAACCCAATGACCGACAAGCTACGCTTGCGCCCGAGTGGGGCAAGCAGGATCAAGAGCGCGACGATGAGGGCCGCAACCAAAACCTGCGTCACTGCTTGCCGCGTCAGGTAGGCCGCCCCGTCATAGTAGTCGATGGGCATCGAGGAGATCCACGACACGGTGTTGTCCGTGAACAGAAGGCCCAGACGACCGGAAAATGCTTCGTCAAAGGCGGCAGTCCCCAACGAACCTGGTTCCTCGACCACTGGTGCGCGCAAATGAAATGCACCCAGATCAGGCGAGGTCTCGGTCGAGATCACATGCGCCGAAGACGGACCCCAAGGAAACATCTGTGTCACCCCACCCCACATAAACAGGGAAAGACCAGCGGCGGCGGTAGCAATAAGCGGCTTGACCATGTCGAGTCTCCATAAGTGTTTGCTTATGGGAATTGATATATAAGTGAATGCTTATTGGTCAAGGGTTTTTCTTTTAGACCCATGCAGCATGCGTGTTGCTCTTGCAAAAAACCACAAAGCTGTCGTTCGCGGCGATGCAGACTTTCGCAAGTTTGGGCTCAAAGCTGCCAACAACTGCAAGTCAGAATCCATGCCGCAGTAAATTGCTACTTTCCACGGATAAACCTAACAAGCGCCCCCTTTCGGACGGCGCTTGTTGGATCGCATAGATCGAGGGAGGAGCTTCTATGCGTGTACTTTTTTCGAAGACAGAGCCACACGAACGTCGTTGAGGTCGAAGTGCAGGGAGATGCTGTTGGCGACCAGAAGGACGATGAGGAAGATCTGATAGATGTCAGAGCCTTCGGGGCGGGCAAAGGCCAGCATCGCAACCAGCGGCACCCATGGCAGGACGTGTCCGGCAGCAACGATCTTTTCAAAACCAGCGTTGAGGACCACCAGCGCAACTGTCAAAACCATGCCGCCGATTGCCAAGGCTGTGATCAGCCCGCCGCTTGGCTGGTTGAGAAAGAACAGCGTTGCGAGGTTGATCGGTCCGAGGATGAAGTTCATCCAGATTTTCACCCATGTCGGAAGACCGTCATAGGATTGCATGATGCGTGCGACGCGACCGGTGTTGTGTGTGATGGAGGTCATGATGTGTTCCTTCTCTGTTGTCTCTTTCGTTTCAGTTGCAGCCAGTCAGGAACCTTCAGGTTGAGGTTTTAGTTGATCCCGTCTGCGCTTGGATCAAACATCTCTCATTTGCGGATTTTCGGTAGCTGTCCGATTTGTCTAACGGTTATTCAAAAAGTGAATGTGCGGTTCGTTGGAGATCGCGCGGCTTTCGAAGCTTCCTACCAAAAATGGAAGCAGTAAGCTCGTCGAAATCGGACGTTCGTTTGTGATCATCAAATGACAGCTTCGTCCGCGCACCTGACGTCCGACTTCACCACCTCACCGCATCCAGAACCCGTTCTTCTTGATCCTGTTGCGGATCATCTGCTCTTTGCGGGGCAGGTTGTCCTGATCAAAAAGCGCGCGCACCTTGGCCCCGCGCCCTTGATAGACAATCCGCTTGATGGCGTCGGACCCTTTGAGCACTTTCTTTAGCTTATTGGGAGCGGCAATCGTCTCCAACACCTCAATCACGTGATCACTCTCCCGCGCATAAAGCAGCGGCAGGAAGCGGTAGTGACAGCTGACGTCACCATCCAGCAGGCCTGCGGGCAGCGTATCGCGCGCGCCGCCCAGCCCATGGATCACCAAGGGCAAGACAATCTGATCGAGCCAGGGGTCCAGCTTTTGTGCGGCGAGTTCTGGCGGCGTGTCATCCCGCACGGACAATGCGTATTCTTCAAACCGCTCCCCAAAGACCCGGGGGCAGCGATAAAAGAAGAAACCAGCGTTGAAATAGAGATACCGCTGCCAATACTCATCCGGCTGGGTCAAATCCATTGAGCTTTCAAAATCCAGCCCGAACCGGTCATAAAGCGCCTTCCATATGCCCGTGTAGCCGGGGCCATAAATCTGCGGCTCAGGCCAGGTGCCTTCGCGGCGCATTGATGCCGTGGGACGTTCGAAGTCAAACGGCACGGTGCTCAGCGACCCGGTGATCAGCGTATCGGTATCGAAAAAGACAAAAGGCTCGTCCTCGGGCAGGGCGCGCAGCATCTCAATCTTATTGCCGTTTGGGTAGGCAGCCCCAAAGTGACGGCTCTCGAAAGGGATGAACTCCGCCCCCATATTGCTGAGCGCCTCGCGGACGGCATCATTGCGGATGCGCGGGTCATCGGGCCACAGGGGGCCGGGCTGCGGCTCCGCTATCAGCAGACGGCCCGCAAAATCCGGGTCCGCATGGCGCAAGGATGCGGCAAACAGCAGCGCCTCGTACATCAGGCGGCCGTGCTGTGCCACTATCGCGACGTTGAAGGTTTGCGAAGCTTGCGGCCCCCGTGCCATACTCGATTTATGCCTTTGGTCTTTTGGCCACTATAGAGGCGATTGCATTTTGACAAAAGGCGGAGATTACCGCCCAAAGGGGGAAGGATTTGACCGATGATTGATTTTGTTCTGGCGATGATTGCCGCAGGCGCAGGAAGTGCGGCTGGGGGTGGGGATGACACGGCAAACGCCACTCAGGCAGCGCCTGCGCAGCAAGAGGCCGCTGTCGCGGCTGAAAGCCCTACGGTCAGCGTCGGAGAGGGCGTTAGTGTTGGCGGTGGCGTTGTGATTGGCGGTGCGACAGCAGGCGCAGACACGGGCGGCGGCGCGTCGCTGTTGGCCGGCACGGCAGAGCAACTGCAACCCACCGCGCCTGCTGCGGCCCCGGGTGAAACCGGCTTCAACATGGCTGTGGTGCCCGCAGGCCTTGTGGCCGAGGACCAGACGCCAACTGGCAAGTTTACCACCGCGGCCGAGGTCAAGCCGATCATGAGTGCCACCAAAGGCAACTGAGTCGCCGTGCGCGAATACAACGGGCAGGACCTGCTATATGTCACCCACATCTGGGGCTGGCGCTGCGGGCTGCATGCCATGGCGATCTCGGTCAATGATGAGCCGATGCAAAACTGGCCGCTGCCGCCCTGCCACATGAAGTATGCGACCCCCAATGCCGTGCTGGAGGAAGACGGGCTGCCGTACCTGACCCTGCGCCTTGGGGCGGTGCAAAAGATCGACATCCAGCTGGTCTATGATGACCTGAGCATGGAGAGCGCCAGCTTTGAGCGTGGGAACGTATTGATCCCCTGAAGTTGCCTCAAATTCGCCTGATTCGGATGAACCGCCGCGCCTGACCGGGTGCGGCGGTCGGCTTTTCGACAATCTGTGGCGTTCCCCGCAATTGGTGCAGGCCCCGCGACAATCACATGAACCAATCTGCCTAAGTCTTGGTAAATGATGCTTATTCTTCACCAATCGCAGTTTTTTCGAGACCGATCACCCCCGCGCGCCTAACCCTTTTTCGCAAGTTCATTTCAAATTTGCGGAGAAGTACCATGACAGATCAAACCGGGGACAAGGGCGTCCTGAATGTCACGCTGGGCTGCGACCCTGTTGTGAATGTGCGGATTACGGAGACCCCTTCGGGCACTTTGTTCATTTCACTTGAGCCTGCCGATCCCACGATGCCAATTGGTGATCTGGATGGCGTGTTCTTCAACCTGGCAGACGACAGCACGCTGGGCGCGCTGAATTTCTCGCCCGCGGCCAATGATGGCACGATCTTTTCTCCTGTCACGGCGATCCAGGCAGCAGCAGATGCGGTCGACACGTTGTCCAACGGCGCACAGGTTGCAGAAAGCTACGACGTCGGCATCCAGTTCGGCACCGTGGACAGCTCCACTCAGGGGCAGGTGGGTCAAGCCAACTTCACGCTCTGGTCCGACAACGGCCCGCTGACGATTGCCGATCTGGATACCGACAGCTTTGCGGCCGTCGTGGATTCCGATGGCGGCAACGGTCAGGTGCTGACCACCAGCGACAAGACAACTGACGATCCGGTTCTGGTCGACAAGGAAGTTCTGTTCGAAGACTTTGACGACATCTATCGCGCCACGGACAGCGACGCAGTTGCCGCCAACGATGGATGGGCGGTGCGCTATGACAAGCTTTACACCGACGGCCACAACGACGGCACCGTAACCTTTGAAGAGGTGCAGACAGACGGCCCGGTGAGCCTGTCGCTCGACCTGAGCACCCACAACACCCATGTGTTCGAAAACAGTGGGCGCTATGAGGACAGCCTGCGCATTGAGGTCAACATCGATGGCGAAGGCTGGGTGCTGCTTGACGAATTCCAGGTCAATGATGCGGGCACGGCCCTTGTAGGGTCCGAGACTGGGCAGTCCTTCGACACCAGTGGCGCCACCGTGACCTATTCGGGTGGCGTCCTTGATGGGGCCACGGACAGCGCCCAGTTCCGCGTGATCTCTGACATCTCTGCAAGCAATGAAGTCATCAAGATCGACAACGTTTCGATCACCGCCTCCGAAGAAACCGCTGGCGATGCGCAAGCCGCTGAGACCGTACTGGTCTCTGAAGACTTCAACGATATCCACGACCCCGATGACAGCGCTGCGATCCAGTCGGACGCCTATTGGGACGTGCGCAACGGCGAGCTAAAGACCGACGGCTGCAATGATGGCACACTGACTTTTGCACCAGTGCAGGCGGATGGCGATGTGTCTCTCTGCTTTGACGCCCGCGTGGGTGATGCCAGCCTGTTCGAGGCTTCGGGCCATTACGCGGATTCTCTGACGCTTCAGGTGCAGCTCGCGGACGGCGGGTGGCAGACATTGGACAACTTTGTGGTCAACGCAGAAGGCACCGCATTGGTCGGCAGCGAAACCGGCAACCAGATCACCGAAGATGGCAGCACGCTCAACTACTCCGGCGGCATCCTGGACGGGATTGACGGCGAGGTGCAATTCCGCCTGATCTCCGACATCTCGGCCAGCAACGAACAGGTCTTCTTTGACAACTTCGAGATCAAGGAGACGAACGGTGATGTCGCGGATGATGACTGCCCGTCGGTCACGCTCGACTTTGAAGGGGTCAGCGCGGGGGATGTGATCTCCACCCAGTTTGCGGGCGTGTCGGTCAGCGCGCAGCGCAATGGTGACAGTGACAGCAGCGAAAATGACGCGATGATCTTTGACAGCGCGAACCCGACGGGCGGCGACCATGATCTGGAATACGCCGATCAAGGCAACATCCTGATCATTTCCGAGGACAACGACAGCTCTGATCCCGATGATGAGGCGCACGGTGGCACGTTCACCTTCGAATTTGACGAACCTGCCCGGGTCGAAAGCCTCAACCTGCTCGACATCGAAGAAGCGGGCGGCACCATCGACCTCTTTGATGCGGACGGTGTTTTGCTCCAGTCCCTTGAAATTCCGGCGGCGGGTGACAATTCGGCGCAGGATCTGGCGATCGACACCAACAACGTCTCAACCATGAACGTGAACCTCGTGGGGTCCGGCGCGGTGGATGATCTGGTGTTTACGCCGCAATGCGACTGCCCCTGCGACGGTCAGTATGACGTGGGCTATATCGCTGGCGTGCCGATCCTTGAGTTGGTCGAGGATGAAAAGATCGGTGCGCCTGATCAAGCTGATGAACTGGACGACGTGATCGTCTGAGTTGATCTGACTGTTTGACGAAAACCCCCGCCTGGCTGCGGGGGTTTTCTTTTTGGTGGCCTCGTGGGACTTGCCCGACAGCGCCATCCAAAGCGCCGTTTTTGAGCAGGTGAGCGGGGCGCTCTGTGCCTAAGGTCGGGAAAACCTTGAAAGGGGACAACCCATGGCCCGCCGCACCCGCGCATCGCGCACCCGTACCCAGGCTCCCAGTGGCGCGCCTGCCTCGCCACATATCCAGCGCAGCGTCCCGCACTACGACATGCTGGATGAGGGACAGATCACCCGGCTGGAAGCCCAAGTCGACTGGATCCTGCAGGACATCGGCATCGCTTTCCGCGATGATCCTGAGGCGCTGGCGCTTTGGCAACGCGAGGGTGCGAAGATCGACGGCGACATCGTGCGTGCACCTGCTGATTGGATTCGCAACCTCTGCGCCAAGGCCCCGCAAGAGTTCACACAATTGGCGCGCAACCCTGAACGGTCCGTGACCATTGGCGGCAATCATCAGGTCTTTGCCCCCATCTACGGCGCACCTTTTGTGCGCGATCTGGAAGGCGGGCGGCGCTATGGGGATATCACTGCCTTTCGCGATTTGGTGCGCCTGACGTACCTGCACCCAAACCTCCATCACGGCGGCTTTGTCACTTGCGAGCCCTGCGATGTGCCCGTCAGCAAACGGCATCTGGACATGCTGCTGGCCCATATGACGTTGTCCGACAAGCCGCATCTGGGGGCCATTACCGAAATGTCGCGCGCGCAAGACTCTGTCGACATGGCCGAGATCGTCTTTGGTGCGGCTGTGATGGACCAAAACTGCGTGATCATGGGCAATGTGAACACAAACTCGCCCCTGCTGGTGGACAAGGTGGTGACCGAAGCCGCGCGCGTCTATTCCAGCCGGGGGCAGGGGATGGTTGTGGTGCCGTTCATTCTGTCGGGTGCCATGGGGCCGGTGTCGACGGCAGCCTCAGTCGCGCAAGCCATGGCAGAGGCCATGATGGTCTGCGCCTACATCCAGCTGCTGCGCCCTGGTGCGCCCTTTGTGTTGGGCAACTTCCTGTCGTCGATGTCCCTCAAATCAGGCGCGCCCACATTCGGGATGCCGGAACCTGTGGTGTCGAATTACGCTATCGGCCAGCTGGCCCGGCGCGCGGGCCTGCCGCTGCGCTGTGGCGGGTCGCTGACGGCCTCAAAGATCGAAGACGCGCAGGCGGCCTATGAGAGTGCGGACAGCATGCATTCCACCATGCTGGCCGGCGCAAATTTTGTATTGCATTCAGCAGGGTGGCTCGAGGGCGGGCTGTGTACCGGCTTTGAAAAGCTGATCATGGATGCGGACCGTCTGGGCAGCTATCAGAAGGTGTTGGGGCAGGGGCTGGATGTCAGTGACGAAGCCTTGGCCCACGATGCTTATGCAGAGGTTGACGCGGGGGGCCATTTCCTCGGCTGCGGGCATACGATGCGGCACTACCAAAACGCCTTCTACGAACCTGCGCTAAGCGATAGCGAAAACGTCGAAAGCTGGGAAGAGGGCGGCGCGCGCGACATGCGGCAAAGGGCGCACGGGCGGTGGACGCAGATGCTGAAGGACTATGAAGCGCCTGCGATGGACGAGGGCATGCGCGAGGCCCTGGAGGCCTTTGTGGCCAAGCGCAAGGAAGAGCTGCCGGATGCGTGGTACTGAGGGAGCGGAATTCTCGCAGAATTCCGGGGTGTTTTCCTGCGAGAAAAACAGGGTCCCGAAAGAAATGGGTGGGTCGGGATGTCGGGGCCGTGCGGCGCCATGTTGCGTCACAGTGTAACCCCGCGCATCCGATGCGTTTTTCGTCTTGGCCCGCAGCATTGCAAATGAGCGCGGCAAGGAACACATGCGGGGCTGGTTTGCGCATTCAGTAGAATTTTCAATTTGTTGAAAAGTGGTGGGCGACCCTGGAATCGAACCAGGCGTGCGTCTCCGCGAGGGAGTTACAGTCCCCTGCCACACCTTGCGGCCTGTCGCCCACTGGCGGGGTGAATACGTAAGGCTCAAGGGGCCGTCAACTCAAAAACGTCGCTGCTTGGCTTGGGGCTCCCAAAGAGGTAGAGGGCAAGCAGGAGGCGCACATGAAAAAGCCGAAGTGGGTTGTGGAAAAAGAGCAGGGCAAAAAGGCGCAGGCGCGTGAGACGCTGTGGCTTTTTGGACTGCATGCGGTACGTGATGCGCTGATGAACCCGGCCCGCGCGCGGCTGCGGTTGATGGTGACGCCCAATGCGCTGGCCAAGCTGGAAGATGCGGTCTCTGCCGCCGGGATCACGCCTGAGGTGGTGGACCCGCGCAAGTTCAAACCGCCCATTGATGCAGGATCGGTGCACCAAGGGGCGGCCTTGGAGGTTAAGCCACTTGATTGGGGGCGGTTGGCGGATGTTTGTGTAGGGGCTCAGGCCCCGCGCGTCATCCTGCTCGACCGGGTGACGGACCCGCATAACGTGGGAGCGATACTGCGCTCGGCGGAGGTGTTGGGGGCGTCTGCGGTGATTGGCACGCGGCATCATTCGGCACCCGAGACAGGGGCCTTGGCCAAGACCGCCAGTGGCGCGTTGGAGCGTCAGCCGTACCTCAGGGTGCGGAACCTCGCGGATGCGATCCGCGATTTGCAAGGGATGGGTTATTCGGTGCTGGGGCTGGATGGAGAGGCCGAGCAGACGGTGGAGGCGGCTTGCGCAGGTAAGCACGACCGCGCGATTGCATTGGTGCTGGGGGCCGAGGGCCCGGGGCTGCGCGCGAAGACGCGCGAAACGGTTGATGCGCTGGTGCGGATTGACGCGGCGGGCAAATTTGGCTCGCTCAACGTCTCAAATGCGGCGGCAATCGCACTATATGCTTCTAAAGCGCATCATTGAGGACCAGAGCCATCGCCTATCCGACTAAAATCGCCACCTGCTGTTTTTGCGGGGCAAAGGCCGCGTTGCGGCTGGATGAAGGACGCCATGAGCTGGCTTGCGCCAGCTGCGGCGCGCCTTTGCATGATCTGAAGATGATGCCCAAGGCGGCACCGGCCAAGCCGGCCGTGACCCACCAGCCCAAAGTCCGCAGTTTTGCCCAGCCAAAAAGGAGCGAGAAAAAGGTCAAATCGAAGCCCAGGAAACGCAGCAAGCGCAAGGGCTGGTTTGGAGAGCGGTTCAAGGACTTGGCGGAAGATCTCTTTGATGTGGTCGAAGACATCTTCGACTGAGATCGGCGGAAATTCGCGGACAAGTTAACCTCACGTTCACGTGTAGGGCGCTACCCCTTTCAAAGTGGTGAAGCGTGCTTACGTCACCCTAGAGCCGCGGGCCCGGAACGCCCCTGGCTCCCTTACTGTCCCTCGTTCCGTACCTCTTGCGCCCCCGGCATCGGCCGTGGGGCGCTTTTTTCTTCTGCGCGCGCGGGGTAGGGAGGGGCATGTTCTATGAAGACGATCATCTGCGGGCCGTGTTGAAGCGGACAAGGCGCATTGCGATGGTTGGTGTCTCTCCCAATCCAGTGCGGCCCAGCAGTTATGTGGCGCGCTATCTGGCGCTGAAAGGGTTCCGGATTTATCCCGTGAACCCGGTCCATGCGGGCAAGGCGATTATGGGGCAGGTGGTGCGCAGCTCTCTGAGTGAGATCGAGGACCCGGTCGATATGGTCGACATCTTTCGCCGCCCCGACGCTGTGCCTGGGATTGTGGATGAGGCGCTGGCGTGTTTTTCGCAATTGCAGACGATCTGGATGCAGATTGGTGTGACCCATACGGGGGCGGCGGAAAAAGCCGAGGCGCGGGTCGTGTCGGTCATCCAGGACCGCTGTCCAAAGATCGAATATCAGCGCCTGAACTGGGAGCTGCGTATGGCGGGGTTCAATACCGGTATTATTTCCAGCAGGCTTTGACGCTGTGCGGCGCTCGCCTTCGGCAATCGCCCCGCCCACCGTCCCATGGGCCCGTCCATTGCCTCAGCGGGAGGCTTTCTCTGCAATGCCGGATTGGGACTGGCGGCGCGACAGCTCTGCCATCACATCGCTGAGCGGCACATCGCGCCCAGCCAACATCACCAGCAGATGGAACAGTACATCCGCCGCTTCAGCCGTCAGATTTTCGCGGTCGCCTTTCACGGCCTCGATGATCGCCTCAACCGCTTCTTCGCCGAACTTCTCAGCGCATTTCTCAGGCCCCTTGGCCAGCAATTGGGCGGTCCAGCTGCCTGCGGGATCCGCGTCTTTGCGTGCCAGAATGGTGGCGTAGAGGTCGTCAAGCGTCATGTCAGCCTCATCGGGATGCCTGCTGCCGCCATATGGGCCTTGGCCTCGGCAATGGTGTATTCGCCGAAGTGGAAAATCGATGCCGCAAGCACAGCGGAGGCCCCGCCTTTGGTCACGCCCTCGACCAGATGATCCAGCGTACCCACGCCGCCGCTTGCAATCACGGGGATGGGGACGGCATCGCTGATCGCCTTGGTCAGAGGCAGGTTGAAGCCCGCCTTGGTGCCGTCGCGGTCCATGGACGTGAGCAGGATTTCCCCGGCACCTTTGGCGGCCACAAGCCTCGCAAATGCCACAGCGTCAATGCCTGTGGGTTTGCGGCCACCGTGGGTGAAAATCTCCCATTTGCCGGGGCTTACGGTCTTGGCGTCAATGGCGCAGACGATGCACTGGCTGCCGAACTGATCCGCGGCCTCAGCCAGCACATCGGGGTTGGCGACGGCGGCGGAGTTGAAGCTGACCTTGTCAGCACCCGCCAGCAGAAGGGCGCGCACGTCAGCTACGGTACGCACGCCGCCGCCCACGGTCAGGGGGATGTAGCAATGCTCCGCCGTGCGCCGGACCAGATCAAACATGGTGCCGCGGTTTTCATGCGTGGCGTGAATGTCGAGAAAGCAAAGCTCGTCCGCCCCTGCGGCATCATAGGCGATGGCGGCGTCCACCGGATCGCCCGCGTCGCGCAGGCCGACGAAGTTCACACCTTTGACCACACGGTCATCGGCCACGTCTAGGCAGGGGATGATGCGCGTCTTCAGCATGATTTGTGCTATAGGGAGATGGGCTTGTCACGGCAAGCGGCTGATTGAACAACAAAAGAGATTGAGATGACGAAATTGAAGATTGGCAGCACCGAATTCAGAGCAGATCCTTATACGACGTCCTCCTTCATGTTGGATATTTTGAACCCGGGCTTGAGGATTAGGGTCAATGCCAAGGAGGAAACACTCAAAATGGGCTGGAACTGCAAGAAGCAGATTCCCTTGCCCGGCCCTTTCCCTAAGAAGTTTCCAAAGGTGACTTCCAGCTTTTTTGTCTATCACGTGCCAGATGGAGATCATTCGTCAGACGATGAAATCAAGTCGGCCTCTGATGCCGCTTCGCGGGTCTTCATCGGGCTGACAGGGCTTGGGCAGGCAGAGTTTATCAACGAGTTGAAGCAGAAGATGGGGAGCTATGACCCGACCTTTGACGTTGACGCGGCGATCGCCGCGAAGAAACTCAAATCCTGGCTCAAAATTCGCGTTCAGTTGAAGTACCGGCACTTTTGGCTGGTCCACCCCAAGTTTCCGACGCGCATTGCGGCGATCCTGTCTGTGCCGGACCAGATCGTGATCTCTGCCAAAGAGATCGGGCAATGTACGCCCGAGGGGGTAATCAAGATCAGAGGCCGCAGGCCTTATCTGGCGCTGAGTGAGACGCTGGTGCGGGCCACGGCGGAAGACGCCCACCGCCTGAGAACCAAGGAGCGGAAAGCGAAGGTCAAAGAGCTCAAGGGCAAGATCAAGGTGCTGAGAGAACAGGTCAAGGACATTGAAAAGGATCTGGACGAAATGAAACCGGAAGGGGATTAGGCGGTGAGGCGAGGGCCTTTGTCAGACTATTAGTCTCATTATGGAATGCGCCGCCCGAAGAAACCGATGCAGCTCTGCGCAAGTCAGCGCCAATACACCATCGCCCACACGGCCATCAGTTCCGTCCCAACAGGCGATGATGCGGTTTTCAGCATGGTTTGTGCTATAGAGGAACAGCTCACCTGAGCAAGTTGAGGAATATTAGAACGGAAAGAATTGCGATGACAAAATTCAAAATAGGAAAAGCCGACTTCAGAGTTGCAGACTATTCCGGGGACGCGTGGTTTCTCGATCTCTTGAATCCGGGTTTGTACAAGCAGGTCACTTCAACAGATTTGAGCCTGAAGCTGGCCTGGGACTGCGAGGCACTCAAGCGCTCACCAGATCCTTATCCCATCAAGTTTCCCCAGGCCACTTCAAGCTTTCTGGTCTACGTGACCCCGAACGGCAAGTATTCCACCCCGGACGAGATCAAGCGCGCCTCCGGCGCTGCGACCTTGCAGCTTATCGGTCTGACTGGCCACAAACCGGCAGAGTTTTTCAAGGAACTGGGCGACAAGCTGGGCAAGTACGATCCGAGTTTTGATGTCGACGCTGCCATCGCAAATCTGAAGCCGACGTCGCGGCTGAAGATCAAGGTGGACCTGATCTATCGCCATTTCAGCCTGTCACACCCGAAGTTTCCCCATGGCACGCCCGCAATTATTTCGCTGCCGGATCGGGTCGTGATCAGGGCCAAGGAAACCCACAAATGTACGGAAGAAGGTGTCATTCCCGTGGGCGGGGGGTACGGCAAGTACAAAGTGCTTTCGGAGACAATGGTCAGGGCCACGACAAAAGAAGCCCACCGTCTGCGCCGCAAGTCACGTGTGGATGCCGCCAAACAAGCTAAAGCCAAGATCAAACGGCTCAGGAAGGAGCTTGAGCAGCTTGAAAAAGAGCTGGAGGAGATGAAGCCAAGGTAGCGGGCCGGCAGCGCAGTTTCCAAGGCTGTGCAAGTGGTTGGTGCCGGTGTCCACTGCGTTCACCAAGACTGGCGCGGGCCCCGAAAAACGGACGCGCCATGTGTCGGTCAGGGCTTCCGTGCCTATTCGGCAAGGGTTCTCAGCGCGTCCGCCAGATCAATGGCACCATCATAGAGCGCGCGGCCAGAGATGGCACCGCTGATCACGCCGGTGTCTTTCAGGGCCGTCAGGTCAGTCAGAGAAGACACGCCGCCAGACGCAATGACCGGGATGCTGACGGCGCGGGCCAGGGCCTCGGTGGCGGGGATGTTCGGCCCGCCCATGGCCCCGTCGCGGTTGATGTCGGTGTAGATGATCGCCGCCACCCCTGCGTCTTCGAACGACCGTGCAAGGTCGGTGGCGTCCACATCCGTTTCCTTCGCCCAGCCTTTGGTGGCGACCTTGCCGCCCCGGGCATCGATGCCCACGGCAACTTGCCCTGGAAAGGCCTTTGCCGCTTCGCGCACCAAACCGGGGTCTTCCACGGCAACAGTGCCCAGGATAACCCGCGCGAGCCCCTTGGAGAGCCAGCTTTCGATCGTGGCCATGTCGCGGATGCCACCCCCCAGCTGTGCCGGCACGTCACAGGATTTCAGGATCGCCTCCACAGGTGCGGCATTGACCGGCGCGCCCGCAAAAGCGCCGTTGAGGTCCACCAGATGCAGCCATTCGCAGCCCGCCTCGACAAAGGCGCGGGCTTGGGCAGCCGGGTCGTCGTTGAAGACAGTAGAGCGGTCCATATCCCCATGCACAAGCCGCACAGCCTGCCCGTCTTTGAGGTCGATTGCCGGATAGAGGATCATCAGCGCGTGCCTTTCGAAGCCGTTTTGCGCGGTTATGCACGTTGCGTCACGAAACGCAATCTGCCCTTGGGGAAGCCTTGCCAGATTGCGCAGCCCCAACGCAGACTGCGCGTCGAAAGGGAGGAATGATATGAAACATCTGATGATCGCTGCGGCGCTGATTTTCGGGTCGACAGCCGCAGTGGCTGCGGATCCAGTACTGGGGACCTGGCAGACAAGCGTGGATGACGGGGCTTATGCCCATGTGAAATTCCAGAAATGCGGGAGCGCGGTTTGCGGCAAGATCGTGCGGACCTTCAATGCGGATGGTGAATACCAGTCGCCCAATATCGGGAAAACGCTTTTCATCGACATGGTTCCGCAAGGCGATGGCACCTACAAAGGCAGCGCGTGGCGGCCATCGAACGGCAAAACCTACACCGGTTCGATGACCCTGTCAGGCAATTCGCTCAAAGCAGGTGGTTGCATTGCGGGTGGTCTGATCTGCGTCAAGAACAACCTCAAACGCATTAACTAAACCTGACTTTTTGTCGCGCGCGGCCTGATCCGGGCGCGACACGGAATTTTCGAAAAATTCCGGACCGAATTCTTCAAAAGAATTCGCGCCGTCAGGGGCTCCAGCTCAGGAAATTCGCGATTAGGCGCAGCCCCGTGGCCTGGCTTTTCTCCGGGTGGAACTGCATCCCCATCATCGTATCCCGTCCCACAATGGCCGTGACGTCCCCGCCATAATCCACATGCGCCAGCCGTTGGGCAGTGTCCGAGACCGCCATGTGGTAGGAATGCACGAAATAGGCGTGATCGCCCGTCTTGATGCCATCAAACACCGGATGAGGGGCGTCAATCACCAGATCGTTCCAGCCCATATGCGGCACCTTCATAGCGGCGTCCGCAGGTATGATCCGCGACACTTCCCCGTCGATCCAGCCCAAGCCCGCCGTTTCTTCGTACTCATGCCCCAGCCGGGCCATTAGCTGCACGCCTACGCATATGCCAAGGAAGGGGCGCCCCTTAACGGCCACAGCCTCCACCATCGCATCATGGATGCCCGAGACGCCTTTCAGCGCCGTCATACAGGCGGGAAAGGCCCCGTCGCCAGGCAACACGATCCGGTCGGCACGGGCCACGACATCCGCATCGGATGTGACCACAACCTCGCCCGCATCCCCTTCGCGCGCCATGCGTTCAAAGGCCTTGTGGGCCGAATGCAGATTGCCGCTTTCGTAGTCAATCAGCGCTGTGAGCATTCAGAGCGCGCCTTTGGTCGACGGGATATCCTCTGCCTTGCGCGGATCAACCTCCACCGCCTCGCGCAGCGCGCGAGCGACGGATTTGAAGGTGGCCTCGGCAATGTGGTGGCTGTTGATCCCGTGCAGCTGATCGACGTGTAGCGTGATGCCACCATGGGTGCTGAGCGCCTGGAAGAACTCGCGCACGAGTTCAGTGTCAAAGCTGCCGATCTTGGGGGTGGGCAGGTCTACGTTCCAGATGAGGTATGGCCGCGCTGACAGATCGAGCGCGCAGCGCACCAGCGCATCATCCATTGGCAGCAGGCAGGACCCATAGCGCCGGATGCCGCGCTTGTCGCCCAAGGCCTGGGTTAGGGCCTGACCCAGCGTGATGCCCACGTCCTCAACCGTGTGGTGGTCGTCAATGTGCAGATCACCCTTGGCGGCGATCTCCATATCGATGAGCGAATGGCGCGCCAATTGGTCGAGCATGTGGTCAAAGAACCCGACGCCCGTAGCATTTTTGTAAGTGCCTGAACCATCAAGGTTGATGGTCACGGTCACGTCCGTCTCGGCCGTGGTGCGGGTCAGCGTTGCGGTGCGCATGGAGGTCTCCGGCTGGGGAATGCGTGGCCCTTATAGCAGGGCCTCACGGCAGGCCAAGAGAGACGTTCAGGGATTGCAGGGGGGACGTGGCTGTGCGACTCTGCGCCCACGCGTTTTCGAAAGGCTCACCGCATGTCCACCTGCGTTTTTGTCCAGATCCGCTGCAAGCCCGGCACCACCTACCGTGTGGCTGACCAGATTGCCTTGCGCGAGATTCACTCAGAGCTCTATTCGACCTCAGGCGATTATGATCTGCTGATGAAGGTCTACATCCCCGAAGGGCAGGACGTGGGCGTTTTCATCAATGAAAAACTTCTGGATATCGAAGGCATTGAGCGTTCGCTGACCACAATGACCTTCAAGGTGTTTTGATGCGGCTGATGATGCCCCTCGCTCTGCTGCTGCTGGCCAGTCCCGCGCTGGCGCAGCGCACCTACGAGGGCCGGGAAGCCGCGGCGTTGCGGTGTTCCAATACGCTGGCCCTGACTGCGGTGACGTTGAATCGGGCAGAACTGATGAGCGACCCTGAAAAGGATGCCCTGCTTGATGTCACTTTGCGCATTTTGGAACGCCACGTGAGCGGCACCTGGGCGCAAAAGAAGGCGGCTATGGCCGTCATGCGCGACCGCCGCAGTGTCGAAGACACGCTGGATGACTACCGCAAGAACGCGGTGCGCTGCCTGACGCAGTTTCCGATCAACTGAGTATCTGATTATCAGCCCAAAACGAAAAAGACCGCCCCAAGGCGGCCTTTTCGGTGTCTCCCGATTGGGAGGATTTGGAGCGGGCGAGGCGATTCGAACGCCCGACCCTAACCTTGGCAAGGTTATGCTCTACCCCTGAGCTACGCCCGCTTCCTTGGGTGAGGCGGAGATACTAATACCACGCTGGCTCTGCAAGAGGGAAAACGCGGGAAGGCGCAAAAAATTGCGCTACAGCAGCGCGTGTCCGATCAGACCAAGGGCAGCGCAGAGCAACATGGCAAAGGTCAGTGCCATCCCCATCTGGCGCAAGACGATCTTTTGCGGGGTCGAGGAAAACCCGTAGGCATGAAGCAACCGCCCCGCCAGCAGGCTGGCACCCAGCAGATGCAGCGCGAGGGCGGGCGTGCCTTGCATCTCTGCCAAGAGCAGCAGGATGAGCCCAAAGGGCGTGTATTCCACAAAATTGGCCTGTGCCCGCATGCGTTTGCGCAGGGCTTTGTCGTCATTATCCCCCAGTGAAATCACATGCGCGCGGCGATAGCGGATCACACGCCAGCTGAGCGCAAAGAAAAGCAGGGCAAGTAGGCCTGCATAGACGGGGGTAATGGTGAGGGTCATGGCGGTCCTGCGAACTGGTCAGCGTTTGGCCGACCTTGGCACAAAACCGGGGCCGAGGGTGTCGCCGACGTTGCGTCAACCTAGTCCCGCGCGCTGCCGCAAGTTGCGATTGGCGGTCTCACATCGTTTGAGAGTCTGCCTTATCTTCGAAACGATCGAACAAGCGTCCAGATCGCCATAAGTCCCAGCAGTAGGATGCAGGCGGCAAACAGGTAGCTGGGCACGGACTGTAGCCAGAAGTCTGCGACGAAAAAGCTGTCATACTCAACATAGCGCCGGGGCATGCCAAAGAAGCGCGTCACCATGACGGGATGTAGAACCAGCAATGTGACCGTTAGCGCCATGAGGCTGGCTAGAGGTGGTGCAATTCGGGGCAGGGTGCTGCGCCGCTCTGCCAGCGCCAGTAGCAGCAACAGCCCGCCCAGGAACAGTAGAAATGCAGTCAGGTAGTGGCCGTGGCTGACCACATAGTACGTGTCGTGATAGGCGCGGTCGACGGTCGCGGTGTGCAGCACGATGCGGGTGGGTAAGAGCAAAATGGCAGCCACGATCGTCAAAAGACTGAGGCACAGCAGACCAGTGCGAGCAGCCGCACCCCGCCGGGTCAGCACCGCCCAGATCTGAGGTCCGAGCAGGATTATCAGAAGGGCCAGACCATGGGCCATAAGGCGCGTTCCCTTAGATGTTCCAAAAGAAAAAGGCCCGAACCGCCGTCCGGGCCTTTTTGCTGTTTGTCAGACCAGTGCCATCAATGGCTGCGCTGGTGATCCCACTCTTCCTGCTTGGGCAGGGTCTCGAACGTATGCTCTGGCGGCGGGGAGGGCAGAGTCCACTCCAACGTGTCAGCATATTCGTTCCAGGGGTTGTTTGCCGTCACCCGTGGGCCACGCAGCAGGGCGTAAGCGATGACCCCGAAGAAGAACAGGAACGAGGCAAAGCTGATGAACGCACCAAGCGAGGACCACCAGTTCCAGTAGGCGAAGGCCTCCGGATAGTCGATGTAGCGACGTGGCATACCTTGGCGACCCAGGAAGTGCTGCGGGAAGAAGGTGATGTTGGTGCCGATGAAGAAGGCCCAGAAGTGCAGCTTGCCCGCCCATTCAGGGTACATCTTGCCGGTCATCTTGGAGAAATAGAAGTAGATCCCCGCGAAGATAGCGAACACGGCACCAAGGCTCATCACATAGTGGAAGTGCGCCACAACGTAGTAGGTGTCGTGATAGTAGCGGTCCACGGCGGCCTGGGACAGCACGATGCCTGTCACGCCACCAACGGTGAAGAGGAACAGGAAGCCGAAGGCCCAGAGCATTGGCGTTTTGAATTCGACCGAGCCGCCCCACATCGTGGCGATCCAGGAGAAGATCTTCACACCCGTTGGCACCGCGATGACCATGGTGGCCAGCATGAAGTAGGCCTGCTGGTTCAGGGTCATGCCCACTGTGTACATGTGGTGCGCCCAGACGACGAAGCCCAGTGCGCCAATGGCGATCAACGCCCAGACCATCGGCAGGTAGCCGAAGACAGGTTTGCGGCTGAACGTGGCGATCACGTGGCTGATGATGCCGAAGCCCGGCAGGATCACGATGTAGACTTCCGGGTGGCCGAAGAACCACAGGATGTGCTGGTAAAGCACCGGGTCGCCGCCACCGGCCGGATCAAAGAAGGTAAAGCCGAAGTTGCGGTCCATCAGCAGCATGGTGATCGCACCCGCCAGCACGGGCAGAGACAGCAGAATAAGCCATGCGGTCACAAAGATCGACCAGGAGAACAGCGGCACTTTGAACAGTGTCATGCCCGGGGCGCGCATGTTCAGGAAGGTGGTGATCATGTTGATCGCGCCGAGGATCGACGAAGCACCCGAGAGGTGCACCGCGAAGATGGCGAAGTCCATGGACATGCCGGCTTCACGCACCGACAGGGGCGGATAAAGCACCCAGCCCACGCCAGAGCCTGCCTGACCATTGCCGCCCGGCATGATCACAGAGCACACGGCCAGCGTGGTACCAGCCACATAAAGCCAGAAGGACAGGTTGTTCATGCGCGGAAACGCCATGTCCGGCGCGCCAATTTGAAGCGGCATGAAGTAGTTACCAAAGCCACCGAAAAGGGCCGGAATAACCACAAAGAACATCATCAGGATGCCGTGGCCGGTGACCAGAACGTTCCACAAATGGCCGTTCGGGGTACAAGGGCTTGCGCCAAAGCCTTCCTGGCACATGTACTGGACGCCCGGCTCCATCAGTTCGAGCCGCATGTAGATGGTAAACGCAACCGATACAAACCCGGCCAGCGCCGAGAAGATCAGGTACAGGATACCGATGTCTTTGTGGTTGGTGGACATGAACCAGCGGGTGAAGAACCCGCGCTCATCATGGTGGTCGTGGCCTTGAATGGCTGCGTCTGCCATGCGGTGCCTCCTGGCTAACAATTGGGACCACGCGGGATGGGCAATTCACGCACCCGTGTGGAGTCGCGCTCGTTTTAGTGTGCCGCGTCGGCCGGGGCAATGGGCTCAACGGTCGCAGATGCGGATATTTTGTCGCAAGCGGTTGAAAGTTTGGAAAGGGTTTCGGGGGCGGGTGCAATTGCCAGTGGTGGCAGGCTGGGGTTACGCTTGGCCGGACACAACGCCGGAGGTTGCCATGGCTGGCGCTCACAACGCCCTGGAGCGGGCGCGATCCTTTGCAGAAACCTTTGCCCTGCAGGTGCCGATATTACTGGCGCCCATGGCCGGGGCCTGCCCGCCGGAACTGTCAATTGCTGTGGGCAAGGCAGGCGGCATGGGGGCCTGTGGCGCGCTGATGATGACGCCAGACCAGATTGCCGATTGGGCGCGGGCCGTGCGGGCGGGCTCCAACGGTGCCTTTCAGCTCAACACCTGGATTCCGGACCCCGAGCCCCGCGCGCGATGCAACGCATGAGGCTGAGGTGCGCGCGTTTCTGGGCGGATGGGGGCCTGAACTCGGCACGGACGCAGGCGAAGCGCCGCCTCAGGATTTTGAGGCACAATGTGCTGCCATGCTGGCGGCAGGGCCTGCGGTGATCTCTTCCATCATGGGGCTTTATCCTGCTGATTTTGTTGCCGAAATGAAGGCGCGTCACATCAAGTGGTTTGCCACTGTCACCACCGTGGGCGAAGCCCGGCAAGCGGTGGAGGCTGGCGCGGATGTGATCGTCGCTCAAGGCATGGAGGCAGGCGGCCACCGTGGTGCTTTCAACGCCGAAGATGCAGCCTCAAACCTTGTAGGACTCTTTGCCCTGCTGCCCGCTGTGGTGGACGCGGTTGATGTGCCTGTCGTTGCTACGGGTGGCATCGCAGATGCGCGGGGTGTGGCGGCGGCCTTGATCCTCGGAGCTTCCGCCGTTCAGATCGGCACCGGGCTTTTGCGCACACCAGAGGCCGCCTTGCCCGAGGTATGGTCCGAGGCGATGGGCCGCGCAGCGCCAGAAGACACTATCGCCACACGCGCCTTTTCTGGCCGTTTGGGCCGCAGCCTGCGCACGCGCTATGCGGCCGCGGCAACGTCAGCAGACGCCCCAGCGCCCGCGCCATACCCCATACAACGCAACCTGACAGGTGCCATGCGGACGGAGGCCGCAAAGGCTGGTGATCTCGACCGTATGCAAGCATGGGCCGGGCAAGGCGCGCGATTGGCCAGTGATCTGCCAGCGTCAGAGCGTGTCGGATCGCTTTGGGACGAAGCGCGCGCGCTGCTGGGCTAGGGCTACTACGCGCGCCGTGACCTGATTGCGCGGCTGCGCCGCATTACATTTTTTTGGTTGCGTCTGTGACCATGTGGTTTCTGGAGGACCCGGGCTTGGGGTCTTGTTGCGGCGGTGGACCGCATGCGGGGCCGTTGTTGTGCGCGAGTTCAGGGGGCGCAGGGACGCGGGGCTGTTGCAAAGACGCTGTCGAACGTCGCCTTCAATGCCACATCCACGTCTTCCAGCGTTACGGGCAGGCCCAGATCCACAAGCGAGGTGACCCCGTGTTCGGTGATCCCGCAGGGGACGATGCCATCGAAGTGGTCAAGGTCCGGCTCCACGTTGATGGAGATGCCGTGAAAGCTGATCCACTTGCGCAGGCGGATGCCGATCGCGGCGATCTTGTCTTCGGCTATGGACCCATCCGCATTGCGGCGTTTTTCGGGGCGTTCGACCCAGACACCCACGCGGCCCGGGCGGATTTCGCCACGCACGTTGAAACGGTCCAGCGTGGCGATCACCCAATCCTCCAGCTGACGCACAAAGCAGCGCACATCGCGGCCGCGCGCGCCCACGTCTAGCATCACATAGACCACGCGCTGGCCCGGCCCGTGGTAAGTATACTGCCCGCCCCGCTTGGTCTGATGGACCGGAAACCGGTCGGGGTCTTGTAAGTCCGCAGGCTTCGCCGAAGTGCCTGCGGTGTAAAGCGGTGGGTGCTCCAGCAGCCAGACGCATTCCTCGGCCTCGCCTGCGGCAATAGCGGCCACGCGCGCCTCCATCCAGGCTTCCGCCTGGGCATAGTCTGTCAGCCGTCGGTTATGATCCATTCCACCATGGGGGGGGGGTTTAGAGGTCTGTCCGGGAACCCTCAAGCCGAGGTTTCAGGACGCAACATAATGTGCGGGCTGCAGGCAGTCCGGCGTTGGCAAAGCGTGTATGTCCGGGCATTGAAGGGGCATGACAAAGTCCTTTCGCACCCCCTGGCAGGCTGTCACGGCCATGTTCATCCTCAATGGGGGCCTCTTTGGCATTTGGGCCGCGCGGGTGCCTGCGGTGGCGGAGGCTTATGCCCTGTCCCACGGCACGCTGGGTTTGCTGTTGCTGGCGTTGGCGGGCGGGGCGGTCTGTGCCTTTCCGTTTGCAGGCCGGGCGGTGGACCGGTTCGGGCGGCTCCTGTCACGCGGGCGCTGGCGTTGGTTTATCCGGTCAGCCTGATTCTGCTACCATTGGCCCGGGGGCGGTGTTGCTGGGGCTCTTCCTGTTCCTCTTTGGCGCGGTGCATGGGGCCATGGATGTAGCCATGAACGCCTGGGCGGCTGAGGTCGAACGGCGCGGCACGCGGCGGCTGATGGCTGGCTTTCATGCGATGTTCAGTCTGGGCGCGGGGATCGGGGCCTTGTCAGGGTATCTTGCCGTTTTGGCAGGCCTGTCGCTGCTTGCGCATTTTGCGCTGGCAAGTGCGCTGCTTTTCGCCGCGACCTACGGATGGGCGCGCATAGACTGGACGTCTGACCGCGCCGAGCGCACCAGCGGCGCGATCTTTGCCTGGCCCACGGGGCCGCTGCTGCTGGTGGGGGTCGTGGCCTTTTGTTCGTCGCTGGGCGAGGGGGCCATGGCGGATTGGAGCGCGGTTTACCTGCGCGACGTTGGGCAGGTGTCTGAAGGGACAGCGGCGCTGGGCTATGCTGTCTTTTCGGTCGCGATGGTGGTCATGCGGTTGCTGGGGGACAGGGTGGCCGGGGCCTTTGGCCCGGTCAATGCCGCACGCTGGGGCGGGGTGTCGGCCTTTGTCGGGGTGAGCCTTGCGGTGCTGGTACCGCAGCCGGGGATGATCCTGCTGGGATTTGCGCTGTTGGGGCTGGGCTATGCGGTGATCGTGCCGCTGGCTTTTAGCCGGGCGGCCAACGACCCGGCAATCCCGCCGGGGCAGGCGATCTCAAGCGTGGCCACATTGGGCTACGGCGGCATGTTGCTGGGCCCGCCTGTCATCGGGTTTGTGGCCAGCATTGCAGGGCTTCAGGTGGCCTTTGGGGGTGATGGCAGCGCTGGCCGGGCTGATTATCGTACTGGCGCGGGCGCTGCGTTAAGCCGCTTTTTTCTCCGAAATCACTTTTTGCAGCATCTGCGCGTAAGTCTCGGCCCCCTGCGCACCGGTCAGCAGGTACTTGCCATCAAACACCATCGACGGCACGCCAGAGATGCCGCGCGACGTCCAGAACTGCTGATGTGCGCGGACCTCTTCGGCCTGCGCGCCGGACTGCAGAACCTCGCGGGCGGCATCCGCATCCAAACCGATGTCTTTGGCGACCTGAACCAGAACCTCGGGGTCCGAAACGTTCAGACCTTGGGTAAAATGCGCGTCAAAGAGCGCCATTTTGAGCGGATTCTGCTTGTTCTGCGTTTGCGCCCAGCCCAGCAGTTGATGCGCGGCAAAGGTGTTCACGATGCGGCTGTCGTCCGAAAAGTTGAACGTGAAACCGAGACTTTCGCCCAGCTCTGCCAGCCGCGCGCGATTGGCGGCCGATTGTTCAGGCGTAGAGCCGTATTTCTCCGCCAAATGCTCTGCCAGGTTCTGGCCCTCAGGTGGCATGGCGGGATTGAGTTCAAACGGGTGCCAGCGGACGTAGGCCCCGGCACCTGTCATGCCAAGCGCTTGTTCCAACTGTTTGAAGCCCACAATGCACCAGGGGCACATCACGTCAGAGACGATATCGACCTGAACAATGGGGCCATTTTGCGTGGATTGGTCGGACATGAGGCACCTTTCGGCCGTAAAGCCACGACCAGAGCGGGAAACGAATGTGATCCAGATTACAGAAATCCGCATTAGAGGTAAGGAATTCAAGACTATTGATGGAAAATTGTCGTTGCGGCCTTTGGGTGAGGCGAAAACCCGTGTTAGCCTTCAACCCATACCTGAGTCTGTTTCATTGGAGTTGAGCTATGAATTTCAAGATTATTGCCAGTGCATGCATCGCGGCCTCTGTCGCGATTATCCCGCCCGAAGAAGTCCGCGCCGACGCCGGTGATTTCATTGCCGGGGCCATCATCGGGGGCATCGTGGGGGCGAACGCCAAAAAGCAGCGCCCTAGCACGCGCAGCACCACACGGCGCACGACGCGCAAGTCCACCCGGTCGAGCCTGCCCTCGACACAGGAAGGCAAGAACATCCAGGCCTCGCTAAACTACTTTGGCTTTAACGCCGGTGCGGTGGACGGCCAGTTGGGCCGCAAGACACGCAACGCGGTATCGCAGTATCAGGCCTATCTGGGTTATCCTGTTACGGGCCAGCTGATCGAATTTGAAAAGAACCTGCTGATTTCAAGCTACAACCGCGCGCAGGCCGGGGGCTATGCCGTGCAGCAGCAGGTGGCGGCCAACGTGGATGGCACCCGCGGGCTGCTGAAGACATACCGGGCCGAGATGGCCGGGGGCACCGGCGGTTCTGCGTCGTCGCAAACGACGATTGTGGTGAACACGCCGCAGCTTGCCGCGCCAGCAACCGCGCCTCTGGCGGGTGCAACGGCGTTGGCGTCTGCCGTGGCCCCGACCGAAGGGACGGGCAGCGCGCCGCCGAACTTCCTCGGCGCTGGCACACAGGCCTCTTTGGCCAGCCACTGCAACACGGTGTCGCTGATCACCAACACGAACGGCGGCTTTGTCACGCTGGCCAGCATGACCGACCCCAACGTGGCACTGAACGAACAGTTCTGCCTTGCGCGCACCTATGCGATTGCGCGGTCTGAGGAATTGGTCAGCCAGATCCAGGGCTTCACACCCGATCAGATCGCCCAGCAGTGCGGTGGCTTTGGCCCTGCGATGAAAGATCACGTCGCGTCCTTGTCGCTGAAGTCGCGGGATCAGGTTGTGGCGGATGTGTCTTCCTTCGTGCTGACAACGGGCATGTCGCCCGCTCAGTTGCAGGGCACCGCCAAGATCTGTCTGGGCGTAGGCTACCGCACAGACAACATGGATGTGGCCGTGGGCTCCGCCCTGATCCTCTGCACGCTGGGCGAAGGTGTCTATGGCGAGCTGATGGGCCATCACCTGAGCCAGGGCTTTGGCCCCGCCAAACGTGGCGACATGGCCGCTGGTTGGTATGAGGCAGGCCTCGCCGCGGCTGATAGTGGTCAGGCGGCGGTCTTTGTGCCCGGCCAGCCGGAGCGTACGGAGCTCATCCGCGCCGCAGCGACCCGCATGAACGGCTCAGCCGGGGTGGCGACGCTGCCGCAGGTGCAGCCTGCTTCCGGTACGGCATTGCCGACCTTCTCGATCAGCGAATAAAGCTGATCAGAGCCAAACCAACGCAGCCCCCGGCGCAAGACCTGCGCCGGGGGCTTTTTCATGTCCGATTGGGTCTTGAGGTGGGGGCATGATTTGGCTATGTGCGGTCTCACCATCATGGCTTGCGGTCGTGGCGGAATGGTAGACGCGCAGCGTTGAGGTCGCTGTGGGGTAATACCCGTGAGAGTTCGAGTCTCTCCGACCGCACCAAATCCGCAGTTTTTCGTTCTACGGTGAAAATCCCTTGCAAGATATTTGGCAAGAGTCCTGCCCAACTCTTGGGCGAGGCGTGTTGGTTTCAGCTCAGATCAAAAACCAGCCGAAATCCCTGATGCGCGGTTGTTGTGTCTGCCGTGGTGAACGTCCGCGCGGGGATGCGGTAGCGGAAGCAATAGCTGCGGTGGCAGAGGAATGAGCCGCCTTTCAACAGCTTGGCGTTCGGCAGGGCTTTCTTGCGCATCTTGGCCTTCTTGGACAGCGATCGCAGCTTCATCGGCTCAGACGTCCATTCCCAGACATTGCCACACATGTTGTAGAGGCCATAGCCATTGGGCGCGAAGGACCGGGCGGGGGCGGTGGTCAGATACCCGTCCGCCCCGGTGTTGTGGTTCGGGAAACTGCCCTGCCAGATGTTGCAGGGGTAGTGGCCCGCGTCATCGGGTTCGGTCACACCCCAGGGAAAGGGTGCGTCCTCCAGCCCGCCGCGCGCGGCGTGTTCCCATTCGGCCTCATTTGGCAGGCGGCCCCCGGCCCATTGCGCAAAGGCGCGCGCGTCGCGCCAGCTGACGTGGGTTACGGGATGGTCGTCATGATAGGCGTCCTCTGACCCCGGCCCATTGACCAACCGCCAATCCGCGCCGTCGACCTTGCGCCACCATTCGGTGCCCACGACCCCTTGCGTTGGGGCGGCGGCCCCTGCGACGTCTGAGAAAAACACGAAGGACCAGCCAAACCGCTCCGCCTCGGTGACAAAGCCTGTGTCCTCTACGAAGGCGGCAAACATCGCGTTGGTGACAGCCGTTTGCATCATTCGGAAGGGTTTGATCGGCTTGCGGCGGCAGGGGCCTTCTTCGTCCTCCACGATCACCGGGAAGTCGGTGCCGATGAGCCCGGTGCCGCCGGGGATGTCTACGACTTCGATCCGGGGTGGTTCGGATGCCGGGGCCACATCGCGGTCCGTGCCTTCGCGTTCGGCGGAGGGTGTGCAGCAGGTTTTTCCGTCCATAGGGCTATCCTAACAGGGTCAGCCAGACCCAGACAGTCAGGATCGACGCAGCCGTGGTGATCAGCACGGAAGAGGCCGCAACCCGCTTCGCGCGCCCGTACATGTTGGCAAAGATGTAAGCGTTGAAGCCGGGTGCCATGGCGGCGGTCAGCACGGCAGAGCGGAAGCCGTCTTGTGGTAGTGCGGTGGTTGTACCAAGAAGCCAGACGATGGCCGGGTGGGCGATCAGCGTGATGACGCAGACCATGGCGATGGCGCGGAAGTCGCCCTCAGGCCGGTATTGGAAGAGCACGCCGCCGAGGGCAAAAAGCGCGGCGGGCAAGGCTGCGCGCACCAGCATCGACAGGGCGTCGTCCAGCACGCCGGGCACGGCCCAACCGCTCAAGTTCACCGCAAAGCCCGCAAGGATCGCCAGCACCAGCGCGTTGCGGAACATCGCGCGCGTCACGCTGCGCACCAGCGCGAGCCCCGACTGCCCGCGCCCTTTGACGACCTCCATCACGGTGATCCCGAGGCCGTAGCAGAAGGGCGCGTGGAAGCTGACGATGGCGTAGTTGCCCGCCAGGGCGTCTGGGCCGTAAGCCCGTTCTGTGATGGGCAGGCCCAGCAGGACGGAGTTGGAGAAGAGGCAGCAAAAGCCAATGGCTACGCAGTCCTCCCAGTCACGGTTGAAGAGGATCCGTGCGCCAAAGAGCCCCAAGGCAAAGCAAACCGCAGCTCCGGTGTAGAAGCTGACCAGCAGCGCGGGGTTAAAGGAAGCGGAGAGGTCCAGCTTGGCAATCGCCTGAAACAGCAGGCAGGGGATGGCGAAGTTCTGGGTGAACTTCATCACCCCATCAATGCCGGAAACCGGGAAATACCCCCTCCAAACAGACACATAGCCAAACCCGATCACAAGGAAAACGGGCAGGATGACGTCCAGAAGGGTTTGCATTCTCAGTCCAGCGGGAAGGTCAGTTGCATCCCGTCAAAGGCGGGCTGGATATGGTCGGGGGTCTCTGCGGCCACCTCGGCATAGTCCAGATCGTTGTGCATGTTGGTCAGCACAGCGGTCTGCGGCTTGGCCAGCGCGATCCAGTCGAGCGTCTGTTCAAGGTGGCTGTGCGTTGGGTGTGGCTCGCGCCGCAGGGCGTCGACGATCCAGCAGGTAAGACCTTGCAGATGGGGCCAAGCGGCCTCTGGAATCGTGGCCACGTCCGGCAGGTAAGCCACATCATTCATCCGGAAGCCTAGCGCGTCCATGCCGCCATGGTTGACCTCGAACGGCGCGAAGGTCAGCGCGCCGCCCGCACCTTCGATGGTCACATCGCCGGTGATGTCGTTCATCTCCAAGATCGGCGGGTACATCGAGCCCTCCGGGCGGATGAAAGCATAGCCGAAGCGTTCCATCAGCGCGGCTTTGGTGGGCGCATCGGCCCAGACCGGCAGGCGCGCGCGCATGTTGATGACGATCATGCGCAGATCATCCAGCCCGTGCACGTGATCGGCGTGGCTGTGCGTGTAAATCACCCCATCGAGCCTGCCGACACCCGCTTCCAGCAGTTGGTTGCGCATGTCGGGCGAGGTGTCGATCAGCACGGCGGTGGTGCCGTCCTTGGTGATGCGTTCGACCAGCATCGAACACCGCTGGCGGCGGTTCTTGGGGTTGTCGGGGTCGCAGTTGCCCCAATGTCCACCCAGACGCGGCACCCCACCGGAGGAGCCGCAGCCGAGGATCGTAAGGCGCATTTCGGCGCTCATGCGGCGGCCTTGTGCTGAGCGGCCTTGGCGAAGAGGCGGTCGAAGTTGACTTGGGTCTGGGCGGCGAAGGTGGCGTAGTCGAGACCGAAGGTTTCAGCGGCCTTTTGGGCGGTGAATGCCGTGTAGGCCGGTTCATTGCGCTTGCCGCGTTTGGGTGGCGGCGCGAGGTAGGGGGCGTCGGTCTCCACGAGGATCCGGTCGAGCGGGGCTGTGCGGAAGATTTCGCGCAGCTGTTCGGATTTAGGGAAGGCGGTGATCCCGGACATAGACAGATAGAACCCCAGGTCCAACGCTGCGCGGGCAAGGTCGGCGGAGGATGAGAAGCAATGCATGACGCAGGTGTAGGCGCCGTTTGCGTGCTCTTCGCTAAGGATGCGGGCCATGTCGTCGTCCGCATCACGGCTGTGGATGATCAGTGGCAGACCAGTTTCACGCGCCGCCGCGATGTGGATGCGCAAGGAGGCTTGCTGCGCATCAGCGCTTTCAGCCGTATAGTGATAGTCCAGCCCCGTCTCGCCGATGCCCACCATCTTGGGGTGCTGCGCGAGCGCGATCAGCTCATCGACCGTCGCCATGGGTTCGCTCGCCACGGACATCGGATGGGTGCCAGCGGCATAGAAGACGGGCGCATGCGCTTCGGCGATGGCGCGCACGGCAGGCTCATTGCGCAGGCGTGTGCAGATCGTGACCATGCGGGTCACACCTGCCTCTGCCGCGCGGGCAATGAGCTCTGCGTGCTCACCTTCGAAGTCAGGAAAATCGAGGTGACAGTGGCTGTCTGTGATCTGGGGTGTCTGGGTCATGGGTCCTAACGGGGCGCGCGGTCGGCCAGTTTGAACAGGGTATCAAGGACAAGGGCGGCAGGGTCAAGGTTGACCGCAAGGCCATGCTGTGCGCGGGCGGAGACTTCCTGAGCCGTGTCCGCCCAGATGCGCCCCTGGTGAGGTGTCGGGGACAGGCGGGCGAGCGTTTCGGCCTCGCGCGGGGCGGCTTCAATGGCGGGTGGTGCGCCTGTGGCCCCTGTGCGGGCAAGGCGTGCCAGCATCAGGTCGATAAGATTGAAGAGCAGGTTCAGCTTCTCCTCACCCCCGCGGGCCGCGGCGGCTTCGGCCACTTTCAAAGCATGAGCGCGGTCCAGCCGGGGCAGGGAGGACATCAGCGTGATGAGTTCCGCATAAGTGCCAAGCCCGCCCATGCGCGACAAGCGCATCGCCCCGCCCACCGAGCCGCCGGAAAGCTCAGAGAGGGCGGCGGTATTGGCGTCAATTTCGGCCTCGGATTGGGCAAGCGCCTTTGCCATCTGATCTGCATTGAGGGTGCCAAGGCGCAGGGTACGGCAGCGCGACCGGATCGTGGGCAGCAAGGCAGACGGCTGGTGGCTGATCAACAGAAGCGTGGCGCGGGCCGGGGGTTCCTCCAGCATTTTCAGCAGCGCATTGGCGGCGTTGGGGTTCATCTCATCCGCGTCGTCGATGATCACCACGCGGCGACCGCCGTCTGCCGCGGACATTTGGAAGAACCCGTTCAGGCTGCGGATATCATCCACGACGATCTGTTTGCGCATCCGCTTGGTGTCGGGGTTGAGGCTGCGGGTCACAGATTTCAGCCCGCTTTCCGCGCCAGAAGCGATGCGCCGCGCCACCGGGTGTTCGGGGTCGATATCAAGCGTGGTGGGGGGCGGCAGATCGAACATGCCCCCATCGCTGTCCGGTGTGGCCAGCAAAAACCGGGCGATGCGCCATGCGAGCGTGGCTTTGCCAACGCCGCGCGGGCCCGATAGCAGCCAGCCATGGTGCAGTTTGCCAGTATTGAAGGCGTCCAGAAACGCGGCCTCCGCCGACTGTTGCCCGATCAGCCGCGGCGTATCGCGCGGGTGCAAGGCACCGTCAATGCGGTCAGGCTGGGGGGCGTCTTCGCTCATGGAGGCGGTTTAGCACGTTTGGCGGGGGAGGGAACGGCGGTTTTGAGCCCGAGCTTCGGTCATGCCGCAAAGCCGCGCATGGTCGGATTTGGATTGCGCGGGTTCGTTTGATTTGTGCTAACCTTCGTCACCAGGGGAGGGGACCTGATGCGCAGCCATGACAGCTTCATCATGCAAGCACTTCGGCTGCAATTGGCAGCTGTTAAGCAGCATTTTACCCACGTTCTCATTCTCGAAGCGCGCGGGGACAAAGCGAATGCGGCATCTATCAACGACATCGACAGCATTGATTTGCCAAATGCGATGCAGGTTGTGGAGCATTTGGTTGCTCAGGCTCAACCATTCGAGCTTTGCAGAACCAAGGCTGAGTTGTTGCAGTCTATGCCGATGCCCGGATTTAGTGATGCCGACATCATTGCGTCTGAGCGTCGGCTGGAAGGCGCGTTGGGTCAGGCGATTGAACGGTGCTTGCAATCAGCGCGAGCTTCATCTGACGAGACTGTTCGCGGTCTTATGACAAAATCCCTCGAACCGCGACCTGCCTATGCGGGCAGGCTGACGGATTGGGAAAATGAAATTGGGCAAGGCAATGCTGTTCCCTCACGTCTGACCGATGCCCAGTCGCAGTGGATAGACCGCCTGTTCGCCACCATGATGGTCGTGATTGACCAAACGATGGTGCATGCCTTTGTCCATCGACACAGTGGGGAAACCGAAAAGGCAGGTATGGCATGGGAGGTGAGTGGCGCGGCAATGATGCAGGCGACAGCCTTGACCAAGGGTTTGGCTGCGCGTGGCCTTGCGGCGAACCCTGCCGTTGCGGTTAAGCGAGACGGTGCCGTACCGCACCCCCGTATGGCGTTCACGTCGGTGGAAGCGGAGATCGCTGATCGTGAACTGGCCGCTCATTGTGTAAAGCTATGCAGCGACGGCGTTGAGGCGTTGGGGCCAACTGAGTTTCAGCCGCTCGTTACCAACGCGAAGACTTACTTTGCGGCGGTCTGCAATCGGAAAGAGGGAGAACGCCTTCCAACTATCCCGAACCCATGCCGAGACTTCGAGCGCACGCTATCGGTGTATGTTCGGGGTGATAATTTCGACCAGACGGGATAGGGGTTCAGTGCTTGACGCCAGGATGGGCTGCTTTGTCCCGCGACGTTGAATACTGATCTTATCCTGCGGTGAGCTTCTTGGTAGCCACCGCGCAGACTTCCGTTGATACGGCGTCCATCCCGCGCCCGCCGTCGATTACCACGAACCGGTCGCTGAATTCCTCGGCCAAAGCCAGAAAACCGGCCCGCATCTGCCGTTGCAAATCGACGCCAAAATCCTCGAACCGCTCTTCAACGCCCTGTCGCCCCTTCGCGCGAGTGAGGCCTTCGTTGGGGTCCATGTCGATGAGGATCGTCAGATCCGGCTCGGTCCCGATCATGAGCGCGTGCAGATCGTCCACCACGCCGCGCAAATCACCGCGCGACAGGCCCTGATACATGCGGGTTGAATCCGCAAAGCGGTCGCAGATCACAACCTTTCCGGCCTGCAGAGCGGGGCGGATGGTGCGTTCCAGATGGTCGCGGCGGGCGGCGGTGAAGAGCAGTATCTCGGTCTCTGCCGACCAGCGGTCGGGGTCGCCTTGCAGGACCAGAGCGCGGATTTCCTCGGCCCCCGGACTGCCGCCTGGTTCACGGGTTAGTACAACCTCGCGGCCTTGCATCTGCAAGTGGTCGGCCAGCAGGCGGGCTTGAGTGGATTTGCCCGACCCGTCAATGCCTTCGAAACTGATGAACAGGCCCTTTTGGCTCACGAAGCGCCCTGTGGCCCGTTGTTGAGCCGCTCCAGCAGGTGCATGGCAGCCGCCGTCACCTTGATCATGAAGCCACCTGCAGGCACGGCGTCAGAGGTCACCAGTGGCACGCGCACCTCTGGCAGGTCCTCGCGGGTGATGATCATCTCACCCATCTCCGCGCCTTTCTCAACCGGTGCGCGGAAGGGGCCGTTGAAGATGACCTCAGCCTCCACGCCAGCGCCGCCTACGGTCTGGGGGATCAGCAGTTTGAGGTCCTCGGCCAGTTCCAGCCCCACGGTCTGGACTTCTCCCAATGCCACGGGGGCCTCGGTCACGCGGGTACCTGCGGTGCCGATGGTCTTCTCAGAAAACTGACGGAAGGCCCAATTGACGATGGCCTCAGATTCCTGCGCGCGGGCCTCGGAGCTGTCGAGGCCGGAGATGACAAAGATCACCCGGCGGTCGCCTTGCTTGGCGGAGCCCACGAGGCCATAGCCTGCCTCGGATGTGTGACCCGTTTTCAGGCCGTCCGCGCCAATGCCGAGCTTCAACAGCGGGTTGCGGTTGTAGCGGTTGGAGGCCTCGTTGGGGTCAAACAGGAATTCCTGTTCGGCAAACATCGGGTAGAACTGCGGGAAATCGCGGATCAGCAGATTGGCCAAAAGCCCCAGATCGCGCATCGACATGCGGTGGCCTGGCTTGGGCCAACCGTTGGAGTTCATGAAGGTTGAATTGGTCATGCCCAGCTGCTGCGCACGCATGGTCATGTCGCGGGCGAACTTCGATTCTGTGCCAGACAGCGCCTCCGCAATGACCACGCAGGCATCATTGCCGGACAGTACGATGATGCCGCGAATGAGGTCTTCAACGCTGACACGCTCCCCTTGTTGCAGGAACATCGTGGAGCCGCCGTAGCGCGCCGCCTCGGCTGAAACGGGCAGTTTATCATCAAGGTTGAAGCGGCCGTTTTCCAAGGCTTCAAACGCCATATAAAGCGTCATCAGCTTGGACATGGAGGCAGGCGGCAGGGGTTCATCCGCGTTCTTGGCCAGCAGGACGGTGCCCGTGGTCTGGTCCAGAACGTAGGCCGCCCGGGCCTTCGTTTCAAAGGCCAGGGCGGGGAGGCAGAAAAGAATGAGTGACAGGCAGGCGGCAGCGAGGCGTGTCATGGAGGCTCCTTGAGGGTCAGTTCTTCACGGCGTAGGCGTCCGAGAAGCCTTCGGTTTTGATCTTCTTGGTCAGGCTGGCAAGTTCGGTGCGATTGGTGGCGGGGCCCACCACAACGCGCCAGTAGGATTTGCCGTTGATCTGGCTCTTCTTCACGGTCGGGATCATGCCCGCGCCGCGCATTTGCTTGGCTGCGCGTTCGGCATTGGCTTCGATCGAGAAGATGCCGATCTGCACGAAAGGCTTCGCGAGGCCAGAAGGCTTGGGCGCAGGTGTCGCCGCGGGCAGGGAGGCCTGCGTGGGCTTGGTGGCCGCCGGGGCCTTGTCTATGGCGGCACTTGCGGCGGCGATGGGATCAAGGCTGGCTTCAGCCACAGCGGGGGCGGCTTCGACCTTGTCGACTTGCGTGGGCGTGGCGTCGGCCAGCGGCGCTTCGGCCTCTTCGCGGCGCAAAGCAGTCACGTTCAGCGGGGCAGGGGCCCCGGCCAACACACCAAGGGCGGCAGCGGCATCAGAAGATATCTGCAGCTTTGGTCCCGGCAGGTCGCGTTCTTTGCGGAAGAGCGCACCGATGACGAATTTGCCGTTGTCCTTGTTGCGGATGATCACGCGCTCGGGTTCGGTCACTTCAGGGTGCGCGACCCAGACACCGCCCAGCGAGGGACGGCCGTCCCACAGCCCTTCATCGGAGGCGGAGAAGACATCAGGTGCTTCCACATCACGCTCCACCAGCTTGGTGGCTTTCACCCCGCCTGCAGAAGACGTCGCGGTCTCATTGGCTGGTTTGGGTTGCAGGAAAGCGGGCAATTGTCCGTCGCTGCAGCCTGCCAGCATGGTCAGCGCCAATGCCGTGCCGCCAGCCAGCCGGAGTTTGCGTGCGGGGAAACCAATGGGGGAATGAAGCCTGCTCATCTGCTATACGTCCTTGCCTGCGGGCCGCTTTGGGCCTTGTTTTGTTGTCGTGTTGACCACGCCTTTGGCCCCATTTGCAGGGCTCTTTGATGCCACATTAGCCTGAAGCGGCCCACCTGAAAAGGCTGGCGTGCCGAAATCGGCAATTTTCCCCATGGGTTGTGTGACATCTGTGTGTTTGCCGAATCGCGAAAGGCGGTCTACGAGAGGCGGGCGCGGAGGTTTGGCAGAGTGGTCGAATGCACCGGTCTTGAAAACCGGCGGGCGTGAAAGCGTCCCCAGGGTTCGAATCCCTGAGCCTCCGCCACGGAGTCCAAGGTTTTGGAGACGCATATGGTGGGCGCAGAAAACATCAAGCAAGATCAGCGGCATGACGCGCGGCTGGCGGCAAAAGGGGACCCGAGAGACGAAGGCAGATTGCCCGTATCCGGCGCCCAACCCGCCGCAGTCTCTGTTTGCGGATATCGCGGTCCCTTTTCGGGAGATCCCGGTTAGGCGGACCGCGCCTTGGCGAACCGGCAAAAGACCGAATCGGCGGGTGATTCTCTGGCGGCAGGTTCTGGCCGTCGGGACCTGATCCTGTCGCTTGCCCCATGAAGACGGGTCGTCCATCGGCAAAGGCGCGATGCTGGCGAAACAGGCCAGCATTCGGGCCGGGTGCGTGTGAGGGCCGCAGGCGATGCCATGGGGACCGGCGTTTCAGAAGGGCATGTCGATAACTTTCTGAATAGCGCTTGCCGGAATTGCCGCTGTCATGGATAAACGCTATGGCCACACCGCGCAGATGGGGTGAGCGATGACAATAGGGCAGGCTAATGGATCATACATCCCACAACAGAATTGTAAGCTTCATCTGGTCCATAGCGGATGATTGTCTGCGAGATGTGTTTGTTCGCGGCAAGTACCGCGATGTCATTCTTCCGATGTTTGTCCTGCGTCGTTTGGATTGCCTGCTGGAGCCGACGAAGCAGGCGGTCCGCGATGAGGTGCAGTTCCAGACTGAAGATGCAGGTTTGACCGAATTGGACCCGGCAGGTTTGCAGGACGCGTCCGGGTACGTGTTCTACAACACCTCCGAATGGACGCTGAAATCGCTGCTGGGCAACCCATCGCAGCTCGAAGCCAATATGGATGCCTACCTGAACGGTTTCAGCGACAACGTGAAAGAGATCATCGTCAACTTCGATCTACGGACGCAGGTCCGAAAAATGATCGCGGCTGATGTGCTTTTTGATGTGATCGAGAAGTATGTCTCCGAGGACATCAACCTTACGCCGAATGACAAACGTGGCCCTGATGGCCGTGTGCAATCTGGCCTGACCAATCTCGGCATGGGGTATGTTTTTGAGGAACTGATCCGGAAGTTCAACGAAGAGAACAACGAGGAAGCGGGTGAGCATTTCACGCCCCGTGAGGTGATCAAGCTGATGACCCATCTCTTGTTCGGTCCGGTCAAGGATGAACTGCCGCCCGTGCTGACCGTCTATGATCCGGCCTGCGGCTCCGGCGGTATGCTGACCGAAGCCCAGAACTTCATCACGGACCCGGGCGGGGGGATCAAATCCACTGCGGAAGTCCATATCTATGGCAAGGAGGTGAACCCGGAGACCTTCGCCATCTGCAAGTCAGACATGATGATCAAGGGCAACAACCCTGAAAACATCAAACTGGGGTCGACCCTTGCCACCAACGACTTCTCCAGCATGACATTCGACTTCATGCTGTCGAACCCGCCCTACGGCAAGTCGTGGAAGACCGACCAGAAATACATCAAGGATGGTAATGACGTTCTGGACCCGCGCTTCCAGATTGACCTGGCCAACTATGACGGTGAGGTCGAAACCTGTGACGCCACACCACGCTCGTCGGATGGCCAGCTTCTGTTCCTGATGGAGATGGCCGACAAGATGCGAAATCTGACCGACACGCGCCATGGGTCGCGGATTGCGTCGGTCCACAACGGATCGTCCCTCTTTACCGGTGATGCCGGTGGCGGAGAAAGTAACATCCGCCGCCACCTGATCGAAAAGGACATGGTTGAGGCCATCATCCAGCTTCCCAACAACCTTTTCTACAACACCGGCATCACCACTTACATCTGGGTCGTGACCAACAACAAACCCAGCCACCGCAAGGGCAAGGTTCAACTGATCAATGCGTCTGAGATGTACACTAAACGCCGCAAGAACCTCGGCGAGAAGAACTGTGATCTGAGCGACGGTCACATAGGAACGATCACCGACCTTTACATGTCACTGGCCGATGACGGCGTGTCCAGAGTCTTCGACAATGCCGACTTCGGCTACTACAAGGTCACTGTCGAACGCCCATTGCGGAGGAAGGCTCAGTTCACACCAGAACGCATCGCTAATCTCCGCTTTACCAGCGGCTTGCAAGAGGTCATGGGCTGGGTCTATGACAAGTATGGTGACGATGTTTACACCAACCTCAAGGACTACAACCAAGCCATTCAGGACTATCTTGAGCGGGAGGAGATCACCCTTTCGCCCAAGAATCGCAAAGCCCTGCTTGACCCCATGACATGGATCGCACAACGGGACCTGATGGAAGAGGCCGGCCGGTTGATGACTTCCATCGGGCAGAACCTGTTTGATGATTTCAATGTCTTCAAGGCTAGTGTCGATGCTGATCTCAAAGCCCGCAAGGTAAAGCTTGCCGCCGCTCAGAAAAACCAAATCCTGAACGCGGTATCCTGGCGACATGAGGATGCTGCCAAGGTTATCAAGAAGGAGCACAAACTCACCGGCTCCAAAATGGATGACCTGCTGGCCAAGCTTGATACCACCGCAGAAGAATTGCCCGATCACGGGTACTGGCCTACCGGCAACGCGGGTGAATACATCGAATATGAAGCCGACAGCGACCTACGTGACAGTGAGAATGTACCGCTCAAGGATGACATCCACGCCTATTTCATGCGGGAGGTGCGTCCGCATGTGGACGACGCCTGGCTTGATATCTCATCAGCCAAGATCGGCTATTGGATCAGCTTCAACCGCTATTTCTATCAGCACAAACCGCTGCGTGATCTGAATGCGGTCGCCCAAGATATCCTGGAGCTTGAGAAGGAAACCGAAGGTCTGTTGAGGCGGCTGGTCAGTCTCACCGGTGAGGGGTCTGATTGATGCTCGATCAACAGCCGAAGTATGAGAAATACAAAGACAGCGGCGTCCCTTGGATCGGGGATGTCCCGGAGGACTGGCAAGTACTCCCTGGTCGTGCATGTCTATATGAAAACAAAGAAAAAAACACGGGTATGAAGGAAAAGACGGTATTGTCGCTCAGCTATGGCACAATCCGCGTTAAACCGCTCGAAGAACAGGTCGGTCTGATGCCTGAAAGCTACGAGACCTATCAGATCGTTCGGCCCGGAGACATCATCATCCGTGGCACTGACTTGCAGAACGATGTTACCAGCCTGCGGACTGGCTTGGCCAAGAACGATGGCATCATCACATCGGCCTACATCAATCTGCGTCCACGGCCCAATGTGTCACCGTACTATCTGCATTACCTGCTGCACAGCTGTGACTTGATGAAGGTGTTCTATGGCCTCGGTTCTGGCCTGCGGCAGAACCTTTCATATGAGGATTTTAAGTACCTCGATATCACAGTCCCCGACCTCGACACCCAGCACCGCATAGTGGGTTTTCTTGACGAAAAAACCGCTGAGATTGATGCGGCGATTGCCAAGAAGCGGCGGTTGATTGATCTGCTGAACGAACAAAAGGCCATTCTGATCAACCGTGCCGTGACCAAGGGCCTTAACCCCGACGCCCCAAAGGACAGCGGCGTGGACTGGATCGGTGAGATACCGGCTCATTGGGAGGTGAAAAGGTTCAAGCATTGCGTGAAGACTCAAAGTGGCCAGGTTGATCCTACCAAACAGCCCTACAAAGAAATGATACTGATCGCCCCCAACCATATTGTTCAAGGTACGGGAGAGACTCTGGATTTTGAAACTGCTGACGAACAAGGGGCGGACAGCGGTAAGTACTTTGCTGAGGCAGGGAGCGTCATTTACAGCAAAATCCGTCCCAATCTAAACAAGGCATGTATCGTGGACTTTGATGCCCTGTGCAGTGCTGACATGTACGCACTCCGGGGTTATCCGAAGTACTTTGAACAACAATATCTTCTTCGACAGATTCTATCTGATTGCTTTGTGATTCCGGCAGTCGATGCTTCAATGCGTGTGGCAATGCCGAAGGTGAACCGGGAAGCAATGGCCGAGTTTCCCATGATTATTCCACCCAAGTCAGAACAATCCGAGATTATCGAGTGGTTGGATACGAGGCTGGCAGAGGTAAGGGCCCCTCAAGTCGCCACGGAGCGCGAAATCTCCACACTCAACGAATTCAAGCAAACCCTGATCGCCAACGCGGTTACGGGGAAAATCAGGATTTAGGCTGGGGTATTGGGCATGGTCAGTGAGACGAGTGAAAAAGCCTTGGAGGACTTGATCGAAGCGGCGTTTCTATCGGCTGGTTATGCTCAGGGCAGCAACAAGGATTTCGATGCGGACCTGGCTCTGGACACCAAACAGTTCTGGGCATTCCTTAAGGCCACGCAAGCGGAAGAACTCGACAAGCTGCGGCCCTATTCCGATTGGCAGGCCCGCGTCCTCAACCGTCTCAACAACAAGATCAAGAAGGATGGTATCCTGACCGTCCTGAAGAAGGGGCTGAGCGTTGAGAGTGCCCATCTCAAGCTGCTCTACCGTTTGCCCTACAACACCCTGACCCCCGAAGTGGAGCGGCTGTTTGACGCCAACATCTTCTCGGTCACCCGGCAGGTGCATTTCTCAAACGCCACGCCGATGGACTCGGTCGATATGGTGCTGTTCATCAATGGCCTGCCCATCGTGACGATGGAACTGAAACAGCCGTGGAAGGGCCAGACCGTCTATCACGCCCGTAAGCAGTATCAGGACCGCGATCACCGTGAACCGCTGTTTCAATTCGGTCGCTGTCTCGTTCACTTCGCCGTGGATACGGATGAGGTCTATATGGCCACCAAGCTATCGGGGAAGAGCACCTACTTCCTGCCCTTCAACAAGGGGTACGGCCACGGCAAGGGCAACCCGATCAACCCAGTGGGCCACAAGACAGCCTATCTGTGGGAAGAAGTGCTGGAGAAGCGGTCCCTGACCAACATCATCGAGCACTTTGCCAAGATGGTGGAGGAAGAGAACAAGGAGACTGGCAATAAGACCAAGACTCTTTTCTTCCCCCGATACCATCAGTTGGACGTGGTGCGGCAGGTGCTGAGCGATGTGAAAACCAACGGTGTCGGCCAGCGATATCTGATCCAGCACTCAGCGGGCTCGGGCAAGTCGAACTCAATCACCTGGCTCGGGTACCAGTTGATCGAGACCTATAATGCCGAAGGAACCGCCAACATCTTTGACAGCGTGATTGTGGTCACGGATCGCCGCGTTCTGGACCGGCAGTTGAAGGACAACATCAGGGCATTCTCTGAGGTGAAGAACGTCGTCGCCCATGCTTACAATTCGGCTGAACTGAAGAGTGCGTTGGAGAACGGCAAGAAGCTGATCATCACCACGATCCAGAAGTTTCCGTTCATTCTGGATGGCATCGCCGATCTCTCCGACCGTAAGTTCGCGGTGATCATCGATGAAGCGCATTCGTCCCAAACCGGAAGCGCCGCCGACAAGATGAACGAAGCCATCAGCGGTGGTGGGGATGACGAGGAGGAGCCTGAAGACCTGCAAGACAAAATCCTGGCGGCTATGGCCCGTCGGAAGATGGGCAACAATGCCTCGTTCTTTGCTTTCACAGCGACACCCAAGAACACCACTCTGGAACGCTTCGGTCGGCAGAACGCAGAAGGAAAGTTCGTACCGTTCCATCTCTATTCGATGAAACAGGCGATCGAGGAAGGCTTCATCCTCGATGTGTTGAAGAACTACACCACCTACAAAAGCTACTACGAACTTCAGAAATCCATCGAGGATAACCCGGAGTTCAACACCAGGAAGGCCCAGGGGAAGCTGCGGGCCTATGTCGAGGCACATCCAGACACGATCAGGACCAAAGCTGCGATCATGCTCGACCACTTCCGTGATAACGTGGTTCGCCCCAAGAAGCTGAAGGGCAAGGCACGTGCCATGGTGGTCACTCGCAACATCGAGTCTGCCATTCGGTACTTCCTGACGATCAGAGAGGTCCTGAACGCCTCAGGAAGCCCGTACAGGGCTATAGTGGCCTTTACGGGCAAGAAACAGGTTGATGGCGTGGAACACACCGAGGACAGCCTGAACGGCTTCCCCGGCAACGACATCGCCAAGAAGTTCAAAGGCGGCGAGTTCCGCATTCTGGTCGTGGCCAACAAATTTCTGATGGGCTTTGATGAGCCGATGCTCACCACCATGTATGTGGACAAGAAGTTGCAGGGCGTGTTGGCGGTACAGGCCCTGTCGCGGCTCAACCGGTCCAACAAAAAGCTGGGTAAGGAAGAGACCTTCATCCTCGATTTCCACAACACGGTTGAGGACATCAAGGATGCGTTTGATCCCTTCTACACATCGACGGCTTTGAGCCAACCGACCGATGTGAACGTTCTGCATGATCTGAAGGATCACCTCGATGACACCGGCATCTATGAATGGGACGAGGTGGTCCGGTTCAATGACCTGTTCTTCGATGGTGTGGACGCAGATCAGCTTTCGCCGATTCTGGATACGGCTGCGTCCCGGTTTGACCAACTGGACAATGACGAGAAGATCGACATCAAGATCAAGGCAAAGCAGTTTGTCAAAATCTACGCTCAGGTGGCCTGCATCATCCCGTTCGACAATGCGGATTGGGAAATGCTGCACTGGTTCCTGAAGTTCTTGATCCCAGCATTGAAGGTCAAAGACAAGGATCAGGATGAAATTGATGGTCTCATGGAGAGTGTGGACCTGACCACCTATGGGCTGGAGCGGGTAAAGATTGGTCACACTATCGGCTTGGATGACTCTGGCAGTGAGATTGATCCACCAAATCCAAATCCCCGCAGTGGTCACGATGACCCGGAGACCGATCCACTAGACATGATCGTAGCCGCCTTCAACGAACGCTATTTCCAAGGTTGGGATGCAACACCACAAGAGCAGCGGATCAAATTGATCAACATCCTGAACCACGCTATGAGGGATCAGACATTCCAAGACAAGGTGATCTCCAACCCTGATCAGCAGAACCGACGGCTTGCCAGCGAAGCATTGTTTGAAAAGGCCATGCGCAAAGAGCGCAAAAGGGAAATTGACTTGTACAAAAAATACGCCTCGGATGACGACTTCAGATCAGGTCTGCATGAGGCCCTGATGCGGATGATGGAGCAGGTTCTGGAATCGAATTCGAGGCCAAAAGCGACGTAGCATTCAATCGTCGGTTTGGGGCGCTGCTCGCATCCAACCCCGTCACCGTTGCTATTGCGATTGTCATCCCGAAGCGATAGCGCATCCTCTGTCTCGACCGGGTCGGTTGTACCCTTGTTCACCGATTGACAGAGGGGCTGGCCAGCGTGAGGTTCCGTATGTCCTGCGTAAAGGCGCACCGGGTTGCCATGCGGACCGGGCGGTATTGGAGCGCAGTGGCTGGATGCCCATTTAGGCCCGACCATCCGACCCGAGCACGGCATCCAGCGACGCCGCATCCAGCACCGCGTCGAGCCAGCGATCCAGCTCTGCAAGCGAGGCTGCATCAATACGCGCCCGCGCCTCTTGCGGCAGCGGCCCGAACCGCCGCTCAAGCTGTCGGCGCAGCGTATCGGCTCTGCCTTCTTCGCGGCCTCTGGTCAGCCCGCGTTGCTCCCCGGCCTTTACCCCTTCGGCTCTGCCTTCGGCCCTGCCGTCTTCATGGCCCTGCTTGATCAGTGTGTCTGCAATGGTTCCCATCAATGCCTCCATCTCGCGTTGCCCATCGCGCCGCAGCGCGGCTTTCAGATCCTCCATATCCACATCATAGACCCGAAGGATGTATTCCACCACCTGCCGCCTCAGATCACTGCCCTCGGGCAGCGCCGCTGCAATCGCCGCCAGATGATCCAGCGCCTCGCGCCTGAGCGTCACAAACCCGGCCCGCAGCGCGGCATTGCCTGACAGCGCCTCCGCGTCCATGGCCCGCAGGTTGCGCAGGATATATCCCGCCCCCGGCAGAAAGGCTAGCGCCGGATCAGGCGTGGCGATCATCTGACCCAGCCCCTCGGGCACATGCCAGCGGGCCGCGCCGTGATAGAGAACAATGGGCACAATAGGTGGCAGGGCGCGCAGCCGGGCGGTCTCCGTGCCCGCATGGCGTTTCCAGATCCGCACCATGTAGGTGGCCAATTGCAGCGGCAGACCCGGATCGGGGGTACTCTTGTGCTCAGCCAGAACGAAGGCAAAGGCCACACCACCTGATCTCAAGCGCAGCTTCATCAGCAGATCGCTCTGGCTGCCTGCAAGCGCGTCATCAACAAAGCTGCCCTCGAGGATCTCGGGCGGATCATCCGAGAGATGCCCGACAATGCTGTTGGGTAGGTGCTCGCGCAGAAAGGCCCCTGCGCGCTCGGGGTCGCTGAGCAGGGCGCGAAACAGGGCATCATGCGGGTTTGGCAAATCGGGCATGGGGTGTCGCTACAGGACCGCCCGCTGTGCTGCAAGCCCGATGCGGACCCGAATCGTGGCCCTGCGTGGCGGGCAGGTGCCATCGGGCGCTGCGCCAATGGCACCGGCGAGGGCCCTGTGTGGTGGGCGGTCTGCCATTTGGCTCGCCAATCCGGTGGCAGCGCCAGCGCAGGCCAGCGCAGGACGATACCCGCCAGAAGATTGCGAAACCCGCCCCAGCGCGGGCGCTGAGCCCAGCGCCGTTCAACGCCCCCTTAACGCCCCGTTATGCGCCCGTGCAGGGCTGATTAAGGGGCGGTTTTGAAGTCCTGAAGCCTGCGACCGTCTGGCGCAGAATAGTCCCCTTGACTGGCGCAGGGGGCACCAATTCCCAACGCCCGTCCGGAATAGTCCGGGTTCATCCGGGCTAGTCCGGTTTCCCGCCCCAGAAACGCCAGAGACTTCCCAGCGTGTCACTGGCATCACCGCCACGGAGTCCTGAGTTCGGGAGACGCATATGGTGGGCGCAGAAAATATCAAGCAAGATCAGCAGCATGACGCGCGGCTGGGAGCAAAAGGGGACCCGAGAGACGCAGGTAAATTGCCCGTATCCGGCGCGCACTCCGCCGTAGTCTCTGTTTGCGGATATGGCGGGTCTAGTTTGGCGTTTTCGAGAGGGTGTGATCTGACAGGTGGCGCAGCAGAAAGCAGCGAATCAGTGTTCTGCAGGGCAGGAGGGTTCTTCAGAGCTTTCTGCGGACACTCCCTTGGCGTATCAAGCCTCTTTATGGGCATCCGCGGATGTTCCCGAAAGCTCGGTTACGGCCTGAAGGAAAGGCTTCGCGTTGCAGAACAGCGCCTGCGGGATGCGCTTCACACCAGCCGGACCACCTGTTGGCTTTGGATGAGGTCCATCTTGCCCGGCATCGTTCTCACGACGATGCTTTCGGCTTGTTCTGGCAACATGCAAGGCGTTGTGCGCGGTACCGGAGAGCCCGTCACCTTCGCCTATGAACAAGAGTTGGCGAGCGACTTGCTGACCGCGCAAGTTGATGATGAAGCCTTTAGCGGAAAAGCGGTGATGCGCGGCGCGACCACAACAGTCGGCACGGGGTTCGGCACGGCTGTGGCGGGTCCGGCAACCTGGCTTGGGACTTCCACAATAATTGGTGCGAGTTACACAGGTGACTTTGTTGCGGTTCTGATAGGCGACCGCGGGTCAACTCTTTCCTGTGAACTCCAATATGCAGATACGAGTGGGTTCACGACTGCTGGCGGGGTTGGTGTTTGCCGCCACAGCGACGGGCGAGTAATTGATATCGTCTGGTGACGTGGTGACCACCTTAAAGTCACGGCCAGTTTCCGGGTGCTCCGCATCACGTGTCGATCTGATTGCACTTTCCGCCCGTCCCCGATTTCAAGGTGGCTCAAGGGCATTCAGATGGCCCCGTGGACGCCAGAGGGTGTCGCTGTCGCGCGCTTTGGGATGGTTGGTGCCCTCCCCCTGCAGAGCTTGCGAGGCGCGCGTCAGGCTTGCGCGTCTGCCTCGTTATCTGGCGGATCAAATCTGGACGGAACGCCGTGGATATAAGGGTAGCGATGTGTTGAGCATGGAAAACACTTTCCTGTTCCTCGCGCTGACAGTTGTCCTGTCAATTTACATCCTTCTACCCGCGTGGATGACGAAACGCCGCCAAAGCTCCGCCCTTGGCTGGGTCTGTATCTCGGTTCTGTTCAGCCCGGTTGTGGCGATCATTGCCCTGCTTGTTTTGGGCGTTCCCTATCGCGACGACGGTTGAAGAAAGGGTCATGGTCCGGCGCAGAGGATCCTATTGGCGCAGTCCGGAAAGGCTGGACGGGCAGGACGCCCGTGATGCGGCTTACAGAAACCGCAGGTATTTCGTCTACATCCTTGAAACCCGCTCAGGCCATTACGTCGGACATACTTATTCGGTGAGAAATCGCGTGGCGCAGCATAGACGCGGACAGGTTCCGAGCACAAAAGGCACGACCCCGCATCTGGTCTGGAAGTCGCGGCCATACGCGAGCCGTGGCCAAGCTGCGGATTTTGAAGCGGCCCTGAAAAGCTTGCGCGACCAGAAACATCCCCGATTTCAGGAAATAACGGGGCACCATCCGCTGCCCTGGGTCTTCAACGACAGATACAGAGACCAGCAGCCGACATCGCAGATGTCCGCGCGTCCTGCGGACAAGAGTGGAAACGGGTCTTTGCTGTGGATTTTCATTGGGGTTGCTCTGGTTGTGTTGCTTCTAGCAGCAAACTGAAGCCGCCCGCCGGGTGATGACCCGCGCCCCGGCGCGGGATGAACACCGCGCCGTTCAACAGGCCCTTAAAGCCGCGTTGCGCGCCCGTGTAGGGCTGTTTGAGGGCCGGTATTGCAGTCCAGAAACCTGCGACCCTCTGGCGCAGAAAACCGCCTTGACTGGCGCATGGCGCACCAATTCCCAACGCCCGTCCGGAATTGTCCGGGTTCTTCCGGGCTAGTCCGGTTTCCCGCCCCAGAAACGCCAGAGACTTCCCAGCGTAGCACTGCCGTCACCGCCACGGAGTCCTGAGTTCGGGAGACGCATATGGTGGGCGCAGAAAATATCAAGCAAGATCAGCAGCATGACGCGCGGCTGGGAGCAAAAGGGGACCCGAGAGACGCAGGTAAATTGCCGCTATCCGGCGCACACTCCGCCGCAGTCTCTGTCTCGCGATATCGCGGTCCCTTTTTCGGGGATCCCGGTTAGGCCGGGTGACACCGATGGCGGGCGAAGACGCGACCGAATCGGCGGGTGATTCTCTGGTGGCAGGTTCTGGCCTGCGGAACCTGATCCTGTCGCTGACCCGTGAGGACGGGTTCCCCATGGGCAACGGAGCGAGACGGGAGCATTTACGGGAAGACGTGCCCGACCTGTCAGAGAATGGCTGTAACGGAGATGTGTTGCTGCGGCTTTGGCACCGAAAGACACCTAGGGCCTGTTGAGACAGGGCTATCGCTTTTGAGATTTGGTCGCGGTTCTGATGAGTTCGAGCATGAATGTATCCTGCCATCCGGCGCGTTTCAGCTTTCCTCGCATTGATCCTTTTGACGGTTCGGAGCGGGCGAGGTTGAGAGCGATGCGCCGTAGGATAGAGAGATTTTCGGGTCCGTTGTCTTTTCTGTTGCGCGCGGCGTCCTCGTTCATGGAGACGTCGAGCACCCAGTGAAGGCTGTTCTCGATACTCCAATGGGCGCGGGTGATGGACAGGAAACGCTCGGGAGAGAGCGGCGCGCTGATGAGGAAGTAGCGAGTTTGGCATGAGGTTTTATCGCCGACTTCGCGGGTGGCGACGACCTTTCCGATGGCCCTGAGCCCGGGCCAGTGATGCCGCTCGTCGAGCCAGGCAACGTCATGCGAGATCAACGCCTTGCGCGTCTCCAGTCGACCGTGTCCTGCGTCAACATTCTGATAAGTTTCACAGTTTTCGACATTTCCAGGATCATCCAGCCAGAGTGCCACATCCTCGTGCAGCGTCTCCTGATTGCGTTTCAGCGCCAGAACATAATCACCGCCAGCCTGCGTTACCGTCTCGGCTGTAGTGCGCTGCGTGTGCATAGCGTCCGCCGTCACAATCCGCCCCTTCAACGACAGCATGTTCAACAGCGCGGGCAGCGCCGTAATCTCGTTGGATTTTTCGTCAACAGCGACCTGCCCGAGTACGAGCCTGGCCTCAGCCGCAAAAGCCTGCACGAGGTGTAACGCCGACTGCTTCTTCGCCCTGTCGAAGGAGCGCCGCAACGACTTGCCATCAACCGCAATCACCTCGCCCAACTGGTCAGCGAACCCCTCTGTCAGGCGAAGCATCACTGACTGAAACGTGCCAGGATCGAGGGCGTTGAACAGGTCAGAGAACGCATCGTGGCTCGGTATTCCGTGCTTCAGTGTCATGAATGTGCGCAAAAACGGCTCTTTCGTCGTGCCAAATAGCGCCATGTCGCAGCAACCCTCGCCGCCACACATGGTCGACAACAGGCCGATCATAAGCATCTCATGAAGATCATGCCGTGTAGCGTTGCTCGTACGAGGGTCTTCAACGCCCTCAAAAATATGAGAAAAATCTTCCATCGCGGTCGCATCCTTTGCTAATGACGCAATCCGTATGAATCCAATCAGACGTGATGCATAGTCAATATTTCAAAAGCGATTCCCCTGCCTGTTGAGATTGAGGATTCCCAAATCAGATGATTTCTGATTCAAGCTCCCAAAACGAGGCAGGGCTATCGCTTTTGAGATTTGGTCGCGGTTCTGATGAGTTCGAGCATGAATGTATCCTGCCATCCGGCGCGTTTCAGCTTTCCTCGCATTGATCCTTTTGACGGTTCGGAGCGGGCGAGGTTGAGAGCGATGCGCCGTAGGATAGAGAGATTTTCGGGTCCGTTGTCTTTTCTGTTGCGCGCGGCGTCCTCGTTCATGGAGACGTCGAGCACCCAGTGAAGGCTGTTCTCGATACTCCAATGGGCGCGGGTGATGGACAGGAAACGCTCGGGAGAGAGCGGCGCGCTGATGAGGAAGTAGCGAGTTTGGCATGAGGTTTTATCGCCGACTTCGCGGGTGGCGACGACCTTTCCGATGGCCCTGAGCCCGGGCCAGTGATGCCGCTCGTCGAGCCAGGCAACGTCATGCGAGATCAACGCCTTGCGCGTCTCCAGTCGACCGTGTCCTGCGTCAACATTCTGATAAGTTTCACAGTTTTCGACATTTCCAGGATCATCCAGCCAGAGTGCCACATCCTCGTGCAGCGTCTCCTGATTGCGTTTCAGCGCCAGAACATAATCACCGCCAGCCTGCGTTACCGTCTCGGCTGTAGTGCGCTGCGTGTGCATAGCGTCCGCCGTCACAATCCGCCCCTTCAACGACAGCATGTTCAACAGCGCGGGCAGCGCCGTAATCTCGTTGGATTTTTCGTCAACAGCGACCTGCCCGAGTACGAGCCTGGCCTCAGCCGCAAAAGCCTGCACGAGGTGTAACGCCGACTGCTTCTTCGCCCTGTCGAAGGAGCGCCGCAACGACTTGCCATCAACCGCAATCACCTCGCCCAACTGGTCAGCGAACCCCTCTGTCAGGCGAAGCATCACTGACTGAAACGTGCCAGGATCGAGGGCGTTGAACAGGTCAGAGAACGCATCGTGGCTCGGTATTCCGTGCTTCAGTGTCATGAATGTGCGCAAAAACGGCTCTTTCGTCGTGCCAAATAGCGCCATGTCGCAGCAACCCTCGCCGCCACACATGGTCGACAACAGGCCGATCATAAGCATCTCATGAAGATCATGCCGTGTAGCGTTGCTCGTACGAGGGTCTTCAACGCCCTCAAAAATATGAGAAAAATCTTCCATCGCGGTCGCATCCTTTGCTAATGACGCAATCCGTATGAATCCAATCAGACGTGATGCATAGTCAATATTTCAAAAGCGATTCCCCTGCAAAACGAGGGAGCCACCGATGACAAGAATGATATTGACCGATGCTCAATGGGCGTTGATGGAACCGCATTGTCTTGGCAAGAAGTGCGATCCCGGCCGAACCGGCGGCGATACCCGATTGTTCTTGGAGGCTGTGCTTTGGATCTCCCGGACTGGTGCATCTTGGCGGGACTTGCCGGAAGTTTTCGGAAAATGGAACACGGTTTTCAAGCGGTTCCGCCACTGGGTCAAACGGGATGTTTTCAAGCGGATATTCGAGGCCGTCTCGCAGGATCCGGATATGGAATACGCCATGGTGGACGGCACCATCTGCAAGGTTCACCGCCACGGACAAGGCGCAAAAGGGGGACTCAAAGTCAGGCCATAGGGCGATCGCGCGGCGGCATAACGTCGAAAATTCTGGTTATGTGCGATGCCCTGGGCAACATGATCGATTTCGTGCTTTTGCCGGGACAGCGCCACGATACCGTCGGCGTTGCCGATCTGATCAGCGATTGGGAGTTCGAGGGCTTCATCGCAGACACCGCATTCGACGCCGACTGGATCACCTCGGAGTTGGAGCAACGGGGATCTGAGATTGTGATAGCGCAACATCCCAGCCGGAATGAGCCCAGAGAGATTGACAAGGAACTCTACAAATGGCGCCACCTCGTCGAGAACTGCATTGGGAAACTGAAGGAATTCAAACGCGTCGCCATGCGTGCCTGCAAAACCGACACGAGCTTCAGTGCCATGATTTACGCGGCAGGTGCCGTGTTGAATTCCCGATGAATCTCAACAGGCCCTAGCAGTGTGCTCCCAAAAATGCGCTCCGCAAATTTTATGCGAAAAGTGATTGACGCCATGGTGAGCATGTAATGAAGATACTGCCACCAAGAGCAGCACACCAAACCATGCAGGACGTGATCGCGACGTGATCAAAAAAGCAAATATCCTATTGACACAGATCGGGGACCTGAAACGATTCAGCGGTCAGCGGTCAGCGGTCAGCGGTCAGCGGTCAGCGGTCAGCGGTCAGCGGTCAGCGGTCAGCGGTCAGCGGTCAGCGGTCAGCGGTCAGCGGTCAGCGGTCAGCGGTCAGCGGTCAGCGGTCAGCGGTCAGCGGTCAGCGGTCAGCGGTCAGCGGTCAGCGGTCAGCGGTCAGCGGTCAGCGGTTCCAACGAACACGTCCGGCACTCTTCACCTTACCACGGGTCTTTACCAGCCAGTAAAAAACCCACGCCTGCGCGACAAAAACCCGTCAAAAGATGCCCGTTCAGAAGCCGGGTGCGAACAATTCGCATGTCTGGTTTCATGATCGGGGATGAGGTGGTCGCCCAGCGCTGGCGCTTTACACCAGCATCAGGGCGCGCCTCTGCCCACCGGCTCTACGGCGCACCTCGATTAAATGTGTTGTGTTCAAGTGCAGGAGGGTGCACATGATCGCGCAGCGCCTCTTGACGCGGATTGCGGGCATGGCTCGGCTTTGCAGACCACCCGCATTCTGCAAGCCCCTCACATGTGCGCTGTTGGTGATGGGTGTTCTGACGGCGCATGTCGCGGACTTTTCGGCTGCACGGGCTCAGAGTGTTGATACCATAGGGCCCCAGCTTGCATTGACGCATATTATTAATCGGCAACGTCCATCAGGAATAAGACAAACAGTAACAAGACCGGGGTTTCGGTTCATTTCACGTATTGGCGCCTACTCTGGCATTTTGACTGCATCGGAAGGACCGGGGCGCAGCACAAGCTTGGCAAGAGATGATATAATTCTTACCAATGCGGAATTTATCACATTTACTCCTTTTGGCATTGACGGACCTGTCACAACGAATTGGCTCGTTCAATTGAGGCCGCTCGGGGATGGTCAAATCACCCTGACTGTTCCGGAGGGGACATTCACCGATGCTGCGGGAAACCCGAACCAAGCATTTTCCATAAGCGCAAACCATGAATCACGGCCCCCGACAATTGAATCGGTAATTCGCCGGAATGATTTGCTGCATAACGGCAGACGGTTTCAAAGATTGACATGGCGGATCACGTTCTCCGAGCCGGTCACCAATGTTGATCTAAATGATTTTGTTGTGCGTGGTCACGCTACGGCTGGCCCGGTGTCCGTCGTTCCGGTTGCGGGGCAGATGGGCACATATGATGTTACGGCTGAACCACGATTTACAGGCGCTCAAAAGGCGGAACTGACATTGGCCTTGGCGACCGACAACAACATTGCGGACACGGCTGGCAAGCCGCTTCAGGGTGGTTTTCCCGCTGGTGCAGAGACTCGTTACACCCTTGACGGCGCGAACCCCAGTGTCAGTCAGCTGGATATTTTGGAGGCCGGGATCAATAGTGGTGAGAGGGCTCTATTTAGCAGAATACCCAATGGCTTTGCGACGAATGTCGACCGCATACTCTGGTTTCTTGAATTTTCGGAGCCGGTCACGGGTGTTGATCTCAATGATTTCAGGCTGACGGGCTTTCCTGACACTGCCGATTACAGATTATCGGTTGCCCCGGTAGGCCAACCACCAACACCAATCTGGAGAGTTGTTCTCACAGGTGCGGGACTGGTCAATCATGAGGGGCGGGTCAGGCTTTCCTTTGCTCCTCCCTTTGTGAGTTTGAATATCCGGGACCGCGTCGGCCTCCATGCTCCAAGAACTTTGCCTGAGGGTGCCGAAACCGATGTTATATTTGACAATAGCGTAGTTGCGGTCGAAAGCATCGACGCACCGCAGACCTATCGCGGTCGTGGGCGAATTCCGGTGACTGTCGATTTTTCAGAACCGGTCAAAGGATTTGAGTTGAGCGACATTACGGTTCAAAATGGCACTGCTCGGAATCTAGAGCGGGACGCCACTGACCAATCCAGGTACCGTTTTGACGTCATCCCTGACGCGGAGGAGACCCTGCAGATCGCGATACGAGAACGTAGCGTGAAGGACATTACCGGACTAAATCAGTCAAACCCGGCCCCCAGCCGGACCGTTGCGGTGGCGTATGACGATAGGCCGCCCGTGATCACCCGGCTCACCCGCCAAACCCCGACATCGCGATTGACGAATGGAACCGAACTGACCTGGCGCGTTGTATTCTCGGAGGCGGTGAAGGATGTCGACGCTGCGGACTTCAGGGTTGTCGGTGCGCCATCGAATGCGCGTCTGTCGATTAGAGAGGTTTCAGGCGAAGAGAATACATATGATATCACCGTCGATAGGCTGAGAGACGTACGTTCAACGAAGGCTGTAGAGGGTGAGGTCCGACTTGCGTTGGCGTCAAGGCCAACCATTACGGATTTGTTAAATCTTCCGCTTGTTGCAACCCTGCCCCAAGACGCCGAAACAGAGTATTTTCTTGACAACACCCGTCCCGAATATGAGTTGCGCGGTTTGCCAGATCTCGTCAGAGGCACTAACCCAGTCCCGTTGACATACGTATTCTCGGAATCTGTCGGTGACTTGCGTCCACGCCAATTTAGCATCACCAATGGCACGATCTCGCGGATCGAACCTCACCCCGATGAAGCCAACGCCTTTATTGTCACGCTCGTACCGGATGGCGCAGGGGATATCAGGATCAATTTGCGCCGCGGCATCAGGGACATTGCCGGGGGAATTTTGGTAGATCCTTTTTCTCGGTTTGGTCGCGTTATACCCTACAGATCTGGACCGTTCAGGATCTCACATCTTAGATTTGGGAGGCAAACCCACTCTATAACCAATGTTGACACTTTGCGTTGGAATGTCAGGTTTAGCGGTGAGCCTCGCGGTGAGGACGGCAGTGCGGTTGTTGACATTGTTGCCCTGTTTGAAGCGACCGGGGCGCCGCAAGGCACAACTCTTCGTTCGTCTCGCGAACAGAGCGGCAGATATATTTTGACGCTGAGTGGCGACGCACTTGCGAATTTCGATGGGTCTATCACTCTGAGTCCCCGCTTGAATGGAACAGGCTTGACCGATCAGGGGGGATATCCTCTCTCTCCCGGCCTGCCTGCGAACGCGGAAACAACCGTTCAGCTCGATAACACTAGGCCGACGGCACGAATTGAGAACGCGCCTGTTGCGGTATGGAACCGGGATCGCTTCCGGATCACCGTGACCCTCTCCGAAGCAGTTGATTACACGCCTGGGCCGGTCCTTTCTATGGACGAGAAAAACCCGAATTTTGATCTTGGTGATGTGAGCGTCACCAATGGCTCGGCTGTAGCGATTGAACAGGACACCACGGATCCAAATCGATACCGTGTCGATATCGCCCCTGATGGTTCGGGAAATATCGAAATTGGTATCCGTGAAGATTCGTTTTATGATCCGGCGGGCAATACCATCATTGCGGGCCAATCGGTCACCGTCGCCTTCGTGGACAATTTGACGGTGGCGGCGACAAGCCCTGTTGCGGCGGATGGTGTTGCGGCGTCCCTGGTGACGGTGAGGCTTCTGGACGCGCAGGGCAATGCGCTGGGGTCCAGCGGCGGCACGGTTGTGGTCTCTGCGGATGGGGCGGCGGTGAGCGGCGCGGTGACGGATCATGGCGATGGCAGCTACAGCGCCCCGGTGACGAACGCGGTTGCGCAAACCGTGACGGTCTCGGCAACGCTGGACGGCACAGCACTCACCGACACAGCGCAGGTTGTGTTCACACCGGGGCCGGTCTCGGTGGCGCAATCGACGGTGACGGCGCAACCGGGGCGCATCGTTGCGGACGGGGCCGCGACCTCGACGATCACGGTGCAGCTGAGGGACGCCAACAACAACGATCTCACCGCCTCGGGCGGCAGGGTGAGGCTGGCAACGGATCTCGGCGCGCTGGGTGCGGTGCGCGACAACAATGACGGCACCTATACGGCGACGCTGACCTCGGCCACCACGGCGGGCATGGCGACGGTGAGCGGCACGCTGGACGGGGCAGCCATCACCGACACAGCGCAGGTTGTGTTCACGCCGGGGCCGGTCTCGGTGGCCCATTCGACGGTGACGGCGCAACCGGCGCGCATCGTTGCGGACGGGGCCGCGACCTCGACGATCACGGTGCAGCTGAGGGACGCCAACAACAACCCGCTCACCGCCTCGGGCGGCACGGTGCGGCTGGCGACGGATCTCGGCGCGCTGGGTGCGGTGCGCGACAACAATGACGGCACCTATACGGCGACGCTGACCTCGGCCACCACGGCGGGCATGGCGACGGTGAGCGGCACGCTGGACGGGGTGGCGATCACCGACACGGCGCAGGTGGTGTTCACGCCGGGAGCTGGCGTGACCCTGTCGGCACAGGCCGTCCGCGTCGCCGAGAATGGCGGCAGCGCCACCTACACGGTGGTGCTGGACGCTGAGCCCACCGGCGATGTCACCGTGACGCCCACGAGTTCCGACCCGGGGGCCGCGACCGTCGCCCCGGTGCTGACCTTCACGGCTGGCAACTGGGACCAGCCGCAGAGGGTCACCGTCACCGGCGTCAATGACGCTATCGACAATGCGGGCGATGCGCGCCGCGCGACGATCAGCCATGCGGTTGCGGGCGGCGGCTATGATGCGGTGGCGGTGGCGGATGTCATCGCCACCGTCACGGACGATGAGGATGCGGGGATCACTGTGGCCCCCGTTGCCGGGCTCACGACCACCGAGGCGGGGGGCAGGGCCACCTTCACCGTGGTGCTGGACAGCCGGCCCACCGGTGACGTGACCCTCGCGCTGTCCAGTTCCGATCTGTCGGAGGGCAGGGTTGCGCCGCAGAGCCTCACCTTCACAGCGCAGAACTGGGGCACCGCCCGGACGGTCACTGTCACCGGCCAGGATGACGCGGTGGCGGACGGGGATCAGGCCTATGAGATCGTGACCGCTGCGGCGGTGTCCAGGGATGCCGCCTATTCCGGGCGTGATGCGGCCGATATCCGCGTCACCAACGAAGATGATGATGCGACCGGCGTGACCCTGTCGGCACAGGCCGTCCGCGTTGCCGAGACCGGCGGCACGGCCCGTTACACGGTGGTGCTGGACGCTGAGCCCACCGGTGATGTCACCGTGACGCCATCGAGTTCCGACCCGGGGGCCGCGACGGTTTCGGGGGCGGTCACGTTCACGGCCGCCAACTGGGACCAGCCGCAGAGGGTCACCGTCACCGGCGTCAATGACGCTATCGACAATGCGGGCGATGCGCGCCGCGCGACGATCAGCCATGCGGTTGCGGGCGGCGGCTATGATGCGGTTGCGGTGGCGGATGTCATCGCCACCGTCACGGACGATGAGGATGCGGGGATCACTGTGGCCCCCGTTGCCGGGCTCACGACCACCGAGGCGGGGGGCAGGGCCACCTTCACCGTGGTGCTGGACAGCCGGCCCACCGGTGACGTGACCCTCGCGCTGTCCAGTTCCGATCTGTCGGAGGGCAGGGTTGCGCCGCAGAGCCTCACCTTCACAGCGCAGAACTGGGGCACCGCCCGGACGGTCACTGTCACCGGCCAGGATGACGCGGTGGCGGACGGTGATCAGGCCTATGAGATCGTGACCGCTGCGGCGGTGTCCACGGATGCCGCCTATTCCGGGCGTGATGCGGCCGATATCCGCGTCACCAACGAAGATGATGATGCGACCGGCGTGACCCTGTCCGAGGGGGCCATCCGCGTCGCCGAGAATGGCGGCAGCGCCACCTACACGGTGGTGCTGACGAGCGCGCCCACCGGTGATGTCACCGTGACGCCCACGAGTTCCGACCCGGGGGCCGCGACCGTCGCCCCGGTGCTGACCTTCACGGCTGGCAACTGGGACCAGCCGCAGAGGGTCACCGTCACCGGCGTCAATGACGCTATCGACAATGCGGGCGATGCGCGCCGCGCGACGATCAGCCATGCGGTTGCGGGCGGCGGCTATGATGCGGTGGCGGTGGCGGATGTCATCGCCACCGTCACGGACGATGAGGATGCGGGGATCACTGTGGCCCCCGTTGCCGGGCTCACGACCACCGAGGCGGGGGGCAGGGCCACCTTCACCGTGGTGCTGGACAGCCGGCCCACCGGTGACGTGACCCTCGCGCTGTCCAGTTCCGATCTGTCGGAGGGCAGGGTTGCGCCGCAGAGCCTCACCTTCACAGCGCAGAACTGGGGCACCGCCCGGACGGTCACTGTCACCGGCCAGGATGACGCGGTGGCGGACGGGGATCAGGCCTATGAGATCGTGACCGCTGCGGCGGTGTCCACGGATGCCGCCTATTCCGGGCGTGATGCGGCCGATATCCGCGTCACCAACGAAGATGATGATGCGACCGGCGTGACCCTGTCCGAGGGGGCCATCCGCGTCGCCGAGAATGGCGGCAGCGCCACCTACACGGTGGTGCTGGACGCTGAGCCCACCGGTGATGTCACCGTGACGCCATCGAGTTCCGACCCGGGGCCGCGACGGTTTCGGGGGCGGTCACGTTCACGGCCGCCAACTGGGACCAGCCGCAGAGGGTCACCGTCACCGGCGTCAATGACGCTATCGACAATGCGGGCGATGCGCGCCGCGCGACGATCAGCCATGCGGTTGCGGGCGGCGGCTATGATGCGGTTGCGGTGGCGGATGTCATCGCCACCGTCACGGACGATGAGGATGCGGGGATCACTGTGGCCCCCGTTGCCGGGCTCACGACCACCGAGGCGGGGGGCAGGGCCACCTTCACCGTGGTGCTGGACAGCCGGCCCACCGGTGACGTGACCCTCGCGCTGTCCAGTTCCGATCTGTCGGAGGGCAGGGTTGCGCCGCAGAGCCTCACCTTCACAGCGCAGAACTGGGGCACCGCCCGGACGGTCACTGTCACCGGCCAGGATGACGCGGTGGCGGACGGGGATCAGGCCTATGAGATCGTGACCGCTGCGGCGGTGTCCACGGATGCCGCCTATTCCGGGCGTGATGCGGCCGATATCCGCGTCACCAACGAAGATGATGATGCGACCGGCGTGACCCTGTCCGAGGGGGCCATCCGCGTCGCCGAGAATGGCGGCAGCGCCACCTACACGGTGGTGCTGACGAGCGCGCCCACCGGTGATGTCACCGTGACGCCCACGAGTTCCGACCCGGGGGCCGCGACCGTCGCCCCGGTGCTGACCTTCACGGCTGGCAACTGGGACCAGCCGCAGAGGGTCACCGTCACCGGCGTCAATGACGATATCGACAATGCGGGCGATGCGCGCCGCGCGACCCTCAGCCATGCGGTTGCGGGCGGCGGATATGATGCGGTTGCGGTGGCCGATGTCATCGCCACCGTCACGGACGATGATGATGCGGGGATCACTGTGGCCCCCGTTGCCGGGCTCACGACCACCGAGGCGGGGGGCAGGGCCACCTTCACCGTGGCGCTGACGAGCGCGCCCACCGGTGACGTGACCCTCGCGCTGTCCAGTTCCGATCTGTCGGAGGGCAGGGTTGCGCCGCAGAGCCTCACCTTCACAGCGCAGAACTGGGGCACCGCCCGGACGGTCACTGTCACCGGCCAGGATGACGCGGTGGCGGACGGTGATCAGGCCTATGAGATCGTGACCGCTGCGGCGGTGTCCACGGATGCCGCCTATTCCGGGCGTGATGCGGCCGATATCCGCGTCACCAACGAAGATGATGATGCGACCGGCGTGACCCTGTCCGAGGGGGCCATCCGCGTCGCCGAGAATGGCGGCAGCGCCACCTACACGGTGGTGCTGGACGCTGAGCCCACCGGCGATGTCACCGTGACGCCCACGAGTTCCGACCCGGGGGCCGCGACCGTCGCCCCGGTGCTGACCTTCACGGCTGGCAACTGGGACCAGCCGCAGAGGGTCACCGTCACCGGCGTCAATGACGCTATCGACAATGCGGGCGATGCGCGCCGCGCGACCCTCAGCCATGCGGTTGCGGGCGGCGGCTATGATGCGGTGGCGGTGGCGGATGTCATCGCCACCGTCACGGACGATGAGGATGCGGGGATCACTGTGGCCCCCGTTGCCGGGCTCACGACCACCGAGGCGGGGGGCAGGGCCACCTTCACCGTGGTGCTGGACAGCCGGCCCACCGGTGACGTGACCCTCGCGCTGTCCAGTTCCGATCTGTCGGAGGGCAGGGTTGCGCCGCAGAGCCTCACCTTCACAGCGCAGAACTGGGGCACCGCCCGGACGGTCACTGTCACCGGCCAGGATGACGCGGTGGCGGACGGGGATCAGGCCTATGAGATCGTGACCGCTGCGGCGGTGTCCACGGATGCCGCCTATTCCGGGCGTGATGCGGCCGATATCCGCGTCACCAACGAAGATGATGATGCGACCGGCGTGACCCTGTCCGAGGGGGCCATCCGCGTCGCCGAGAATGGCGGCAGCGCCACCTACACGGTGGTGCTGGACGCTGAGCCCACCGGCGATGTCACCGTGACGCCCACGAGTTCCGACCCGGGGGCCGCGACGGTTTCGGGGGCGGTCACGTTCACGGCCGCCAACTGGGACCAGCCGCAGAGGGTCACCGTCACCGGCGTCAATGACGCTATCGACAATGCGGGCGATGCGCGCCGCGCAACGATCAGCCATGCGGTTGCGGGCGGCGGCTATGATGCGGTGGCGGTGGCGGATGTCATCGCCACCGTCACGGACGATGAGGATGCGGGGATCACTGTGGCCCCCGTTGCCGGGCTCACGACCACCGAGGCGGGGGGCAGGGCCACCTTCACCGTGGTGCTGGACAGCCGGCCCACCGGTGACGTGACCCTCGCGCTGTCCAGTTCCGATCTGTCGGAGGGCAGGGTTGCGCCGCAGAGCCTCACCTTCACAGCGCAGAACTGGGGCACCGCCCGGACGGTCACTGTCACCGGCCAGGATGACGCGGTGGCGGACGGGGATCAGGCCTATGAGATCGTGACCGCTGCGGCGGTGTCCACGGATGCCGCCTATTCCGGGCGTGATGCGGCCGATATCCGCGTCACCAACGAAGATGATGATGCGACCGGCGTGACCCTGTCCGAGGGGGCCATCCGCGTCGCCGAGAATGGCGGCAGCGCCACCTACACGGTGGTGCTGGACGCTGAGCCCACCGGCGATGTCACCGTGACGCCCACGAGTTCCGACCCGGGGGCCGCGACGGTTTCGGGGGCGGTCACGTTCACGGCCGCCAACTGGGACCAGCCGCAGAGGGTCACCGTCACCGGCGTCAATGACGCTATCGACAATGCGGGCGATGCGCGCCGCGCAACGATCAGCCATGCGGTTGCGGGCGGCGGCTATGATGCGGTTGCGGTGGCGGATGTCATCGCCACCGTCACGGACGATGAGGATGCGGGGATCACTGTGGCCCCCGTTGCCGGGCTCACGACCACCGAGGCGGGGGGCAGGGCCACCTTCACCGTGGTGCTGGACAGCCGGCCCACCGGTGACGTGACCCTCGCGCTGTCCAGTTCCGATCTGTCGGAGGGCAGGGTTGCGCCGCAGAGCCTCACCTTCACAGCGCAGAACTGGGGCACCGCCCGGACGGTCACTGTCACCGGCCAGGATGACGCGGTGGCGGACGGGGATCAGGCCTATGAGATCGTGACCGCTGCGGCGGTGTCCAGGGATGCCGCCTATTCCGGGCGTGATGCGGCCGATATCCGCGTCACCAACGAAGATGATGATGCGACCGGCGTGACCCTGTCCGAGGGGGCCATCCGCGTCGCCGAGAATGGCGGCAGCGCCACCTACACGGTGGTGCTGGACGCTGAGCCCACCGGCGATGTCACCGTGACGCCCACGAGTTCCGACCCGGGGGCCGCGACCGTCGCCCCGGTGCTGACCTTCACGGCTGGCAACTGGGACCAGCCGCAGACGGTCACCGTCACCGGCGTCAATGACGCTATCGACAATGCGGGCGATGCGCGCCGCGCGACCCTCAGCCATGCGGTTGCGGGCGGCGGCTATGATGCGGTGGCGGTGGCGGATGTCATCGCCACCGTCACGGACGATGAGGATGCGGGGATCACTGTGGCCCCCGTTGCCGGGCTCACGACCACCGAGGCGGGGGGCAGGGCCACCTTCACCGTGGTGCTGGACAGCCGGCCCACCGGTGACGTGACCCTCGCGCTGTCCAGTTCCGATCTGTCGGAGGGCAGGGTTGCGCCGCAGAGCCTCACCTTCACAGCGCAGAACTGGGGCACCGCCCGGACGGTCACTGTCACCGGCCAGGATGACGCGGTGGCGGACGGGGATCAGGCCTATGAGATCGTGACCGCTGCGGCGGTGTCCAGGGATGCCGCCTATTCCGGGCGTGATGCGGCCGATATCCGCGTCACCAACGAAGATGATGATGCGACCGGCGTGACCCTGTCGGCACAGGCCGTCCGCGTTGCCGAGACCGGCGGCACGGCCCGTTACACGGTGGTGCTGGACGCTGAGCCCACCGGTGATGTCACCGTGACGCCATCGAGTTCCGACCCGGGGGCCGCGACGGTTTCGGGGGCGGTCACGTTCACGGCCGCCAACTGGGACCAGCCGCAGAGGGTCACCGTCACCGGCGTCAATGACGCTATCGACAATGCGGGCGATGCGCGCCGCGCAACGATCAGCCATGCGGTTGCGGGCGGCGGCTATGATGCGGTGGCGGTGGCGGATGTCATCGCCACCGTCACGGACGATGAGGATGCGGGGATCACTGTGGCCCCCGTTGCCGGGCTCACGACCACCGAGGCGGGGGGCAGGGCCACCTTCACCGTGGTGCTGGACAGCCGGCCCACCGGTGACGTGACCCTCGCGCTGTCCAGTTCCGATCTGTCGGAGGGCAGGGTTGCGCCGCAGAGCCTCACCTTCACAGCGCAGAACTGGGGCACCGCCCGGACGGTCACTGTCACCGGCCAGGATGACGCGGTGGCGGACGGTGATCAGGCCTATGAGATCGTGACCGCTGCGGCGGTGTCCACGGATGCCGCCTATTCCGGGCGTGATGCGGCCGATATCCGCGTCACCAACGAAGATGATGATGCGACCGGCGTGACCCTGTCGGCACAGGCCGTCCGCGTTGCCGAGACCGGCGGCACGGCCCGTTACACGGTGGTGCTGGACGCTGAGCCCACCGGCGATGTCACCGTGACGCCCACGAGTTCCGACCCGGGGGCCGCGACGGTTTCGGGGGCGGTCACGTTCACGGCCGCCAACTGGGACCAGCCGCAGAGGGTCACCGTCACCGGCGTCAATGACGCTATCGACAATGCGGGCGATGCGCGCCGCGCAACGATCAGCCATGCGGTTGCGGGCGGCGGCTATGATGCGGTTGCGGTGGCGGATGTCATCGCCACCGTCACGGACGATGAGGATGCGGGGATCACTGTGGCCCCCGTTGCCGGGCTCACGACCACCGAGGCGGGGGGCAGGGCCACCTTCACCGTGGTGCTGGACAGCCGGCCCACCGGTGACGTGACCCTCGCGCTGTCCAGTTCCGATCTGTCGGAGGGCAGGGTTGCGCCGCAGAGCCTCACCTTCACAGCGCAGAACTGGGGCACCGCCCGGACGGTCACTGTCACCGGCCAGGATGACGCGGTGGCGGACGGGGATCAGGCCTATGAGATCGTGACCGCTGCGGCGGTGTCCACGGATGCCGCCTATTCCGGGCGTGATGCGGCCGATATCCGCGTCACCAACGAAGATGATGATGCGACCGGCGTGACCCTGTCCGAGGGGGCCATCCGCGTCGCCGAGAATGGCGGCAGCGCCACCTACACGGTGGTGCTGGACGCTGAGCCCACCGGCGATGTCACCGTGACGCCCACGAGTTCCGACCCGGGGGCCGCGACGGTTTCGGGGGCGGTCACGTTCACGGCCGCCAACTGGGACCAGCCGCAGAGGGTCACCGTCACCGGCGTCAATGACGCTATCGACAATGCGGGCGATGCGCGCCGCGCAACGATCAGCCATGCGGTTGCGGGCGGCGGCTATGATGCGGTGGCGGTGGCGGATGTCATCGCCACCGTCACGGACGATGAGGATGCGGGGATCACTGTGGCCCCCGTTGCCGGGCTCACGACCACCGAGGCGGGGGGCAGGGCCACCTTCACCGTGGTGCTGGACAGCCGGCCCACCGGTGACGTGACCCTCGCGCTGTCCAGTTCCGATCTGTCGGAGGGCAGGGTTGCGCCGCAGAGCCTCACCTTCACAGCGCAGAACTGGGGCACCGCCCGGACGGTCACTGTCACCGGCCAGGATGACGCGGTGGCGGACGGGGATCAGGCCTATGAGATCGTGACCGCTGCGGCGGTGTCCACGGATGCCGCCTATTCCGGGCGTGATGCGGCCGATATCCGCGTCACCAACGAAGATGATGATGCGACCGGCGTGACCCTGTCCGAGGGGGCCATCCGCGTCGCCGAGAATGGCGGCAGCGCCACCTACACGGTGGTGCTGGACGCTGAGCCCACCGGCGATGTCACCGTGACGCCCACGAGTTCCGACCCGGGGGCCGCGACGGTTTCGGGGGCGCTGACCTTCACGGCTGGCAACTGGGACCAGCCGCAGACGGTCACCGTCACCGGCGTCAATGACGCTATCGACAATGCGGGCGATGCGCGCCGCGCGACCCTCAGCCATGCGGTTGCGGGCGGCGGCTATGATGCGGTGGCGGTGGCGGATGTCATCGCCACCGTCACGGACGATGAGGATGCGGGGATCACTGTGGCCCCCGTTGCCGGGCTCACGACCACCGAGGCGGGGGGCAGGGCCACCTTCACCGTGGTGCTGGACAGCCGGCCCACCGGTGACGTGACCCTCGCGCTGTCCAGTTCCGATCTGTCGGAGGGCAGGGTTGCGCCGCAGAGCCTCACCTTCACAGCGCAGAACTGGGGCACCGCCCGGACGGTCACTGTCACCGGCCAGGATGACGCGGTGGCGGACGGGGATCAGGCCTATGAGATCGTGACCGCTGCGGCGGTGTCCAGGGATGCCGCCTATTCCGGGCGTGATGCGGCCGATATCCGCGTCACCAACGAAGATGATGATGCGACCGGCGTGACCCTGTCGGAGGGGGCCGTCCGCGTTGCCGAGACCGGCGGCACGGCCCGTTACACGGTGGTGCTGGACGCTGAGCCCACCGGTGATGTCACCGTGACGCCCACGAGTTCCGACCCGGGGGCCGCGACGGTTTCGGGGGCGGTCACGTTCACGGCCGCCAACTGGGACCAGCCGCAGAGGGTCACCGTCACCGGCGTCAATGACGCTATCGACAATGCGGGCGATGCGCGCCGCGCAACGATCAGCCATGCGGTTGCGGGCGGCGGCTATGATGCGGTGGCGGTGGCGGATGTCATCGCCACCGTCACGGACGATGAGGATGCGGGGATCACTGTGGCCCCCGTTGCCGGGCTCACGACCACCGAGGCGGGGGGCAGGGCCACCTTCACCGTGGTGCTGGACAGCCGGCCCACCGGTGACGTGACCCTCGCGCTGTCCAGTTCCGATCTGTCGGAGGGCAGGGTTGCGCCGCAGAGCCTCACCTTCACAGCGCAGAACTGGGGCACCGCCCGGACGGTCACTGTCACCGGCCAGGATGACGCGGTGGCGGACGGGGATCAGGCCTATGAGATCGTGACCGCTGCGGCGGTGTCCACGGATGCCGCCTATTCCGGGCGTGATGCGGCCGATATCCGCGTCACCAACGAAGATGATGATGCGACCGGCGTGACCCTGTCGGCACAGGGCCGTCCGCGTTGCCGAGACCGGCGGCACGGCCCGTTACACGGTGGTGCTGGACGCTGAGCCCACCGGTGATGTCACCGTGACGCCATCGAGTTCCGACCCGGGGGCCGCGACGGTTTCGGGGGCGGTCACGTTCACGGCCGCCAACTGGGACCAGCCGCAGAGGGTCACCGTCACCGGCGTCAATGACGCTATCGACAATGCGGGCGATGCGCGCCGCGCAACGATCAGCCATGCGGTTGCGGGCGGCGGCTATGATGCGGTGGCGGTGGCGGATGTCATCGCCACCGTCACGGACGATGAGGATGCGGGGATCACTGTGGCCCCCGTTGCCGGGCTCACGACCACCGAGGCGGGGGGCAGGGCCACCTTCACCGTGGTGCTGGACAGCCGGCCCACCGGTGACGTGACCCTCGCGCTGTCCAGTTCCGATCTGTCGGAGGGCAGGGTTGCGCCGCAGAGCCTCACCTTCACAGCGCAGAACTGGGGCACCGCCCGGACGGTCACTGTCACCGGCCAGGATGACGCGGTGGCGGACGGGGATCAGGCCTATGAGATCGTGACCGCTGCGGCGGTGTCCACGGATGCCGCCTATTCCGGGCGTGATGCGGCCGATATCCGCGTCACCAACGAAGATGATGATGCGACCGGCGTGACCCTGTCCGAGGGGGCCATCCGCGTCGCCGAGACCGGCGGCAGCGCCACCTACACGGTGGTGCTGGACGCTGAGCCCACCGGCGATGTCACCGTGACGCCCACGAGTTCCGACCCGGGGGCCGCGACCGTCGCCCCGGTGCTGACCTTCACGGCTGGCAACTGGGACCAGCCGCAGACGGTCACCGTCACCGGCGTCAATGACGCTATCGACAATGCGGGCGATGCGCGCCGCGCGACCCTCAGCCATGCGGTTGCGGGCGGCGGCTATGATGCGGTGGCGGCGGCGGATGTGGCGGTGACGGTTGTCGATGATGACAGCGCGGGTGTGACAATTTCGGTGCCGGGGGTGGATGCCATGGAGGTGCCCGCGGTGCGCGTCACGGCGGCGGGTGACGGCAATACGGCCACCTACACAATTGTGCTCGACACCGAGCCGACCGGCGATGTGACCGTGACGCCGTCCAGTTCTGACACGGGGGCTGCCACGGTTTCCGGCCCGCTGACGTTCACAGCCCGGAACTGGAACGTGGCGCAGCCGGTTACAGTGACCGGGGTCAACGCTGCCATTGGTAACCCGGGCGAGACCCGCAGCGATACCATCCACCATAAGGTTGTTGGCGCAAGATATGACGCGACCAACGAACGCCGCGCGACGATCAGCCATGCGGTTGCGGGCGGCGGATACAGTGCGGTTGCGGTGGCCGATGTGGCTGTCACGGTGACTGACGATGAGGATGCGGGTACGGGTGTGGATGCAATCGCACCCACGGTTGCGATCACCGGTGCCCCGGAGATTACGACGGGTGATGCGTTTGACGTGGTTGTGACCTTCTCGGAGCCGGTGACCGGCTTTGCGGCCGGGGATGTGACGGTGAGCCATGGCGCGGCGGGCAACCTGCGCGGAACGGGCGCGGTCTACCGGGTGGAGATCACGCCGGATGGCGGCGGCGATGTCACCCTCGATGTGGCGGCGGATGTGGCGCGGGATGCGGCGGGTAATGGCAACCGGGCGGCGGCGCAGGTGATCGTGCCCTATGACGGCACAGGCATCACGCGACCGGTCAAAAATGTCACCGACCCGGTTTTTACCAGCGACGGCGCGGCCACCGCCAGGGAAAACGGCAGGGCCAGCGGCTATAGCGCCACCGCCAATGTCGCCGAAGGGGTCCTCACCGGCTATGCGCTCACCGGTGGGGCGGATGCGGCGCTCTTTGAGATTGATCCCACTGGCGGTCTGGTCCGCTTCAAGGATGCGCCGGATTTCGAAGCCCCGGGCGATGCAAATGGCGACAATGTCTACAGCTTTACCGTCACTGCAACAGCCACGGCGCGCGATGGCAGCCAGAGCGCCGACGCCAAACAGAACGTCTCCGTCACCGTTGAGAATGTGGATGAACCTGGCACTGGCAATGTGGCCATCGCCAATGCCACCACCCCCGGCGCGGCCCCGGTCGAGGGCGATGAGCTGCGCGCCGAGACCGGTGCCATCACCGACCCGGACGGGATCGGGACCTTCACCTATGAATGGCGCCGCAACGGCACTGCCATTGATGGCGCAGCAGGCGCAACCTACGCAACAGGCGCGGAGGATCCGGGCACCGCAATCACCGTCGCCGTCACCCATATCGACGCGGCAGACCATGCTCGCCAGATCTTCGTGTCAGACCCGCTGCGCATCGGCGACGACGATGATGATGCGGGTACGGGTGTGGATGCAATCGCACCCACGGTTGCGATCACCGGTGCCCCGGAGATTACGACGGGTGATGCGTTTGACGTGGTTGTGACCTTCTCGGAGCCGGTGACCGGCTTTGCGGCCGGGGATGTGACGGTGAGCCATGGCGCGGCGGGCAACCTGCGCGGAACGGGCGCGGTCTACCGGGTGGAGATCACGCCGGATGGCGGCGGCGATGTCACCCTCGATGTGGCGGCGGATGTGGCGCGGGATGCGGCGGGTAATGGCAACCGGGCGGCGGCGCAGGTCACCGTGACATGGAACGCGGGGGAGCCGCCCGCGCCACCGCCTGACCCGTGTGTTGGATCTGCCCCGCTGAGTGTTGCTGTGACAGACAGGCCCGGGACGCTTGGCAGTCGCGCGCCCTTTGATGTCACGGTGCGGTTCTCGGACGCTGTGACCGGGTTTGAGCTGTCGGATGTTTCGGTTGAAAATGGCGCGGCGGGCAACCTGCGCGGCACCGGCGCGGTCTACCGGGTGGCGATCACACCCGATGGGGGCGGCGATGTGCGGCTCAATATTGAGGCCGGTGCGGCTTTTGACGGCTGCAACGGCAACCGCGCCGCGCCGCAGGTGATCGTGCCCTATATCGTGCCGCCGGACGTGGTGAGGCTGGCCGTGTCGCCCGAGAGGGTGAGTGAGGGGGCCGGGCCGACCAGGGTGCGCGTAACAGCGACCATTGAAGGGGAAGGCCGTTTTGGGGCGGATACCGATTTCATCGTCACGGTGGGCGGGGATGATGATACCGCAACAGCCGGGACCGATTACAGGGACGTGGCTGCGGTCCGCCTGACCATCCCGGCCCGGCGCGCCGGTGCGACGACCAGCGTCCTGCTGGAGCCGCTGGATGATCGTCTGGAGGAGTTGGAGAAAACCATATCCGTGACGGCCCGGCGCGCGAATGCGGCGTCAGAGGATCAATCCGCGATCAGGATTATCGCGGCGCGGATCACGCTTGTGGATGATGATGACCCGGCGGCGGAGGTCATCGGGCCAGCGCTGGTCAGGTTTGGCCGCACGGTTGGTGAGCAGAGCGTGGAGGCCATCACCAACCGGATTGACGCGGACCTGGCACCGGGCTTTACCGGTCAGATCGCCGGGCACAGCATTCAGCCCTGCACACCCGCAAGCCCCACATCCGGGACGGATTCATCGGGGGCGGGTTCAGGCCGTGGTGACAGACACTGCGGGGCGGGTCTTGCCCGACAGGCCGCAGAGCCGCTGCACGCGCTGCTGAACGCCGGTCGCGGGTCTGCGAACGATCCCCACCTGATGACGCCTGCGGGCACAGTGTCAGGGATCAGGGCCGCGCCGAATGTCACAACACCGGAGGCCCGGCAGGCCATTGCCGGGACCGCCTTCACGCTGACCTCTGACATGGACAGCGGGGGCCGCCTGGGGCTCTGGGGCGGAGGGGTGCTGTCGGGGTTCGAGGGAACGGCGGGGGATGTGCGCCTGACGGGCGAGGTTGTTGGCCTCCAACTGGGCGCTGACTGGCGGCGCGACGGGCATCTCTTTGGCCTCATGCTCTCCCGGAGCCAGGGGGATATCACCTACAGATACACAACCGATCCGGGCGCAGAAGGCCGGATAGAGGCGGGCCTGACCGCGCTTGTGCCCTACGCGTCCCTTGAGATCACGGAGCGCCTTGAGGGCTGGGCGGCGCTCGGATACGGATGGGGGCGCATGACCTTTATGCCCCAGGACGGACCGGAACGCCGGACACCGATCCGCTGGCAGATGGGCGCGGCGGGCCTGAAAGGGATGCTGATAGAGCCGGAGGGCGACAGCGGCTTTGGCCTCGATGTGGTGGCGGACGTCCTTTACACGCGCACCGCGTCACGCGCGCGCGCGGCCACCAGCATGCTGCCCGCGCTCGGATCAACCTCCGGCACAACACAGCGCCTGCGCTTTGGACTTGAGGGCCGGTGGAAAACGTCTCTGGCCACTGGCGAGACGGTCACGCCCCATTTTGGCGTGGCGCTGCGTCATGATGACGGTGATGCGGAAACCGGCTGGGGCCTGGAGATCGGCGGCGGGTTCGGCTTTGCCGACCCGGACCGGGGCCTGGAACTTGAGATCGCCGGGCGCACACTTGCGCTGCATGAGGACGGCAACTTCCGCAACTGGGGGCTCAGCCTGTCGCTGGCCTGGGATCCCGCCCCGGAAACAAAACGTGGCTGGTCCGCGCGCCTGCGCCATGAATTGGGCGATCCCACTTCAGGCGGGCGGGACGCGTTGTTGTCCCCAACAGCCTTCCCGTCACTGACGGAGACAGAGGATGGCACGGCGCGCTGGTCGCTTGAGACGGCTTACGGGTTTACGTTGGGCCAGGGTCTTGTGGGCAGCCCACATGGCGCGCTTTCCGGCGCGGGCGGCAGTGTTGACAGGGCACGGCTGGGATACCGTATTGAAGCCGATGCTCCGCATGCGCGGGATCTGGATTTAGACCTTTGGGCGGAACCGGGGTTCAGGGATGGGGATGACCGCGCGGGCCTCAGCTTCAGGCTGCGCTGGTGAGGGCGCGCTGGCGAGGGGAGACATGCTGCAGAAACGGGTGCATGGCGCTGTTGGCGGGGTTTATCGACCACTTATTGGCGCTTGCAAACCCGCTGCAAAGGCGGTTCAGCGCGGCTCGTCATGCCGCGACCCTCTGGCGCAGAAAACCGCCTTGACTGGCGCAGGGGGCACCAAGTTCCAACGCCCGTCCGGAATAGTCCGGCTTTATCCGGGCTAGTCCGGTTTCTCGCCCCAGAAACGCCAGAGACGTGCCAGCGTGTCACTGCCGTCACCGCCATACATCCCTTTTGATTGAAAATGCCCCTGAACGGATTGTCCGGATCGGGTTATTTCTGAATCAGAGATTAATGCAGACACGTCGTTATCGACGCGTCTTGTTAAGGGCTTTTGTCCTCATACCCCGTTGATCTGCAACTTCCTGCCCTCGTTGCCGGAGCGATAGATGGCCTCTTCGATCTTCATCACACTCAAATAATCCTGCGCGGTGTTTTCAGGTGTCTTACCGTTGCGCAACGCCTCCACCACATGGGACTGCAGATGAAAGACGCAGTCCCCGCCGAATGTCCCGCTGTTGTCCGGCCCCAGAAGCACTTTTGTCTCCAGGTTTCCAAACCCGCGCAGATGCACCGCGCCATCGCCGGTCAGGGTCAGAACGCCCTGCGTCCCCTCAAACACCCCGTCGCCCATGGTACAGCGAGTGTTCTGTGCGGCGTGGTCCAGCAGTCGGTTGCCGTTGAAATGGCTGCGCACGCCTCCTGCGTGGTCAAACACCACGTGGCCCGCATCCTCCCCAGCAATGGCCGGGTTCAGGCGGACCAGATCGGCATAGACTGCCTCGACAGGGCCAAAGAGAAACTGGAACGTGTCGATCCAGTGCACGGCTGTTTCGTGGATCAGAAACCGGGGCATCTGTTGAAAGTACGGTTGGCGGTCCAGATAGGCGTGCGGGCCCTGACCGTCGCCAGGACGAAACCGGAAAGAGGCTTGCAGCGGCGTGCCGATCAACCCGTCAGAAATGGCTTTTCGGATGATCCGATACCACGGCTGAAAGCGAAAGTTCTCATGCACGATCAACTGCGCGCCGGCGGCCTTGGCGCGCGCCGCTACGGCCTGCGCCTCTTCCATCGACGTACAGAAGGGCTTTTGGCAGATGATTGCAGATACACCCGCCTCAAGTGCTGCCTCTATCGCGGTGGCATGAGCCGCTGGGGGCAGGATGACATCAAGAATATCGGGTTTCGCTTCTGCGAGAAGTGCACCTGCGTCTGCAAAGGCGGGCTGTCCCGTTGCCTCAGCAGCAGCGAGGTTCCGGTCGCAAACGCCGACCAAGTCTACACCCGGCACACGCTGCCAGGCGTCGATATGAAACCGGCTGAAGTATCCCGCACCCAAACAGGCCACTTTCATGGGTTTTCTCCCAAATTGCTCTGAGTGCCAGTGAACCTCTGCGCAAAAGCCGGGGCAAGGACAAAGCGCATTTGGATTGGATCCGATCGTTGCGGACCTATGCGAAGGCGTGCATGGGACCGAGAGGGTTGTGCGCGCAGTCAAATTTTCAGAGCGCAGTGTGCAGACAGCTTCGTATCAGATGGCAATCATGATGCTTCGTGTGCACTGAAACACCTCAAGCGAGGGACGGTTAGGCTTTGCCTGCGAACTGCGGCTTCGCTGGGGTTTGCCTCAGATTGTTGAGGATTTCTTAACAAGCTCTTCAACACCCGTGCCTATAGATTTGTGAACGCAATCTGTCGTCGAAATCCATGGTCTTTAGCACTTGTCCCTTTTCTTGCCTGCGTGGCCCGGTTCCATGACCCACTATGCAAGCGGGCCAAGGGGGCGCGGAGTGACCGGGCTGGCGGCAAAGCGGGTGGTGATCGTGGACGACTCCCGCACCATGCGTCTTTGGCTTCGCAGCGTGCTTGAAAATGACACGCGGCTCAGTGTTGTGGGTGAGGCCGCAAATGCGGATGAGGCGCGCAAAGTGATCCGGCAGACGCGCCCGGATGTCATCACGCTGGACGTGGAGATGCCCGGCATGACGGGGTTGGAGTTTCTCGACCGGCTCATGCGGCTCAACCCCTTGCCAGTTGTGATGATCTCTGCCGCCACCACGCAGGGGTCGGCGGCGGCAGTCCAGGCGCTTTTGTCCGGTGCCGTGGACTGTGTGATGAAACCTGAGTCAGTCGCCGATCCCGCCGTGAGGCGTAACATCGTGCGGCGCGTTTTTTCTGCTGCCTGTTCGACCTTGCCTGTTCCTGTCGTGTTACCACAGCGGCGTGAAGCTCTGACCGGAACTGGCGCGTCTTCTTCAGACTCTATTGTCCTGATTGGGGCCAGCACCGGGGGCGTGACGGCGCTTGAAACGGTGCTGCGCAGCCTCAATCCGATGGGGCCACCTGTTGTGATCGTCCAGCATATGCCAGGCAGTTTCCTGATCAGCTTTGCCAAGATGCTTAACCGCATTCTGCCCCAGGATGTGGGGCTTATCCGCGACGGGGACCGTCTGAGCCCCGGGCAGATCGCCATAGCGCCCGCGCTGCATCGTCAGCAGACCGAGGTTTTTCGTAAAGACGGCGCGTGGGTCACGCGCTTGCGTCCAGCAGAGCCCGGCGCGCTGCACAGCCCATCGGTTGACGCTTTGTTCAGCTCCGCGCGGAACGATGCGGCGCATGCCATCGCGGTGATCCTCACTGGATTGGGGCGTGACGGGGCTGAGGGCATGTTGACCTTGCGCAAAAACGGTGCGCGCACCCTTGGCCAGGACGCGGCAACCTCTGTCGTCTATGGCATGCCACGTGCCGCTCATGAGGCTGGGGCCGTCGGCCGTCAGCTCCCCCTTGAACAGATCGGTCCAGCCATCAATCAGCTCGTTACCCGAACGACGCGCCATGACTGAAAAACGACTTGTCATCACGCAAGGAGGGCAGGCCGTCTCTGCCGACACTGAGGTTGTGATCTCTACCGTGTTGGGGTCTTGCGTTGCGGTCTGTCTGTGGGACCCTCTCGCAAGGGTCGGGGGCATGAACCATATGTTGCTGACCTCAATCGCCCCCAATTCGATTGACTGCAATCTTGCCGGACTGAACGCAATGGAGCTGCTCATCAACGCAATGCTCAAGGAAGGCGCGCGGCGGAGACGATTGGTTGCCAAAGTGTTTGGTGGCGCACAAATGGTGGATGGTCTGCCCTCAATCGGGGCCACTAACGCCGGATTTACAATGGATTTTCTGCGCAGAGAGCAGATTATGGTGGCAGGTAAATCCCTTGGCGGAACACAAGCCCGCCAACTGCTTTTCTGGCCGGCGACGGGCGTGGCGAAACAAAGGATTGCGGCCATGGCCCAATCGGTCAGTCCTGAGGCCGGTTGCACTCAACAGACGCGGGGGAACGGGTTGGAGCTGTTCTGAGCTTTCAGAAAAGCTGCGGTTCACCGACCCCAGACATGCTGTCGTCTCGCGGGGCAAATGGCCCGACGTCCAACAGCATTTTTGTTGCATTTAGTGTGAGATTCCGTGCGGTTTCCGCCACTTCCTCTGCGGTCAGATGTGCAGGCCCGTCATCGGCCCCAAGATAGAAGGTCAAAAGACAAAGGTCGTCGATGGATTGCTGCAGGAAATCAATGTTCTGCAGGTGGCTTATGGCATCGGGCGAGAGGTTGTCTTGTTCTGCGCAAAGTGCTGTTGCAGCACCTTCCAGTGCATGGGCACGTTTGGCCAGAAGCGACAGATGTTGAGACATCCGCAACAGCACGTGCCGCAAGGACACATCATCCCTGGCAGCATCCTGCGACATTACAGTTTGCCCACGACAGCTTCGATGCACTTCAACAGGTTTTGTGGCTCAAAAGGTTTGAGCAGGTAGTTGTTCATGCCCAGTTTCTTCCCGTGATCGATGATCTGTTGTTCGGCGCGGCCCGTGATCAGGATGAACCCTATCTTCTTCGTTTGCGGCGTTGAACGCAGGGAATGAAGCAGTTTCAAACCATCCATTTGAGGCATATTGTAGTCGGATATCACAAGATGCGCAGGGCTCTTGGAGAGGATTTGAAGCGCGTTCGCACCGTCCTCGGCCATCGCGATGTTGCGAATTCCAAAGCTGTCTAGCGCCTGTGTGATCAACCCACGACTGGTCGACATGTCGTCAACGACAAGAATACGGAGTTGATCACGAAGGGCCATGGGCAGAATCCTCTTATCGTTGGTGCGGCCGGTCTCAGACCGCGCGATAGGCTGTGCCGCCGTCTGCTGCGAACCCATAGTCGGTCGGGCTGGCGATGCGTTCGGAATGGCCAAGCATCAATGCGCCGTCGGGATGCAGCATCCTGCGAAAGCGGGGCCAGAGCGTGTTTTGCGTTGCGATGTCAAAATAGATCACGACGTTTCTGCAAAAGATCAGGTCGAAGGGGCCCTTCATGGGCCAGTTGTCCATCAGGTTGAGTTCGCGATAGGTGATCAGGCTGGTGACAGTGTCCGTTGCAGTCAAACCACTTGTACCCTCGCTGTCTTTTCCTCGCGTGAAGTACTTTTTGCGCAAAAGAGAGGGGAGACCATCCGCCAACCGGTCGGGATAAAATGCGGTGCGGGCGTTTCGGATCACCTGGCTGTCGATGTCGGTCGCCAGGATCCGCACATCGTATTTGCGTATTTCGGGCATGTCTTCAAGAAGTGCTATTGCTGCGCTTAGCGGTTCTTGGCCATTGGAACACCCCGCTGACCAGATCCGAAACCGGCCTCCTTTGCGCAGCCGGGGCAGAGCGGCGCGCGCGATGTCTTGCAACTGTTCAAAATGATGGGTTTCACGGAAAAAATGGGACACATTGGTGGTCAGCGCTGAAATTAATTGCCGCCGCTCCTCGGCGCCATCCGCAGACCGGACATATTCCGAGTATTGGCCAAAGTCATTCAACCCCAGCGCTCGCAGCCGGTGGCGCAGGCGGGATTGGATCATTGGCACTTTTTCTTCAGCAAGCCGCAGCCCGCTTTCAGAATAGGCCAAGTCGGCAATCGCCTGAAAGCTGTCGGGATCAAGCGTCCCGCCAAAGGATGCCATCGCGCTCACGCAGCCGCACTCTCAGCAACGTCGATGACGGCTGGCAAATCCAGAACACGCACCATTTTGTCATCAATCAGGCTGATGTCTCGCACCACGCCGGCAGGGCCGCCGGTGGCCATATCCGGCGGGGGTTGCAGATCATCAGGGCTGAGTGTGACGATGTCCGAAACTGCGTCCACCAAAAGACCAGTCATGGCACCAGCATGAATCACCACGATGATCACGCTGCGGTCGGGCTGTTCGCGTTCCGGCAGTCCCAAACGCACGGCAAGATCCATCACCGGCAGAACGGTGCCGCGCAGATTGATGACACCCTTCATATAATCCGGTGCATGGGGCAGGGGTGTCGAGCGGGTCCATCCCCGGATTTCGCGCACGGACATGATATCAAGCGCATAATCCTGATCATCCAGGCGGAAGGTAAGCAATTCAAGATCGGTAGCTGAGGTCTGAGCGGGCTCGGTCATTGCGGATCCTTTCAAGCGGCGGTCACGGCGGAATTGGGCGACAAGGTCAGGGCGATGATGTCAGAGGGATCAAGGATCAGGGCGATCTGACCATCGCCGAGGATCGTCGCTGCGGCCACGCCCGGCGGGCGATAAAAGCTGTCGTTGAGGCCTTTGATGACGACCTGCCGCTGATCGAGAATTTCATCGATCAGAAGGGCCGCGCGACTACCTTCGTCATCTGAGATCAGAAGTACGATGGCCCCTTCAAATTGGTCCAGCGCATCGCGGTAACCCAGAACCTCCCCCAGATCGATGAGCGGGACAAATTTGTCGCGTACCCGCACCACAGCGCGGTCCGGGCCGAGCATCTGCACAGCACCGTTTTCGAGGGTCAGCGTCTCTATAACCTGGTTCAAGGGCAGGACCAGCGTTTCCTCTGCCGCCTCAATCACCATGCCATCGAGCACCGCAAGGGTTAGGGGCAGGGATATGCTGAATGTGGTGCCGACACCGGCCTCTGACGCAATGGTCACGCGCCCGCCCAAGGCCACGATTTCGGTGCGCACAACGTCCATGCCCACGCCGCGCCCGGAAAGGTCAGAGACCTCCGTCGCGGTGGAAAACCCGGGCAGCCACAGCAGGTTGTCAATTTCGCTTGGGCTGAGCTGAGCATCAGCGGGCACAAGCCCTTTTTCGACGGCAATGCTGAAGACCTTTTCGCGGTTGATACCACCGCCGTCATCGGTGATTTCGATAATCACGCGCCCCGATCGATGAGCGGCCGACAACCTGACTTTGCCCTGGGCCGGTTTGCCCGCCGCCTGGCGATCTGCGGTGCTTTCCAGACCATGATCAACCGCATTTCTGATCATATGCGTCAAGGGATCAGCCAGACGCTCAATGACTGTCTTGTCGACCTCGGTTGTTTCCCCTTCCGTGATGAGCCGAACGTCCTTGTCCACCGAAGCTGAGGCCTCGCGCACGATGCGCGACATGCGTTGGAACAGGGATTTCACCGGCTGCGCCCGGATCATCATCACGCTGTCCTGGATGTCCCGGGTCAGGCGTTGAAATTCTTCAAGGCCATTCATGGCATCGGAGTGCGGAGATAACTCGGATTGTTCGAGGCTCTGGCTCAACATGGCTTGATTGATCACCAGTTCGCCAACCAGATTTACCAGACGTTCAATCCGGTCCAGATCCACACGTACCACGGATTTGCTCTTGGTGGCTGCAGACGGAGCCGCAGGTTTTTCGGGGGCCGCAGATTGCGCTGTTGTGACGGAGCCATCTGGTGGAGCGGGCGATGCAACCGGCTTGGACGCATCAAGTTGTGGCGTCTCAATAGGTGCCATCTGATCCGGCACTGGCGTGGGTGCCACGCCATCGCTTCCAGAGAAAGGCGTGATCTCCAGGACGCAGAGCCCCTCAACAAATTCGAAGACGGAGCTGATTTCAGCAATGTCAGCTGTCGTTTCCAGCCTGATATCCCAGCGGAGATGGGGCAGCTCCGGCGCTATTTTGTCGAGTGGTGGCAGATCGGGCGCCGAGCAGTTCACAGTCATCGTTCCCAACTCGCGCAGGTTGCGCAGCAGGATCAGTGGCTCGTTTCTTGTATCAAAAAGCTCCGCTAGTGGTATGAATTTGATGTCAAAACCGGCCCCAATGCTGTCAGTATCGGTGGTCATGTCGAGGGCAGGGAGGTCAGGTAAATCCTCAAAGCCGACCGCGTCCGGGGCAGGGCCAAGCTCCAGATCAAGCGAGAGGATTGTCGGTTCAAAGTCTATCTCAGGCTCCTGATCCGCGGTATCTGTTGGACCGGTCTCCCAAAGCTCATCAAGTGCGGCCAACAGCTCAGCGGAGCGTGCGTCTGGCAATGGGGTGTCATCGCGGCAAGCGCGCACAAGGTCAGACAGGTGATCTGCGCATTGAAAGAACAGTTTTAGGGCAGGTACATCCGCTTCCTGCTTGTCTGCGCGCACATCGTCGAGCGAGGTCTCAAACCGATGGGCGAAGCGCACCAGACCTTCCAGTCCAAAGGCACCGGCCCCCCCTTTGATCGAATGCACGGCGCGGAAAACGACATGAATGGTTTCCGCATCGTGAGTCTGATCCTCCAGCTCTTGCAGGCCGTCTTGCAGGGCCTCCAACAGTTCTTCGCACTCCACAAAGAACGAAGCACGAATTTCCGCCATGGGGTCGTTGGCGGATGTCATCCGGCAACCATTTGCAGGGCTTTGACCAGTTTGAGCGGATCAAAGGGTTTCACAATCCAGCCTGTTGCGCCGGCAGAGCGGGCGCGTGCCTTCAACTCCGGCGCCGCTTCGGTGGTTAGGACAAGGATAGGTGTTGCCCGGTGCTGATCTTGACCGCGCACCGCGTCGATGAAACCAAATCCATCCATGCGAGGCATATTGATGTCCGTGATGATGGCATCGGGGGTGATGCCGTCAAGCACTTCGATGCCATGAACGCCATCATCAGCGGTGTGTACTGTGAACCCTTCGGGCACAAGTGCCATCCGGATCATGTCGCGCATGGTGCGGCTGTCATCGACTGCAAGGATTTCGAGGCTCATTGCATCCCTTCCATAATCTGTTCCGGTTTAGTGCCCATCAGGTTGAGGTGATCGAGCACCTCGTCCGATATGTTTTCGAGCCGAAACGTCTTGCCGCAGTCCGCGGCCGCGCGCCCCGCCGCGATCATCAGTTGCAGGCACAGGGCCCCGACATGGGTTACGGCCGCCATATCCAGCAGGACGTCCTTGCCGGTCCCTGCAACAAGTTGGGCCTGCAAACCTGACACAGCTGACAGATCCAGACGGCCATTGGGTGCAATCACATGGGACATGGCAGATCAGCGCAAAGGGGGTGAGGCATCATCTCGCTCCAGTTAAGACTCGTGCTGTTCTTAGGCCCCGCACTCTTAAGACTCGGTTACTGTTTGCCGCTTGCCTGTCAGGAGATGTGTCGATGCGCCGTCGCAGCCTCGCCACTGATGATTGCAGCGCTACGCAAAAAAGTAAGGCGGGCCTTTGGCCCGCCACACTCCCTGATCGTCAGGGCACTTGATCTACCCCCGTAAAGTGGGCGTGTCGCCCACCCGCGTTACCCCCGACGGCGACGTCCACCTGCACGGCCACCTCGCCCGCGGCCTTCCTGACCGGCTTTGGGGGCCACTTTGTTGAACTCGATCCAGGCCGAGCCATGCGGGTCGCGGTCAAACAAGAAGTTCGCAGCCCGGATCGCTTCCATTTCCTTGCCCGCGCGCGGCTTGGTCGATCCCAGCCCAAACATCTGAACAAAGGCCTCATCTTCCATGCCTTCAGGCAGCACAATTCCCGCCGCCAGCACTTCGGCCTTCTTTTCCTCAATCTTCTTAGCGTTCACAGGCAGCGCCACCGGGTTCATGATGGCGCTGGTCATGCCAGCACCCATGGCCATCGGCAAGAAGGCGTTGTTGATGCCATGCCGGTTCGGCAGACCGAAAGAGATGTTGGAGGCACCACAGGTCGTGTTCACACCCAACTCCTCGCGCAGGCGCCGCACCAGAGTGAACACCTGATGGCCTGCAGTGGCCATGGCACCAATCGGCATCACCAACGGGTCGACCACAATGTCATGGGCCGGAATGCCATGATCTGCGGCACGCTCGACAATCTTCTTGGCCACCGCAAAACGCACATCGGGGTCTTCGGAAATGCCTGTGTCGTCGTTGGAGATCGCCACAACCGGCACATTGTACTTCTTGACCAGCGGCAAAACCATCTCTAGCCGCTCTTCCTCACCCGTGACAGAGTTCAGCAGCGGACGGCCCTCTGCGGCCTCAAGGCCGTTTTCCAGCGCGCCGGGGACTGAGCTGTCGATACACAAAGGCACGTCCGTCACAGCCTGCACCTTCTCAATAAGTTCGCGCATCAGAGGCGGCTCAACAAAGTTGTTATCCGCATAACGCGGGTCTTCGGACATCTTGTTGGAAAAGACCGCGCCAGAGTTCACGTCGAGAATATTGGCGCCTGCCGCCACCTGCGCCAACGCGTCGGCCTCCACGCGGGAAAAATCGCCGCGCTCCAGCTCTTCGGACAGGATTTTGCGGCCCGTGGGGTTGATCCGTTCGCCAATCACGCAGAACGGCTGGTCAAAGCCGATGATGGCTGTCTTGGTTTTGGATTCGACAATCGTGCGGGTCATGAGCGCAGCCTTTTGCTTGAGCGTTTACGGCAATGTGCCAATTGAGTCGGTATCGCGGCATTGATCTTTGAAATTGCACATTTCTGCGCAGCACAAAACGACTTTTGGCAGGTTGGAAAAGACACCGTTCAAAAACTGCTCAACGTTACGACAGGACAGAGATGACCAAGAGACCATCACAGGCGCGTTGGATATCTGTTCTCTGCCACGCTCGTTCGGTTTCGCATATGTTGCACTCTTTGCGGACGATGGTATCACGCGGTCCAAGACATACAGCAGAACGGCTTTTTCCCGTCATGGCCATCGAGATACCTCACTTCAAGTTCGCGTATATGGCGCTACCAAAAGCGGGCTGCAGTACGATCAAACGTTCCTTGGCTACCGTTGACCCCGAATTCGCTCAAAAGGCTGCCGAATTCCCGGAATTTGCAGCAGATGAAGATCGCGATGCCCTGGTGCATAACGTCTACAAGACGCGCCGCTTCTGGCCCGCCACCTGGGCGAAATATGATCACGGGTGGTGGCGGTTTTGCATCGTGCGTGACCCGGTGGACCGGCTGTTGTCCTGCTATGCGGACCTGGTGGTCAAGCGACGCGATCTTTACAAAAGCCGCAGGTTGCGGCGCGGGCTGATTGACCTGCCCTGTGACCCCGATCCGGACTACTTTTTTCAGAACATCATGGCCTATTCAAAGGCAGCATCCACCATCAGGCACCACAGCGCATCTGCCCGGTGGTTTCTGGGGCCGGGTCTCCAGGATTTTGATGACATCTATCCGATTGAGCGGATGTCAGACTGCATTGAGGCCATCAGCAGCCGGAGCGGCGTTCCCCTTCAGTACCGCCACGAAAACAAGAGCGGTCGAGGACTCGAACTTGCGGACCTGAAGCCATCGACACGCAAAGTGCTACGAAAATTTCTCGCAAATGACTATGCCGTGTTGTCCCGGTGGTACGATAGCCCCTTCTGATGGCTTTTTGCGCGCTGTTCTCCGCGCGAAGCACTCTTGGAAAAGCGGTTCGCAGTGAAACCGGCCCCTCTGGATAGGTTGCATGTAGCCGCTGTGACCAGCCGCTTCACCAATCGCTGGCGGTGTTGGGCCTCAGGTCACCCGTTTGCCGGCTTGGTCGAAGCCCCGCCATTTTCAATCGCCCAGTTTGCATTGGTCTTGATCCCGCCCAGCGGGAAGAAATGCACGTGAGAGATGTTGAAGTCCGGGTGCGCTGCCTTGTGTGCGGCGAGTTCCGCGATCACCTCTGTCGGCTCATATGGCAGCAGTAGCTTGGTCACATCCATCGCGCGCTTTTGCAGCACTTTCAGGGACGGCCCCACACCACAGGCGATGGCGAACTTGATCAGTGTCTGCAATTTCGCCGGGCCCGCGATGCCGATGTGCACAGGCAGCGTAATGCCCGACGCCTTAAGGCTGTTGGCCCAGTCGATGATCGGGCCTGCTTCAAACGCGAACTGCGTGGCTATCGCCATTTTGGCATCCGTGCGCGACTGGAAGTCATTCTTCCAGCGCAGGGCCGCATCCACGTTCGCGGTGCCTTCCTTGTCGATGTCGCGGTTGCCCTCGGGGTGACCGGCCACGTGCAGACGCTCAAAGCCCGCCTCGTCAAAAAGACCAGTCTCCATAAGCTGCATGGAGTCACTGAAATCGCCATGCGGGGTGGCCACACCGCCTGCCAGCAGCAGCGCCTGCTTGATGTCCGCCTCACCCTGATACATCGCAATCCAGTTGGCGAGCGTGGCGCGGTCCTTGATGATGCGCGCGGGGAAATGCGGCATGACGTTGAAGCCGTCCGCATTGAGACGCTTGGCCGTGGCGACCATGTCCTCAATCGGCGTGCCTTCGATGTGGGCGATATAAACGCGGGTGCCCTCGGGCAGGATATCGCGGAAGTTCTCGACCTTCTCGGCAGTGCGGGGCATGACCTCGATAGAATAGTCTTTCAGAAATGCCTCCACCTCGGGTGTGTTGGCAGTCACGGCAGGCTCTTCTTTGCGGCGGAAGTTCAGCAGGGACATGATGTTATCCTTGATGGAGGGCATGGTGCGGCTTACGCCCAGCCGTCGTTGTCGATAAGGGCTTTGATCCGGGTCTTGTCGTATTCAGCGTCAATGCGCGCAGCTTCGGCGTCCGCCACCTCGCCTGCGTCGCCGTCCATTGGGTAGGGATCGGCCTTGCGGAAACCTTCCATGTAGGCGTCGCTGTCGGCTGCACCCACCTTCATGGCGGCACGGTCAATGGCCTGCTCGAACCGCTCGGGCAGGGGCCGCTTGGCCCCCCGGCGTCCCTTGCCGACAATCACCTGAGCGGGGATGTCGCGCCAGTAGACAATTGTCACATCGACCATGAGTGATTCCTCCCTAGAATGTGCCGCTATCTAATCGGACGATGGCCCAAAACGGCGTCCCTTTTCGACACCATGAGGTTCGCGAGCGACAGGGGCAAGCCCAGGGGCGTGCTGTGGTTGCCGGCCCGTGGCATTGGCCGTAGCGTCGGGCCATGAAACTGCTTCTGATCCATGGGGCACCGGCGACGGGGAAACTCACGGTGGCAAAGGCGCTTGCGGCCCGTTTGAACGCGCCCCTTGTCGACAATCATGCAGCCATCGATATGGCGCGCATGGTCTTCGGCTTTGCCAAGCCCGGGTTTTGGGACATGGTGCATGATCTGCGGGTCACAACCCTGCATGCGGCGGCGCGGGCGGGCGTGCCCCGGCTGATCACCACAGCCGCCTACAGCCATCCGGGCGATATGCCGTTAGTCGAGGACTACGTCGCCGCAATTGCACCTTTTGGCGGCGTGATCGAACCGGTGTTCCTGCACTGTAGTGAGGCCACCCTGCGCACTCGCGTTGTGACCTCTGAGCGGGCCGCTCGCGGCAAGATCGCCTCGGTCCAAGGTCTGGAGACGTACCTGGCGCGCAATGACTTTGCTGCGATGCCGTTGCCCAATTGCCTGACTCTATCAACTGAGACCGCATCGGCACAGCAAACGGCAAAGGTGATTGCCGACCACTTTGCGATGACAAAGGCCTCGGGACCCGATTGACCTATTTGCAGTGACGGTTACGCGTCCCGCAGGGCAAGCGATAACCCGATCAAGTCTAAAAGCAACTTTAGGACATCCGCAGGCGACAAGTTTTCGGACTGGCTTGAGGGGTGACAATCTGCGGAATTGGCGCACTTGCTCTGTCAATATATCTGTACCGGTCAAAAGGACCGGGGTTCGCCGCACAGGCAAAGGTCTCGACTCAAGAAGCGCCGAAACGAACTAGCTAAGCCGCTGCTCGACCAGTGTTACCTGATCAAAGCCCACCAATCCGGCACCGACGATCACAATTCCCTGGCCGTTCAGGCTGACCAGATCGACGTCCGGATTCAGATTATCGATGGTGATGGTTGGAGAAAGCGTGGAGGCCGGATCATAAAGGATCACCAGACTGTCTTCGGCAGCAGAGAAATCCCGAACGATGGCCGGGTCGCCCTGTCCAATGATCCAGGTTCCGGCAACGAATTCATCCGCACCCTCACCGCCAATGGCTTGATCGCTTGGCCCCAGGATAAGCGTGTCGTTGCCCGCATCCCCGGTCAATTGATCGATGTCATCTGTGCTTGCCGGATCAAAGAAGCCATCCTCATTGGTGTCTGTGACACCTTGCAGAATGTCGTTTCCGTTGCCGCCGAACATCTGATCCTGCCCAAACCCGCCGATCAGCGTATCGTCGCCATCACCGCCAATAAGCGGATCATCATCACCTGTGAGCGTATCTTCCGTTCGGCCGCCGATCAGAAAGTCGTTGCCGCCGCCGCCCCGCAGGGTGTCCGTACCAAAACCTCCAAATAGTTCGTCATTTCCATTATCGCCGGTCAGGAGGTCGTCACCTGCTTGGCCCAAAACGGTGTCGTTCCAGCCCCCGCCTGACAGCGTGTCATTGCCTTCGTTTCCAAACAGAAGGTCCAGGCCGTTGTCGCCGAACAGCGCATCGTCTCCTACGCCCCCAAAAAGCGTGTCATGCCAATCGCCGCCGCTGAGTTCGTCATCACCTTCCAAACCGGCCAGGACGTCGCGACCGCTTTCTCCGAGCAGCGTATCGTTGCCAAAGTTGCCCTCGATTGTGTCCCCGCCCGCACCGCCGGACACAAAATCGTCTCCGCCATTCGCAACGATGAAATCTGCAGCGGATGTTCCGGAGATTACATCCGCGTCGTCCGTTCCGGTTGTAGAAGGCGCGTCCCCGGTGGTGGAGGGGCTGTCGCTGTCGTCGTTAATCAGCAGAGTTAACCCGAGCAGCCCCAAAAGTATCCCAACAGCAACCATATCCTTACCCCCTAAAGTACCCAAGCCGTTCCATAGCCGGAGGACATGCGCAACCGAATGCCAGCTATTGTTTCGCAGGCTCGTAAAATGACTTTAGGGAGGCTGAGATTGGGTACGCATGGGAAACGCAGTGCGCCACTCCGGTCGCCCGTGCTCGAATCGGAAAAGTCAACTCGCTGCAACCGATCCGAGGCAAATTTTGCAAGAGGTGGAACACTCAACGCTCGCTATATTTGTAAGGCCATCTTACATGCGATTGTAATAATCTCGTTCCCGAAATCGGCCTGACCTGATGTACTTTCATCCTGATCAAACGACTAATCACAACGGGGACTACACATGGCTGACGTCAAAGTGGCGCTGATGACCGGCACGGGGCAGGGCATTGGCAAGGGATGCGCGATCGAGATGGCAAGGGCGGGGTACAAGGTCTCGCTGATGTCACCCTCCACGCGGTCGATAGAACTGGCAGAGGAGTTGGGTGGAATCGGCTGTCAGGGCTCTGTGATGGAGGTTGCGGACCTTCAAGCCATGGTCGACACCACGATGCAGACCTACGGGCGCATTGATGCGGTTGTCAGCAACATGGGGCATGGCGGCGGTGTGCCGGAGGCGATCAAGACGGTTGGGTTCGACCCGGACTTCGACGGGCCACTGCTGGAACTGCCCGACGCCCTTTGGCATGAGAGCCTCGATATGTATGTGCTCAACGTAGTCAAACTGGCGCGGATCGTGACCCCGATCATGATCGCGCAGGGCGGCGGGTCGTTTGTGAACATCTCGTCCATGAACACCGTGGAGCCGCGCGCACCTTACCCAATGAGCATGCTCAGAGGGGCGCTGCACAGCTTCGCCAAGCTCTTTGGCGACCGCTACGCGCGGCACAGCATTAACATGAACAACTTGATGCCGGGGTTCTGCGAGAACGTTAATCTGTCCGAGGCCGCGCGACGTTCCATACCCGCGCAACGGACCGCGACGTTTGAGGAAATCGGCCAGGCCTGTGTCTTTCTCGCCTCAGACGGGGCGCGGTACATCAATGGGCAGAACATCCTGTCGGATGGCGGTATGAACCGCGCCGTGCGCTAGAGGCTCGATACGCAAAGGCATGTCCTTTTCACCTGTTCCTAACCTGCGTGCGGTCTTCCCCAAACCAAACCCGCATTTGGGGACGTCTTAGGACGTTGACCGAACTGGAACGAAGCTGAATATTTCGGGCGTTCATTAAAGTCATTAGTCAGATCCCATTAAAAGGAGCAGCCCGTGCCTGCATCTATTCAAGCCGACACTCAAAACATAGCGCAGCTGGAGACTGAATTCGCCATAATGTCCGACATGATCAAGACCGGACCGCTCCTGATTGGCGAGACGCACACATCACCAGCAGCGCGCAGCGGGATCAAAGACCTCGTCTCAGAAGGAAATGTCCGCACCCTTTGGCTGGAGGCCCCAAAATGGCGCGGTACCCCGGGAACACAAAGACAGGTCTTGGGGTTTCTAGACAACCCGGCGCTGGGTCATGTGAATACCTCCACGATGGTCGGCCTCTTTGACCATTGCACCACACATTTTGTTCCTGTGCATCATTGGGATCACCAGCTGAACTTCAACCCCGCAGGCCGCGCACCGCCCGGCATGGCGACCCGCAATCAATTCGGTGCAAGCCTCTTTTTCAACGGTATTGGCGACATCCTGCTGGCAGGCTCGTATCATTTTGTCAGCCACCTGTCGGGCGGCAGCCCTTTTCAAAGGCTGCTGAACATTTCGGAACCGCGGGTGTTTGATCTGTCCATGTATAGCTGATCGGGCTGGCCTGAGTTGAGCGCTAAAGCGACGTGCAGACGCGCGCTTTGGTCGACGGCAGCAGGAGTGATCAAAAAACCAGTGGGACCCAGGACGCGTCCCGCGCAGGCCGTCATTCTGAGCGACCCTGCCACAACCCATCTTGCGCCGAATCCGATCCGCGCCTAGGTTGATCTCAACCCGATATGAAAGGCGCAAAAGATGGCGCCACAGCGTCCCAAAGGTGCGGGCGCGCTCGATAAGGACAAAAAGCCGGCTCTGAGCCCCGCGCCAGATCGGCCCAGATCGTCCAAGCTCTATGCCGCCCTCGATCTGGGCACAAATAGCTGTCGTATGTTGATCGCCCGTCCTGAGGGCAGCGGTTTTCATGTGGTTGACAGTTTTTCCAAGTCGGTCCAGCTGGGATCGGGGCTGGAAAAGACCGGGCGGTTGTCGCGCGGATCCATGTCGCGCACGATACAGGCGCTTCGCATTTGCCAGCAGAAACTGCGCCGCAACAAGGTGCGCCGGATGCGTCTTGTGGCGACCGAAGCCTGTCGGCGGGCATTGAACGGTGACGAGTTCATGAACCGTATCGTGCGCGAGACAGGGCTGAGGCTGGACATCATCAAGCCCGAAGAAGAAGCGCAACTGGCCGTCATATCCTGCGCGCCGCTGGTCAGCAATAAGACCGAAAACCTGCTGGTTGTGGACATTGGCGGCGGGTCGACCGAATTGGTCTGGATCGACCTTTCGGCTGTGCCCAGTAAAGACCGCGCGCAGTCAATCATGCGCCTTCATTCAGGGTTCAAGCAGGCCCACGGGGATGTGCCGGGCGCCAAGGTGGTGGATTGGATCAGCGTGCCGTTGGGCGTCGCCACGTTGCGTGATCAGTTCAACGATGTGGACGACGACGCGGCACGGTTTGCCCTGATGAGCTGGTTTTTTGAGGAAAACCTGCAGGACTTCACGCCCTATCAATCGGCCCAGCCGCAGGAACGCTTTCAGATCGTGGGGACCTCCGGCACCGTGACCACGGTGGCCGCGAGCCATCTGGGGCTGCGCCGATATGACTGGACCAAGGTGGACGGGCTGCGCATGACCAGCGCCGAGATTGACAAGGTGATCCATTCCTATCTGGCGATGGGTCCGCAGGGGCGGCGTGCTGACCCGCGCATCGGCCATGACCGCGCGGCCTTGATCATGTCGGGTGCGGCGATCTTGCAGGCCCTGATGCGCTGCTGGCCGACGGATCGGCTGAGCGTCGCGGATCGCGGCCTGCGGGAGGGGCTGCTTTATGCGCAAATGTCAGCCGATGGGGTGCTGGAGGAGGGGGCGTCTTAGCCCGTCAATGGGGGAATGGTTAAAAGGCCCCTTTCGAAGCCCTGATTTTCGAATATCCTCCTCGGCAACAACGGGAGCATCCGCATGCCGAACCCTTACCATCTGTCGCCCGCGGACCTGGCCGCTTTACCTGCAACGCTGGACATCCATCCGGTCAACGCCGAAGCGCGCAGAACGATTTCTTCACCCGGTGATGTCACAGGCCTCACAACCCTCGGGATCAACATATTTGAGATCGCGCCGGGTGACAAAAGCACCGAATACCATGTGCATGCCTGCGAGGATGAAGCGGTTTATGTGCTAAGCGGGACGGGCACGGCGCGGACTGGTCAGGACACACATTCCGTTAACGCAGGTGACTTCATCGGCTACCCAAAAGGCGGGCCTGCGCATGAAATCCGAAACACAAGCGATGCGCCTTTGCGCCTATTGGTCATCGGGCAGCGGCTTTCGGAGGATATCGTAGACTACCCCGATCAGGGTAAACGTCTTTATCGCAGCGCTGGCCGCCCGAATGATCTGGTAGAAACGCGCTACGTCACGCCTTTTGAGGGCGGCGACTGAGCCACATCCGAAAGCGCGGCACTGGCCAAGAGCGTTGCATCTACTTATGTCTGGCTGCGCACGAGAAAGAGGCACCCACATGGCCAAGACACCTTCAGGAAAGAACACCTCCGGCCGCGGGCAGCGAGACCTGAAGGTCAAGGTGAAGTCCGCGCGGGGGCGCAAGCTGAGCTCGACGCGCTGGTTGCAGCGGCAGTTGAACGACCCATACGTGAAACGCGCGCAGGCCGAAGGGTATCGCGGGCGCGCGGCGTTCAAAATCATGGAGCTTGATGACAAGTACCGCTTTCTGGTGCCCGGCGCGCGTGTGGTGGATTTGGGTGCTGCTCCCGGTGGCTGGTGTCAGGTGGCAGTGCCGCGTGTGAACGCTCTGAGGGCAAAATCCGGCAAGGCCGTGGGCACGATCCTGGGCGTTGATCTGCAGAAAATGGAGCCGATTGCGGGCTGCGAATTGCACCAGTTGGACTTCATGGAGGATGACGCCGACCTCAAGGTCAAGGAATGGCTGGGCGGCAAGGCGGATGTGGTCATGTCGGACATGGCCGCCGCATCCTCGGGCCACAAACAGACGGACCATTTGCGCATCATCGCACTCTGTGAGGCAGCGGCGTACTTTGCCTTTGATGTGCTGGACGAAGGGGGGACCTTTGTGGCCAAGGTGCTTGCCGGCGGGGCGGAAGGAGAGCTTCAGAAGCTACTCAAGCAGCGGTTCGCAAAGGTCGCCAACTTCAAACCGCCTGCCAGCCGGTCAGACAGTTCAGAAAAATTCGTCGTGGCCACAGGGTTCCGCGGCTAGGGCCCACGCGGGACAGACCCGGCAGGCTGAATGCAGTTCGAATTGTCAGGAGGCCGTTTGATAAAAAGGCGGCGCCGCCGGTCGGATATCATCGAGATGGGAGTTGTCCCACCGATCTGAGCTCAGAACGACACGGTGCTTTGTGCCTCTGATCCTTCTTGTGCCGGAAAGGTGGTAACTGCCCAGGTTGTCGGTGGCGTTTTTCGGCTGCGTCAAATCGACTCGGGGGAGCACATTCCGGTTTTCTGATTGAGGATTTCATGAGTCGATCAGGGCATGTCTGGCGAACCCACCCATACCAGCGGACTTGCTGAACTCTCGAAGTCCCAACTGATTGAATTGATCGAAACGCAGCGTGAGACGATTGCGTATCTTGTCGAGGAGAACCGGCGACAGGCAGAGATGATCGTTGTGCTTGAGCAGCGGATTGAGGGGCTTGAGCGTCGCCTTGCGTTGAACAGCCGGAACAGCAGCAAGCCTCCGTCGAGTGACAGCCCTGCGAAGCCGACGGCGAAGGGCAGGAAGGATCAGCGCGGGCAACTGGATCGCAAGCCCGGCGGTCAGCCGGGGCACAAGGGCACGACCCTGGAGCAGACGGACACCCCCGACGAGGTTGTCGACCATCATCCACAAGCCTGTCCCGACTGCGATCATGATCTGACGCAATGCCCCTCGCAGGGGTTTGCAGCCCGGCAGGTGTTCGACCTGCCGCCGCCGCCACCCCTCACGATCACTGAGCACCGGGCTCATAAGTGCACATGCCCGAACTGCGGAAAGCACGTGCGCGGCACGTTCCCGGAAGGGGTCAGGGCACCGGTTCAGTACGGCAATCATATTGCGGCCATGGCGAGCTATCTTCAGACGTACCATTGCATTCCCGATGACCGTCTGTCGCAGGTCTTTCGTGACCTGTTCGGCGTGCGCATTTCCGCCGCCACACTGGCGCGGCTGATTGCGAAGGTGGCGGAGGGCATGCTGTCTTTTGCAGACGCTGTACGTGACGCCTTGTGCGGTGTGCAGGTGGCGGTGAAACATCTGGATGAAACAGGTCTGCGGGTTGAAGGCCGAAACCGGTGGCAGCATGTCATCTGCTCATTGACCCTGAGCCATTTCCGGATGGGGGCGGGCAGAGGCGATCTGCTGTCCGGCGTATCGGGGATTGCGGTGCATGACAACTGGGCATCCTACGCCAGGATGGAGGAGGTCGTGCACGGCCTTTGCAATGCCCATCACATGCGCGAGTTGCAGGCGCTCGTCGATATCGAAAAGGAAGCATGGGCTGCGATGATGCAGACTATCCTGCTGGACGCGAAAAGGGCGGCCGCCAGCGCCCGGGCAAACGGTCGGGATCATGTCGCGGCGCATGTGGTCAAGGCCATCGATGAGCGCTACGACACCTGCATCGCGCAGGGGCTGTCGTTACATGAAAACCAGCCACCGCTGAAACCCGCACTGCCCGGCAAATCCCCCCGAGGACGACCAAAACGGCGAACCGGACACAATCTCGTGCTGCGATTGCGTGACCGCAAGGCCGATGTCCTGCGCTTCCTTACCGACTTGCAGGTTCCCTTCACAAATAACGAGGCCGAGAGGGATCTGAGAATGGGCAAGGTCCGTATCAAGGTCTCGGGATGCTTCCGCACACTGACCGGCGCGGAAAACTTCTGCACCCTCAGAACCGTGATCGAAACGGCACGCAAACAGGGCTGGTCAATAATCGAAACACTCCAGAAAACCGCCGATCAACTCATCCAGAAACTCGAACCGACCTGACAAAATCAAGCGTCTGAAACGCCCCAGAGACAACCTGAATAGTTACGAAAGGTGCTTTATCCCGGCGATGTAGCTACCGGCTGGGTTTTACCGATCAGGTCTTAAGGGTTTGGAAACCCTGCGTACGGTGGGTGTTGCGGGGGGCTTTTCTTTACGGCCAAATGACCCTGCTGTGGGAGACAATGCCTTGTGCCGCCTGTCATTTTTGAGAATGGCCAGGTGCAGTGCTGTGCGCTTGGGGTCCCTGTCTGAGCGCTCTGATACGGACGGTTTTCGGTTCAAAGAGGCTAGGGCAAGGGCACGAAAACCAAGATCCGCAGCCTGATTGCGGGCTTTGAGGCGCGTGTGGGTCAAGGTGGCCTGTTCATCCTGACGTATCAGTTCGAACATGCGCTTGCGGCGCGACGCGATGTCTTCAAGGGGCTGGGACATCAGAATCCATCCTCGATTAGTTGGCAAGCAGGGCTAAAGCCTCTTTGCGGCATGGCTATGGAAAGGTTCGGGCGGAAGCGCGGCAAACGCCTGCAATTTGAGGCGAAATGACATGGGATTGGGCACCCTCAGCCACCTGAGATTAAACGGCCCATGGTTCTGCTTTGCGATGGTTTATGTTGCTGGCGATGACGTCTGAGTGAGCGGGGAGTTCAATTCCTTTGCGGGCCCCTATATGAGGGCTGAAACCGACCCCAGGACCGAAAGCCCACCGTCATGACCCAGATCGCAGCTCTGCCCGACTTGGTGGACATCCGTGTCTCCGTCCTCGGCCTGGGGTATGTCGGATTGCCGCTGGCTGTGGAGTTCGGCAAGGCTCAGCCCGTCATCGGATATGACATTGATCCTGAGCGCATCGCGGAGTTACAGACGGGCTGGGACCGCACGCTAGAAGTGGAGGCCGGGGAACTGGCGCAGGCCGCCCAGCTTGCCCTGACGGCTCAGATCAACGATCTCGCGGCTGCGAACGTGCATATCGTTACCGTGCCCACGCCGATTGACGCGCAGCACAACCCGGATCTGGGACCTTTGCATGCAGTGTCGACCGCTTTGGGCAGCGTGCTGAAGCGGGGGGACATCGTCATATACGAAAGCACGGTTTTCTCCGGGGCCACAGAGGAGGTCTGTGTGCCGCTGCTGGAAGAAGCTTCGGGTCTCACCTACAACGTTGATTTCTATTGTGGATATTCGCCCGAGCGGATCAATCCCGGTGACAAGACCCGGCGTTTGCCAGACATTCGCAAGGTCACCTCTGGCTCTACGCCCGAAGTTGCAGACCTGGTTGATGCGCTTTACGGACAGATCATCAAGGCTGGCACCTACAAGGCGGAAAGCATCGCGGTGGCCGAGGCGGCCAAAGTGATCGAGAACACGCAGCGCGATCTGAATATCGCATTGGTCAATGAGCTGGCCAAGATTTTCAATCGCATGGGGCTGGACACACAAGCGGTGCTGAAGGCGGCAGGCACCAAGTGGAACTTTCAACCCTTTCAGCCGGGACTTGTGGGCGGGCACTGTATTGGGGTCGATCCGTATTATCTGACCCATAAGGCGCAGGAGATCGGCTATGAGCCCGAAGTGATCCTTGCCGGGCGGCGCATCAATGACGGAATGGGGGCTTATGTGGCGGATCGCTTTACCGGGGCGCTGGCGGAGCAGGGCGGGCAGATCGGCGATGCGCGCGTGCTGGTTCTTGGGCTGACCTTCAAGGAAAACACCCCGGACATCCGCAATACCCGCGTGATTGACGTCATCGACGCACTGAAGGGGCAAGGCGCGGAAGTTGCCGTGCATGACCCCTGGGCCAGCCCCGAACAGACGTTGGCGGAGCACGGGATCACGCTGGAAGCAGCACCAGAACCCGGGGCGTACGACGGTATCATCCTTTGCGTGGCCCATGAAAAGTTCAAGTCCATGGGCGCTGACGGCATACGCGCGTTTGGCCGTCCCGGTGCTGTGTTCTTTGACGTCAAATCCGTCTTTGCACCGGAAGCATCGGACATGAGGTTGTGAGCGACATAAAAACCATCTTCATCACAGGGACAGCCGGATTTATCGGGTTCCATCTGGCACGTGAACTGCTGGATCACGGATTTCGTGTCGTGGGGTACGACGGGATGACCGATTACTATGACGTCACGCTCAAGCAAAAGCGCCAGCAAATGCTGCTGCAGTCAGAGCATTTTTCTTGCGTGAACGGCATGCTGGAAGACTTTGATTTGTTGTCAAAAACCATAACTGACGCGGCCCCAGATGCGATCGTGCATCTCGCCGCACAGGCCGGTGTGCGCTACAGCCTTGAGAACCCGCGGGCTTACGTGGAATCGAACCTTGTGGGCACGTTCAACGTGATGGAAATGGCCCGTGAGCTGCAGGTGGGGCATTTGCTGATGGCCTCCACCTCCTCCGTTTACGGTGCCAATACGGAGATGCCGTTTTCGGAGGATCAGAAGACCGAAACGCCGCTGACGCTTTATGCAGCGACGAAAAAGGCGAACGAGGGGATGGGGCATTCCTATGCGCATCTGTGGAAAATCCCCACGACCATGTTCCGGTTTTTCACTGTGTACGGCCCCTGGGGGCGGCCTGATCTGGCGCTCTACAAGTTCGTGAAGGCCGGTTTGGCGGGGGACACAATAGACGTCTACAACCATGGCCAGATGGCTAGAGATTTCACCTTTATCGATGATCTGGTGAAGGGAATCCGGCTGTTGATTGACGCAGTTCCTGTGGAGGGCGAGCCAGTGTCTGAGGCCGATACGCTGAGCCCTGTCGCCCCTTACAGGGTCGTCAACATCGGGAATGGAGAGAAGGTTAATCTTTTTGATTTCATTGATGAAATTGAGGTGTCCTTGGGCTTTGAGATCAAGAAGAACTTCATGGAGATCCAGAAAGGCGATGTCCCCGGCACCTGGGCCAGTTCAGAGCTGCTGGAGCAGTTGACAGGCTACCGGCCAAATACGCCCACGGCGGAAGGGATCAGGCGTTTTGTTGACTGGTATCGGGGGTATCACGGCTAGGGTCTGACCCAACCCCAAGGGCTGCCGTCAGTCAAAGATATCCATTATCGTTTCAAACATGCTTTCCCGCTTGGGGCGCTCCTGGCGGGTCTCGACTGGCGCTTGGTGATAGTGTGTATCGTCGTAGGCTTCCTCAGCTGGGACGCCACTTTCAACCAATGCCTCCTCGCGAATGGCGATGATGATCTTCTCAAGCTCGCCACGATCAAGCCAGATGCCGCCAGATGTCTTGCAGATATCCATTTTTACCCCATAGCGTTCAATCTCCTGCATGGGGGATCCGTCGATGGGTGAGGTCATCAGTGGCATAAAGCGGTCCTTTCTCTGAGTGAGGCCATCGGGTGAGGCCGGTGCCAAGCAGCTAAGTACAGGGCCGTGGAATACAAGGAACGCCTGCGCGACAAATTGCCCGTGTCGGTCACCATGTGGCAAGGATTTGCGGGAAATGGCGGAGAGACAGGGATTCGAACCCTGGGTAGGCTTGCACCCACAACGGTTTTCGAGACCGCCCCGTTCGACCACTCCGGCACCTCTCCGCGGGGGTCTGGTGGGGCCGTTTAGGGCCGTTTACGCCCTTAGGCAAGGGGGATCATCGCCCAAGCGCGCAACACACGGGCTTTTTCATTGCTCTTGCCGGGGGGCCGCCCCATCTTGGATGTATCGAGCCCAAAGGAGCCTAAAATGCACGCGACCCTTCCCCGCTATGTGATGCCATTTCTGCTGAGCCTGATCTTGATGTTCAGTCTTGTCGCCGGGTCGGCAAAGGCGGCGGACCGGGCCAAGCTGGAGGCTTTTCTGGAAGTCACCGGGTTTGACGTGGCACTCGACAGCATCAGGCTGGGCGCGGATGGTGCACCGGCAATGATCGGGCTGGAGGCGGACGCCTTTGGCTCCGAATGGAAACGGCTGGTGGCAGAGGTCTTTGCCACCGATGTCATGCTGGGCTTTGCCCTTGATATCCTTGTACAAACCCTTGATGACGACCTGCTGTCTCATGCCGCCGCATTCTATGCCAGCGACCTGGGCCAGCGGCTGGTGGTTGTCGAAAATGCATCGCACATGCACGAAGATGACGACGCCAAGCGGGCCGAGGGTGAAGAGATTGTCGCGGCTCTGGTCCAGGCGGGCAGTCCTCGCGTGGCACTGCTGCAGCGGCTCAATAGTGCGACAGGGTCCGAGGACACCTCCATCCGATTTATTCACGAGTTGCAGGTGCGCTTTCTGATGGCCGCTGCCGGGGCGGGGGTCATTGAGTTGCGGATGGAGGAAGAAGACCTGCGCGAAGCTCTGCGGAATGATGAGGCAGGGCTGCGCACGCGGATCAAGGCTTCTGCCTTGGCCAATGCCGCCTATACCTATCAGGCGTTTTCAGACGCCGAGGTCACGGCCTATGCGGAGGCCTTGGAAACCCCCAAGATGCAGCGGGTCTATGAGTTGCTGACAGCGGTACAATTCGAAATCACAGCCAACCGCTACGAGGCGGTTGCGGACCGGTTGTCGGCCATGCAGCCGAGCCAGGACCTGTGATGCGCGCCCTTCTGATCTGGCCGCTGCTGGCGGTGTTGGCTCTGCCTGTCTGGGCGGATGCAAGGCTCACGGTTGCGGTGGATGTGCTGAAACTGCGCGAAGCGGCACAGATCCTGCGGGACGAGGGGTTGGGCCATGCGCAAGAGCTGAACACCGACATGTTGAACGGGCAGGGCGGGCCGGGGTGGCAGCTTCAGGTGGAGGCCATCTATGACATCGACCGCATGGTGGAACAGATCCGCACCGCCATTGCGGCAGAGCTGCAGGGTGATGCGCTGGAAGAAGTGATCACCTTTTTTGCCTCAGACCTCGGCCAGCGGATTGTGACATTGGAAAACACCGCCCGCGTCGCCATGGCCGACAGCGACGTGGAAGAGGCCGCACGAGGCCGCTGTCTGGAAATGTCAGGCAGCGAAGCGCCGCGTTTGCGACTGTTGGAGGACTTCGCCGCATCGGGCGACATGATTGAACGCAATGTGACCTCTGCAATGAACTCCAACTACCAGTTCATGCGTGGCCTTGCAGACGGGGACGCGCTGGAGATGTCTGAAGAGGATATGCTGGCCGATGTTGCCGGGGACATCGATGAGATCCGGGATGACACGACGTCCTGGCTGATGGGCTATTTCCTTCTGACCTACCACCCGTTGAGCGATGAGGAAATGCAGCGCTACCTCGCGTTTTCGGAAACGGAAGCCGGGCAAGCCCTGAACCGCGCGCTTTTTGACGGGTTTGGGCGTGCCTATCAGGACATTTCCTATGCTTTGGGCCGCACGGTTGCGCTCAACATGCTGGCAGAGGAACTTTAGGCCGCCAAGGTCCTTGCGAGCAGCTTTGCCTCGTGGCGTTTGGCCTCCGGATAGGCGAGCGCAGGTGCGACAGCGCCAAATCGCTCAGGGAACAGCATCGCCAGTTCCTGTGCTTGGTCGCTGTCCAGTGCGGCGATGGATTGCCTGTCGAGATAGAAGCTCTCGCTTGCCAGTCCTTGGGTTCTGACCACCTCATGCCGTCTAAACATGATGTGGAGGTAACGCACCGACAGGCAGGGCGCGTGGCAAATTGTGGTGCCGTTCACAAGGTGCTTTGCCGCAACGAAAAGGGCATCCGTCCCGCCCACCAGTTCTGCCGCCGCGCCCTGGACCAGGATGCGGTGGTTGGGGGAGACCAGAACATCGGCCTCCGCCCCCAGCGTGCCTTTGCTAATTCTGATCGGAGCCATGTGACCGCGCCCGTCCGTCTGGCGCATGCCAATCCACGAAAGAGGCCGTGCGCCGCCTTCGGTCATGACCAGATCGCCAACCTGCAGCGTTTCAATCCGGCGGGCACCTGTCAGCGTGTCGATCAGCGTGCCGGCGGTGAAGCAGGCGAATTCTGAATAGGGCACGGCGTTGTTGTTGCCGATATTGCCTTCGGAGGTGAAGGTATAGGTCTGACCCGGGACCATGGGTTCGGTCGTGATGAAGGCCGTGGTGGTGTTGCCGCCCGAATTGTTCGACCCGATGGTGATCGAATAGCCCTGAAAGCCGTCATCATCGGTCAGAACATAATTCAGCACCACATGGCTGCCTGCGGGGTAGGTCACGCCGTCAATGGTCACGGGGCTGGCCAGCGGTTGCGAGCTGTCAGTGCCGGAGGTCTCGTTAAAGAGCGGGTCGTCGTCGTCGATCACGATCTGCAAGGGCGATGCCCCGTTGTTCAAAGTGATCTGGAACGGTGGATTGCCCTGCGCGCGCGCACCTTGTTCGTCAGGCGGCGTGATATTACCACCGGTGGTGTCGAAATCCGACAACTGATAAACATAGCCAAGCGTAAACAGGGGCATGGGTCACTCTTTCCTCTACATGCCCGTTTTGCGGGAAAATGGGGCAGAATTAGGGCTAATTGTTCCTATCCGCCATTCTCCGCCGTATGCAGGGGAAAAACGCGGCAGAAAGCGCCCATATCCCGCTTGACTTGAGCCCCTGATCGCCGCATAAGCCCGCATCTCGGCAGGATTGTCCTGCGCGGGTTTGATATTCAATGACGCCCAATGGGCGCGCTGTTCGAGGTGGCCTGACCTTACAAAGCGGGGGCCAAAACACCCGGAGACGGGGACCACAGAACGCGGTAAGTGAAGGAAAGACGCGATGTTCGCAGTCATCAAGACTGGCGGTAAGCAGTATAAGGTCGCCTCTGGCGATATGCTCCGGGTGGAGCGGATTGCTGCAAGTGCTGGTGAAAAGGTAATCTTCAACGAAGTGCTGATGCTGGGCGGTGACAAGCCGCAGGTTGGCGCGCCGCTGGTAGCAGATGCCGGTGTTGAGGCCGAAGTGGTTGACCAGATCAAAGGCGAGAAGGTCATCAACTTCGTCAAGCGCCGCCGCAAGCACAGCTCCAAGCGGACTGTGGGCCACCGTCAGAAGCTGACACTGGTCAAGATCGGTGACATCCTGGCGACAGGCGCTGGCAAGTCCAAGGCGATGGCTGCTGTGGGCACCGGTTCGGTTTCTGCTGCTGCGGTTGCAGCGCTGACGGGTGCGGAGGCGGCTGAGAAGCCCGCCAAGGCCAAGAAAGCGGCCCCTGCCAAGAAAGCAGAGCCCAAGAAGGCTGAAAAGCCCGCCGAGGAAAAGAAAGCAGCGCCTGCGGCCAAGGCGGCGGATGCCGGTGCCGCAGACGACCTGAAAGAACTCAGCGGTGTAGGCCCCGCGCTGGAGAAGAAGCTGCACGCCGCTGGCGTGACCACCTTCGCCCAGATCGCAGCCTGGACCGAAGAAGATGTCGCAGCGATGGACGAAAAGCTGTCGTTCAAGGGCCGGATCGAGCGTGAAGGCTGGATCGAACAGGCCAAAGAGAAGTCGAAAGGCTAAGGAGAGACCAAATGGCACATAAAAAAGCAGGCGGTTCATCCCGGAACGGACGCGACTCAGCAGGTCGTCGTCTTGGCGTGAAAAAGTATGGCGGTGAAGCTGTCATCCCCGGCAACATCATTGTACGTCAGCGCGGCACCAAGTTTTGGCCGGGCGAAGGCGTGGGCATGGGCAAGGATCACACGATCTTTGCAGTTGTTGACGGTGCTGTTCAGTTCCACAAGGGCCTGAAAAACCGTACATTTATTTCCGTCATGCCACAGGCGGAGGCCGCAGAATAAGCCGTACCCTCAAAGGTAGAGACATTGTAACTGGTCAGGTTATCGCTAGCGCTTGTCCAAGCAGGGGAATCGATTGAACGCTAGTTGCGCAGCAATTGCTCCATATATGCGTCGTCCCATGCGGCTGAGCGTCGTTCCTGCGGCATGCTCATTTTGCCAGGTCCCTGCCGCAGCAGGTTTATTGCAGCGTGGTTGATCGCGGCAAAATTGGCTGCTGCATTCCCGGTTCTGATGCGGCAATCGTCCTGCCGGAAGGTGACATCCAGAACCCAGTGCAAACAGTTTTCCACCTGCCAGTGATTTCGGATGTGCGCGGCCATCTTTTCCGCATCGGCGGTCATTGATGAGATGTAGAACTGGCGTATTCTTTTCACCTTGCCTCTGATTTCCCGCGTGTACTGGGTCATGATGACGGCCTTCAGGCCCGGCCAGTGATGGCGTTTTTCCAACCATTCGATGTCTGTGCAAACGGTGTAGCGGCGTGTTTCAAGTCGGCCATGATCGGCATCTGTCGTTTCGCTTTTTCGCAGAAACTCGCCACCGATACCCCGGTCCAGATGCTCCTCAAAGAACAGTTTGACGTCTTCGTGCAAGCTGCCCTGATTACCTTTCAGACCAATGACATAATCTGCGTCTTTGTCCATGATTTGTTGACAGATTTTGCGCTGACAGCCCATGGCATCGATCGAGATGATCGCGCCTTCAAGCGCCAGTATCTCCAGCAGTTTGGGAATGGCTGTAATCTCATTGGACTTGTCCGCGACCTTGCGCTGGCCGAGGACCAGTTTCTGCTCGCAAGACCAGGCCGAGATCATGTGGACCGCACCCGTGTTCGACGTGCTGTCGAAGGATCGCCGAAGCGTCTTGCCGTCAACCGCGACAACGCCTTCAAGCATGTCAGGCCAGCTTGCAACCCAATTCGTGAAGCTGTTCTGCAAGGCCTCGGGATCGAGGCGGGAGAACAGAATACCGAGTTGGTCATGGCTAGGCGTGCCATCCTTGAACGGCAAGAAGCGCCGCAGAAAGTCCAACTTCTTTCGACCGTAGAGGGCGACGGAGGTCCATCCATCCGCACCAGAGATCACAGCGCACAAAACAAGCAGGAATATCTCGTTCAGCGGGTAGATCACTTTCGCCGCCTGACGCGGGTCTGGGATGGCCTCAAAATGGGTCAGAAACTCAGGGATCAGGCGGTCTTTGGACGCTTCCGACATGGAAATCCTCCAGATACAGGGTCATTTCATGTCTTTGATTCAGAAAAATGCAGCCTTGTCAGCAATTTATTCAGTCGATTGCCCTGCTTGTCCAAGTGTGGCGAATTGACTCGCCGGGCATCTTTTTGCTTTAGTGATCGTTCATTTTGTGAATCGTTCAGGGCATGTCACCTAAGCCTCCCCATACAGGCAATTCAGCCGACCTTTCAAAGGTGGAATGGATCGAGTTGGTGACCACTCTCCATGCTGAGAACATGGAGTTGCTGGAAGCCAATGCGCTGCTTGTCGATGAGAACCGGCGGCAGACTGAAATCATTGAGACCCAAGCAGATATGATTGCCGCCCTTGAACAGCGCGTTGAGGCTTTTGAGCGCCGCCTTTCACTGCACAGCAAAAACAGCAGCAAACCCCCGTCGAGCGACGGGCTGTCGAAACCGCACGCCAACCGCACGAAAAGCCAAAGAGGAAAATCGGGGCGCAAGCCCGGCGGACAACCGGGGCACAAGGGTACGACGCGATCCCAAGTCGACAATCCGGACGAGATCGTTGATCATCACCCGCAGACCTGCCCGCAGTGTCAGCACGACTTGTCACACTGTTCGTCACAAGGTTTTGTTGCCCGCCAGGTGTTCGACCTGCCACCGCCGCCGCCTCTTATGGTCACTGAACATCGATCCCATAAATGCCTGTGCCCGGGCTGTGGCAAGCTTGCACGCGGCTCTTTCCCGGCAGGGGTTATGGCGCCAGTTCAATACGGTGGTCGCATTGCGGCCGTGGCGGCCTATCTTCAGACTCACCACTGCATTCCCGACGATCGTCTTTCTCAGGTGTTTTTCGACGTGTGCGGTGTGCGGATCGCGACGGCGACCCTATCGCGTCTCATCGCAAAGATGGCGCATAAAATGCGGTCTTTCTCGGATTCTGTACGTGAAGCGTTGTGCGGTCCGAAGGTTGTGGTCAAACATCTGGATGAAACGGGCCTGCGGGTTGGAGGTCGGACCCGGTGGCAACATGTCATCTGTTCGCCGACGATGAGCCATTTCCGAATGGGAAGCGGTAGAGGCGATTTGTTGTCCGGCGTGTCGGGTATTGTGGTGCACGACAACTGGGCATCCTACGGCAGAATGGAAGGTGTCGAGCACGTCCTGTGCAATGCCCATCACCTGCGTGAGTTGCAAGCACTGGTCGACATTGAAAAAGAAGACTGGGCATTGGCAATGAAGAACATCCTGCTGGATGCCAGGAAAGCGACCGAAATCGCCCGTGAAAACGGGTTAGACAACGTCTCGGCGACTGTGATCGCAGCCATCAACGAACGTTACGACGCCTGCATCACAAAGGCCATTTTGTTCCATGAAGGCCAGCCCCCTCTGAGCCCGACCCCGATCGGCAAAACCAGACGCGGGCGACCCAAACGACGGACCGGCCACAATCTCGCGCTGCGATTGTGCGACCGCAAGGCCGATGTGCTGCGTTTCCTCAACGACCTGCGTGTTCCCTTCACCAACAATGAGGCCGAGCAGGCTTTGCGGATGGGTAAGGTCCGCATGAAAGTCTCAGGAGGCTTCCGCACCATGGCCGGAGCAGACAATTTCTGCATACTGAGAAGCGTAATCGAAACGGCACGCAAACAAGGCTGGTCGATACTCGCAACGTTGACTACAATGTCTACTGATCAAATTACACTCAAACTCAAACCAGCATGAGCCATGGAGTATCCCCCGTTCCATGTTGATGGGCAACAGAGAGTTTAATCTTCAACGCTTCGCGCGACCGTTTCCAGTATAGAATTTGTTCGGTTTTGCAGTGCCTCCGCGGTCGCAGAGAGACCCTGCAAACGTGAAGAACATGACGTTGAAAGCTCTTGAAATTCCAATTCCAACATCGAAAGCGACGATGCAAGAAGCGCCGCCGCGTCCGATGCATTGCCGATCATTTCTATCGAACTGCCTTCGCTTTCGGCCAATAATCCCACTGCGGCGGATATACCAAGGAAATTTGCACGGTCGACTTGTTTTGGGAAAGTAAGCGTTTGCCCTGGTTGAATATCTTCAGGGCCGTTAATCGGCCACATGTCAATTGCAGCTAGAAAACCACCCATTAGCCCCGAAAACCTATTCACGGTTTTGCCTTCCGGCGTTCCGCCACAGGTGACGATGGCGTTGGACAACTGGTCTTGGGCTAGACGAATATCGTCGTTAGCTACGTCAGAATTCGTGATGGAGGCGGTAAAGACAAGCCCAACGGCTTCAAGGACATCGGTAAATCGATACCACCCGCGCAATGAACCTGCGTTGCTTGCTGTTACGACAATCTCGCCAGTGCTTGCCAAATTCGCGAACGTCTCAGCAGAGATGTAGGGGCACGGGTCGTCCTCAAAACACACCCGTATAACTTCACCCTCACCAAATGTTGCAGCGCTGATCTCATTAACCGTGTCTGGAATAATGACGAACGGCGCTATAAAATCCTCGTTCAAAGTCTGAACAGCCCGACGGACATCCTCTACCGATTTTCCAATTTGATCAACGGAAGTCAGGCTTTCTTGCAGAAATTGCGCTGTTTGAACCTCGGACTGCCTGCTCAAAAGTATGTTCTGTTCTTCAATCCGGCGGGTCTGCACATACATCATACCAGCTTGGGTTAAAAGAACGATTTCCCCGAATAACACCAGCAGAATAGAGAGCGTAAAGAAAAGCGTGATAGCGCTGACAGTCCGTGGAACAGCGGTGCGTGCCTGCCCGATAATTTCATGTACTTCCGCACGGGTGATTGGAGCAGTCGGATCGCCCACGATAAAGCGGTTGACAATGTTTATCACATCGCCGGTGGCTTCTTCGGCCCGGCGAACCTGCAACGCCAACGCCCAACGAACAAAAATGAAAGCCGCAATTGCTGCAGCGGCGGAAAGGCCCGCCAGTAGCAAAGTCCACGACAGTATTTCCAGACGCTCATAAAGCTCGTAGCCGAGCCATATATAGACGACGACAGCAAAACCAGTCGACAATCCATAAAGCAATGCATTGCGCAAATCGGGTCGCGGCATAATTAACCTCATTTACATTTTGCCCTACTAGGGAAAGCGCAAAGTCAAATGTGCTATCAATGGCCCTAAGATGTAGCGCGTTCTTGCCATATCCCATCGAAAAGCAGAGTTTAGCATTTTGCAGTCCATCATCAACCAGCGCGGCAACACCCAGCACCTATGGTAAGCCGCCAAATTGGTTCGCCGCAAGTCATTCAACTGCACCTGCGCAAATAATAACCTGACCAGTCACGAGACATTTAGGGATCGGCGGAAACGCCGGTCCCTTTTCTTTTTTCATGGAGGCGAAGATGCCTCAGACCATTCTCACAGAGCGCCTTCTTTTGCGCCCGCCCGTCGCTGCTGATGCAGCGGCTATTCAGCATGCCGTGAACGACGAAGAGGTCACGCGCTGGCTGTCTCAGGTGCCATACCCCTACAGCGTCGCGGATGCGGAGGACTTCATCGCGCGTCAGACCAGCGGCAAGACCTTTCTGATGTGTCGCGACCAAGAGGTGGTGGGCTGCATCGGCACGCAAGGCGAGTTTGGCTACTGGCTTGGCCGCGCCCATTGGGGGCAGGGGCTGATGACCGAGGCCGCACGCGCGGTACTTGAGTGGCATTTCGCGGGGGGCGGCGACAGGTTGCTGAGCGGCCATGCGCTGGGGAATGAACGTTCACGGGCTGTTTTGCTCAAGATGGGATTTGTTGACACTGAAATTGTCGACAGGACCCACAAGATCACCGGTGTGGTGCGTAGACAGCAGGTCATGCAGCTGAGCGCTGAGCAGTGGGAGGCGGTGCAATGATCCCTTTGCGCACCGAACGTCTGACGCTGCGGTCCTTTGAGCCCTCAGATACGCCTGACGTGCTGGCGGCAATGACAGACGCGGACGTGGCGCGCTGGATCCCCCTGCTGCCGCACCCTTACGGGCAGGCAGAGGCGGAGGCCTTTGTCGAACTTCAAACTGGCCCCGACGGCAATGCGCTGGCGGTCACGCATGAAGGGCGGCTGGTCGGTTGCATGACCACCGGCAAGGAGCTTGGCTATTGGTTTGCCAAACATGCCTGGGGACGTGGATTTGCGACCGAGGCCGCAAAAGCGGTGGTGGCGCGCTACTTTGGCCAAGGTCATGAGGAGATGCAGTCGGGCCATATGCCGGACAATCCCCGCTCACGCCGTGTGCTGGAGAAGCTGGGTTTTGCGGACACTGAAACCGTGGTGCGTTACTCTGACCTTCTGGCGACAGAAGTGAGCGTGCAGCGCATGGTCCTGACGCGCGAGATCTGGGAGGCAGGGACATGAGCGTTACCCTGTTCCCGCTGGTGGTCTTCGCCGCCTCACAGATCGGCACGCCGGGGCCTGCGAACATGGCGCTGCTGGCCACGGGTGCGCGGTTTGGCTTTCGCGCGGCACTGCCTTTTGTGGCGGGTGTGGCGCTTGGCAAGCAACTGATCATCTGGCCCATTGGCTTTGGCCTGATGGAACTGGCGGATCGGGTCCCGTGGCTGTTTGAGGCGCTGAAGTACGCCGCCGCTGCCTACATCTGCTGGCTGGCATGGAAGGTGGCGAACCTGCGCCTGACGCCTGGACAGGGAGAGGCAAAAGCGCCGGGGTTCATGGCCGGGCTGATCGTGCACCCGCTGAACCCCAAGGCCTGGGCGATGATCGTCGGTGCATTCACCGCCTTCATTGCCCCACAAACGCCCGTTTTGACTGCTACAGCCACCGTGGCGGCCGTTCTGTTGGCCTGCCAGATCATTCTGCATCCCATTTGGACACTGCTGGGTGATCGCATTGCTAGAACCCTCGCGGGGACGCCCGCGGAACCCTATCTGATGTGGACATTGGCGGCGCTGACCGTTGCCTCTGTGCTTTTTGTGCTATTCGGAGGAGGATAGACGCATGCAAATGGAATCCATTGTAAACCAACCGGTTATAGAGACGGAGCGGTTCGATCTGCGCCCCTTGCGGCGGTCGGACCAGGGCCTGATTGAGATGTACGCGGGCGACGCGCAAGTCGCCCGCAACACCGCAGCCATCCCGCATCCGCTGCCGCCTGGCATGATCGAGGCGTTCATTTCACGCGCGATGGCGGAGGCGCGCGAGGAGGACGTTTGGGTGATGGACTGCACCAAGTCTGCAGGCGCAGAAGTCGCGGGCATGATCTCTCTCACGCATCTCGATCGCAACCAGTCTGAGGTTGGATTCTGGGTCGCCCGGGCGTTCTGGAACTCTCACATCGCCTCTGAGGCCGTCAGCGCGCTGGTGGGGACTAACCCCTTGGACAACGACGCAATTTTTGCAACCGTGTTTCAGGATAACCCGGCGTCCGCCAAGGTGATGACCAATGCGGGATTTGTCTACCTCGGCGATGCGGAGGCCTATTGCCTTGCGCGTGACGCCGCCGTACCCACGTGGACGTATAGTTGTAAGCTCAAAGGCTGATGTGACGTGAAATTCCTGGACCTTGCCAAAGTCTACATCCGCTCCGGCGCGGGCGGGGGCGGCTGCGTGTCGTTCCGGCGCGAAAAATACATCGAATTTGGCGGACCGGACGGTGGCGACGGGGGCAAGGGCGGCACCGTTTGGGCGGAGGCCGTGGACGGGCTCAACACGCTCATCGACTTCCGCTATCAGCAGCATTTCTTTGCCAAGAACGGCCAGCCCGGCATGGGCAAGCAGCGCACGGGCAAGGATGGCGCAGATATCGTGCTAAAGGTGCCTGTGGGCACGGAAATTCTGGATGAAGATCAGGAGACAGTCATTGCCGATCTGACGGCGGTGGGTGACCGCGTGCAGCTGGCGCGCGGCGGCAACGGCGGCTTTGGCAACCTGCATTTCAAATCCGCCACCAATCAAGCCCCTCGCCGGTCCAATCCGGGTCAGGACGGGGTGGAGCGCACGCTTTGGCTGCGCCTGAAACTGATTGCGGATGTGGGCCTGTTGGGCCTGCCCAATGCAGGTAAATCGACCTTTCTGGCCGCCACGTCAAACGCGCGGCCCAAGATCGCGGATTATCCCTTTACCACTCTGCACCCCAATCTGGGTGTGGTGGGCGTGGACAACACTGAGTTCGTCGTGGCCGATATTCCGGGCCTGATCGAAGGAGCCTCTGAGGGGCGAGGGATCGGGGATCGGTTCCTGGGCCATGTGGAGCGTTGTGCGGTCCTGCTTCATCTGGTGGATGGGATGTCTGAAACGATTGCAGAGGACTACCAGACCATCATCACCGAGCTTGAGAAATATGGCGGCGATCTGGCGGAAAAGCCCCGCATCACGGTGCTCAATAAGGTTGATGCACTGGATGAAGAAGAGCGCGCAGAGGCTTCAAAAGAATTGAAAAAAGCCTCGGATGGTGCTGTGATGTTGATGTCGGGCGTGGCGCGCGAAGGGGTGACGGATGTGCTGCGTGCCTTGCGGTCCCAGATCGATGAAGATCGCCTGCGCCACCGTCCGCAGGAAGAAGCCCAGCCATGGCAGCCCTGACGGACACCCGCCGGATCGTCATCAAGATCGGTTCCGCTTTGTTGGTGGATCGGTCCAGTGGCGCGTTGCGCAGCGATTGGCTGAATGGCCTTGCGCAGGATGTGGCCTGGCTCAAAGAGCAGGGCGCAGATGTGGTGCTGGTGTCTTCTGGCTCCATTGCTTTGGGACGGGGTGCCTTGGGGTTGCCGCAGACCGCTTTGGCGCTGGAACAGTCGCAGGCGGCGGCCGCTGTGGGGCAGATCAGGTTGGCGCGCGCCTATGAGGATGCGCTGGCCGCGCATCAGATCACAACGGCGCAAGTGCTTGTGACGCTTGAGGATTCTGCCGACCGGCGGCGGTATCTCAACAGTCGGGCGACGTTGGAGCAGCTCCTGGGGCTGGGCGTCGTGCCCATCGTGAATGAAAATGATACGGTCGCCACGGATGAAATCCGCTTTGGCGACAACGACCGTTTGGCCGCTCAGATCGCCGTGACGGTCGGCGCAGACCTTTGCGTGCTGCTGTCGGATGTGGACGGTTTCTACACCGCGAACCCGTCCGAGGATGCCTCTGCCACGCGGTATGATGTCATCGACGCCATCACGCCACAGATCGAGGCCATGGCCGGCGACGCTGGATCGGGCCTGTCCAAAGGCGGGATGAAAACCAAGCTGATGGCGGCCAAGACAGCGACGTCTTCGGGCTGTGCGATGGTGATCACCGAAGGGTCAGTGCAGCGCCCGTTGCAGGCCCTGGATCGGGGTGCCAACGCCACGTGGTTCACCGCCCAAAGCGACCCGCAGGCCGCGCGAAAGCGCTGGATCGCGGCGATCAAGCCGCGTGGCAGCGTGACGCTGGATGATGGTGCCGTGGCCGCTTTGAAACGGGGTAAGTCCCTCTTGCCTGCAGGTATTTCGGCTGTCAGCGGGCCCTTTGGCCGGGGGGACAGCGTGGCCTTGCTGGACACGGGCGGACACACGGTCGGCTATGGGTTAACGCGCTACACATCGGACGAGGCGGAGCTGATCCGGGGGCGGCAATCGGCGGAGATTGAGCAGGTTTTGGGCTACCCGGGCCGAGCGGCTTTGATCCACCGGGATGATATGGCACTTTGAGCCAACAAGGGGGCGGACATGAAAGACTTTGAAGATATCACAGCGATGATGGCGGACCTTGGCGCGCGGGCGAAGGCGGCGGCAACCGTGTTGGCGACGGCGTCGGCAGAGCGCAAGCATGCGGCACTCATCAGCGCGGCGGAGGCCGTTTGGACAAACCGTGCGGATATTCTGGAAGCCAATGCCAAGGATCTGGAATTTGGCCGCGAGAAGGGGCTGTCGGACGCCATGATGGACCGCCTGATGCTGGACGAGACGCGCATTCAGGGCATGGTCGATGGCCTGCGTGCGGTGGCGGAACAGGCCGACCCTGTAGGAGCTGTGCTGGCGGAATGGGATCAGCCCTCGGGTCTGCACATCAAGCGCGTTCGCACCCCTTTGGGCGTGATCGGCGTGATCTATGAGAGCCGCCCGAATGTGACGGCGGATGCGGGTGCACTTTGTCTGAAGGCGGGGAATGCGGTGATCCTGCGCGGCGGGTCGGAGAGTTTTCATTCCTCCCGCGCGATCCACGCCTGCCTTCAGCAGGGCTTGCGCGATGCAAACCTGCCGGAGGACGCGGTGCAGCTTGTCCCCACACGTGATCGCGCGGCGGTGAGCGAAATGTTGACCATGACCGACACCATTGACGTGATTGTGCCGCGTGGCGGCAAGGGTCTGGTCGGGCTGGTACAACGCGAGGCGCGAGTGCCGGTCTTTGCGCATCTGGAAGGCATTGTGCACATCTACATTGACGCCTCAGCAGATCCTGAAAAGGTCCTGAAGGTCGTTTTGAACGCCAAGACCCGGCGAACTGGCATTTGTGGGGCGGCGGAATGCCTGCTGATCCACGAGGATGTAGCACGCACCATCGGGCAGGGGGTCATCCGGGCCTTGATTGACGCCGGCGTTGACGTGCGTGTCGATGACGCATTGAGCGCCATTGAAGGTACGAACCCGGCCTCGGATAATGACTGGGGCCGCGAATACCTAGATATGATCATTGCCGCGCGTATGGTCTCTGGCGTGGAAGAGGCGATGGATTATATCCGTACCCATGGGTCGAACCATACCGACTGCATCCTCAGCGAGGACGCGGCCACCGTACAGACCTTTATGAACGGGCTCGATTCCGCGATCCTGATGCACAACGCCTCAACCCAGTTTGCTGATGGTGGTGAGTTTGGGATGGGGGCAGAGATTGGCATTGCCACCGGCAAGATGCATGCGCGAGGTCCTGTGGGGGCGGATCAGCTGACCAGCTTCAAGTACCTCGTGTCGGGGGATGGCACGATCAGAAGCTAAGCGTGATTTGAGTGTCGTTCGCGTCAAATTTGACTTGGCGGCCTTCATCCATCGCGATGTTCGGCAAGAGCGCGAATTGCACGTGGGAGGGCTGAACCGGCGGTTTGTCCCCCGCAGCTTCCAGCCAGGACCAAATCTCTGGCGTGATGTTCAGTTTGTCTGCGGTGCCCGACAGCGTCCAGTGCCCGTCTTGCTGGTCTGCTGCGATCGACCCGCCGTAGGGCATAGCGGTTTCCAGGCAAAGCAGGCCAAGAAAGGCCAGCCTGACCGTGGCACGCGGCTGCGGGTCGGTGGGGGACCAAACGACATCCAGACGGCTGCCATGATAGAGATCGCGCAGGATTGAGCTGGCTTCAGCCTCGCCTACCATTTGGTCACCCGCTGCCCCAAAAGCGATGCGGAAGAAGCGAATACGTGCGCTGGCATTCCCCACGCTTTCGCCGATAAGGTCCATTTCCGGGCCTTCAGCGGCCCCGGACATCGTCAAAAGCTCCAACCCGTTGTTGATTGCGCCAATGGGCGATATGAGGTCATGGCAAATGCGGCTGCCAATGAGCGCAGCAAGGTTGACGTCAGATACAGACATCGGCGTTCTCCATTCGGAAGGGGTGGCCCTTGGAAGATCTGAATGCGCTTTTGGCACCGGGCATGTTGGTGACCCATCCCGGGCAACCGGATTGGGGCGTGAGCCAGGTGCAAAGTAACATCGCAGGCAAGGTCACAGTCAACTTTCGCGAAACAGGAAAGGTTGTCATCGACAGCTTTCGGGTTGGATTGATCCCCGTCTTTGGGGAAGATTCAGGATAATAGTTCTACTAATACGTGAATATCGTGTATTCAGATCAACTTGCGGGCATTAAACGCCATTTGAATGAGTCTCGCAAGGATTGCGCGGCGTCACCCGTTTGCATATCACCGCGCCAAACCAAAAAGAGGGGCCTGACATGACGGTGCTTACAGCACCCGCCACAGACTTCGAAGTGTGCCTTGCCCGGTCAGAAGACGACCTGCGGGCCGCGCAGCGCTTGCGCTACGAGGTTTTTGTGGAGGAGTTGGGCGGCAACGGTCCTTTGGTGGACCACGCCAATAGGCTGGAGCAGGACCATCTGGACGACTTCTTTGACCACATGATTTTGCGGGATCTGCGCCGAGGCAAGATCGTGGGCGTCTACCGTCTGATGCGGTCTGAACAGGCACAGGGGGCAGGGGGGTTTTACTCCGCGTCGGAATTTGATCTGTCGCCACTTTTGTCGTCTGGCCGGCGGTTGCTGGAGTTGGGACGGTCCTGTCTGCAAAAGGACTATCGCGGTGGTGCGGGGTTGCACCATTTGTGGTCGGGGTTGGCGGAATATGTTGCCCGGCATCGGATCGAGGTGCTGTTTGGGGTGGCGAGCTTTCACGGCACCGACGCAAAGGCGCTTGCCCAACCCCTGTCCTTGCTGCACCACCGCCACCTTGCCGCCCCAGCCTATCGCGTGCAGGCGTTAGAAAAGTCGCGCCAAAACATGGATTTGGTTGCCGAAACTCATCTCGATCGGAAGGCGGCGATGCTGCAAATTCCCAGTCTTATCCGATCTTACCTCAGGCTTGGGGGCACCGTGGGGGAAGGTGCGTTTGTTGATCACGCGTTTAACACAACGGATGTCTGTTTGATCCTGGACACGCAGAACATGGATGCCCGTCAGGCGCGGCTTTACGCAGGGAACGGATGACGCAGACCTGGGACAGTGACGCGCCACCGCCTTTGTCAAAGCGGATCGGGGTGCTGGGTTGGTTGCGCGTGGTTGTGCGGGCGCTTTTGCTGATCGTCCTGGTGTTCGGTGGTCTGGCGATCTTGTTGCTGACACGTTTGGTGGAGCGCCCGCTCTGCGGCATGGCACGTCCAGTGACCCCGCATATCACCCAGTTTGTCTGCCGCAATGCCCTGCGGATCATGGGCATGGGGCTGCACGTGCAAGGCGTGCCAATGGCTCAGCGCGGGGCTGTCGTCGCAAATCACAGCTCTTGGTTGGATATTTTCGCGCTGAACGCGTCCAAGAGGATCTACTTTGTGTCCAAGTCCGAGGTAGCAAAGTGGCCCGGCATTGGCTGGCTGGCGCGCGCGACCGGCACTGTCTTTATCGAGCGCAACCGCGCCCGCGCGCGCGAGCACAAGGCGCTGTTTCAGCAACGGCTGTTGCACGGTCACAAGTTGCTGTTCTTTCCCGAAGGCACCAGCACGGACGGGCTGCAGGTCTTGCCGTTCAAAACGACGCTTTTTGAGGCTTTTTTTGCGCCGGAGCTACGGGAAGAAATTGCGATCCAGCCGGTGAGCGTCTTTTACCACGCGCCACCGGGTGAGGATCACCGATTTTACGGCTGGTGGGGAGATATGTCTTTTGGGTCTCACCTGCTGGCGACCCTGGCACCAAGGCGGCAGGGCGCTGTGAGCGTGATGTATCACCCGCCGATTGCGGTAGCAGACCAGCCTGACCGTAAAGCGCTGGCGCTTGCTTGTGAGCAGGCGGTTCGGGCCGGGCATGAAAGCCTGCGCGCGAAGACCTGATCCGATCCTTGCCAGACAGTTAACGAAGACACGTCGTTTTATACGCGTCTGCGTTAGGGATCTGTTCATAGATCAAGCGTGAGCAGACTACTGTAAGCCCCACTCACTCAGGTCGTTGCATGGGCCTTTTAGTGGGCAAAGACCTCGTCGGGTACCGGTTCCATCTCACCGCTGACGTTCCAATCCATCAACAGGCAGGCCCCGCCCTTGCGTTGGAAATAGGTGGCCTCAAGTTCATACCAGCCGGGTGAGGGGACCTCGACCTGGGTGACGCCTGCAGGGTCGCATCCATGCACACCATCAAAGAAGACCACTTCCTGACCGCCAATGCTGGCCTTCAACCCGTCATTGCTGAAAAAATCGAGATCAAACGTACCAGCGGCATCGAACTTGATGTAGCCGGAAATGGCCGCAGCCACCTTGTGCGCCTTGTCGGTGGTCAGTGTCAGATCGCCGTCCACGCCTTCGAGGTATGAAAAGCCAACCAACGGGTCGCCCGGTTCGGCGCTCGCAAGCTTTTCCTCAGCCTCTGCCAGCGTGCGCCCGCCAGAGCCAAAGGCATAGGACACGGCCAGCCCCGGGTTTAGCGCGGCTTCGTCCGGTTGCGGATCAGCCGGGGTCAGTTTCAACGGTTCAGCCAGGGCTGTGCTGGCAAGCAGCGCGGCGGCAATAGTGGATGCGATGCGCATCATTGGTGGTCTCCTCCCTTATTATCTGGCGCACTTTGCGCTGACTGTTCGTCCATGTCCAACAGAATCAATTTGGCCCTTGCGTCACAGGGCATGCGGGCCTATACGGCGCCCACTTAAACCCGCAGTCGGGGTTTGGGCCTTGGGACAGACAGCCCCCAACGGTCCGCCGGTTGGCAGAACGCTCTGTCATACCCCCGATGAGGCTAAACCGGAAAGGATATGAGACATGGGTCTTCCTGATTTCTCCATGCGCCAGCTGCTTGAGGCCGGCGTTCACTTTGGCCACCAGACGCAGCGCTGGAACCCGCGTATGGGTCCGTTCATTTACGGTGCGCGCAACGGCATCCACATCGTTGATCTGACACAGACCGTTCCCATGCTGGAACAGGCGCTGACCGCAGTGCGCGACACTGTCGCCAAAGGCGGTTCGATCCTCTTTGTCGGCACCAAGCGTCAGGCCGCAGCCCCCATCGCGGAAGCCGCTGAAAAGTGCGCTCAGTACTACATGAACCACCGCTGGCTGGGTGGCACGCTGACCAACTGGCAGACCGTGTCGCAGTCCATCAACCGTCTGAAGGCGATTGATGAGCAGGCCGAGATGGGCTTTGACGGTCTGACCAAGAAAGAGCGTCTGGGCATGGAGCGTGACCAGGGCAAGCTGCAGGCCTCCTTGGGTGGTATCCGCGAAATGGGCGGTCGTCCTGACCTGATTTTTGTGATCGACGTCAAAAAAGAAGCGCTGGCTGTGGCTGAGGCCAACAAGCTGGGCATCCCGGTTGTAGCGGTGGTGGATACCAACTGCTCACCCGATGGTGTGGACTACATCATCCCCGGCAACGACGACGCAGCCCGCGCCATCAGCCTCTACTGCGATCTGGCAGCCCGTGCCGCCATCGACGGCATGTCCGCGCAGCTGGGTGCCGCAGGCGTTGACCTGGGTGCCATGGAAGAAGCGCCCGTCGAGGAAGCGCTGGCCGCTGAAGAGGCCCCCGCAGAGGAAGCCGCAGCAGAAGCGCCAGCCGAGAGCTGAGCAGCGCTTACGTGTTGAAACTGTAGGGGCAGGGGTGACCTGCCCCCCAAAACCCATTTCAAGAGGAGAGCCAAGAGATGGCAATCACAGCAGCAATGGTTAAGGAACTGCGCGACAGCACTGGCGCAGGCATGATGGACGCCAAGAAGGCGCTGACCGAAAACGACGGCGATATGGAAGCCGCCGTGGACTGGCTGCGCACCAAGGGTCTGGCGAAGGCTGCCAAGAAGTCTGGCCGTACCGCAGCCGAGGGCCTCGTGGCCGTCAAAGTTGACGGGGGCAAAGGTGTCGCGGTCGAGGTGAATTCGGAAACCGACTTTGTTGGCAAGAACGCCGACTTCCAAAAGATGGTTGCGGGCATCGCAGACGTGGCCATTGGTCAGTCTGACGTGGACGGTCTGAAAGCCGCCGATATGGGCGGCAAGACGGTTGAGCAGACCGTCACTGACGCCGTGGCTGTCATCGGCGAAAACATGTCCGTGCGCCGCATGTCCGCGCTGGAAGGTGACACGGTTGTGTCCTACGTCCACAACGCAGCGGCCCCCGGCATGGGCAAGATCGGCGTTCTGGTCGCGATGACCGGCGGTGACGAAGGCTTTGGCAAGCAGGTGGCGATGCACATCGCGGCTGTGAACCCGGCTTCCCTGTCCGAGGACGATCTGGACCCAGCCGTGGTCGAGAAGGAAAAGCAGGTTCAGATGGACATTGCCCGCGAATCCGGCAAGCCCGAGCAGGTCATCGAGAAGATGATCATCGGTCGGATGAAGAAGTACATGGCCGAAGTCACGCTGCTGAACCAGTCATTCGTGGTGAATCCCGACCTGACCGTGGGCAAGGCCGCGGAAGAGGCCGGTGCCACGATCACCGGTTTTGTGCGCCTCGAAGTGGGTGAGGGCATCGAAGTGGTCAAGGAAGACTTTGCCGCTGAAGTGGCCAAGGCCGCGCAGGGCTAAGCGCCAGACCTCAAGAATACAAAAAGGGCGGTGCTGTAATTGCACCGCCCTTTTTCGTTCCCGCAAACTCGTGAACCCAAAATATAAACCGTTTCCCCCCAGCGGAAACGGGCGGACCTTCTTGATTACTCAATCCGGCCCGCCCGGAACGCCCAAACGACGGAATGCTCGGGGAGGAGCAAGGGCGTCTATGACCCCGGTCAGCCGGGCTGACTATAAGCCCGACTGATCCCGGAACCCTCAAAGAGCCTTGCAATTACAAGGTTTTGAAGGCCTCTGTCCCCGCTGGTCAAACCAGCTGTTGGAGACAAATTGACTTTGCGGCAAGTGGTGCCGTCTCTCTAGTAAGGGATTCCATACCTTTGCCCGAATCCCAAGGGTTTTCGGCATTTCGGTTGCTCTTTTAACGGTTTGTTAACGCTGGGAATTGTTCCGTGAAAACAGCGTTATAGGGATTGGGGCTCAGGTTAATGGGGCCGGGATTTAAGAGCTGATCCGGCCGACCTTCGGTCTGAAAGGGGGTGCGCTTGGGAGAGGACTTTGGGACATGTGACGCAGGTTCGAGTTCTGGTCATTCGCGAAAAAATTGCACCCCTTCAAGAGACACAACCTTGACCGTAGAAAAGCGCAGCACGCAGCTCTTGTCGCTCGGACCAATGGCCCCTCCTGGCAACCGTTGCCTGCCTGCCGGTCGCGCGAAAGGTGCGTCATGGTCTGTCAGCACGCATTGGGGTGACAGGTAGGTACTTGGGTGAGGCTGAGCGGCCTTTAGGCCAGGGCTTGCCGTCAGGGGTGACGGTCAAGACAATACACACCTCAGCCCGCTCCACATCCTAACAGTGAGAATTGCGACAGCAGCACTTGATTGAAGTACGAAGTGACGGCAGATTGAGGGGGCAGCAATTTTCCCTGTTTGTTTCCTTAAAGATTTTTTCCGGACCCAGAGTTCCATCTATTTAAGACACCCAAGTTAGGAAATTCAAATGCCCAAACAACGTGTGAAAATCTACGAATCCACCAACGATTTCTATCAGATTGTTCCAGGAGCCAGAGCCGGACGTGGAGGCAAAGTCTTTGGAATCTGCATGGCAGTCACCTCGATTTGGGGGCGAAAGTTCCTTGAAGGGACCCGAGACCTGCTGACCAAACCTCAGTCCCGCGAGGCAGAGGCAATCCAAGTGCGGTACAATATGTTCGGCGAGAAAAATGGCTACGACGACGGTGCCACGCGGGAAATGTTGAAGTTTGCGCGCGTTGCAGGGGAAAAGAAGTTCGCAAACCTCTCATGCTCGATCGCCCTGCGCACCATGGGGTTTGAACCTGGTATCTACCTCGTGATGAACCACGAACACGCAATCGGTTTCAATTTCAGTGACGGCAAATACTACTTCTATGATTGCGACGAAAACGGTGCCGGCGGATTGTTCCTGTATAGTGACCTTGATGATTGCAAAAGCAAAGTTCTGGCTTCGGGGTATACTTCCGACGAAAAGTGGGAATGTTGGAAACTGACCTCAATCTGAGGGCGCCACAAGGTCAACTGAACGAGGCAAAGCGGGCTCTCGCTGCGGGTGCGCCCATGGCGGATACCAATTGCCTCAGTGCAGAGCTTTCTCCAGTAAACGGAGAAACTCTCCTTTGGCGTGGATTTCTTGCCAAGGCTTGTGCCCGGAGCGCTTTAGCTCGACGAATTGTGCGTCTGGAAGCGAAGCTTTGAGCGGACGTCGGACGCCTTCAGAGGGTCTTGGGTCATATTCGCCATGAATTGCCAGTACGGGGCATTGAATGGCTGACAATGTCCCTACCAACGCACCACTTTGGCGCATCTCCTGCGCTTCGGGCCATACCGACCGGTGTATCGCTAAGTCGAAGTTGACAGTAGGGGGCGGCGAGGCATCCCGCGCGTACGTATCTGCCGCGTCACTCAGCTCATTGAAACGAGCAACATCTGTGACCCCGCCGTCCGGGGAACGCAGCGCCTCCATCTCGGCCCTTTGTTCTTGGGTCAAACGGGCGTTCTTTGTTGTTCGGATCGTCGTGGCAAATCGCGCTTCAAACGGACCAATGCCAACAAGGATGAGTTTCGATACCAGGTCCTTGTAGCGTGCAGCAAACAAACATCCGAGCCAAGCAACCCACGACCATCCCACGACGACGGGTGGCGAACAGATGGCGTCGATCTGTGACTTGAGTTCATCAACCTGTGCGCTCACCGAGCGGCCGGTTTGGAAAGGCTCCAAGATGGCATGGCCTCTTTTGCCAAGTTCCTGCGCAAGGGGTGCGACCTCACCAGCGCCACCGGGCCCGCCGTGAAGCAATACAACCTGTGATGCTGCCTTGCCGTATTGCCGGAAGGTGTGCCGGTTTTCCGTCATTCAACAATGATACTTGCTTGGGCTGACCATTGCCAACTGGACATGTTTGCGACCAGGTCTCTCAAGCATAGCAGCCATTCATGCAGCCTTCAGCATCTGCCACTTTGGGCCAGAGGTGGACACCCAATGCACCACTTGCGGGATCAGAACGTCAACGGGCGCTCAGGCGTCCATCACGAACATCTGGTTGGCAAAGGCGGCCTTGAGCACCGCCTGGGCCGTGGTCTCCACCGAAAGTGCTTCGCGCGCGAGCCGCAGGTGTTTCTCCACCGTGGCGGAGGTCAGCCCCATCAGCACGGCGATGTCCTGCATCGTCTTGCCGTCGCCAACCCATTCCAGCGCCTCGCGTTGGCGCGGGGTGAGCGCGCGACCGGGCGTGCTGTAGGGCAGGGTGAGGATTTTCAGATGCGCGATTTCATTCATCAGCTGGATATCCGCGCCATGTTTAGCCCAGACTGCGTCCACCTCGGCCTGCGCCATGCCCGCTTTGGCGGTGAGCGCAATGGCCCCCTTGGACCGGGCGGAGATCGACTTGAAGCTGACGGTGTAGCCCGCCACCACGTCCATACGCTGGTTGAACTCCACCACGCGCTGCTCGGCCTCTGACATGGCACGCTCCGCCATCATCTGATGCAGCACTGTCCAGCTGCAGGCCCCGTCGTGTTTCAAGGCCCAGCGGACCATGGGCGCGTGGTAGTAAAGCCCGCCGCCCAGAAATTCATCGGTGTATTCACGCCCGTGGTTGGTCAGGATGACAAAATCCTCAGGATCCCCCAGCGACGTGGAGGTCCGGTAGCGCGTGAAGCCGTAGATCAGGCGGTCAAACCCGTATTCGGCCATCTTGTCGGTGTGCGCCTCCCACAGCTCCTCAATGGTGGGGCAGCGGGCCACATCCTGGAGATAAGCACGCAGGCTCATGACGCCCCCAGATGGTCAGACATGGCATCCATGGCCAGCGTATAGCCACGCGGGCCAAAGCCGCAGATGATCCCGACACTGACCTTGGCGATGTAGGAGGTGTGGCGGAACTCTTCGCGCGCATGCACGTTGCTGAGGTGCAGTTCAATCGCGGGCAGCTCGACCGAGGCAATGGCATCCATCAGCGCGATGGAGGTATGCGTATAGGCACCGGCGTTCAGGATGATCCCGTCATGGGTGCCTTTGGCAGCATGTATGTGATCGACCAAAGCGCCTTCGTGATTGCTTTGGGCAAAATCCATGCCCATCCCAAGATGTTCCGCATGGGTGCGGCACATCTGTTCGACTTGGGCCAATGTCGTGCTGCCATAGACCTCCGGCTGGCGGGTGCCCAGCAGGTTCAGGTTTGGACCGTTCAGGATCAGGACAGAGGTCATGCGTAGGTGAACTTTCGCCAAAGGTTGCTTGTCCTGATAAAGGGATAGAGGGCTTTGTGTCCAGCACGGCGTGGTTGCAATTGGTCATTTGTGGCCGGGCGCACGCAGATCAGGCATTGCGTGTTGTCTGCGGCTTCCTAAGATCAGCCTTGCCGGGGAGGGGACATGGCCGCACTTGCACCTCAGGACGATACGATCACGCTGGAGGAGCTCACACGCGATCCCTATCCGATCTACCGGCGTTTGCGGGCAGAGGCCCCGGTGCTGCGCGTGAAGGCTACAGGCCGCACGCTGCTGACCAAGGCAGCGGACACCCGCTATGTGAAAGACAACCCGGCGCTGTTCAGCTCTGACGATCCCAACACACCGATGAAGCGCGCCTTTCAGGCCCACACGCTGATGCGCAAGGATGGTGCCGCGCACAAGGCGGAACGGATGGCGATGGCACCCAGCTTTGCCCCCAAGGTGATCCAGTCCGACTGGGTGCCAGCCTATCAGCGGATTGCGGAGGACTACGTCGCACGCCTGCCACGAGGCGAGGTGGTGGATATCTTTCCGGCCCTCGCAGGGCCTTACGCGGCACGCGGGCTGGCGGTGTTGCTGGGGCTGGATGAGGCCACCGATGACCAGATGCAGCGCTGGAGCCAGGCGCTGATCAACGGGGCAGGGAACTTTGGCTGGCGCGATGAGCCCTTTGCCGCGTCAGACCAGGCCAATGCGGAGATGAACGCGCTGATGGACGGCCTGCAGGACCGTCACCGCGCCGCGCCCAACAACTCTGCCCTGTCTGTCATGCTGAACGCAGAGAACCCGATTGCGCAGAGCCAGATCTATTCCAACATCAAGATCGCCATCGGCGGTGGTATAAATGAGCCGCGCGATGCGCTGATGACGATCCTTTACGGTCTGCTGACAAACCGGGATCAGTTGGACGACGTCCGGCAAAACGACGACTGGCTGCGTGCGTTTGAGGAAGGCATCCGTTGGGTCGCACCCATTCAGGTGTCCTCACGTCTGGTGATGGAGGATACCGAGATCAGAGGCTGCGCGATCCCCAAGGGCGATACGGTCATGACCATCCAGGCCAGCGCGTGCCGGGACGAAGAGCTATTCGAGGACGGCGAAGCGTTCCACGTCTACCGAGACAGCAACCCGCACCAGGCTTTTGGCAACGGCCCACATTTCTGCCAGGGCACTCACGTTGCACGACGGGCCGTGGGTCAGATCATGTTGCCGCTGTTGTTTGAGCGTTTCCCCAAGATGCGGATCCCGGATGTAGATGCAGTCAAATGGAGCGGTTTTGGGTTCAGAGGGCCGGGGATTTTTCCGGTGGAGTTGCTTTAATTCAGAATGTTAGGGGGTCTTGTTCATCCGTTTTGAAATCTTGTGAACTTGTGAACTCACGTTGAAGTGCAGTTCCTGATATGTCGTTTTATTCCAGACGGTTCTGGATTTCCATCAGCTTGGTCTCAAAGACCTCGGCGGGGGTGTGATACCCGAGGCACTTGCGCGGTGTGGAATTGAGGCGATGGCAAATCGACCTCAAATATCGATTTGTCAGCGCCGTCGGTTCGGTTGAGCGAGGCAGATACTTCCGCAGCCAGTTGTTCGTGTTTTCCACGGTGCCTTTCTGATACGGTGCTTGCGGGTCACAGAACCAAGCGTCCGCGCCGATACCGGCTTTCAGGTGTCGCCAGGCGGAGAACTCAGTTCCACGATCGAAGGTGATCGACTGGCGCGCATCGGCGGGCAGGGGAGCCAGGCCCTGGATCAACGCTTCCATGATGGGCTTGGACTGGCGGTCTTCATTGCGCATCACTACGGCATATCGGGTCACGCGCTCCACGAGCGATGTCACGTTGACCTTCCCATGCTCCTTGCGGAACATCATCAGGTCGCATTCCCAATGGCCAAACTCCGCGCGTTCCGCGATACGCTCAGGCCTCTGAGACAGGCTGTGAACGTCGAAGATGTGCGTTCGGTTGTGCCTGCGGTAGCCACGCGGCCTGCGGCGACGGCGATGTTCGGGAAGGTGGCGATAAAACTGCTCATCGCGGCCATCTTTGGAATAGGCGAAGCGATAGATCGTCTCGTGGCTGACCCGGATCGGATGGCGTTCCAGACGCATGTGGCCTGCGATCTGTTCCGGCGACCAACCCGCCTTGAGCCGATCTTCAATGGCGGCCTTCAATTCTGGGTGCACGATCATCTTGCGATGAATGGCGCGGCGCTTCCCGTACATGTCCTGAGCGACAAGCGCGTGATAGCCGTTCAGCTCTGGCAACTCGTCGTCCGTGTATCGGTTCCGTTTGATATCTCGGTAGATCGTGGAAGGGTCACGGCCCAAGCGATCGGCAATCTCTGAGATAGGCATTTTGGCTTCCAGCCACTTTGCAAGCTTGCGTCGTTCGTCCAGCTTCAGGTGACAGTAGTGGCTTCCCATTCTTCATACTCCATGCAACTCTCTGTATTCGTACAGAATTTGCACTTCGTTTGTGAATCCACCCGTTTACAACTGACATAACGCATAATCAGTATTATGTAAATTTAGTACGCTGAAAGATCACCCCATGGCGTAGCCGACGCCTCGTACAGTTCGGATCGGATCCGCGCCGCCGTATTGCATCAGCGCTTTGCGCAGCCGCGCGACGTGTACGTCGACTGTGCGGTCGTCCACGTGGATGTCGCGGCCCCAGACAAGATCAAGCAGTTGGTCACGGCTGAATACGCGTCCGGGTCTTTCGATCAATGTCATGAGAAGCCGATACTCCGTTGGTCCGAGCTTCAGCGCCTGGTCGTTGCGGCTGACGCGGTGCTCCAGGGTGTCGAGGCTGATGTCCTGATACGTAAGGGTCTGACCGGTTGACGACGGCCGTGCGCGCCGCAGCTGGGTGCGGACGCGGGCCATCAGTTCCTTGAGCGCATAGGGTTTCACCACGTAGTCATCTGCCCCGGTTTCCAGCCCGCGCACGGCGTCAACCTCTTCGGAGCGTGCGGACAGCATGATAATCGGAATTTCACGCGTCTCTGTCCGGGTTTTCATCTGGCGGCAGACTTCAAGGCCACTCATCACCGGCATCATCCAGTCGAGGATCACCACATCCGGTGCCGCTTCAGCGACACAGAGCAAGGCTTGCTCACCATTTTCCGCGCGGTCGACCGCGTAGCCCTCAGCCTCCAGATTATAGGCCAGAACCTCGCGTTGCGCAGGTTCGTCTTCGACCAGCAGGACACGGGGGTTTGGCAAGTTCATTACGCTTAACCTTTTGAAATAACGGATGTTTTATCGGCTTTGGTGCGGGATTCTTCAGGGTATTGTCCGGTCACGAGATAGACCGTCTGTTCCGCGATGGCCGTGACGTGATCCCCCATGCGTTCGACGTTTTTGGCTATGAAATGCAGGTGCATGCAGGCGGTTATGTTGCTTTGATCCTCCATCATATAAGTCAGAAACTGACGGAAGAGCGCATTGTACATCTGGTCGACGTCTTCGTCCCTATCGATGACGTCCTGCGCCATCTCAGCATCGCGCTGAATATAGGCATCGAGCGCGTCCTTGAGCATGCTCTCAACCGTTCGCGCCATCCGGCGGATAGCACCCGTGCTATCGTTCACCGGCGGCATTTGCGCCAGAACGCCCGTGCGTTTGGCCATGTTTTTGGCGTAGTCACCGATGCGTTCAAGGTTGGCGCTGATCTTGATCACGCTCAGCACCAGCCGCAGGTCGATGGCCGTGGGCGCACGCAAAGCGATCACGCGGGCCGCGCTTTCGTTGATCAGGTCTTCGAGCGCATCGATGGCCTTGTCCCCTGCCCTGACCTTGGTGGCCAGTTCTTCATCCCGGGTCTCTAGGCTTGTGGCACCTTGACGGATGGCTTCTTCGACCATGCCGCCCATCTTCATGATCTGGGCCTGAACGCTTTCAAGATCGCGGTCAAAGGCAGACGCAATGTGTTGATCTGACATGATTTTATCCAATCCGTCCAGTGATGTAGCTTTCGGTGCGCGGGTCTTCCGGCGCGGTGAAAATCTTGTCGGTTTCGCCAAACTCCACCAGATTGCCGAGGTGGAAGAAGGCTGTCTTCTGGCTGACGCGTGCGGCCTGCTGCATGGAGTGTGTGACAATCACCACAGCGTAGTTCTGGCGCAGCTCGTCGATCAGTTCTTCGACCTGAGCGGTCGCGATGGGGTCAAGCGCAGAGCATGGCTCGTCCATCAGCAGGACTTCGGGTTCCGTGGCGACAGCGCGCGCGATGCACAATCGCTGTTGCTGGCCACCAGAGAGGCCCGTGCCAGGCGCATGAAGGCGGTCCTTCACCTCGTCCCAGATCGCACCTCGGCGGAGGGATTTTTCAACGATTTCATCAAGTTCCGCCTTGTTCTTCGCCAAACCATGAATGCGCGGCCCGTAAGCCACGTTGTCGTAGATCGATTTCGGGAACGGGTTCGGCTTTTGGAACACCATACCGACCTTGGCGCGCAGCTGCACAGGGTCCACGGCCTTGTCATAGATGTCTTCACCGTCGATCAGGATGTCGCCCTCGACCCGGCAAATATCAATCGTGTCGTTCATCCGGTTGATGCAGCGCAGGAAGGTGGATTTGCCGCAGCCCGAAGGGCCGATGAAGGCGGTGACGGTCTTGTCGTCAATCTCCACGTCCACGTCCTTGATGGCGTGATTGTCGGCGTAGAAGACCTGCACGCCCCGGGCTGTGATTTTTGCAGTGGTCACGGCGGTGTCCTTTTCGGAGCTATGTATATCTTTCATGGGTTTGTGCGTCCTTTTTACCAGCGACGCTCAAACCGGCGGCGCAACAGGATGGCGAGGATGTTCATGGTCAACAGGAACACCAACAGGATGATAATGCCGCCCCAGGCTTTTTCGTAGAACCCCGGATCGGCGCGGGCGGCCCAGGTGTAGATCTGTGCGGGCATGGCGGAATTGGCTTCGGTGAAACCGGCGGCCAGACCTTCAGGGTATGCCCGTGCGACAAAGCCCACCATGCCGATCAGCAAGAGCGGTGCGGTTTCCCCTAGCGCCTGTGCGAGCCCGATGATTGTGCCTGTCAGGATGCCCGGCATCGCCAGCGGCAGCACGTGGTGGAACACGGCCTGCATCTTGGAGGCCCCTACCCCAAGAGCCGCATCCCGGATGGATGACGGCACCGCTTTGAGCGAGGCGCGGGTGGAGATGATGATCGTCGGTAGCGTCATCAGTGTCAGCACCAGCCCGCCCACCAGCGGGGCCGATTGCGGCAGGTGCATGAACTGGATGAAGACCGCGAGGCCAAGGATGCCAAAGACGATGGAAGGCACAGCTGCAAGGTTGGAGATGTTCACCTCGATCAGGTCCGTGAAACGGTTTTTCGGTGCGAATTCTTCGAGGTATATAGAGGCCGCAACCCCGATAGGCAGCGACAGCACCAGCACCACCAGCATCATGAAGAAAGAGCCGATCACGGCAACGCCAATCCCTGCCCCGCCTGGGTTATCCACGCCGGAATCGGCACCGGTGATGAAGTTCCAGTTGAAAGCGGAGGTGATGATCCCGCCTTCGACCAGCGCGTCGACCAGATCAAGGTCGCTCAACTGCAGGAAACGGCTGTCGACCAGCGTATCGCGTGTCACCCGGCCATTGAGGTATCCGTCCACGCGCGATGCGGCGGCCAGCTCAAACCGTGCGGTCTGGTCGATCTGATCGGGGTTGGTCTTGTAGAATTCACGCAGATCGCCGCCGACTTTGCCTAGCAGGCGTTCGATGGCCTTGTTGTCAAACTCCGCCTCGATGCCGCGTTCCTGCAAGGTGGCCTGCATTTGCGCGATGAAGAGATTGGTATAGGCCTTGGTCTTGAAGAGCTCCTTTTCAGCCGCCGCGTGGTCTTCGGCGCTGAGCGTGAAGTCTACGGCAACCACCGTTTGGGTGAAGGCTGGCAGGCCGGAACGGATGATGGTTACCGCAAGCACCACCAGAAAGAACACGCCGACCAGAATGGCAGCGACGCCATAGGCGCGGAAGCGTTTCTCTGCCGCGTTGCGCTTTGCCGTGCGCGCGTCGATGGCGTGCAGCGATCCGTGGGTCTTGGCCATCGGGGTGGTGGAGGTCGCGTCGGTCATTCGTACTGCTCCCGATACTTGCGCACGATATAAAGGGCAAAGACATTGAGCCCCAGTGTGATGACAAAGAGCGTCATGCCAAGGGCGAAGGCCACGAGGGCCTCAGGGCTGGCGAAATCCGCGTCCCCGGTCAGCTGGCTGACGATCTTGGCGGTGACTGTGGTCATGGCTTCAAAGGGGTTCAGGCTCAGTTTGGCGGCGGCCCCTGCCCCTAAGACGACGATCATAGTCTCACCAATCGCACGGGAGGCGGCCAGTAGGATCGCGCCCACGATGCCCGGCAGGGCGGCGGGCAATACGACCTGGCGGATGGTTTCGGACTGAGTCGCGCCCAGCCCATAAGACCCATCGCGCATGGCCTGCGGGACGGCGTTGATGATGTCATCCGACAGCGAGCTGACAAAGGGGATCAGCATGATGCCCATGACGAGGCCTGCCGTCATCACGGCTGTGCCGGCCTGCATCCAGTTTAGCCCTTCCTTGCCGAAAACGGTCATCAGCAGCGGGCCAACGGTCAGCAGCGCGAAGAGGCCGTAGACGATGGTGGGGATACCGGCGAGCACCTCCAGCATCGGTTTGGCGATAGCACGCACACGGGGGGAGGCGTATTCGGAAAGGTAGATCGCAGCGAAGAGCCCAATAGGCACGGCCACGGCGAGGGCTACGACCGAGATATAGAGCGTGCCCCAGAGGAGTGGGATAACGCCGAGGTCGGATGATCCGCCCCGGCCAGAGAAGCTGGGCGCCCAGTTGGTGCCAAAGAAGAAGTCGGATGCGGGGTAGAGGCGGAAGAATTCGACGGTGTTGAAGACAAGGCTCAACACGATGCCCAAAGTGGTCAGGATCGCGATAGAGGCGGCACCGATCAGCAGCGCGCGCACGCTCGCCTCAACCACATTGCGGGCGCGGAAGGTGGCGGAGGTCTCGCGCAAACCCCAAAGCAGGCCAAGGATGGCCAGCGCGATCACTGCGATTGCCATCCAGAGCGTGCCATTGGCGTTTTTGACCCGGTAGCTTTGCGCGGCGCGCAGGACAGTATCGGAGATCTCCCCGGTCACCACTTGCCCTGCGTCTTTCAGGGTTTGCGTAATGTCGTCGAAGTTGGCCGAGGTATCACGCACGGCGGCGCGGTCCAGCAAACCCTGCACGACAGCTGCGTCCAGCCCATCAGCCGTGCGCCGCACCTCTGCCATGACCAGCCCGCGCGATGCGCCTTCGCCAATCGCTTCCTCTGGGATCAGGCCGGATACCGCATTGCTGACCACCAGCGGCTGGATCAACAGCCAGCCCAGTAGCACCACGAACGCGGGCACCATGACTTTGATGGCGACGTTGTAACCATAATAACTGGGCAGCGAATGCAGCAAACGTCGGTCGCCGCCACCAGAGGCAAGCGCCCGGCCGCGGCCCAGAACATAGCCTGCCGCCGCGATCGCCAGCACGATCAGGATAAGCCAAAGAAGTGGCATGTGCCCCCCACGGGTGTTCTTGAAAAGGTCCTAAAAGCAGATGAGGGGCGGCGCAATATGCCGCCCCCTTTGTTGGTTCGGGGTCAGGTTCAGGAACCGCCGCCCATGACCTTTTCGCCTTCGATGGCTTCCTGGGTGCCTGCCAGCTCAGGGTCGGCCACCAGACCATATTGTGCCAGCGGGCCTTCGGGGCCTGCAATCTCGTCCGCCGTGAAGAACTGAGCGTATTCCTTCAGGCCCGGGATCACGCCGATGTGCGCTTTCTTCACGTAGAAGAACAGCGGGCGGGAGACAGGGTATTCACCTGTGGAGATCGTCTCGGTCGAGGGCGATACGCCGCCCATAGTGGCGACCTTTAGCTTGTCGGTGTTGTTTTCGTAGAATGCCAGACCGAACACCCCGATGCCGTTGGGGTTGGCGTCGATGCGCGCGAGCGTCTCGGTGTAGTCGCCGTCGATGTCCACGGAACGGCCGTCCTGACGCACGTCGAGGCAGGCGTCTTCGGCGTCGTCCTCGGACATACCGGCTTCCATCATGGCTTCCATGGCACCGGTGTCTTCACAGCCCTTCAGCAGCACCTTGTCTTCAAAGACTTCGCGCGTACCGTGCTTGGTGCCGGGGATGAACATGGCGATTTCCGCATCGGGCAGATCCGCGTTGAAGTTCGTCCAGCTGGTGTGCGGGTTGTCCACGATGGCACCGTCCACAAGAACCTTCGCACCAATGGCGTTGAAGATGTCGGAAGGCTGGAACGCAGTGTAAGCCGGGCCGGACTGCTGAGAGGCAAAGACGATGCCGTCATAGCCGATGCGCACTTCGATGATGTCGGTCACGCCGTTTTCAGCGCAGGCTTTGATTTCTTTTTCGCGGATCGCGCGGGACGCGTTCGCCACGTCGATGGTGTTTTCGCCTACACCTTCGCAGAACCGCTTGAGGCCAGCGGAAGAGCCACCAGATTCCACAACCGGTGTCGGGAAGTCGGTGTTGTCACCAAAAAGCTCTGCCACGATGGAGGCGTAGGGTAGCACAGTGGAGGAGCCTGCCACCTGCACGTTGTCACGTGCCGCAGCTGTGGTGGCAGAGATGGCAGCGATGGCCAGAGCAGATGTGGTCAGTTTTGTGAAAGACATGATGTCTCCTGTCAGATGTTAAGCTGATCCCTTGGTGGGTATCGTGGCCCGATCTAGGCCTGCTCAACTGCGCTTTTGTGACAGTTGTGTTACAGTTTTATGACAGCCCCCGCGGCAGGCGAAAAACACCATATTTTGGGGCTCAGGGGTCACCTGCCCCCAGATCAAGCGGCAGGCTGACCGAAAATCTGGAGCCCTGCCCAAGCGTTGAGGAAATCTTCAGCCGCCCCCGGTGTCTGTTCAGGATATGTTTCACAATCGCCAGCCCCAGCCCCGTGCCCCCTAGGGCGCGGCTGCGGTGGCTGTCGGCGCGATAGAAACGTTCTGTCAGGCGTGGCAAGTGCTGTGGGTCAATCCCGGGGCCGAAATCGGTGACCACCACACGCACCCCGGGGGCGCGCAGAGCCGGATCAACTTCCTGCACCTCGGCTGTGACCTGCACCTTCTTGCCGGACCCGCCATATTTGATCGCGTTCTCAATGAGGTTCGTGAAAACCTGCACAAGCTGATCAGCGTCACCCAGCACGTGCATCTTTTCCTCTCCCAGATCGACATCAAGGCGCACATCTGCCTCAACCGCCTGCGGGTTGAGGTTGCGCAGGGTGGTCGTCAGGATCGCCGTCAGATTGAGGCGCGTGGTAGGACGCACGCGTTCCTCTTCCTCCACCCGGCTGAGCGACAAAAGGTCACCCACTAGCCGGTTCATCCGTTCCGCCTCGCTGCTCATGATCCCCAGAAACCGGTCTTGCGCTGCGGGGTCGTCTTTGGCCGGGCCGCGCAGGGTTTCAATAAACCCCATGAGCGAGGTCAGCGGCGTGCGCAGCTCATGGCTGACGTTTGCGATGAAGTCACGGCGCATCTGCCCGGCCTGCGTCATCTGGGTGACGTCCTGAAAGCTGAGCAGCACTGCCGTATCCCCTGTGATGCGCCGGATGTGGACGTCATAGGTGACTTCCGCCTCGGCGTCCCCGGCAAAGAAGGTGACGGTGCGGGCTGTGTCGTCGGACAGGCATCGTTCCACGGCCTCGACAAGGATCGGCTGGCGCAGCGCAGTGATGAAATGCCGCCCCGTCAGCCCTTGCCCCAGCAGTGTTGTGGCGTGGGTGTTGGCGGCAAGGATGCGTTCGTTGATACCGATGGCCAGTGTCGGATGTGGCAAGGCTGCGATCAGCGCCTCCACCGCCGCGGCCTCCATCAGAGCGCCTTGAGGTCGCGCCGGAAGCGCGCTGCGTTATCAGAGTAGTGCATGGCAGAGGCCGTCAGCATCTGGATTGCCGCCTCATCCAACTGTCGCACGACCTTGCCGGGTGCGCCCATCACAAGCGATCCCTCGGGGATCTCCTTGCCCTCGGTGATCAAGGCCCCTGCCCCAATGAGGCAGTTCTTGCCGATCTTGGCCCCATTCAGGACAGTGGCACCCATGCCAATGAGGGAATTGTCCCCGATCGTGCAGCCATGCAGCATGACCTTGTGACCAATGGTGCAATTCTGTCCAATCGTCAGCGGGTGGCCGATGTCTGTGTGAAAGACGCAGTTTTCCTGCACGTTGGAGCCTTTTCCCACCGTGATCAGCTCATTGTCACCGCGCAGGGTAGAACAGAACCAGACGGAACTTCCCGCCTCCAGCACCACATTGCCGATGACATTGGCATCAGGGGCCACCCATGTTTCGGCGTCGATGGTGGGGTTCACATCTCCTAGCGCGTAGAGTGTCATGACATGTCCTCAAATTCGGATTGCAGCTTGCGCACATGATCACCCAAACCGGGTTGCTGGGCCAGCTTCATGCGTTCGGCGGCGATGATGGTTTTCAGATGCTCTTCGGTCTGGGCCAGATCGTCGTTGACCAGCACATAGTCGTATCCGCCCCAATGGCTGATCTCATCCCAGCTTTTCTGCATGCGCTTTGCGATGACGTCTGCGCTGTCCTGCGCGCGGTTCACCAAACGGCGGTGCAGTTCCGGAATGGAAGGCGGCAGGATGAAAATCGCCAGGGTATAGGCCCCAAGTGCGGAGGTCTGGATCTGTTGGGCACCTTGCCAGTCGATGTCAAAAAGCACGTCGCAACCGGAATTGATTGCTTCCTCCACCGGTCCTTTGGGCGAGCCATAGAAATTGCCGAACACATGGGCGTGCTCCAGCATCTCGTTTTCGGCCACGGACTTGCGAAAAGCGTCTTCGGTCACAAAGAAGTAGTCCTTGCCGTCCACCTCAGCGTCACGCGGGGCGCGTGTGGTGGCGGAGACGGAGAAACGCAACGTCGGGTCCCATTTCATCAGCGCCTTGGCCAGCGTAGATTTGCCGGCACCGGAAGGCGACGAGAGGATGATCAGAAGGCCGCGACGGCCAGGGTCCTGGGCGCTCATGTCCTACTCCACATTCTGAACCTGTTCGCGCATCTGGTCGATCACGGCCTTCAGCGCCAGACCAATGGCGGTCAGTTCTTTCATCTGCGCCTTGGAGCACAGCGTGTTGGCCTCGCGGTTGAATTCCTGCATCAGGAAGTCGAGCTTGCGCCCTACCGGCCCCCCTTCGGCCAGCAGGTCGCGGGCGGCGGTGACATGGGTGGTCAGGCGGTCGATCTCTTCGGTGATGTCGGCTTTGACAGCGATCAGCGCCAGTTCTTGCGCCACACGGTCAGCGTCTGCGCCATCAGCGTTGTCCATCACGCGGGCCAGGTTTCGCTTCAGGTTCTCTGCCATCGCTTCGGCCCGGTCATCTGCCAATGCGGCGGCCTGAGCGGTAAGGTCGGCCACTTCGGCAAGCTGGCCTTCCAGAACACTGGCCAAGGCGGTCCCTTCGGTGGCGCGCATGGCGTTGAAATCCCTAAGAACAGCCTCGAAATCCTCCAGCAAGATCTTGCAAAGCGCGCTTGCGTCGTCTTCCTGCACGGGTTGGTCCAGCACACCGCGCATGGTGACGATGTCGGTGGCCTTGGAGGGCGCGAGCGACACACCGGCCTCCATCGCGCGGGCTTCGATCTGCTGAAGGGCGTCCAGCACGGTATCCAGCTGCGCTGCGTTGACCTCCAGCGCGGCACCGCCTTCTTCGCGGGTCAGGCGCAGGTTGCAGGTGATGTTGCCTCGGGCAGTCGCCGCCCCCAGCGATTTGCGCAGACCGGCCTCAAGCCCCGTGACCCAATCAGGCGCGCGCAGCCGGATGTCCTGCCCCTTGCCATTGACGCTGCGCAGCTCCCAGCTCCAGCTGAAAGGGGACTGCGCTCCGTTTGCGGAGGCAAAGCCTGTCATCGACCTGATCATCTGGTTCCTTTCAAAGCCGCGGCTCTTGGTTGTGCAATAGGGTGGAATCCCCTGCCGGGGCAAGGCCGCAAGCTCCGCGGCGTTAACCCTTTCCTCCAAAAAAGCGCCAATTTTCACAAAACCCAATTATATTTCGTTTCAAAGGGAACCCGTGGGCGTGGGGGCGCGTATCGGTTGTAAGGGAGCGTTGAAGAACGTTGCCACGACAACATGATCTGTCGTGAGGGGCACGAAATGGACATCACATCGCGAAAAGCGCAGAATGTCATCCAAATGTCAGAGTATCAGCCAGAAACCGGCTTTGCTGCCGTTGCGCAGGTCGAAGCGTATTGGGACGCGCTGCGTCGGGGGCGCCTTATGCCCAAGCGGTCAGAGATTGATCCGCGTGGCTTGGAACTGGCTCTGGAAAACGCATTCATTCTTGAACGTATCGCGCCGGGAATTGCCCGGTTGCGCGTGGCAGGCACGCATCTGACCGACCTGATGGGCATGGAAGTGCGCGGCATGCCGTTAACGACGTTCTTTGCGCCCAGTCACCGTCGCCTGGTGGCTGACGCCCTGGAAGAGATGTTCCAAACCCCTGCCAGTTGCATGTTGCGTTTGAGCTCACCAGCAGTGCCATCGCGCCCGGCGATTGATGCAAAGATGATTCTTCTGCCGCTGAAGAGTGATTTGGGTGACGTGAGCCGCGCCTTGGGCTGTCTTGTTAGCAAGGGCGAAATCGGTGTAGCGCCGCGTCGCTTTGAGGTAACGGATCACCAGTTTGAGCCGCTTATTCCGGGCGTTGCGGATGTGACCTTGCCGCCGCCCGTGCCACCTGCCCCTGCGCCGGTTTCGGCAGCTGGATTCGCGGAAGAGGCAGAAGAGTTCGCAGCACAGGGCAAAAAACGCCCGCCTTATCTGCGATTGGTGAAATCGGACGATTGAGCAAGGCCCCGGTTTCCCGGGGGCCTCCTTTCTTTAGCTTGCCGCTTTTGCGGCCACTGTTCCGCGGCGCGCGGGAAGCTCTTCTGCAACCAGGAATGCCAGTTCCAGCGATTGGCTGGCATTGAGGCGCGGATCACAGGCGGTGTGGTACCGGTCTGACAGATCCTCTTCGCTGACCGCGCGGACACCGCCAGTGCATTCGGTCACGTCCTGGCCTGTCATCTCAAAATGCACGCCCCCGGCGACGGAGCCTTCGGCAGCATGTACGGCAAAGAACTCACGCACTTCACGCAGCACGGAATCAAACGGACGCGTCTTGTAGCCGGTCGAAGACTTGATCGTGTTGCCGTGCATGGCGTCACAGGTCCACACGACGTTGGACCCTTCTTCCTCAACCGCCTTGATCAGCTTCGGCAGGTGGTCACCCACCGTCCCTGCCCCGAAACGTGCGATCAGGGTCAGGCGCCCCTCTTCGTTTTCGGGGTTCAGCGTCGCCATGAGCTTTTTCAGGTCGTCCACCTCCATCGTTGGACCACACTTCAGACCAATGGGGTTGGACACACCACGTGCAAATTCAACGTGGGCCCCATCCGGCTGGCGGGTACGGTCCCCGATCCAGATGAAGTGGCCGGAACCTGCAAGCCACTTGCCGGTCAGGCTGTCCTGACGGCACAGCGCCTCTTCATACTCCAACAGCAGCGATTCATGGCTGGTGTAGAAATCAACCGTCTGCAACGTATGCGCGGTTTCAGAGTTCACGCCAGCCGCCGCCATGAAATCCAGCGTGTCAGAGATGCGGTTGGCGACTGCGCGGTATTTCTCGGCCTTTTCGCCATCGGTAAAGCCCAGCGTCCAGCCGTGCACCTGATGAACGTCCGCATAACCGCCTGTTGAAAACGCACGGATGAGGTTCAGTGTTGCCGCAGCCTGCGTGTAGGCGCGCAACATCTTGGAAGGGTCCGGCACGCGCGCGGCTTCGGTGAAGCCAAGTTCGTTGATGATGTCGCCACGATAGCTGGGCAGTTCCACGCCATCGACCACTTCGGTCGGGGCCGAGCGGGGTTTGGCAAACTGACCTGCCATGCGGCCCACTTTGATGACGGGCACCTTGGCACCGTGGGTCAGCACGATGGCCATCTGCAGCATCACCTTGAAGGTGTCGCGGATGCCGTCAGAGCTGAACTGTTCAAAGCTCTCAGCACAATCACCGCCCTGCAGCAGAAAGGCCTCGCCCCGTCCGGCGGCGGCCAACTGGTGCTTGAGCCGCTGCGCTTCACCGGCAAAAACCAGAACCGGATATCGGGACAGTTCAGTCTCGACCGCGTTCAACGCAGCCGCATCGGGATAATCAGGCATCTGGATACGCGGAAAGTTGCGCCAGCTTGATTTGCTCCATTTGGTCATGTCGTTACTCCGGTTTTGCGCGCCGATCATCGTGTTAGCGCTCTCGTGAGAGGTTCGTATACGAAATGTCAAAGGGTGTTACCAGAACTCAATTTCACCTCTCTTGACGTCGGCGCTTACCAAGGTTCAAAGTCGTCTTGACCGCCCGGCCTTTCGTGACTTAGGGGGGCGGAAGACACCATATGAAAGACGCGCAAATGACTGAACTGCGCCAGGCCACGCGAATTCCGCAAAACCCAGACAAACCAAAGCGTTTTGTCTTTGTCCTGCTTGAGAATTTCACGCTTCTCAGCTTTGCTTCGGCTGTCGAATGCCTGCGGATTGCCAACCGTATGGCGGGGCGGGATTTCTATGAATGGCGCGTGCTGGGCGAAGGGGGGCAGACGATGCCCAGCTCGGCGGGGGCGACCTTTGCGCTTGATGGTGATCTGGGGGATCTGACGCGCGACGATACGGTGATGGTTTGCGGCGGCATCGATGTTCAGGCCGCAACCACCAAAAAGCTGCTGGGCTGGCTGCGCCGCGAGGCCCGCAAGGGTGTAACCGTGGGCGGGCTGTGTACGGCGGCCTATACCATGGCCAAGGCAGGCCTGCTGGAAGGCAAGCGCGCCACAATCCATTGGGAGAACCAGGACAGTTTTTCGGAGGAATTCCAGGAGGTCGATCTGACCAAATCGGTCTTTGTGGTCGATGGCAACCGTCTGACCACCGCCGGGGGCACGTCGTCTATCGATCTGATGCTGAAGCTGGTGGCCGATGAACATGGCGAAGAGCTGGCCAACGCGGTGGCGGATCAGTTGATCTATTCCTCCATCCGCACCGATCAGGACACCCAGCGATTGAGTGTCCCTACGCGGATTGGAGTGCGCCATCCCAAGCTGAGCCAGGTCATCCAGATGATGGAAAACAACATAGAAGAGCCCATCAGCCCCTCGGTTCTTGCCAAGGACGTGGGCATGTCCACACGCCAGTTGGAACGCCTGTTCCGGCGCTATCTTAACCGGTCGCCCAAGCGCTACTACATGGAATTGCGGCTGCAGAAGGCGCGCAACCTGCTGATGCAGACGGATATGAGCGTGATCAACGTGGCGCTGGCATGCGGTTTTGCGTCGCCTTCGCATTTCTCCAAATGCTACCGGGCGCATTACGAGACGACGCCTTATCGGGAGCGCGGCTCTCATGCAGCACGGTTGTCGATTTAGGCCGGCGTGATCTGATTGCGCGGCTGCGCCGCATTACATTGTTGATTTGGCGCTTCAGGCTCACCATCCAAGCTTCGGTGTAGCCGGAGCGCTGGCTGGCAGCGTATCGAAGATGCGCGAGAAGCCCGGAATACCAGAAAGGTCAGTTGGTGATCCGGTAGACGGTGCCGTTGCCGACGGAAATGAACCAGATTGACCCGTCGGGCGCTCCAACGATATCCCGGACCCGTTCGGTGGTCTCATTCTTGATCTGGGCCACTTCGCGCAGTGGATTGCCCTCAAGGCGTGCGATGTAGTCGAATTTCAGTGAGCCAACGAAGATGTCGCCCTTCCAGTCCGGGAACATCTTGCCTGAGTAGACCAGCAGGCCAGAGGGCGCGATGGAGGGGTCCCAGTAGTGCGCGGGCTGTTCCATGCCGGGTTTGGAGTTGCCTACCCCAATCTTCTCTCCAGAATAGTGCACGCCATAAGAGATCACGGGCCAGCCGAAGTTCGCGCCCTTTTTGACCCGGTTCACCTCGTCCCCGCCCTTGGCACCATGTTCAGAGGTCCAGAGGTTGCCACTAAGGTCAAGCCCTGCGCCCTGAGGGTTGCGGTGCCCGTAAGACCAGATCTCTGGGAGGATGCCACCCTGGCCAACAAAGGGATTGTCCGCCGGGATGGACCCGTCGCGGGTGACACGGATGATGCTGCCGTTGTGCGTGCTGCGGTCTTGCGCGCTGGGGCGATCGCCGCGGTCGCCAATGGTGACAAAAAGCGTGCCGTCGCGCGCCTCCACCACGCGGGACCCAAAGTGCCGCCCGCCGCTGGAGCCCGGCTTCATCTCAAAAAGCTCTTTCACGTTTTCAAGCCGCGTGCCATCCTGCGACAGCCGCGCGCTGGCCAGTGTTGTACCGCTGCCGCCGCGTTGTCGCTTTGCATAGGTCAGAAACAGCGTCCGGGTGGTGGCAAAGTCGCGGGCCAGAGTGACATCAAGCAGGCCGCCCTGCCCCCGTTCGCGCACTTTTGGCACGCCCTTGACGCGGGTTTTTCCGCTGGCGTCCGCCAGGATCAGGTTGCCGCCTTTCTCCGTGATCAGGACTTGACCGTTCTCAAGAGGTGCGATGGCCCAAGGGGCGTCCAGACCGGTAACCATCGGTTCAATTTGAACCCCGGATTGGGCCGCAAGCGTGGTTGCCGAGAAAATTCCGCTGACCAGTCCGGTCAGAACAAATGCAAAGTTCCGCAGGTTTGGCATCCCTATTCTCCCTCAAAATGAGCCCTTGTCAGGAATTGTAGGAACATCGGGGCCCATTTCCATAAACGAGCGCGTGATGGGCGCTTTGTGCCGAGGAAACCTGCCCAGAAATGGCTTTTCTTTTCGGAACCGCCGCCTTACCGTTTGCCCAGAACATCACGTTCCAACAAGGGAGAAACACATGAAAAAACTGCTTATGGCCTCAACGGCAGCAGCATTGGTGGCAGGAGCTGCGTTTGCAGACGGCCACGCCAAGGACATCAAACTGGGCATTCTTTACGGCTTCACCGGCCCTATTGAATCGCTGACCGGCCCGATGGCGGCCGGGGCTGAACTGGCGATGAAAGAAGTCACTGACAGTGGCATGTTGCTGGATGGCGCGAAAGTCACCGGTGAGCGTGGCGATTCCGGGTGCATCGACAACGGTTTGGCAGTGGCCTCTGCCGAACGCCTGATTGCAGACGGGATCAAGGGCCTTGTGGGCGCGGACTGCTCCGGCGTGACCGGTGCCGTGCTGCAGAACGTCGCCATTCCGAACGGCATGGTCATGGTGTCGCCTTCGGCCACATCCCCGGGCCTGACCACCATGGAAGACAACGGCCTGTTCTTCCGCACGTCACCTTCCGACGCGCGTGAAGGCGAAGTGATCGCCGAAGTGCTGCAGGAGCGCGGCGTCGGGTCCATCGCGCTGACCTACACCAACAACGACTACGGCAAGGGTCTGGCGGACGCGATTGAATCCTCGTTCAAGGCCATCGGGGGTGAAGTGACCATCGTGGCGGCCCACGAAGACGGCAAGGCCGACTATTCTGCGGAGATGGGCGCGCTGGCCTCTGCCGGTGGTGACCTGTTGGTTGTTGCTGGCTATCTCGACCAGGGCGGCCCCGGCATCATCAAAGCGGCACTTGACTCTGGTGCATGGGATACCTTCGGTCTGCCCGGTGGCATGATCGGTGACAACCTGCCCAAGACGATTGGTCCGGATCTCGATGGGTCTTATGGCGTGATCGCGGGTACGCAGGGCGAAGGCATCGACACATTTGTGAAGATAGCTGAGGAAGCGGGCTTTGACGGCTCATCCCCCTACACGCCTGAGGCCTATGACGCCGCTGCGCTGATCATGCTGGCCATGCAGGCTGCGGGCTCTGCTGAGCCGGGCGACTACAAGGACAAGCTGCTGGACGTGGCCAATGCACCGGGTGAAAAGATCAACCCTGGCGAGCTGGGCAAGGCGCTTGAGCTGATCAAGGCTGGCAAGGACGTCGACTATGTCGGTGCCTCCGCCGTGGAACTGATCGGCCCGGGTGAATCGGCTGGCAACTACCGCCTGATTGAAGTCAAAGACGGCAAGAACGAAACCATCGGTTTCAAGTAAGGGATGGCTCGTAAGTCATTGCGCAGCCCGTAGAAATACGGGCTGCGCTTTCATAATCCAGACTGCGTTAAGCAGCACACGGGGGAATGTGGGATGGCCCACAGTGACGAACACATGATCGTCGTCGAAGATCTGCACAAACATTTTGGCGGATTTCATGCGGTCGATGGTTCAAGCCTGACAATTGATCGCGGCTCCATCACCGGATTGATCGGCCCTAATGGTGCGGGAAAGACCACGCTTTTCAATGTGATCGCAGGCGTTCTTGAACCGACCTCCGGCAAGGTTTTCATGGACGGTGAAGACATCACCGGGCTGCCGCCGCACACGTTGTTTCACAAGGGCCTGCTGCGCACCTTCCAGATTGCGCATGAATTTCATTCCATGTCTTGCCGCGAGAACCTAATGATGGTGCCGGGAGGGCAATCTGGCGAGACCCTTTGGAATACCTGGTTTGGCCGCAAGCGGATTGCGGATGAAGAACGCGCCCTGCGCGCCAAGGCCGATGAAGTGCTGGAGTTTCTGACGATTGAGCATCTAGCGGATCACAAGGCGGGTCAGGTGTCGGGCGGGCAGAAGAAGCTGTTGGAGCTTGGCCGTACGATGATGGTCGATGCCAAGATCGTGTTTCTGGATGAGGTTGGTGCGGGTGTGAACCGTACGCTGCTCAATACCATTGGGGACGCGATCCTGCGTTTGAACGAAGAGCGCGGCTATACTTTTGTGGTGATCGAGCATGACATGGACTTCATTGGGCGCCTTTGTGACCCGGTGATCTGCATGGCGGAGGGTCGTGTGCTGGCCGAAGGCACGCTGGATGAGATCAAGGCCAATGAGCAGGTGATCGAGGCCTATTTGGGGACGGGTCTGAAGAACAAGGAAAAGGTCGGTGCGTGATTTGATTTCGAATTGGCTGCGCCAATCCGACCGGGTTGGGGGCCAGCCCCCAAACCCCCGGAGTTTAACCGGAAGGGTGAGAGGGATGGCGGATGTCTGACCCCTATCAGGATGATCGGGGCAACAAGGATGTGTCGATTGCCAATCCCAAGGGGGCGGGTGAGTTGACGCCCTCGCCCGGGCCGGACAGTCCGATGGACACGAGCCATGCCTTTCTAATTGGCGACAGCATGACCGCAGGCTACGGCGCGGGGCCAGATATTCTGCATGATTGCACCATTGCGGTGGATGAGGGCGAGATCGCCGTGATTGTGGGGCCCAACGGTGCGGGCAAGTCGACGGGTATGAAGGCTGTGTTCGGGATGCTGGATATGCGGCAAGGCTCGGTGCGGCTTGATGGGGAAGATATCACCAGGCTGTCGCCTCAGGACCGGGTGGCGAAGGGTATGGGGTTTGTGCCGCAAACCTCGAACATCTTCACTTCCATGACGGTTGAGGAAAACCTGGAGATGGGTGCGTTTATCCGGACGGATGATTTTTCGGATACGATGGCGCAAGTTTATGATCTTTTTCCGATCCTGAAGGAGAAGCGGTTTCAGGCGGCAGGTGAATTGTCGGGCGGGCAGCGGCAGCAGGTGGCCGTGGGCCGTGCGCTGATGACGCAGCCGAAGGTGCTGATGCTGGATGAACCCACGGCGGGCGTTTCGCCCATTGTGATGGATGAGCTTTTTGACCGGATCATTGAGGTCGCTCGTACGGGGATTCCCATTCTGATGGTTGAGCAGAACGCCCGTCAGGCGTTGGAGATTGCGGACCGCGGTTACGTTTTGGTGCAGGGGCGGAATGCCTATTCGGGCACGGGGAAAGAGCTGTTGGCGGATGAGGAAGTTCGGAAGAGCTTTTTGGGGGGGTGAGGATGGCACAGAATTGGGGCGCACTGATCACACTTGCAGCACTATTCAAGGTTTGCTCGGCAGCAGTTGTTCTTTCCGCAACAGAGTTGAAGGCGGGAACAGAAAAAGAAGATAAAACGTGGATCAGCTGCACGATATTTCAAAATTGTACTCTCTGTCGTTCAGAGCTGACCCAAGACTGCCTTTCGAGTTCATTGGAGCAATTCACTCAATGCGGCTTTAAAGATGAATCGTTTCGCTTTTTGGTAGACGGGGATCTCAACGCGGAAATTGAGATTTTTGGTGGGACTAAGAAAAATGTAAAATTTGATCCCTATACCTTTTCACTTGTCTGGAGTGACAAGAAGCAATCGCCTGCTCAACACTACACCGCAAATTTGGACCTCAACCGGCTGCTTTCAAAGCCAAGGTCGGGTGCTCCTTCGCAGGTGCCCTTTAGTTACAGAGCCGTTTCTTTTCTCGGCAATAAACCGAATGGGGCAAGGATCATGATCCATGAGAAATTCGGCTATTGTGAAGAAGAAAAAGACTAATGGACTTCCTTAACGCAATCGTGGCCTTTGCCAACTTCGTCTTCATCCCCGGCGTGGCCTATGGCTCTCAGCTGGCCCTCGGTGCCCTCGGTGTCACGCTGGTCTACGGTATCCTACGCTTCTCGAACTTTGCCCATGGCGACACCATGGCCTTGGGGGCGATGTCGGCGGTGCTGCTCACCTGGCTGTTCCAAAGCTGGGGGATCAGTTTTGGGCCGCTGCCCACCGCATTGCTCACCCTGCCCTTTGCCATCGGCCTCACCATGCTGCTGCTCTTGGGCACCGACAAGGCTGTTTACAAGTTCTACCGCACCAAGAAGGCGAAACCGGTGATCCTAGTGATCGTCTCGCTCGGGGTCACGTTCATCTACAACGGCGTGACGCGGTTTATCATTGGGGCGAATGACCAGAACTTCCTCGATGGGGAACGGTTCATCATCCGCGCGCGCGATTTCAAAGAGATGACGGGTCTGCGCGAGGGGCTGGCGTTCAAGACCACGCAGGGCATCACCATCGTGACAACGGTGATCGCTGTAATCTTGCTCTTTTGGTTTCTGAACAAAACGCGGGCGGGCAAGTCCATGCGGGCTTACTCGGACAATGAGGATCTGGCGCTGCTTTCCGGTATCAACCCGGAACGCGTGGTGATGATCACCTGGATGATCGTGGCCACCTTGGCCTGTACGGCAGGGGTTCTTTACGGGCTCGACAAGAGCTTCAAACCCTTCACCTATTTCCAGCTGCTGCTGCCGATCTTTGCCAGCGCCATTGTGGGCGGCTTGGGTAACCCGGTGGGGGCGATTGCGGGCGGCTTCGTGATTGCCTTCAGCGAGGTCACGATCACCTATGCGTGGAAAAAAATACTGGTCTATCTGATGCCGGAGCCGTTGGAGCCATCGGGACTCGTGCAGCTTCTTTCCACCGACTACAAGTTCGCGGTCAGCTTTGTGATCCTGCTGATTGTGCTGCTGGTCAAACCCACCGGGCTCTTCAAGGGACAGGCTGCGACATGACCGAGACGATGCGCAATTCACTGCTGTTTGGCACCCTAGCGTTGCTGATCCTTTATGTGGGCCTTACTCAAGGTTGGAACTCCGCCTTGCTGATCATCGCCATGGGGCTGATTTCGTCGATCATGGCGTTGGGCGTGAACCTGCAGTGGGGGTTTGCGGGGCTTTTTAACGTCGGGATCATGGGCTTTGTGGCCCTTGGGGGCCTTGCCGCCATCCTTGTGGGCATGCCAACCACGCCCGGTGCCTGGCAAGCGGGTGGCTTTGTAATCGTGGGCGCGCTGCTGCTGGCCGTTGTGGTGATCATTACCGCCGTCTTGCTGGTCAAGCGCATGGCCCCGGGGTGGGGTCGCGTGATCAGCGTGCTTGCCGTGATCGTCATTGGCTTTTTCGCCTTCCGGGGCATTCTGGACCCCGCCGTGCAGGCGGTGGAGGCGATCAACCCGGCCCAATACGGCTATCTGGGGGGACTAAACTGGGGGTCGGAAGAGACTTACAAGAACAACGGCTTGATCATGCTTTTGGCCTGGCCTTTGGGCGGTTTGTTCGCAGCCGGGGCGGCCTGGGTCATTGGCAAGACGGCGCTGGGGTTGCGGTCTGACTATCTGGCGATTGCGACGCTTGGCATTGCAGAGATCATCATTGCCGTCCTCAAGAACGAGGATTGGCTGACGCGCGGTGTGAAGAACGTGATCGGCATCCCGCGTCCAGTGCCTTATGAGATTGATTTGCAGAACAACCCGACCTTCGTGGAGACGGCTGCGTCGATGGGTTTCGATCCGGTGGAAGGCTCCACGCTTTGGGTCAAAGTGCTTTATATCGCTTTGTTTGCGACGGTCTTGCTGATCATGCTCTGGATGGCGCAGCGGGCCTTGCATTCGCCCTGGGGCCGCATGCTGCGGGCGATCCGCGACAATGAGGTCGCGGCGGAGGCTATGGGCAAGGACGTCACTGCGCGGCATTTGCAGGTCTTCATTCTGGGTTCCGCCATTTGCGGCGTGGCGGGGGCGATGATGACCACGTTGGACAGCCAACTGACGCCTGGGACGTATCAGCCGCTGCGCTTTACCTTCCTCATCTGGGTGATGGTGATTGTGGGCGGGTCGGGCAACAACCTGGGCTCCATCCTAGGGGGATTCCTGATCTGGTTCTTGTGGATTCAGGTGGAGCCGATGGGTCTGTGGCTGATGAACGCTGTCACCTTCTGGATGGCTGAAGGGTCAGCGCTCAAGGACCACCTGATTGAGAGTGCCGCGCACATGCGGTTGCTGACGATGGGTTTGGTCCTGCTGCTGGTGCTGCGCTTCAGCCCGCGCGGGCTGATCCCTGAAAAGTGAGCTTTTGATCTAATCGATTGCTTTCAGGCGAAATCCGACTTTTCCTGAAAGCATCCATCATCACCGAACCGGAGATAGGTGGCCTGCAAACCGGGATTGTCCCCACTATACGGGACGGGCCTGCAGGCTGGAAAAGTCTTCGACTAGGTGCTGGTCCTAAAAAGCCTTTTATTTACCTTTTGGTAAAAAGTGCTTGTTTTCAACGCGCTTTTCGTGAATTTTCATGTATCCTTCGTGGCAAGCCCCGGATTGAAGTTTCGCGATGCGTAGATTCTTTCACATGCACCCCACCCACCGCAAGACGATCTGCTTTCTTGTGGCGCTGTCGATTCTCACGCTCTTGGGACCTTTCGGCACATATAATGACATGATTTTCTTCGAGCGGTTGACGTTCTGGACCGTCGTGCTGGTGGGTATTGGGGCGATGGTGCACTTCTGCGTTCAGCTCAGTCTGAACCTCTCGCCCAAGGCAAAACTGCAGCGGCCAGCATGGATCGTTCTTGGTGCTATCGTTGGCGCAGTGCCTGGGATTGCAATCGTAGCCTTCGTAGACCGCGTGATGCGCCCGCCCGGCATGACACTGGATGCCGCAAGGCTTTTTCAGCTGTGGTGGCAAGTCGGTCTTATCAGCATTGTCATTGCTCTAATTGAATACTGGCGGCTGGAGGAGCCGGTGGCGGGCACCCTAGGACCCAAAGAAGATCTGCCTATAGGGGCGGGGCAAACACTGTTTCACGAGCGTCTGCCCAGCAACGGCGCTGAACCAGAAGACATCATCTCGCTCAGCATGCAGGATGACTATGTCGAGGTGACGACGACGACGGGCTCGCACCTCGTCCTGATGCGGTTGGTTGACGCCATGAAGGAACTTGACGGCTTGGATGGGCTGCGCATTCACCGATCACACTGGGTGGCGCTGGCCCATATCCAATCGTTGCGCACCAAGGGGCATCGCAGTTGGCTGACCTTGTCCGACGGGCGAGAGTTGAGCGTGAGCAAGTCCTATTTTGCAGATGTTCAGGCCGCTGTGGCCAGCGTCACAGCGTGAGGTCTGCTGCGCCACAGGGTCACCGCCCTTTGAAAAGCCCGCCCAGAATCCCCCGCACGATCCGGCGCCCTGTTGTACCTTTCAGCTCTTTGATCACCACGGATGCAACTGCCCCGCCAAAGCTTTCGGTCTTGCGGCTTCGGGTGCTGCGAGAGGTTGAGCGGGTCACGCCTTTGCCAGCATAACGGCGGGCATTGTTGAACTCGCGCAAGGCGGGGGGTGCGGCCTCTTCGGCTTCTTCTTCGGCCTTGGCGGCCTCGGCCGCGGCTTTATCGGCGCGGGCGCGCAGGATTTCAAACGCGCTTTCACGGTCGAGGCGCTTGTCGTATTTGCCAGCCATCGGCGAGGCATTCATCACCGCCTCACGTTCCTTGCCATTGATAGGCCCCAGCTGGGACGATGGAGGGCGGATCAACGTCCGCTCCACAATCCCCGGCACGCCTTTTTTCATGAGCATGGAGGTCACGGCCTCCCCTACTCCAACTTCGCGGATCGCATCCTCGGTCTCAAAACGCGGGTTCTCGCGGTAGGTCTCTGCCGCCATGCGTAGTTCCTTGCGGTCCTTGGCGGTGAACGCTCTGAGGGCATGCTGGATGCGGTTGCCAAGCTGGCCCAGGATGTCCTCGGGCACATCCGCCGGATTCTGAGTGATGAAATAGACGCCCACACCTTTTGAGCGGATCAGGCGCGCGACTTGTTCCACCTTGTCGACCAGCGCCTTGGGGGCGTCGTCAAAGAGCAAGTGCGCCTCGTCAAAGAAGAAGACCAGCTTGGGTTTGTCCGGATCACCCACTTCGGGCAGTTCTTCAAAGAGCTCTGACAGAAGCCACAGCAGGAAGGTGGCGTAGAGTTTCGGCGCGCCCATCAGCTTGTCGGATGCTAGAATGTTGGTAACTATTCAGGTTGTCTCTGGGGCGTTTCAGACGCTTGATTTTGTCAGGTCGGTTCGAGTTTCTGGATGAGTTGATCGGCGGTTTTCTGGAGTGTTTCGATTATTGACCAGCCCTGTTTGCGTGCCGTTTCGATCACGGTTCTGAGGGTGCAGAAGTTTTCCGCGCCGGTCAGTGTGCGGAAGCATCCCGAGACCTTGATACGGACCTTGCCCATTCTCAGATCCCTCTCGGCCTCGTTATTTGTGAAGGGAACCTGCAAGTCGGTAAGGAAGCGCAGGACATCGGCCTTGCGGTCACGCAATCGCAGCACGAGATTGTGTCCGGTTCGCCGTTTTGGTCGTCCTCGGGGGGATTTGCCGGGCAGTGCGGGTTTCAGCGGTGGCTGGTTTTCATGTAACGACAGCCCCTGCGCGATGCAGGTGTCGTAGCGCTCATCGATGGCCTTGACCACATGCGCCGCGACATGATCCCGACCGTTTGCCCGGGCGCTGGCGGCCGCCCTTTTCGCGTCCAGCAGGATAGTCTGCATCATCGCAGCCCATGCTTCCTTTTCGATATCGACGAGCGCCTGCAACTCGCGCATGTGATGGGCATTGCAAAGGCCGTGCACGACCTCCTCCATCCTGGCGTAGGATGCCCAGTTGTCATGCACCGCAATCCCCGATACGCCGGACAGCAGATCGCCTCTGCCCGCCCCCATCCGGAAATGGCTCAGGGTCAATGAGCAGATGACATGCTGCCACCGGTTTCGGCCTTCAACCCGCAGACCTGTTTCATCCAGATGTTTCACCGCCACCTGCACACCGCACAAGGCGTCACGTACAGCGTCTGCAAAAGACAGCATGCCCTCCGCCACCTTCGCAATCAGCCGCGCCAGTGTGGCGGCGGAAATGCGCACGCCGAACAGGTCACGAAAGACCTGCGACAGACGGTCATCGGGAATGCAATGGTACGTCTGAAGATAGCTCGCCATGGCCGCAATATGATTGCCGTACTGAACCGGTGCCCTGACCCCTTCCGGGAACGTGCCGCGCACGTGCTTTCCGCAGTTCGGGCATGTGCACTTATGAGCCCGGTGCTCAGTGATCGTGAGGGGTGGCGGCGGCGGCAGGTCGAACACCTGCCGGGCTGCAAACCCCTGCGAGGGGCATTGCGTCAGATCATGATCGCAGTCGGGACAGGCTTGTGGATGATGGTCGACAACCTCGTCGGGGGTGTCCGTCTGCTCCAGGGTCGTGCCCTTGTGCCCCGGCTGACCGCCGGGCTTGCGATCCAGTTGCCCGCGCTGATCCTTCCTGCCCTTCGCCGTCGGCTTCGCAGGGCTGTCACTCGACGGAGGCTTGCTGCTGTTCCGGCTGTTCAACGCAAGGCGACGCTCAAGCCCCTCAATCCGCTGCTCAAGCACAACGATCATCTCTGCCTGTCGCCGGTTCTCCTCGACAAGATACGCAATCGTCTCACGCTGCGTTTCGATCAATTCAATCAGTTGGGACTTCGAGAGTTCAGCAAGTCCGCTGGTATGGGTGGGTTCGCCAGACATGCCCTGATCGACTCATGAAATCCTCAATCAGAAAACCGGAATGTGCTCCCCCGAGTCGATTTGACGCAGCCGAAAAACGCCACCGACAACCTGGGCAGTTACGAATGTTGATCATGCCTCGGCCATCCGTGTCTGTGCGCATCAGGTCTTCGAGTGCGAGCGCGGGTTCACCAAAAAGCTCTGTAGCCCCTTGGTTTTCCAGCACCAGCAAGCGGCGCTGGATTGCGCCGACAGACGCGGTGGAGACGTTGCCGTAGCGCAGAGCAATGTCTTTGGCGTTCTCACCAATCCAGACCAGCAGGGCTTGCAGGTCCTTGAGGTCCAACAGCGGCAGGCCGTCTTCGTCCGCGATGCGGAAGGCGATGTTGAGGATACCTTCCTGCGCTTCGGTTAGGCCCAACAACTGCCCCAGCAGCAGCGGCCCCATCTCGGACACTGTGGTGCGCACCGGATGGCCCTGTTCACCGTAGAGATCCCAGAACGTGACCGGAAAGGCAGAGTAGCTGAAGTCGTCAAACCCGATGGTGCCAGCGCGCTCCACGAACGGCCCGTGCAGTTTGTGATCAGGGGAGCCGGACTTGGCGAGGCCAGAGAGGTCTCCTTTGACGTCTGACAGGAAGACCGGCACGCCTTGCGCGGCGAAGCCCTCTGCAAGAATCTGTAGCGTGACGGTTTTACCTGTACCCGTGGCACCGGCGACCAAACCATGGCGGTTCGCATAACCGATGTTCAGGTATTGTTTGGTCCCGTAGTCGGGCCCGCCCCCGCCGATAAAGATGTTCTCTGCCACTGTGCTTACCCCTTGCCTTTGCGCGACAAACTGCGTTGCGCCCGTTTGAACATACAAAGTTAACCTTTCTGCGCCATAGTCTATTTGCCCGGTTGCCGCTTCACGGTGGGACGGGGCACTTCCTCCCTGTCAGACTGGCCGCGCCTTCGGGTGCGGCTTTTTTTGGGCGTACGTCTTGGGACGTGTAGTGAGGGGGGCAGGCCAGATAGTTGACGCAATCAAGTAATTTCTAGTTGACGCTTCCCCCCTGCTTTCGTAACGTCGCGTCAATAAGTCGGCCCAGTCCGACGGGGAGAACCAATGGCGAGAGGGTGCTTTGCGCCCTCTTTTCATTTTGGGTCTTGGGGACCTCGATCCCGTCCGTCCAACACCAGCAGGAATTCGCATATCAACCGATCAAATTGAGATGATCGGCACTGACATCCCCTGCGGGGCATGTTAGACGGCGAGAAAGAAACCAACTTGGATTGATCATGAGCACGTCATTTACCGCCCTGCCCCTGTCCTTGATGCTGACACTTGGCCTGTCATTGAGCGCTTTTGCGCAAAGCACGGACACGGCGACCGAAGAAGACAGCGAAGAGACAGGAACCGCTGCCACCACTGAGTCAGGACTGAGCCTGGGTGAAGACGCGGATGAAACACCAGCTCTGGGGCAACCTTACACCAAGGAAGTCATCGGCGCCTGGGAAATGCGTTGCCTGAAGACCGAGGAAGAAGTTGACCCCTGCCAGATGTATCAACTGTTGAACGATGGTGAGAACAATCCGGTAGCGGAAGTGTCGCTGTTCCGTCTGCCAGAAGGTGGCAAAGCGGAAGCAGGTGCTACGATTGTTGTGCCGCTTGAGACTGCATTGCCCCAGCAGATGACCATTTCGGTCGATGGTGGCAAAGCGCGGCGCTACCCTTATGCGTTCTGCAACCCGGTTGGATGCTATGTGCGCCTGGGTCTGACGCCAGAAGACGTGACAGCCTTCAAGCGTGGCAATCAGGCGGTGGTGACCATCGTGCCGGCTTTGGCGCCTGGTCAGAAAGTGGAATTGCCGCTTTCGCTGAGCGGTTTCACAGCCGGCTACGAGAAGGTTTCCGTGATCGAACAGTAAGCCCGATCCGAGATAGCCCTTGATAAGGCCGCCCTCCGGGGCGGTCTTTCTTTTTTGTGGTGGAAAACCTGCGTCTCAGGCGGGTTTCTGCAAGTGCCAGACCTGCTCTGACGGGTAGACCTTGGCCCATTCCGCAGGAACGCCGCCGCGGCTGCCCATCGCGTCCTGAGGGGCGTAAAGCTCATCATATCCGGTCACCACAAACCCGATCTGCGCAAAAAGTGCCATCCAATCGGCCATGGTCAGGTTGAAGCTGACGCCGCTTGGGTCAATCTCCACCTCTGTCCAATCGGCACCGGTCATTCCCTTGTAGGGCCTGTGCAATGTGGTTTCCGTGTCCGCGCCGCTTTCCGGGGTGCAGAGGATCATCAGGGGGTGATTGCCCAGAAAAGCCAACCGCGCGCCGGGTTTCAGCAGGCGCCAGGCCTCTTGCAGCCAGATCTGAGGTGGACACCAGATGGCCGCACCGTATTCGGAGATTGCGTAGTCAAAGCTGGCAGACGGCAGGCCCGTGTCTTCCGCATTGCCTTCGATAAAGGTGATTTCTGCGCCTTGCTCTGCCGCAAGCCGCCGTGCAGTCGCCAATTGCTGGGGCGATACGTCAATTGCAGTCACCTGCGCCCCGCGCCGCGCCATCCAGGCAGCAACATAGCCGGTGCCACATCCCAATTCGACGGCCTGCATACCGGTCATATCCTCTGGCATCAGATGCAGCTCATCCTCTGAGATGCCCCAGTTGCCCCACGCAGGCGTCTCAAACTGCCAGTGCCGTTCGCCCATCTCTACCCAATTGGCGGCGTCTGCATCCCAGACATCGCGGTTGATGGTCACGTGATCTTTGGTCATTCACCCTCTCCCTTTCGGGCTGGCTCAGAATTTGCGCAGGGCCAGCACTGCGTTCATGCCCCCAAAAGCAAAGGCGTTGCTGAGCGCCACGTCCACCTTGGCGTCGCGTGCTTCATTGGGTACCACGTCTAACGCGCATTCGGGGTCGGGTTCTTCATACCCGATTGTGGGGGCCACGACACCATCGCGCAGAGCCATAATGCAGGCGAGCAGTTCAACAGCGCCTGTGCCGCCAATCAGATGGCCGTGCATCGACTTGGTCGACGATATCATCAACTGGTCCGCATGCGGCCCAAAGACATCCGCGACGGCGGCGCATTCGGTCTTGTCATTGGCCGCTGTTCCGGTGCCATGGGCGTTGATATAGCCGACCTCATCCGGTTCGATCTGTGCGTCCTTCAACGCGCCGGAGATCGCCCGCGCCGCCCCGGCCTTGGACGGCATGACAATGTCAGCAGCGTCCGATGACATGGCAAACCCCGCCACTTCGCACAGGATCTCAGCCCCGCGTGCCTTGGCGTGTTCCATCTCTTCAAACACAAAGACGCCCGCGCCTTCGCCCTGCACCATGCCGTTCCGGTTGGCCGAAAACGGACGACAGGCATCGCGGCTCATGACCCGCAGGCCTTCCCAAGCTTTCACGCCGCCAAAGCACAACATGCTTTCCGACCCGCCGGTGATCATCACTGGGCTGGCCCCGCTGCGCACAAACTGGAAGGCCTGTGCCATGGCGTGATTGGAGGACGCGCAGGCCGTGGCGACTGTGAAAGATGGCCCCTTGAGGTTCCATTCCATGCTCACATGGCTGGCCGCAGCGTTATTCATCAGCTTTGGGACCACGAAGGGATGCACGCGGTTTTTGCCCTCCTCATAGACCAGCCGGTAGTTGTCGTCCCACGTGGAGACACCGCCCCCCGCGGTCCCCAGCACCACGCCCGCGCCTGCGGCCAATTCGCCCGAGAAACTGAGGCCCGATTGCTCAATCGCTTCCTTGGCGGCGGCCAGCGTGAACTGAGTGAAACGGTCATAAAGCGAGATTTGCTGACGGTTGTAGCGCCCTTCGGCCTCGAACCCGCGCACTTGTCCGCCGATCTGGATTTGCAGGCGTTCGACGTCACGAAACTCCAGCGGACCAATACCGCACCGCCCTTCACGCATCGCCTCAAGCGTTGCTGGCACCGAATGCCCCAGCGCGTTGATCGTGCCCGCACCGGTGATGACAACGCGCTTCATTTGCCCTGTTCGGCTTTCAGCCGTTCAATGCCTGCGATGATGCTGGCCACGTTCGAGATGTCGAAATCGGACTCGCCGGGATTGTTGGCATTGAAGGGCACGTTGATGTCGAAGGTCTCTTCAATAGCAAATATGCTCTCCACCAGCCCCAGGCTGTCGATGCCAAGACTTTCGGGCGTGCTGTCGAGTGTGACGTCCTCAGGCTCCAGCAAAGCCTGCTCGGCAATGATCGCGATGACCTGATCCTTGATGCTCATGGCATGGCCCTTTGTGGCAGCTCTTGGCGCTGATTTAGTCATCTTCCCCGGCTTTGAAAACAGCCTTTCGCAGGGTCGCGACATCGCGCAGCAGGCGCGGCAGGCGGCGCTGCGCCTTGTAGATTTCCATCTGGCGGTCCATGGCCGTGGCGGGATAGCCCAGCATCACGCGGCCCTCGGGCACGTTCGACAGCACTTTGGAGCCGCCGCCCACCACAACACGGTCCCCAATAGAGATATTGTCGCTGACCCCCACATGCCCGCCGATCACCACGTTATTCCCAATAACGGAGGACCCAGCCACACCCGCCTGCGCGCAGAGCAGCGTGTTGTCTCCGATCACCGCGTTGTGGCCGACCTGCACAAGGCTGTCGATCTTGGTGCCGTGGCCCACGCGCGTGTCGCGTACTGTGCCATTGTCGATGGTGCTGTTGGCCCCCACTTCGACATCGTCCCCGATGGTCACGGCGCCAAGCGAGTGAATGCGGCTCCAGGCTTGGGCCTCTGCATCGCCCTGATCACCTAAAGTTGCGCGGGCGGCCTCGACACCGCTTTTCTCGGGCGTGACAAAAGAGAACCCATCGCCCGCAATCCGCGCGCCGGGTTGGGCGATGAAGCGGGCACCAATGGTCACGCGGGCGCCGATGCTGACCTGCTCGCGCAGGAAAGCATCAGGTCCGATTGTCGTATCCCAGCCGATGAAGCATTGCGGGCCGATCACGCTGCCTGCGCCGATCTTCGCACCTGCGGAGATTACGGCAAGCGGGCCGATGCTGACGTTTTCGCCAATCTCGGCGGAGCGGTCGATCACGGCAGAGGGGTGAATGCCGGCCCCAAAGCCCTGCCCCGCATCCATCATCACTGTAAGGCCCGACATCGCATAGCGCGGCCGTTCTGGCAGCAAAGCGGCTTTCAGACCCAAGGCCTGCCAATCCGCCTCTGCCCAAAGCAGCCCGGCATGTGCCGCGCCTTCCGCCAATCCTTCGGCGAACTTCGGGGTCATGGCCAGCGCAAGATCGCTGGCCCCTGCGCTTGAGGGTTCCGCCAAAGCCTCAATTGTCAGGCTGGTGTCGCCTGCCGCTGTGACCCCAAGGGCTGCGGCAAGCTCGGCTATTGTGTAAGGCATCGGACTCCCGCGTTGAACACGGGGGCAGGATTATCCCCGAACGCCGCCCAAGACCACCCCTGCCCGGCTCAGCGCCGACCAGATGCGCGCATCGCGGCCGTAGATATCGGCGCGATACTCGGTGTGGCCGCGCGCGTTGGTCACAGCCGTGCGGTAGATCAGATGCACGGGCACCTGCTTTTCCAGCTTGATCTTGACCGTGTTGCCGGTGTCCAGGGCGCGATGGAAAACGCCCTTGGGGTCGTCCTCTTGGGCTGCCAGCAACGCATAGGCAAAGTCAAAGGGCTGCGCCAGACGGATGCAGCCATGGCTGAAGGCACGCACATCGCGGCTAAAGAGGTTCTTGGCGGGCGTGTCATGCAGGTAAATATTGTACTTGTTTGGGAACATGAACTTCACCAGTCCCAGCGCATTGGTCCGGCTGGGCGGCTGATGCATCGCAAAGGGGAAGTTGCGCGCGTTATAAGCACCAAAGTTGATGGCCCCGCGCGGCACCTTGCGGCCCCGGCTATAGGTGATCACGATATGGCTCGCCGCATTGCGGTTACGCTGCATCGACGGCAGATATTCCTTGGTTACGATGGAGCGCGGGACATACCAGCTTGGGTTGATCTCCATATGCTCCATCACGTCGGAAAATTCCGGTGTCCGGCGCCCTTCCCGATGCGCCCCCACAACGGAGCGGGTGTAGAATGTGACCTTGCCATCGTCGAGGATCTTGGCGCTGAAATCGGGGATGTTCACCAGAATGTGGCGCTTGCCCCGGTCGACGTTGAACCAGCGTTCCCGTTCTAGCGCGACCATGACGGACTGCAGACGCTCAGCCACACCAATGTTGATCTGCTTCATGGTCTCGGCACCTGCCGTGCCATCGGGGTTCAGCCCATGCGCGGTCTGAAAATCCTGAACGGCGGCGGTGATCTCTGCGTCAAACACCATCGTGTTGGAGCGACCCAGATATCCCATGGAAATCAGACGATTACGCAGTGCAACGACAGCGGCACCGCGATCCCCCGCCTGCAGTTTGCTGGCAGGCACAGTTGGGCCCCAACCGCCAGCATCCAGCAGCGCTTCCATTTCGACCTTTTCTGTAACTGCCCAGGTTGTCGGTGGCGTTTTTCGGCTGCGTCAAATCGACTCGGGGGAGCACATTCCGGTTTTCTGATTGAGGATTTCATGAGTCGATCAGGGCATGTCTGGCGAACCCACCCATACCAGCGGACTTGCTGAACTCTCGAAGTCCCAACTGATTGAATTGATCGAAACGCAGCGTGAGACGATTGCGTATCTTGTCGAGGAGAACCGGCGACAGGCAGAGATGATCGTTGTGCTTGAGCAGCGGATTGAGGGGCTTGAGCGTCGCCTTGCGTTGAACAGCCGGAACAGCAGCAAGCCTCCGTCGAGTGACAGCCCTGCGAAGCCGACGGCGAAGGGCAGGAAGGATCAGCGCGGGCAACTGGATCGCAAGCCCGGCGGTCAGCCGGGGCACAAGGGCACGACCCTGGAGCAGACGGACACCCCCGACGAGGTTGTCGACCATCATCCACAAGCCTGTCCCGACTGCGATCATGATCTGACGCAATGCCCCTCGCAGGGGTTTGCAGCCCGGCAGGTGTTCGACCTGCCGCCGCCGCCACCCCTCACGATCACTGAGCACCGGGCTCATAAGTGCACATGCCCGAACTGCGGAAAGCACGTGCGCGGCACGTTCCCGGAAGGGGTCAGGGCACCGGTTCAGTACGGCAATCATATTGCGGCCATGGCGAGCTATCTTCAGACGTACCATTGCATTCCCGATGACCGTCTGTCGCAGGTCTTTCGTGACCTGTTCGGCGTGCGCATTTCCGCCGCCACACTGGCGCGGCTGATTGCGAAGGTGGCGGAGGGCATGCTGTCTTTTGCAGACGCTGTACGTGACGCCTTGTGCGGTGTGCAGGTGGCGGTGAAACATCTGGATGAAACAGGTCTGCGGGTTGAAGGCCGAAACCGGTGGCAGCATGTCATCTGCTCATTGACCCTGAGCCATTTCCGGATGGGGGCGGGCAGAGGCGATCTGCTGTCCGGCGTATCGGGGATTGCGGTGCATGACAACTGGGCATCCTACGCCAGGATGGAGGAGGTCGTGCACGGCCTTTGCAATGCCCATCACATGCGCGAGTTGCAGGCGCTCGTCGATATCGAAAAGGAAGCATGGGCTGCGATGATGCAGACTATCCTGCTGGACGCGAAAAGGGCGGCCGCCAGCGCCCGGGCAAACGGTCGGGATCATGTCGCGGCGCATGTGGTCAAGGCCATCGATGAGCGCTACGACACCTGCATCGCGCAGGGGCTGTCGTTACATGAAAACCAGCCACCGCTGAAACCCGCACTGCCCGGCAAATCCCCCCGAGGACGACCAAAACGGCGAACCGGACACAATCTCGTGCTGCGATTGCGTGACCGCAAGGCCGATGTCCTGCGCTTCCTTACCGACTTGCAGGTTCCCTTCACAAATAACGAGGCCGAGAGGGATCTGAGAATGGGCAAGGTCCGTATCAAGGTCTCGGGATGCTTCCGCACACTGACCGGCGCGGAAAACTTCTGCACCCTCAGAACCGTGATCGAAACGGCACGCAAACAGGGCTGGTCAATAATCGAAACACTCCAGAAAACCGCCGATCAACTCATCCAGAAACTCGAACCGACCTGACAAAATCAAGCGTCTGAAACGCCCCAGAGACAACCTGAATAGTTACCCTTTTCTTTCAACAGTGCGTTGTATTCCATGCTGCGCGGCGGCAGGGCGCGGAAGAACGCAGCCGGACGCGCGTTAGCAATACCGCGCAAGTGAGCGGAGCGGTCGCGGTGCGGGATCTTGCGCACGATGCCATCATCAACGCTGCGCGGATTGTTGATCACGCCGGTCTGGATGTCGCGGGCGTATTGCAGGAACACCTTGGACATGGCGACTTCGGCCAGGCCACGGTCGCGGGTCGAGCGTACGGCGCGCAGCTGCGCCATCAGCCCTTCGGGGTCGTAACGCGCGACCGGCAATCCATGGGCCGCCGCCGCCTTGATCGCACGCATCAGCTCTGCCCGGCGGGCGCGGTCTTCGTCGCTGGAGCCTGTCCAGATCGGGGTGTAGCCGTTGGCGCGGTAGAAGGAGGCGATGTCATCATCGCGTGCCGCCGCCTCAGCCACCGCCTGTTTGAAGGCTGTCACCTGCGCCTGAGCAGGCAGAGGCGTAAAATAGACACCTGCGGAAAGGATGAGGGCTGCGGCTGGCAGCATTGCACGACGCAAGGAAAAAGTGCCGGTCATTCAAAGTCCCCGTGAATCAATTATGAGTTTTGACAGAGTGTCCAGAAGCATGGGCCTCAAGTCCATTCACGTTTCCATCAATTGCGCCCTTCCTGCGTCAATGATGCGCAAAAAGCACCGCCTTTTTCGGAGGTTCGTTAAGGTTCAATCAAAAAGTGCGCAAAAAATCGCCTAAATTTGCATTTACATGGAACCACCCGGATTAAGCGCTTGGTCGGAGAATCAGGCTATGTCATAAGGACGTTGCATCTGGGGATGAGATGAAGTGGTTCTTGTAACATCAAGGGCTACGCAGGCAGAAGACGGGACGATAGACTATGGCAGGCAATAGCTCTACGGGCATGACCCGGCGTGCGCTTCTCGGCGCATTCGCAGCAACCACAATCACCGCAGCCCCAACCTTTTCCAATGCCGCAGGCCTTCTGCGTGGCGCAGGCGACATCCGCCGCATCCGCATGTATTCCGGCCGCACGGGCGAACGGATCGACATGATCTATTGGATTGAAGGCAAATACATCAAGGACGCGGTGAAGGAAGTGAACTACTTCATGCGCGACTGGCGGACCAACGATGTGAAATCGATGGACCTGCGCACTGTCGACATCATGGCTGCCGCTCACAACCTGCTGGATGTAAACGAACCTTATATGCTGCTGTCTGGCTACCGCAGCCCGAAGACAAACGCGATGCTGCGCCGCCGGTCACGCGGTGTTGCCAAGAATTCCCTGCACATGCGCGGTCAGGCCGCTGATCTGCGCCTTTCCTCCCGCTCCGTGCACCAGATGGCCCGCGCGGCCGCGGCCTGTCGCGGTGGCGGTGTTGGCCGTTATTCCGGTTCCAACTTCGTGCACATGGATTGCGGTCAGGTCCGCACCTGGGGCGGTTAAACTCTCCTGTAGTGCCGTTAGAACGAAGCGCCTGCGGGCGCTTTTTTCGTGCGCTAGTCCCAGCAGCCTGCGTACCAGCGGGCAAAGGCCGCCACGTTCGGCTCCAGATCAGGCTGAAATCGTCCTTGCTTTGCATCGGGGCAAGACAATCCACGTTGCTGGTTTTCCAATGCTTCGACATCTTCGGCCAGTGCCGCATCCATTCGGCGCAGGTAAGCGGCTGATTTCTCATCAAAGTCAGGCTGCCGCATAGTCTCTGGGTGAAAGCATGCGGTCTGCACCACCTTGCAGCGCCCGGCACCCAGCGGATAGGCCTCGTAACACCACAGCCCGTCACTGTTTGCGGCAAAGGTCATGTTGGGAAAAACCCACGTATATCGCGCACCTTCCAGCGCCTGCCCCGTCAGGTCGGGCATCGCAGGCAAGGCCATGTCCTGATCGTCTTCCAGTAGCCCACCAGTCCCCTCCGTCGCCCCGAACTGCGTGGCAAAGGCCCCATCGACCGGATCAGGCGCCTCTGGTGTAGCGTAAAGGCTGTCGATGGAATCGGCGTGGACGAACGGCAGGTGGTAATATTCGTTAAAGACCTCAAGGAAGGCCTTCCAATTGCAGTTCACTTCCGTCTCGAGCCGGCGAAGGCTGCGCAGTTGATCCAGCGGCCAGGGCGTGTGGATGTCTGCGAAACCTGCCAAGTGGTCATCCAGCCCGCACACCTGATCGGTCAAAGCTGCAAAGACAAACCCGTGGCGTTCTGCCACGCGGTAGGCGATCAGCCCATAGCCGGTCTTTTCAAATGCTTCCGCCGCCTCCATCTGCGGCGCAGAGATGAGTCGACCATCCAACCCGTAAAACCAGGAATGAAACGGGCAACGCAGCCCTTTGCAGCTCCCCGCCCCATCCGCCAAGCGCGCCCCGCGATGCCGACACGCATTTGCGTAGGCCCGCAACTTACCCTCCCTGTCGCGCAGCAAAAGGATGTTCTGGCCTGCCACATCCATCGTGATGTAGCTGCCGGGCTCTGGCACCACATCAGCGCGGCCAAACCCGATCCACTGCTTGCGGAACACTGTTTCATGCTCAGCATGCGCTAATGCATCGCCCGCGTAGTAAGTGGGCGGAATGGACGCCGCCGCAGCAGCAGGCGCATCGCAATTCTTCAGATCAACATCTTTCATGCCCATTCTCCCCTTCCTGCAGAAATCAGAGAAATTATGGGCAAGCAGACCGCCAAATCTACACCATCTGCGGCAAGCTATGTCGTGAAAATGGCGGACCCTAGAGGATTCGAACCTCTGGCCTCTGCCTTCGGAGGGCAGCGCTCTATCCAGCTGAGCTAAGGGTCCACGCTTTGCTTCATAGCCAGAGCGCCCGAGCCCTGCAATGCCAAATCAGGCAAAGAGGTCATGCGCCAATTCCAAAGCCTCAACCAGCGTGTCCACTTCGCCGGTGGTATTATAGAGCCCCATGGAGGCGCGGCAGGTGGCTGTGACGCCAAAATGCTCCATCAGCGGCTGGGCGCAGTGGTGCCCTGCCCTGACCGCCACCCCCTTTTTGTCCAGGATGGTGGAGATGTCATGGGCATGCGCGGCGCCGTCCAAGGTAAAGCTGAAGATGGCGGCCTTATCCGCCGTCGTGCCCTGCACCTGTAGCCAGTTGAGGCCTGAGAGCTTGTCCACCGCATAGTCGCGCAAGCTGTCCTCGTGTGCTGCGATGTTCTCCATGCCGAGGCCCATCATGTAGTCAAGCGCCACACCCAAACCAATCGTCTGCACGATCCCCGGTGTGCCGGCCTCAAACTTCATCGGGGGATCGTTGTAGGTCACCACATCGCGATGCACCTCACGGATCATGTCGCCACCACCGATGAAGGGGCGCATCTCTGCCATGCGGTCCTTTGTGATGTAGATCGCGCCAGAGCCAGAGGGGCCATAAAGTTTGTGGCCGGTGATCGCATAGAAGTCGCAGCCTATGTCCTGCACGTCGACAGGCATGTGCACAGCGGCCTGAGAGCCATCCACCAGCACCGGCACGCCCTTGTCATCGGCCGCTTTTGTGATGGTTTTCACATCAACTTTGGTGCCTAACACATTGGAAAGATGCGTGATCGCCACCAGCTTGGTCTTGGGGCCAATGGCGTCGATCACCGCTTGCGGGTCCAATGCCCCCGTTGCATCAACATCCACCCACTTCAGCACCACACCCTGCCGTTCACGCAGGAAATGCCAGGGCACGATGTTCGCGTGATGCTCCATCACGCTCAGCACAATCTCATCCCCCGCTTCCATGCGCGGCATGGCCCAACCGTAGGCAACCGTATTGATCCCTTCGGTCGTACCGGAGTTCAGGACGATCTCATCCTCTGACCCCGCATTCAGAAACCGTGCAATGGTGCCGCGCACGGCCTCATATTTGTCGGTCGCAAGGTTAGAAAGATAGTGCAGCCCCCGATGCACATTCGCGTATTCCATCGAATAGGCCTGCGTGATCGCGTCAATCACCACCTGCGGTTTTTGGGCTGAGGCACCATTGTCGAGGTAGACCAGTGGCTTGCCGTTCACCTCGCGCGACAGGATCGGAAAATCGCTTCGGACAGCGTTCACATCATACATTGCTCGTGCTCCCTTGGGCCAACGGCCCAATCAATGCCAGAAGGATGCCCAGCCCCAGAACCAGACCTGCGATCGCGATCACCAGGACAATGACCGCATGCCCGATACTGGGCAGTTGCATCGCCTCAACCAGAAAATTGAACAAGATCCAAAGGCCCCAGGCAAAGGCAACCAGCGACAAAAGGCCTGCGAGGGCAGAGATAATGGCGGACACCGCCAGAATCAGAACTTGCGCGCCAGTACGCAGCACTTGCAGCCAGACCATCAGGTTCACCACATCATCAAGCCGACCCTTGCCCGACAGGGCGAGCCCAGCCCAATAGACGGTGTGGATATAGATCACCATCACCCCGGCCATCAGGACAAAGACCGCCAACGGGGCGCTGAAGTAGCTGGGGAATTGCGACTGTATCTCTGCAGGTGCGGCGCGGACCATCACCTGCAGGATGAACGTGTTTACCGCTGCCACCAACGCAAGCGCCGTCCACGCGACATCACGGCCCAGATCCATCGCCATGATCTGGCGCGCGGCCTGACGCGGGTCCGTTAGGGTCGTGCTGATCAGGGGGGAAAGCGCTGTTAGTGTCATAAAGCCGCCCGCCCTGCCCCCAGCAGCCCACCGATCCAGAACCAGATGAACACGGCGATCCAGATAAAGCCCACGAGGCTCAGCTGCGGGCCGGGGCCAATGAACCCGGCAGTCAGCCCCCAAAGCAGCATCACCGGCGAAGAGGCCAGCAAGGCCCAGAAAAGCGCGATCCGCGCGCCATAGGCAGTTTGCTTGCGCCCGAAGGCGCGCGCCACGATGTGGCTGACCATCGCGATGGCGTAGAAAACAAGCGGCACGATGAACATCCAGGCCATCAGGGTGCCGCCCAGCATCATGGGCAGATCACCGTCGGTCAGATGTGCCTCGCGCGCCAGTCGCGGGGTTTGGGCGACAAATACCATCAGGCAGCCAAGCATCAGGAACACCAGCGCGCGGGATTCCTGTTCGCCCTGCCCGACAAGCCGCGCGACAACACGGCCCGGCCCGGTATAGGTGGCCACAATGTCCTGTGTCGCCGCCATCAGCTTCTGTGACGTTCCAACCAGGAGGTCATGCGCTTGTTGATTTCATCGCGCAGCGCTTCATCGGCGATTTCCTCCACCGCTTCAGCGAGGAAAGCCAGCGTGAGCAGATCGGTGGCCTCCGCCTCCGGCACCCCACGCGCGCGGAGGTAAAACAGCGCCTCCTCGTCAATTGCACCGGAGGTCGAGCCATGGGAACAGGCCACATCATCGGCGTAGATCTCGAGCTCCGGCTTGGCGAGGAACTGGCTGTCGTCATCCAGGAGCAGCGACTGGCTGATCTGGTAGCCATCCGTCTTCTGCGCGTCAGGCTGCACCAGGATCTTGCCCTGGAACACGCCAGTCGCGCCATTGCGCAGGACCTTCTTGAACACCTGACGGCTTTCGCAATTCACCGCGTCATGGGTGATAAACACCGTGTCGTCGTGATGGAAATCGCCATCCCCGACGCAAGCACCGGCCACATGGGCGGTGGCATCATCGCCCGTCAGCTCAATGACGCATTCGTTGCGTGTGAGCCTACCGTTGACCGTCAGCGTGAAGCTTTTGAAGTGCGATTCCGTGCCAAGACGGGCAAAGATATGCGTGGCAGCCCGACGCTCGTGGTCGCGGCCTTGTGCGCGGACGTGGTTGAACGTGGCACCGCTTGCGACTTCCACTTCCATGCATTTGTTGAACCGCGCGGCGGCTGGGCCGTTCTCAAGGATGGTGACTTCAGCACCCGTCTCCACTTTGACCACATGGTGAAGGATCGCATCGGAACTCTCTGACGCGTGGCGATAAATCAGGCTGACGGGTTTGTTGGGCGTGGATGTCACATGGATCAGCACACCATCAGTCGCAAACGCGGTGTTGAGCGCCGCCAGCGGCCGTTCAACTGGCGTCTGCCCCTTGGCCTCCAGCGTGCCATAAAGGTCGCGCGCCCAGTGCAGATCGCTCGTCGCCTCTGCTAGCCGCTCAATGGTGATCCCCTCGAGGCTCAGATCGTCCGAGGCATCTGCGTCAAACACACCGTCCACAAAGACAACCTTGAGGCGGTCCATGCTGTAAAACAGCGGGGCCTCATCATGGTGAAAAGTCGCGGCCTCGGGGACATCCACTTGCGTCAGCGTATCGGGGCGCGTGAACTTCCAATACTCGTCGCGCCGTTGCGGCAGCCCCATAGAGGCCAGCCGGTTCAGCGCATCCTCACGCGCCGCAACCGACCAGCCCTGCCCGGGCATGGCCAGCGACTTGATCAGCGCCTCTGTCGGCGTTTCCTTGACTGCCGGGTCGCCCATCACGCCACCTCTGCCAGGATGTCAGCATAGCCGTTGTTTTCGACCTCAAGCGCCAGATCCGGCCCGCCTGTTTTCACAATGCGGCCATCGGCCATGATGTGCACCACGTCCGGTTTGATGTGATCCAGCAGGCGCTGATAGTGGGTGATCACAAGGAACCCGCGCCCTTCGGATCGTAGGGCGTTCACGCCTTCGGCCACCAGCTTCATGGCGTCGACGTCAAGGCCTGAATCCGTCTCGTCCAGGATGCACATCTTGGGCTCCAGCATGGCCATCTGCAGGATTTCATTGCGCTTTTTCTCACCGCCCGAGAAACCCATGTTCACAGGACGCTTGAGCATATCCGCGTCGATCTTCAGCTCTTTCGCCTTTGCGCGGATCACCTTGAGGAAATCAGCGGCGGACATCTCCTCCTCGCCCCGTGCTTTACGCTGCGCGTTCACCGCCGTCCGCAGGAACGTCATGTTGCCCACCCCGGGGATTTCCACAGGGTATTGGAACGCCAGAAACAGGCCCGCAGCAGCACGCTCTTCCGGTTCGAGCTCCAGCAGGTCCTCGCCTTCAAGCGTGGCGGCACCGTCGGTCACCTCATAGCCGTCCTTGCCGGACAGCACGTAAGAGAGGGTCGACTTGCCTGAACCATTAGGCCCCATGATGGCATGCACCCGGCCTGCCTCGACCTCCAGATCGACGCCCTTGAGGATCTGCTTGTCCTCTTCTTCCAGTTTCACGTGCAGGTTCTTGATGCTCAGCATTCTACTTTCCTTCCAAACCCTTGCAGGGCGTTATTCATGTCACTCGGCTTTGTCGCCGTGAAAAATCGCAATCCCCGCGAGGATTGCTGCGTAGGTCAGGCCAAAGATCAGACTACTGGCAACCGCCAAGTAGAGCCGTCCGTCTGTTGCCCCGAAAAACAACAGGTTCAAGCCGAAGAAGACGACAACAGCGATGGCAACCTGGAGTGTCTTGGTTTGCATCAGATCTCCTCCGCCTTCTCGAAGCGATCCAACGCACCGTTATTCTTGGCCTCTTCGTAGCGCAGTGCGAACTCTTTTTGCTTCAGGTCATGCAATTGCGCTTGCAATGAGACTGCTTTCTCTTTGAACCGTCCAGCGCGGCGTTTTTTGAAGAGCCACCAGGATACCTCGCACAAAATCACGGCGCCCATGGCCAATGCCGCTTGGTAAGGCAATGACAAAGCAAAGAAGAGCACGCGGAACGCAAAAAATAGCGCAATGGTCACGCACAATCTGCCAAGCATTGAGGTCCGGATCATCCCCGGCCCTGTCGCCGCATGTTCTGAAGTGTTGCTCGCGCCGGTTGGCATCGTTACCCCACCGACCCCTCAAGCGAAATCGCCACAAGCGCCTGGGCTTCCATGGCAAACTCCATCGGCAGCGCTTGCAGAACGTCCTTGCAGAACCCGTTCACGACCAGCGCCACGGCCTCTTCCTCGTCCATACCCCGAGAGCGGCAGTAGAACATCTGGTCGTCGTCTACCTTGGAGGTCGTCGCCTCATGCTCCACCCGAGAGGAGTTATTCTTCACCTCGATGTAAGGCACCGTATGGGCACCGCATTTGTCGCCGATCAACAGCGAGTCGCATTGCGTATAGTTCCGCGATTCCTTGGCCTTGGGGTGCATACTGACCAACCCGCGATAGGTGTTCTGCGCCTTGCCCGCCGAAATACCCTTGGAGACGATGCGCGATTTCGTGCGCTTACCCAGATGCACCATCTTGGTGCCGGTGTCGGCCTGCTGCATGTTGTTGGCAATGGCGATGGAGTAGAACTCCCCCTGGCTGTCATCACCACGCAGGATGCAGCTTGGGTACTTCCACGTCACGGCAGAGCCCGTCTCCACCTGCGTCCACATCACCTTGGCCCGGTCACCCCGGCAATCGGCCCGCTTGGTCACAAAGTTATAGATGCCACCCTTGCCGTCTTCATCGCCGGGATACCAGTTCTGAACGGTGGAGTATTTCACCTCCGCGTCCTCCTCCACGATGATCTCCACCACAGCCGCGTGCAGTTGAGACTCGTCGCGCTGGGGCGCCGTGCAACCCTCCAAGTAAGACACGTAAGAGCCTTTGTCTGCGATGATCAGCGTCCGCTCAAACTGACCCGTATTCTCCGCATTGATGCGGAAGTAGGTGCTAAGCTCCATCGGGCAGCGTACCCCCGGTGGGACATAGACAAAGGAACCATCAGAGAAGACGGCGGAGTTCAAAGTGGCATAGAAGTTGTCGGACACCGGAACGACGGACCCGAGGTACTTCTTCACCAGTTCCGGATGATCCTTGATGGCTTCAGAGATGGAACAGAAGATGACTCCGGCCTTCTTCAGTTCATCCTGGAAAGTTGTGCCGACAGACACGGAGTCAAACACCGCATCCACAGCCACTTTGCGGCCCTCAGCAGGCGCATCCTCGGCCCCTTCGACACCGGCAAGGATCATCTGCTCTTTCAGTGGGATGCCCAGCTTCTGGTAGGTCTCCAACAGCTTGGGGTCCACGTCATCCAGCGACTTGGGCTTTTCCGCCATGCTCTTGGGCCGGGCGTAGTAATACTGATCCTGGAAATCGATCTCAGGATAATCGACCATCGCCCAATCGGGCTCTTCCTTGGTCAGCCAACGGGCGTAAGCCTCTAGCCGCCAGTCGGTCATCCACTCCGGCTCATCATTCTTGGCAGAGATCAGGCGCACGATGTCTTCCGTCAACCCCTTGGGCGCGTACTCCATCTCAATGTCCGTGGACCAGCCGTATTTGTACTTGCCGCCCACTTCGCGCACGGCATCTACGGTCTCCTGATCGACGCCTTCCTTGACGGCGCTGCCTTCGACAATGGTGTCCATGCTCGTTTCCTTTCTCAGGCCGCGCGGGCCGCGTGTTTCTTGTATTGTGCAGCCCAGGCATCAGCGAACCGCAACACATCTTCTTTTGTTGTTTCCAACCCCAGCGACACCCGGATGGCGCTGCCGGCGTGGATGTCATCGTAGCCCATGGCACGCAAGACGGTGCTTGCTTTGACTTTGCCCGACGAACAGGCAGAGCCCGCGGAGATGGCAAAGCCGGCGAGGTCCATCTGCATCACCTGCGTCTCCCCCTTCCAACCCGGGGTCAGGATGCAGGATGTGTTAGGGAGCCGGGCGCCATCTTTCCCGACTAAAATAGTCTGGCTAGAGGCGGCCTCAAGGGCGTCTTCCATCAAATCACGCAGTTCAGCGACCCCGTCCCAGCGCCCTTCCGCAACGTCATGCGCCGCAGCCTCCGCCGCGGCCCCGAAACCCGCAATCCCGATAACGTTTTCCGTGCCAGAACGGCGGCCCATTTCCTGGCCACCGCCTTTGATCATGGCCGGAACTTCCTGTCCGCGCTTCAGAACCAAAGCCCCGATCCCCTTGGGCCCACCGAGCTTATGGGCAGAGACAAGCGCCATGCGCACACCCGCCCCCGTGAAATTCGCGCGCAGCTTTCCAAAGCCCTGCGTCATGTCGCTCACAGCAAGGCCTCGCGGCAAATCCTGTACCACGCCGGTCTCTGAGTTCGCCCACTGCAGCGTGCTGGCCTCTGCGTCCTCAAGCGCGACCTTGCCACTCTCGGAAACAGTCAATTCGTGCTTGGTCCAACTGCGTACCGCATCATGTTCAATGTCGGATCCCGGAAGACTCCGACCCTGCAACGCCAAAGCCGCAGCCTCTGTCGCACCAGAGGTAAAGACAACGTCCACATCCTGAGCCCCAAGAGCCGCCGCCACCTGCGCCCGCGCACGTTCAATTAGCCCTTTGGCCGCACGCCCCTCCGCATGCACCGACGACGGATTGCCAGCCACATCCATCGCCGCGACCATCGCCGCGCGTGCCTCAGCCCGCAGCGGCGTGGTCGCATTATGATCAAGATAAACCCTCACCCGATACACTCTTTATGCGCAAAATACTCCGGGGGAGTTTGAGGGGGCAGCGCCCCCTCATCAGCAAAATAGAATCGCGCGCGGCGCAGCCGCTCCATCAGGTCAACACTCATGCCTCGTCCACCATCTCAAAAAGGTTGGGGACAGCAGGACAAGGTGCCAACTCGTTCGCCACAACATCGGACAACCGAGTCTGATGCAGGAACACATAGACATGGGCGCTCAACCCCTCCCACAGGCGGTTGGTCAGCGACTGCGCCCGACTGCCGGACAGGCCGCCCGACGCGCCCGCACCCTTGTGCATAGCATCGACCGTCTCATCGACCGCGGCGAGAATCTCTGACACACGGATCTCCGAGGGCGGCCGCGCCAAACGATATCCCCCGCCGGGGCCCCTGACGGAGGACACCAGATCAGCGCGACGCAGCTTGACGAACAGCTGCTCCAGGTAGGGCAGAGATATCGACTGACGCCCGGATATGTCACCCAAAGATACAAGCCCCTCGCCCCCGTGCAGCGCGATGTCTGCAAGAGCGACCATGGCGTAACGGCCTTTGGTGCTTAGTTTCATGTCGCTCTGGCCCCGGGTAGCTCCGCGATTGATTGACGCGGGCGCGCGAAATACGTAAGTGCAAGGTTCCCACCCGCGCACAGCGCGCCTGGGCAAGATTAGAACCGTTCTAAAGTGTCTGAGCGAATAGGTCAACTATCCGCGCGCCACTTTGAACCCCATCAGATGGGACCCGAATGCCAGAGGTTATTTTCCCCGGACCAGAAGGCCGCCTGGAAGGCCGCTATCACCCACAAAAAGAACGCGATGCACCGATTGCGATCGTTCTGCATCCGCACCCGCAGTTTGGCGGGACGATGAACCACAAGGTTGTCTACAACCTGCATTATGCGTTTTACAACATGGGCTTCACCGTGTTGCGGTTCAACTTTCGCGGTGTGGGCCGAAGCCAAGGCGAATACGATCAGGGCATTGGGGAGCTGTCGGATGCCGCCTCTGCCCTCGACTACCTTCAGTCGATGAACAACAACTCCAAGCACTGCTGGGTTGCGGGTTTCTCGTTTGGCGCATGGATCGGGATGCAACTTTTGATGCGGCGGCCTGAGATTACCGGCTTCATCTCCGTCTCGCCCCCTGCGAACATGTATGACTTCAGCTTCCTCGCGCCCTGCCCCTCGTCCGGGTTGATCATCAACGGCACGGCAGACCGCGTGGCGCCACCAGCAGACACGGTTTCGCTGGTCAACAAACTGCATGAACAAAAGGGCATCACGATCACCCATCAGGAAGTCGAAGGCGCGGGTCACTTCTTTGAAGAGCCGCACATGGACACGCTGATCGGTTCGACCACCGAATACGTCAAACGCCGCCTGACGGAGACGACCCGCTGATGTCAGACCCGACCCTCGTCGCCATGGCCAACAAACTGGCCGATGACTGCATCAAGGTGCAGCAGGAGATTGGCAATGACCGTCTGTTCATGGAACTAGGCGACACCATCGGTGCCTCCTCCCAAACGCTGGAAGAAGCATTCCTGACCGCCGTGCGCACCCGTATGGCCGAGGAAAAAGCCCGCGCCTTTCTCGTACAAAAGCTCAAGGCCCACCGCGCACAGGCCGGGTCGGAGTGAACGACCGGCTGGAACGCCAAATCGCCTTCCTCAACGAGGCTGATAAGCTGAAATCGGTAGTGCGCGGCACGACGCTTTGTGATGGTTCGCGCTACGAAAACTCGGCTGAGCATTCCTGGCACTTGACCCTTTATGCGCTGGTTCTGGCAGATCAGGCGGGCCCGGACGTGGACATAGCCCGCGTCCTCAAGATGCTGATCCTGCATGATCTGGTGGAGATTGACGCAGGCGACAACCCGATATTTGGAGACTACGACGCGTCAGCCATGGCCGCGCAGGAACAAGCCGCCGCGGATCGCATTTTTGGCCTCCTTCCCAATGACCTGCGCGACGATCTTCGCGCGATTTGGGAAGAATTCGAGGCCAATCAAACCCCCACAGCACAATTTGCCAAATCACTCGACCGGTTCCAGCCGCCCATGCAAAACCTCGCCTCAAATGGCGGGTCCTGGGTCGACTATGACGTCACCTATGACCAGTTCGAAGATCGCGTCGGGCGCAAGATCGCCGTGGGGGCACCGGGGCTCTGGGCCTTTGCGCGCGAGAAAGTCTCGCGCTGGTTTGCTGCGCGCGGGTAAGCGCTGGGATGGGCCATCAGGCCCACCCCTGTTTCACAATCAGCCGATGATGCCGTTCAGCGTCTCACTTGGACGCATCACATTCGCAGTCTTCGCATCATCGTTGCGGAAGTAGCCGCCGGTATCCGCCGCACTGCCGGAATTGCCAGAGAGTTCAGCAAGGATAGTTGCCTCATTCTCTGCCAATGCCTGGGCCATCGGCGCGAATTCCGCTGCCAGATCAGCATCTCCCGTCTGCGCCGCAAGGGCTTCTGCCCAATAACGCGCAAACCAGTAGTGGCTGTGCCGGTTGTCCGGCTCACCGGCCTTGCGGCTGGGGGAACGGTTGTCGTCTAGGATGCCTTGCGTCGCAGCCTCGGCGGCGGCACCCAGCACTCCTGCGGCCGCGTTGCCTTTGACGTCTGCGAGGAAGTTCAGGCTTTCACCCAACGCACAGAACTCGCCCATCGAATCCCACCGAAGGTGGTTTTCGGCCTGCAACTGCTGCACATGCTTGGGTGCAGAGCCACCCGCGCCTGTCTCAAATAAGCCGCCACCATTCATCAGCTTCACGATGGACAGCATCTTGGCAGATGTACCGAGCTCCAGGATCGGGAAAAGGTCGGTCAGATAGTCGCGCAAAACGTTGCCCGTGATGGCGATAGAATCCTGACCCGCCGTGATCGTTTTCAGCGATTGGGCCGTCGCCTCACGCGGTGCCATGATCTGGAATTTGTCAGCAACACCAGCAGCTTCCAGCGCAGGCTTCACGTAGTCAATCAGCTGCGCGTCATGCGCGCGCCCTGCATCAAGCCAGAAGATCGCCTCGGACCCGGTCAGGCGCCGACGGTCCATCGCCAGCTGGATCCAGTTTTCAATCGGGGCTTTCTTGACGGTGCAGGACCGCCAAATGTCGCCTGCCTCAACCGCATGGGCATGCAGAACCTCGCCATTCTCCAGCACAATCCGCATCGTGCCATCAGCTGGGGCCTCAAAGGTTGTGGGGTGCGATCCGTATTCTTCCGCCTTCTGCGCCATCAGGCCCACGTTGGCCACGGCACCGGCGGTGGTGACATCCAGCGCGCCGTTGGCTTTGAAGAAATTGATCGTCTCATCATAGATCGTGGAATAGCAGCGGTCGGGGATCACGCAATTGGTATCGCCCTTGGCCCCTGTTTCATCCCAGCCCTTACCGCCCGCGCGGATGACAGCCGGCATGGACGCATCGATGATCACGTCGGAGGGCACGTGCAGGTTGGTGATGCCCCGGTCGCTGTCGACCATATACATGGACGGACGCTCCAACGCCGCGATTTCAGCCTTGATGGCATCCGCGTTGGGCATTTCGTCAATCGCTGCCAGCACGTCCGCAAGGCCAGAGTTCGGGGACCCACCTGCTTCTGCAATCGCATCGCCATGTGTGTCCCAGACCGGGCCCAGCCAGGCCTTGACCGCGTGGCCAAAAATGATCGGATCGCTGACCTTCATCATGGTGGCCTTCATGTGGAGCGAGAACATCGTGCCGTCGGCCTTGGTGTCCTCAATCGCCTCTTTCAGGAAAGCAGACAGCGCGTTGGCGGACATGAAGGTCGCGTCGGCAATGGTGCCTTCTTCGAGCGGCCATGCGTCTTTCAGCACGGTGATTGCGCCGTCCGAGCCTTCAAATTCGATCCGCGCGGTGCCAGCCTGGGCGGCGGAAATGGTGGCGGAAACCTCATTGGCATAAAAGTCATCGCCCGGCATGGAAGACACCTTGGTTTTGCTGTCCGCAGACCACGCGCCCATCGAATGCGGGTTGGCGCGCGCGAAATTCTTGACCGCGCGGGCCGCGCGACGGTCAGAGTTGCCTTCACGCAGGACGGGGTTCACAGCCGAACCCTTGATGGTGTCGTAACGCGCGCGCACTTCCTTTTCGGCGTCCGTCTGAGGGTCTTCCGGGTAGTCCGGCAGTGCATAGCCCTTGGCCTGAAGCTCCTCAATCGCAGCCACCAGCTGCGGGACAGAGGCTGAGATGTTGGGCAGCTTGATCACGTTGGCATCGGGCGTTTTTACCAAACGGCCGAGCTCCGCCAGATCATCGTTCTGGCGCTGCTCGTCGGTAAGGTTCTCAGGGAAGGTCGCGATGATCCGGCCTGCAAGGGAGATATCGCGTGTACCCACAGAAATCCCGGCCGCTTTGGTGAAGCGGCGGATGATCGGCAGGAAAGACGCGCTCGCCAGTTCGGGGGCTTCGTCAACCTTGGTGTAGATGATGTCAGGGGTGTCTGATTGGGCCATGTGAACCTCTTGTGTGTGGTCAGCTGCGGATGCCATCTGGTTGAGGTTTGCAGCCCACTCGGGCCGCCACCTGTTGATGGGTTATCAATTGCGACTGCGGTACCCAAGGCCCCACGCTATGTCAATGCATACAATTGTATACCGAAAGGGATATGGGTCGAGATTTAGCCGAATTCGGCCGATTTTCGTAAGGTGCAGCGGATCACGCGGCCATGGCACCGATCTGCGGATCAAAGCGTTCGATCTGGCAGCCTTCGATGTCAAAGGTGCAAAAGCTGCCTTTGGGCACCTCGCGCCAGTTTCCCTTACTGACGTCATAGGGCTCTGAAACAAGCGCCCAACCCTGCCCGTCTTCATCCCAACGGTAGAATAGCGAGGGTGCCAGATCATCGGTCGCATAGCGGACCGCATAGAGCGTTTTGCCGTCCGTCACCGCGGCGGTAAAGCGCACAAGCGGTGTCACTTGGGCTTGTGCAGCAAGTGTTTCGAACTGGGCAACCACCGCTTCAAGCGCGGCTTTCGGGGCGCTTTCCAGCCCCAGCCCGCAGGCCACAAGAAACAACGCCTCGCTGTCCGTAGCCCCTCTTCGATGGGCGTAGAGCGCTGAGGGGATCAACATATCTGCGTCCTTGCGAAACCGGTCAAAGCCGCCCACTTGCCCGTTGTGCATAAAAGACCACCGCCCCTGCACGAAGGGATGACAGTTGTTACGGCTTGTCGCAGTTCCCGTGGAGGCGCGGACATGGGCCAGAAATAGTGGCGTCTGCACCTGCTGGGCCAAGGCCTGCAGGTTTGGATCAGACCATGCCGGATAGACATCGCGGTAAAGCCCGGGTTCTGGCCGCTTGTCATACCAAGCGAGCCCGAACCCATCGGCATTGATCGCCGTCTTGCACTTCACCGCTTCACGCGATTGTTCCACTAGCGAATGGGCCGGATCAGTGATCATGGTGCTTGGAAAGATCGGCTTGCCCATCCAGGCGGCCCAGCGGCACATGGCTCAAGCCCCCCGATTGTGTCTGCGGGCGTAGAGTTTGGCGATGATGCGGCTGGCGGTCTTTTCAAAGAGGCATGGTACCAGCGCGTGAATGAGAGCGGCGAAGGCGGCCGCAAACAGCAGCCCTGCGAATTTCAAAGCGAAAGCCATGTGCTGGAAGAAGGTTTCATCTACCGATGAGGGATGGTCGAGAAAAATGCGGCTGATCATGGCGTGGCTCCTGAGATGGTTTTGCCCACAATTCCCCAGATGGTGGTTGAATTTATCCCAAAGGCTCCGAATTTGAGATTGAAGTTGGGAATAAATCCCACCAATAGTCATTCAATGTTGAAAATCGATGAAACAGACCGCCGAATCCTGAACGAACTGCAACGCGACGCAGGACAATCGCTTGACGCATTGGGAGAGGCCGTCAGTCTATCGCGCAACGCCTGTTGGCGGCGGATCAAGGCGCTGGAGGACGCAGGCGTCATCACCGCCCGCGTGGCGCTCTTGGATGCGGCGAAGCTGGGGCTGGGGCTGACCGTCTTCATCGCGGTACGCACTGACGCCCATGCGCCGGACTGGCTGGAGAAATTCTCTGCCGCCACCCGTACCATGCCCGAGATCCTCGGGGTTTACCGGATGACAGGCGATCTGGACTACCTGATCCGCGCCCGTGTGGCGGATATGGCGGATTATGATCGCCTCTATCAGCGGCTGATCAAAAAAGTGCCGCTTAGGGATGTCTCTGCCAGCTTTGTGATGGAAGAGATCAAGGAAACAACGCGGCTGCCGCTTTAGCGCTGGCCTTTGCTGCGGCTGCACGATATGGCCCCGGCAAACGTCAAAAGGGGTTTCCCATGGACCTGCGCAACATCGCGATCATCGCCCACGTCGACCACGGCAAGACAACACTTGTGGACGAGCTGCTCAAGCAGTCTGGCACTTTTCGTGAGGGTCAGGCGACCACCGAACGCGCACTTGATTCCAACGATCTGGAACGCGAGCGCGGGATCACGATCCTGGCCAAGGCGACCTCCGTTGAATGGAAGAACACGCGCATCAACATCGTGGACACCCCGGGCCACGCGGATTTCGGCGGCGAGGTGGAGCGTATCCTGTCCATGGTCGACGGTGTGGTGCTGCTGGTCGATGCCGCTGAAGGGCCGATGCCGCAGACCAAGTTCGTGACCTCAAAGGCGCTGGCGCTGGGGCTGCGCCCCATTGTGGTGCTGAACAAGGTCGACAAACCGGATGCAGAGCCAGACCGCGCGCTGGATGAATGCTTTGATCTCTTTGCAAATCTGGGTGCAGACGACGATCAACTGGACTTCCCGGCGATGTATGCTTCCGGCCGTTCCGGCTGGGCGGATATGGAGCTTGATGGGCCGCGCAAGGATTTGGCAGCGCTCTTTGATCTCATTGTCGATCACGTGCCCGCGCCTGCGCAGTTGGCTGCGCGCGATGAGCCCTTCCGCATGCTGGCCACGACACTTGGCAGCGATCCTTTCATTGGCCGCATCCTGACGGGCCGGGTTGAATCGGGCACACTGAAGGCGGGTGAAACCGTCAAGGCGCTCAGCCGCGATGGTGATCTGATTGAGAACTTCCGCTGCACCAAGATCCTCGCCTTCCGCGGGTTGTCGCAGCAGCCGATTGATCTGGCCGAAGCGGGCGACATCGTGACCCTTGCGGGCATGTCCAAAGCCACCGTGGCCGACACGATCTGCGCGCCGTCTGTGTCAGAAGCCCTGCCCGCCCAACCCATCGATCCGCCCACCATCACGGTGACCTTCGGCATCAACGATTCCCCGCTGGCCGGGCGCGACGGCAAAAAGGTTCAGTCCCGCGTGATCCGCGAACGCCTGATGAAAGAGGCGGAATCCAATGTGGCCATCAAGGTCAGCGACACGCCCGGCGGTGAGGCCTTTGAGGTCGCAGGCCGTGGCGAATTGCAGATGGGTGTGCTGATCGAGAACATGCGCCGAGAGGGGTTTGAGCTCAGCATCTCGCGCCCGCAAGTGCTGTTCCAAGACATCGACGGGGTGCGGCACGAGCCCATCGAAGAAGCCACCATCGATGTGGATGATGACTACTCCGGTGCTGTGATCGAAAAGATCACCGGCGCGCGCAAAGGTGAGTTGGTGGAAATGAAGCCCGCCGGTGCGGGCAAGACCCGCATCGTGGCCCATGTGCCGTCTCGCGGGTTGATTGGCTATCACGGCGAATTCCTGACCGATACGCGCGGCACCGGCGTGCTGAACCGCGTGTTCCACGGCTGGGCGCCGCACAAGGGGCCGATCCCGGGGCGTCGTGCGGGGGTCCTGATCTCCATGGAGAACGGGACGTCGGTGGCCTACGCCCTGTGGAATCTCGAAGAACGGGGCAAGATGATGATCGGCGCGCAGGCAGACGTCTATACCGGCATGATCATTGGCGAGCACTCCCGCGACAACGACCTGGAAGTGAACCCGTTGAAGGGCAAGAAGCTGACCAACGTGCGGGCGTCTGGTTCGGATGAGGCCGTGCGACTGACCACGCCAATGGTTTTGTCGCTTGAGGAAGCGATCGCCTACATCGACGATGATGAGCTGGTGGAGGTGACACCCAACGCGGTGCGGCTGCGCAAGCGGTATCTCGATCCGCACGAACGCAAGCGGATGGCCAAGGCGTCTTGATTTCGTCGCGGCTTTGCCGCGCCGATCCGCTGGGGGCTTTGCCCCCAGACCCCCAGGATATTTCTAGCCAGAAAGAGAGGCTATTCGCTTGTTTCGACGATCATCAGCTCGCGCTCAGATGCGCCACGCGCGTGGGTGAGCGCTGCTTGATAAGCGTCTGAGTGATAGCACTTTTCTGCCGTTTCCACATCGGGGAATCGGGCCACCACATTGCGCGGGCGATCCTTGCCTTCAAGCTGCACATAACGTCCGCCGCGCGCGATGAACACGCCGCCATGATCCGCAATCGCCTTTGTGGCACCAGCGGCGTATTTGGCATAGGCCTCTTCATCCGTCACTGTGACATGAGCAATCCAGAGTGCTCCCATCGTTCTATCCTTTCAGTAAGGCTTCGGCGGCCTTGATCGCCGCTTCAGCGTTGTCAGCAGAGGGTCCACCGCCCTGGGCCATGTCCGGGCGGCCGCCGCCGCCCTTGCCGCCAAGTTCTACCACGGCGGCCTTGACCAGATCGACGGCGGAGGTGCTCTCAGCCAGATCAGCTGTTACGCCCGCAGCCACGGCTGCCTTGCCGCCAGTGTCTGCAATGAGCAGGACCACCCCAGAGCCCATGTTGGCCTTGTGTTCGTCAATGAGCGCGGGCAGGTCCTTGCCCGTCACCCCCTGCAGCACCTGACCCAGGAATTTGACGCCATTCACTTCGCGTGCTTCGGGTGCTGCTGCAGCACCACCCGACATCGCCAGCTCACGGCGCAGCTGCGCCACTTCGTTGCTCAGCGCCTTGCGTTCGTCCAGCAGCGCGCGCACGCGGTCAGGCACATCACCTGCCGTTGCTTTCAGATCAAGCGCAGTTTGCGCCAGCAGATGGTCCTGCCCGCGCAGGTAGTCCATCGCGGCCTGCCCTGTCAGCGCCTCAATCCGGCGCACGCCGGCGCTGGAGGCGGAGTCGCCCAGTGTCACAAACGCGCCGATGTCACCGGTGCGCTGCACATGGGTGCCGCCGCACAGCTCCAGCGAATAGGTGTTGCCGTCCGTTCCCTTGCCGGAACCGTCCTGCGTCCCCATCGACACCACACGCACCTCGTCGCCGTATTTCTCACCAAAGAGCGCCTGCGCGCCAAGCGCACGAGCGTCATCTGGCGTCATGATCCGTGTCTCAACCGGTGCGTTCTGGCGAATGTAGGCGTTGACCTCGGCTTCCACGCCAGAAAGCTCCTCCAGGCTCAGCGCCTTGCCGTGGCTGAAGTCGAACCGCAGGCGATCCGGCGCATTGAGCGAGCCGCGCTGTGCTACGTGATCGCCCAGGGCCGCACGCAGGGCCTCGTGCAGCAAATGCGTGGCCGAGTGGTTGGCGCGGATGTTCGTGCGGCGGTCGGGGTCGACTTCCAACTGAGCGGCCTGACCCGCCTCTATTGTGCCCTTGGTCACCGTCCCGATGTGCGCAAAAACGCCAGCGGTCTTCCGAGTGTCCGTAACCGTAACCTCGCCGGTTTCGGTGCGAATGACGCCCGTATCGCCAACCTGGCCACCGGATTCGGCATAGAAAGGCGTCTGGTTGAGTGCGATCTGCACCGCGTCGCCTTCGGCGGCCTTGTCTGTAGAAGCACCGTCGCTGATGATTGCCACGATCTGGCCTTCGGCGCTTTCGAGCTCGTAGCCGAGGAAGTCTGTCGTGCCATGCTCATCGGCCACATCGAACCAGACGGTTGCATCCGCAGCCTCGCCTGAGCCCGCCCACGCCGCACGTGCCTTGGCTTTCTGTTCCTCCATGGCCGCGTCAAAACCGTCAGTATCGACCGCACGGTCCTGTTCGCGCAGCGCGTCCTGCGTGAGGTCGAGCGGGAAGCCATAAGTGTCATAGAGCTTGAACGCCGTCTGGCCGGGCAAAGCAGCGCCGGCGGGCAATTTGCCCACTTCTTCGTCCAACAGCTTCAGCCCGCGCTCCAGTGTCTGCTTGAACCGTGTTTCTTCCAGCAGCAGCGTCTCCGTGATCAGGGCTTGCGCCTGACCCAATTCGCCATAAGCCGTGCCCATCTGGCCGACCAGGGCAGGCACCAGCTGATACATTACCGGGTCCTTTGCCCCCAGCAGATGCGCATGGCGCATCGCACGGCGCATGATGCGGCGCAGGACATAACCGCGCCCTTCGTTGGACGGCATCACGCCATCGGCGATCAGGAAAGAAGTGGAGCGCAAGTGGTCGGCAATCACACGGTGATGCACATTGCCGTCGCCATAAGGGTCGGTGTCGGTCGCCCCGGCGCTGGCCTCAATGAGGCTGCGCATAAGGTCGGTATCGTAGTTGTCGTGTTTCCCTTGCAGCAGCGCGCCGATGCGTTCCAGCCCCATGCCCGTATCGATGGACTGCATGTCCAAGGGCACCATGGAGCCATCTTCGAACTGCTCGTTCTGCATGAAAACGATGTTCCAGATCTCAATGAACCTGTCGCCATCCTCGTCCGGGCTGCCGGGAGGGCCACCAGGGATGTGATCGCCGTGGTCATAGAAAATCTCAGTACACGGGCCACAGGGGCCGGTGGGACCCATGCGCCAGAAATTGTCGTCCGTGGCGATCCGGATGATGCGCTCGTCCGGCAGGCCGGCAACTTTTTTCCAGATGTCTGCGGCTTCGTCATCAGTGTGGTAAACGGTGACCAGCAAGCGGCTGGCATCAATGCCGAAATCCTTCGTTAGAAGCTCCCAGGCAAAGGCAATGGCATCGGCCTTGAAATAGTCGCCAAAGCTGAAGTTGCCGAGCATCTCAAAGAACGTGTGGTGGCGCGCGGTGTAGCCGACGTTATCGAGGTCATTGTGCTTGCCCCCTGCCCGCACGCATTTCTGCGCGGTGGTGGCGCGCTTGTAGTCACGCGTTTCTACACCGGTAAACATGTTCTTGAACTGCACCATGCCTGAATTGGCAAACATCAGCGTCGGGTCGTTGCGCGGCACCAGCGGACCAGAGGCTACGACCGCGTGATCCTGCTTGCCAAAGTAGGACAAAAAGGTGGAGCGGATATCGTTGAGCGTCTTCATGGGTCTGCCTTTGCGGGTTGAATGTGCCTCAGATAGCCCCCTGCCCCTGTACTGTCCACAGGGGCGCGCACAATGAAAAAGGGCGCAGTGCGAACTGCGCCCTTTTTGTTTGTGGCTGAGGAGGGATGATCCGGCGATCAAGCCTCCAGAATATCGATGTCATCATCCTCTGATCCGTCGAAATCCAGACCATGTGCGGCGCGGATCTTGTCCTCGATCTCCATCGCGATGGCCTCGTTTTCGCGCAGGAAAGATTTGGCGTTTTCGCGGCCCTGGCCGATGCGTTCGTCCCCGTAAGAGAACCATGAGCCCGATTTGTCCACGATCCCGGCTTTGACACCCATGTCCAAAAGTTCCCCCATCTTGGAGATGCCTTCGCCATACATGATGTCAAATTCCACCTGCTTGAAGGGCGGTGCCACCTTGTTCTTGACGATCTTCACGCGGGTGGCGTTGCCCACCACTTCGTCGCGGTCCTTGAGCGCGCCAATGCGGCGGATGTCGATGCGGACAGAGGAGTAGAACTTCAGCGCATTGCCGCCCGTGGTGGTCTCCGGAGAGCCAAACATCACGCCGATTTTCATGCGGATCTGGTTGATGAAGATCACCATGCAGTTTGACCGCGCGATGGAGCCTGTCAGCTTGCGCATCGCCTGGCTCATCAGGCGGGCCTGCACCCCAACGGAGGCATCGCCCATGTCGCCTTCAAGCTCGGACTTCGGCGTCAGCGCCGCAACAGAGTCTACAATGACCATGTTCACCGCACCCGATCGCACCAGCGTATCGGTAATCTCAAGCGCCTGTTCGCCGGTGTCGGGCTGAGAGATCAGCAGCTCATCAATATCAACACCCAGTTTGCGGGCATACTGCGGGTCCAGTGCGTGCTCGGCATCCACAAAGGCGCAGACACCGCCGGCCTTCTGCTGCTCGGCCACACAATGCAGCGTCAGCGTGGTCTTGCCCGATGATTCCGGCCCGTAAATCTCGATGATCCGGCCCATGGGAAGCCCGCCAATGCCAAGCGCGATGTCCAGACCAAGGGAGCCAGTAGAACTCGCCTTGATGTCCTGCTTGGCGGCGTCATCGCCCAGCTTCATGATGGAACCCTTGCCGAACTGCCGTTCGATCTGGGCCAGCGCGGAATCCAGCGCCTTTTGCTTTTCCGCCGATTTTTTGTCGTCCATTTTCAGAAGCTCTGCCGTTGCCATGTGCCTGGTCCTTTAGTGTCATATCGGCGTCGGCTCCGCAATGCGGGGAACGCCTGTGGGTTGCTCTGTTCCTCTAATGTTCTCTATGAGACCAAAAGTAGAACATTTCAATCAAAATATTTACAAACCCATCTTTTGCGGGCGCGGGTTAAGAAGTAGTTTACGAGGTGGATAAACTTTGAATGACCTGCGGGGATGCGGCCAAGTGATTGTTTTCTTTAAAGAACGCCTTGCGTTTCTGTCTGTCCCCAAAACAGGCACCACGGCGTATGAGGTCGCATTGGCCCCCCGCGCCGATATGGTGATCAGCGAACCGCCCATGCTGAAACACGCGCCGGTCTATCGCTATAACCGATTCCTGCGGCCGATGTTCAAGAACGTCTGCGGGGTAGAGATGGAGCTGATGGCCGTCATGCGTGAACCCATCAGCTGGCTGGGCAGTTGGTATCGCTACCGCCGACGCCCTTTTATGCAGGGCAAAGAGAACAGCACCCATGATGTGAGCTTCGATGAATTTGTTCTGGCCTATATGAAAGGCAACAAGCCCGGTTTCGCCGATGTGGGCAGCCAGGCGAACTTCATGAAGGCCCAGCCGAATGGCACGGCGATCACGCACTACTTTCGGTATGAGGATCAAGCGCGATTGACGGCATTTCTAGAGGAGCGGCTGGAGGTCGAGATATCCCTAACACGCGAAAACGTCTCTCCGGCGATGGAGCTAACCCTCGATCCGGACGTCGAGCGGCGTTTCAGGCGCAAGTTCGCGGAAGAGTTTGAACTTTACGACTCGATCCCCTGATAAACCTAGCTCTGCAATCGGCTAGTGCAGTTGCTTGTGCACCGTGTCCGTCAGATCACTGAGCGAGAAGGGCTTGGGCAGGAACACCGAGTTCGGGATACTGCTGCGTGTCTCGTCGAAACTGTCCTCAGCGTAGCCTGATACAAAGACCACCCGCACTTCGGGCCGTTCCTTAAGCGCTTCACGCACCCAGGATGGGCCGTCCATGCCCGGCATGACCACGTCGGTCACAAAAACGTCGATGTCCAGATCTTCATCTTCCAGGGTGCGCAGGGCTGCCTCGGCGGAATCCGCCTCCAGCACCGTATATCCGCGCAAACGCAGGGCGCGGCTTGCAAAGGCGCGCACGGGGGCTTCGTCCTCTACCAGCAGGATGACGCCGTCGGCGGTTTTGGCCTTGGGGCCAGTATCTTTGGGCGCGCTTGCCGTGGCTTGGGCCGGCGGGGCCTCCAGAACAGGGAAATAGAGGCTAAAGGTGGTGCCCTCCCCTTCAACAGAGTCGACAAAGATGAAACCGCCCGTCTGTTTGACGATGCCGTAGGCCGTAGAGAGCCCCAGCCCGGTGCCTTCACCGGTTTTCTTGGTGGTAAAGAACGGCTCAAAGACCTTTGCCAGTTTATCCGCCGGGATACCGGTGCCGTCATCGCTGACCTTGACGGTGACGTATTCGCCGACAGGCACACTCACCCGGTCACGCGATAACGGTTCGTCTAGGGTCAGGCACTCCGTCACGATCTTGATCTCGCCACCCGCAGGCATTGCATCGCGTGAATTGACCACCAGGTTCATCAGCACCTGTTCAAGCTGGCGTTTGTCTGCCCGAATAGGTTTCAGCACCGGATCATGGCTCAGCGTCAGCGTGATCCGTTCCCCCACCAGGCGGTTCAGAAGGTGGGTCAGGTCAGCGAGAGTGTCGCGCATATCCAGCGTTTCTGGTCGCAGGGTTTGCTTGCGCGAGAATGCCAGCAGTTGCCCGACCAACGCCGCGGCCCGATTGGCGTTCTGGTTGATCTGCACCAGATCGGCATAATCAGGATCCCCCTGATCATGGCGCAACAGCAGCAGGTCACAGTGGCCCGCTATGGCGGTCAGCAAATTGTTGAAGTCATGCGCCACACCGCCCGCCAACTGCCCAATAGCCTGCATCTTCTGGCTTTGGACAAACTTCGCCTCCAGCGACTTCAGCTCGGTTGCATCATTCAGTACCGCAATCAGCGCGGGCTTGCCTTCCTCGGTTATCCGGTTGAGCGATACCTGAACAAAGACTTCGCGATCGGTGCGAGTGACACGCAGAAATTCCGATTTCTGCGCCACTTTACCGGTGCATGAGTCCTCCAGCCAGTCAGCAATGGAACGGCCCAGCCCTTCCATCAGATGCGACAGATGGGCATTTTCAACCAGCTGGACGCCAATGAGGTCAGTGGCCTTCTTGTTGAAGGCCAGGACATGCCCATCAGGGGCCACCTTTATCAAGGGGACCGGGATGTCCTGAAACACCTGCCAGCCCTGCTGCAACGCACCGGCTTCAGGCGGCGGGAGCAGGAATACCGCACGCCGCCCGGCCCCGGACGGCACCTCTGCGATCAGCACATCCTCAGGTCCGTTTGCTGTTGTGATCTGGGAAACCTCACCCGGCCTGAGCGGCAAGTGAAGAAACAGCCGATCCAGCGATTTCACCCTTTCCCCGACCAGATTGCGCGCACCATCGTTCATGAACAGGATCGTATCGTTGCGCCCGATCATCACCATCGGGAGTGTGGTGCTGTCTTGCGGATGTTTCGGTGCCGCGCGCCCTTCGATCTGATCGATGCGCCAGGCGAAAGCGTCATCGCCCAATGATTGCGCGGACAATCGGACGTGCCCACTGCGTGTCACGACATCTTCCTGCGCGGTCCCGGAGGCTTGGGCGCGTTTTTGTAGACGGAACAGGATCCCGCCGGGATTGGCCAACCGGTCTGACAAGGCGGCGGCAAGCGTGCCTTTTTCCCATTTCGGAAAACTTGCCTGAGCGGACTTGTTTGCAGTGCGTATCGCACCATCATGGCCGGTAACAAAGCTGGGGGTCGGGTCCTGCTCGATAAAGCGGCCGACGGCCTGCAAGGCTTGGGCATCGCGGCTTTGCTGCCGTCTGTTGAGGGTTCCGAGAATGGCTGCCAGGCACAAGAGCGCCCCACCCCCGCTCATCAACATCAAAGACACAGACCGGTTCGGCGCAATCAGCGACAGCACCACCAGCGCAAACGCGGCCAACAGCACTTGGCTCAACCGCCCGCGCGCACGTTTTGCAAGTGTTTCCAGTTCGCTTGGTTCTGCAACCTCGTCAGTCAAAGGCCCCTCCAGACACCGAATCACATCAGCATTACGCGCAAGAAGGGTTAAGCACCCTTTAACTACGATCCTCCGTTCGCGAATTGCCCTCTTTGGTTGAGTATACTGGTGATTATGCAGTCAGCAAGTGTGCAGCAAAGAAGCCATCACCCTCAGCGTCCACTGCAAAGCGCTCTGAGAGACTGACGGCCCATCCTGTGTGTCGCAAAAGGAAAGCCGCGACGCGGTCTTCGTTTTCCACTTTGAGGACAGAGCATGTCGCATAGACAAGCCTGCCACCGGGTCGGACCAAGGCTGCTGCGGCATCCAGAATGTTATCTTGAGTTTCGGTTAGCTCCGCCAGCCGTTCCGCTGTCAGCCGCCATTTGCCATCCGGCGCTCTGCGCCAAGAACCAGAGCCCGAACAGGGCGCGTCACACAACACCACATCGAAGGGGGCGGCGTGCATTAGTTCCTCAGACCGCAGGGTTGGTATTGTGACGCCCGCTCGGGCCGCGCGCGCCGGGATGTCCGCCATCCGTTCAGGTGCGGTATCATGGGCAAAGACCTCCCGACCGGGTGTCATCGCCAAAGCAAGCGCCTTGCCCCCACCGCCCGCACAATAGTCGAGCAAGCGCCCCTCACCGCTAATTGACGCCACCACAGCCTGGCTGGAGGCATCCTGTAATTCGACGTAACCCTCTTTGAAGGCTTTCGAATTACGAACGGCCCGCGCGCCCGAAGTGATTTCAAGCGCGGCGGGTGCGCGTTTCGTATCCCTTGTTTCAACGCCCTCTGTGGTCAAAAGCCGCCGGGCGTCAGCCCGCGTGCCCTTGGCCAGATTGACCCGCAGGAAAACTGGGGCACGTGCCTGCAAGGCGTGTGCTGTCGCGCCCGCTTGATCCCCAAGGCTGTCCTCAAAGTGCGGGATAATCCAGTCAGGCAGGTTCCACGAGATGCCCCGGTCTGATGGAGCCGCCGGAAACGTCCGCTCAGCGTCGCTCAAGGGTGCAGGCGCATGCCCTTCGCCATTGAAAAGTGATGCCAAATCAGCGCCTTGCTGATGCAGCATGCCAATCATCAGCGCGCGCCCGTCTTCGCCCTGCCCAAAATGCGCCGCTGAACGTTGACGCCGCAGCACGTCAAACACGTGGTCGCGAATGGCCGCGCGGTCCTTGGAACCAGCAAACCGGCTGCGTCGAGCCCAACGGGTCAGCGCCTGTTCAGCAGGGGTGCCGGCGGTAATTTCATTGAGTATTTCAATGGCCGCAGAGACCCGCGCGCCAGGTATCATGCCAGTGCACTTACTTTAAATATGGATCGCAACTGTATGATCATAAATCACTATCCAATGCGGTAGTTCGGGCTTTCGCGGGTGATCTGCACATCATGCACATGGCTTTCCTTCAGGCCCGCGCCCGTGATCTTGACGAACTGGCAGCCCTTGCGCATCTCGGCCACGGTCCCACAACCGGTGTACCCCATAGCCGCCCGCAAACCGCCCACCAACTGGTGCACCACCGCGCCCGCGCTGCCTTTGTAGGGCACCTGACCCTCAATGCCCTCGGGCACCAGTTTGTCGCTGGCCGCGTCTTTCTGGAAGTAGCGGTCCGCTGAGCCGCGCGCCATGGCACCCAAGCTGCCCATGCCGCGGTAGCTTTTGAAACTGCGGCCCTGGTAGAGGATGACTTCGCCGGGGCTTTCATCTGTGCCCGCGATCATGGAACCGACCATGGCGCAGGAGGCGCCTGCCGCGATGGCCTTGGCAAAATCGCCGGAAAACTTGATACCACCGTCTGCAATGACGGGTGTCTCGCCTGCCGCTGCGGCGCAATCCATGATGGCGGTCAACTGTGGCACGCCCACCCCTGCGACCATCCGGGTTGTGCAGATGGAACCGGGGCCAATACCCACTTTCACGGCGTCCGCCCCTGCCCCAATCAGCGCCCGGGTTGCCTCCCCCGTGGCGACATTACCTGCCACAACCTGCACTTCGTTGGAAAGCTTCTTGGCGCGGGTCACGGCGGCGGCCACACCTTCGGAATGTCCATGGGCCGTGTCGATCACGATCATATCAACGCCTGCGTCCACCAGCGCTTCGGAGCGTTCGAAACCTGCATCCCCCACCGTTGTGGCCGCAGCGACGCGCAAACGGCCCAGCTGGTCCTTGCAAGCCGTGGGGTTCAAAACCGCTTGTTCGCTGTCTTTGAGCGTCAACAGCCCGGTCAATTTGCCATCCGCATCGGTCACCAGCAGCTTTTCGATGCGCCGGGCCTTCATAAGGCTAATCGCTTCTTCCCGGTCGGCCGGTTCGTGCAGGATTGCCAGATCATCCGAGGTCATCATCACGCTCACCGGTGTCGCATCATCAGAGGCAAAGCGCATGTCGCGGTTGGTCACGATGCCCACAATGCGGCCCGCGTCATCGATGACCGGGAAGCCGGTGACGTTGTAGCGCTCCTGCAGCAGCTTGGCGTCGGCCAGGGTCTGGTTGGCGGTCAGTGTGATCGGATTGTAAACGATCCCGCTTTCAAAGCGTTTGACCCGGCGCACCTCGCGGGCCTGTTCATCTACCGTCAGGTTGCGGTGCACCACCCCCATGCCGCCGGCCTGTGCCATGGCGATGGCCATGCGGCCTTCGGTCACTGTGTCCATGGCAGAGCTCAGGAGCGGGATGTTGAGACCAATGGATTGGGTCACGAAGGTGCGGGTGTCTGCTGTTGATGGCAGCACCGAGGATGCCCCGGGCACCAGCAATACATCATCGAATGTGAGGGCCTCACGAATCTCCATCTGCGTCTCTCCGAAGCAAGTGTTTCTGGGGTTCATTTGGCACGTCCCTATCTCATGGACGCAGGCAGATGGAAAGGGCGATTTAACCCTGCCCGCAGCCAAGGCCAATTTTCCGAATGAATTTTCCGGCAGGGCGGCGGGTTACCAGATCACAGCAAGCAGACCACACGCATAAGACGAACCAGACTTTCAGATATTCAGGAGCAAGGACATGCCCTCCATCTCAGATTTTGCAGCGCTTTCGAACGAGGTGTACAAGGATTTCCCCAAGACTGTGGGAGGATGGACAGTGGACATCTTCCGGGCCAAGTGGCTTTCCGGGGAATTGCAGGCCGCTGTTTTCTCGCAGAACCAAGTGAGCATCGTTGCCTTCAAAGGCACCAGCGGACCTATGGATGTTCTGGCGGATGCCAAGCTCGGCTTTTGCGTGAACACCAGTTATTACCGTAAGGCAGAGGAATTCGTGAGCCATCACGCTCCGGCAGATGCCTACCTGACAGGCCATTCGCTTGGCGGGGCCATTGCACAGGCCGTGGGACACCGGCGCGGCATGCCTTTTGTCACCTTCAATGCCCCCGGCACCGCGCTGATACCGACTTTCAATACCGGAAGCGTCATGCGTAATCTGTCGCAGCTTAACCCCATTATGGGGGCTGGTCGGCTTCTCGGTGCGGCCTACGGCAGGGTGCGCCATTCCAACCAGACAAAACGCGACCAGGGCGCGATGGGCAGCCGCGACCATGGGGTCAACTACAGGCTGGCCTATGACCAGGTCAGCAACTTCGGCATTCACCGCGGCAAGGTCATTACCCTGAGTGGCAAGGCCTACAAGCCCGATCCGCTGTCGCGGCATTCCATGGGGAATGTCATTGCCGAACTCACCCGCAGCGGCGTTGGCGCGCACCAGTTTCACTAACCCGACGAAGGGCGGGTCCCGTTTTGGCGGGGCCTGCCCCTTGCATCGCGCGCGCGGTTCCTGAAAGGTCCGGCAAAACGGGGGAGAATGTTATGGCGGACCATGGCTATGAGGGCGGCAGGCTGGACCTGCCCTTTGTGGGGATTTCCACCTTTGGCAAGCGGCCCTACGTTTCGGACTGGAGCGCGCTGGACGCGGACGTCGCCATTCTGGGCGCGCCCTTTGATTTTGGCACGCAGTGGCGGTCCGGCGCGCGGTTTGGACCACGCGGCGTGCGAGAGGCCTCGACCCTTTTCAGCTTTGGCCATGCTGGTGCTTATGATCATGAGGATGACGCGACCTATCTGCCCGGGGACGTCAACATCGTCGACATTGGCGATGCGGATATCGTCCATACGGACACGGAGAAGAGCCACGCCAATATCGAAGCAGGGGTGCGGGCCATTCTGGATGCAGGTGCGCTTCCGGTTGTGATTGGGGGCGATCATTCGATCAACATTCCCTGCATCCGGGCCTTTGAGGGACAGGGCGACATTCACGTCCTGCAGATTGATGCCCACCTGGATTTTGTTGATGAACGCCACGGGGTGCGGCACGGGCATGGCAACCCGATGCGGCGCGCGGCGGAGAAGGACTATGTGACCGGCCTGACGCAAGTGGGCATCCGCAATGTGAGCTCCACTGCCAAGGAAGGCTATGAAGACGCCCGCGCGATGGGATCGGATATCATCTCTGTCCGGCAGGCGCGGCAAATGGGCACGCGCGGTGTGCTGGAGCATATCCCTGCAGGTGCGCGGGTCTATGTGACCATCGACATTGATGCCTTTTGTCCATCGATTGCGCCGGGGACAGGTACGCCGTCCCATGGCGGGTTTCTGTACTACGAGGTTTTGGAGTTGCTGCAGGCTGCCGCCGAGCGGCATGAGATTGTTGGTATCGATCTGGTGGAAGTGGCCCCGGATTACGACCCCACCGGATCGACTTCGATCCTGGCTGCACAAATACTGCTGAACTTCCTCGGCTTCATCTTTCACGCCCGGGCGCAGCTGTTGGAGGATTGAGCGGCTGCGCCGCGTTTCTTTTTGATGTTGGGGCTCCGCCCCAAACCCCGGGATATTTCTGGCCAGAAAGAGAACAGGACGTTTCAGCGCTTTGGAATGACGCAGATTGGCTTTTCCTTTGGGAAGAGCGCGTTATGTTGCTCCTGAAGCAGAAATAGGCAGGCGCATGAGCAGCGATCCACTGGTGATATTCACGCCTTCGGGCAAGCGCGGGCATTTTCCTGTCGGTACGCCCATTCTGACCGCCGCGCGGCAGTTGGGGGTTGATCTGGATTCGGTTTGTGGCGGCCGGGGCATTTGTTCAAAATGTCAGATCACGCCAAGCTACGGGGAGTTTCCCAAGCACAAGGTCACCGTGAAGGACGATGCTTTGTCGGCCTGGAACAAGGTCGAGCAGCGCTACGATGACAAGCGAGGGTTACCTCAGGGCCGCCGCTTGGGCTGTCAGGCGACCGTCCAGGGCGATGTGGTCATTGACGTGCCGCCCGAGAGCCAGGTCCACAAGCAGGTGGTGCGCAAGCGGGCCGAGGCGCGCGATATTGTGCTGAACCCGTCAACCAAGCTCTTTTATGTCGAGGTTGCAGAGCCCGACATGCATGACCCGTCCGGTGATCTGGAACGCCTGCAGGATGCCCTACGCGAACAGTGGGAGCTGGAAAAGGTTGTAGCTGATCTGCACATCCTGCAGTCCATGCAGCCCGTGCTGCGTAAAGGGGGGTGGAAGGTCACCGTCGCCGTGCATCTGGGTGACGCAGAGAACGCGCCACGGATCATGCACATGTGGCCGGGGTATTATGAGGGGTCGGTTTACGGCCTGGCGGTTGATCTCGGCTCGACCACCATTGCGGCACATCTGTGTGATCTGCAAACCGGAGAAGTCATTGCGTCATCTGGTGTGATGAACCCGCAGATCCGCTTTGGCGAAGACCTGATGAGCCGGGTGAGCTACTCGATGATGAATGCCTCTGGCGCGGATGAAATGACGCGGGCGGTGCGCGAGGGCATGAATGCGCTTTTCACGCAGATCGCGACAGAGGCGCAGATCGACAAGACGTTGATTGTGGATGCGGTTTTTGTCTGCAACCCGGTGATGCATCACCTGTTTCTGGGGGTGGACCCGTTTGAGCTGGGTCAGGCGCCATTTGCTTTGGCGACGTCAAATGCACTACGGTTGCGGGCTGATGACCTGGACCTGAATATTCACCAATCGGCGCGTGTGTATCTGCTGCCTTGCATCGCGGGGCATGTGGGGGCGGATGCGGCGGCGGTGGCGCTGTCGGAAGCACCGGACAAGTCCGATGATCTGGTTCTGGTCGTGGACGTGGGCACCAATGCGGAGATCCTGCTGGGCAACCGCGAAAAAGTGCTGGCCTGTTCCTCCCCCACCGGGCCTGCTTTTGAAGGGGCGCAGATCTCCTCCGGTCAGCGGGCGGCGCCCGGGGCCATTGAACGGGTGGAGATTGACGCAGAGACCAAGGTCGCCCGCTTCAAGGTGATTGGTTGTGATCTGTGGTCGGATGAGGATGGCTTTGCCGATGCAATTGCGACCACGGGTGTGACTGGCATTTGCGGCTCTGGCATCATCGAAATGGTCGCTGAAATGCGCATTCATGGGATTGTGGATGCGCCGGGGCTGATAGGCACAGCAGAGCAGACCGGGTCGTCAAACGTCTTCGCCGACGGGCGGACCAATTCATACCTTGTCTATGACGGTACGGCCGATGGTGGGCCAAAGATCACCGTCACCAACCGTGACATCCGCGAAATCCAGATGGCCAAGGCGGCGCTCTATTCCGGGGCGCGCCTGCTGATGGACAAGTTCGGCGTGGACAAGGTGGACCGTGTGGTGCTCGCCGGGGCCTTTGGCGCACATATCAGCCCCAAGCACGCCATGGTGCTGGGCATGATCCCGGATGCACCGTTGGACAAGGTCACAAGTGCGGGCAATGCGGCAGGCACCGGTGCGCGCATCGCGCTCATCAACAACGAAGCCCGCGCCGAGATCGAAGAAACCGTGCGCAACATCCACAAGATTGAGACGGCGATTGAACCGCGCTTTCAGGAGCATTTCGTGAATGCCTCTGCCATTCCCAACGCGGTGGAACCCTTCCCGATCCTCAACAGCCTGATCGACCTGCCGGCCCAGACGTTCAACACCGGCGGCGGCGAAGGAGACGCGCGCGGCGGGCGCAGGCGGCGACGGGGGTGATGACCTTGTCACGCCCCTGTGCGACAGTGGGCGCATGAAACGTCTTTTTCCTTCCCTGCCCGCCGCGCCTGATCTGGGCACCGTTATGCAACGCTTTCCGGGCAATGTGCCTGCTCTGCTACGCCTTATCGACGGGATCATGGTGGATGATGGCCCGCTGCACCAAGGCGACCGGGAGCTGATTGCGGCCTATGTCTCAGCCCTGAACGCCTGCCAGTATTGTACCGACAGCCATCTGAACGCGGCAGAGGCCTTTGGGGTTGATCCCAACCTCCTCACCGATCTGATGAAAGACGTGGACACGGCCCCGGTTGAGGCACCTTTGAAGCCGCTGCTCAGGTACATCGGCAAGCTGACACAAACCCCGGCGCGGATGGCTGAGGCGGATGCGCAAGAGGTGCTGGCGGCAGGCTGGTCAGAGGAAGCGTTGTTTTCCGCCATTGAGGTCTGCGCGATGTTCAGTTTCATGAACCGGATTGTCGAAGGCACAGGTGTCAGCGCTGATCTGTCGGGTGGTCGGCCTGTAACCGAGGAGGACAAGGCCGCCCGCCGCGCAAGACGCTATGTCGATTGGGGCCGCAGCGTGGGGTTGATGGAGTGAAACCAGCGATTTTGACGGCAGCACTTTTGGGGTGGGGCAGCACGCCGCCTGCCCTTGCTCAGGACATTCCCCTGATCGAACCCGCGTCTTCCGTTTTTGTCGACTACCTCACCACCTACGCGCCGCCGGGGGAGTTTGTGGACCTGGTGCGCGCCTGGCCGATCGATGCGGACGGTCGCGGACCGGGCGATTACCTCGTACAATCGGCCTATTCTTCACGCGACACAGGCAACGCCTACTGGCTGCGTCATTTCATCTTTTTGGGACGCAGCGACGGGACCTTCCAGCCTGCGGAAATTCCCGAAATTGTGTCCGGTATCAAAGCTGTGCGCCAGCAGCCTGACGGCCTCACACTGGTCCTCTATGAGTACCTGGACGGTGATTCGCGGTGCTGTCCGTCTGGCACTTCAGAAGTCTATCTAGACCTCAGCCGGTTCTAAGGAGGGGGCAAATGTCCAACGACGATCAAGCAGACTATTGGGGAGGTGACGCAGGCGATACCTGGGTGGCGCAGCAAGCGGTGATGGACACGCTGCTGACCCCTGTGTTGGACGCTGTGATCGCCCAGGCTGACCTGCGCCCCGGACAAAGCCTGCTGGACGTGGGGTGTGGGACGGGTCACAGCACGCTCGCCGCAGCGCAGGTCACTGGCCCGGATGGCCATGTTCTCGGGGCCGACATCTCGCCACCCATGCTGGCGCTGGCCCGGGCGCGGGCCGCAGATGCTGCTGGCGTTGACTTCCTGGATGCGGATGTGGCCGAACACGAGTTCGTTCCGGCCTCTTTCGACCGGGTCATTTCGCGCTTCGGCGTGATGTTCTTTGCCGATTCAGTCGCCGCGTTCCGCAACATCGCGGCGGCAATGAAACCGGGCGCGCAGTTGTGCTTTGCCAGCTGGGGCTTGATCGAAGAAAACCCCTTCTTCACCCTGCCCGCCCGCATCGCCCGCGCCACATTGGGCGCACCGCCGAAGTCCGACCCAGACGGCCCCGGCCCGTTTGCCTTCCGGGACACACAGAAGGTCACAGGGATCCTTCAATCCGCAGGGTTTCAGCGCGTTGAGGTCAAGGTCCTGCCCATGGCGCTCAGCCTGCCCGAAGGCCCCCGCGCCATCGCCCGACTGTCCACGCACATCGGACCAGCAGCATCTGCACTGACGTATTTTGAGGCGGACGCATCCGCCCGCCAAAACATCGAGGATCAGCTGGCCGAGGCGATTGCCGCCCTGCCCAACAGCGCCGTCCCCGCCTCAATCAACGTCTTCACAGCAGAGCGCTGACACCACACGGCGGGGTTGATTAAGCCTCCACTTTTCCGTCAAACTCCCGATATTTAAGGGAGTGATTTTATGCGCAAGCTGGTTGTGTGCCTTGATGGTACCGGAAATGCGGTGGGCGACCGTGAAACAAACGTCCTCAAGCTCTACAAAGCGCTCGAAGATTCAGAAACCCAGACCCGCCACTACGTTATGGGCGTGGGCACCAATGACAGCACGCGCATGTTTGGTGAATTTCGGCAAAGGGTGCGCGGGCTTTTGGGTCTGGGATTTGGCCGCGGGCTGGAAGACGACGTGCTGGAGGCTTACGGGTTCCTCTGCCGACACTGGCGCACCCGCAAGCAGGTTGCAGAGGCTGAAGGAATTGATGAAGGCGCGGCCGAAGCCGATCGCATCTATATCTTTGGCTTTTCGCGCGGGGCCTATGCCGCCCGGGTGCTCGCCGGGTTTGTCCATAATTTCGGTCTGGTGGCACCGGACAAGCTCTACATGATCGCGCCCGTGTTCCGCGCCTTTCGGCGGGTGACAGATCACGAAAAATCCGACGGTGCGGACACGATCTTTCAGTCCTTACGTGAATATGAACAGGTGCTGCGACCCGAGGCCGGCGTGCCAATCCGCTGTCTGGGGCTCTTTGACACGGTCAGTTCCATGGTTCGCTTTCGCCGCGTCTGGCACAATATCAAGACCCACGGCAGCCTGATGGAGCTGGGCACACACGCCAGCGTGGATACAAACAGCTCAGTCCGGATTGTCCTGCATGCTTTGGCGGTTGATGAACGACGGTCCATGTTCCGCCCCCAGTTCTGGCGACCCGAATTGTTCAAGAGTGGCCCCAACGAGGGCAAGCCGGTCTATTGGGGTAACCGTTTCAAGAACCGGGGCCAGGACAGGGTCCAGATTGTCCGGCAACGCTGGTTCCCCGGTTACCATTCTGATGTCGGCGGCAGCCCACCTGAGGACAAGTCAGGGATTGGCAAGGCCTCTCTGCTCTGGATGCTGGATGCGCTGACACAGGCAGAGCATGAGGCCAACACCGAGGATGATGCGATCCGCGCGGCGGCAAAGAAGACAGCGATCCTGCGCCCCCCACCCGATGAAGAGAAACTGGAGTTGCGCACAAATGCGCGAGAAAAATACCTCGAAGCGAGCATAACCAAAGACAGGAAGGACCGGGATATCGTCACGCCGGGCAAGCTGACCTATGCAAAACCGGACGGGCTGGCCCCCATCCACGATTCGATCTGGGGCAACCGACGCCCGCAAGGGATCTGGTTCTGGAGCCTGCTGGAAATTGCCCCCAAATCCATCAAACGCCGCGCCAAAGGCAGACCTCGCCTGTTCCGCCGAGGCATCCTTTGGTGGTATCTGCCCCTGTTTGAACCCCGCCATATTCCCGCAGATCATGAGATTGACGACACGGTGCACGAACGCTGGCACTACTTCAAACACTACAACCCGCCCAATCTGGATCAAACACGATTGGAACCCCGGGACGCCCCCAGGGCTATCGCTTTTGAGATTTGGTCGCGGTTCTGATGAGTTCGAGCATGAATGTATCCTGCCATCCGGCGCGTTTCAGCTTTCCTCGCATTGATCCTTTTGACGGTTCGGAGCGGGCGAGGTTGAGAGCGATGCGCCGTAGGATAGAGAGATTTTCGGGTCCGTTGTCTTTTCTGTTGCGCGCGGCGTCCTCGTTCATGGAGACGTCGAGCACCCAGTGAAGGCTGTTCTCGATACTCCAATGGGCGCGGGTGATGGACAGGAAACGCTCGGGAGAGAGCGGCGCGCTGATGAGGAAGTAGCGAGTTTGGCATGAGGTTTTATCGCCGACTTCGCGGGTGGCGACGACCTTTCCGATGGCCCTGAGCCCGGGCCAGTGATGCCGCTCGTCGAGCCAGGCAACGTCATGCGAGATCAACGCCTTGCGCGTCTCCAGTCGACCGTGTCCTGCGTCAACATTCTGATAAGTTTCACAGTTTTCGACATTTCCAGGATCATCCAGCCAGAGTGCCACATCCTCGTGCAGCGTCTCCTGATTGCGTTTCAGCGCCAGAACATAATCACCGCCAGCCTGCGTTACCGTCTCGGCTGTAGTGCGCTGCGTGTGCATAGCGTCCGCCGTCACAATCCGCCCCTTCAACGACAGCATGTTCAACAGCGCGGGCAGCGCCGTAATCTCGTTGGATTTTTCGTCAACAGCGACCTGCCCGAGTACGAGCCTGGCCTCAGCCGCAAAAGCCTGCACGAGGTGTAACGCCGACTGCTTCTTCGCCCTGTCGAAGGAGCGCCGCAACGACTTGCCATCAACCGCAATCACCTCGCCCAACTGGTCAGCGAACCCCTCTGTCAGGCGAAGCATCACTGACTGAAACGTGCCAGGATCGAGGGCGTTGAACAGGTCAGAGAACGCATCGTGGCTCGGTATTCCGTGCTTCAGTGTCATGAATGTGCGCAAAAACGGCTCTTTCGTCGTGCCAAATAGCGCCATGTCGCAGCAACCCTCGCCGCCACACATGGTCGACAACAGGCCGATCATAAGCATCTCATGAAGATCATGCCGTGTAGCGTTGCTCGTACGAGGGTCTTCAACGCCCTCAAAAATATGAGAAAAATCTTCCATCGCGGTCGCATCCTTTGCTAATGACGCAATCCGTATGAATCCAATCAGACGTGATGCATAGTCAATATTTCAAAAGCGATTCCCCTGGGGACGCCCCAACGCCCCCTTGACGCCCTCCCTGCCCCGGCCTATCCCGGGGCTCAGGCGGCGGGTATGGTGAAAAGGTATCACGGCAGCTTCCCAAGCTTTAGTTACGGGTTCGATTCCCGTTACCCGCTCCAACAAAATAAACAGATTCTTCGGCCTAAAAATTTGCTTTTTTACGTTATATGCGCGGCGTGAAGGCTCGCAACCAACCACTTACACATTTCGCCGGCGGAGAATCGGGGACGTCTGCGGATATCTGGAAGCATCAGTCCCAGAGTTTCACCCAGACCTTTGGATCCTGCCGATCCCACGCAGCGGTCTGCAAAACCGAAACACACAGAAAATCACGTTTTGATCCCATTGGGACCGACGATGAGATAACTATTCTCGACATGGACCCGCTTTTTCATCCCCTGACCTGCTCTCCTTTGGGTCCGCTAATTTAGGTTAGCTCTGTTCAGGTTTTGATCTTCTTGTGACCGGTTAGCATATTCGTGTGGCGTCAAGCCAGCGAGGCTAGAGTGAGACCGGTTGTGATTGTAGTCGGCGCGCCATGCCGCAATTGTGCGGCAGGCATGGTCGTCCATTGAAGGCGCCATTGGTTCGAGCCCAATGGACGACGAGACGGTAACAGGTGTTCGTTGAGGCACTCTTCGCGCATCCGCCCGTTGAAGCTTTCTACCAGACCATTTTGCATGGGCTTGCCCAGTGCGATGTAATACCAACCAACCTTGCGGTCTTTCTGCCACTTAAGCATCGCGTTGCTCGTCAGTTCCGTGCCGTTGTCCGAGAGCACTTTGCACGGGTAGCCGCGCAATTCGGCGATGCGATCCAACTCGCAGGCGACACGTGCGCCGCCAATCGATGTGTCCACGACTGCGGCATTCGCCATTGTGCTTGAACCAATGGCGCACAAAGGCTCATCATTCCTGGCTGAAGACGTCAATAACATTCAGCACGCGGAACCGCCGCCCGTCTTCAAGCGCGTCCGACATGAAGTCAAGCGACCATCTCTGGTTCGGCCCCTGAGGGATCGCCATGGGTGCCCTGGTGCCCACTGCGCGCTTGCGTCCGCCCATTGCCCGGCAACATATGCAAAGCATGTGTGAGAGGTGCGTTTACGGACTGTTAATCCTTCTTCGCGGTAGAGCCGGTACAGCTTCTTCCAGTTCACTGAGCTCCCCCCCCTGAATTTCGGACACTGGCGTAAGCTATGATTTGCTGTTTGCTGGGCTTCGACGAGAAGGAGATCAGAGATGTCGCAGCGGAAGAACCACAGCCCTGAGTTCAAGGCCAAAGTCGCTCTTGAGGCTTTGAAAGGTGAGCGGACCGTCGCGGAACTGTCGAGCCAGTTTGGCGTCCATCCCACTATGATCCACAGCTGGAAGCGAGCGTTGCTGGAAGGTGCATCCGGCGTGTTCGAGCGGGGTGGAAAGAAAGCCCCTGAGATCGACGAAGAGCAGGTCAAAGAACTGCACGCCAAGATCGGGGAGTTGGCGGTGGCCAATGATTTTTGGTCACGAAAGCTCAAGCCTTGGGGCCTGACGTGAGGCGCAGCATGGTCGAAAGTAAAGACCCTAGCCTATCGATTGGCAAGCAGTGCAGGTTGCTATCGATCTCTCGGTCGTCTTTCTACGACCAACCCAAGGGCGAGACGGCGATGAACCTGATGTTGATGCGCCGGATCGACGAACAGTTCCTCGAAACGCCATTCTTCGGTGTCCGTCAGATGACCTAGCATTTGCGCAACGACGGCCATCTGGTCAATGAGAAGCGGATCGGGCGGCTGATGCGTTTGATGGGCCTCATGCCCATCTATCAAAAGCCCAACACCAGCAGGCCTGCAAAGGGCCACAAAACCTATCCCTACCTGCTGAAGGGGCTGTGCGTGACGCGGCCCAATCAGGTTTGGGCGGCGGATATCACTTACATTCCGATGCGACGGGGCTTTCTGCATTTGCTGGCGATCATCGACTGGCACACCCGTAAGGTGCTGGCCTGGCGGATATCAAACACACTGGAAGCTGACTTCTGCGTCGAGGGGTAATCCCCGCGATATTTAGGGGTGTGTGGAAGTAGAATTTTCTCGAAGATCAAAGAGGAGATTCTGATGAAGAAATCAAAGTACAGCGACGCGCAGATCATGGCGATCCTGAAGCAGGCAGAGAACGGCGTGCCGGTGTCTGATCTGTGTCGCGAACATGGGATGAGCAGCGCGAGCTTCTACAAGTGGCGCTCGAAGTATGGCGGGATGGATGCGAGCCTGATGGCGCGGATGAAAGGGCTGGATGAAGAGAACAAACGCCTGAAGAGGATGTATGCTGAGAAGAGCATGCAGAATGATTTGCTCAAGGAGGCGCTTGGAAAAAGTGGTGAGGCCGTCCACGGCCCGGCAGGGCATTGCCCTGCAATGTCCCGAGAGGGACAAAGGCGCGAGATGGCCGAATGGGCGGTGCGTTACCGATCCGTCAGCATGGCATGGCTTGCAGGGCGTTCTCGATCAGCGAGACCTGCTATCGGTATGAGCCTAAACTCAGCGATGAGAACGAGCTGATCGCCGGCTGGCTGATCGCGTTGACAACAGCAAAGAAAACGTGGGGCTTCGGTCCGTGCTTTCTGCATCTGCGGAACGTCAAAGGCTTTAGCTGGAACCACAAGCGTGTCTACCGCATCTATCGCGAGTTGGAGCTGAACATGCGGATCAAGCCGCGTAAACGGCTGCAGCGCGGGAAACCAGAACCGCTGGCTGTGCCTGAGGCCCCGAACGAAGTGTGGTCGATGGACTTTATGGCTGATCAGCTAGCGGATGGCAGGTCGTTCCGGACACCGAATGTGTTTAGATGACTTCAACCGCGAGGGGTTGGCCATTGAGGTCGACTTCTCGCTGCCGTCCGAACGCGTTGTCCGCACCCTCAGCCAGATCATCGCATGGCGTGGGAAGCCACTGGCCATTCGTGTGGACAACGGCCCCGAACACGTCAGCGCCAGGCTCCAGAGCTGGGTAGAGAACACTGAGATGGGTTTGATCTATATCCAGCCGGGCAGGCCGCAATAAAACGCCTATGTCGAACGAAACAACCGCACTGTCCGCACCGAATGGCCGGGGCGATACCACTTCAACAGCATCGAGGAGGTGCAAGACCATGCCACCCGTTGGCTCTGGGCCTACAACAACGAAACACCAAACATGGTCATCGGAGGTATGACCCCGATACAGAAACTGAAAGCGGCTTAGATTCTACCGTAACGCCCCTCCGAAAATGGGGGGATTACCGGGGTTTTGATCCAATCCTGGACGGCTTGAGCAATGAACTCCGGGCCATTGTCAGACCGAATGAAAGACGGGATGCCGCGCAGGATGAACAGGTCACTCAGGGCATCGATGACATTGCCCGAGGTCAGCTTGCGATCCGCACGGATGGCGAGACATTCTCGGCTGTACTCGTCGATGATGTTCAACGTGCGGAACGCTCTCCCATCGTCAGCCTGGCAATGCACGAAGTCATAGCTCCAAACATGATCGCGACGCTCTGGCCGTAGTCGAACGTACGACCCGTCCACTGCCCGGCAGGACATTGCTGCGCAATGTCCGGTGAGGGGTTCAGTCAAAGCCGCCCCTTCTTTGGTTGTTTCATCGGCACTTTCAGCCCCTCTCGCCGCCATAGTCGCTCAACGCGTTTGTCGTTCACATGCCACCCCACATCTCTGAGCAGCGCTGCGATCCGACCCTCTCGGGACATTGCTGCGCAATGCCCCCTGCCGGGCAGTGGATAGCCGTATCGACCATATTCCCGGGTCAGCTCAATCATATTGGCCACCAAACGTTCTTCGTCTGAGCGACCAACTGGTACCCTCCGCTGCGTGGATCGGTGTAGTTTCAGAACACGGCATGCGCGATGCTCCGAGACATTCAACCCAGCACAGACACGGTCAATGCAGGCCCGACGGCGAGCGGGGCTCAGAAGTTTCCCTTTGCAGCTTTCGCCAAGATCAACTTATCCAGCGTCAGATCACAAACAGCCCTGCACAGCCGCTCGTTCTCTTCGTGCAGACGCTTCAGTTCCTTCAATTGGTCCGTGCCCATCCCGCCGTACTTGTTTGACGGGAAAACCGTCCACCGGACGCTTTTCTTTATCCGCCTGCACTCCAGCGATAATAGGTTTGTTCGGTCACACCAATCTGGCGGATCGCATCCAGACGCGGCATGCCTTGCCCCGTCAGAACCTCAACCTGCCGTAAATTCGTGACAGTCTCTTAGGGCTTCGGTCGCTTGTTGGCCATGTGTTTCCGCCGTTTTCCTAAACACAGCGGAGGACCACTTCAGTGGGGCAAGACCAACCCTGCCGAGACGAACTCAGCCGCCTTGTGCATGAAGGCACGACCCTGACTAAAATCATCATGGCCTATAAGGCCAATCGGCGGATGGTATCGACGCTCAAAACGGTTGGCGGGCTGATCATGTTGGTGGGGGGCGACGGCAACGAAACGCGGGACGGGGGCTCCGGGTCCGACCGCATGGACGGCGGGCATGGGGACGACCTAGACTACGTGGACAACGCCGCAGATCGGGTGTTCGATGGGCGGGGCGGCGGCACTGACACGGTGCGCGCCACCTCCGGTGTTACCCTTGGTAGTGCAGAAATCGAAGAGGTGGTGTTGGAAGATAGCGCCAACCTCCGCGTCAACGGCAATCAACACGCCACCGAGATCACTGGCAATGCGGGTTCCAACATTCTGATCAGCGCGGGCGGGGGTGATACCCTTACTGGTGGCGATGGCACGGACTACTTTGCTTTCCTGATCTCGGATGCAGGCGGTGCGACCCGGATTACGGACTTCGCCTGCCCGAACCAACTGGCACTGGATGATCGGTTCTTCGGGCTGGGCGATGGCTCGATTAACGTGCGTGCGGTGACGCAGGCGCAGGTGGGCAACGCGCTGCGCAATACGGCGGTGCAGTATAACCGGCGCACCGATCCAGTGGGGGAGGATCAAAAATATGGGTAGTTCTGCGTTAGAACAGCAGCAGATCATCCACGCCCAGCGGCCCACCGCCCTCAATCACTGCGATCACCTCAGGCTGGCCCGCCCCCCCCCGGCCATCGCTGTCGACCGACAATTCGCCAGTACGCCCATTATATTGGGCAGCCCCGGAACGCAGGGCGTTGTCGATCTGCGCCTGGGAGACCGCGCGCACATCAATCGATCCATCGCCCAGCCCAAACAACCGGTCATCAAGGGCGATCTGATCGCGGTGATCGAAGGGGGCACTGGGCAAGGATGATGTGCTGCTGTTTTGAGGTGGCCCCAATCGGTATGAGATGCGATTGTCTTTGCTACAGGGGGTAGTTGCAAAAGAGGATAGACCAACTAGGGTATTAAAGAAAATTCGATTCAAAGAACTGGGGGTTAATTATGACTATTCACACTCTTACAGGGTTTGCCATTATTCGTGACAAAACGCAGGCCGAGTGGCCCGTAGTGGAATTGCGCCCATCGATAAACCTTAATATTGCAGTCCCGGATGCGGTCACGACTTTTTCCTATTCAATAGAAAGCAGTTTACCCGATGAGTTCCCGGTTGTGGACATCGACAGCAGCAGTATTTTCAGTGCGATTAACGCCACGACCGATGATCAGGTTCTGGATGAAGGAAGCACCCTGGACGCTCTGGTAGGGCAAATTTCTTGGGGCATGGGCCAAACCACCCAAGTCATGATTTTCAGGGTTACGCCCGCAGACGACCAAGAAGAAATTGAAATTATCATTCAACTGGGGGGCGATGCTATTTCGCCAATCAATACGATTGCCGATTTCAACGCTTTGGATGCATCCATCACCAGTGTCGGGGCGATTCCTGGCACCAGCGCTCTGGCAGCGAACACTGCGATCGCCTGGGCTAGTATTCCCGGGATAGTCTCACAAGCCGACAATCCTGTTAACGGTACTGCCGGGGGCGACACGCTGAATGGCACCGCGGGCAACGACCTAATTGACCCCATGGGAAGCGGAGGCGCAGGCGATATCATCAACGCCTCAGCTGGCAATGATTTCATCCGCTTCTCAGGCAGCCAGCAGGGCGATTGGTATTTTCTCGACTACAGTGGTCTCGTGGCACCGATCACGCTTACGCTTGATGACAATTGGGCCGAAGCGTACGTGGACAAGGGTGCCTCCGGTACCGACACGCTGATTGACGTGTTCCGGGCCGCAAACTGGAATACTGGAGACGGTGTCTCATTTTCAGGCACGTCCGGTGACGATACGTTTAATGTCACGTCGACCCCCGAAGATACCTGGTTTGGCATCAACGGCGGGGCAGGCAATGACACGTTCAATGTCGGCAACGGCGAAGTCCTGCGGATCGATTATCGCGGAGCGGCCTCGGGTATCAACGCCAATCTGACCACGGGTGTTATTCAGGATGGTCACGGTTCTACGGACCAGGTGAATGTCGCGCCGGCATCGAACTTTAGGGTCGAAATTCGCGGAACCGACAGCACCGATTCTATCCTTGGCAGCGCCCGGAACGAGGGCTTTATACTGCGAGAAGGAAATGACACGCTGGATGCAGGT
>CAXMWW010000012.1:0-6369 GCA_963422245.2 uncultured Sulfitobacter sp. | reverse complement strand
CCTGCAAAACCTCACCCCGGCCGATGTCTACTTCGGACGCGGCCAGACCATCTTGAAACAACGAGAAAGGATTAAACGAAAGACAATCGAGAACCCGGCTGCTTGCTTCACCGCAATGCTGCCGCATAATCACTTAAACCAGATGAGCCACGCCCTCTCTTAGCTCAAGTCGCCATCTGCCCCAAAAACTCTGACGACGGACATGTTTGATCGGGAAGGACGGTTGTGTCATCCGCCCGCTCTGGGTTCGCAGCAGTCATTCGCTGCATGTGTTCGAACGGCTGTTTGCCGGCTTTGGTAAAGCTACCGAAGATTGCTGTTATGTGTTTACTCGTAAGCCAGTTCCATTGATCATGATCCCCAACCAACCTTCTCAGAAGGCATTCCCAATGCCATGCCGTTTCAAGGTTTCTGGCAACCTCTTCTTGCCATCCTCTTTGCCCCTTCTGCCGCAATAGGTGATGAAACAACGGCGGTGCCTCCAAGCCCCGAGCACATCCGTCATCACTATCAAGAAGCGGCAACCAATTGGCCTGCGATACCACGCAACTGCCCTCCTGGCGGTTGTCGCGGCGGAGGATCGTTTCTTCTTTGAACGGCCGGTTCAGAACTCAACAATCACACGACAAGTTGGGCGCTGGGTTTCTTCAGCCAGGGGCCGGAAGATCTGAACTTTCGGAGGCTTCAATTGCGATAGGCGAGGCGCTCTCACATTATGAGGTTTTGGATTGGTATGGGAACCAGGTTTTCCTGGGACAATCTTGCTTTGGTTTTGCTGGCGCAGCTATCGCTTACTTTGGAAAACCGATTGAGGATTTGCGGCTTGAGGAAACTGCTTACCTTGCAGCACTGCCCAAAGCCCCCATGCTTTTTCATCCTGTGAGGTCCTCTGACCGGGCCGTTGAGCGCAGAAATTTCGTGTTGTCGGAAATGTCTAAGGCGGGCTTTGTTTCAGAACGTGAAGCCGAAAGTGCCAGGCAGACGCCCTTGGTTGTAAATCGACCGCTGGTGAGCTGCGAACCCACAGAATAGCCGCCCTTTTCACACGTCGCAGCCGTTCGCCAGTTTCGGCTCCGACCCGCCATTCGGGGTGTGCGGGCTGCGCGTGGATCGTATCGGCCCCAGCCGACGCATCAACCGGGAAATGACGTGAGAGCCCAAACGAGAACACCAAAGCCCGTCTTCCATTTTTCGGCCTTATTGCTCTGCTATGAGACCTGTCATGAGGACGTTTTTGACGACACTGTTTCTTTTATCCGCAGCCTTCGCTGCCCTTTCGATCGCCGTGCTTTTTTCAAGCGAGGTTTCCGGGAGAGACACGCGTGCTTGCGCTGGGTGCGAGCGGTCTTGCCGTCGTGCTATATGCGATACGGCACGTTTACCCTCGTTCGCTTTGGACGTCTTGGGTTGTTGAAGCCCAAGCTGAACTGGAAACCGCTTAAACCAGATGCGCGAAAGGCCGAGATGGCCTCGTCCCTGTTCGTCGGCGCGGATTGACCGGTCTGAGCAGGATGCAGGGCAAAACGGCGGACAATGACATCCACCTACTCGTTGAACAGGAAATGCTCAAAATCAAAGAGCTGGGCCTGGATCGCGTGGATCGATCGGATGACGAGTTCAGATCGGAAAAGAAGCTCCTTCGTTTTCTCCAGCTGGGTGTCGAGGATCGCGCGTCACCCGCCAAAAGCCGAGTTGCGGGACGTGCGGCGCTAGGGACGTGTTCTGGGATGTGCGACAGACGGTGGACGGGTGGTACGCGGAAGAGCGCGCCCGCAAAGAGGCTTATGATGCCTGGCTGGCCGAAGTGCGGCAGACAGATCAAACGCACCTGCTCAAAGACGGCTGAGATCGCGTTCCTGCAAAGCTTGTCCGGCCCTGACATTCAGCTTTGGCACGGTGTTGTGCGACCGATTTTCACGAGCTTTACGGGGGACCGTCTGGAAGCGGCCTTCTGGATCGTCGAGCAAGACGCATGCGACGCGCGCCATCGCATCCGATTTCATCGTCGGATATCTCAAGTATCGTTTGAGCGAAGACTACAGAGACCTCAAGAAACGCGACGCAGGGCTGGAGCGGTTCGCGCGTCGCGTTGTCGAAGCGTATAACGCGGGTCGTTTTGCGTCACATGCTTTGAAGTCGGGTATATATGTCGGCGTTGAGATGACGGATGCCGAAGCGGCAGGCATTCTTGCGCAATTACGAGGCGGCATTCGGGCTGGACCCTCTGCCACGTCCGAAGGGCCTGATCGACAGCACGGTGCAGCCACCCAATCCAAACGCCGTGGGATACATGTCCGCCTTATGCGTTCTGGGACGATGCCGGTCTCCATATCCGGTATCCCGGGCCGACTTGGAGCGATGCGGGATAGGCCAAGCATTGGCTTCTTTGCGTTTCATAGTTTTTTGCGGTCACTTTTGACCCAGACGCCCAATGAACGCTTGCCAAAAGCGACCTCTGGATGTCGCGCCGCATAAAGACCGCAGGGCGAAATCGGGGTGCACTCTGATCAGAACGACATTCTGGGAGGCGACCCGATGCAACTCTTGGCCAAGGATCTGATCGACCTCGACCGTTACCCGATTTCTACTCCAGGGCGCCAACGGGATGCGCTTCTGACCCGGGTGCGCGGGGAACTCGACGCGCTGGGATGTGCTGTTCTCAAGGGCTTTCTGACACCCACCGGGGTGACTGCAGCAGTGTCGGAAGCCGACGGCGTCGCGGACCAGGGCCATCGGAGTTACTCACGCACGAACCCTTATTTCACGGCCGAGGATGTCAGCCTTCCCGCATCCGACCCCGCGCCGCAGGTTCTTTGAAAGATCAAACGCGTTCATTCCGGCGGATAACTTCTATGCGGATGGTGCGTTGCGAACCGTATTTGACAGCGAGGGTTTCGATGACTTCATCCGCGACTGTCTGCAGCAGCCGGAAGACCAGTTCTCTCCGCTATGCGGATCCGCTGGCAGACGTGATCGTGAATGCGGCCGGCGAAGGAACGGGTTTCCATGGCACTTTGACACCAACAACTTCACCGTCACGCTGCGCCTTGCAGAATGCCGAACGCGGCGGGCGCCTTCGAATACGCGCCTATGATACGCACCAGCCAGGACGAGAATTTCGAGGAGGTGTCGAAGGTTCTCGACGAGACCTCCGAAAAGGTGATCTCGCTTGCGCTCCAGCCAGGCGATTTGCAGCTTTTCAAGGGGCGCTATTCCCTGCATCGCGTCACACCGCTTGAAGGCCCGACACCGCCGCTATGTTGCCATTTATTCCTGTGTCGAAGAGCCGAATATGGTGGGCAGCGTGAGAGCGAACCCGACAGCTTTACGGAAGAACGCTGCCCATTCACCACGAACGATCCGGACAGCGGGCAGACGCGTTGGTAGATTAAGCCTTCCGCTTTGGACGGCGAACAGCTGTGCGATCCGGGACGTCGTCTGCTTGGACCTCGCACCGGTGGTTCGCTTCATCCGGCATGTAGGTCTGCTCTGGGGGATCTTGCTGTAGTTTAGCTAAGCGGCTCGGATGTCTGCTTTTGCTGCGTTAGCAATTTCAGCTAAGGCGACGCCATGTCAGATGTTAAATCTCAGATTGCGCCATAGGCAACAGGCTAACCGAATTCATAAAGCACCTTGGAAATGACAAAGAGCAAAGGAACGAAAAAGATAAAGGCGTATGTCACGTTGAAAAACATTTTCAAGATAACCCGGCGATTTTTTCGAAAAACCGTTACCACTCTCAAGAACCCATAATCGCATTCCCATGATGATTTGGGAAAACAAAAAGACGGGCCATAGCAAGGCTTCAACAATGCTGGCTGGAATTCCGTAACCCCATGTCAGAAAATTGGAAAACCGGGTCGGAATTTACTTCAGGTGGTTACTGCTATATCTTTATCGATCCCCAGCGTCATACCTCTAGTGTATAGCCCACCAATAATGACATAGTCGTAGAACCAGTCGGGAATCTCCCATGGAAACCATCCAAATACCACGGCTGAGAACCACGCCTTTATTGAGCGCCAATGAACCATAATGCCTTGCTCAAACCAGCTCTGCCATTCGATCATGTTGTCAGTCAGGCCAGCTAATCCAAGCCAAGCCAGTACAGTTACACATATGATCTTTAAGTATTTCATTTCATGAACTTGAACCGAAATCGATCGCGTCGCAATCTCCATCAAACGTGCCGTTGAATTGCCTAAGTAGTGGTATCATCTTGGATCGGTTCTACCAGAACACAAACACCTTACAAAGCCGCCGTTCGTTCGCCGCGAAGCATCGGTTACTCTGGGCTCAAACCAGTCATATTGGATGATCCTGCCGCAAAGGGCGCGGTTTCAGTTTCGGGTCGACGTTCATCAAAAATAAATCTTGTTTTCAGTAGTTTATCCTCTAAGACCTTGGGTAACGCATCCTGCGCGTGCCTTTCGCTACGGCGCCAAAGATGCGAAAGTCAGAAGGAGAAGCAAACTTGTTTTTGAAAGCTATTTCCCGGGCGGTCCTGATCACGTGTTTTTCGATTTTCGTGGTGGTTTGCGCCGAAGACGGCGGGTGCCGCGATGCGCCGACACCGGCTTCGGTCGTTTTGGCCTCGGTCCTGGCACCGCAGGTAAACGCCTTATGCCTTTCGACCGGGGTATCGCAGGCCGCATCGACCTGTGGAAGCATGGTCGTTCAAGCAAACTCGTCGTGCCGGAATTCGTGCCTGTCGACCTATTATGCATGCGAGGGCGGATGCCCGAGTTCGGGGTATGAAGAACTGCAATGCGTGAACCAGTGCATCAACCGATTGAATGTCTGCAACAGCAGGTGCTGACACCGGGCGCTGCGGGGGCATAAGGCCCCGCCGGGCCATCTGCCTCAGACCCCGGTTTTGGGACCCAGACAGACCATCTCTTCGTCTTTTTCATAGGCCAGGTACCGGTTTGCGGCGCCCGTCTTCGTCGGGCACGGAAAACTCGGCAATCAGGCCCTGGGATGTGCGTTCGAACTCCCAGCACTGGGGGCGTTGTCCAGTTTTCATAGGCAAAGCAGATCAGTCCGTTTTCCTCGTACCAGACGCCGGTGACGCATTCGCCATCCAGAAAGGACCATTCCACGCGCGGCGGTTGTAGTAATACCGCTCAACGCCGTAATCGGTGCCGTTCAGGCTGTAAAACAGCGTTTTGCCTTTGGTGAGACGGTCGAATTCATCCGCACTCATACCAGCAAGCGCGGGGAGGGGCAGGCACAAGGCCACCAGAATCAGGATGGATTTCCACATGGTTGGACTGTGGCAGATCGCGTCACGCTCTGCCAAGGGTACCCGTTGACCCGCCGACGTCGGTCGCGGCCCTCTTGCCGGTTGGCCGCACTCCACTGCCGGGCGCGGCGGTCCATCATGCGCCGCCAGAGCGGCTGGGATCAGTGCAATGCTGGCCATCACGGGCAGGGATCGGTGGCAGCATGGGCATGGTCCGGGCGTCCCAGATCCAGCGCCGGAAAGGCGCGCATCGGGTTTTCGTGGTGGTCGGAATGGCGCGGCGCATTCAGCATCATGGCTGAGGAATACCATTGCGGCGCGTTCCAGCTGTGGGCGGGGCCTGCAGGCTCCCTCACCGGCCATTGGGCAGGCGGGCGCGCGTCAGCCCGTAATGCTGGACGTAATCCGACAGGATCAGTTGCTATGGTCGCATAGCTGGCCAGCCCCAGCCAGATCAGGACGCCGGGCAGGCCGCCGATCAGCCATCCCAGCCCAAGGCAGGCGACGGCCCCCCGCGACATAGGCGGCATAAGGGTGCAGGCCTTGGCCGCCCTGTTTCTCCCCGCGCGCAGCCGGTTTTCCGCCGCTAAGACCTGCGCTGAACGACCCGATCCAGGCGCGCGGCCAGAACCGGTAGAAGCCCATCCCCAGAGGCGCGGAATTGGGGTCATCCGGTGTGGCGACCGACGCGTGATGCACCCTAGGATGGGCCGATGCGTGATGACCAAAAAGAAGCGTGATGTAGACGGCAATGCCCAGCCTGCGCGGCCCGCGATCGCGGCGATGGATCAGCTCATGCGCATTGGGAATTCGACACCTGCCCAAAGAAAAGCCCCAGCGCCAGGTGCAGGCCACCCAGGCACTGGCCCCCGACAGCGTACCGCCCGGCGACAGCGCCCACACGCCCAGCGGCATCAGCGCCAGATGCGCCAGCCCAAGCCCCGTGTTTGATCGCATGCCCTTGGGCGCGCGCCGCATCCGTGGTGATCGCGTGCGTGGAAACCCCCAGCCGGTCCAGCCCGATCACCAGCGCCGTGACGCTGATCAGGGCCGCAACGCTCCACCACCCGCCCAGCAGGCAGGCGGCGGCCAGCAAGGCCACGGGCAAAAAGGGGGCAATCAGG
>CAXMWW010000011.1:0-4805 GCA_963422245.2 uncultured Sulfitobacter sp. | reverse complement strand
GGCTTTCTGGCCGAGGATCCGGAGGCGAACCAGCACACGGTGCTGATGGCGCGCAATGAGGGGGGAGGGGCGGCATGAGCGCCAACGACACAGACCACCAAGTGATCGACCCACCTGGATTTGACGGCTACGTGGACAACTGGCGCATGTCGCCGGGGCTGGTCTCAAACGGTTTCCTGTTCTTGACCGGCATGACTGGCCATTTTGCAGATAAACCCGGCGCGCCACCTGCAGCGGATGATCAGGCGCGCTTCGCTTTTGAGCGGGTGGAGGCGGTGTTGCGCGAAGCGGGGTGCGGGTGGTCCGATGTGGTCGAAATGACCAGCTATCACGTTGACATTCACGACACGCTGCCCGGTTTCAAGGCCGCGCGCGAACGCTTTGTCACCTCGCCCTTCCCGGCGTGGACCGCCATTGGCATCACTGCCCTTGCCACGCCGGGGGTCGTCCTTGAAATTCGGGTCATCGCCCGTATGCGGCACGCCCGCCTCCAAGAACAATGAGGTTCGGATGACCGACTCAACCCCTCATTTTGAAAATGAAAACGCCAGCAGCTATGACGCCCGCGCAACGGCATTGGCACCGATCAAGGATGCGATGCATTTGGCGTCCGAGCTGTTGCTGCGCAACTTGCCCAAGGACGCACACATTCTGTGTGTTGGGGCGGGAACAGGGGCAGAAATCGACTATCTCGCGCGGCGCTTCAAAGGGTGGCACTTCACCGCCGTGGACCCCGCAGCCGAGATGCTGGCGCAAGCGCGGGCCAAGGCTGAGGCCGGGGGATACGCCGGGCGCTGCACTTTTCAGACCGGGACCACAGACAGCCTGCCCAAACAGGCCAGTTTCCATGCGGCAACCGCGTTTCTAGTGTCCCAATTCATGGCCGACCACGCGGACCGTGTGGCGTTCTTTCGCGAGATCGTGGCCCGTCTGGTCCCGGGCGGCACTTTACTGTCGGTGGATCTGACGACCGAGCAGCAGGGCCAAGACAGGGAAGACCAGATTGCCCGCTGGGTTGAGATGAGCCAGTCCGCCGGGTTTCCTGTGACGCGAGAGTCGTTTGACGGCATGGTAACGCTTTTGACGCCGGAAAAGATCGCAACCATCCTAGAGGACGGCGGATTTGCAAAGCCACATCTTTTCTTCCAGTTTCTGCTGATGCACGGATGGATTGCCCAGAAGCCCGGACCCGCAAAGGAGCAAGTTTGATGCTGGTATTTGACGGACATAACGATGCGCTCAGCCGTCTTTGGTGCGGCTCTGACGATCCGGTCCGTGATTTTGCGCAACCGTTGGGCCAGGTCAACATGCCCCATGCGGCGGCGGGCGGGATGGGCGGCGGGTTCTTTGCGATCTATTCGCCCGGCGTACGGCAGACATTTGATTTCGCCACGCTGGAGCCCGGCAAGTTCGAACTGCCGTTGATGCCGCTGATGGAGGAAAACAAAGCCGCCGTGCCAGCCTTTGCCGAGGCCGGAATTGCGCACCGCCTGCAGGCGGCGGGCTACATCGACATTTGCACCGATGCGCAAACGCTCGCGCGCAGCTTTGTCTCTGACCGTCTGGCTTGTGTGTTGCATCTAGAGGGGGCGGATTGCATCGGTGCGGATCTGCTGGCGCTGGATACGCTTTATGCGCTGGGCTTGCGGTCGCTGGGGCCCGTGTGGTCACGCAAGACCATCTTTGGCGACGGCGTGCCGATCCAGCAGGGCACGGATGGTGACACGGGCGGTGGGCTGACGTCAGACGGCAAACGGCTGGTGCGGCGGTGCAAGGAACTGGGTGTGATGATTGACACGTCGCATCTGACCATGAAGGGGTTTTGGGAGGTCGGCGAAGAGGGCCTGCCTCTCGTTGCGACGCATTCCAATGCGTGGTCGCTTGCCCACAACGCGCGCAATCTCACGGACGACCAGCTGCGCGCGATTGGTGAGACAGGCGGCATGGCGGGGCTGAACTTTGCCACCGTTTTCCTGAGCGATCAGGGGTTTGAGACCGGCAAAGCGGGTTTGGAAGACTGTTTGCGCCAGCTGGAGCACATGATCGAGGTAGCGGGCGAGGATCACGTCGGCCTTGGGTCAGACTTTGACGGCGCGCCGATGCCCGAGGGTATTACACACGCAGGCGAGCTGCCCAATCTGGTCAAGGCGATGCGGGATCACGGCTATGGCGAGGCATTGATCGCAAAGCTCTGCCACGAGAACTGGCTGGGGTTCCTCAGCACGCATTTGGGGGATACCGCATGAGGTGGCTGGCTCTTGTCCTGATGCTGCTGGCCCCCGCGGCCCATGCGCAAAGCTGGGGCACAACCACCAGCGATGACGGCGGGTACGCCGCGGGGTTTGTGCGCTATCCGGGGCTGGGGGCCGGGTTCACATGCACCGCGCGGTCGGTACAGAACAAGCCCATCCTGGACACCAGTTGGTTTGAAAGCACCACGGCCCCGCCCTGGCATTTCATGCTCTGGTTCAACGAGACCCTGATCCCCGCCGTTCCCCCTTTCCAGCACAGCGATCTGATCTACTACGTGGGTCAAACCGGCTACCGCCTGCCGCTCATTCACCATAATGAAATGGAAGGCGGCTGGCAGGTCATGCTGCCCATGACTGATGGGCTTTTCACAGCGCTGGCCGGGGCCAACAGGCTGGTGCTGGCCGTGGGCGCGCAGCAGTCCTGGGAATTGCCCGTTGCAGGGCTGGGCGTTGCCCTTGATCAGGCGCGCGCATTCTGTGCAGCGACATGGGCCATCACCGGCCCCGCTGCACCGCCAGGCCTCGGCGTCGCCGCAGCGCCTGCGCCTCAGCCCACGCCGCAAGGTGCCTTCACCCTGCCGCAACAGATTATCGCAGACGTGCAAGGCAAATGCGCCGGGGCTATCATTGACCCGCAAGCGCTCACGGCCGGGGACCTTGATGGAGACGGCCAGCCCGACGTGGTGGTGGACTACTCCGGCGTCACCTGCCCGGGCCATACGCTCAACCCCTATTGCGGGGCGGCGAACTGCTCTATCGACGTTTTCATGTCTTCGCGTAGCTATCTCAGCCCGATTGGCCTTTTGGGCATTGGGGCCACTATGGTACCGCTTTCAAACGGGCGCATGGGGCTGGGCGTGTCGGGCACCTGGAGCCTGTGCGGCGACAGCGGCTGCGATCAGCCTTTCGTCTGGAACGGCGTGGACCTGGTCCGGCGGTAATAATTTGGTACTGGAAGGAAGCAAGATGAGCATCAAGACAACGCACGTGGGCTCATTGCCCCGCACGCAGGAGGTGGTGGATTTCATCTTTGCCAGAGAGCAGGAAAAACCGTTTGATCAGGCCGAATTTGACGCTTGCATGACTGCCGCCGTTTCCGAGACTGTCGCCAAACAGGTGGCCGCTGGCGTGGACATCGTCAGCGATGGGGAGACCTCCAAAATTTCCTACGCCACCTACGTTAAGGACCGCTATACCGGCTTTTCGGGCGACACCCCACGCAACGCGCCTGCTGACCTCAAGGAATTTCCTACATTCCTAAAGCGTCTCGCCGATGACGGCGGCACCCCGCAATACGCACGGCCCATGTGCACAGGCGACGTCAATTCCAAGGGGCAGGGGGAGCTGCAAAAGGACATCGACAACCTCAAGGCCGCCATGGCCGAACATGGGGCAGAACGCGGGTTCATGAATGCGGCTTCCCCGGGCGTGATTTCGCTGTTTCTGCAGAACGATCACTACGCCACGCGGGATGCCTATCTGGCGGCTTTGGCCGATGCGATGAAGGAGGAATACGAGACCATCGTGGGCGCAGGTCTGGACCTACAGCTTGATTGCCCTGACCTCGCTCTGTCGCGTCACATGCTGTTCAATGATCTGAGCGATGCCGAGTTCCTCAAGATCGCCGACAGCCACGTCGAGGCGCTGAACCACGCGCTGCAGGACGTGCCGCAGGACAAGGTGCGCATCCATATCTGCTGGGGCAACTATGAAGGTCCGCATGTTTGCGACATCGGTATGGAAAAGGTGTTCGACACGCTGATGGCGGCTAAGGCACGCTATGTGCTGTTTGAGACGTCAAACCCGCGCCACGCGCACGAATGGACGGTGTTCCAGGACCGCAAGGCTGACATCCCCGACGACAAAGTGCTGGTGCCGGGCGTGGTGGATACGACCACGAACTTCGTGGAGCATCCCGAGGTGGTGGCCCAGCGCGTTGAACGTTTTGCGGGCATCGTCGGCAAGGACCGCGTGATCGCGGGCTCTGACTGCGGCTTTGGAACCTTCGCGGGCTTTGGCGCTGTGGACCCGGACATCGCCTATGCAAAGCTGAGCGCATTGTCAGAAGGCACCAAGCTGGCCGCTGGCCGCTGATGGGGCGCATTGTGGTGTTGTCTGGCCTGCCGGGCAGCGGCAAGACCACTTTGGCCCGCGCGCTGTGTGACGAGGGCAGGGCGGTACACTTGCGGGTGGACACCATCGAACGCGCAATCTGCGAAAGCGAGCTGGCCCCGCCCTCGGCGATTGATGCAGGCTACCGTGTCGCGGGCGCGCAAGCGTCAGAGCTTGCAGCACTGGGACACGACGTGGTCTGCGATGCGGTGAACGCCGACGCGTTGGGCCGGGCGCTCTGGCCTCAGGCAGACCTGACCGTCTGGGTGCGCGTGCCTGAAGACCTGCGCGCGGCCCGCATCCGGGCGCGCGGATTTCCCGAATACCCCCACGTGTGGGAAGACTGGCCGCACGAGGTTTTGCAATTGGATGGGGCGGCCGACCCCGCCACCTCTGCCCGGACCGTATGGTCCGCTCTTGATCAAAGGAATGCATCATGAA
>CAXMWW010000010.1:0-152642 GCA_963422245.2 uncultured Sulfitobacter sp. | reverse complement strand
CCTGCGCCCAACCGGTCAGTTGTCACCCGCCCCGGTCTATGAAAAGCGCCGCCGGATTGAGGAACCTCCCAAGCTGTTGGAGCGTGCACAGGCAGACTTCAGCGTGGCTGCGGGTGCAGCCCCGATGATTGAATCGCCCGTGATCGCGGAAGAAGCCGCAGTTGCCAGTTTTGACGGGCCGGGTGTGACCTATGCTCTGCCGTCAGGCCTGACCTTGGCCAGTGGTGTGGATGAAAGCCGTGTGTCTCTGGACCAGTTACAATTTGATGCGCGCCGGTTTGCGCGGGCGAACCCGCTCGTCGACGAAACCGCTTTCTTGATGGCGGAGTTTACCAACGGCTCGCAGGAACCATTGCTTGCTGGTCAGGAAACGCTGTTCTTCCTCGACAATACGTTGATCGGGCGCGGGTTTTTCCCCGCGGTCCCGGCAGGTGGCGAGGGTGCGCTGCCTTTTGGGCCGATTGAGGATTTGCGTCTTAGCCACAAGGTACTCTCAGAATCCGAGGGCGACAGGGGCCTGATCACGCGCACAAATGAACAGAACACCACCGTTCGGATGGAGATTGAGAATATCGGAACGCAGGACTGGCAGGTGGATGTTCAGGCCGCTGTTTCCTACTCCACACAAGAAGACCTGCAAATCGACTGGTCGGCCACGCCTGCGCCTGATGTGGTCGATCTGGAAGACCGCCGGGGGGTTCTGGAATGGACGCTGGACGTGGCAGCAGGGGGCGCAAGCACCATCGAATTGCGCGAAGAACTGGACTGGCCTGAGAACATGATCTTGCGTTGATTTGTTTTCGCTGCCCGTCGGACCGCGGCGAAAATACGTGTAAACGGCAGGGCCGCTTGATCATCACTCTGGCATGCTTGCAGCTTGCGCGTTGGAAATCGCCTCTGCTCCCGCACCGCGCTCAAGCCGAAAGCGCAGAGGTCACCACGTAAGGACAAGGCCCCAAACGCCGCCGCAGGATGTCTTCTGGAAGCCCCAGGTCCTGCGCGGTGCCCACACGGCTGCCGCAATTGGCGATGAACAGCGCCATACGACCATCTTCTTCGCTCAGGGTCAGGCCACGCATATTCAGCCGCTCTGTCAGTTCTGCCCAGCTTTCCGATATCAGCATGTCGGTTGAGATGACGGCACGGTGGGTGGCCACCAGCCTTGCACTGGCGCTGTCGAACATATATCGCGCCCGCTTCTTGGCGCGTTCTTCGCCTGCCATGGCACGTTTGACGTTTTCGAGATCAAAAACGGCCTTGTTGACCAGCACCAGCGGGTCATCAATCAGGGCATTCGGGTCGGTCAGACTAGGACCTTTTTTCAGGCTTACGGCTTCCATGCCGCGAACCTGCCAAAAATCCGTTAACGAGCGGTTAAAATCGTTCTGCCCTAAGGACTTCGCAGTCGACCACTGTGACAACGCCGATATGCCGCTCCACCACGGCGAAAGCGGCTTCCAAAAGCCCTTCAAGTCGCTCTGGCCGGATAATGCAGATGACCTGCACCATGCCCTGTCCTCGACTGACCTGCCCTTGCCGGGTCCATTTGCCGGACCGACCGGACCCGCCCCGCACCGGCAAGATGGAATAGCCGGTGACACCGGCCTCATCCAGCGCCGCTGTCAGGCGTGTTTCCATGACCGATTCGATGGTGATTTCCACCCGCTTCGCCTGATGGGTTTGCATGGATCAGCCTCCGCTAAAGGTCTGGGCAACCGCGACATACAGCGGAATGCCCAAGGTCAGGTTGAAGGGGAATGTCACCCCAAGGGAAAGGGTCAGATAGATCGACGGGTTCGCTTCTGGCAAAGCCACCCGCATGGCAGCGGGCACCGCGATGTAAGACGCCGAGGCGCTGAGTACCATCAACAAGGCCACGCCACCGGTACTAAGCCCCAACAGCAGGCCAGTGCCCAGACCAAAGGCGCTGCCCACAACAGGCATCAATACGCCAAAGGCCAACGGCCCGGGCCGCAAGACAGCACCACCTTCGCGCAGCCCCCTGCCCGCAACCAGCCCCATATCCAGCAGGAACAGGCACAAGACCCCCTGGAACGGATTCACGATGAAGCTTTCGATGCGGGTCATGCCATCCTCACCCGTGATGGCTCCGATCACGAAAGAACCCACCAGCAAGACAATGGACCCGTTGAACATGATCTCGCGCAGCAGCGCACTGTCCATCCGCTGCCCGCCTTCCTCGGCCCCGCCTCGGGAAATCAGCCAAAGCGCGGCCAGGATCGCAGGAGCCTCCATCGCTGCAGCGACGGCGACCATGTAACCTTCGGAAGAAATACCACTCGCCTCCAGCACAGAAGTGGCGGCAACAAATGTCACGATGGAGATCGAGCCGTAGTGCGCAGCCACCGCTGCCGCATCAAGCCGACTGAGCGATGTCATGACGTTCAGAAGGGCAAATGCGACCAGGGGCAGGACAGCGGACAAGATGATGCCTGCCAGCAAGGACAACCCAAGGCTGAGATCAACGCCGTGTTCGGCCACGCTGACGCCGCCCTTGAAACCAATCGCAAAAAGAAGATAGATCGACATCCCCTTGGCCACGGCCTCGGGAAAATGCAGGTCAGATCGTGCAAGGGCGGCAAGAACGCCCAGCACAAAGCACAGGATGATAGGCGACAGCAGGTTCGTTGCTGCGAGCGACAGTATCTGATCCACGTTTCAGGACCCCTTTATGAACAGTCGTTCATTTAAGCCGGCGCCGGGAACGTTCAAGACTATTTCGCCGAAAGAAACCTTAGACCGGCTGAAACGCATCCTCGTCGGAAACGTAGTGCTCCAATCCGCCTTCACCGATGTCCGTCCACAAGCCATGCAGCGTGAGCGTCCCGTCCTCGACACCTTCCTTGACCCAGGGAAATGTCATCAGGTTTTCGAGCGAGGTTTTCACTGCCACTTTCTCAAGGCTGCGCAGTTGCTCGGCTTCGTCCTCAATGCCGGCGACTTCGTCGTACTTGGGTCGTAGGATATCCATCCAGCGCCCGACAAAGCTGTCCTTGGCTTCCAGTTCTGGCGCATCGCCCCGGCACATGGCCGCGCAGCCCGCAACACCGCCGCAGCTGGAATGGCCCAGCACAATCAGATGTGCGACCTTCAAAGCCGTCACTGCATATTCGATGGCAGCCGAGGTGCCATGCTGTTGACCATCGGGCTGGTAGGGCGGCACCAGGTTCGCGATGTTGCGGTGGATAAAGAACTCCCCCTGATCGGCACCAAAGATCGACGTGACATGGACGCGACTGTCGCAGCATGAAATCACCATGGCACGCGGGTGCTGCCCTTCGGAGGCCAACCGCCGATACCACGCCGCATTCTCAGCATACCCGGTGGCTTTCCAGCCGTGATAACGCTGCACCAGGTAGTTCGGCAGCGGCTTGGCCTTGTTCATGTCGTGCTCTCCTGTCGACGAGTTGCACTGCGGTTAACTTAAATTTTCGTCGATTTCGAGAGAAAACGCGGGACGCCTCAACCCTTTGATCACTTGTTGGTGGCAATGTCGCTTCTGGCCGTGGGGGCTGATCTGGGGTGACGACATAATGCAGGTTTTGCAATTCAAACCGACTGAGCAGGTAAATCTTGACCAGGACAGGCTGGGATCCCTCTACGCCCAGCTTGGGGCCGCAGGTGCAGAGGATGTTGTCTGCCGCGCGTTGGAGGAACTGGCCCTGCGGATGTCCCACTGTGACCAACTATACAGGGATGCTGACTGGCTCGGACTGCGAAAGAACACAAGGTCCCTGATCGCGATCGCCGACCAGATTGGCATGATGATGCTCAGTCGGGTTGCCAGTGATGTGATCCACTGCATCGACAACGGTGACCTGACGGCGGTTGCCGCGACACTGTCACGGTTGCTCAGGATCGGTGAAAGGTCGCTCACCGCGATTTGGGACATGGGTGAGAGCGACTTTTGATGACCTGCGAGGGCGCCGGATAACCTCAAGGCGACCTTGGGCCTGCCTGACTGGGCCTGATCGGATATGTCCCCAAAATGCTGTAGGCGTGGCGAGGCATTTCCGATTCAATCTGTTCGAAAACTACCCTAGGCTGCGGATCAACCCCTGATCCGGAGAGCCGCCAATGTACCTCACCTTTGCCCCCGAAACAGATGATACTCTGGACCTGCATGTGCTGGCGGAGGACGCGGTAGCCGACTGGCTGGAGGGCCAGTCAGATGCCGTCAAAGCCTGGGTAGAGACCCAAGGGTTCACCGGGAAGCTGGGGCAGGCGCTCGTGCTGCCGGATACCAAAGGCAGCGCGATGATGGCACTCGCGGGCTACGGATCTGCCATGTCGCGCGCACGCGGGAGGTTCCACCTCTCAGCCGCAGCGGCCCGCCTACCAAAAGGCAGTTACCGCATTGCCAGCGGCCTGCCCGAAGACGACGTGGAAAACGAAGCGCTGGGGTGGTTGCTGTCCGCCTACCGTTTCGATCGCTACGCCAAGGCTGCACCCTTGGGTGCCACACTGGCAGAACCTGAAGGCGTATATGCCGCCCGGATCGAAGCGCTCGCCGCTGGTGAGGCATTGACCCGTACGCTGATCAACACGCCCGCCTCCGACATGGGGCCGCCGGATCTGGAACAGGCGGCGCGGGATTTGGCAGAGGCATTTGGTGCTTCCATCGATGTCACGCTCGGCGACGCCCTGCTCGACCAGAACTTTCCCATGATCCACACCGTCGGCCGCGCGGCTGATCGCGCGCCGCGTCTCATCGACATCCGCTGGGGAACCACAGGGCCCAAGTTGACGCTTGTCGGCAAAGGAGTCTGCTTTGACACAGGCGGGCTGAACCTGAAGCCCGGCGCCTCCATGGGTCTGATGAAGAAGGACATGGGCGGGGCAGCCGCTGTCCTGGGATTGGCGCGAATGATCATTTCCACCGATACGCCTGTACAGCTGCGCGTGCTGATCCCGGCGGTAGAAAACTCAGTTTCGGGGAACGCCTTCCGCCCCGGCGACATCCTGAACTCCCGCAAGGGCCTGACAGTCGAGATCAACAACACCGACGCCGAGGGGCGGCTCGTTTTGGCAGATGCGCTCGCGCTGGCAGATGAGGAAAAACCGGACCAGATCATCTCCATGGCCACACTCACCGGTGCCGCCCGGGTCGCCGTGGGACCGGACCTTGCGCCCTACTACAGCGACGATCCAGCCTTTGTCGCAGCTCTGGAATCCGCCGCCTCAACCTGCGCCGACCCAGTCTGGCGCATGCCCTTCTACACTCCCTATGAGGCCATGATCGAACCCGGCATTGCCGACCTCGACAATGCGCCGAAGGGTGGGTTCGCGGGCAGCATCACCGCGGCACTCTTCCTGCGCCGTTTTGTGACCGACAGCGCCTATGCGCACTTTGACATCTACGGTTGGCAACCAAGTGACGCCCCTGCCCGAGCCAAAGGAGGCGTGGGCCAGGGCACTCGCGCACTTTATGCCGCTTTGCCGGAGCTGCTGGGGTTATGAGCGACCCGCGCATCACGCCTGACCCTGCCGTAGCTCGGTTCGAAAGGCCGGCGCAGATCAATGATGTCGTCGTGAACCTGTTTCGGTCTACCGATGGCCCTAGGGACCGGCAATTGATCTATGGCGATGAGGTCACGCACCTCGGTAATTCCGGTGATTGGGCCTATGTGCAAAGCAACAAGGATGGATACCACGGATACGTCTCCAAAGACCTGATGAGGCAGTCCAAGGAACCCACTCATTGGGTGAGTGCTCCCTCTACGAACACCTATATGGAGCCTGATTTCAAATCGCCCGACATGGGGCATCTGACCTTCGGCAGCCGGGTCCTTGTCGAAGAGGACATCGAAAGGTTCGTGGCGACCGAGATTGGCTTTATCCCATCGCAACATCTGCAGCCTGTGAGCATTCAGCTATCTGACCCCGCAGCTGTCGCCGCCCTGTTTCTCGGCACGCCTTATCTGTGGGGCGGGAACAGTCGCTGGGGCATCGACTGTTCCGGCCTTGTCCAGGCTGCTTTGCTGGCCTGCGGCCAGCCCTGCCCCGGGGACAGCGATCAACAGATGTCTCTAGGCGATGATGCGACCGGTCCCTACCAGCGTAATGACCTGCTGTTCTGGAAGGGTCACGTGGCACTTGTCTCGGACGCGAACACACTGATCCACGCCAACGCCCACGCAATGTCCGTCACCTTCGAGCCGATCAAAAACGCAATTGAGCGTATCGAGGCAGCAGGAGACGGACCCATGACGGCACACCGCAGGCTCTAGGCCTTCCTCTTTCTGGCCAAAATTATTCCGGGAGTGTGAGGGCAGAGCCCTCACCCGCCGAGCCCCGTCTCGGCGGCCCCTCGGGCGCGGGCAAAGCCCGCGCAAAACCTCATTGCTCCTAGTCTACCGCCCGGATCAGCTTGCGCTCCAGCACCCGCAACACGGCCTTGAGTTCATGACCGCGACGCAGCACCTGCCCCTCGGCTCCGATGATCGCATACATCCCCTGCTTCATCCGCAACTTGGGACGCTTTTCGATACGGTAAAGCGGTACCTCAGCAGTGCGCCGAAAGATCGAAAAGACAGCCACATCCCGCAGGCAGGATATTCCGTAGTCGCGCCATTCACCCGCCGCGACCATGCGGCCGTAAAGCGACAGGATCACCGCAAGCTCCTTCCGGTGGAAAGCCACCTGTTCCGGGACACGAGTCATTTGAGTGATGTTGGAGGCCGGGGACGTGGGAATGTGCATCGTCATGATTTGACAGTTACGCAGCCTCAGGCTCAAATCAAGCCCTGATGCTTGAATACGTTACGAAATCGTGCATACAATCGAAATTATGAAACACGTAACGAAGCCATGACCCCTCAGGAACGCGCAGAAAAATCGGCGGCGATCATGTTCGCGAATGATGTGGCATCGCCCGGTCTGGGCATGACGTTGGACGCAATAGGCCCCGGAACCGCAACCATGTCGATGGTTGTGCGCCCTGATATGTTGAACGGGCACAAGATCTGCCATGGCGGCTTCATTTTCACCGCTCGCGGACAGTTGCTTTGCTTTTGCCTGCAACAGCTACAACCAGAACACACTCGCCCAGCAAAACCAGATCACCTACATCGCGCCCGGTCAGCCCGGCGAGCGGCTGACAGCACGCGCCACAGAGATATCCAAGACTGGCCGGTCTGGCGTCTATGATGTGACCGTTACTGGCGAAGACGGGCACACCGTGGCGTTGTTCCGCGGCCTGTCGCGCAGCATCAAAGGCCAGCACTTCGACGAAGAGGAAGACACATGAAGGACCTCACGCCAGCCAAAGGCACGCTTGATCCGATTGAGATCGCCAGCCGGGACGAAATCACCGCCCTCCAGGTTGAGCGCCTGAAATGGTCACTGCGCCACGCCTACGACAACGTGCCGTTTTATAAGAAGTCCTTTGATGACGCGGGCTTGCATCCCGATGACCTAAACGACCTCTCTGACCTGGCCAAATTTCCCTTCACGGTCAAAACCGACCTGCGTGCGAACTACCCCTTTGGCATGTTCGCTGTACCCCGCGAACAGGTGGCACGCATCCATGCGTCCTCGGGCACCACAGGTCAACCGACCGTCGTGGGCTATACCGAAAAAGACCTTGAACATTGGGCCAGCGTCGTCGCGCGCTCTTTGCGCGCGGCAGGCCTGCAACGCGGTGACCTGTTGCACAACGCCTATGGCTATGGGCTCTTCACCGGCGGCTTGGGTATCCACTTGGGGGCGGATGCACTCGGGCTTACGACCTATCCGATCTCAGGCGGGATGACGCCGCGGCAGGTGCGTCTGATTGAGGATTTCAAGCCCAAGGGCATCACGGTCACCCCGTCCTATGCGCTGTCGGTGCTGAATGAATTTGCAGCCCAAGGCCTTGATCCCCGCGACAGTTCGCTCGAAGTCGGTATCTTCGGGGCCGAGCCCTGGACCAACGCCATGCGCGAAGAAATCGAGCAGGCTTTCGACATGCACGCTGTCGACATCTATGGCCTGAGCGAAGTCATGGGCCCCGGTGTGTCGATGGAATGCGTGGAGACCAAGGACGGTCTGCACATCTGGGAGGACCATTTCTACCCAGAGATCATCAACCCTGAAACCGGCGAACCCGTAGCTGAGGGTGAGCAGGGTGAACTCGTCTTTACCTCCCTCACAAAGGAAGCCTTCCCCATCATCCGCTACCGCACCCGCGACCTGACACGCCTTTTGCCGGGGACTGCGCGGAGCATGCGGCGGATGGAAAAAGTGACCGGGCGCAGCGATGACATGATTATCCTGCGTGGCGTGAATGTCTTCCCCACTCAGATCGAAGAGGCCCTGATGGCCACCGATGGCCTAGCCCCGCATTTCCAGATTGAACTCAGCCGGCCCGACCGGATGGATCAGATGAAGGTTCTTTGTGAATGCGCGGATGCCTCACTTGGCAAGGACGCTCGTGCAGACGCTGCAGCGGCCCTTGGGGCTCAGATCAAACAGACCATCGGGATTTCAGTAACCGTGGATGTGGCAGACGTGGGCGGCGTTGCCCGATCTGAGGGCAAAGCAGTGCGGATCGTGGACAAGCGGCCAAAGAGCTAGTGGCTTCGTTAGAACCTGACGGCGAGGGCCCATTCAAATCGTCGGACGCTCTAAGCGAAGCGCCTTGTACGCCGGGCCATGTCACTCAACACAGCCCAGCGCAGTTGTGGTTTGTTGCACTTCATAAGCGTTGATTGAAGCAGGGCAGGATGCCCCTGAAATCTGCTTAAAGGTCTTTAGGTGCGATGTTTGCGATCTCGGACCAATTCGCATCGGCCTTTGCACCGTTCCCTTCAACATCGCCGCTGAAGCCTTTCAGGGCCGCCGGATAGGAATAGACAGACAGTTTGCCATTATCCACCCGGAAGAGGGTCGGGTCGCCGTCCAGTTTCTTGCCCAGTGCGACTCCCATACGGCAATACCCACCGTGCTGAGGCGCATATTTCGCCGGGTCTGCCTGAAAGGCCTCCAGGTTCTCGGCGGAAGAAAATCGGTAGGTCGCACCTTCATGCTCGGCGGAGTACGCCTCAGAACCGAGAACCGGCTTGCCAGCTGTAAAATACGAAACGGGGTCATAGCTTTGCAGCGCGATGCCCGCTGCGCTGACATTCACGGGCGCGGTCGAGGTGATGTCGTAGGAAAACGCAGGGCTGGATGCAGCAAAGGAAAGGGCCAGACCGGCGGCGATAAGTGCTTTCTTCATGGGTATTCTCCGTTCTTGAAGGCTTGCTCTGGGAGGCGAGACAAAAGTCTTGCGTGCTCTGGAATATGTCCATGTTGACTGATCGATCAACAACTTAGCCGACACAATTTCGTGAATTGATGATCGACCAGTCAAAAATTACATTCTGGGGCCAATTACCGTTGCCTTCTGATGTTCAGCAGACTTTTATTGCGATCTGACGAAACAGCGAAGTTCTGCCATGGCGCGACCTTACACATTCGATCCAGATGCAGCCCTTGAGGCCGCGATGAACGTCTTTTGGCGCAGTGGCTATGACCTAGCGAGCATGTCAGACCTGCAAGACGCAATGGGCATAAAGCGCGGATCACTGTACCAGGAGTTTGGTTCAAAGAAGCGCCTGTTTCTGAAGGCACTGGAGCGCTATGTCGCAGAATGCGTTGATCCGGGCGTCGCGCTTTTGACAGCCACCGACTTGCCGGGTCACGAGAGAATTAGCCGCTTTTTCAAGATGATCCCTGCAGACGAACACAGGGGATGCTTGCTTTGCAATACAGCAGCCGGAGCAGCAGGGACCGACACCGAAATACATGAGGCGGTTGCAGCGCAAATTGCACGTTTGCGGCGCGGGTTTAGTGCAGCGCTTTGCGACGCAATTCCCGATGAAGCAAAGCGCGAAAGTGAAGCCGCGCGGTTAACCCAGCAATATATCGGGCGACGCGTAGAAGCACGCACCGTCGCGTGAAGTCTACCCAAATCCGCGCTTGGGGCGAAGGCTCCTAATTCACGCTGCGTTCAAAGTCAGCCGGACTTATCCGCACCCGAGTTCGGTGATGATACCTGCGTCATTCACGCCAATATTCACACGGTTTGGAATGTAGTCAGACGTCACAATATCACCTGGCCCCACGACACGCTTTGGTTCAGGCACCGATGCCGCTGCTTCACGCGGCTGGTTCAGCAAGTCAGCGTAGTTAGCTGCACCGCAGGTATCCGGCGCGCGGGTTTCAAGGCCGCTGTCTGCGGTCGGCGTTTCCGTCGGAACCTCTTCATCCGGCGCAGACGCGCAGGCCCCAAGACAAATCAATCCGATGCCGATCCAAGCTGCTTTCATCTGGCTCTCTCCCTCAAATCCCGTAGCGCGCCATAAAGGTCTCTACCGCCCCGTCGACCACTCTGTCGATCTCGGCTTCGCTCACGCTCTTGCTGACACCAAAGATCAACCGCGTCCAGATGTCAGCCTTGCAAAGCTCTCCAAACTGGTCTGCGGCCAGCACAAAGTCGTCAATTTGCAACTCTCCCCGATCCTGCGCGATGGCGAAGTACTCTGCCATTTCGGCGCGCATGACCGCAGGGCCTGAATTGTAGAAACTCTGACCAATCTCCGGGAACCGATCGGATTCCGCCACACAGATCCGGAAAATCTGTTGTCCGAAGGTTGAGGTGATGAACCGAAGAAAATGATGCCCGGCCTGACCCAGCACTCGGCGCGGAGGGGCGCACATATCAATGTTATCAAGCGCTTCCTGACTTTGGCGCGCGCATTCGGCATTCGCGACTTCCATGAACAACAGCCGCTTGTCCGGGAAGTAGCTATAGAGCGTGGCCTTGGAAACAGCAGCCCGCCGCGCGATGTCATCAACGCTCGCCCCTTCAAAGCCGTCCGCCATAAAGACTTCTCTGGCCCCGTCGAGGACCTGGTCGTATTTGCGGCCCTTGCGGACATCTCTTGCGGGTGCGTTCATTCCAGCTCCTTGGACGAAACCTTAAATATAAACCGTTTCGTTCAGTTCCAAGGAATTTCTTACTGACGGCGCGGCAGCTGTTGCCTTCCGCCTCATGTAGTTTAGAATTATTCTAAACTGACCTTGAGGCTCCCCATGCGCTTCTCATTGACCCGCAAAAGGTTCCGCGACCTTACAGAGCAAGAAGTTCTGGCCCTTGCGATCTCTTCTGAGGAGGACGACGCACGCATTTACCGCGGCTACGCGGAACGCCTGCGCGCAGACTTCCCCGACAGTGCAGCCGTGTTCGATGGCATGGCGGCGGAAGAAGACGGCCATCGCAAGCGGCTTATTGATCTGCATAAAGCGCGTTTCGGGTCCACGATCCCGCTTATCCGGCGTGAGCACGTTTCAGGGTTTTATGCCCGGCGCCCCGTCTGGCTGATTGAAAACCTTGGGCTGGATCGCATACGGGCGGAAGCTGCGGCCATGGAGGCGGACGCAGAGCGATTCTACACTGCCGCGGCTGCGCGGACGTCAGACGCAGCGACACGTAGACTTCTGGGCGATCTTGCGGCTGCGGAGGCCGGGCATCAGGCCACGGCAGAAGACCTGACCGAACAGCATCTCGATCCCGAAACCGAGCAGTCAGAGGACGACAAAGCCAAGCGCCAGTTTATCCTGACATGGGTTCAACCCGGTCTTGCCGGGCTGATGGACGGGTCCGTTTCAACGCTCGCTCCGATCTTTGCGACCGCTTTTGCCACGCAGGATACCTGGACCACCTTCCTTGTAGGCCTTGCCGCATCAGTTGGCGCGGGCATCTCAATGGGGTTCACCGAAGCCGCCTCTGATGATGGGGAACTGTCTGGCAGAGGCTCTCCGATCAAACGCGGACTTACGTCGGGCATCATGACCACCATCGGCGGCCTGGGCCACGCCCTGCCTTATCTGATACCGGACTTCTGGACCGCAACTGTCACGGCAATCATTGTGGTCTTTATTGAACTCTGGGCCATCGCCTGGATCCAGAACAAGTACATGGAGACGCCGTTCTTCCGCGCGGCGTTGCAGGTGGTTCTGGGCGGCGCGCTGGTTTTCGCAGCCGGCGTGCTGATCGGGTCAGGCTAGACCCGCATGCGGGGTACATCTTCCGGATCCAGGTGCATGTCGATCAGCAGTGGGCCTTTCCGCGATTTCAGTGCGTCCTCAACACGGGGCAAATCCTCTTCCGAATGTACGACGACGCCCTCTGCCCCCATGCTGCGCGCCACCTGGGCAAAGCAGGGCCAGTCAAAGGTCGACAATTCGGGGTTCATCTTGCGATCCACAAACTGAATATGCTCCGCCCCATACGCCGCGTCGTTGCACAGGATCACAATGAAGTCGAGACCAAGGCGCACCGCCGTGTGAAATTCGCCAAGCCCTCCCATCATGAACCCCCCGTCGCCCGAAAACAGAACCACCGGCCGCTCCGGTTCGGCCGCTGCTGCGCCAATCGCTGCTTGCAAACCCAGACCGATGGACCCGAAGTTGGTCGTATCGACAAAGTCGCGAGGCTTTCCGACCGAGACGCGGCACCACACCTCAGTCATGAAGCGCCCGCCATCCGTCACCAGAACCCGGTCAGCCGGAAGCGTTTCTTCCAGCCATTCCAAGGCAGCGACATAATTTATTGTTCCTTCTGCCCGGTCTCTCGGCTTTGGGGTGTCGTGTTCGGCCAGCGCCCCGGGTTCCAGGTCCCGGGTAAAGCCGCTGCTGGGGATCTCTGCCTCGTCCAGCCAGTGCACGATGTTGTCAGCCATCAGCCCTGCGTCCGCGATCAACGCCGCATCAGGGTGCAGCGTCTGACCGATCGCGGCCGCATCCGTATCAACCTGGATGACCCGCTTGCCCTTGAACAGCGTGCCCCGGTCCGTGGTCCAATCATTCAGACCCGCACCGAAAGCGATGATGCAATCGGATTGCGCCAGCGCTTCATACCCAGCAGGCGTACTCAGAGTACCACAGATATCGATGCAATAAGGGTGACCCGCAAAAAGCCCCTTTGCCTTCAGTGTTGTGGACAGGGGCGCTTCCAACCGGTCCGCGAGCCGCACAAGCGCGGGGCCCGCGTCAATCGCACCCCGACCAGCAAGGATTAGCGGACGCCGCGCTGCGGCGATCATGCCGATGGCCGCGTCCAGCATCTGCCCTTCCGGCACTACAGAGGGCGTATCGAAAGGCTGATGCACGCACGCCTTATGCGCGGCATCCTCCCACATGAACTCCGCTGGCATATTCAGCACGATGGGCCGCGCTTCGGCCTGCGCGCGGTAGAGCGCGCGAGCCAAGTCGCGCGCTGCCGTCTCGGGTGCGCGAACCTGTTCAAACCCCGCGCCGCACAGATCCGCAACGGCCTTTTGGTCAATATTCTGCAAGTGATACGGCAACGCCGCAGGCGTATCGCCCGCCATCAGCACCATGCCCACCCGCGCGCGCGACGCATCGGTCAACGCGGTGACGCAGTTGGTCAGCGCTGGCCCATGGGTCACGGTTGCAACGCCGACCCGGCCTGTCACCTGTGCATAGGCATGGGCCATCAGGACCGTACTGCCCTCGTGCGTGGCGGAAACAAACCGCGTGCCTCGCATCCGCGCGAAAGCGTCGACCATAAAAAGGTTCGCGTCCCCCATGAGGCCAAACAACGTATCAACACCATTGTCAGACAACCCTCGGGCCAGGGATTGGTACACTTTCAGGGTTTCGTTCGTCATTCGGCTCGCCTCCTTTTTCATCCATGATTGAAGACTACCGGCTGGCCCATGCATTGGGTGTGTGTTTGGTGCGAGTAGGGAGTTCCTCTTGCACGTTTCATGCAGACATCTATTTTTTGATGCCTCTTCCGTGTATAGTATGCAGCAACCATGACTGAAAAGACGCTCGACTCATTTGACATCCGCATCCTCAATGCGCTTCAGCAGGATGGATCGCTGAGCAATAATGCACTGGCAGAGATCGTGTATTTGTCCCCCTCGCAATGCTCGCGCAGGCGGGCCGCGCTTGAAGCTGCAGGTGTGATCGAAGGATACCGCGCCACGCTGAACCCGCAGGCTGTGGGACAAAAATTAAGGGCGATCGTGCGGCTGAACATGGCGACGCACGATCAGGCTTCTGACACCGCATTGTCAAAATGGCTGCAGACTCAGCCGGAGATTCAATCGGCATTCTCCGTCTCGGGTGACGCGGACTTCATCCTTTCGGTCCGCGTTGCAGACCTGGCCACCTTCACTGAATTCTTGCACGAAAAGCTGTTGCGCCAGCCTCAGATCGGACAGGTCCGGTCAGAACTGATCCTGAAAACGCTGAAAGACAACCCCGTCATCCACCTGACGGGGGACGGGTAGGCTAGCCCAGGTTCATGACCTGTTCATAGAACGCCAGATTGCGGGCGCGGGCGTCTTCCAACGTGCCCTCCCGCGCCTCTGCCTTTTCCAGCGCATCCGGCCAATCCTCGGGACCAGCAAAAACCGGGTTTTCCTGAAATTGGCTGAACTTGTCGCTGAACGGGACACACAGCACGCGACGGCCCAGACACATCGCCCAGTATGTGCCATGGAAGGAGTTGGTCACCACCGTCGCCCCGCTTGCCAGAAAGGCCAGAGCATCCGCCATCGTGCCGGTATGGTTATCTTGCTCAGGCAAACCAGCGACACGGCGTACCCCATCGGATTTGCGCGCATGCCAAAAACAGACAACATCGTGGGCGGGTGGCAATACGTTGTCAAAGAACGGCGACATGGCGCTGGCACAAGGCACGTATTCACAGCGCTTCACGCCCCAGTTGCGCGTACCTATCAGAGCAGCGCTCCCTTCCAGTATGTCAAAGCTCAGATCTCGGACATTCCGCGCCGATATTCCGACGCCCCATACCACCCGATGCCGCGCCCGGGCAGTATGATAGATCGCGGCATCCACCACATCGTCATAGACCTGCCCACCCCCAAGGATGGCGCGCGCGCATTCAGGTGCCTCTGCTCCAAAAGGCAAGTCATCAGAAGCACCGAAGTCAAAATAGAGACCCGGTGTGCAAGCTGCATCGCCTACATTGCGGTCAGATTGTCGGTGCATCAGGATCGTATCGGTCATGGGCGCACCCTAGGACAGGTTAACCTATTACTGAATCCACCTTGGCCAAGAACATCCTTACAGTTGCACATCCCCCACCCCCCGGGATAACCCTCAGGATATGCTCGCCATCTTCCTGCAAACCCTGCCCTTCTTTGCGGTCATCGCGGTCGGCTATTGGGCCGGGCGCACAGGGTTCTTTACAGAGGAAGCGACGGCCTATCTGACCAAGTTCGTCTTCTACTTTGCCCTTTCGGCCATGCTGTTTCGCTTTTCGGCAAACCTGTCGCTGGCTGAGGTTTGGGATACGCGGCTGGTCTTTGCCTACCTTTGGGGGACGGCCTTTACCTACGGGATTGCCACCATAGTGGGCTTTCTGAGAGGGCTTGATGTCTCCACCAACGCGGTGGAAGCGCAGTGCGCCTGTATTGGCAACACCGGATTTCTGGGCCTGCCGATGTTGACGCTGCTTTTGGGGGCAGAGGCAGCGGGCCCGATCATTTTGTCGCTTGCCGTTGACCTGATTGTTTTCTCCAGCCTGATCGTCATCCTGATCACCGGATCGCGCGAGGGCACAGTGGGCGTTCACACCTTTCGCACAATCGGGCTGGGGCTGCTCAAAAACCCGATGATTGTGGCCATGGCCCTTGGCTTTTTGTGTTCCGGTTTTGCCGTCCCAATCCCGGTGCCAATGAACGACTTTCTGGCGATCTTGGGCGGCGCGGCGACCCCTGGCGCACTCTTCGCCATTGGGGCATCGCTGGCCTCCAAATCGGCTGAGCGGATGCACATCGCGGGCTGGCTCAGCTTTTGCAAGCTGGTGATCCACCCGGCCATGGTGGCACTGGCCATGGTGGTCTTTGCCGTCGATCCCTACAGCGCGGGCGTGCTGATCGCCGCCGCCGCGTTGCCAGTGGCGGGAAACATCTTCATGCTGGCCCAGCATTACGGCGTCGCGCCCCAACGTGTGTCCGCCGCAATTCTGGTGTCCACCGCCGTCAGTATCGTTACAGTCAGCCTTGTGGTGGCCTGGGTCACCACAATCGGAATTTGAAAGGACCTCCATGCAAACCGTTTCCGAGAACGCCTGTTTCAATGGCACCCAAGGTGTCTATACCCACGCCTCTGAGGCCTGTGGCTGTGACATGACCTTTGGCCTTTTTCTGCCCGAAGAAGCCCGCGACGGCCCCGTGCCGGTGCTGTGGTATCTATCAGGCCTGACCTGCACCCATGAGAACGCTATGACCAAAGCGGGCGCGCAGGCATGGGTGGCAGAGCATGGGATCGCGCTGGTCTTCCCAGACACCTCGCCGCGCGGCGACGATGTGGCCGATGATGAGGCTTACGATCTGGGCAAAGGTGCTGGGTTCTATGTGAACGCCACCGAAAAGCCATGGGCCCCCCACTTCCGTATGTGGGACTATGTGGCTGATGAACTTCCCGCCCTGCTGGCCGCAGAATTTGCGGTGGACATGGAACGTCAGGGCATCACCGGCCACTCAATGGGTGGCCACGGCGCGCTGACGCTGGCGATGAACCTGCCGGGGCGCTTCGCCTCCGTCTCAGCCTTTGCGCCCATTGCCAACCCCACGGCCAGCGACTGGGGCCGCAAGCAGCTTGGGGCCTATCTGGGCAATGATGAAGCCGCTTGGGCCAAGCACGACTCCACGCTGCTGATGCAAGAAAAGGGCTTCAACGGCCCCGTGCTGATCGATCAGGGTGCCTCTGATCAGTTCCTCGACCTGCTCAAACCCGAAGCGCTTGCCCAGGCCATCGCTGCCAAGCGCCAGCAGGCGACCTTCCGGATGCAGCCCGGATATGACCACAGCTATTTCTTTGTCTCGACCTTCATGGAGGACCACGTGGCCTTCCATGCAGAAGCCCTTTACGGAGTATAACCCCCGTGCCGCATTACGATCTTGTCATCATCGGCTCTGGCCCCTCTGGCCGGTCTGCCGCGATCCAAGCGGGCAAGCTGAAACGCGATGTGCTGGTCATTGACCGCAAGGACCGTCTAGGAGGAGTTTCGGCCCACACTGGCACGATCCCCTCGAAAACCCTGCGTGAAACGGTGTTGAACCTCACTGGTTGGCGTGAGCGCAGCTTTTATGGGCGCAGCTACCGGGTGAAGCAGGAAATCGGCTCGGACGATCTGAAGGCCCGTCTTCACATGACCATCGACCACGAGGTCGACGTGCTGGAACACCAGTTCAACCGCAACCACGTGGACACGCTAAACGGTCTGGCCAAGTTCATTGACAAGAACACCATCGAAGTCGCGACCGAGGCTGGAGAAACGACAACGATCACCGCCGAGAAGTTTCTGATCTCGACAGGGACCAAGACCTTCCGGCCCGATTGGGTGCCTTTCAACGGCACAACGATCCTCGACAGTGATGAGTTTCTGGATATGGGCGCGATCCCGCGTTCACTGACCGTCGTGGGTGCTGGCGTGATCGGGGTGGAGTATGCCTCAATGTTCTCGGCCCTCGACGTGCGCGTGACACTGGTGGAGCCACGCGACAGTTTCTTGGATTTCATCGACCGGGGCACGATCCGCGAATTCACCCATCAGATGCAGGAAAACGGGGTGGACCTGCGGCTGGGCTCTAGCATCGAGAAAATCGAGGATCTGGGCGAACACGTCGAAGTCACACTTGAGAACGGCCGCCATATCCGGTCCGAAATGCTGCTGTTTGCAGCAGGCCGCATGGGGGCCACCGAAAAGCTGGATCCCGGCGCGGCAGGCCTTGAGACCGACCACCGGGGCCGCATCGAAGTGGACCGCAAGACGTACCAAACAAAGGTGCCGCACATCTATGCCGCAGGCGACGTGATCGGGCATCCTTCGCTTGCCTCAACCTCGCTGCAACAAGGCCGGATCGCCGCCTGCCACGCACTGGAAGTCCACACCCTACCCGAAAGCCCGTGGTTCCCTTATGCCATCTACTCGGTACCCGAAATCTCCACCTGCGGCATGTCCGAAGAGGAAATGCAGGAACGTGAAATCCCTTACGAGGTCGGTATCGCGCGCTTCCGCGAAACCTCGCGCGGGCATATCATGGGGCTGGAACATGGCCTGCTGAAAATGCTGGTCAGCCTCAAAACCCGCCGCGTGCTGGGTGTGCAAATCGTGGGCGAAGGGGCGACTGAGCTCATTCACATCGCGCAGGCCGTGCTGAACCTGAAAGGCACGGTCGACTACTTTGTGAAGAACACCTTCAATTATCCAACGCTGGCAGAGGCCTATAAAATCGCTGGTCTGGACGCCTTCAACCGCATGCCGATCCCCGAGGAATTCAAGGTTAAACCCAAAGAAAAGAAAGCCAAAAAGAAGTGACCGCCGTCTACGTCGATGCCGATGCCTGCCCCGTGAAGGCAGAGGCTGAACGCGTCGCCACCCGGCATCGCGTGAAGATGTTTGTCGTCTCCAATGGCGGGTTGCGCCCCTCGCAGAACCCTCTGGTCGAAACGGTGATCGTGCCCGAAGGCCCTAACGTCGCCGACATGTGGATTGCTGAGCGCGCAGAGGTGGGGGACGTCGTGATCACCGGCGACATCCCATTGGCCGCCAAATGCGTGGAGGCCGGTGCAAAGGTCCTCAAACACAACGGCGAGGCGCTGACGCAAGCCAATATTGGCAACGTGCTGGCCACGCGTGACCTGATGGCTGATTTGCGCAGCGCCGATCCGTTTCGCCAGGGAGGTGGCAAAGGTTTCACCAAGGCTGACCGCTCCCGCTTTCTGGACGCGTTGGAACGTGAACTACGGGCCGCCGTCCGCATCGCTCCCCCCCGCTGAAACCAAGACCAGCCGTCCATAGGAAAGGCCCACCCATGACCCCTCAAGCTGTCGTCTTTGACATCGGAAACGTGCTAATCGAATGGCTGCCCGAGAATTTCTTTGACCGCGAAATCGGCGAAGACCGCCGCCGCGCGCTATTCGCCGCCGTGGACCTTCATACAATGAACGACCGCGTCGACAGCGGAGAGAACTTTCACGATGTGCTGGCAGAAACGGCAGACAGCTATCCTGACTGGCGGGTTGAGATTGAGATGTGGCACGACCGCTGGATCGAATTCGCAGCGCCGGAAATTCCGCACTCCGTCCGGCTCATGGCCGCATTGCAAAAGAACGGCGTCCCGGTCTTTTCGCTCACAAACTTCGGCATCCAGACCTACGACATCGCCGCCCAGAAGTACCCCTTCCTGCGCCAGTTCGACCGCGACTACATCTCTGGCCATCTGGGCGTCATCAAACCCGACCCCGCTATTTATGAAGCCGTGGAACAGACCTGCGGCGTGGCCCCCGAGGCGTTGCTTTTTGCCGATGACCGCGCGGACAACATCACTGCCGCCGCAGCACGTGGCTGGCAAACGCACCTCTTTACCGGACCGCAAGGATGGGCCGACAGACTGGTTGCCTCCGGCCTGCTCTCTGCCGATGATGCGGCATGACCCAAATCCCGTTCATCCCTTTTGACGCGGGCGAAGCCCTGCTCGACTGGATTGGCCTTACCGACGCCATGGCAGCCGGCCACGACCTGCCCAAGGCCGAGATAGGCGATACCTTTCTTTACCGTGATCGCGACACGCTTCTCAGCCGCGCCGCCTGGATTGACGGGCTCGGCATCGCGGTGAAATCCGCCACAGTGTTCCCGGGCAACCCCGCCAAAGGCACACCGATGATCAACGGCGGCCTGAACCTCTATTCAAACGACAATGGCCAGTTGGAGGCCATCATCGACTTCCACCTTGTGACCAAGTGGAAGACAGCAGGCGACAGCCTGCTGGCTGCTGGCCGACTGGCGCGGCCCGACAGCCGGAACATCCTGATCGTCGGCGCAGGCAACCAGGGCCGCGCACTGCACGCTGCCTACTCCGCCGCCTTCCCGGAGGCATCATTCACCGTCTGGAACCGCACCCGCGCGAACGCCGAAAAGATGGCTGCAGAAATCCACGGGTTAGACATCGCGGACGATCTGCAAACCGCAATCAGCGCTGCCGACATCATTACCTCCGCCACCATGTCGACCGATCCCTTGATCAAGGGCGTCTGGCTGCGCCCCGGTCAGCACGTCGACCTTATAGGGGCCTACCGCCCCGACATGCGAGAGGTCGACGACACCGCGCTGACCCGCGCGCGCGTCTTCGTCGACAGCTTCGACACCACCATCGGCCATATCGGAGAGATCGAAATCCCCCTTCAAGAAGGCACAATCAGTCGCGACGATCTGGTGGCGGACTACTACGATCTGGGCAAGTTCGCCCGCCAGTCCGATGACGAGATCACGCTTTTCAAGAACGGCGGCGGCGCGCACCTGGACCTGATGACCAGCCGCTACATCCTCGACCGCTGGACCGCAGCCGCATGACCTGGCTGGTTCTGATCGCGGGCATCGTGATTGCGGTGCAATTGATCATCGAACGCAACAGGCGCGACATGGACGACGCAGCGCGGGGTGCCGGCCCGGGCCAGTTCGCCAAACTGCCGCTTGGTGCCACGCATTATCAATGGCATGGGCCTGCTGATGGCCCCGTGATCATATGCATTCACGGCCTGACCACCCCTAGCTTTGTCTGGGGTGGGCTGGTGAAAGGTCTGACGGCGATGGGCTTTCGCGTGCTCACCTATGATCTCTACGGGCGCGGATACTCTGACCGACCCCGCGGCAGACAGACCGCCGCGTTTTTCAACCGACAGCTCATTGACCTGATGACCCACCAGCAGATCGACGGGAAAGTCACCCTGATCGGTTATTCCATGGGCGGTGCGATCGCGACCTGCTATGCCGCTGCGCACCCGGAGCGTCTGCGCCAACTGATCCTGATCGCCCCCGCCGGTATGCGTCACGCCATTGGCGGCGTGGTCCGGCTGATCCGGGACACGCCCCTTGTGGGCGATTGGCTGATGCTCGCTGCCTTCCCCTACCTGCACCGCAAGGGGATCGAAGCAGAACGTGCGCAGCCCGCCTCCGTCCTCGACATCTACGATCAGCAAGAAGCTGAGCTGGAGTTCAAACGCTTCATCCCCGCCGTCCTGTCCAGCCTGCGCGGTATCCTGCGCCGCCCCCTGAAAGCGCACCATCAGAGCATCGCACAGGCCAAGATTCCAACAGTCGCCATCTGGGGCAAAGAAGACACCGTCATCCCGATCCGCGCCATGGGCCTGCTGGCGGAATGGAACCGCGAGGTGGAACACGAACAGATCGCCGAGGCAGGGCACGGGTTAACCTACACGCATACGGATGCGGTCCTGAAAGTGCTCCAAGACCAGCTACAGCGCAGCTGACCCGATCAAACCTCACACGACGCTCGCTTCCTTCGAAACCACCTTGCCGCGCGCGATCCCAAAAACATGTCTTGCGGCGCAGCCGCGCAATCAGATCAAGCCGTCCGTAAGCCTTCCAGACGTTTCTCACGGATCGGAAGATGCACAATCGCGCTGAAAGCTCCCACGGCCACGCCAATCCACCAGACGGCCGTATAGCTGCCGTAGATGTCATACATCCGCCCCCCCAACCAAACACCCAGGAAACTCCCCAGCTGGTGGGAAAAGAACACGATCCCATAGAGCGTACCCATGTACCGCAGCCCATAAATATGCGCGACCAAGCCGCTGGTCAGCGGCACCGTTGCCAACCACAAAGACCCCATCGCGACGGAGAAGATGATCACTGACATCGGCGTAATCGGGAACATGATGAACAAGGCTGCTACAATCGTACGGGCCGTATAGATGCCCGCCAGCAGATATTTCTTTGAATAGTACTTTCCGGCCCATCCCGCAGCCAGCGTCCCTGCGATGTTTGCCAGACCAATCAGCGATATCGCCACAGCCCCCAGCGCAGAGGTGCTGGTAATGCCGATGTTGTGCAGCACCCCGCCCGGCTGGATGGGGCCGCACATCTCGGTCACGAAGGCCGGGAAGTGCGCCGTGACAAAGGCCAGTTGATAGCCGCAGGAAAAGAAGCCAAGAAAAATCAACGTATAGGATGGATCCTTGAAAGCCTTCATCAGAATCTCGCCCAGCGACTCCTCCAGCTCCGCCTTGCTGGCCATTGCGGGCGCGCGCATGAGTGGCAGCAGCATGATCAACGCCAGTATACCCGCCGCAAAGGCCATGAACACCATCTGCCAGGTCATGAACCCGAGCATCCACTCGGCCAGGGGCGCACCCACAACCTGCCCGCCGCTGCCCGCCGCCGTGGCAATCGCCAATGACATCGAGCGGTTCTCATCCGACGACGCACGCCCCACCACGGCCAAAATCACGCCAAACCCCGTACCTGCCACACCAAAACCCACCAGCCAGGCGTAGGCCTGATGCTCCAACGGCGTGGTAGAGGCCGCCGACAACGCCAGCCCCAGCGCATAAACCACCGCCCCAATGATGATCGCGCGTCTGTCACCGATCTTTTCCGCAATCGCGCCAAAGATCGGCTGGCCGATCCCCCAGGCCAGGTTCTGAATGGCAATCGCCAAGGAAAATTCCGCCCGTAACCAGCCGAATTCCTCTGCAATCGGGATCTGGAACACCCCAAAAGACGCCCGCACGGCAAAGCTGACAAGGATGATCACACAACCGACAATCAGGACGGGCGTGAAGATGGGGGTACGCTGTTCCATCGAAAGGAGCTTTCTGCAAATACGTCAGAACAGCTTACGCATTCGCTGCGGTACGTCAAATCAGCACTTGTGATGGACCAAAAACCACAAGTGATGAGAGCGGCTTTTCTCTTGACGCTGCGCGCGTTAAGGCTGGGCCATGACGATCCTGCGCGACACCTATGACGCCCTGATATCAGACGGGAAACTGCAACCAGACCCGGCGCAAGAGGCCGTGCTGCCAGAGTTTGACCGCATCCACGCGGGCCTCAGTACCCCGATCAAGAAGGGCTTGTTTCGCAAGGCACCGGAACCGCCCAAGGGACTGTACCTTTGGGGAGGCGTAGGCCGCGGCAAGTCGATGCTGATGGATATGTTTGTCGAAGGCCTTGGCGACATCCCCGCCCGGCGCGTGCATTTCCACGCCTTTATGCAGGAGATCCACGCCGCCATGCACGAGGTCCGCAAGACAGGCGTGGATGATGCAATCAAGCCGGTGGCGGCGGATGTCTCAGCCCAGGTGCGCCTGCTGGCATTTGATGAAATGCAGATCACCGACATCACCGATGCAATGATCGTAGGACGGCTGTTTGAGAAGCTTTTTGCGGATGGCGTTGTTGTCGTCACCACCTCCAACCGGGTGCCGGATGACCTCTACAAGGACGGGCTGAACCGAAACCTGTTCCTGCCGTTCATCGAGCAGATCAAGGACCGCATGGTGGTGCATGAGCTGACCAGCCCCACCGACTACCGCCAGGACCGACTTGCAGGCGCACAGGTCTATTTCAGCCCTGTGAACGCCGAGAGTCGTGGGGCGATGGACGCGGTTTGGGCGGATTTGGCCGGAACTGTGGGTACGACACTGACGCTGAGGGTCAAAGGCCGCGATGTGGTCATTCCGCAATTCCACAACGGCATGGCGCGAGCCACGTTCCACGACCTGTGCGATCAACCGCTGGGGGCTGCAGATTATCTGGCGCTGGCAGAGGCGGTGCGCGTTCTGATGCTGGATGACATCCCCGTTCTGGGGCGAAGCAACTTTAATCAGGCAAAACGCTTCGTCACCTTGATTGACGCACTTTACGAGGCCCGTGTGCGGCTCATTTGTTCCGCTGCGGCCAAGCCGGAGATGCTCTACTTGGAAGGCGAAGGCACCTTTGAGTTCGAACGCACCGCGTCCCGCTTACGCGAAATGCAAGCCGAGGATTGGGGTCAGGAACCTTCGAGCAGCTGAACCTCACTCTGGGTCACGGAACCTTCTGGGTGGTACGGCCCTTCCGATCCATAAAGCATCCAAAGCCCGCCCAACACGATGGCCAGACCAACCGCAATGAAGATTGCCTGTGACCGACCCAAATCCGCATCGCTGGCAGCCGGTGCCCTGGGATCTTGCCCGTTATCGCTCATGTACTCGTCCTCGGTGGTGCTCAGTTGTCATGCGCAGATGCATGCCTGAGTTGACCTAACGTTACACCAGATGTGGCGGTGTCCACATCCCCAGCGGCAAAATATTGGGATTTAGCTGTTTTCCCGCAACACGTTCCCAGCCAGATAGAGCGATCCGCAGATCAGGATGCGCGCGTGCGGGTCGGTTGCGGTAAGTGCGGCCAATGCATCGGCCACGCTTTCAGCTTCAACCGCCGCCATACCGACGCGCCGGGCGGCATCTGCCGTAGCTTTTGCGGGCAGCGTATTGGCCTCCCCGGGAATCGACACTGCATGCAGGCTGGTCGCCTGCGCTGCCAAGGGGCGTAGGTAGCCGCTGATGTCCTTGGTGTTGAGCATGCCGCAGATCAGGTGCGTGGGGCGCTTTGGTAGACCTGAGAGGACAGCGGCCAAGGCCTCCCCCGCCGCCGGATTATGGCCACCGTCCAGCCAAAGCTCTGCCGTGCCAGCGGCCTCAACCAGCGGTCCCGCTTTGAGGCGTTGCATACGGGCGGGCCAATAGGCTTTTGTCACTGCCGCCTCGCATGCGGCCTCATCCACGCCGAGGTGACGCAATGCTGCAAGGGCAGCCCCCGCATTCTGGACTTGATGCGCCCCGGGCAAGTTGGGCAGGGGCAAATCAAGAAGCCCGGTTTCATCCTGATAAACCAACCGCCCCGCCTCAACACTCACATGCCAGTGCTGGCCATGTGCCAAAAGCGGTGCGCCGTTGCGTGCAGCAACGGTTTCAATCACGTCGAGCCCGGCGTCTTCCTGCGGCCCCACAACACAGGGCACGCCACGCTTGATGATCCCGGCCTTTTCGCCGGCGATTTCGCCCAGTGTATCGCCAAGGAACTGCTGGTGGTCGATCGAGACTGGGGTAATCATCGTCAGTGCCGGGGTGCCCACCACATTGGTCGCGTCCAACCGACCCCCAAGGCCCACCTCCAGCAGCGTGTAATCTGCTGGCGTGCGAGCGAACGCCAGCAAGGCCGCTGCCGTCGTGATCTCGAAGTAGGTGATATTCTCCCCACCGTTCGCGGCGTAGCATTCATCCAGCACGGCCGTCAGCGCATCTTCGGCAATCAGCTCCCCGGCCAGACGTATGCGCTCATGAAACCGGGCGAGATGGGGGGAGGTATAGGCATGAACGGTCTTGCCCGCCGCCTCCAGCCCCGCGCGGATCATTGCTTGGGTGGAACCTTTGCCATTGGTGCCCGCGATGTGAATGACCGGGGGCAGATCACGTTCGGGATGGCCAAGAGCGGCCAGCAGCCGCCACATGCGGTCGAGCGTCAGGTCGATAACCTTGGGGTGCAGCGCCATCATCCGGTCAAGGATGACGTCCGATGTGGTCGCGCTCATGCCGGAGTTTCGTCCGCCGCAGGTTCAGGTGCCACGTCTTCCTCAGACGGGGGTGGCAAATCACCCCGGACGGCAGGCGGCAGGCCCAACAGCATCCGGGTAATGTTGATCAGCTCATCCCGCATCTGCGTGCGTGGCGTGACACGGTCCAGCATGCCATGGTCCAGAAGGTACTCCGCGCGCTGGAACCCTTCGGGCAGCTTTTCACGGATGGTCTGTTCGATCACGCGCGGGCCCGCAAAGCAGATCAGCGCATTGGGTTCGGCAATATGCACATCGCCCAGCATCGCATAAGACGCTGTCACGCCACCGGTCGTCGGGTGGGTAAGCACGACAATATAGGGCAACCCGGCCTCTTTCAGCATCTGCACCGCAACGGTTGTGCGCGGCATCTGCATCAGGCTGAGGATACCTTCCTGCATGCGTGCGCCACCCGCTGCGGAAAACAGGATCAGCGGGCGTTTGAGCCTTACGGCCTCTTCAGCAGCCGCGATGATCGCATTGCCCACATACATGCCCATGGAGCCGCCCATGAAAGAAAAATCCTGCGCCACCGCGACGATGGGCGTGCGTCCCATTTCACCTTGCGCGACCAGCATGGCCTCGGCCTCTCCGGTCGCCTTTTGGGCGGCTTTCATACGGTCTGGATAGCGTTTCTGGTCGCGGAATTGCAGCGGGTCAGCGGTTGGGGCAGGCACCTCGATCTCGGTGAAGATGCCGCCATCAAACAGCGCCTCGAACCGCGCCCGCGGGCTGATTGCCATATGGTGGCCGCAGTTGGTGCAGACGTTCAGGTTTTCGCTGACTTCACGATGGAACAGCATCGTGCCGCAGCTGTCGCACTTGGTCCACAGGTTGTCCGGCGTTTCGCGGCGCGAAAAGATCGAGTTGATCCGTGGCCGGACGTAGTTGGTGATCCAGTTCATTCGAAAGCCCTCAGTGGCACCCTTTGCCACCAGATAAGGCTATGGCAGCGGGATTGCAATCAACGCCGCAACGCAAGGCGCGCAGCCAGCCAGGCCACGATCATATGGGCAAAGTCCACCGGCAACCAGGCGCGGATGGCGGCTTCGTCCCCTAGGCCGAAGGGCGAATGATAAAGTGCCAAACCCGACAGATCATCCGGTACGGAGACCACCACAATCGCCATGAAGTTGTTATAGAAATGGAGCGCGATGGCAGGCCCCAACGATCCTGCACGGGCCGTGATGTCTGCCATCAGAATGCCAAAGACCCCGGCCCAGATGGCGATCATCGTGGCATTGCTGCCCGCTTCTTCAGGTAGGTAGTGGCCCAGCGCAAAGAGCGCCGAAGGGAGGATCATCCAAACCAGCGGCGACCTGAACCGTGCTGCCAGTTGTTGTTGCACATAGCCGCGAAAGAACACTTCCTCTGCGCTGACCTGTATCAGGACCGCCAGCAACGAGAAGGGCAATAGCATCAGCCACGTCCCAAGCCCGAGATTTGGTGTCAGTGGCCCACCCATGTCCCATGGCGGAAGGATGAGCAGGACAAAGGCCAGCAGTGCCAACACCGGCAAGACGACGGCAAACTGCCGTATGGCCAGCGGCAGGGGGCCAAAAAGGCTGAGTGCTGACCGTTTGTGAAACAGAACAACAACCACCGCCACAGGCATCAGCATGAAGACAAATGTGCCTAGCATGACGTACATGGTTGCCGGATCGGCCCCATCGAACACACGGCGGACAAAGGTCGGGTCGTTCCGCGCCATGGCAAGGCTCAGGGTTTGGAAGAACCACTGGTTCAGCGCAATGTAGCCCGTGACCGCGACCATCAACCCCAGCACAAACCGCCACAGCGCCGCTGCGCGTTTTGCGGGGCCGATGTGCAGGGCGTGAGCGCGGTAGTCGGGTCGCGGGATCACTCCTCCGCCTCTTCCCGGGTGTCGGTCTTTGGTTCCGCGTTCCGCCGGCCCAATTCGCGCGGCTCCACATAGGTGCCATCGTCGCGCGGGATATCCACACGCGCCTCGATTAGCCGGTCCGCCGCACCGCTGAGGTGGCTGGAAACCGTGTGCAGAAGGCTGAGCAGGACGCCCTTGTCGTTCTCGACAACCGCCAGGAATTGCTCTGCCCCGATCCGCAAGAACTTGGTCTCTTCTGCGGCAAAGAGGTCCAGTTGGCGCGGTTCGTTCATAATGATCGACAGATCACCAATCAGGCGGCCCGGTTCCACGTCCGTCACGTGGTGAGAGACCCCTTCTTCATCGGTAAAGACCAGCTCGCTTCGGCCCTCAAGACACAGATATGCAGCATCTGCCCTGTCCCCTTCGCGGAAGATGAACGTGCCCTTCGGCACGGTGTGCCATTGCGCCGCGAAAGCCAAAAGCCGCCTGCTGCGCGCATCGAGATTGGCAAAAAGCTCGGCCTTGCGGATGCTTGCCAGCTTGCGTTGCAAATCGCCAGACATCCCGTCATCAAGAACGCTCTCCTGAGCGTTTGCGACCCCATCAATCCGGCCATTGCGAATTTCGATGTGCATGTCGAAGTTCTCAGGATGGGCAAATTTGTCGTTGAGGTAGATTTGCGTGGTGTCCGGCAGGATATCCGTCAACCGGTCCCTGATCTGAGCCTGCGCCTCTGCATCCTGATCGCCCAGCAGCTGGTCAAAGACCAGAACATCAGGCCGCTTGATCGCAGCCCTGCCAAAAGCCGCCCGTTCCTGGAAGACCGTGCCGAGGTTCGATCCCCCAATGGTGGTAGGCACATCAAAGAGCACGACGGACACAAGCTGTTGCAGATCATGTTCTTCAAACACTTTGGCAACCAGATCACGCACAAGATCACCCTGTAGTCCGGCCACGCCAGAAATCCGCCCGTAAAGCGCGTTTTCCATAATCGTCAGACGCGGAAGATAGTTTTCGGGAGCAACCGGAATGAAGAGATCACTGGCCCTTTCGCGCAGCACCTCGCCCCGGGTTTTCCGGATGTGCAGGATCTCTTCCTTGAAGGCCTCGGGGAAAGCGGGGCCAATCTGCTCTGCGGTGAACGCAAATGGCACCGTGAGCAGCAACATGAACTCTTCCTGATCAAGCGCTGCATCGCCCTTGTCCCGGCGACGCGCCGCGATGTCGACAAGACGCTCATACATCGCCTCTTCGATGCCAAGCGAGGTAAACAGCGGATGTCCGGTGCCATCCATACCAAAGGTCTGGTGCAGCGTTTCGACCAGTGTTTGAGAAATCGCGATGCCCTGTTCGGCCAGGCCCTGCTCCATGATCATGGACAAGAACGCCTTTTCGCCTACCAGACCTTCCTGGCTGATGTCATGGCGGGGTGCCGCAAACATCAAGTTACCCCCGAGCGGAATGGTCGGGTTGAAAGTATCGGGATCAAGGCGGTGCACCACCTCTTCCAAACCTTCAGCCTTGAGCCGCTCATACACCTCGTCGCGCAGCGCGACGATCCGTTCTGCTAGTTCGGGATGTTTGTCTGGCGAAATCCGCGCATTCAGCATCCGCTCAAAAAGCAGATGGGAGGTGCCCAGCGCTTGCGTAATCTTGAACCACCAACTGTAGATTTCGTCGGATGTTGCCAAATCCGCAATTGCCGGATCGAGCCAGTCGCTTTCCAGACTGTCGGGGCTGTTGCCAGACCGGCGCGCCTCAATCCGGCGGCTGTCCTTTCGCTCCGGGTCCCACATCACCGACTTGGGGCTGGTGCGCAGCGGCATCAGCAGGTTGTCTCCAACCGTGCCTTGGAACAGGTAAGGCTGGATGTGCGCGTATCCGATACGGGCCGAAAGCACGGCTTGGTGAAGGGTGGTAATGTCGTGATCCGCAATCCTGACTTTACCCCGAATGGGCAGGACTTCGCGTGTCAGCACTTCGGCCAACGCCCGCCTTTCTGACTGGGTGGGCACCTCGATCGCCACCCGCGCACCTTTTGGGATCGACATGGAAATGTCGTCCAAGATCATGTTGCCATCCGCATTTCGGACAGAAACATGGCTCAGTTCAATATCCCCTCTGAGGTGCGGAATCTCGTCGGGCAGGCCATCAAAAAGGTCCTCGTCGATGATATTGCGCGGGGCAAAACGTTCAGTCACGATCTCCCAGCGCAGGGACATGTCCTGGGTCTGATTGTAATAGGCCAGCAGCTCTTTCCATGGGCTTGAGAGGTCCTTGTATGCCGCCAATGCCGCCACCAGCGCGCCTACCGTGATCTCACCCTTGATCGCCAGATAACCGCCTACCGCGTAAAAGAAGAACGGGGTGAGCTGCGTGATGAAGTTATTGAGGAACTTCATGAAGAACTTTTTGCGGTAAATCCGATAGCGGATGTCAAAAAGCTTGCCCAAACGGTCCGTGAATTGCGCAAGGCGGAAGCGCCAGCCGCCATTTGTCCGCAAATCGGTGATGCCAGCGGCCGTCTCCCCGATCTCAGCCGCCAGCGACCTGATCTGGATCACACGTTTCTTGTTCAGCTGGTTGATCTGCCGCTGAAGGATCGGAATGACATAGGCCTGCAACGGTATCAGCGCGATCCCCGCAAGCCCGAACCAGACACTTTGCAGGAACAGGAAAAACACGATCACCAGCATCTGGCCCGCTTGAAACACAGGCTGGGCCACAAAGTCGCCCATCAGCCCGCCCATCGGCTCGGCCTCTGAGGTGACCATGCTGACCAGCTCGCCCTGGCTGGTGTTCTGGAAGTAGCTACGCGGGAAACGCATCATGCGGCTGATCAGGCGGAAACGGAACCGGCGCAGCAGCCGTTCAGCCAACACCCCTTTCATCGTGTTCAGCCGCATCTTCAGGAGGCCGTTGATGATCACCGCGGCAAGGTATGAGAAACACAGCGCCATCAGGAAGCCGACCTGGCTGAACTGATACCCCCAGACTGTCACCACCTCGCTCGTGGCACCAATCGCGTCATTGATGATCCGCTTGGGCAGTTCCAGCGTGGCGTAAAGGAAGGGGAAGGTGAACAGGGTGAACGCCAGCAGGAACAGTTGTTCGCGACGCGAGTACTTCCAGATGAAGGTGAACAGGCTCTTTTCCAAGGAAAGCTCCCAGTTGGGGCGGGCCTGCGGCGGTCCGGGAATTGGGGTTTTCACAAATCTAGGGCGGTCACATAGGCTTTACAACATTGCCCGCGCACGACTATTCCGGGGAAACTCGAATTTCAGGGAAGCCCGCGATGTCCAGCAACCAGCGTTTTGACAAATCCAAACTGCCCAGCCGCCATGTGACCGAAGGCCCTGCACGGGCACCGCATCGTTCCTACTACTATGCGATGGGCATGACGGAGGAGGAAATTCACCAGCCTCTGGTCGGGGTTGCGACATGCTGGAACGAAGCTGCCCCTTGCAACATCGCCCTGTCCCGTCAGGCACAGGCCGTGAAGGCGGGCGTCAAGGATGAAGACGGCACGCCGCGCGAGTTCACCACGATCACCGTGACCGACGGCATCGCGATGGGTCATGAAGGCATGCGGTCTTCTCTGGCCTCCCGCGAGGCGATTGCCGACACGGTTGAGCTGACCATGCGCGGCCACTGCTATGACGCCATCGTGGGGCTGGCAGGCTGTGACAAATCCCTGCCGGGCATGATGATGGCCATGCTGCGCCTCAACGTGCCTTCCGTGTTCCTTTATGGCGGGTCAATCCTGCCAGGCAAAGCACCTAAGGATGCGGATGTGCCGCAAAGCTTTGCGGAGCGTGACCTGACCGTCCAGGACATGTTTGAGGCCGTGGGTAACTACCAGTCGGGCACCATGACAGAGGCCGAGCTGGAAATTCTCGAACGCGTCGCCTGCCCCTCTGCCGGCGCTTGTGGTGGCCAGTTCACCGCCAACACCATGGCCTGTGTGTCCGAGGCCATCGGCCTTGCGCTGCCCAACTCATCCGGCATGCCCGCGCCCTACAAGGACCGCGACGAATATGGCCGCGCCTCGGGTCAGGCGGTCATGAACCTGATCGAAAAGAACATCCGCGCGCGCGACATCTGCACCCGCGAAGCCTTCGAGAACGCCGCGCGCATCGTGGCCTGTACCGGGGGCTCCACCAACGCAGGCCTGCACCTGCCCGCCATGGCGCATGAGTGTGGCATCGACTTCTTCCTCGATGACGTCTGCGAGATCTTCCGCGACACGCCCCACTTCGTGGATATGAAGCCGGGCGGTGCCTACGTGGCCAAGGACCTCTACGAGGCGGGCGGCGTGCCTGTGGTGATGAACGAGCTCCGCAAGGCAGGTCTCATCCACCTCGACTGCATGACCGCCACGGGCGAAAGCATGGGTGAGGTCCTCGACAAGGTCACGCGTGAAGCCGACGGCAAGGTAATCCACGCCATCGACAACCCGATCAGCACGACGGGCGGCGTTGTAGGCCTCAAGGGCAATCTGGCCCCCGAAGGCGCGATTGTGAAGATCGCTGGCATGGCAGATGAAGACATCATCTTCACCGGCCCCGCGCTGATCTTTGAATGCGAACAGGACGCCTTTGAGGCCGTGCAGAACCGCGAATACGACGAAGGCTGCGTATTCGTCATCCGCAATGAAGGCCCCGCAGGTGGGCCCGGCATGCGCGAGATGCTGGCGACGACGGCGGCTCTGTCCGGTCAGGGCATGGGCAAGAAGGTGGCATTGATCACCGATGGCCGGTTCTCGGGCGCGACCCGTGGGTTCTGCGTGGGCCACGTCGGGCCAGAGGCTGCGCATGGTGGCCCGATTGCCCTGCTGGAAAACGGCGACATGATCACGATCAACGCCATTGAGGGTTCCATCAGTGTTGACCTCAGTGACGAAGAACTCGCCACCCGCAAGGCCAACTGGAAAGGCCCGCGCGAAACGAATTATGCCTCCGGCGCGCTGTGGAAATATGCCCAGCTGGTCGGGCCAACCTATCTGGGTGCCGTGACGCACCCCGGGGCCAAGAAAGAAACCCATGAGTACATGGAGCTGTAAGGCTGCCATCGCAGGTGCCGGGCTGACACTGCTCGGCGCTTGCGAAGGGGGACCAGGTATTGATTTGCTCGATGGTTTGAGCACCGGGGGCGGGACAGACAAAAAGGACCTCGCGCTGTCACAAAGCCTGATGGCGAATGGGGCGTTGACGCTGGTGCCTCCGCAGGGTTTCTGCATTGACCGACGCAGCCTGCAACAGCGCTTCGCCCTGATGGCCCGGTGCGACACGCTTGGGGCTCCGTCCGTCGCCCGGGGTGCACCGTTAGGCTTTATCACCGTCAGCGTGACACCCGCAGATGCCGAAGCGACCCTCCCCACCGCGCAACAGACAGCAGATGCCGCCAAATTGTCGCGCATCGAGGGTGAGAGTGCTTCCGCTGAGACGCTGACTTACCGGGCCGAGGGCGTCCCGCCGGTGAAAGACGTTGCCGTTGTACATTGGCGCGGCAAGGCGCGCGTCGCGGAGCAGTTCATTGGTGTCGCCCTTTACGGTCCCGAAGGGGGACGGGCGGTATCTGCGGAAGGGCGAGAGATCGTCTTGGACCTGATCCGCCGTACAAAGGAAGCCTCCTGAGGGGTGCGCAGGATTGTTTCTGTTTTGGCAACACATTGCGGCGACAATCCTTCATTGTTGCCAATTCATTTGAACGTAACCACTGACGGCGATAGTGTGCCGAAACCAGCAATCACGCAGCAGGCGCATGTCAAAACTCGGGTTCCGCTTTCTGGACAGCAGGTTCTATGCACAGGGCATCCAGCGCTGGGCGCGTGCCGCGCGCGAAGCCTCCTCTGCACCGTTAAGCACCTTGCGGCGCCAACGAACGCGCGCGCGGCTGCTGAAATCCCATCTCGACGGGTTGATCCACACGGCGGATGAGCGGCTGGCCCTGCCCAAGATCGGTTCGAACAGTTTTCCCAAGCCTCACAATGCAGACTGGGCCTGGCGGCCCGAGCTGTGGCGCGGCCCCCTGCCAACCCCGGGGCTGAGCTCTGTGCAGACCAAGTCGATGCTGGGCAATGAGGTCACACTCTTTCGCGATTGCCAGCATTCGGAACTGACCCTGCGCCAACTTCGTAACCTTAGGGAAGCTGACCTGGCCCCTTACGGCTTGCGATTGGACGTTTTTAAGTTCGATGGCTCCTTCCTGTCGCTGGTTATCGACCTGCCAGAAGCGGCCTATGATGGCCTAAAGCGCAATCACCTGCTGCGGATGGACGCCATTGTGGAGATGGAACAGCCGCTGGAAATCTTTGCTCGGTTGAACATCAAGAACGGCCCAAACACCGAACAAATCGTGCGGGAACTGCCGCTGGATCAGGCGGATATGCTGGTCGAATTCGATCTGGCGTATTCGAACCTCAACGAAAAACGTGTCGAAGGCGCATGGATCGACATCATCTTTGAGGGGCCGCAAATGAACCAGGTGATCCTGCGGGATCTCACGTTCTCGCGCCGTCCGCGCGCTGCATTGTGAGGGGGCGTCCATGACAACGCTGGAGTTGACCAAAACACAGATGAAAGAAGGCGTTTGGGAAGGCGTCATCACACAGTCTGGCGAAGGCGAACCCAAAGTCGCAGTGTTTCATCAGCGGGACCCCGTCGAAGGGGTCAACCTGACCCACGATGCGGATCAGGGCCATTGGGCGCTATCCATCCCAATCCCACAGCAGATGATTGCAGACGGCGTGCATACCCTGCTGATCCAGGATGCGACAACCCATGACAAAATCGGCCACGTGACCCTGATCGCAGGTGAGGCACTTGGCGATGACATCCGTGCCGAAATGGACCTCCTGCGCGCCGAACTGGATATGCTCAAGCGCGCGTTCCGGAGGCACTGCCTGGAGACAGCCTGACGTTTCAGGCTGCCCGTCGCCGGAATTTATCCGCCTGAGGCAATATAGGCGATGACGTTTTCAATCTCTGCCTCTTTGCGGAGCCCGCGGAAAGCCATGCGATTGCCCGGGATGTAACCCTTGGGGTCAGACAAGTAGGCCGCCAGTGTCTCTGCCGACCAAACAACGCCGGAATCGCTCATTGCTTTGGAAAACCGGAAACCTTCAACCTGACCGGCTGTGGCACCCATGACGCCGTGCAGGCTGGGGCCAGCACCGTGTTTGCCTTCTTTCAAGCTGTGGCAGGCCTTGCACTTGCGAAAGATCTTTTTGCCCGCATCAATGTCACCTGCCAAGGCGACCTGAGTTGCTCCGCCCGAGGTGTCCGCCGGGGCCGCCGCCTGATCTGATCCGGCATCAAAAATCAACCGCAACGTGACGGGGCTGACCCGGGTGATGCCGGGCAGACTGGCAAGCTCCATCAGTTTGTCGATCCCCGCCGTCAGCCCCATGTCAGCGGTGCTGAGCATGATCATATTCTGCGTAGAGACCATCACGCGGCCATCGCTGACGCGCATAACAAACAGCTCAGCGTCCAGCTCCAATTCGTTCCCGGCAAGTGACACATTGCCTGTCGCGTCAAGCACCGTGCTGTCCCCAACGGCAAGTTCCGACACGGCTTCCATGTCGATTTGGGCGCTGATCGTTGCGGTGGGCGTGTTCTGGAAGACATGCTCCACCATGCGTTCGTTGCGAATGTCGATGTAAGTCTGCACGGACGCAAGATCGATTTCGATTGTTGCCGAACCGTCTGCTGTGACCGTCCCGGACACGGTTTCAAACGTGTGGACCTCGCCAGCGGTGTTCTTTTTCACCGAACCAAAAGCGATATGCGAGGACTCCGCATCCAGTGCCCAGTCTTGGGCCAAAGCGGTGCTGCCAATCAGGCTCACGAAAATAACAGTTGCCAGAGATTTAAGTTTGAACAAGGTGGGTTCCTCCCATTAGTGTTTGTACAGCGGGCCAAGAGGTCCGACAGCATTGTACATGTTCAACACCGGTGGAGCGCAGATTATTCGACAGGTTGTGGAAAATGCCAATCAGACCGTTATCAGGGACGGTCTGCCTGCGCTTTATCCGCGCCTTTGGCGCTATGCGCTGGTGCTCAGCGGTACGCGTGCAAATGCAGATGATCTTGCCCAACGCGCCTGTGTGCGCGCGATGGAAAACGCAGATAAATTTCAGGTGGGCACGCATCTTGACCGCTGGGTCTTTACGATCGCGAAACGGATATGGCTGAACGAGGTGCGGTCACAGAAAGTCCGGCAGGGCGCAGGGCTGGTTCCTGTCGAAGATCTCGACCTTGCTGCAGAAAATTTACCTCCTGAAGCGAATATTTTCGCAGGCGAGGTGTTTACCGCCATAGGCGGCCTTCCAGAAGCGCAGCGTGAAACCGTCACGCTGGTTTATATGGAAGGCTATTCCTACAAGGAAGCCGCTAGCATGCTCGACATCCCCATCGGGACCGTGATGAGCAGGCTGGCCGCCGCGCGAAAGACAATTTCGCAGGCGTTCCCTGACGAAGGAGCAACGGGATGAGCGATCAAGCGCATCCGATCAGTGACGAGAGGCTGACCGCCTATCTCGACGATGCATTGGGGGCCGAGGCCCGTGCCGATGTCGAAGCCGCATTGGCTGCTGATCCGGCGCTGGCTGAACGTCTCTACGCGCTTGATGTCCCGCTGGATGGTCTGCGGGCGATCATGTCACCTGATGTGCTGCGCGCCCCGGAAATGCCGCCTGATCTGCTTGCCGGGTTCACGCCAGAAGCCACGCCAATCCCGTTGAAGCAGCCAGACGCGCCCTCACCCCGTCCGCGCCGCATGTGGGTGCCGACGCTTTTGGCGGCCTCCTTCGCTGCGGGAGCGGTTGCGACCTATGTGCTGACCCCCGGCCCCTCGGCGCCATCTGCCCCCAAATGGGTAGACGCGGTGGCATCTTATCAGGCGCTTTACGTCACAGAAACGCTTGCGGCCTCCCAGCAGGATCCGGCGCAAACAGCGGATGTTCTGTCCGACGCAGCGGCAAGCTTTGATGTGGCGCTTGGGCCTGCCTTGGTTCTCGAAGGGTTGGAATTCAAGCGTGCCCAAATGCTTGGATGGAACGGCAAGCCCTTATTGCAAATGGCCTATCTGGCTGAAGATGGCACGCCAATGGCCCTGTGCCTCACCCGCGTCGGGGCAGAGGACCGCGGCCCCAAGACCAGCGTCAGCCACAATCTGGCCGGGGTCAGCTGGGTGCAGGACGGTGTGGGGTATTATCTGGTCGGTGGGTCTGACACCGAACAAGTGGAAGCGCTGTCAGCGCAGGTAATTGCGCGGCTCTAGGACGGTTCCGGGGTGAGCCTTCCTATGCGTTTGCCAACCTCTCCCCGCCACGTTGTGCCCGAAGGGGCCTGTGACTGCCACTTCCACATCTTTGATCGGCCATCCGAATTGGTGCCCAACCGCAGTTACTCCCCCGATGACGCGACCGAGGCCTCCTACGCGCACCTTGCTCAGACGCTTGGCCTGTCGCGCGGTGTGGTGGTGCAGCCAAGCGTTTATGGCACGGACAACCGGACGACCCTTGGCGCTTTCGACGGCAACCCGGCCTATCGGCGGGTGGTTGTCATTGAACCCGGCACTGCTGAGCAGGCTCTCAGAGGGATGACGACCCAAGGCGTCGTTGGCGCGCGGATCAACCTGCTTTTTTCAGGTGGGTCCACGAAAGAGGATGTTGAGGCGGTCGGGGCACTTGCTGCGGATCAGGGGTGGCACCTGCAATTCCTGTTGGATGTTACTCAACTCGATGATCTTGCCGAATTTGTTTGCAAGCTCCCTGTGCCTGTTGTTTTCGATCATATGGGGCACCTGCCTGCTGATGGCGCGCTGACCACCCCAGGGTTTCAGACCGTTTTGCGTTTGTTGGATACCGGGAGGGTCTGGGTCAAACTGTCTGGTGCTTATCGCCTCACCAAAGAACACAGGACACCTTATGCCGATGTTGCCCCCCTCGCCCGCGCGCTGATCGCCGCTAATCCGGAGCGTTTGGTCTGGGGCACGGACTGGCCACATCCTCAGATCAAAACAGAGGTTCCGGATGCCGGTGTGCTACTGGACCTGCTGGGCGATTGGGCCGGGGACGCGGCGTCGTTCCAGCGCATATTGGTGCAGAACCCGGAACAGCTGTATGGTTTTACCCCGGGGAGTACTGCGCATGACACATGAGGCTGCAATAGAGGCTGCTTTGTCGGTGATGCAGGCTCATATCGAGGGGCTGAATGCCGGGCATGAGGCACAGATCGCTGCCACACTTCATTTTCCGCATATCCGCCTGAGCGAGGGGGGTATGAAGGTCTGGGACACCTCTGAAAGCTACGTCACAGACTTTCGTGCCCGCGCCGGGTCAGGATGGCACAGGTCGAGCTTTGAGGACATCAAAGTGCTACAAGCCTCTGAGACCAAAGTGCATCTGGACGCAGAAATCAGACGATACGGCGCGGACGGAAAGGTGTATCAGTCCTTCCGTTCGCTTTGGATGATCACGCTGAAAGACGGCCGCTGGGCGGCACAGATGCGCTCTTCTTTCGCGCCCAAATAGGTCCGCAGCCCGAAAGCTGCGGGACCGTTGATCTTATCCGAACTTAATCGTCGTCCAGCGCGGACAGGCCTTTGAGGATGTCGATGGCATAGGCCAACTGATAGTCCTCATCCCGCAGGGCCGCTGCTTTTTCAGCCTTTTCACGGTCTTCCATGATCTGTTCGATCTGGTCTTCCGTCAGGCTGTCATTGCTGATCGACCCGCGCAGGTCAGCTTCGGACCGGCGGGGACGGTTGGCTTGATCCTCTTCCTCATCGTTCGGACGGGCCGGAGGCTGCGCCACAACGATGTCAGGTGACACACCCAGCGCCTGAATGGAGCGACCCGACGGCGTGTAATACCGCGCGGTCGTCAGGCGCATGGCCCCCTCACCCCGCAAAGGCATCACCGTCTGAACGGACCCTTTGCCAAAGCTCTTGGTCCCGATCACGATCCCACGGCGGTGGTCCTGCAAGGCACCCGCCACGATCTCCGACGCGGAAGCCGAGCCGCCGTTGATCAGCACAACGATGGGCTTGCCCTGTGCCAGATCGCCCGGCGTTGCATTCACACGGTCGCCGTCCTCGGGGTTGCGGCCCCGGGTGGAGACGATTTCGCCTTCTTCAAGGAACGCATCTGAGACTGCGATGGCCTGGTTCAGCAACCCGCCCGGGTTGTTGCGCATGTCGATGACAAAGCCGTTGACCTTGTCCATGCCCCCCAGCGTTTCGACCTTTTCTTCCAGCTCCGACTTCATCTTGGCATAGGTCTGCTCGTTGAAGGTCACCAGCCGCAGCACAACGGTGTCGCCTTCGGTCCGGGACCGAACCACTGTCAGCTCGATCACGGCCCGTGTGATGGTCACGTCAAAGGGCTCAGGTTCACCTTCGCGCACCACGGTGATCACGATGTCAGAACCCACGGGCCCCCGCATCCGTTCCACCGCTTCGTCCAGGTTCAGGCCCAGCAGGCTTTCTCCGTCCACATGCGTGATGAAGTCACCGGCTTCCATACCGGCCTCGTCCGCCGGGGTGCCATCCATGGGCGAGACGACTTTGACAAAGCCTTCTTCCTGCGTGACTTCGATGCCCAGACCGCCAAATTCGCCGCGCGTTTGTTCGCGCATCTTGGCGGCGTCCTTGGGGGAAAGGTAGCTGGAGTGCGGATCAAGTGACGTCAGCATGCCGTTGATTGCTGCCTCGATCAGTTCTTCAGTTTCGACCTCTTCCACATACTGCGCGCGGATGCGCTCGAAAATGTCGCCAAACAGGTCCAACTGCTCATAGACGTTTTCGACCTTGGCAGTTTCCTGTGCCAGCAGGGGTGCCGCAATCTGGGTCGTGGCCACAGCGCCCAGAACGGTCCCGCCCAGGGCCGCCATCACAAACTTTTTCATACGTTATCCATCCTTATCCGTGCGGAACCACGTTGCCGGGTCCTGCGGCGTGTTGTCCTGTCTTACTTCTATATAGAGCGTTTCTGTCCGGTCTGGACCACCCCCTTCACGCAAGGGTGACGATCCGTCGCCGTTTTCTGCTGTACTGTCTCCCATCAGGCCCACGGGTGTCCCGCCTGAAATCACCTGCCCCGCCTCGCCATAGACCACGTCCAGGCCTGCGAGGATAAACAGCGTCTCAGCCTGCGGCTCCAGGATCATGACCTGTCCGAAGTCGAGCAGCGGTCCGGCATAGCGTATCGTTGCCGCAGTGGGGCTGGTCACGATGGCGCGGGGCCGCGTCGCCAGGATGATGCCGGGGCGTGCAATGCCTGCGGCATCCGCCTCGCCTGCGCTGCGCAGGGTCAGGCCCTGAACGGGCAAAGGCAGTTCCCCAATTTGGCCATCAAGCGCCACGGGGGCGGGTTCGACCTCATCGGTCACAATCTCTGCCAGTCCGCTGGCAAAACCATCGAGCGTCTCTGTCGAAGCGATCAGGATGCCCACCCGCACCGGATCGTTGGTGAAGCGTTTTGGCAGGTCCGTGCGGTCGGCCATCGCCTGATTGAGCGCGGTACGCGCCGACTGCACCTCCGTCAGGCCCCGCTGCAGCCGCGCCGCTGCATCAGCTTGTAATGCGCGCAGGGTGGTGACCTGTTCCAGATCGCTGCGCAGGGCATCCGCGCGCTTGCTCAGGGCGGGTGTGATTTCGGCCAGAAGCATCCCGGCGCGCGCGGTTCCGGTGGGCCCTTGCGGATGCAGCAAAGTGCGCGGGTTCGGCGCGGCCCCGCCCATGGATTGCAACACGCCCAGAAGGTCAGAAACCTCGGCATCTTTTGCAGCCAGCCGCTGGCTCATTTGACGTTCACTAATCGCCACCTGACGCAGGCCTGATCGCATAGCGCCTAGGCCCTTTTCAAAGGCCTGAATGGTCTCCGTCAGTGCGCGCACACGGTCCCGCGCACCGTCGGCCTGATCCAGTTGAGCGGAGGCGGCTTCCAACGCCTGTGCCGCAGCCAAGGCCTCTGCCCCCGGATCGCCCTGCGCAAATGCCGTGGCAGGCAGCAGAAATGCCAGGGCCGCCGCGCGGATCATGAATAGAGCACCTTGCCAGTCATTTCCGCAGGTGCCTCCAGCCCCATCAGTGCCAGCAACGTGGGAGCAAGGTCAGCCAAGCGCCCATCGCTGAGCGTCACGCCCGCAGGACCGCCGATCAGCGCCACCGGCACCGGGTTGAGCGTATGCGCGGTGTGCGGCCCGCCGGATTCAGGATCGATCATGGTCTCGCAATTGCCGTGATCCGCTGTCAGGACCATCGCACCCCCTGCGGCCTCCAACGCCTCAAGCACCCGCGCCAGTCCGGCATCCACCGCCTCGCAAGCGGCCATGGCGGCATCCAGATCACCGGTGTGGCCCACCATGTCGGGGTTGGCATAGTTGACGACGATCAGGTCATAACCTTCGCCGATGGCCTTCACAAACCGGTCGGTGACCTCGCCCGAGGACATCTCCGGCTGTAGATCGTAGGTCGCCACATTGGGGGACTTCGGCATGAAGCGGTCTTCGCCTATCGACGGGGTCTCCTCCCCGCCGTTCAGGAAGAAGGTCACGTGGGGGTATTTCTCCGTCTCCGCCAGTCGGAACTGGCGCAGGCCTTTGGAGGCAACCCATTCACCCAGTGTGTTCACGATTTCCTGCTTGGGATAGGCGGTGGTCATGTAGGCGTTGTGGGCTTCTGAGTAGTCCACCATGCCCAGCAAGGCCGCCAGCTTGGGCCGTTTGCCGGTTTCAAAGGCGTCAAAGTCCGGCTGGCCGATAGCCGCGAGGATTTCACGCGCCCGGTCGGCGCGGAAGTTGAGCATGAAGACCGCATCGCCGTCACGGATGCCGCTGTAATCGCCAATAATCCGAGGTTCGATAAACTCATCTGTCTGGCCGGCCTCGTAAGCGGCCTTTACCGCCGCCGCAGGCCCTTCCGTCGCCGCGCCTTTGCCATGGACAATGGCATCAAAGGCACGCTGGACGCGGTCCCAACGATTATCGCGGTCCATCGCAAAGTAGCGGCCCGTCAGGGTGGCAAATTGCAGATCATCCGGGAAAGCATCAAAGTACGAAAGCGCGGAGCTTGGGGCCACATCGCGCCCATCTGTGACGGCATGCAAAACCACCGGCACGCCTGCATCCTTTGCCATCTTGGCCGCCGCCAGGATGTGGTTCACATGCCCATGCACTCCGCCATCAGACACCACACCCAGCAGATGCAATGTACCGCCCGAGATCTTGAGCGCTTCAAGGGCTTCGCAGATCGCAGTGTTCTCGAAAAAGCTGCCGTCTTCGATCGCCAGATCAATCTGGCCCAGATCCATCGCCACCACACGCCCCGCACCGATATTGGTATGGCCCACTTCCGAATTGCCCATCTGCCCTTTCGGCAGGCCCGCGTCCGGGCCATGGGTGATCAACGTCGCATTAGGGCAAGTTGCCATGATGCGGTCAAAGGTTGGCGTCTTGGCTAGATGTGGCGCATTCCCCTCGTGCACATCGCTGATCCCCCATCCATCAAGGATGCACAGAACCACTGGCTTGGGTGGGCTCATTTCGGGACTGCTCCGCTCTTGTTCTTTGAGGGCTTTCATACCTGCTGCGAGGGGCGGGGTGAACCTTTTTCCTTCGCCCAAGCGGGATGCGCAGGAACCGGATTGAGCGGTTCAGGCCACATTGCAATTCTGGCCCCAGCAAAAAGGAGAACCCGATGCACTACAGCGCTCTGCCCACCGACCTTGTTCGCGCCTTGCAAAATGGCGAACCCGACATCCACGGCCAAACCCCCGAACGCGCGATCTCGGACGGGGAAGGCAAACCCTGCCGCCATTGCCTGTGCCACATTGCGGAAGGCAAGGAAATGCTGATCCTGGCACATCGCCCCTTCCCGAACCTGCATCCCTATGCGGAAAGTGGTCCGATCTTTTTATGTGCCGATCATTGTGAACGTGGCGGCGGCGGCGACGTGCCGTCGATCCTGACAACCTCGCCCGACTACCTGATCAAAGGATATTCGGCGGACGACCGGATCGTCTATGGCACCGGGGCTGTGGTTCCTGCCCAGCAGCTTTCAGACAAGGCCGCCCAAATTTTGGAAGATGCGCTGGTGTCTTACGTCCACGTCCGGTCTTCGCGGAACAACTGCTATCTAGCGCGGGTGGATCGAGGCTGAGGGCTCTTGCCCCACTGCGCGCGACGGGCCATATAGGGCGCAGCCAAAGACCAGCCAAGGACAACAGCCCATGACCGTCGACGCCCAGCAGATCAAGATCGTCAACACCTGGCGCGTGGCTTGTGACGGTGGCGAAGGTGGCTTGGGCCATCCCCGCGTCTGGCTGCAGATCCCGAAAGATGTCGGCTATGTCATTTGTCCGTATTGCGACTGCAAATACGTACATGAGGACTTTGCAGACTTGGTTGCCTAGTCACACGCGCTGGTCGGGTTCGCGGGAGCGGCACCAATTCACCGCCAATCCAATTTATTGTGCGGCATGAAGAAGCAGACTGGCGGTGAGAGCCCAGGCCGATTGCCAGTTGATTGCGACCTCGTTGGTTGCATAGCTTTCAGAGCGGTCGGCATACATGCGCATGGGCGGCAGGCTGCTGATGGCACCTGTGACGGGATCGCCCGCCAGATTTGTGGAATTTGGGCCACCGGTGACAAAACCTGCTGGCAAGTCGATCCGCCCGGATGTCCAGGGGCGGAAATGGGGGGCCGCTGCCGCGTTCTTGTAAGGCCCCGTCACATAGGTCTGGCCAAGCGGATTGAGGCCAAACAGATACTGTACGTGCTGATCGGCCGCATCCACGTAACTTAGGTCTTCCGCAACTTCTGCCCACATCAGCCAGTGCCACGCACGAAGGGCGATCATGCCATTGGAGCCCCAGTCCAATTGCCCGTTGTCATCAACGGCAACGCGCCAGGATGAGCGACGCTGCTTTACGCGCCAACGATAGGCGGCTGTTCGAAGTCCATCGCCGAGCTGGCTTTGTGTCTCTGCGCTGATACCGTCAACACCGTGGAGCGCCCATAACCCCAGAACACCGGTTTCCTGCCATGAAGTATCAAAATCACTGGCTTTTGCGCGTGCAACATGGGCTGGTAGCAACTCTTGAATCCGCATCAGATCTTCCGGCGCACGAGTAAGGGCTGCATAGGCCGCAAAGGCAAAGAAACGTTCGTCCTGATCATGCGCGTCATCGTATGGCCCCCCGTATTGATCACCGCCATAAGTCAGATCAATCATCTTTAAAGAGGGGTTGCCCAGCAACCAGCCGATCGCTTGCCTTGCCGCGTCTTCAAACACCGTTGCGCGCTTCTGGTAGATGGGGTCTGATTGCAGACCGTAAAGGCGGGCGGCCAAGGACATGGTTGCGGCGAAATTGGCCGTGGCTGTGGTCGTGACCGGCATCAGCCATTTGATAGCCCCGTCGTCCTCCGGCGTGACACTCATCGACGGCCATTTCTGAGTGGTTGCTTTGTGATAGACGGCTCCGTCGGCGCGTTGCATCTTGCTCAACCAATCCAATTGAACATCTACCACACGCAGCCAATCGGGCACGTCGGCTTCGACATTGGCAACCGGATCGATCGGGTGCTCCAGTGCTTTCGGCGCGTGCAGCCCCGTAAGCAGCATTAACGCAGCGCTATGAGCACCGTTTACAGCGTATTTCCCGTAATCCCCGGCATCGAACCAGCCACCCCGGACGTCTTGGGTCATGTCCTCGGTGCCAAAAACCCGCGCGCCTGCATCTTGCAGGTGGGCCTCGGGGTACGGGCCATTTGGGCCGTTGCTTATCCAATAAAACGCAGCCCATGCGTCGTTGCGCGCTTTTTGCATCGCATCAGAGCCTTGGTGCACCTCAAAGGCCGTTTGGGCAGCCACTGTTCGCTTGCCAGTAGACGGAACGCCCAGACGATATGCCCCGGTGGGCAGCTCACCAAGGTCGATGCGGCTCACCCTGCTATCCGAGATCGCAGCGAGCTTTCTGGGCAAAATAACATCTATTGACCGGCTGCCGTCTGGCCCATCGAGCGTCACTTCAACGGATCTTTGGGCAAGCGTTTCGGGGTCTTCGTGCCAATCGACGTAGACGACGACAGGCTGACCTTCGGGATACCCAAGCGAGGAAGTCAGCGGGCGCTGCGAGAAAACTCTGTTGTCCGTTTCCGGACGGACCAGAACCCGGAAATTCGTCAAGGTCAGATCGTAGCCCGTTGCACCCGCGGTCATAAAGCTGAACGTCGAAAGTTCGGTGTCCGACAGCGCAATTTGCAATGACGCCTCGGTCGATGAAGTGGTCAGAAACCCCTTTTTATCCTCTTCCGACACTTCCAGCACAGCACTTGGGGTCCCATCGGCCAAAAGGGTCGGGCGGGCTTCGGTACCGTTGATAATGGGCTGAAAGAGTTTGTCCCCCCAAAGAGGCGCATGGCCTGGCCCGACTGTGATGTCAAAATGGAGCTCCTTGCGGCCATAGGGAAGCGGTGTCCCGAATTGAATCTCCCAAAAAGATGCATCGTTGAAAGGCCCGCTTTCCTGATCGGTGATGCGTAGCTCTCCGTTGTCGAGGGTCGCTACAATCCGTTCCTTCGACCACATTTCGGTCGGTAGCTCATGGATTTCCAAAGAAACTTTATCCCAATCCGTTTCGTCTTCAGCGGTCACCGAAGTTGCAAAAGTGACTGCAAAACAGGTGGCCAGACCCCGAACTAAGGTCAGCAAGTCAGCTCTCATTTTGTTGGCCTCGCACTTGATTTGCAAAGGCGTATGACACATTAAGCCCTTTACGTAAACGTTTACATGATAGAAAATGCGTTTAGTAAACGTTTACAAGGCCGATTCGAATTCACCGGTCAGGGAGGAAGACATGGCAACCATTACGGACGTCGCGGAGAAAGCCGGGGTCTCTATCGCCACCGTTTCGCGCGCCATGAACAACCCCGCTTCGGTCACAGGGCAGACCCTCAAAACTGTCCGCGACGCGATGCAGGCACTGAACTACCGCCCCAATCGATCCGCGCAGGCACTCAAGTTGCAATCCTCACGAACAGTCGGGGCCGTACTGAACACGTTCAACTCACCCTACTTCGGCGAATTGATAACGGGCATCGATCAAGCGCTCCGCAAGAAAGACTTCAAAACGATCGCGGAAGCGAGCCACCAAACGGCAGAGGGGCAGTGGGCGGCGTGGACCTCTTTGATGGAGCGTCAATGCGAAGCCTTTGTTGTGCATGCTGATATGATCCCACTTGGCCAACTGCAGGGCATGCTTGAGCAATCCCCGACCAGCGTTATCGTCAATCGTTGCGTAGATGGTTTTGAAGACCGTTGTGTTTACCTCGATAATTTCTCGGCGGGGCAACGCGCTGCGGATCATTTTCTGGCTATGGGGCACAGGCATTTTGCAATTCTGGATGGCCCTGGCCATCTCGCAGAGATTGCGAACCGCCGGTCCGGTTTTGAAGATCGGCTCGCGCAGGGCGGCATCGATTTGACAGATGTCAGCGTCGCAGAGGTCGGGTTCGATACGCGCAAAACTGAAGACGCCGTAAGTCAATGGCTGACTGGGGGCAACAAAGTAACAGCGCTTTTTGCCTACAACGACATCATGGCAGCGCATGCGCTTTCGGTATGCCGCGCGCAAGGCGTCCGCGTCCCCGACGACATTTCGATCATGGGGTTCGACGGTGTCGAGTTCACGGAATTTCTGACGCCGAAACTAACAACCATGCGCCAGCCGTTGCGCAGAATTGGCGCAGCCGCGGCAGAGTTGGCGCATGGTCTTGCCCGACCAGATCAGATGGACCCCGACATCAAACGGGTTTTCCAGGCAGAGCTGATCGAACGCGACAGCATCCGCACAGCGGGCACATCAGAACGATAAATCAACAACTGGAGGAAACCACATGTACCACACAAAAAAGATAGCGCTAACATCGGTCGCCGCGGCCGCTTTGACGGCGAGCTCCGCACTCGCCCAAGACATCAGGATCGACGTCTGGCCGGACATCGACTCTCATCTGGAACAGGTCATTCCGGGTTTTGAGGGTGCCAATGCCGGGATTGCTGTGACCTATCAGGCAAACAACCACGGCGACCATCACAAGAAGCTGACAACCAACCTCGCAACGGGTGAGGGCGCAGGGGACGTCGTGGCTGTGGACGTGGGTTTTGTAGGCTCGTTCGTGAACGCGGGCGGCTTTGTGAACCTGTCTGACCCGGCTTACGGCGCTGAAGACATGAATGGTCTTTTTGCAGAATACGCTTGGAACCAAGGCAAAGGGACTGACGGCAACCAATATGCGATCCCGCTCGATATCGGTCCGGGTGTGATGTATTACCGTCGGGACGTTCTTGGTTCTATCAACGGTGATATCGATGCGGTTATCACAGACTGGGACAGCTACATCGACTACGGGCGCAAGCTGAAAGATCAGAACGTCGCACTTATCGCCGATGCAGGCGACGTCGCGATCGTGATCATCAACACTACCGTGAAAGAAGGCGAAGGCCTGTATTTTGATGCCGAGGGTAACTCGCTTGTCACCTCTGATCGGTTTGTCACAGCTTTCGAAACCGCAAAGACGATCCGCGAAGAGGGGCTGGATGCCCAAATCGGGTCCTGGTCCAACGAATGGTACGACGCGTTCAAGGGCGGTACGGTGGCCACTCAAATGTCGGGTGCCTGGCTGCTGGGCCACTTGCAGAACTGGATGGCACCAGACACCGCCGGTCTATGGGGCGCCTCGCACTTGCCCAACGGCATCTACGGGTCCTGGGGTGGTTCGTTCCTTGCGATCCCGCAACAATCCGAAAACAAAGAAGCCGCCTGGGAGATGATCAAGTATCTGACAACGTCGTCAGACATCCAGTTAGCCGGACTTGCCAAGATCGGTGCTTTCCCGGTGCTGGAATCCACTTACACGGACGCATCCTTTGATGAGCCGATTGCCTTCTTGGATGGCCAGCAAGCCCGACAGCTGTTTGCTGAAGTGGCAAAGCAGGTGCCTGCCGTGTTGCCAATGGAAGGCGACCTGATTGCACGTGACGTAGTGAACGCAGCTTTGGCCGAAGTGCTTAACGACGGCAAAGATGTCGCCTCCGCATTGGCCGATGCAGAGCGCCTGATCCTGCGTCGCGTGCGCTAATTCACTCATTTCAAGAAAGCGCTGTGTCCCAGCAGATGTCTCTGGGGCGCAGCAACACCAACACTGTCTCTATAGGTTTGCCGTGATAGAAGTGACCGAAGCATCCAGAAAACGTCGGCGTCGCATGCGCGCTTTGACACCTTGGTTGTTCATAAGCCCGTTTATCGTTCTGTTCATCACCTTCACGGCGTTCCCGTTGGGTTGGTCGATCTTCCTGTCCTTTCAGGAATGGAACCCGGTTGCCGGTCTTGGCAGTATGGAGTTCGTCGGCCTGAAGAACTATGAATTGGCGCTGACGGATCCGTGGTTCTGGAAGTCGCTCTATAACACGGTTTGGCTCGCCGTCGTGTCCGGAGTGCCGCAACATTTGATTGCCATTCCAATCGCTTACCTGCTTGTGGTGGTGGTGACGGGGCGCATGCGCCATCTTTATACCGCAACAATGTTCGTGCCGTTCATCACGTCCACGGTCGCCATCGCGCTGATATTCTCAGCGATATACTCAAGCAACACAGGTATCCTGAACCAGACGCTTCTTGCGCTCTCTAAGCTGCCCCTGATCGGAGGCATGTTCTCTTGGGTTGAAGAGGCGATGCCGATCCGCTGGCTTGGGAGTTCTGACCTGCTGAAACCTGCCGTCGCGTTTGTGGTGATTTGGAAATACACCGGTTTCAACATCGTCATATACTCAGCCGGTTTCCTGACCGTTTCAAAAGACCTTTACGATGCAGCGAAGGTCGATGGCTGCACGCCTTGGCAGCAGTTCTGGCATGTGGCGCTTCCGATGATCCGGCCGTTTGTCTTCTTTGCACTGACGATGACGATCATCGGCAATCTGCAACTTTTCGAAGAACCCTTTGTTCTGACCAACGGGGAATCCGGCGGCATCGGTCAGGCTGGCCTGACGGCCTCTTACTACCTCTATCTGGTCGGTTGGGAATGGTTGGAAATGGGCTCAGCTGCGGCGATTTCCTGGCTGCTGTTTGTCTTCATCGCCATCGCAACAGGCGTTCACTTTTACTTCAACGGCCGCAAGGGCCTGGACGGAAATAGATGATGACCCTGAACCCGATGCGGATATCCGGGACGCACCTGGTCCTGATCTTTGGCGTGATCGTCACAGTCTTTCCTTTTGCGTGGGTTGCCATGATGGCCACCCATTCAAGAGGCGAGATTTTCTCGGCCCCGCCGCCATTCTTCTTTGGTGACGATCTGGGTGCGAACTATGAAAAGCTGTTGGAAATCATGCCGTTCTGGCGCGTTCTGCTGAACTCTCTGTCGATTTCCATTTTCGGTACGGTCTCGGCCATGTTCTTTTGCTCGCTCTGCGCCTTTGGCTTCTTTGCCTATGACTTTCGCGGGAAAAACATCATTTTCGGCGTCATGGTCGCCTCGATGATGGTGCCTCCGGTGCTGACGATCATCCCCATGTTCCTGACGGTCAAGTTTCTGGGCCTTCTTGATACCCACTTTGCCCTGTGGTTCCCGGGGGCCGCAAACGCCTTTGGGATTTTCCTGATCCGTCAGTACATGACGAACTCAATTTCGCGCGATATGTTGGATGCGGCCAAGATTGATGGATGCTCTGACTTTCGGACCTATTGGTCTGTGGTCTTGCCCTTGATCAAACCGGCATTGGCGACGGTCGGCATTGTGATGTTTATCGGGCATTGGAATAACTTCCTGGGGCCCCTCATCTTGCTGTCGACACCCGACAAATTTGTCCTGACGCTTGCGTTACGTGCGGTGCAATCGATCGCGAACTCGCCCTGGGGCGCGATCATGCTGGGCACTTTCCTGTCGATGCTTCCGTTGCTGATCGCATTTGCGTTCTTCTCAAAACAAATGATGGCGGGCCTCACGGCCGGCTCTGTGAAAGGCTAAGTATGACTCACGATCCTGTTGCTTTGGCGGGCCGTTTCGCCCCCGATTTCACCTGGGGCGTTGCGACAGCCGCCTATCAGATTGAAGGCGCGACACAGGTGGATGGCCGCGGTCCGTCCATTTGGGATGCGTTTTCAAACATGCCGGGCCGCGTGTTCGAAGGCCACAATGGCGACGTCGCTTGCGATCACTACAATCGCTGGAGCGAAGACCTTGATCTGATCAAGTCGCTCGGCGTCGGCGCTTACCGGTTTTCAATTGCCTGGCCCCGCATCCTGCCAAATGGGCGGGGCAAGGTGAATGAGGCCGGGCTCGACTTTTACGACCGTCTGATTGACGGCTTGGTCGAACGCGACATCAAAGTCTTCCCGACGCTTTATCACTGGGACCTGCCATTGGCTTTGGCCGGATATGGCGGCTGGACAGATCGAAACACGGCTGATGCCTTTGCGGAATATACCACTGCAGTTGTGCGCAGACTGGGTGATCGCATTGACGCCTTGGCCACGTTCAACGAGCCGTGGTGTTCGACTTATCTGAGCCATTGGATCGGCAAGCATGCCCCCGGCGAACGCAGTATTGATGCGGCATTGGCCACCGTCCATGTCACCAACCTGGCACACGGATTGGGTGTACAGGCCGCGCGCGCAGAGCGCGCCGATCTCCCCATGGGAACCGTGCTGAATGCACAAAGCATCTATCCCGCCTCCGAAAGTGAGGAAGATCGCGCCGCAGCTGAACGGTCTTTCCAGTTCAACAATGGGGTCTTCTTTGATCCGATCTTCAAAGGGGAGTATCCCGACGAGCTAATGTCGGCTTTGGGGGACAAGCTGCGCGTTCAAGACGGTGATCTCGCCGTTATCAACCAACCATTGGATTGGTGGGGCTTCAACTACTATTTCCCGGCAACAGTGCGTCAGGCACCCGGCGCAGAAGAACGCGGTGGTCTCACAGGCGTGGGCGCGATGGGTAAATTCCAAAATGATGAGGATGCGGCCTCGCGGTTCCTGGATCTGCAAGCCATTCCCAGCGGGACAACCAATGCACGCACCGATATCGGATGGGAGGTCATTCCCGAAGGCATCTCGCATTTGCTCCATCAGGTTTACGATCGCTACGATCTGCCGCCGGTCTACATTACGGAAAACGGAGCCTGCTATAACGAGGGTCCGGATGAGGACGGGATCGTTTCAGATCAGGACCGTCTCGACTACATCGCGCGACACCTCGATGTTCTTGCCGACGCGACTGACGATGGCATCCCCCTGAAGGGATACTTCGCGTGGTCCTTGATGGATAACTTCGAGTGGGCCGAAGGTTACAAAATGCGGTTTGGCATCGTTCACGTCGACTACGAGACGCAAGCCAGGACCATCAAGCAAAGCGGCGAGTGGTATCAGACACTTGCCAAAACCCACTCCCTCCAACAGTCGGAGACTTAGGCCGTGACGTCGGTATCTATTCAAAACCTCAAAAAGTCTTTTGGTGCCGTCGAGGTATTGCACGATCTGAACCTCGAAATTCAGGAAGGCGAATTCGTCGCGCTTGTGGGGCCATCTGGCTGCGGCAAGTCGACACTGCTGCGCATACTGGCTGGGTTGGACGAACCCACCGCAGGTGACATTCGGATGAGCGGCCAGGTCGTCAACGATCTGACGCCAAAGGAACGCAATATCGCGATGGTGTTCCAGTCATACGCTCTTTATCCGCATATGACCGTGGCACAGAACATGGGGTTCAACCTGCGGATTTCAGGCATGTCAAAGGCCGAAATCGACCAACGCGTGGCGGAAACCGCAAAGATGCTTGATCTGGAAAACCTCCTTGCGCGGAAACCCTCGCAATTGTCAGGCGGCCAGCGCCAACGTGTCGCCATGGGCCGCGCGCTTGTGCGCAAACCCGACGCGTTTTTGTTCGACGAACCCTTGTCTAACCTGGACGCCAAGCTGCGCGTCCAGATGCGGGAGGAGATCAAACGTCTGCACCTCAAGGTCCAAACAACCTCAATCTACGTGACCCATGACCAGATCGAAGCGATGACGCTCGCGGATCGCATCGTCATTATGAAAGATGGGGAAATCCAACAGGTTGGCACACCTACCGAGCTCTATCAGAAACCCGCAAACGTCTTTGTCGCCGGCTTTATCGGCTCTCCCGCGATGAACCTGGTGCAAGCCGAACTTGGGACCAATGGCGACCGGCGGACCCTCACGCTGCAGGGCGGGCAAACGCTCTTTGCTGATGTGACGGAACCCGGCTTACCAGACGGTCCGGTCACCGCAGGTTTTCGCCCTGAGAACCTAAGCCTGACGCAGGACGGTCCGAATGTGATGGAAGGTGTCGTTGAACTTTTGGAGCCTACCGGGGCTCAAAATCACCTGAAGGTCTCAGTTGGTGGCACATCTTTGACAGTTGTTGACGGTGATCTGGTTCCCGTTTCACTCGATGACCGCGTAGGTGTCTCAATTGCCCCGGACAAGATCCATGTCTTCCCGCAGGCAGACTTGGCCGTCCACTGACGCGCGGCACACAGGTCTTTGGCCAACGCTTTCGCACCGGTCTAAGGCGCTGGCTCAAAGTGGACAATTCCCTCTTCCACGCCCAACCCCTCTGGCCCCTTCTTTCTGTGCATGGCACAACTAAGGTGCATCTGACCGGGGGAGAGTTACGCGATGACATTCGGCAAAGGCCACCACCTGCATCTGATCGATGGCTCGGCCTTCATCTTCCGCGCCTTCCACGCCTTGCCGCCGCTCACGCGCAAATCGGATGGCACGCCCATCGGAGCAGTGTCAGGCTTCTGCAACATGATCTGGAAGATGGTGCAGGACAACACCGGCCCAAATGCGCCAACCCACGTGGCGGTGATCTTTGACAAAGGCAGCCATACCTTCCGCAACGACATGTACGACCAGTACAAGGCCAACCGCGAGGCGATGCCAGAGGACCTGCGCCCCCAGATCCCCCTGACCCGCCAGGCGACCGAGGCCTTCAACATCGCCTGTAAGGAAAAAGAAGGCTACGAGGCGGACGACATCATTGCGACACTTGCCGTGCAAGCCCGCGCCGCGGGAGGACGCTGCACCATCATCAGCTCAGATAAGGACCTGATGCAGTTGGTTGGCGACGGGGTAGAGATGCTGGATGCAATGAAGAACAGCCGCATCGACCGCGAAGGCGTGCACGAGAAGTTCGGCGTCTATCCTGAAAGCGTGGTCGACGTCCAGGCTTTGGCGGGCGATTCCGTTGATAACGTCCCGGGTGCCCCCGGCATCGGGATCAAGACGGCGGCCCTGCTGATCAACGAATACGGCGATCTGGAAACGCTGCTGGAACGCGCGGAAGAGATCAAGCAACCCAAACGCCGCCAGACCTTGATCGACAATGCCGATCAAATCCGCCTTAGCCGCCGATTGGTTCTGCTCGATGATCAGACCCCGCTCGACTTCACGCTGGATGATCTTGAAGTGCGCGAACCGGACGCGGATACGCTGCTTGGGTTCCTGTCAGAGATGGAGTTCCGCACGCTCACCAAACGCGTCGCCGATAGCCTGGGGGCCGAAGCCCCAGTAATCCCGGACGCACCCGCCACGCCCACCGACCTGCCAGAGGTTGAGACCCCGCCCTTTGACCCCGAAAAATACGAAATGATTGGTGACGCGACCGCCCTCCTGCGCTGGATCGATGCGATTTACGAGCGTGGCTATGTGGCCATCGACACCGAGACCACGGGCCTGAATGAGATGACTGCTGACCTCGTGGGCATCTCACTGGCAGTTAAGCCGGGCGAGGCCTGCTACATTCCGCTCATCCACAAGGCCAACCGCGGCGATGACCTCTTTGGCTCTGATGAATTGGCCGACGGGCAGATGCCGATGGAAGACTGCCTGCAGATGCTGACGCCCGTGCTGGAGGACGACAGCATCCTCAAGATCGGTCAGAACATGAAGTACGACGCGAAGATATTCGCGCAATTGGGGATCACCGTCGCCCCCATCGATGACACCATGCTGATCTCCTACGCGCAGCACGCGGGCCTGCATAACCACGGCATGGACACACTTTCTGAGCGTTACCTCAGCCACACGCCGATCCCGATCAAGCCGCTGCTGGGCTCCGGCAAATCGGCGATCACCTTCGACAAGGTCCCGCTGGAGGAAGCCACCAAATACGCCGCCGAGGACGCCGACATCACCCTGCGTCTGTGGCAGTCCCTCAAACCGCAGTTGCACGTCGCCCAGACCACCCGCGTCTATGAAACCCTCGAACGCCCCATGGTGCCGGTTTTGGCGGGGATGGAGCGCACGGGCATCAAGGTCGATCGCGACACGCTTTCACGCATGTCCAATGCCTTCGCCCAGAAAATGGCGGGGCTGGAGGATGAACTTTATGAGCTTGCAGGTCGCAAGTTCAACGTCGGCTCTCCTGCGCAGGTGGGCGAAATCCTCTTTGATGAGATGGGCCTTGAAGGCGGCAAGAAAGGCAAGACCGGCAAATACGCCACCGGTGCCGATGTGCTCGAAGACCTGGCAACCGAACACGACCTTCCGGCCCGCGTGCTCGACTGGCGACAGCTGAGCAAGCTCAAGTCCACCTACACCGACAGTCTGCAGGAACACATCAACGCGGACACAGGGAGGGTGCATACGTCCTACTCCATCGCCGGCGCTTCCACCGGGCGACTCGCTTCCACAGATCCGAACCTGCAAAACATCCCCATCCGCACCGAAGAAGGCCGCCGCATCCGCGAGGCCTTTGTGGCCGAAGAAGGCAAAACGCTGGTCGCCCTCGACTATTCCCAGATCGAGCTGCGCATCCTCGCCCATATCGCCGACATCGACGCCCTGAAAGACGCGTTCAAACGCGGCGATGATATCCACGCCATGACGGCCTCCGAGATGTTCGACGTGCCGATGGAAGACATGACACCTGAGATCCGCCGCCGCGCCAAGGCGATCAACTTTGGCGTGATCTACGGCATTTCGGGCTTTGGCCTTGCCCGCAATCTGCGAATCCCGCGGGGTGAGGCGCAGGGCTTCATCGATCGCTACTTCGAACGCTTCCCCGGCATCCGCACCTACATGGATGACACCAAGAAATTCGCCAAAGACCACGGCTACGTCCAGACCCTTTTTGGCCGCAAGATCCACACTCCAAACATCGGGGCCAAGGGCCCGCATGCAGGCTTCGCCGCCCGCGCGGCCATCAACGCGCCCATTCAGGGCACCGCCGCCGATGTCATTCGCCGCGCCATGATCCGCATGCCCGATGCCATCGCCGATCTGCCTGCAAAAATGCTGCTACAGGTGCACGACGAACTGCTGTTTGAGGTGGACCAGGGGGCAGAGGACGACCTGATCGCAACTGCCCGCGACGTGATGGAAGCCGCCAACATGCCCGTGGTAGACCTCGCCGTGAAACTGACAGTGGACGCAGGGCAAGGCAGCAACTGGGCTGAGGCGCACTGATGATTGCCACTTGGGAAGAGCTCAAAGCCCTTGGCCTGTCCCTGGACCTGCCCCAGGTGGAGGTCGCCATCAGCTGGGGTAACGAAAACCTCAAGGCGCACGGCAAAATGTGGACGTGGTGGTCGCCCTACATCGACGCGGCGATTTTCAAAGGCTCCATCGAAGAACGCGAGATGCTGATGGCCGCCGACCCGCAGACCTTCGTGCTGCATTCCCACTACGCCAAACACAACCATATCCTTGTGGCAGGGGGCCGGATCGATCCCGCCTGGGCCGAAGCCCGCCTGCGCCACACCTGGCGCGAGATGGCCCCCAAGAAGCTCCTGAAGGAATGGGACGCCGAACATGGCGGAGATTGAGGTCGAAGTCCGCAGCCGAGGAGAGCTGCGCGACTGGCTGGCGTCAAACCATGCGACATCGCACTCCGTCTGGCTGGTGGTATGGAAGAAACACACCGACCACTACCTGCCATGGGGTGACGCCGTCAGCGAACTCTTGTGTTGGGGCTGGATCGACAGCGTGCCGCGCAAGGTGGACGCGGACCGCACCAGCTACCGGATTGCACCCCGCAACCCCCGTTCCGCCTGGTCAGGGATCAACAAGGCCAAGGTGGCGGAGGCCCGGGCACAAGGGCTGATGCAGCCAGCTGGCGAAGCCCTGATCGCCGCTGCCCAAACCAATGGCATGTGGGAATTCCTGGACGATGTGGAGGCCTGCATTCTGCCCCCTGATCTGGAACAGGCGCTTACAGAGGCAGGCGTAAGGGATGCTTGGAAGGGTTACCCGCAATCCGTCATGCGCGGCACTCTGGAGTGGATCAAAACAGCAAAGACCCCGGCCACAAGGTCCAAACGGATCGACGATGTGGTCAAGAACGCTGGCAAGAACGAGCGCCCTTCGATCTTTCAGAAATAGGGTAGCGCTTTGCCTGCAACCGCGCGGACTTGACCGCCCGATGGTCCTTGGAAACCACCTCGCAACACGCGCACCAGAAAGACTGTAGTGCGGCGCAGCCGCGCAATCAGATCACGTTTCCTTTGTCAAAAACGCTCCACCCAGGGTCGTAGATTTAACTCTTCTGACCAGGCAGACCGATGTTGGTCAATCAATCCTAAATAGCTTGCTGCAATCGCATCCGGGTCCAGCATGTTGTCGCCACCATCCCCAACCCTCTCACTGCGTGCATCATTGCGGATACCGCCATCAATATTCACCCAGGCCACATGGATGCCCCGCGGGTGCAGTTCGCGCGACATGCTCTGTGCAAGCCCACGCTGCGCAAATTTGCCCATCGCAAATGGCGCGGATTGCGGGAAGCCTTTCACCCCGGCAGAAGCTCCGGTGAAAAGGATCGTACCCTTCACGTCACCGTCATTCCGCAACATCAGCCGCGCCGCCTGCTGCCCCATCAGAAAGGCCCCGTAAGCCGTAATCTCCATCGCACGCTTCACTTGGTCAGGATCAAGTTCGACCAAAGGCCCACGCTGCCGGGCTGACGGATTGTAAATTGCAACGGACAACGGATGCGAAAGGCCGTCGAAAAGCGTCTTCATCGCAGCGGGGTTACTGCCATCCATGGCATGCGCCACGGCCCCCGTTTCCGCTAATAAATCACCCAGCTTGTCCGTATCGCGCGCAGCGAGCACGACCTGGTGCCCCCGCTTCGCCAAAGCACGGGCCAGAGAGGCCGACAGCCCCGAGCCCGCGCCAATGATCACTGCTGACGCCGTCATACACCGCCCCCATATTGAACCTAAAGCCAGGATCGCGCGATCAGGGGGCGGGGTCAAATCACGCGGCGGTCAGTTGAAACAGCCCAATGGAATTCCCATCTGGATCAACTGCATAGCCAAACCGCCCGGCGGGAATATCGATCACCCCTGGCAAAGCCTTGCCGCCAGCCCCCGTGACACGGGCGGAGGCTTCCTCCACCGTGTCCGGTACCGCCAGATGCACGGTCGGGCCAGCGCCCGGGCTGGGGGTGCCCGGATAGATATGGCCCGCCACACCGCTGATTTCGTCATTGGTCGGGAACATAAGGATCGGATTAGGGCCGTCCTCATTGAGATGCATCTTGCATTGCAGCACATCTTCATAAAACGCGCGGGACCGGTCCATATCGGTCACGGGGATTTCGGCCCATACGACCATATGTTGGATTGCATCAGGCATTGGTTTCTTCCTTCATCTTTGTCTTAGTGATGAAGGGTTGATACCGCAGCCCACTGTCAATTTTTGGCAGCAGTCCGGATGCCGGCATCGTTTTCTTCGAAAGAAAACGGACCGGAAATTTCAAAAATTTCCGCATCGCGCGGACTTTACGTGTCAGGCAGTTCCTCTGATGGGATGATCCCAAAGAAAGCCCCACCCGACCAGACACCAAACCAGCCTTCGTGATGCACACCCAGATCAACCAGACGATAGAAAGACTTGCGGTCAATCAGCGCCTCCAGATTGCGGCGGATCAGCACGTAAGGCGACGGCTCCCCGGTCTCTGCGTCCCGAACCACCCGGATCGGATGCGCAGGCCCTGCAACAGCGTAATCTCCCACATTCGTCTCAAACCGCAGCCCGTCGCCCTCCGGCTCAAAATCCACGGCAACAAAGGGGGCGTCTTCAACCGTGATTCCGACTTTCTCTACCGGCGTGACAAGGAAATACTTGTCCCCCTCCCGCCAGAGAATCGTTGAAAAGAGCTGCACCAGTTCTGGCCGCCCAATCGGCGTGCCTTGATAGAACCATGTCCCGTCTCGTTTGATCTGCATGTTCAGATCACCGCAAAACGGCGGGTTCCACTGCTCTAACGGCGGTAAACCGCGCGTTTTCGCAGCGCGGGCGGAAGCAGCCAGCCCTTCGGCGGACGGAGTAACGGTTTTTTGTGCAGCCATCGCTTTTGACCTGTCATCGGGCAGAGTTACACTTACATTGGTCTCATATAACCAGCGAGAAGCAAAAGTCATGACCTCAGCAGAAAACCTTGTGGCCGATATCGAAGCCTTGGGCGAAAAACTGGAGGCCGCGAAAGGCTCCATCACCAAACGGTTCATCGGGCAAGAACGGGTCGTGGACCTGACGTTGACGGCGCTATTGTGCGGTGGCCATGGCTTGCTGATTGGTCTGCCGGGCCTCGGCAAGACGCGACTGGTGGAGACTTTGAGCACGGTAATGGGCCTTGATGGCAACCGCGTGCAGTTCACGCCCGACCTGATGCCAGCGGACATTCTGGGCTCCGAAGTGCTGGACACGGACGCAGACGGCCACCGGTCCTTCCGGTTCATCGAAGGTCCGGTTTTCTGCCAGTTGCTGATGGCGGACGAGATCAACCGCGCCTCGCCGCGTACGCAGTCTGCCCTCTTGCAGGCGATGCAGGAAAAGACTGTGACCGTGGCTGGCCAAGACCGTTCGCTAGGCACACCCTTCCACGTGCTGGCCACGCAAAACCCGATTGAGCAGGAAGGGACGTATCCGCTGCCCGAAGCACAGCTCGACCGTTTCCTTGTGCAGATCGACGTGAATTATCCGGACCGCGCGACGGAGCGCGACATCCTGATTGCCACAACGGGCGAGACGGAGGAGGCCTCCACTGAAGTCTTTACGGCCGAGGAGTTGCTGGCCGCCCAGACGTTGCTACGCCGGATGCCGGTGGGCGACAGCGTGGTTGAAATGATCCTCGATCTGGTCCGCGCCTTCCGTCCCGAAGAAGACAGCGCGAGCGCCCGCGTGAAAGAAACCGTCGCCTGGGGCCCCGGCCCTCGTGCCGCTCAGGCCCTGATGCTGACCGTGCGCGCCCGCACGCTGCTCGAAGGGCGCCTTGCTCCTTCTGCTGAGGATGTGATTGACATGGCCCGTCCGGTGCTGAGCCACCGGATGGCCCTCAACTTTGCCGCCCGTGCACGCGGGGACAGCTTGCAAGGCCTCATCGATGAAACCGCAGCGAGCCTGGCTGGGTCCAAGGCCGCGGCGTGATCTCACCCGCAACCCTCCGCTCTGATGCCGAAACGGAGGCGTCACGCCTGCCCGCCCTTCTGGCGCGGGCTGAGCATTTGGCGGGGGCCGTCCTGCTAGGCGCTCATGGGCGCAGACGCGCGGGGCTCGGCGACGATTTCTGGCAATACCGCCCGGCACAGATGGGCGACAGTCGCCGCCTGATCGATCACCGCCGGTCTGCGATGGGCGATCAGGAGTTCGTGCGCGAACGCGAATGGCAGATTGCGCAATCGGTGATGCTCTGGGTCGATCAAGGCGCGTCGATGCGTTTTACCTCTGAACAGGATCTGCCACAAAAGGCCGACCGCGCGCGGCTCATTGGGTTGGCGCTGGCCATCCTGCTGGTGCGCGGCGGGGAGCGTGTTGGCCTGACGGGCTCTGATCTGCCGCCGCGCCGGGGGAACAGTCAGGTGCTGCGGCTGGCAGAGATGTTTTGCCTCGATGACGATGCCGACTATGCGCCGCCCGAACACCGCGCAATGATCCCCCATGCGCGGGCCGTGTTCATCTCCGACTTCATGGGCGACATCGCAGAGGCTAAGCTGGCGCTGACCAAAGCCGCAGACCGCGGCGTGCGCGGTGTGCTGTGCCATGTGCTGGACCCGTCCGAGGAAGCCTTCCCCTTCACCGGGCGCACGATATTCGAAAGCGTCGGCGGCACGCTTAGCCATGAAACGCTCAAAGCCAGCGACCTCCGCGACCGGTATTTGCAGCGTCTGGCCGAGCGCAAGCAGGAGCTTCAGGACCTCTGCGCGCTGACGGGCTGGCACTATGGCCTTCACCATACCGATACATCTGCGCAAACCGCGCTGCTATGGCTCTATGGCGCGTTGGACGCCAAGGCGGGCGTGGCCGCATGACGGTGCTGGGCGGGATAGGGTTCACGGCCCCTTGGCTGTTGCTGGCGCTCTTCGCGCTGCCAATCCTCTGGCTGGTCCTGCGTGCCGTACCCCCTGCCCCCTTGCGCCGCCGCTTTCCCGGCGTGGCGCTGCTGTTGGGCCTCAAGGACGACGAAAGCGTATCCGACCGCACCCCTTGGTGGCTCCTGTTGCTGCGGATGCTGGCCGTCGCCGCGATCATCATTGGTCTGGCTGGCCCTGTTCTGAACCCTGATGCCGATCAGGCGGAGGGAAACGGACCGCTGCTGGTCGTGCTTGATGGGTCATGGGCCGGGGCCACGCGCTGGCCACAACAGACTGAGGCAATTGAGGCACAACTGACCCGGGCCGCACGTGCTGACCGCACAGTCGGATTTCTGGTGCTGACGCGCCCCGATGCACCGGCCTTCCAGACCGCCGACGTCTGGCGTAGCCGCTTGCCCGGCTTTACCCCCGCACCTTGGCAGCCGTCCGAGGCGAACATCGACCGCGCTATTGAGATTATGGGCACACTTGGGGCCTTTGACACCCTGTGGTTCAGCGATGGGCTCGATTACGAGGGCCGGGATCGGTTGACCCAGGCCATGCAGGCGCAAGGCCGGGTTGAGGCCTATCAGACCGCCGCCAATGTGCTGGCCATTGCACCTGCGGTCTACGAAGACAACGTGGTCAAACTCTCCATCACCCGCGCGGCTCCCGGCCCGGAACGCGAGGTCGTTTTGCAAGCCGAAGGCCGCGACCCCGCTGGCAATGCGCGCATTCTGGCAACCGTGCCGGCGGTGTTTGCACAAGGCGAGACCACGGCCAGCGCTGACCTGTCCCTGCCCGCAGAGCTGCGCGCGCGGATCACCGGCTTCGCCATCGCGGGCCAACGCTCTGCCGGGGCGCTGACGCTGGCTGACGATGCGCTGCGCCGTCGCGAGGTTGCACTGATCGCCAGCCGCAACGAGCAGGAAAGCCTGCAGCTGTTGTCCCCCCTGCACTACATCGAACAGGCCCTAGTCCCTACGGCTGACCTAATTGAAGGTACTATCGCCGATGTCCTGCCTGCCAATCCGGATGTAATCGTCCTGGCCGACATCGCCACCTTGTCGGATGCCGAAACAGCCCCCCTGCTGGAATGGATCGAAGAAGGCGGAATGTTGGTCCGCTTTGCCGGCCCCCGCATCGCCGCCAGTGACGTCAGCCGCACCGAAGAAGACCCCCTAATGCCCGTGCGCCTGCGCGCAGGCGGGCGCAGCGTGGGCGGGGCGATGTCGTGGGGCGAACCCAAGGCTTTGGCCTCTTTCCGCGACACCTCGCCCTTCTTTGGCCTTTCAATTCCGAACGATGTGACAGTTACCTCTCAGGTCGTGGCCCAGCCTGACCCCACGCTCGCTGCCCGCGTGATCGCGTCACTCAGCGATGGCACGCCGCTGGTCACCCGCAAGGTGCAGGGTCAGGGACAAATCGTTCTGTTCCATGTCACGGCAACGGCCGAGTGGTCCAGCCTGCCGCTGTCCGGCCTCTTTGTGGAGATGTTGGAACGGCTCGCCGTCTCGTCCTCCTCCGCCCAGCCTGACGCAGAGGCGATGGAGGGCACCACCTGGACACCCCTGCGGGTGATGAATGGCTATGGTGCCCTATCCGATGCAGGCAATTTGGGCGGCGTCGACGGTGTAGAGCTGATCAGCGCGCCACTCAGCCCGGCCCTGCAACCCGGCATCTACGGCTCCGGCGACCGCCGTTTGGCGCGAAACGTCTTTGGCGCAGAAGACACGCTGACACCGGCCACTTGGCCCTCAGACATCCCTGTACGCGGGCTGGCCGTCGCCCCCGAACAACCCGTCGCTGGCTGGCTGTTGAGCCTCGCCATCCTGCTTCTGATGGCCGATGTTGTGGCGTCGCTGGCGCTATCCGGGCGTTTGCTCAACCGAAACAATGCTGTGGCGACGGTTCTGCTGGCCGCTGTCTCCTTGGGCGTTGCCCCTCCCGCAGACGCACAGGCTGAGGCCGACACGTTCGCGCTGGAGGCCACAGCCGAGGTCTCCCTTGCCCATGTGATCACCGGCAATGCGCAGGTGGATGAGGTCGCAGGCGCGGGGCTCACAGGCCTCTCTGACATCCTGTTCTTTCGCACCTCGGTCGAACCCGCCCCGCCCACCGCTGTGAATCTGGAGACGGATGAACTCGCTTTCTTCCCAATCCTCTATTGGCCTATCACCCCCGACCAGCCGCGCCCCTCGTCAGAGGCCTACGCCAAGCTTAACGCTTACCTCCGCTCCGGCGGGTTGATCGTCTTTGACACCCGCGACGCAGATATTGCGCGCTTTGGGGCCGCCAGCCCCAATGGCCGCAAATTGCAGGACCTTGCTGCACCGCTGGACATTCCGCCGCTGGAACCCTTGCCCGATGACCACGTGCTGACCCGTACGTTCTATCTGTTGCAAGACTACCCGGGCCGCCACAACAGCCGCGACATCTGGGTCGAGGCCTCCCCCGCGGACGCCGAACAGATCGAGGGCATGCCGTTCCGCAACCTCAATGACGGCGTGTCGCCTGTGGTCATCGGCGGCAACGACTGGGCTGCCGCCTGGGCCGTGCGCAGTGACGGGCTGCCGCTTTTGCCGATTGGCCGGGGTTTCTCGGGTGACAGGCAGCGGGAGCTGGCCTACCGCTTTGGCGTGAACCTGGTGATGCATGTGCTCACAGGCAACTACAAGTCGGATCAGGTTCATGTACCTGCCCTGCTGGATCGGTTGGGCCAATGACCAGTACAGTCGTCTTTGATCCCCTGATCCCCTGGCCCCTGCTGATCACCGTCATCGTGATTGCGCTGCTGACCGTCCTGATAGCCGCCTTGCGTGGGCTCAACGGCTGGGCGCTGCGCGCGCTTGCTGCTGTGATGGTCGTGGGTGCCTTGGCCGGCCCATCGTTCCAGCAGGAAGACCGCGCGCCTCTCACTGACATTGTGTTGCTAGTCGAAGATGCCTCTGCCAGCCAACGCCTGTCAGACCGCGCCGACCAGACAACCGATGCCGCTGCGAACATGGCAGCCCAGATCGCCGCCCGCGCCAACACCGAAGTGCGGCAGATCACTGTGCCCGATGGCGCTGGAGACGCGGGCACACAACTCATGAGCAGCATTGCCGAAGCGCTCGCCGAAGAACCCCGCGCGCGCATCGCGGGCATCATCGCCATCAGCGATGGCCGGGTTCATGACGCCGACCTGCCTATTGACCTGCCTGCGCCGACGCATCTGCTGATGACAGGCCGTGAAGCCGACTGGGACCGCCGCCTGACCGTGCGCAACGCGCCCGCTTTTGCGATCATCGGGGAACCCGTCACTCTGACCCTCCGCATCGATGATCTGGGCGCGGCCCCTGCCGGCGAAACCCTCGCCCCCCTCGATATCTCCATCGACGGCGAACCACCCCAGACCTTCCGCGTGCCGATTGGCGAGGATCTCGAACTACCTGTCACCCTGCCCCATGGCGGGCGCAACGTGATCCGGTTCTCTCTGCCCATGGCCGATGGCGAGCTGACAGACCGCAACAATGCGGCCTTGATCCAGATGAACGGCGTCCGCGACCGCCTGCGGGTTCTTCTGGTCTCCGGGGAGCCGCACCCCGGCGGGCGCACCTGGCGCAATCTGCTGAAGTCCGACAGCTCCGTCGATCTGGTGCATTTTACCATCCTGCGCCCGCCCGAGAAACAGGACGGCGTGCCCGTCAATGAACTCTCGCTCATCGCCTTTCCGACGCGAGAGCTTTTCATGGAAAAGATCGAAGATTTCGATCTGATCATCTTTGACAAGTACCAGACGCGCGGCATCCTGCCAGCGCTCTACCTTGAAAATATCGCCAACTATATCCGAGGCGGCGGGGCCGTTCTGGTCTCAGCCGGTCCGGACTTTGCCAGCGCCGAAAGCCTCTCACGCACGCCGCTGGGTCTGGTCCTGCCCGCCCTGCCCTCCACAGCCCGCGTGCTCGAAGAACCTTACCGCCCCACCGTTAGCGACGTCGGTACACGCCACCCGGTAACCGCAGGGCTGCCGGGCAACGGCGACTGGGGGCGCTGGTTGCGGCAGGTCGAAGTAACCAATCCGCAAGGCCACGTGGTGATGACCGGTGTTGGCGAACGCCCGCTATTGACGCTCAACCGGGTGGACGAGGGCCGCGTGGCCCTGCTGGCCTCTGACCACGCATGGCTGTGGAGCCGGGGCTATGAGGGCGGCGGGCCGCAGCTGGAACTGCTGCGCCGTCTGGCCCATTGGATGATGAAAGAACCCGAGCTTGAGGAAGAAGCCCTGACCGCCAACGCCGAAGGCCAGACCATGCGCATCACACGCCGCACGCTGGAAGAAACAGTGCCGCCTGTGTCCATCACAGCCCCCGACGGCAGCATCGCCCAAATGACGCTTGAGCCCGCTGGACCTGGCCTGTTTGAAGGCACCTATCAGGGGCCGGAAATGGGCCTTTACCGGTTGGAGAACGGCGAACAAACCTCTGTTATCGGCCTTGGCCCCGCCGCCCCGCGCGAGTTCGTTGAGACCATCGCCGACGGTGCCGCCCTTGAACCCATCACCACAGCACTCAGAGGCGGGATTGTACGGATCGAAGACGGCATGCCGCGCCTGCGCAACGTCCGCGCCGGGCGTCCCGCTGCAGGGCGCGGCTGGCTCGGGCTGACCCCACGCGGAGCCTATGAGACTCGCGATGTCCGCCAAACCGCAATCCTGCCCCCCTGGCTGGTGCTGGTGCTGTCGGCGTTTTTCCTGACGGCCGCGTGGCTACGTGAGGGACGGCGGTAAGCTCTGTTCCGGAGAGACCACTCCTCCTCAACTCACAACCAAATAAATGTAATGCGGGCGCAGGCCCGCGCCATCAGATCACGCCGCCAAAAGCGCCCAGGCCCAGATCGGCAACACCGCCAAAGACAACAGCGTCTGCCAGGTCAGCACGTCGGCATAGAGGTCCGCATCGCCCCCCATCTGCTTTGCAATGATATACCCATTCGTGGCGGCAGGCGCGGCAAAGACCAGCACTCCTGCCAAGGTTTGCAAGGTGCCCAGTTCGAACCAAAGCGCGCAGATCAGAAAGACCAAGGGGGCCAAAATTGGGCGCAAGAGCAGGGCAACACCCACTTTCCAATCCCAGGAGGCAAGCCGACGTAGGCTGATCCCGGCACCAACAGCCAGCAGTCCGACAGCTAGCGCGCCGCGTCCGGTCATCTCCAAAGCCCCCTCAACAGGCCCCGTCAACGGCACGCCCGTCGCGTAGAGGGCAAGGCCGATGGCACAGGCCTGTACCAGTGGGTTTTTCAGAACTGTCATCACAATCGCTTTGCCAGAGACTTTTTCCGGCCCGAAAGCCGCGAGAACGACAATGCATGACACGTTGATCGAAGGGATCAGCAATGCAATCGCGACCGCAAGAACTGCCAAGGCAGGATCGCCCAAAAACTGTTCGGCAGCGGCCAGTGCAACAAACGCATTCCACCTCAGCCCGGTCTGAAAAATCGTCGTGAATGCAGGATTGGGGAACAGGTTAGTTGGCAGGACACGCGGCAACAGGCACAAGATCAACAGGCACACAAAGGCAATGATCACCGCGGCCATGAACGGCCCAAACCGCCCCCAAGACAGATCCGTTCCGGTGATCGCCAAAATCAAAACCGCCGGTATCAGGATGCGAAAGCTGAGCGTTTCGATACCTTTCCAGTCGGCCCTCGGCAACGTCCCCGTCCGCGCCAGCACGTAGCCGGTGGCGATAATCAAAATCAGTGGCAGAATGGAAAGCGCAAAGTTCATGTTGCAGGCCTGACACCAGAACCCGGATCAGTCCAGCCGGATTTCCACCTCTGCCCCGCGTCCCTTGGCGTCAATGATGGATATTCGGGCAAACCCGACCTCAAGCGGCAGGATGGCCGACCGCTGCCGCAACCCGGTCAGAACCGGTGTGCCATCCACCAACACGGTGAGCGGCAGTGCACCCGACGACAGCTTCAGAGGCACCCCATGCCCCGTATCCCGCAACACAGCACCGTTTGGGGGGAAGCTGACCTCCGGCGCACCCTGACTGCGCGCAAAAACGGCATCGCGGGGCCGGAACCGCTGCAACGGCTTAGGCAAAGCGGCCGTGGACAGGATCAGCGCCTCTGGCGGTGGGGCAGGCAGCGCATCGGGGCGGGGTTTCAACCGGCCAAAGGCCTCAAAAAGCACCGGTGCTGCAAGATCACCGCCAAACGCCCCCGGCACCGGTGTCCCATCGGGCCGCCCCAGCCAGACACCAATCACATGCGCCCCGTCAAAGCCGATGGCCCAGGCGTCACGATGCCCGTAGGACGTGCCGGTCTTGTAGGCTATTTCCCCCAACACGCGCGGCGGATCCTTGCGGTGGGGCCAGGCTGGCAAGAACGTGGCTCACCTGCCAGGCCGCTGCCCGAGCCATCATATGGCGGGGCGGTCCGGTTTCCTGCCCCGTTTTCCAAGTCAGCGGCCGCGCTGTCCCGCCGCTCGCCAGCCCTGCATAAAGCTGCACCAGATCAGAAAGTGTCAGCCCCACGCCGCCCAGCGCCACCGCCAGTCCCGGTTTCCCGCCCGGCAAGCGCGGGTCCGCCCCGCCTGCGCGCAATGACGCCATCAGCCGCGCTGGCCCCAGCTCTTGCGTCAACAACACCGGGGGGATGTTCAGCGACAATTGCAGTGCCTCGCGCACAGTCAATTCGCCCCGAAACTCTCCGTCAAAATTCTGCGGGGCATAGCGGCCAAAGGAAACGGGGCTGTCGTCGATAATCGTATCTGGATGCGCAAGGCCCTGATCGAAGGCGAGACCATAGATCATAGGTTTCAGCGTGGACCCCGGCGACCGCAACGCCTGTGTCATGTCCACGAAGCCCAACGCGCCGTCCTCTGCCGCGTATTCCGGCGATCCGGCCGACGCAAGGATCTCTCCGCTGCGGTGATCGGCCACCATGATCGCCGCCGACACCCCCCGTGCCTGCCCTTTCACAGCGCGGCGCAACAGCGCCTCCATCTGCCGTTGCAGGGTCGCATCGAGGGTCAGGTCATGGCGGTCAGCCAGCGGTTCTGCACGCACCACCCGGTCCGCCAGGTGCGGGGCAAGCCGGACGAACGGCTTCATCGCGGCAGGCACCGGGGCCAAGCGCTGTTGTTCAGGCGCGTCAACGCGAGCCAACACGCGCCCGCGCGCCTCCTTTGCCGCTTCAGGATGTCTGTCAGGGCGACGCCCTTCCGGTGATTGCGGCAGGGCGACGAGCAAAGCGGCCTCCGCCATGGTCAATCGCTTGGGCTCTTTCTCGAACCATGCAAGGGAACCTGCCCGCAACCCTTCCACCGCACCGCCATAAGGCGCATGCGCCAGATAGAGCGACAGAATTTGATCCTTGCTCAGCCGCCGCTCCAACGCCAAAGCCAGACGCATCTGGCGCAGCTTGCCCTGCCAGCGCCCGGTGCCGGAATTCTCCAGCAGCCGCGCTACCTGCATCGTCAGCGTGGACCCGCCAGAGACGACCTCGCCATGCCAGAGCGCTTGCGTACCCGCCCGCAGCACGGCCAGAGGGTCGACACCTACATGGGAATAAAACCGCTTGTCTTCGTAAGCGACGAGCATGGCGATGAAGTCCGGGTCGACTTGATCTGTTGAAACAGCCATGCGCACACGGCCATCCTCCACCGGATAAACCCGCATCAAAGCACCGTTGCGGTCGCGCACCTCAACAGAATTTTCGACCAATACAGGCGGGACCTGCGTTGCATCCACCCAACGGTCAAACCCATCACGCAGGCCCGCGCCAAGGGTCAGCACCACGGCCAAAGCAATGAGGCCAAAGCGGCGCATCACGGGCGGACGGTGATCTGCCCGGTGGCCGTGATGGCGCGGTATTCCGGGCGGTACATGTCTTCGACTGTTGCAGCCGGATGATGGTACGACCCCGGCGTCACAGCCCGCACGATATAGGCCACCTGAAAGGCATCCGCATCGCGGTGGTTCACGGCAGCGATAAACCGGTCCGAGCGGAACTCCGCATTCTCGGCCCCAACCGTCTTGAGCCAATCAAGCCCCCGCGTCTCCCCACTGCGGATGAGGTTCGGATTGTCGATCTCAAGCCCCGCAGGCAGCGGATCATCAATGATCAGCCGCGCGCCAAGGTTCTCAAAAGGCTGGACGCGCAGCACGACAACCATGCGATCACCGGCAGTCATGGGACCGTCAATCAGATTGCCGTCCATGGTGAAATAGTTGCGCGTGATCTGATAGCCGTAACCGCCCGCTTCAGGTGCAACCGTTGGGACGCCATAGGTGGTCATCGTCACGTCCATCGCAGCGGTCGAGATGTTTTCGATCACAGACGCCCCTGACTGACGATCCGTCAGGCGTTTAACCACAGGCCCCGCCGCATCCTGCCCATCCACGCGCAATCCTGCGACTGCACCCGGTTGCGCCAGCGCATGGGCAGCCATCACGACCTGAGAGGCCTCTTGCGTCGACAACCGTTTGCCCTGATTGCCCACACGGGACATCAGCACGGCGGGTTCAATCACCGCACTGCCTGCCTCCGCGCTCAGCTTCAAGACAGCAGCCGTATCGCGCAGGCTGGTGCCAAAGTCGGCGCGCCAGCCCTTGTCCTCGCGGGCCCGAAGCAGCATGACACCTGCCCGGCGGAACATCTGGTCGGCTCTGATCTGATCCCCATAAGATGCCAACGCTGCCCCCAGTTGGGCTGCGGCCATCGGCGTTTCCGAAATCCTCAGCCTTGGTGTCGGCATAGTACCGCAGGTCGCCCATGCTGGCTGCCCCTTCGCGCGCAAGCACCAGCAGGGCATAGGCGATGTCCTCACCGCCATTGTCAAAGTCCGGCGCTTAGGCGATCCGGTTGCGCAGGTTGTCCATCGCCAACCGGAACGCCAGATCAGGCACGTCATGCCCCTGCGCCCGCGCGCGGCTGAGGAAGTCGGTGACATAAGCGTCGAGCCAAAACTCGCCAGAAGACGCGCGCCAGAGACCAAAGGCCCCGCTGCTGGTCTGCCGCGTGAGGATCCGGTCAATCGCCCGACCGACCTTTTCGTTGATCCGCTCCGGCTCCCCAAGACCCGCAGATTGCGCCATAGAACTGAGGTAGAGAAGCGGCATCGCGCCCGAAGTCAGCTGTTCGGTACAGCCGTAGGGATAGCGGTCGAGCTGTTGCAGCAGGCCCGGCACATCAAACCGCGCCAGTGGCCCCGCGCTGAGCGTCGCGCTTGCCGTTCCCGGCTGGAACCCGGCAAAGACCTCGCGGTCGAAGGTAAAGGTCTCTCCGGCCCCGAGCGCGAACTGGCGGGTGATGGCGACCTCCGGATCGTTGCGGCGCACGGGGACGAGCAGCGGCTTGCGCAGCTCTTTGCCATCCGGTGTCTGCAAAACGACAGTCACCATGTGATCGCCCACTTCACGGCCTGTCAGACCGATCTCCAACCGTTGGGTGCCTTTCGGGGTAAGGTTGATCGCCACAGGCGTCCCGCTCAGGGCCACACCTGCGTCTGCAAAGACCTGCAAGGGCATCTGGCCCGCCGCACCTTCAGCATGCACGAACTCCAGCAACAGGCGGCTTTGGTCTCCCGGTGCCAGGAAACGCGGCAGCGAGGCCGTCAGCACAACCGGGTCGCGTGCGATGACGTCCTGTGCGGCATCACCCACGCCGGTATCAGACCAGGCCACAGCCATCAGTTTGACCGTGCCATTGAAACTGGGCTTGATGATCTCGAACGTCGCACGGCCATCTGCGCCCACTTGGACGGGGCCTGAGAAGAAGGCCATCAGCTCTTCCGTCGGCGGCGGCGACTGGATGTTGGCAGACGCTGCTGCATCGCCCCCAGACCGCACCGTGCCCATCGCGCCGTTCATACCGTCAATCAGACGGCCATAGACATCGCGCATCTCAACGCCCAGACGCCGCTGGCCAAAGTAGTGGTCGGTCACGTTCGGAGCCTCGAACCCCGTGAGGTTCAGGATCCCCACATCGACTGCGGCCAGAGTGACAAAAGCTGTCTCCCCTGCCTTGACGCCATCAACCAGAACGGCAGCTTGCATCGTACCGGCCTGCCCGCCCACGGTTTCGGCTACATCGAAACTGACGCTCAGCTGCTTGTCACCGGGACGCACAGCGGCGTGGGCCAGCCCAAGGCTGCGCGCGGGGTTGAGACCTGCGTCCACATCCATGCCGCGCAGGACAGAGGCAGTCACATACGCCCCACTCCCCCAGTCGGAAGTCACCTGCATCGGAATTACGTTTTCGCCTGCCGTGACGGGGACAACCTTGCGGTCGATCAGCTGGTTGGACAGAACCGTGACCAGCGCCATGCCGTCGCCCTCAGCCATCAGCCGCAACTGTGCAGTGTCGCCGACGTTGAATTCTTCTGCATTGAGCGACAGTTGCAGCCGGTCGGGCGTGTCGGTCGCGCTGTCGCCGCCATACCAGCCGGAATAGAAGGTGACGGAGGAGGACGCATAGGTCGCCCCCATCCGCTCCACCACCAGCTCGTATTCGCCCCATTCCGTGGGGGCACTGACAGTCATTGGTGTTGCCCCAAGGGTGACCTCACCCGTGCTCACGCGTGTCCGGCGGGTGGTCGGTTCCCACTCCCAATTGCCGTATTGCTGATACCATTGATAGCGCGTTTGCACCTTGTTGAGCGTCCAGCGCACCTGCATCGGCTGAGGCAGCTGATCCGGCCCCAGGCCGATGAGGTCAAAGCTGGCCTCGGTGCCTTCGGTCAGCACATCCTCAAAGTTCGGCTTGATCCCGATCATGGCCGCAGTTGGGCTGACGGCCTTTTTCAGGCGACGTTCCACGGGCCGGCCAGACCCTTCGGCAATGCGCAGGATCACCTCAGCCTCCAGCGGCAGGCCGGGGTCTTCCTCCACTTCAGGCAAGCGCATGGGAAAGACCGCGCCGCCCTGGGCGTCCGTGGTCTGATCGCCGATATAGCCTGTCCGTGTCCGGAAGCGCACGTCGTGACGGCCAAAGCGGTAGCCGTTCCAGCCCTCAAGCGTCCGGCTCGCGCGCAGGCGCACTTCGCCTTCGATGGCGAGATCAGCGCCCGGGGCGCCAAAGAGGTAATCCGCCTGAACCGTCAGTGGCTGCGCATCAGTCAACCGCAGCGGAGCCTCGGGCAGTTCAAGCGTGAAATCGATACGTTCGGGCAAAAAGTCTTCAACCAAAACGGTCTGGCTGGCCAGCGCGGGCTTGTCGACGTCTGAGTGAATATCGACCCGCCACGCGCCACGCGGCACATCGCCACCAAGCGGCAGGGCAAAGACATGGCCGCCCGCGCGGGCGTTCTGGCTGAGCTGGCGCGAATATTCCACGCCATCGGGCCGCTTGAGGATCGCCGTCACCGGCAGATCGGCAAGTGCCTTGGCCTCCGCATTGCGGGTCAGAGCGGTGGCATAGATCGTCTCGCCAACGCGGTAGGCCCCGCGATCCGTGGTCAGGAAAGTATCGATGGGCGGTGCAGGCGGTCGGCCTTCGACGCCCCGGTCAGACAGGTCAAACGCAGGGTCTGTCAGCGGCAGGAAAGCGATGTCTGTCCCGCCATCCTCTGCCATCAACAATGCTGGCCGCGCGGCACCAGACCCACGAGTCAGACCAGCTGGGAATCTGGCAAAGCCCTCCGCATCTGTCGTGGCCGTCCCCAACACTGCGTTGGCACGTGAAATCAGAGTGACCTTGACCCCCTCCCGCGCGGCAGTATCGCCCAGGCTGCGGACGTTGGCGTGCAGGCCATCCACGCCGGACCAGGTGGACAGGCCCAGATCAGACAGCACGAACCACTGTGTCGCCGCAGGGTTATCGTAGGGGTCCTGCCCCGGCACCGAGGCGCTGAGCGCGTAGATGCCGGGGGCTTGCCCCTCCAATGCGGCATCCATCGGCAGGCGCGTGGTCATATCCACGTTCAGCTCGTTCTGAACACTGGCCTCGCCAGTCCAGATTTCCTCTGCCAGGTCACGACGGAACTGGTCGTCTTCGTACTTGCTGAGCGGCTTGCCAAAATAGCTTTCGCGGATCGCGCGCACCAGATTGCGGTCGCTGAGCTTGCGTAGTTTCAGGTTCAGCGTATCGGTGTTCACCGTCTCTACCGGCAAAGCCGCCTGCGCACTACGCGGCAGGACATAGGCGCGGCCGGGGAAGCGGACCAAAGGCGAGCGGTCCCGCACGTAAAGGCGCAGGCGCACGTCCTTGTGCAACGTCTCTCCACTCGCTGCAGGCAGGCCCGCGCGGATCGTCACGTCATAGCGTTCGCCGTGCTCCACCCCGTCGATGCACAGCTGGCTTTCGTCCGCCTGTACCACGAACCCACGCCCTTCCAGACGTACGAAGGGTTCATAGTCCACGCCCACCTGCACCAGCTTTTCGGAAAACTCTGCACAGATGCGCGGCGCGGCCGCATCATTGTCGACACGGTGGTCAGTCACGCGGAACCCGTATTTGCCGATGGCTTTGTCCAGAGCCTCTGAAATGTCCTCACGCGGAGACAGGCTCTGCGCCAGTCGTAGTGCCGGGATCATGTCGCGGCCACGACGATTGGCTTCCAACGCATCGGCCATGACGTTAAGCGCGTCTGCACGGACGGCATTGTTGTCGGCCCGCAGATAGGCGTTGGTCGCCCCCATGACGGCCTGACGATAGTTGCGCCGACGTTCCGAGCGATCCTCCACCTGCTTTCCCCGCTTCAGCGATAAATGCGCATATCGCACCCAAAGATCACCTCTGTCCGTTGCCGCCACCGCCTTGGCCGCCCACGCAAGTGCGGAGCGCGTATTGCCGCCTTCTTCCGCCCGCAACATCGAAGCAATCAGATCTTCCGTCGTTTCATCACCGAAGGAAAACCGGCGCGCATTGCTGGAAACCAGCTGCGCCGCATTCTGCTTGTCTTGTGCACTCAGAAAACCCAGTTCTGCCAGTCGCGCAGCCGCAGAGTTTAACACCCGAGCATTGGTTGCGACTTTGCGTGCAGAAAGCGCGCCTTCGTAGGGCTGGCGGTCCGTCAGACCCGACTTCGGAAAACATGCGTTGTTCCGAGTGTTGAACGTGAATGCAACGCAAGCGTCCTGCGCAGAGCAGGCACGCTCACAAGCGCTTTGAGTCGTGTCGAACAGGTTTGTCAGATCAGCCCCGTAAAAATCGACATCACGCGAAAAGAGATACCTGTGCTCTGGCACGCCACTTTGTGCCCAGGCGTGGCTGGACAGCAGCAAAACAAGCAACAAAGGCAGTCGCAGCAGGCGCGCAATAGACATAACAATCTCCGGTTCTGAATGGGGACAGCCTGCCATGCCGGGTCTCGTCGGACAAGTACGGGAACCCTGACCTGAAGCGTCGGGCCTTTTGCCTCAGCCAAGGGATAGGCGAGGCACCGCGAGACTTCCTGTTGATGTTGGCGCTCAGCAAAAAAACTGTGAAACAGATTTACGGATGAACGCTTCAATTAAGGGGATATTCACCCTGTTCGCGGATTTTGCCTCCCATCCGGGAGGACGCAATAGGGGTACGTCCATGTCTCTTGCCAGCAAGCTGACAAATGAACGCCGCAACCGTCTGGCTGCCGAACGAATGCTTGAGCTAAAGCAGGCGGAGCTTTTTGCTGCGAACCAGAAACTTGGCGAACACGCCCAGCAGCTGACCGAAGAGATCGTCGAAACCCGCGCTGAGGTCGAAGTCATTCGCGGCGAAAACCAACGCGTCAAATCCGACCTGACCGCCGCCAACAAGAAAGTGGCGATTACCGAGCGTCGCTTGTGGCAAAGTATTGAGACCATCGACGACGGCTTTGCGCTCTTTAATGAGCAAAACAAGCTCATCATGGCCAACCATGCCTATCTATCCGTTTTTGAGGGATTGGAGGAGATACAGCCAGGGGTCGACTATGTCACCATTCTGCAATTGCTGACTGACGAAGGTATCGTGAATACCGGCTCACTTTTGCCCACGTCCTGGCGGCAAATGATGATTGAACGCATTCAGGAGCGGCAACCGGAACCCATCGTCATACAGTTATGGAACGGAAGTCACGTTCGCCTCGTGGACCAGCGCGGCCCGGATGGGGACATGGTCTCTCTCGGGCTCGATATCACGGAAACCGTGCGCTACGAACAGCAGCTGAAAGAGGCGCGCGCCGTCGCTGAAAGCGCGAACCGCGCCAAATCCGCCTTCCTGGCGAACATGAGTCACGAGATCAGAACCCCAATGAACGGGGTGGTCGGCATGGCCGACGTGTTGATCGACACCGAGCTCAGCGATGAACAGCGCCTTTATGTCGATACCATTCGCAACTCGGGCGAGGCACTTTTGGTGATCATCAACGACGTGCTCGATTATTCCAAGATCGAAGCGAAGAAGCTGGAGCTTCAGCCGGCTGACTTTGACCTGGAACGTGCCATTCAGGAAGTCATGATGCTGCTGCAGCCCACAGCCCAGTCCAAAGGGCTGTCGCTGGTGCTGGACTATGACCTCTTCCTGCCAACGAATCTGATTGGCGACGTGGGCCGCATCCGGCAAATCCTGACCAACCTGATGGGCAACGCGGTCAAGTTCACGGCGGAAGGGCATGTGCTGGTCCGGGTGATCGGCGTTGCGGATGAAGACACCCACCGTGTAGACCTGCGCATCATCATTGAAGACACCGGCATCGGCATCCCGGAAGACAAAATCGACCACATCTTTGGCGAGTTCAATCAGGTCGAAAACGAACGCAACCGCCAGTTTGATGGCACAGGCCTTGGCCTAGCCATTTCGCAACGGCTGGTGGAGATGATGGGCGGCGAGATCTGGGTCACTTCCGAAGAAGGCGTCGGTTCAAACTTCGGCTTCCGGGCCGATCTCGGCCTTGCGGGGGAGCCCGAACCCGAACGCCCAGATCCGTTGCGCGGGCTGGGACAGATCGTTCTTGTGTCCGAAGTCGCTGTAACCCGTGAGCTGTTCTGCTCACAGCTGACAACTCTGGGAGCCGAGGTGACGGCTTGTGACAACCCTCAGGCAGTCTTGAAGCATATCGGCCCGCAGACCTCACTCCTGATTGCGGATCAATCGATGGAAGGCATGGACGGCATGTCACTTGCCGCCGCCATCCGCGAAAGAGACGCCGAACTGCCAATCCTGATCCTTAGTGCCTCGCCCGCGCAACTGGAACGTCACCCTGCGCGCGAAACCATCCAGGGCCTGTTGCAGGTGCCGCCGCCGCGCAAGGACATGATTTCAAAAATCACCACTCTGGCACGTCACAGAGATGTGGTCAGCGTCCCCGTGCAGCCAAAAGGGCTGCGCCCTATGCGCGTGCTTGCGGCTGAGGACAACAAGACCAATCAGTTGGTCTTTGGTAAAATGATAAAGGCGTTGAAGCTTGACCTGACATTTGCCAACAACGGCGAAGAAGCAGTGGCGCTTTATCAGGAGATTGAGCCGGACCTGATTTTCATGGACATCTCCATGCCGCGCATGGACGGCAAGGAAGCCACCGCCGCTATCAGAAAATTGGAGGAAGGCACGGACAAGCACGTGCCGATTGTTGCACTTACAGCCCATGCCATGGCAGGGGATGATGCGGGGATTCTAAAGGCCGGGCTGGATCATTACCTGACCAAACCACTGCGCAAACCGGATATCATCGCCCAGATTGAGTCAGCCCACTCAGAAGGGATGCTGCCCCTCTTGCCTGACGAGGATCAGGCCGGAGGATAGGGGCGCACAAAGACTGGTTTTTCAGGCGTCGACCGCTCGGCGTCAAACGCATAACCGCCGCTGTCGAATTCAAGAGTGCTTTCAGGCCCGGTCAGGCGGTTCTGAATGACAAACCGCGCCATTGCCCCACGCGCTTTCTTGGCAAAGAAGCTGACCATTTTGGGGCCTTTGCCGTCGCCTTTGTCTTCCATGAATTGCGGTGTGATCACCTGCAGTTTCAACTTCTTGAGGTTGACGGCCCCGAAGTATTCCTGGCTCGCGCAGTTGACCAGCGTGCCCGTGCCCAGTGTCTCCGCCTGAGCATTAAGCGCCTTTGCTGGCCCGTCGCGCCAGTAGTCATAAAGGTTCGCGCCGCGACGGGTCTTCAAACGGCTGCCCATTTCCAGCCGGTAGGGTTGGATCGCATCCAGCGGACGCAGCACACCGTAAAGACCTGATAAAATACGCAGATGATCCTGCGCCCAGGCCATTTCGTCCGCGTCGAGACTTTCCGCCTCAAGCCCTTGATAGGTGTCCCCGGCAAACGCCAAAGCTGCAGGCCGCGTGGTGTCCGCTGTCGGAGCAGCCTGAAAAGCCTGGAATCTGTCCCGGTTCAAACGTACCAAATCGTCCGAGAGGTCCATCAACCCCTTGAGCTTGCCCAAGGTCAGATTGCGCGCGGTTTTTGCCAGCCGCACCGCGTCTTCCTGAAAGGCGGGCTCTGTTGAGGCCACATTGCGCTCTGCCCAGTCCAGCCGTTTGGCAGGCGAAATCACCACCAGCATCTGCATCTCCCTCTTGGTTGGGGAACGATTTAGCCCGCCGCCTGCAGAACGTCCAGAAAAGCGGATCCAAAACGGTCCGCGCGCCGTTCACCCAGCAAGCGCTCGAGCGTATCCGCGTCCGGATCATGCAGCTGCGCCACCTTGGCCAGTTGCGACGCAGAACAGCTGAGGGGCTTGTCAGTGCCCATCTCTCCCCGTGCGAGACTGGCCTGCACCTGCAGCAGTTGATCATAGACCTGCCCAGCATCGCGCCCCGCCAGTTTGCGGCGGGTTGGATGAACCTCTTCCGCGGCACCATTGATCACTTCGAGGAAGGCATCGCCGTAGTTCTCAAGTTTTTTGGCGCCCACGCCACTGATACCTGCCATCTGGTCAAGGTTCGCAGGCCGCCGTTCCGCCATCTCGATCAGCGTACGGTCGGTAAAGATAATGTAGGCAGGCACTTTGGCTGCCTCCGCCAGCGCGCGGCGTTTTGCCTTGAGGGCCGAAAGCAACGGTGCGTCTTCTTCGCTCACCATCTGCTTTACCGCCGGGCGGCGGGTTGCGGCGGCCTTGATCGTGTCTTTGCGCAGGGTGATCGTCGTCTCATCGCGCAACAGGGGCAGCGCGGCATCGGTCATCTTCATCGCCCCGTGCCGTGCAGGGTCCGGGCGGATCAGGTCGTGCCCCATCATCTGGCGGAAAATGGCCTGCCACTGGCTGCGGGAGTATTCACCCCCCACGCCAAAGGTGGGCAGGTTGTCATGGCCCCGTTGGCGGACCTTGTCAGTCTCTGTCCCCAAAAGAATGTCGATCAGATGCCCGGCACCAAACCATTCTTCGGTCCTCAGGATGGCCGACAGGGCCTTGCGCACGGCTGTGGTGCCGTCAAACGTCTCTGCCGGGGTCTGGCAGAGGTCACAATGACCGCAAGTGATGTCCTTTTCGCCAAAATACCCCAGCAGGGTCTCGCGCCGGCAGGTCAGCGCCTCGGCCAGACCCAAAAGCGCGTTGAGCCGCCCATGATCGGCGATGCGCCTTTCGGGCGGGGCAAGCCCTTCGTCGATCTGGGACCGGCGCAGGCGGATGTCATCGGGCCCAAAAAGCGTCAGCGTCTCTGCCGGGGCCCCGTCCCGGCCAGCGCGGCCAATCTCCTGATAATAGGCCTCAATCGATTTGGGCAGGTCTGCATGTGCCACCCAGCGGATGTCCGGTTTGTCCACACCCATGCCAAAAGCCACTGTGGCCGCAACGATCAAGCCATCTTCCTGCTGGAAGCGCCGTTCGGCGATGCGGCGGTCTTCGGCTTCCATCCCGCCGTGGTAGTGAATTGCCTTGAGCCCCTGTTCATTCAGCGCCCGCGCAATACCTTCGGTCTTGGCTCGGGTCCCACAATAGACGATGCCGGACTGCCCTTTGCGGGCAGCAGCGAAATTCAGGATCTGATCGCGCGGCTTGTTCTTAGCGGCAAAGGCGAGGTGGATATTGGGCCGGTCAAACCCGCGCAGAAACGCGCGGGGTGGCGTACCGTCAAAGAGCTTTTGCGCAATCTCTTCGCGGGTTTCGGCATCTGCCGTGGCGGTGAAAGCGGCCAAGGGCACGTTCAGAGCGCGCCGCAGCTCCCCGATCCGAAGGTAGTCAGGGCGAAAGTCATGGCCCCACTGGCTGACACAATGCGCCTCATCCACCGCAATCAAGTTGACGCCCACACGGTGTAGCATGCCAGTCACCGACCCGGCCGCCAGACGTTCCGGCGCCATGTAGAGGAGCTTGAGCGTACCCGCTTCCAATCCTTCCCACACCGCATCGGTTTCCTCGGGCGTGTTGCCAGAGGTCAGCGCGCCCGCGCCAACACCTGCTTCCTGCAAACTGCGCACCTGATCGCGCATCAGCGCAATCAGTGGAGAGATCACAACTGTCACCCCATCGCGCATCAGGGCAGGCAATTGGAAACAAAGGGATTTCCCGCCACCCGTAGGCATGATGGCGAGCACGTTTTCGCCTTGCGTCACCGCCTCCACGATCTCTTCCTGACCGGGGCGGAAACCGTCAAAGCCAAAGACGTCGCGCAACAGCGGGGCGGCAGCCTGCATGGGGGTTCCGTAAAATTATCTGCTCTTTTATGCAAACTCCCACACTAACAAAACGTGAACAAGAGGGTTTCTGAGCCCCCTCCCCCCACAAACCCGTGTGGGGTCAGGTATCCCGGACTTGGTTTGCGCGCGGCTTCGTGCAAACATTTGACAACCGGGCAGATATCGCCCGACGACGCAGTTTCTGGGGGATCATTTTCATGTCACATCTCAATCGCCGCACGTTTTTGACAACCGGAGCAGCCTCAGTGCTGTGTGCGCCTGCGCTGGCCTCGACCGGCAAGCCTTATGTAATCCCGAAACACCACAAAGCCCGCATCGTCCGGGTCAAAGACGGCTTCAAGCCAGGTGAAATTCACGTCGATCCGGGGCAGTTCGCGCTTTACTTCATTCTCGATGACCGCAAGGCGGTGCGCTATCCAGTCGGGATCGGGACCGAGGCGCGCTATGTGTCAGGCACGTTCCGCGTGGCACGCAAAGCCGAATGGCCGCGCTGGACGCCGACAAAAGCGATGATCCGACGCGAACCGCACATTTACGCTAAACACGCAGGCGGGATGCCCGGGGGGCCGGGCAATCCGCTGGGGGCGCGGTCCCTTTACCTCTATCGGGGTAGCCGCGACAGTCTACTCCGCATTCACGGCACGCATAACCCGCGCTCTGTCGGGCAGCGGATTTCAAACGGCTGCGTGCGCATGATCAACGAGCATGTGATCGATCTGTATGGACGCGTGCCGAACGGGACACGTGTGGTGCTTCACTAGGCACGGAGGGGACAGAGCGCCCACCCGAAAGGCGGGCGCTCCGTTAAGGTTCAGCTAGGATCAGCCGTAGTGCGCAGATAGGGCAGCACGGTTTTAAACTCACCAAACTTGGCTTTCGCGTCATCGTCCGACACGGTCGCCGGAATGATCACATCATCGCCCACGTTCCAGTTCGCCGGGGTCGCAACACCTTTGCCAGTCGAGGTCTGCAGACCATCCAGCGCCCGCAGCACTTCCGCAAAGTTCCGGCCTACGGTCATCGGATAGGTCATGCTGAGCTTCAACTGCTTGTCCGGCCCAATGATGAAAACCGACCGCACGGTTGCGGAGTCTGCCGGAGTGCGGCCGTCAGGCAGATAAGCCTCGGCTGGCAGCATGTCGAAGGCTTTGGAGACTTCCAGACCATCATCGGCGATGATCGGGAACGTGGCCTCTGCCCCGCCAACTTTCTGAATATCGCCCTTCCACTTCTTGTGGTCCTCAACCCCATCAACAGACACACCAATTACTTTGGTCCCCCGCTTGGCCCATTCGTCTTTGAGCTGGGCGACTGCGCCAAATTCGGTTGTGCAAACCGGCGTGAAATCCTTGGGGTGGGAAAACAGGATGGCCCAGCTGTCGCCAATCCAATCGTGCAGCGAAAGTGTGCCGTGATCGGTTTCGACCGTAAGATTAGGGATCGTGTCGTTAATGCGCAGGCCCATGGGAAATCCTTTCTTGTCATGAGTCGTTTAGGGGAATGTAGGACGTCGCGCGATGACTTGCATCCCCCTGGCGGGCAGCGCATATGCGAAGGGATATCGTTCGCTCGATTTTCGACCGGACAGAACAGAAGGGTTCAGACATGCTCGAAAAGCGTCAGTTTTACATCAACGGGGCATGGGTCGATCCCGCAACGCCAAATGACTACGCGGTCATTGATCCATCCACCGAAGAACAATGCGCCGTAATTTCGCTGGGCGATCAAGCCGATACCGACGCTGCCGTCAACGCGGCACGCGCGGCTTTCGACGGCTGGTCCCAGACCCCGCATTCTGAGCGTATGGCGCTGCTGCGCAAGTTTGCCGAAATCTACGAGACCCGCAAAGGCGAGATGGCCGAGGCGATCTCAATGGAAATGGGCGCCCCGATGGAGCTGTCCCGCAACCAGCAGATCGGTGCCGGGACCTGGCATATCGGCGGGTTCCTCAAGGCACTGGAAGACTTCGAGTTCGACCGCAACTTCAATGCGACAGAGATGACCCTGCGCGAACCCATTGGCGTGTGCGCGCTGATCACGCCGTGGAACTGGCCGATGAACCAGATCATCCTCAAGGCCATCCCGGCCCTGGCGGTGGGCTGTACCGTGGTGCTGAAGCCATCCGAAGTTGCCCCCCTCTCCGGTCTGCTTTTTGCCGAATTTGTGCACGAAGCCGGGTTCCCTGCCGGTGTCTTCAACATGGTGAATGGCGATGGCGCAGGCGTTGGCTCTCAGCTGTCCGTACACCCTGAAGTCGACATGGTCAGCTTCACTGGTTCCACACGGGCTGGCATCGCGATCTCCAAGGCGGCGGCAGACACGCTCAAGCGTGTCTCGCTGGAGCTGGGTGGCAAGGGGGCCAACATCATCTTTGAAGACGCGCACCCCAAGGCCGCCAAGGCAGGGGCCATCCGTTGCTTCCGCAACTCCGGCCAATCCTGCAACGCGCCGACGCGCATGCTGGTCCACAAGTCGCGCTATGACGAAGCGGTGGAGATGGCGGCGGAGACGGCCAACAACACGCACGTGGGCCCTGCGTCTGAGGAGGGCAAGCACATCGGCCCCGTCGTCAGCGAGGCGCAGTTCAACAAAATCCAGGGCCTAATCGAAAAAGGCATGTCAGAGGCCCGTCTGGTCGCGGGCGGACTTGGCCGCCCTGACGGGTTGAACCGCGGGTATTACGTCAAGCCCACCGTCTTTGCTGATGTGACCAACGACATGACCATCGCGCAGGAGGAGATCTTTGGCCCTGTCCTGTCGATCATCCCGTTTGAGACCGAGGAAGAAGCGATTGCCATCGCCAATGACACGCCCTACGGGCTGACGAACTACATCCAGACAGAGGACGACGACAAGCGCCGCCGCGTTGCGCGCCGGTTGCGTTCCGGCATGGTGGAGACAAACGGCCAGGGTTTCGCTCAGGGCTCCCCTTTTGGCGGCTACAAGCAGTCCGGCAACGGGCGCGAAGGTGGCATTTTTGGTCTGGAAGAGTTTCTGGAGATCAAAGCCGTATCCGGCTGGGCGGCAGAATAGGTTTTCCGCGCTACGCGCGGAACCGAGGGGGACGCACTTCGTGCGCCCCTCTTTGGTGAGACCTGCTTGGAACCCCAAGCCGCAGCGCAGCCTGCACCGGCTGGATTGAGTTTATTGGAAGGGTGAAAGTAGAAGTTCATCCTTCATTAACCAGCCTATGTAATCTTCAAAGCGCGTGGATAGCTGGAGAGCGATCCCACGTGAAGGGTGAAACCCTGTCCACCTGATGCAACGCAGCGGACAGGGCGGAACTCTCCCCTTCACCCTTCCAATAAACTCAATCCCACACTCTCAAAACGGTGCAGCGCTTCGGATTTTCATGGACCGCCCACCGTTGGGATGCTTGAAGCGCAGTTCCTCTGAATGGAGCATGAGGCGCGGGAAGTCCCGCACAGGTCCTTCCGCATAGAAAGGGTCCCCAAGAATCGGATGGCCCATGCTCAACATGTGAACCCTCAGCTGGTGGCTGCGCCCGGTTTTGGGAAAAAGCCGCAGTCGTGCCGTGTCCCCCTGCCGCTTGATCACGCGCCAATCGGTCTGCGCGGGCTTGCCCGTCTCATGACAGACCTTTTGGCGGGGCCGGTTCGGCCAGTCCACGATCAGGGGCAAATCAATAGTTCCGGTTGTTTCCTCCGGATGCCCCCAGACCCGCGCAACATAGGTCTTGCGTGTCATGCGCTTTTCAAACTGCAGACCCAGATGCCGTTGGGCATGGGGCGTCAAGGCAAAGATCATCACGCCTGAGGTGTCCCGGTCCAACCGATGGACCAGCAATGCGTCCGGAAAAGCGGACTGGACCCGCGTCAGCAGGCAGTCCGCCAGATGCGGCCCTTTGCCTGGCACACTCAGCAGCCCAGCGGGTTTGTCCACCAGCAGCACTTCGGCATCCTCGTGCAGCACGACCAGCGGGTCGTTTGGCGGGTCATAGGCATCTTCCATCCGGCCTTGTCCGCCATGTAAGGTGGGTTTTCAACCCACCATGCAAAGGCCTGCCCATGCACCCTACCATCGAAAATATGAAAGCCGTTGTCGCATCGGGCGACAAGGATGCCATCGGCCCACTGCTTGCCGAAAACGTCCGCTTTTTGCCGCCGACCTACTGGAAAACCTGGACCGGACGAGATGCAGTCGCCGCCGTGCTGGGGCACGTCGGGCAGGTCTTCAGCGACTTTCATTATCGGCGCATCATGGGGGAGGGCAAAGATTGGGCGCTGGAGTTTCAGTGCAAGGTCGGCGAATTTGACGCCGTGGGTGTTGATCTGATCACCCTCGATGACACAGGCCTCATTGAGACCTTCGAGGTCGTCATGCGCCCACACAAGACCATCGGAGCCTTGCGAGACGCCATGAATGCGCGTGTGATGAAGGACCCTGCGTTTCTGAAGTTCAAAGACTCTCTTTCGTAAGGTGGGCTTTTAGCCCACCCGCCGCATCTGCCGGAGCATTGCAGCAGAATAGATCACCAAGGCTGCCCAGATCATCGGGAAGGCAATGGCCCGCGCCCGGTCAAAGGGTTCGTCAAACACAAAGACCGCGATGAAAAATATCATAGTCGGCACGGTGAACTGCAAAATGCCGATGGTCGACAAGCGCAAGCCCTTAGCCCCATTGGCATAAAGCATCAGCGGCACCGCCGTGGCCACACCGCAGCCCAGCAGCAACCATGTGTCAGGCGTCGCTCTCATCCTGAAATGCGCTTCCCCCTGCACTGCCAGCCATCCCGCATAAGCCAGTGCGGGGCCGAGAAGGATCAGGATTTCGAGCAAGAACCCCTGATTGGGACCGATGGGCAGGCTTTTCTTTGCCAAGGCGTAGCACCCCCAGGTCAGCGTCAAGCTCAGGGCCACCCAAGGTACGCGGCCCGCGTCCAGGGTCAGGACCAGAACCGCCGCTGCGGCAAGCGCAATGGCCACCCATTGCGCCCCGCTCAACCTCTCGCGCAAGACCACCGCCGCCAAAAGGATGCTGAACAACGGGTTGATGTAGTACCCAAGGGCTGCGTCCAGCGCTTGGCCAGAGTTGATCGCCCAGACATAGATGCCCCAATTGAGCGAGACCAGCGTCGCCGTCAGGCAGGCCATCCCGAAATAGCGTGGGGTCTTCAACGCTTCGCGCAGGGCGTCTGTCCGGCGCAGGATGAGCAAAACTCCGGCGGCAATCGGCAAGGACCAGATGACACGATGCGCCACGATCTCTGCGGGCGGGACATGATCCAGCAGCTTCATGTAAAGCGGCAAGACACCCCACAGCAAATAGGCACCCAACGCAAAGCCAAGCCCAGCGGACGTATCTTCGTTGGCGATCGGCGTCAGACTGTCAGGGTTGCGCATGCCATAGGGTTCTCAATTAAAACCCTTAGGCAGCTAACGTAAGGTGGACCCGTGGTCCACCCTCGCCGTCAGGCCTTCACGCGTTCAGATTTGGGATCGTACATCGGCTTCAAGGAAGCCTCCGCTTTCACCCGCGTCCCGGCAACATCGATCTCGTAGCTCGACGCCAACACTTCCGCCGCGGTCTCCCCGGCGCAGGGCACATAGCCAAGGCCCATTGCCGCGCCAAGGTGGTGACCATACGAGCCGGAGGACAGATAGCCCACAATCTCACCATCCCGCACCACGGGTTCGTTGTGATACAAGAGCGGCTCCGCATCCGTCAGACGGAACTGCAACAGACGCGCGCTCAGGCCCTCTTCCTTTTTGCGCAGAACCGCGTCACGTCCAATGAAGTCCGGCTTGTCTGTTTTGACCGCAAAGCCAAGGCCCGCTTCCAGAACGTGATCTTCTGCCGTGATGTCATGGCCAAAGTGGCGGAACCCTTTCTCGATCCGCGCGCAATCCATCATATGCATACCGCACAGCTTTAGGCCCATGTCCTGCCCGGCCTCATGCAGCACCTCGAACGCATGGGCCGCCATGTCGGAGGACACATAGACCTCCCACCCCAGTTCGCCCACGTAAGTCACCCGGTGCACACGGGCGAGGCCCATGCCAAGTTCGATCTCTTGCGCCGTCCCGAACGGATTGGCATTATTGGAGAAATCCGCTGGCGACACTTTTTGAAGCAGCGTCCGCGCATTTGGTCCCATAACGGCCAGCACGCCTTCACCCGCCGTCACATCCGTGATCACCACATTAAAATCGCCCTGATGACGGCGCATCCAGGTCTCGTCCGCTAGCCGTGTAGCCGCAGGGGTGACAACAAGATATGCCGTCTCGCTTACACGGGTCACGGTCACATCCGCCTCAATCCCGGCCCGGTCGTTCAGGAACTGGGTGTAGACGATCTTGCCCACCGGCACATCGTACTGACCGCCGCCGATGTAGTTCATAAAGGCGCAAGCATCGCGCCCTTCCACCCGGATTTTCCCGAAGGAGGACATGTCGTACATGCCGACATTGGTGCGGATCGCACCCACCTCTTCGGCGACGTTGTCAAAGAAGTTCTGGCGCTTCCAGGTGTATTCATACTCCGCCGCTTGCCCGTCCCGTGCGAACCAGTTGGCGCGTTCCCAGCCCGCCAATTCGCCCATGACCGCACCATTATCGAGCAGGTGCTGGTGGAACGGCGTGCGACGCACACCTCGCGCGGTTTTCTTTTGCAGATACGGGAAGTGATCGGCATAAAGCAGGCCCAAAGTCTCCTTGGAGCGTTCAAACAGATAGGTCTTGTTGCCCTGAAACGGCTGCATCCGGGAGATGTCCACATCGCCGAGATCAAAGGGCTTTTCGCCGTCTTCCATCCACTGCGCCAGCGCCTGCCCGGCCCCGCCCGCAGACTGGATACCGATCGAATTGAACCCAGCCGCAACCCAGACGTTGTCCATCTCGGGGGCGAGCCCAAGGTGATATGCGTCATCGGGCGTAAAGCTCTCCGGCCCGTTAAAGAACGTGTGGATGCCCGCTTCGGCCAGCATCGGCAGACGCTCAACAGCAGCCTCCAGGATCGGTTCAAAGTGGTCGAAATCCTCGGGTAGCTGATCAAATTCGAAATCCGCCGGGATGTCGTCCAGCTTCCACGGCTTGGCATGCGGCTCAAACGCGCCCAGCAGCATTTTCCCTGCGTCTTCCTTGTAATACGCGCATTCATCCGGCACGCGCAGCACGGGCAGTTGTTTCAGACCTTCGATGGCCTCGGTCACGATGTAGAAGTGTTCGCAGGAATGCAGCGGCACGTTGGTATTCAGCATGCGGCCGACCTGGTGGCCCCACATGCCGCCGCAGTTCACCACCATGTCGCAGGTGATGTGGCCAGAGGCACCGTCTTGTTCCCAGTCCACGCCCGTGATGCGCCGCCCCTCGCGGGAAACACCGCTTACGCGGGTACGCTCAATCACCTTGGCTCCGCCCTGCCGTGCGCCTTTGGCCAGCGCCAGCGCGATGTTGGCAGGGTCCCCCTGCCCGTCTTTGTCGAGGTAGACTGCCCCCGTCACACCGTCGATGTTCAGATGCTCATAGCGCGCCTTCACTTCCTCGGGGCTGATTTCTTCGACATCCACGCCAAAGGCGCGGGCCATCCCGGCCTGACGATAGATTTCTTCGCGGCGTTCTTCGGTCAGGGCCACGGTGATCGACCCGCAGCGCTTGAAGCCTGTGGCCACGCCGGTTTCTGCTTCGAGGTTGCCGTAAAGCTCCTGAGAATACTTCGCGAGCTTGGTCATGTTCGCCGTCGCGCGCAGCTGCGCGATCAGCCCAGCCGCGTGCCATGTGGTGCCGGACGTCAGCTGCTTACGCTCCAGCAGCACGACATCCTTCCAGCCCAACTTGGTCAGGTGGTAGGCAACCGAACAACCCACAACGCCGCCACCAATGATGACGACGCGGGCGTGAGAGGGAACATCAGCCATGACAGCAATCCTTTAGACAATTGAGTGACCGGCGGCCTTCAACCGCGCGGCAATTTCGGAGATGTGGGCAGGGCCAACTTCGCAGCAGCCACCGACGATGGTGGCCCCTTGATCGACCCACGACAGAGCAAAGTCGGCGTATTTTTCGGGAGACAAGTCCGTGCGTTGTTCAAGCGCATCGACGGTCGGAAACTCCGCCTTGAACCCGTCAGAGATTTTGGTGAACCCGTTAGCGTATGCTCCAAAGGGCAACCCGGTATCGGCTAGCGCAGGCAGCCCCGCACTGATCGCTTCAGGGGTTGAGCAGTTCAGCAAGACCGCTTCCGGCTGGTGTTCGGCGATCAGCGGAAAAATGTCCGTCACAGCCTCGCCCGACCGCAGGCGCGTGCCGTCCACGTCATCGACGCTGAAGGCAATCCAGAGCGGCTCTGCAGCTTCGGCAGTCCCGGCAAAAACGCCTTCGGCCTGTTGTAAGGAAGACACCGTCTCTGCAAGCAGGAAATCGACGCGGCCTGCCATCATGTTTGCAATGATGCCAAACCGTTCGGTGGCCATGCCGACTTCTGGAAACAGGTCGGGGCGGTATGAGGCCAGCAGCGGCCCCAAAGCCCCTGCAATCTGACCAGAGCCATGCGCCCCACGCGCAGCTTCAGCCTGCGCCAGCGCAGCATCCATCAGCCGTTCATGCTGATCTTCCAGCCCGACGCGCTCCAACCGGCTGGTGTGGACCGCATAGGTGTTGGTCGTCGCAACGGTTGCACCGGCTTTGAAGTAGTCTAGGTGTACGTCGCCTACCAATTCAGGCTGTTCCATCATGACAGAGGTCGACCAAAGCGGTGTCGCCCGGCTGCCTGAGCGATGCACCAGTTCTTGCCCGATGGACCCATCCAGCAGGGTGATCGCGCTCACTGCTGTGCCTCCACCGCGAGATCGCGACTGGCCAGCAAGGCAGCCGCACCTATCATCAGCGCACCAGATACGCGGTTCAGCCAGGCTCCCGAAATGCGACACATCCGTTCCAGGGTCCGGGAAGCCGTCCAGCCCCAAAGCAGCAATGCAAGGCCATCTACGACCAGATAGGTCACGCCAAGGATCAGAAGCTGGGGCAGCACGGCGCTTGTCGGATCAATGAACTGCGGAAAAAGAGCGCCAAAGAACACGACCGCATAGGGGTTTGCAGAGGACGTCAGAAAACCCTGCCGGAATAGAACGGAGGACCGCGCCTGTTGTGCTGCTGCTGGCCCATCGGCGGGCCCCGAAGACAACATCAAACGCAACCCGATCCAGGCCAGATAGGCCACACCCACCCATTTGATCAGCCAAATCGCATCCGCCGAGGCTGCAATCACCGCCGTCAGACCAAATGCCGCCGCCGTCATTTGCAGACTGTTGGCGCTGAGGTCTCCGGCGATGGTTGCCAGACTGCGGCGCAGTCCGTGCCGCACGCTGTTGGACATGATCAGCAACTGGCTGGTATCTGGCGGCGTCAAGAAAAACGCCGCCAGCACACCCAGATAGATCAGATAGGTCTCAAGGCTCATGCGCGCAGACGTTCGTTTTCGGCATCCCAAAGGGGTGCGTCTTCTTGCACGACGGCCTTGCAGCGGTTGCCAAAGATTTCGATCTCCAGCTCGGTGCCCGGCACGGCCAGATCAGCGCGAATGGTGCCCAGGGCCACGGACTTGTTGATCCGGTAGCCCCAGTCGCCAGACGTCGTCTCACCCACAACTTCACCGTCGTGCATGACCGTGGACATGTAGGGCGCGTCCTGATCGCCTGCCTCGACGATCATAGTGACAAATCGCTTCTTGATGCCCGCCTGCTTTTCCTGAAGAAGCGCGGCCTTGCCCGGGAAATCCTGCGGTTTGTCGAACTTGACCCAGCGGTCGAGCCCCGCTTCCAGCATGGAGTAGTCTGTGGAAAGATCGCCCTTCCACGTCCGATACCCTTTTTCGATGCGCATGGAGTTCATGGCGTACATGCCAAACGGTGTCGCCCCTGCGCCCTTGAGTGCGGCATAGACGGCAGGGCTATCCTCAAAGCTGCTGTGCACCTCCCAGCCCAATTCGCCGGGGAAGGAAACGCGGAAGAGCTTCACAGGTTTGCCTGCAACGGTGGCGTCCTGGATGGACATCCACGTGGCGGAAAGGTCTGCGCCCTCCGCCACGGTTGCCAGCATATCGCGGGACTTGGGTCCGGTGATGATATGTGTTGACCAGTCGCGGGTGATGTCGGTGAGGCTCAGCGATCCATCGGCAGGCAGACGCCCTTTCAGCAGTTCAAAGTCGTGCCACAGGGCAACGGCAGCCGTCATCAGCCAGAAATCATCCTCGCCCCAGCGAATGATAGTCATTTCCGTCAGGATGCGGCCGCGGCTGTCTGCGAAATAGCCGAGGTTCATGCGGCCCACTTTGGGCAATGCGCCCGTGACCTGACCGCGCAGCCATTCGGCAGCGCCTTCACCGGACAGCGCATAGCGGCTGAAGCCCGGCATATCGAGGAGGCCTGCGCTGTCACGCACGGCCTCAACCTCTTCCTTGATGCGCTTGGCCCAGGGGCCGTTGCGATCCCAGGTCTGGGTCGATTCCTCGGATGTATCGTCGCCGTCCTTGGCAAACCAGTTTGCCCGCTCCCAGCCGTTGTAGGCCCCCATCTGCGCGCCCGCGTCCAGCAGCGCCTGATGGTTCGGGCTGAGCTTCTTGTCCCGACCGGCGGGCCATTCATGATAGGGGAAGTGCATGGCGTATTCGTGGCCATAGGTCTCCAACGCCTTGGAGAGGCAATAGTCGTGATCGCAGTGATCAGTGTAGCGGCGCGGGTCGACGGCCCACATGTCGAGCTCGGTCTCGCCGTGCATGATCCACTCGGACAGCACTTTGCCCGCACCACCACCTTGGGCGATGCCGAAGGTAAAGGAATGCGCCTCGAACGCGTTCTTCACGCCGGGCATCGGGCCGATCATCGGCAAGCCGTCAGGCGCGTAAGGAATGGGGCCGTTGATGTTACGGCCCACGCCAGCGGTGCCCAGCAGCGGCAGGCGCTCCATGGCGTCTTCGATGTACCACTCCAGCCGTTCCAGATCGTCGGGATAAAGCTGGAAGGAGAAATCTTCCGGCATTGGATCATCCGGCGTGACCCAATGCGCCTTACAGTTCCGCTCGTATGGCCCGAGGTTCAGGCCGGTCTTTTCCTGACGCAGGTAGTAGCTGCTGTCCACGTCGCGGATCATCGGGACCTTGCGACCGTGTTCCTTGGTCCAGGCTTCCAGTTCGGCAATTGGCTCGGTCAGGAAGTACTGGTGCGACATGACTACCATTGGTACGGTGCGCCCCCCGAAGGGCTTGAACATCTCGCCCACGCGCTGCGCGTAGTAGCCTGCGCAGTTGGCGACGTATTCGGCGCGGATCTCACCCTTTTCGGTCTTCACGATCCACTCATCGCCATCGCGGTCGATGCCTGTGACAGGGCAGAACCGCTCAATCCGGCCGCCTGCTTCACGCGCACCCTTGGCGAGCGCTTGTGTCAACTGCGCCGGGTCAATGTCACCATCCAGCGGATCCCATAGGCCACCGGCCAGATCGTGGGTTTCGATGAAGGGGTTGTGCTCTTTCAGCTCCGCCGGCGTGCAGATGTCCATCTGCAGCCCCTGATAGCGGCCCATGGACGCGACGCGCTCAAATTCCTGCATCCGCTCTTTGGAATGCGCCAGACGCAAGGCCCCGGTGACGTGATAGTTCATCGGATAATCGACGTCTTCACCCAGCGTGCGGTACATGGCGGCACCATAGCGCTGCATGTTCATAACAGCCCAGGAACCAGCGAAGTTCGGCACGTTACCCGCCGCGTGCCAGGTGGACCCCGCCGTCAGCTCATTCTTTTCCAGCAGAATACAGTCTTTCCAGCCTGCTTTGGCCAGATGATACAGCGCCGATGTCCCCACGACGCCGCCACCGATGATGACCACGCGGGCCGTTGTTGGTAAGTCAGCCATTTTAGTTCTCCCTTTGCGGCACGCCGTCCGCGATGTCGTAGTAATCCCCTTTGTCAGCGACAAAGATGTGTTTCTTGAGCTTCAGCCCAGTGGGCCCGTCGATGGCCCCCAGCGAAAAGCTCATCCAGTCTTCCGAATGATCCTTCCAGAACAGGAAGCTGCCGCAGGTGGGGCAAAAGCCGCGCTTGGCGGTCTCGCTCGCTTCGAACCAGCGGACCTCTCCGGAAATCTTGAAGTTTTCGTCCCGGTCGTAGCCGCTGGCCCAGAAATGCCCTGTTTGTTTGCGGCATTGGGTGCAATGGCAGGCCGCGACGCTTTCGCCCCCGTCCTGAACCGTAAAGGTCACCGCACCGCACAGACAACTTCCGCTTAACATGGATCAAGCCCTCCCTGGTGTGGCGGCGCTGCCCAGCAGGACGCCGTAGATGACAAAGCAGACCGACATGAACCGGCGGAACCAGACGTTGAAGACGGCACCCACTGCTGCGCGGCCAATGCCTGCGCCGAGCGCCGTGAAGCCCATATAGCTCAGCGCTGTCAGCGTCAGGGCCGTTGGCATGATAACCACCATCTGATCCCAGATCGGCACACCCGGCTGCACGAATTGTGAAAAGGCCGCGAGGTACCCCGCCACAGACTTCGGATTAATCGTCGCAATGGCAAAGGCGCGCCAATAGATGCTGGAGGCTGGACGGTCGTCAACCTGGACCGGTTTGGTAGCGTTCATCCAGCCCCGCACACCGAGGTAGATCAGGAAAGCCGCACCTATCAGCTTCGCCGCAAAAAAGGCCGTGGGGGAGGCCGCAATCAGCGCCGTTACACCAAAGGCCGACAGAGTGAGGAACAGCGTCGCCTGGGTCAGAATCCCCAGCACCCCCACCAGCGACCGGCGGAAACCCAGGGTCATGCCGTTTGAGATGCAGTTGACCGCATTCGGCCCCGGCGTGGTCACAAAGACCACCCAGAACAGCGCGAATATGATCCACCCCTCAAACGACATCAGTATACCGGAGGTGCGATGACCCAGATCGCCACTGCGGGGTGTTCGTATGGGTTCGACCAACGAAACGCTTCGCCCCGGATGCGGAAGCTGTCGCCGGGGTTTATCGTGTGGGTCGTACCTGCGATTTCAATGTCCAGCTTACCGGAGATCAGATACCCGACCTCTTGCGTGGGCCGCGTCACCAGATCCTTGATCTTGGAGAACGGCTGGAAGGTGGAATGCACCATCTCAAAGTCATCTGTCAGGTCTGGTGACAACAGTTCCTCGACCAGCCCCGCGATAGAGGACCCGATCGGCCGTCTTGCATCTGCACGGACAACAAAGCCAGCTTCACGAGCCGGGGCGGCCTCGTGGCGAAACAACATGGAAATTGACACCTCAAGCGCTGCAGCCATGTGGCGCAGGTCGGTAATCGATGGGTCGGACTTGTCTCGCTCGACTTGGCTGAGCCAACCGACAGAGCGCCCCAGTGTCTCAGCCAGATCAGTCAGCGTCAGCCCGCGCGCCTTGCGCAGCGCGCGCAAATCCGCCCCAAGCGTGTCCGGATGATCAAGCGTTGCGTGTTGCACCGACTCGAGCCTCGTGAAAATTGACTCCTGTTTTTCACGTAAACCAGAGGACCGTGAAAATTTCCAGAACTATTTCACGGCGGCAAATGTGTTTTTGAGGATTCCCGACAAGGCGTCAGCGTCCATTTGGGTGAATGCATCGGGCTGGTCACTGTCGATGTCGAAGACAGCAATCAACTGCCCTGAACCGTTCCAGACCGGCAACACAAGCTCGGACCGCGTTGAGGACGCGCAGGCGATGTGACCCGCGAAAGCATCCACGTCCGCAACCAATTGTACTTCTCCCGTGCGCGCGGCTGCCCCACAGACCCCTCGATCAAATGGAATTACGAGGCATCCGTGACCGCCCTGGTAAGGCCCGATCTTCAGCAACTCCGGTGCGACGACGCGGTAAAACCCGGTCCAGTCAAAGCGATCGTCCGCGTGATGCACCTCGCAGGCGACTGTGGCCATGAGGGCAACGGCATCGTCCTCACACTCTGTCAGAGCGGCGATGGTCTTGCCAAGCAAGGCATAGTCTATCATTCCCGTTCAATCGCGATGGCCGTGCCCTCGCCTCCGCCGATACAGATCGCCGCGACACCCCGCTTCATCCCGCGCTTTTCCAGCGCATTGAGCAGCGTCACCATGATCCGCGCGCCAGAGGCGCCGATGGGATGGCCCAGCGCGCAGGCCCCGCCGTTCACGTTCACGATGTCATGGTTGAGCCCCATCTCATGCATGAAGGCCAACGGCACAACCGCGAAAGCCTCGTTCACCTCCCAAAGGTCCACGTCCTCTTTGGACCAGCCAATTCGATCCAGCAGTTTCTGAGCCGCAGGCACCGGGGCGGTGGTGAAGAGACCCGGGGCCTGAGCGTGGCTCGCATGTCCTACAATCCGGGCCCGCACGGTCAATCCTTGTGCCGCTGCGGCCTCCTCGGAGGCCAGAACAAGCGCTGCAGCCCCATCAGAGATGGACGAAGAATTGGCCGCTGTCACCGTGCCGCCGTCACGAAACGCGGGCTTGAGGTGCGGGATTTTGTCAGGACGGGCTGTGCCGGGCTGTTCGTCCGCCTCGACCGTAACGGACCCCTTGCGCGATTTGACCTCAACCGCTGCGATTTCACCATCAAAGGCGTTATCTTCCTGCGCTTTCAGCGCGCGTGACAGAGAGGCCAGCGCATAGTCATCCTGCACCTCGCGGGTGAACTGATAAGACTCCGCGCAATCCTCGGCAAAAGTGCCCATCAGGCGGCCCTTGTCATAGGCGTCTTCAAGCCCATCAAGGAACATGTGGTCCACCACCTGCCCATGGCCCAGCCGCGCGCCGCCCCGCATCTTGGGCAAGACGTAAGGCGCGTTGGTCATCGACTCCATGCCGCCTGCAACCATCACATCCGTCTGGCCAAGCGCGATCTGGTCAAAGGCAATCATCGCCGCCTTCATGCCCGACCCGCACATCTTGTTCAGTGTGGTGGCGGGCACATCCTCGCCCAGCCCTGCCTTGAACCCCGCCTGTCGCGCAGGGGCCTGACCCTGGCCAGCAGGCAGCACACAGCCCATCAGGACCTCCTGCACCTGGGGCGCACCCGCACCGGCCATCGCAGCCTTGATCGCCTCCCCCCCCAGATCGGCAGCGGTCAGCGTGTCAAAGGCCCCCTGAAAGCCGCCCATCGGGGTGCGGGCAGCACCCGCAATCACGACGTTCTTCATTGTATTCATCCTTCCTGCAAACCGGTCACAAGTTGGTAAGATTTTCTCGCTACCGTTTGGCGCACATTACGGGTTTGAGGTCTATCTATGGAAATTTCCGCAAGAACAGAAGGGCAGATGCAGATCGCCAGCGTGCAGGAATCGCGGATCGATGCTGCGGTCGCACTCGCCTTCAAGGACGCGATGCGTACATCAACAGACGGCGGGCCAAATACCGTCGTCCTCGATTTGCGCCAGGTCGAATTTATCGATTCCAGCGGTTTGGGCGCAATCGTCGCGACGATGAAGCACCTCGCGCCCGAAAGAAAACTTATCCTCGCCGGGTTGAGCCCTGCCGTCGAAAAAGTATTCAAGCTGACGCGGATGGATTCAGTCTTCAGCGTATTCGCATCATTGGAAGACGCCTTGGTAGCGGAGCATGTTTGAAGGAACAGTGAACATGGTCACCAGCCCAAAACCCATTCTGCCTGAGACTCAACCGGTCACCGTTTGCGTGCAAAGCAGCGAAATGGCGGTGCGTGAAGCGCTCAACGGCGTGATTGAAGGGCTGCGCCCTCTGGCATTGGATGTCGAAGAGGTAGGCACGGTGGAAATTGTGCTGGCCGAAGCGCTGAATAACATCGTCGAACATGCCTATCCCGTTCCTGCGGCGGATCAGCCGATCGATATCAACTGCAATATATGCAGCGACGGTTTGCACGTGACAATTGAGGATAAGGGGCACCCCATGCCGGACGGCAAAGCCCCCATCGGTATGGCCCAAAATCTGGATGTGGACCTGATGGACCTGCCCGAAGGTGGATTTGGGTGGTTCCTGATCCAGGATCTTGCCAAGGATGTGAGATACCACCGGCATGACACAGTCAATCGGCTGGACCTGCGGATCGCAATTTCAGTTGGAAAAGCCCAATAAAAAGGACGCTCTGCCGCCCGATCACCAGGTGCGCAAATCCTTAAAACTTGGGCCTAAGGAACCATAGATTGTATGTGCCGCAGTTGTGCCGCAATCTATCGCAAAACCGCCCAGATACGCCCTCAATTGCGCCCTTATCAACGGGCAAAAGTGTACCTGTAGCTGCATGGCTTCCCTCGGCACCGCGTTTAATAGCCCCCACCCAGTGCGTGGTGTCGAGGTACTTCCCCAAATCATTGAACAGATTGGCAGCTGCCACACGGCGCGCTAGGTATTCGTTGGAGTGACCAAGGGGCCTTTCAAGAATGCGCAATTTTCACCTTCCGGGCCGCTCGCCCGTATTCGCTAGCAACGGCATGTGTGCCACCTCTCATCCTCTGGCAGTGCAATCGGCAATAGACATCCTCAAGCGGGGCGGAAACGCGATGGACGCCGCATTGGCAGGAGCAGTTCTGCTGGGTATTTGCGAGCCCCAGATGACCGGCATTGGTGGTGACTGCTTTGCCCTCTGGTCGACACCAGGCAGCGATAAAGTCCACGCATTGAATGGGTCTGGCCGAGCGCCAGCAGCGCAAAACGCCCAAGACCTGCGCGCGCAAGGACACAAGACTGTTCCCGTCTATGACGCCCAAGCAGTCACGATCCCGACCGCGATTGCGGGATTTGCAGAACTGTCCCAGCGCCACGGCAAACTTGGTCTCGACACGATCCTGGAACCGGCAATCCACTATGCTGAAACTGGTGTTTCCGTAGCACCACGCGTGGCTTCCGATTGGGCCCAATCTGCGAAAACGCTGAAAGGCAAAGCGCGACAGTATTACCTCAAGAACGATCAGGCCCTGAAAGTCGGCGACACCTTCGCAGCCCCGGGTCAAGCCGAAGTCCTGCGCCGCATCGCCAAGGATGGACCTGCCGCCTTCTATACAGGCGAAATTGCCGAGGACATGGTCAATGCCCTGAACGCGGCAGGCGGGCTCCACACTTTAGACGACTTCGCAAACGCCGCCGCCACCCTTGGCGATCCGGTCTCAGACACCCACAAGGACATTGAGGTCGTTGAACATCCGCCCAACGGGCAAGGGGCGACCGCACTCCTTTTGCTGAATATTCTCAAGCACTTCGACATCGCCAGCATGGACCCCCTAGGGGCCGAACGCGCCCATGTCGAAGCCGAGGCCACTAAAATCGCCTATGACGCCCGCAACCGTTTTCTGGCGGACCCAGACCATACGTCGCGGCTCGCCCATATGCTCGACCCCGACACCGCAGCCAAGCTGGCCGGATTGATCGACCCCAAGAAAGCAATGGCCTCCGCTGCCCCCCTGACCGAAGCCGTGCACAAGGACACCGTCTACATCTGCGTGGTGGATGGTGACGGCATGGCTGTTTCGCTGATCTACTCGATATTTCACGGCTTCGGGTCCGGGATCGCCTCAGACAAATTCGGCATCCTGCTGCAGAACCGCGGCGCGGGTTTCACGCTGGAAGAGGGCCACCCCAACGAACTGCAAGGCGGCAAACGCCCCATGCATACGATTATCCCCGGCATGATTCGGCAGAACGGGAAGGTCATCATGCCCTTTGGCGTGATGGGCGGTGCCTATCAGTCGACAGGCCACGCGCGCTTTGTCTCCAACATGGTAGATTTCGGAATGGACGGCCAAACCGCCATCGACGCCCCCCGATGCTTTGCTGAGAACGGCGTGCTCAGGGTGGAAAACGGCTATGCCGACAGTGTGAAGCAGCAGCTGGCAGACATGGGTCACAAGGTCGAAACACCCGATACGGCGATTGGCGGTGCACAAGCCATCCGAATGCACGACAGCGGCGTTCTGGAAGGGGCAAGTGACCCGCGCAAGGATGGATGCGCCCTCGGCTACTGACGCAACGTTGCCGTAAGGTGGGCTTCCAGCCCACCAAAACACGCGCAACCCCAAAGCCCGTAAGGTGGGCGTACCGCCCACCCACGCTTCAGTTCAGTTGGAAATGCAGCGGATAGGCCCCATCGGTGAATGGGCCAAAAAGATCAGGGATATCAGGGTGATCCACAGGTTCGCCCGAATAGTCCGCTACTAGGTTCTGCTCCGACACGTAGGCGACATAGTAGCTCTGATCGTTCTCGGCCAACAGGTGGTAGAACGGCTGATCCTTTACAGGGCGGCTGTCTTCAGGGATCGCCTCGTACCACTCCTCGGTATTGGCAAACTCTGGATCGACGTCAAAAATCACACCGCGAAACGGATGTTTGCGGTGACGGACAATCTGCCCGAGGTGATATTTGGCACGCGTGCGTATCATAACATTGCAGCCCCTACCTTTCGTTAGTAGTCGTTTCAAGGGGCATTTGTCCAATCACGACACCGCTTGAGAAGGAAACAAACTGTTGACCCTTGCGCTGACGGTGTTGGAGATTGTCGCCCCGGTTTTTCTGCTGGCAGGCCTCGGGTTCGGCTGGGTCAAGCTGGGGTTTGAGTATCGCATCCAATTCGTGACCCGTTTGGCGATGAGCACGGCAATTCCCTGCCTGATTTTTGTCTCACTCATGCAAACCAAGATCGACCCAACGGCCCTGACGGCGTTGTCGTTGGCAACCCTCGCAGCCTACGGCGCAGTAACGCTCGCTTTCCTCTTGCTTGTCGCCCTTCTCCGCCTCAGCCAGCGCACCTACACCGCCCCTCTCATCTTCGGAAACACGGGCAACCTTGGCCTGCCCCTGGCACTGTTCGCCTATGGTGAAACAGGCCTGAGCTATGCCGTTGTGGTCTTTGCTATCATGGCGATCTGGTCCTTTACCTTCGGCATCTGGCTGGTCGCGGGCACCGGGTCAGCGGGCAAAGTCGCCCGCGAGCCCATCGTCTGGTCCACCCTTCTGGGCGGCTTGTTTCTCTGGCAAGGGTGGGAAACGCCCACATTCCTGACCAACACGCTGGACCTGATTGGCCAGATGGCGATCCCGCTGATGTTGATCACGCTGGGCGTCGCCGTCGCGCGGCTGACCCCGCAGGGCGTCGGACGCGCGGTTTTGCTGTCACTCGTAAAGGTCATCATCTGCGTCGCGCTGGCGTGGGGTGTCGCAGACTGGTTCGCGCTGGAACCTGTGGCCTTTGGCGTGCTGGTTCTACAGGTCGCAACCCCCGTTGCGGTCTCCAACTACTTGCTCGCCGAAAAGTACGGGGCAGACGCCGATGCAGGGCGTCGGACGCGCGGTTTTGCTGTCACTCGTAAAGGTCATCATCTGCGTCGCGCTGGCGTGGGGTGTCGCAGACTGGTTCGCGCTGGAACCTGTGGCCTTTGGCGTGCTGGTTCTACAGGTCGCAACCCCCGTTGCGGTCTCCAACTACTTGCTCGCCGAAAAGTACGGGGCAGACGCCGATGCCGTTGCAGGACTTGTTGTGGTCTCCACCCTCATGTCGGTTGGCGCATTGCCGCTGATCTTGGCCGCACTTCTCTAAATTTTGTGATGTGACGCGCCCGCAAAATCGGTTAAGCTACGCAAAAATATAAAAACATAGCGAGAGGCAGATGAGCAAAACTCTTCGCGCGATGATCATAGTGCTGTTGGTGGCATCCTGCGGTGGTGGACAGACGTCCGTGCCGCGTAATCTGGATGATGCCTGCACCATTTTGAAAGATCGCCCCGACTACCTGAAGGCCTTCCGCGCGACTGAGCGCAAGTGGGGTGTTCCGATCCACGTCCAGATGGCCACCATCCATCAGGAAAGCAAATTCGTGGCCGATGCCCGGACCCCTTTCCGTTATGTGTTGGGCGTGCTTCCGATGGGCCGTCAGTCCAGCGCGTATGGCTATAGTCAGGCGCTCGATGCGACCTGGCGGGAGTATCAGGAGGATCAGAACCGCCGTTCAGCCAAACGCGACCGCATTCGCGATGCCTCTGATTTCATGGGCTGGTACATGAACGTCAGCCGGGAACGTAACGGCATTGCCCTTACGGACGCGCGGAACCAGTATCTGGCCTACCACGAAGGGCACACCGGCTTCCGCAAAGGGTCCTACAATCGCAAAAGCTGGCTGTTGGCCGTCTCGGGCAAAGTGGCGGCACGATCAGAGATGTATCGCGATCAGATCGCCACCTGCAGGCTTCGGCGCTAAGGCAGAAATCGGAAAATCTAAATCACCCAACCCTGCCTCAAGTCAATGACTTCAACGGGTTGGGTGATGCGAGATGTTTCAGGTTCTTCCGATTTCGCTATAAACGGCTCAGGGACTCTTTCAAGACGGACCAGCTGACCGGCCGGACCCATGATCTTCTTCTTTGCCTTTGCTCTTGGTTTTGCTCTGTCGAGGGCCAGCACCTGCACGGTGGCCGCAACCAAACGGTTGGTGCGTCACCGTAAAGCGGACTGGCTGATTGGCATTGGCGTCGCTGTCTGCTGGTCAGCCGTGACATTGGTCTTGATCAACGCCCTTTTCGACGGGATCACACCCATCCATGGCACGGTGCCTATCAGTGCTGCGCTCTTGCTGGCTTCTGTCGTCATGGGCCTGGGGGCCTATCTGAACAACGCCTGCTTTATCGGCAGCGTTGGCCGCATCAGCAGCGGGGAATTATCGTTCCTGGCAACCTTTGCAGGTCTCGTGGCCGCCCGGAGCCTGACCGATCAGTGGCGCGTTGGAGAGGTTTTGGCACAGGGGTTGATGCCCAACACATTGGCAGAGCAGGCAACCTACACATACGGTCTGGGCGTCCTCTTTGCGTTTGGTTTCTTCTACGGTCTTTTCCGCCTGTTCCAGAGGAGACAACAGGCCATGTTTGCCTTGTGCGCCATGGGGATCAGCGCCGCGCTTGTTTTCTCAATTGCCCCTGATTGGAGCTACGAGGCTTGGATCGGCCGGGTGCTGGGTGGGAACGGATTGACCGACCGGTTCACGATCGAGCTCGCGATTGCAGGTCTCTTTCTTGGGGCAACGATCAGTTCAATGCGAAACGGGCGGTTTGAACTGAGAAGCCCAAAGCTGAAACCCAGTCTTCTCTGTTTCTTCGGTGGCCTCTTCATGGGTTTCGGGGCCAAATACGCCCCCGGCGGCAACGATACGCTGTTGCTTTGGACGATCCCGAATTTCGTTCTCTACGGGATCGTCTCTTACGCTTTGATGGTCGCAACAGTTGCTTTGGCGGTCCGAGTACAGGACTCCTTGCGCAACCAAGGGTCTTGAACGGTCGGCTTCAGCGATCCCCGTCCGCGCCCACGCGACCTGTATCAAACAAGCGGTTCGGCAGCGAGCCGCCCTTTTGGAGGTCACCCAAAATGATCGTGGTGGTACTGCCATTCCCGTCGTTGATGACCCACTGGCGGAGCTCAACCGGGTTGGCGGTGAACTTCAACTGAATATTGCCATACTGCGGATTGTCGGGGTCCTGTGCAGTGACCACAGTCGCAGTTCCATCAAAGGCATGGCCGGTCACCATGCGCGCCCGCCCCAGATCAACATTTCGTGCCAGAATAATCGACAGCGGCGTGCGTGACAGCGGATAGCTTTCCGCCGGCACGTTGGATTTCTTGTCAAAGATCACCACGGTATTCGCCCCAACGACGACCAAAGACGTTTCTGGCGGATTATATTCAAACCGGGCCCTGCCCGGACGTCTGATATAGATCGTCCCAGTCGCGATAGACCCATCATCATTGATCTGCGTAAATTCACCTTTCGCAGTCTGCAGCGCGTTGAGGTAGCTTGAAATTTGCCCAAGCGGCAGCTTTTGCGCCGCAGCGTCGAGCGGCAACAACAGGCCCAGAACCAGGGCAATGGAACAAAAAACGCGCATCCTACACTTCCTCAATTGATCTTCTTTGATCCTGACATAAGCCCGTCCGGATTGTTATGCGATATCAGCGCCGGATTTTCCCCCTTGATGCGCAGAAAAACACCGCCGAGGGGGCCCGGCGGTGCATTGGGTGCAACAGGAGTGTCTGAAGAGGTAAGCCTCAGGCCTGTTCTGGCACCAGTATGTCGCGTTTGCCCACGTGGTTGGCGGGGGAGACGAGGCCTTCGTCCTCCATCTGCTCCACCAGTCGGGCCGCCTTGTTGTAGCCAATCGCCAGTTTGCGCTGGATATAGGAGGTCGAACATTTGCGGTCCTTGATCACCACTTGCACGGCCTGATCATAAAGCGCGTCTTCGCCATCCGTGTTGCCGCCGGTGTTCAGGCCAAGCACGGCGTCAAGGTCAGCTTCCTTGTCCTCGGACGGCCCCTCGACCACGCCGGACACATAGTCAGGCTCACCGAACTGTTTGAGGTGATTGACGATTTCCTCGACCTCTTCGTCGCTGACAAAAGGCCCATGGCAACGGGTGATCTTGGATCCGCCTGCCATATAGAGCATGTCACCCATGCCCAAAAGTTGCTCGGCACCCATCTCACCCAGGATCGTACGGCTGTCGATTTTCGACGTCACCTGGAACGAGATACGTGTGGGGAAGTTCGCCTTGATCGTGCCGGTGATCACATCCACGGACGGACGCTGCGTCGCCATGATCAGGTGAATGCCGGACGCACGCGCCATTTGCGCCAGACGCTGGATGCAGGCCTCGATCTCTTTGCCCGCGACCATCATCAGGTCGGCCATTTCGTCGACGATCACGACAATATAAGGCAGTTTGACGGGGGTATTTTCCTCTGTCTCAAAGATCGGCTCGCCGGTGTCCTCGTCAAATCCGGTCTGGACAGTCCGCTCGAAATTCTCGCCCTTGGCCAGCGCCTCTTCGACGCGGCCGTTGTAGCCGTCGATATTACGCACACCCATCTTGGACATCTTGCGATACCGTTCCTCCATCTCGCCCACCGTCCATTTCAGCGCCACAAGCGCCTTCTTGGGGTCGGTCACAACAGGGGACAGCAGATGCGGGATACCGTCATAGACGCTCAGTTCAAGCATCTTGGGGTCAATCATGATCATCCGGCATTCTTCCGGCGTCAGCTTGTAGAGCAGGCTGAGGATCATGGTATTGATGGCAACGGATTTGCCCGAACCCGTCGTACCCGCAATCAGCAGGTGAGGCATCTTGGCGAGGTTCGCGACAACGGGTTCGCCGCCGATGTCCTTGCCCAGCGCAAGCGGCAGGCTTTGGTTGCCATCGCCAAAATCGCGAGAGCTGAGGATCTCACGTAGCACCACTTTTTCGCGGTTCTCATTGGGCAGTTCGATGCCAATCACCGAGCGGCCCGGCACAGTGGAAACACGTGCTGACAATGCAGCCATAGACCGCGCAATGTCGTCAGCCAGGCCAATCACGCGGGAGGCCTTGAGGCCCGGTGCGGGCTCCAGTTCGTACATGGTCACAACGGGACCGGGGCGCACCGCGATGATCTCACCTTTGACGCCATAGTCGTCGAGCACGGTTTCCAGCATCCGAGCGTTTTCTTCCAGCGCCTCATCCGACTGGTGCAGCTTTTGCACGGAATCGGGGCTTTCCAGCAACCCAAGCGGGGGCAGTTCGAAACCGGGATGCGAGTCCTCGAAGCTGAGCGTTGGCTGCGCCTCGGCCTGCGCCTGCTTGGAAGGCTGCACAGGCTTGCGCACCGGCTGCTGCACCACTTTGCGCGGCTCTGCGACCGGGATCGGTGCAGGTGCAGGGACCGGGTCAACAAGCGGGAGCGGCGTTGACGCGTCTTCCATTGGCGCAGCAGGCACAACAACCTTTGGTTCCGGCTGGATGGCAGGCGCGGCAGTCGGGGTCACTGTGTCCAGTGTCACGCGGGGGGCCGTCACCGGAGGTTCAACACGCGCGGCCGTAAGCGGCGGTTCCGCCTTAAGCGGCGCGGCGGGCATCGGTTGCGGTTCGGTGTTCAGAACCAGCGCATCTGGCCCCCGTCCGCGCCCCTTGGTCAGCGGGGCAGTCGAAGGCGTGTGGACTGCGGTGGTGCTGCGGACGCGGTTTTTGATGACATCTGCGATCTTGGACTTGATGCGATCATCGCCATAGGCCTCATCATCCAAGACGGCCCCCGCCTCGGCCTCTACCAACTCGGGCTCAGGCATTGGATCGGGCCGTTTGATCAACGTGGGCATTCGGCCCAGCAGACCTGCCTTGGGTTCAGCTTCGGCAACGGGAGCTTCGGCAATCGGGGCAGCCGGCACGTCCATCACCGGCTGGCTGGCCGCGAAAGCTGCGTTTTCTTCAGCCTCAATCCGGCGTTGTTCACGGCGCGCTGCCTGCTTCTCGCGCAAGGCTTGTGCGCTGCTGAGCGCACCAGATGCACCCCGGCCCAAAAGGTTCATCAACGTGGCATAGGCCATGATCACACCGACCAGCATGAATTGTCCTGCGCGCGTCACCTCTGGCTTGATAAAGCCCAAAACGAATGTGCCGAGGAACACGATGCCAATCGCCATCAGAAGTGACATCAGCTTCACCGTAAAGGTCGAACCAATAGGGAGGATCGTCAGGATCGCCCCCATCACGGTATCGCCAAAAAGGCCACCCAGCCCGAAGCTATGCGTTTGCAACCAGACCTCGCCCGGGGCCAGTGTCGCGGCATAAATGGAGCCTAAAGCAACGGCAATCGGCGCAAAAATCAGCCGACCCATGGCACGGTCCTGCCCCCAATGCAGCGCAAAACGCGTGCCCCAGAAGAGCAAAACGGCCGCAATACCCCATGCGCCCCAGCCTACGATCATGAACAAAGGTGCCGCAATCGACGCCCCCATTCGGCCCAGCCAGTTCTGAACCGGGGCATCGGTAGACACCATGAAGTTGGGATCATCCGGCGTATAGGACCAGATCATCATGGCTGCCATCACACCCAAGGCAATCAGCGCCAGACCCAGCAATTCCTTGCCGCGCTTTTCCAGCGCCTGGCTCATGTCGGTGTCCAGCAGGGGGTCGCGGGTGCGCGTCTGGTATGCCATTGCCTCGTTTCCTCTTTATGCCGAATAGAGGCAGTCCCGGATCAGCTCCAGTCCGCGCTCTGTTTCGTTTTTTGGGGCGACCAGGGCCACCCGGATGTATTTCTTGCCGGGGTTTTCCTGCCCCGGAACGTCCTGCGCCAGATAGCCGCCGGGCAGCACTTTGACGCCTGTTTCTTTCCACAGTTTGACCGCTGCGGCCTCGTCATCCTCGACCGGAAGCCAAAGGAAAAAGCCTGCCTCGGGGCTTTGGTAACCTGGCACATTGCCCAGGATGCGGTCTGCGATCTGGTATTTCTCCAGATAGAGCCTGCGGTTTTCGACAACGTGGTCTTCGTCATCCCACACGGCGGCGGCGGCCTGTTGCAGCGGTAAAGGCAGCGGCGCGCCTGCAAAGTTGCGCAATTGCTTGATCTCACGAATGGTCTCTGCCCCGCTGGCGACAAAACCAGACCGCAGGCCCGGCAGGTTCGACCGCTTGGACAGCGAGTGGAACACCGCCACACGGTTACGGTCCGTGCCCAGCTTTTCCACCACTTCCAGCACACCGATCGGCGGGTCGTCGCGGTAGATCTCGGAATAGCATTCATCCGCGAAGATCATGAAATCGTGGTGTTCTGCCAGCTCAATCAGCTGCGCCCAATAGTCGTAATGCGCCACAGCGCCCTGCGGATTGGCGGGCGAGCAAATGTAGGCTGCTGTTGTGCGATCCAGCGTTTCAGCATCAACACCGTGAAAATCGGGCAAGTGGCCGGTTTCCGCCGTTGCATTCACCATCACCGGGTCGCAAGCACCGGAAATCGCCGCGATCATGTAGACTTGGTAAAAGGGGTTCGGCATCAGAACGGCCGGTTTTGCGCCGTTTTTGGTCTCCGGGCTGAGCGAAACAACAGCGTTATAGAGCCCCTCGCGCGTGCCGTTGAGCGCCATGACCTCATTGTCGGCTGAGTATTCCACGCCATAACGCCGCTTGATCCAGGCGCTGATAGAACCCTTCAGTTCAGGCGACCCATCGTTAGGCGGGTATTGGTTAAAGCCCTGGGAATGCTCGACTATCTTGTCCGTCACCCAGGCAGGAAATTCATGCTTGGGCTCACCAATAGTCATCTGGATCAGCGGGCCACCGCCTTCGTGTACGTCCAACAACGCGCGCAAACGCGGCCATGCATGCGCCGGAAGGTTCGAAAACCGCTCGGGGTACTTCATCAAAACTGCCTCAGATCGGGATCATTAACGTCCCGTTTCCGCCAGAGTACCCAAGGCGGCGAGGCCAGTCCAGAAAAACCCGAGAATCTGCCCCAGTTTGTGGCTTTTACGCCAAGGCTTCCTCAACAGCCGCACCGAGCCGCAGCAGGTTTTCCTCCATGTCAGGCGGGCAGAGCATCATCAGCCCGCAGGACGGCACGCCTGTTGGCAGGGTCAAACCGCAGAGCCCCATGAGGTTCCCGATCCGCGTGTTTCGCAGGGCGAGAAGGTTCTCGGTCACATAATATTCGCTGTCCTGCTCCAACCGTTGCAGGTTTGGCGGCAGGATCGGTGTTGTAGGCAGCAACACCGCGTCATAGCCAGCGACCGCCTTGTCATAGCCCATCCGCGCGACCTCCAGCTTAGCCCAGGCGGAGACGTAGTCGGGGCCGGAGAACTGTTTGCCCAGCCGGAACCGGTCCAGAATCTCGCTGTACATCTTGTCTGGGTTGGCTTCGATCACCTCGTGCCAAAGGCCATAAGCCTCTGATGTGAAGACACAAGTCGCCAGCGGCATGGCGTCTTCGACTTCGGGCACATCGATCCATTCCGTCTGCGCGCCCGCGTTCTGCAACCGCTCAACGGCACTGTTGAACGCCGCCAACGGCGCATCCCGCACATCGTCCTGCGCCACGGTCCGCAGCAGCGCGAATTTCCGACCCTCAAGGTTCACGCCTTCCAGATCGACAGGTTTGCTGCCCTCCAATGCGCCCATCAGCAGGGCGGCGTCTTCGACCGACCGGCAAAGCGGGCCGATGGTGTCGAATTTCAGCGCCAGCGGCACGACACCTTCCAGCGTCAGCCGCCCGCTGGTGGTTTTGAGGCCCACAAGGTCGTTCCAGACGGAAGGAATGCGCACGGACCCGCCTGTGTCCGAGCCAATGCCAGCAGCGGCCAGCCCGAAAGCGACAGAGGCCGCAGCACCGGAGGAGGACCCCCCGGCCACGCCGTCTGGGTCATTCACTGACGGCGGCGTCGCGGTGGAAGGGTTATGCCCCAAGCCGGAAAACGCCAATTCACTCATGTGGGTTTTGCCCAAACAGACCAGCCCTGCCGCCGTGGCATTGGCTAAAACGGTAGCGTCTGTATCTGGCACCCGGCCTGCCAGCAGTTTGGAGCCCGCCTCAGTGGCGGTCCCTGCCGTATCAAAGAGGTCCTTCCAGGAAATCGGCACACCGTCCAGCGGCGACAGGCGGCTGCCGGATTTGGCGCGCGCTGAGGCGGCGGTTGCTTCGGCCATCGCACGCTCATGGGTGACACGCGCATAGATGCGGTCGCGCAAGGGGTGGGCGTCGATCGCATCCAGATAGGTCTGCGTCAACGCAACCGGGTCAATCTCCCCCGCTGCGATACCCCGCCCCAGATCGGCGGCAGTCATGGTCAACCAGTCTTGCATGTCGGCTCCCCCTTGGTTCGGGCTGACGGTAGCGACGCTTGGGCACATGGACAATCCCCGCGCGCCGCCCCATGTATGCGCCATGAGCTTTGACACGGATATCGCAATTGTCGGCGGGGGCCTCAATGGCCCAGCATTGGCGCTGGCTTTGGCCCAGACGGGGCAGCGCGTGACCTTGATTGACGCGCTTGGCGTTACTGTACGCAAGGACGCGAGGTTTGACGGGCGGTCTTATGCTCTGGCTCTGACCTCCGTCCGTCTGCTTGAGGGCTTGGGCATCTGGCCCACGCTTGCAGGTCACGCCCAGCCGATGCTGGAAATCAAGGTCACTGATGGCCGCGCGGGCGAAGGGCCGTCGCCATTTTTCATGCAGTTTGATCATGCGGAGATCGAAGAAGGCCCAATGGGCCACATGGTCGAAGACCGGCATCTGCGCCGTGCGCTCCTGGAGGCCGTGAAGGCGGACAAGCGCATCACACAGATGAACAAGACCCGGGTTGTGGCGCAGCAAGCCGACGCCTCCGGTGTTGGGCTGACGCTCGACAACGGCAAGACCCTGCGCACGCGGCTTTTGGTCGGCGCTGACGGGCGGGCCACGGGCACGGGGGCCCGGGCGGGGATCAAACGGGTGGAATGGGGATACGGCCAGACTGCACTGGTTTGCGCCATCGACCACGCGCTGCCCCACAACGGTGTGGCGCATCAATTCTTCATGCCGCCCGGTCCACTGGCGATCCTGCCTTTGACGGGCAACAGATCCTCCATCGTTTGGAGCGAGACGACCGAGGCCGCTGCCGAAATAGACGCCCTGCCAGAAGCCGGTTATCTGGATGTGCTGCGCCCTCGCTTCGGCGACTTTCTGGGCGACATCACGCTCGCTGGCGCGCGCTACACCTATCCCCTGGGCCTGTCGCTCGCGCACAACATGATCGCCCCGCGCGTCGCGTTGGTGGGTGATGCGGCACACGGTGTGCACCCTATCGCAGGCCAGGGCTTGAACGCAGGCCTGCGGGACGTCGCCGCGTTGGCAGAGGTGATCGCCGACGCCATGCGGCGCGGCGAGGACATCGGATCAGAAGCACCGCTGCTGCGCTACCAGGAATGGCGGCGGTTCGACAACGCCGCGCTGGCCTTAGCGACAGACAGCTTCAACAGGCTGTTTTCGAACGACAATTCTCTGATCCGAATGGCACGGGACATTGGCATGGGGATGGTGAACGCCCTGCCCGGCCTGCGCCGAGGTTTCATCAGGGAAGCAGCGGGTCTGACAGGGGAATTGCCGCGCCTGATGCAAGGGCGACCGCTTTAGTCCAGCACCCGCGCTTCGTCTTCCAGCATGACCGGAATGCCGTTGCGGATGGGAAAGGCCAGCCCGGCAGCTTTGGAAACCAGTTCCTGCGCCACGGCATCATAGCTGAGCGTGGTCTGAGTGCGCGGGCAGGTTAGCGCCTCCAGCATACGTGGATCGAAGGGCGTGCTGGTGGTTTCGCTCATTGCAAGATCCCCTCCTCCTGCCCCCCGCGCAGCGAGAATTCCAGCAACGTGACCAGGGTTTCGCGCCGGGTTTCAAGGGAAGGGGCTTCCAGCAGAGCTTGCTTATCCTCTGCCTCCAGATCCAACATCATCGACAACGAATTTATCAGCAATTCGTTGTCAGCGTCCTTGAGCGTATCCCAATCCGCCGAAAGTTGGCGCACGTCGAAATAGCGCGACAACAGGGCCAGAAACCCCTCGCGGTCAAAGCCATCGTCGGCTTCCTCTTTGCCCAGATCGCGTTCGAACCCTTCCCAGGCCACATTGCAGCGGCGGTAGGGGTGAAAGCCTTCGACCTCCTCCACAACGCGGAAGCGAGACACGCCACCAAGGGTGATCATGTAGCGGCCGTCCTCAGTTTCGGAAAACTGCATGATCCGCCCCGCACAACCGATGGTCTGCAGCGCGTCCTTGCTGCGGCCCAGCGCAGTATTCGGTTGGATCATCCCGATCATCCGCGCCTCTGTCTTCAGCGCATCATCAATCATCTGCAGATAGCGTGGCTCAAAGATGTGCAACGGCAGGCGCGCGCGCGGCAGCAGCAGGGCCCCCGGTAGGGGAAAGATGGATATCTGCTCCGGGAGTTCGGTTGGCCTGATCATAAGGGTGATCTAGCGCGCCAGAAGTATCAGGCAAATATCATCGAACTCAATTTGCGACGTCCATTCAGGACAATCGGATCATTTGGCTTGAGGGCGTCAAAGATCGTGAAAAGCTGCGTCTTGGCCGCGTCTTCGTTCCACTCCCGATCCCGGCGGAAGAGTTCGAGCAGATGAGTCACAGCCGCCTCCGCATCGCCGTTGGCATAAAGCGCCTGTGCCAGATCAAAACGGGCCTGATGATCGTCGGCGTTTGCTTCGACTGCCGCTGTAAGCTCAGCCACCGGGCCGGCATCCGCAGCCTGACGGGCCAGTTCGAGCTGCGCGTGGGCGGCTTCAAGCTCTGGTGCCTTGGAAATCTCCATCGGTGCGCCGTTCAGGAAAGCTTCGGCTTGATCCAGCTCGCCCATGGCGATCTGCGCGCGGACCATGCCGCCGTAAGCGCCTGCGTGGTTAGGGTCTTCACCGAGGATGGCCGCAAAGGTCTGCGCCGCATCGGTCGCAGCCCCTTCGGCCAGCATTTCCTCGGCTGCTTCCACCGCATCCGCCAGCTGATCCCCGGGTGCCTCGCCGCCAGCAGCCTTGATCACGCGGTCAACGAAGGCCTTGATCTCTGATTCCGGCTGCGCGCCCTGAAAGCCATCAATGGGCTGGCCTTGAAAGAAGGCATAAACGGTTGGGATAGACTGGATCTGCAACTGACCCGCAATGTTCTGCGCTTCGTCCACGTTAACCTTGACCATCTTTACAGCGCCCTTGGCCGCAGTCACCGCAGCTTCCAGCATGGGCCCGAGCGTTTTGCACGGCCCACACCAGGGGGCCCAGAAGTCCACGATGATCGGCGTGGTGCGTGAGGCATCCACAACGTCATGCATGAACGTTGCTTCGGTTGTGTCCTTGATCAGGTCGGCATCGGGTGCGGCGGCAGAGAGGTTCAGTTCCATCGGTCAGGTCCTTGGATGACGGGTTGGCCCTTATATGAGGGCAACAACGCAGGATTCAAAGGTCGAAGGTGGCAAAAACGGGGGCATGATCGCTGGGCTGTTCCCAGCCTCGCACAACCCGCTGAATGTGGCTGGAATGCGCGGCACCCGAGATGTCAGGCGTGGCCCAGATGTGGTCGAGCCTGCGACCCTTGTCCGCGTTGTCCCAATCAGGCGAACGATAGGACCACCAGCTATAGAGGTTTCCGTCGGGAATGTCCTGGCGGGTGATGTCGACCCATTTGCCCGCGTCCTGAGTTTCGCCCAAGGCCTCAACCTCGATTGGCGTGTGGCTAACGACTTTGAGCAGTTTCTTGTGGTCCCAAACATCGTCTTCACGCGGGGCAATGTTCAAATCCCCGACAAGAATGGACTTTTGGGGGGCATCTGCATGAAAGGCGTCCCGCATCTCAGCCAGATAGTCCAGCTTCTGGCCAAACTTCTCGTTTACCTCGCGGTCAGGCTTGTCGCCGCCCGCAGGCACATAGAAGTTGTGGATGGTCACGCCATTCTCAAGCCACCCCGCGATATGGCGGGCGTGGCCCAGCGATGCGTAGTCCTCTGCCCCAGCTTCCTCAATCGGCAGCTTGGACAGGATCGCCACGCCGTTATAGCCCTTCTGACCACGCGCAACCATGTGGGTGTAGCCCGCCGCCTGAAACCCCTCCATCGGGATCTTGTCTACCGGGCTTTTGCATTCCTGCAGGCACAAAACATCAGGCCCGTATTCGGCCATCATCTTCAGAACCAGCGGTTCGCGCAGACGGACAGAGTTGATGTTCCAGGTGGCAAGAGTGAAGGGCATGGGCAGGCTCCGCTATCAGCTTTGACCCTCCCTACCCTTTGCGCAGGCTAAGTTACACCCCGTTTGGCGCGATCATCACCTTGCCATTGCGGCCCCCGGCCCAGGAATAGGCGGCCGCCTCTTTGATGTTCTCCAGGCTGAAATGCTTGTCGATGGGCGCATGCAGCGTCCCACTCAGCACCGATTTGGTGAGCGTGGCATAGGTCGCCATGCGTTCTTCCTTGCTGGCCCGTTCGAACCAATTGACCAGCCAGAAGCCCCGCACGCGGATGTCGCGGAAGATCATGGCACCTGCCTCCATCTGGCAGGGCTCCAGCGACATCGCACCGTAGTTGACCAACGTGCCACCCCGTTCCAGCGTGTCGCCCAGACGTCCAAAGGTTGCACCGGCGACGGCATCAATCGCGAGCTTCATCTTGGCCCCCGTCGCTGCCTTGACGTCTTTCGCCAGATCAGGACTGTCGACGATGACAGTCTCTGCCCCCAACTCTTTCAGCCCTGCAATCGCCCCTTCACGACGCACCACATTGACTACATTTATCCCGCGTTCCTTGGCCAACTGCACCAGATAGCCGCCCACGGCTGAATTTGCCGCCGATTGAATGACCCAATCGCCCTCTTTCAGGTCGAGAAACTCCGTCAGCAGCAAGTGGGCCGTCGCAGGGTTGACCAACAGCATCGATAACTGATCCAGATCGCCTTCGGGCAGGGGCACAAGATGGCGCGGGTCACAGACGACCTCGCTGACCCATGTGCCTTGCCCTGCGGGCAGCAGCACAAGCTGACCTTCGCCTTCGCCCTCAACGACGCGGCCCAGCCCCTCGTTCCCGGCCACGGCTGGCAAAGGCGGTTTCACACCGTAGTTACCTGAAATTTGGATCAAATCCGATGGATTAATCGGGGAACGTAACACCTGCACCCGCACCTGGCCTGCTTCCAGCGCTGCGGAGGGCTCTTCAGCCACCTTCAGCACTTCGGCGGGGTTTCCAAACTGTTCGTAGATGACTTTTTTCATGACGCGCCTCCCATCGGTTGACCCCAACATGCAGAAATCGCAGGACAACAGCCACCCCACCCGCCGCAACGTCACGGGACCAAAAAAGAGGCCGGACACGAAGTCCGGCCCAGTTCAACAGGGAGGTTAGTGCCTATACCCGGGCACAAAGACGGGTTTCAAACCAGGAATGCGGCATGAAATCCGCATCACTGACTTGGCCTAACGATCAGGGCCCGAAAAGGTTCCCAAAAAAGTTCAGGCCATCAGGCGATATCCGCCAGATTCGGTGACAAGAAGGCGCGCATTTGACGGATCTGGCTCAATTTTCTGGCGCAGACGGTAGATGTGTGTCTCCAACGTGTGTGTGGTGACACCCGCGTTATAGCCCCAGACCTCGTGCAGCAGAACATCGCGCGGCACCACGCCATCGTTGGAACGGTAGAGGTATTTGAGGATGTTGGTCTCTTTCTCCGTCAGGCGGACCTTACGTTCGTCTTCGGTGATCAGCATCTTCATTGATGGCTTGAAAGTGTATGGCCCAAGCTGAAAAATCGCATCCTCGGACTGTTCGTGCTGGCGCAACTGAGCCCTGATGCGGGCCAGAAGAACCGGGAATTTGAAGGGCTTGGACACGTAATCATTGGCACCGGCATCAAGGCCGAGGATTGTGTCCGCATCGCCGTCATGGCCGGTCAGCATCATAATCGGGCTTTTGACGCCTTGCTTGCGCATCAGGCGGCAAAGCTCGCGACCGTCCGTATCTGGCAGGCCCACATCGAGGATCACGAGGTCATAGATCGCTTCCTTGGCCCGCGTCATCGCGTCGGAGCCATTGTCGGCCTCAAAGACATCGAAGTCCTCGGTCATGATCAACTGTTCGCTCAGCGCTTCGCGCAGGTCGTCGTCATCATCAACTAAAAGAATTTTCTTAAGTTGCGCCATTGCGGTCTCCCTTCGCTATTGCAAGATAGATGCAGGCTGCTTGCAATTGCAGCAAGGTTTGCTGCAAATCTCTCACGCCCTCGTGTCGGTGTGGGGTCAAATGTTTCAATTTGGGCCGCGCTGACATAGATATCTTTCAACACAAAGCCGGAGTTGTAACGAAAATGGCCTTCGCTCCCGACATCACCGAACAGCTAGCCCGCGCCCGGGCTGAGCTGCGCATGGGCGTTCCAATTGTGATGTTGGGGCAGCCTTCGGTCGTGGTCATGGCGGCTGAAACGCTGACGGCAGCACGCCTGTCAGACCTACTTGCGCTTGGTGGTGCGCCTGTGCTGACGATCACCGCACGACGTGCACAGACGCTGAAAGCGCAGGTCTATGACGGAGATCTGGCGCGTTTGCTGGTCCCAGAGGATGCAACACCCGCCTGGGTTCAGTCCATCGCGGACCCCGCAGATGATCTGCGTTCACCTATGAAAGGCCCCTTCAAATGCGCGCGGGACGGTGACGTCAGCGCGCACCGCGCCGCATTGGAGTTGGCGAAATCGGCCCGGGTGCTGCCTGCAGTGCTGGTTCTAGAATTAGCTGACGGGCTAGGCTTTGCCACGCGGCACGGGCTGACCTCTGTCACTTTGGCCGATGCCATACCGATCCTTGCCGCCCGTGCGCCCCTGCATCCGGTCGTGAACGCCCGCTTGCCATTGGAGGTGTCAGAGGCCGGCCGCCTTCATATCTTCCGCCCCGACGACGGGGGAGAAGAGCACTACGCCATCGAAATCGGCCGCCCCGATCGCAGCGTGCCCGTGCTGGCGCGGTTGCATTCGGCGTGTTTCACCGGGGACCTGCTAGGCAGTCTGAAATGCGACTGCGGGCCGCAATTGCGCGGCGCTTTGGCCCAGATGGGGGCCGAGGGGAGCGGCGTGTTGCTCTACCTGAACCAAGAAGGTCGCGGGATTGGGTTGGCAAACAAGATGCGCGCATATTCGCTTCAGGATCAAGGGTTTGACACGGTAGAGGCCAACCACCGGCTGGGGTTTGAGGATGACGAAAGGGACTTCAGGCTGGGCTCTGATATTCTGAAATCCATGGGATTTTCAGCCGTTCGCCTGCTTACCAACAATCCCCGCAAGGTGGATATGATGAGCGCCAGCGGCATCAAAGTGGCCGAACGTGTGCCGCTGAAAGTCGGTGAAAACCGCCACAACAGCGCATATCTTGCCACCAAAGCGGCCAAGTCCGGACATCTGCTGTGAAACCAGATGATCTGGTGCTGACACCTCTGGGGCTGCGGTTTCAGGGGCAGCTTTATCCCTGCACAATCGGTAAGGGTGGCATTTCAAGGCGAAAGGCCGAAGGAGACGGCGCGACCCCAACGGGCATTCACCGGATCGTCGGCATGCTCTATCGCCCTGACCGGATCGCGGCCCCGACAAAGTGGGCCGTACCCATTGGTCCCTGCGATTTATGGTCAGATGACCCCGCGGCGGAGGACTACAACATGATGGTCCGCGCACCCTATCGTTTCAGCCACGAGGCCCTGAGCCGGGCCGACCCGCTCTATGATCTGGTAATTCTGACCGATTGGAACTGGCCTTACGCAGTGCCGGGGCGCGGGTCAGCGATATTCATTCATCAATGGCGCAGGCCGGGGTTTCCGACCGAAGGTTGTGTGGCCCTGCGGCGCGATCATCTGCACAAAATCGCGGCTCGCATTCAGTTTCGAACAAGGCTGGTTGTCCGTTAGCCCGGCACCCGTTCTCCGAAGATCGCAGAACCAACACGCACATGCGTAGCACCCAGCGCAATCGCGCGTTCAAAATCGCTGCTCATCCCCATGGAAAGCCCGCTTAACCCGTTTCGGTTGGCGATCTTTGCCAGCAGAGCAAAATGCAAGGCGGGTTCTTCATCCACCGGCGGAATGCACATCAGGCCCTTGACGGGCAAGTCAAGTGACTGACATTCCTTGATAAACCCATCCGCTTCTACAGGCAGGATCCCTGCCTTCTGCGGCTCCTCACCTGTGTTCACCTGGATGAACAGGTCCGGGCAGTGACCCAATTCCTGCGCCACGCGCGCGATGGATTTGGCCAGTTTGGGGCGATCTACGGAATGGATTGCGTCAAACAGCTCCATTGCGGCGCGGGTCTTGTTGGATTGTAGCGGACCGATCAGATGTAGATCGACACCTTCAAAACGGGCCTTGAAATCAGGCCATTTGCCTTGCGCTTCTTGCACCTTGTTTTCGCCAAAACAGCGGTGGCCCTGGTCCAGTACAACCTCGACCCGCGCGTTCGGTTGCACCTTGCTGACCGCAACAAGGGTCACGCTACCCGGCGCGCGGCCGGCGGCGCTTTCAGCTTTCTTTATCTGTTCGGATATTTCAGGGAGACCCATGCGCATCACTCCTCGCCTCTTTGGCGGAGTGTTACCAACAGCAGGGGCCAAAAGAAAAGGGGCAGACCAAAAGGCCTGCCCCAATCTCAAAGCGTTCTGTTCAACTTAGAAGTTGAAGCGAACACCCAGGTCAGCAACGGTGTTGCCGGCGATGTTTTCACCGACGAAACCACGCAGGGTGGCACCGGAGCCTAGGTCGTGCACGAAGCCGATCGCAACGGCGTCGTCGTTACCTGCCAGCTCAGCTGTACCGCCACCGGAGTAAACGAACTTGATGTTGGTTGCAGCACCAACGTCATAGTCCAGCGTGAAGCCGTAAGCAGTTTCGCCAGGTGCTGTGTTGTCGTTTTCACCGACAACAGCATTGAAGCCCACTGCGCCGAAGGGACCGTCAACAGAAACCAGCCAGTAGTCGTTTGTCACGCCAGCTGCTGTTTCGGTTTCACCGACAACCGCGCCGAGGTTCCAGCCGTTGAAGGTGTAACCAACGCCGATCTGCTTGTCTTCAACGCCATCGATTGCCTGGTTGTCAGCAACATAGGAGGCTGCGAATTTGAAGTCGCCCATGTTGTAGTTAACGAGGATACCGTTGTCGTCGGCATCGTTACCGAATGCCGGCCCGGGGAAGCCGAAGGAGGTGACCATACCAATGGTACCTTCAAGGCCAACGTCGGAGAACGGACGGATGGTGCTGCTGTCGTCAAACACGCCAGAGATGTTGCCGAAGCGAACACGCAGGCCGCCGGACGAGATCTGGTAGCGTGCGCCACCGAATGTCAGCGCACCAGCTGTACCGTTGGGAGCTTCGTCGGACTGACCACGAACGGTCGCCGCGAAGCGCAGGCCGCTGTCGGTTTCAACGGATGCGTTGATGTTCAGACGGAAACGGCTGATCAGGATGGATTCTTCGGCGCGGCCTTCGTTGTAGCCAACACCCCAGCGTGCGTAACCACCAAGCGTGACTTCCGCGTTGCTGTTGCCATTGGTCACGCCCTGAGCGCTGGCGATTTGCGGCGCAACGAACGCACCGGCCACCAGAGCTGTAGAAGCGAAGAGAACTTTTTTCATGTTTCTTTCCTCGGTTTATTTTAGATGCCCAGCCCGGTGATTCCAGAAAGGGTACGAGGGAGGTTCTAAACAATGCTGGGTCCATGGCAAGCGAATGGGCATGGGGGTTCCCAATCCTCAATGCAATGGTGCAGCTTTGCAACACCAATTCGGGCAGCCCAAATTGGGGCCGTCGCAGAGCACATATGCACCTTCGGTAGGAGAGCCACGAGAAACCCGGATGGCCCGATCTGCCTGGCTCAGTTCTTTGCGATACGTATGGGTTAAATGTACTATCTGCTTTCCGCCCTGCGCTGGCCTCAGCTTAAGCCTCTTGCTGGATATCAATCGGTCGGCTAAACGCAGTATCGTATAGGCAAAGAAACGAGGTACATAGATGCGGTTGAAAACTTCCGGATATATGTGCGCAGTCATTCTACTGACAACCGCGCTTGCTGCTTGCAGCGGTAATAGGGATGATGATTCCGAGGCTGCTGCTCCGCCAGCGCGAGAGGGTTCAGCACAGTTTGATGGTGATGATAGCAACCAAAGCCGCATCTGGGATCTGTTCAGAAGAACCGACAACGAAGTCAACACAAGCGTCAACAAATACCTGTGGAATGCCTCGCTTGAGGTGTTGGGCTTTCTGCCGGTTCAGTCCGTCGACCCCTTCACAGGCGTGATCGTCACAGGGTATGGCGTCCCACCCGGGGGCGGGCGAGCTTACCGCGCGACCGTTCTGATTGACGATCCCGCGCTTGATGCGCGCTCACTTAACCTGTCGCTTCAAACCAGTGGCGGCCGCGCCGTCAGCAAGGCCACAGCCCGTGCCGTCGAGGACGCTATTCTATCGCGCGCCCGCGAAATGCGGATCTCCGACAGGAGGTTCTGAGCCGCCCGAATTCCGCATCTACTCTTGCAACGCCGGGCCGTTTCATGAAAACAGCCCGGCGTTCGTTTTTCCAAGGTCCGAAAACCATGCCCAGATATACCCCCGCCGAGATTGAAGCCCGCTGGCAGCAAGCCTGGGAAGAGAGCGACGTCTTCAAAGCCGTCCGCTCCGCCGACAAACCGAAGTACTACGTGCTTGAAATGTTCCCGTACCCCTCGGGTCGCATCCACATGGGTCACGTGCGCAACTACACGATGGGCGACGTGATCGCGCGCTACAAGATGGCCACGGGCCACAACGTGCTGCACCCCATGGGCTGGGACGCCTTTGGTATGCCCGCCGAGAACGCCGCCATGGCCTCTGGCGGTCATCCGGCGGATTGGACCTACAACAACATCCGCGACATGAAGGCCCAGATGAAGCCTCTGGGCCTTTCCATCGATTGGTCGCGTGAGCTCGCCACCTGCCACCCGGGCTACTACGGGCAGCAACAGGCGCTGTTCCTCGATTTCCTCGAAGCTGGCCTCGTTTACCGCAAAAACGCTGTCGTGAACTGGGACCCGGTCGACATGACGGTGCTGGCCAACGAACAGGTGGAAAACGGGCGCGGCTGGCGGTCTGGTGCTCTGGTCGAACGGCGCGAGCTAACGCAGTGGTTCTTCAAGATTTCGGATCAGTCCGAAGACCTGCTTGCCGCCCTCGACGGGCTCGATAACTGGCCCGCCAAGGTCAAACTGATGCAGGCTAACTGGATCGGCAAATCGCGTGGTTTACAGTTTGCTTTCTCCACCGTGGATGCGCCTGACGGCCACGACAAGATCGAGGTTTACACGACCCGTCCCGACACCCTGTTGGGTGCGTCTTTCGTAGGTATCTCTCCGGATCATCCGCTGGCCAAACTGCTGGAGCGGGACAATGACGATGTGGCCGCCTTTAACGCTGAATGCCGCAAAGGTGGCACCACCGAAGAAGCCATTGAGACGGCAGAGAAGCTGGGCTTTGACACCGGGATCCGCGTGCGCCATCCCTTTGATACGTCTCACGAATTGCCGGTCTACATCGCAAACTTCATCCTGATGGATTATGGCACCGGGGCCATCTTTGGCTGCCCGGCTCATGACGAGCGCGACTTCGAATTTGCCACCAAGTACGAACTGCCGATCATCTCCACCTATCTGCCGTCCGAAGACGCGGATGAGACGCTGGCAGAGGCTTACGTACCCGCCAAGACAGACAAGGTTTTTTACAACCGGGGCTTCGCTGGGGATCAATGGCAGACCGGGAATGAGGCCATCGATGCGGCCATCGCGTTCTGCGAAGAAAACGGCGTTGGCCAGGGCGTGACCAAGTTCCGCCTGCGTGACTGGGGGCTCAGCCGCCAGCGCTACTGGGGCTGCCCGATTCCGGTAGTGCACTGCGACGACTGCGGCGTGGTGCCAGAGAAGAAAGAGAATCTGCCTGTTGAGCTGCCTTACGACAACGGCAACGCGCCGTTTGATTTCTCTGTGCCCGGCAACCCGCTGGAACGTCACCCGACCTGGCGCGATGTGCCCTGCCCCGCCTGCGGCAAACCGGCCAAGCGCGAAACAGACACCATGGACACCTTCGTCGATTCGTCCTGGTATTACGCCCGTTTCACTGCCCCCCGCGCGGACACACCCACCGTGGCAGAGGAAGCTGCCTATTGGATGAACGTCGATCAGTACATCGGCGGCATCGAACACGCGATCCTGCACCTGCTCTACGCCCGCTTCTTTGCCCGCGCGATGGAGATCACGGGCCATCTGCCAAAGTCCGCGCATGAACCGTTTGATGCGCTTTTCACTCAAGGGATGGTGACGCACGCAATCTACCAGACACGTGACGACAATGGTCGACCCATCTATCATTACCCAAACGACGTTGAGAAATTGAGCTGGGGTGATGACTCTGTTTATGCTTTGAAAGCGGATTTGGAGCAAAAGGGTTACTACAAGGAAGATCAAGATGAGGCGTTTAGAAATTCGATTGCGAAATCGTACGTAAACTTTCCAGAGGTTGCAGTCGAAGTTGTACCTTCCGCCAAGATGTCCAAGTCCAAGAACAACGTGGTCGACCCGCTCAACATCATCTCCAACTACGGGGCTGACACGGCCCGCTGGTTCGTGCTGAGCGATTCTCCGCCAGAGCGGGATGTGGAATGGACAGCCTCCGGTGCAGAAGCCGCATTCAAGCACCTCTCTCGCGTCTGGAACATCTGCGACCGGATTGGCGAGATGGACCGCGAGGCCGCCGGTCAGGGTGATGAGGACCTGCTCAAGGCCATGCACAAGACCATCCATGACGTGACCATGGGCGTCGAAAGCTTCGGGTTTAACGCAGCAATTGCAAAACTTTACGCCTTCACCGCAACGCTCCAGAAGTCCAAAGCGGGTTACAAAGCCCAACGCGAAGCGATCATGACGCTGGCGCAGCTGATGTCGCCCATGACGCCGCATCTGGCCGAAGACATCTGGGCCCATCAAGGCGCCGAAGGGCTGATCGTGCACGCCCCCTGGCCCAAGGCCGACGAGGCGATGTTGGTGGATGACACCATCACCATGCCCATTCAGGTCAACGGCAAACGCCGCGCGGAAATTCAGGTCCCGGCCGACATGACGAAGGAAGAGGTTGAAAAACTCGCCCTCGCACACGAAGCTGTGGTGCGGACCCTTGCAGGGGCCGAGCCAAAAAAGGTGATCGTCGTGCCGGGGAAGATCGTGAATGTGGTCGCGTAGAACAGCAATGCTCGCCCCGCTGGCGTTGGCCGCCTGCGGGTTTCAGCCAGTCTATGGAACGGGTGGTACTGGTGCAGCCCTGCGCAACCGGGTGCTGGTCCAAGCCCCTGAAGACCGCGACAGTTTCTTGCTGGTGCGAGAACTGGAAGAACGCCTGGGCCGTTCGGATGCCCCGGCTTATGAACTCTCGCTTGAGATTGCCAAGATCGAAGAAGACCTTGCCATTGATCCCGCCGGTGATACGCGCCGATTCCAGCTGTTGGGGGCTGCGAAATATGCCCTGACCGACACGGCGACCGGAAATGTGGTCACCTCCGGCACGGTCGAAAACTTCGTTGGCTATTCTGCCACTGGTTCCACCGTGGCCACACTTGCTGCCGAGCAGGACGCACAGGAACGGTTGATGACCATCCTGGCCGATCAGGTTGTGAACAGGCTTTACGCCGCCGACTTGGCATGAGGCTATCGACCCGCGACGCGAACGCCTATTTCAAGCGGCCGGACCCGGACAAGACCGGCCTGCTGATCTATGGCTCTGACGCGATGCGCGTGGCGTTGAAACGGCAGGAGATGCTGAAGAACCTGCTGGGCGCAGGCGCGGAAGAGGAAATGCGCCTGACGCGGATGCCCTCAGGCGAGTTGCGGCGCGATCCGGCGATGTTACTAGATGCGGTGAAGGCTGTGGGGTTCTTTCCCGGCCCCCGTGCTGCACTCGTTGAAGATGCCAATGATAACATCGCGAAAATCCTGATTGACGCTCTGGCCGACTGGCAGCCCGGCGATGCGCAGATTGTTGTGACCGGAGGCGATCTTAAAAGGACTTCAAAGGTGTTGAAAGCCTTTGCCGATGGCAAGACCACCTATGCCGCCGCGATATATGACAACCCACCTGACAGGGGCGAGATCGAAGCGATGCTGGCAGAGGCCAAACTGTCCCCTGACAGCGACGCCATGGGTGCGCTGACCGATCTGGCGCGCGCAATCGACCCCGGCGATTTCCGTCAAACCATTGAGAAGCTGTCGCTTTACAAGATGGGAGACGGCGGCGCGCTGACAACGGATGACATTGCGGCCTGTGCGCCCACCTCAACCGAAGCGGATGTGGATGACATCCTCCATGTCGTGGCCGAAGCCCGCTCGGGCGACATCGGCCCGGTGATGGCAAAACTGCAGGCCCAGGGCGTGAACCCGGTGACGTTGACCATCATGGCGATGCGCCACTTCCGGACGCTCTACAAGATCGCTGCCAACCCCGGCAGTCCCATTTGGGGCGTACGGGACCGCGACCGCGCCCAGCGGCAAGCCAAAAGCTGGGGCGCGGCAAAGCTGGAAACCGCTTTGGGCGTGCTGACGGATACCGACCTCACCTTGCGTTCCGCCGGACAGACCGCCCCGCAACTGGCGCTGGTCGAACGCGCCTTTATCCGTCTGGCAATGCTAGGCGCTCAACGCTGAACCTGAAAGGAAACCCGATGTACAAAGTCATTGGCAAAAAGGCTTCTCGCGGGTTTCGCGTGCTTTGGGCGTTGGAGGAAATGGGCCTACCCTATGAGCATGTCGCCGCAGGTGCTCGATCTGATGAAGCGTTTGAATACAACGACCTGGGCAAGATCCCCGCGCTTGTGGACGGGGACGCGGTACTGACGGATTCTGTCGCCATCATGACCTATCTGGCGGACAAACACGGCGCTTTGACGGCCCCGGCAGGCACCATTGCCCGCGCGCAGCAAGATGCCATGATGCTTTGGCTGATCGATGAATTCGACGCGATCCTCTGGAGCTATGCCAAACACGCGTTTATCTTCCCCCAGGACGCCCGGGTGCCGGAAATCAAAGACAGTCTGAAGGCGGAATTTGCCCGCTCCGCCGTCAAGCTGATGGAGCGGATCAAGGGTCCCTTCGTGATGGGCGATGAGATAACCATCGTGGACATCATGGCGGTCCATTGTCTGAACTGGTCCATCGGGGCAAAGTTTCCGCGCGTGGGTGATGATCTGAATACCTGGGCCAAGGGACTGCGCGACCGTCCCGCGTTCAAGGCCGTACAAGCGCTGGAGTAGCGCGGCGGAATTTTTCGAAAATTCCGGTTCGATTTCTTCGAAAGAAATCGTCGCCCAGACCTACTGCTGCGCCCAAACAGCCGCGTGTTTCCCCGCCCAGCGTCCGGTCGCAAGGCAGGCAGAGATCAGATATCCCCCCGTCGGCGCTTCCCAATTCAGCATCTCACCAGCGACGAAAACCCCCGGCATATCGCGGATCATCAATCCCGCATCAAGCGCTTCGAAAGGCACCCCTCCAGCGCTTGAAATCGCCTCATCCATCGGGCGCAGACCATTGTGCCGGATCGGTAACGCCTTGAGCATCCGCGCCGTGGCCCGCAAACCATCGGGCAAGGGCCGTCCCATTTCCTGTAACAAGGCAATCTGCGCGGGCGACAGTTTCAACGTCTTTCTCAGGTGGTTGGCAAGGCTCATTTTGCCGCGTGGCTTGGACAGGCGCGCCGTGATCTCCGGCACGGTCATGTCAGGCAGCAGGTCCAGTGCCAGATCGTGACCCTCGCGCACCCCGTGCGACACAGAATAGATGCCGCCTCCTTCTAGACCCCCCGCAGACAAGGTCGCCTCACCCCGCGACATATAAGGCCCAGCCCGCCATCGCACACCTTTCAAAGCCGTGCCAAGGTGTTTCCCCATGTACTCCGACCAGGCAACAGCAACGCCCGCGTTGGCGGGCGCAAAAGGTGCACAAGCAACACCCATGTCTGCCAAAATCGTGGCCCAGGCCCCATCCGACCCCAACCGGGCCCAGCTGGCCCCGCCCAGCGCCAGCACAGTGACATCCGCGTGCAGCATCTGCGGACCTTCAGGCGTTTCAAACGACAGCATGCCGTCATCCCATCCCAACCAACGCCAGCGGGTGTTGATCTGCACCTGCTGACCCGCCAATTGGGTCAGCCACGCGCGTAGCAGGGGCGAGGCCTTCATCGCTTTCGGGAATACACGGCCAGTGGAGCCGGTGAAAATCTCTTGCCCTAGACCTCGCGCCCATTCCTGGACCGCATCGCTGTCAAAGTCGCTCATCATGGGGCGCAGAGGGCCTTGTGCCTCCGCAAAGGCTTGCATGAAGGGGCCAAACGGTTCGTCCTTTGTCAGGTTCAAACCGGACTTGCCTGCCATCAGGAACTTGCGACCGACAGACGGCTTTGCCTCGCAGACCATTACGGCCAACCCTGCTTCGGCCATCACCTCTGCCGCCATCAACCCGGCGGGGCCTGCTCCGATGACAACCGCCTGTTTCAAGCGTCAGCCTTGGGCAATCCGCCTTTGATCTCCACCACGCGCTGCGGATAGGGGATTTCGATGTCCGCATCCTTCAGCGCGTTCCAGATCAGGAACAGCACGTCCGAAGTATACTTGTTCGGCCCATCGTCCAGCCCGTTGACCCAAAACTCGACGTAACTATTCAGGTTGTCTCTGGGGCGTTTCAGACGCTTGATTTTGTCAGGTCGGTTCGAGTTTCTGGATGAGTTGATCGGCGGTTTTCTGGAGTGTTTCGATTATTGACCAGCCCTGTTTGCGTGCCGTTTCGATCACGGTTCTGAGGGTGCAGAAGTTTTCCGCGCCGGTCAGTGTGCGGAAGCATCCCGAGACCTTGATACGGACCTTGCCCATTCTCAGATCCCTCTCGGCCTCGTTATTTGTGAAGGGAACCTGCAAGTCGGTAAGGAAGCGCAGGACATCGGCCTTGCGGTCACGCAATCGCAGCACGAGATTGTGTCCGGTTCGCCGTTTTGGTCGTCCTCGGGGGGATTTGCCGGGCAGTGCGGGTTTCAGCGGTGGCTGGTTTTCATGTAACGACAGCCCCTGCGCGATGCAGGTGTCGTAGCGCTCATCGATGGCCTTGACCACATGCGCCGCGACATGATCCCGACCGTTTGCCCGGGCGCTGGCGGCCGCCCTTTTCGCGTCCAGCAGGATAGTCTGCATCATCGCAGCCCATGCTTCCTTTTCGATATCGACGAGCGCCTGCAACTCGCGCATGTGATGGGCATTGCAAAGGCCGTGCACGACCTCCTCCATCCTGGCGTAGGATGCCCAGTTGTCATGCACCGCAATCCCCGATACGCCGGACAGCAGATCGCCTCTGCCCGCCCCCATCCGGAAATGGCTCAGGGTCAATGAGCAGATGACATGCTGCCACCGGTTTCGGCCTTCAACCCGCAGACCTGTTTCATCCAGATGTTTCACCGCCACCTGCACACCGCACAAGGCGTCACGTACAGCGTCTGCAAAAGACAGCATGCCCTCCGCCACCTTCGCAATCAGCCGCGCCAGTGTGGCGGCGGAAATGCGCACGCCGAACAGGTCACGAAAGACCTGCGACAGACGGTCATCGGGAATGCAATGGTACGTCTGAAGATAGCTCGCCATGGCCGCAATATGATTGCCGTACTGAACCGGTGCCCTGACCCCTTCCGGGAACGTGCCGCGCACGTGCTTTCCGCAGTTCGGGCATGTGCACTTATGAGCCCGGTGCTCAGTGATCGTGAGGGGTGGCGGCGGCGGCAGGTCGAACACCTGCCGGGCTGCAAACCCCTGCGAGGGGCATTGCGTCAGATCATGATCGCAGTCGGGACAGGCTTGTGGATGATGGTCGACAACCTCGTCGGGGGTGTCCGTCTGCTCCAGGGTCGTGCCCTTGTGCCCCGGCTGACCGCCGGGCTTGCGATCCAGTTGCCCGCGCTGATCCTTCCTGCCCTTCGCCGTCGGCTTCGCAGGGCTGTCACTCGACGGAGGCTTGCTGCTGTTCCGGCTGTTCAACGCAAGGCGACGCTCAAGCCCCTCAATCCGCTGCTCAAGCACAACGATCATCTCTGCCTGTCGCCGGTTCTCCTCGACAAGATACGCAATCGTCTCACGCTGCGTTTCGATCAATTCAATCAGTTGGGACTTCGAGAGTTCAGCAAGTCCGCTGGTATGGGTGGGTTCGCCAGACATGCCCTGATCGACTCATGAAATCCTCAATCAGAAAACCGGAATGTGCTCCCCCGAGTCGATTTGACGCAGCCGAAAAACGCCACCGACAACCTGGGCAGTTACAACTCGACGGCAAAATCAATTCCTGAATCCCCGAACCCACGCAGCTCGCAATCGGGCGGGAAGGGTTCATCCAACACCTCAGAATGACTTGCAACGGCTTTCTCGATGATGTCCGGCACAAGATTGATGTCGGTGTCATAGCTGACCGAGAACAGTGCCTCATACCGGTTGGCAGAACCTGAATCGGAGTAATTCACCACCCGCGTGATGATGAAATCCTCGTTCGGCACCACAATCCAGCGACCATCGAAGGTCTCCAGTATGACCGCGCGGGCCATCATTTTGACGATCTTGCCTTCCTCGCCGCCATCCAGCGCCACGAAGTCGCCCACGGTAGCCTGACCTTCCAGCAGAAGGATCACGCCTGAGATGAAGTTCGAGGCGATCTTTTGCAGACCAAAACCAAGGCCCACACCAATGGCACCACCCAGAATGGCGAGCGCCGAGAGGTTGATCCCCATGATGTTGAGCAAGAGCAGGAAGGCGACGCCGAAGATTGCAAATTCCACCGCCTTGGCCGCCAGTTGACGCAGCGAGGGGCGCACTTCTTCCTGTGCATGGATGAAGTCAGAGGTTTGGCGCGTGGTCCAGCCGCCCAGCCAGAACAGGAACGACCCTGCTATCACCCCGCGCAGTAGCGCCATGGTGGAGATAGAGATGTTGCCAAACGTGACTGTCATCGCCTCCAGCGCGGCCAGCACATCGTCCAGAATGCCAAACATATAGAGCGCGGCGATGGGCAGCAGCACGTACTTGCCCAGCAGCTTCAGGAACGGGTCCTTGATGATGTCGCGCACCAGCAGGCGGGCGGCGAGGAACAGGAAGACCCGTTTGCCAAAGGCAATGACCGCTCCACTGTCAAAAAGCGAGCGCACCAGCGTTTCGCCAATCGCCGTAAACGCGTAGGCAAAAAGCGGCAGGAGCAGCGGCAGGAATTGCACGGCAAAGCGGCGGATGTCGGCCAGATAGCCTGTCGCCTCCGCCGCTGGTGTGATCCTGTCGTTCAAAACCGGCCGCAGCCGCCGCGCCACCAGAACGGCCAGCACATAAGAGATCACCAGCAGCGCAAACTGCGACCACGCGTCGGGGCTCAGCAGCCAGGTGAGCGCCAATTCATAGGCCTGCATCACGTAACCATAGGCCTGCTGAACGATTTCCGGTTGGTCGGAGAGGTCAAACTCCATCACGTTCCCTTGTCTTGGCGTCCTTGTGGTCCATCCTCTTGCCCGTGCCGCCCCCTTTGTTCAAGGCCCCAAGCGATGTCTCACCCTGTCTGCCCCCTCTGCGGGCGCGAAATTCCGCCCGATGTCCCGCAAAGCCAGCATCATCTGATCCCCAAGCTGAAGGGTGGCAAGGGCGGGCCGACGGTTCTGATGCATCACATCTGCCACCGCGAGGTCCATGCCTCGCTCACAGAGGCCGAGCTGGCGCGGGATTACAACACTCCCGAGGCGCTGCGCGCGCACCCGAGATTGGCAAAATTTGCCAAGTGGGTCGCCAAACGCCCGCCGGGGTTTCGGTCAAAGGTGCCGGGTGGCATGCGAAAAAGGTGAATGTGAGTCCTTAGCGCCAAACATAGTCGAAAGAGACATCGCCTGCCCGAGAAAGACGATCCAACTCACGGTCATTGCCACTTTCTTTTCTCGGGGTACACCGAAATTCGCCACAGTTTTGCTGTTCAGTAAACGCGTTCGTAAGACAGAGAACCCGTATGGCAAAGACATCAAGCACATTTGAAGAGCGTTTGGCCCGGATCGCGCAGGAGCGTGACAGCTCTGAGCCTTTGCCGCCCGCTCAGTCGTTTCCAGCCCATGGTGATGAACTGAAGCGTGGGTTCCAATTCCAACGTGCGTTTTTGATGCCAATGATCATGGTATTGGTGTTGGCGCTCGCTCAATTGAGCGATGATGTGTTCGCAGCGATCTTGCCCTCTGACGGGACGAACGGAGGTGACCTATCCGTGAAGGAGGCTGTGGCAATCGCCAAGAACCGGTTGGCCAACGACGGCAACCTGTCACAAATGGAAAAGCGCGGCTTGCGTACGTTCATTCGGAATAACGAAGGTAAGTCTTTCGAGGGAACCTCGCGCGAAAGCATGTTGCGCGAACTGACGCGCAAAGCGCGAGAGATTGGGCACGAGGCGATGGCGAAGGACTTTGAAAGACTACTCAATGCCTGTCGGTCGGCAAAATGTCTGGAAACGGTCTACTCGATTGCGTTGATGGATATAGACGTACACAGTTATTGATCCGCGACGATTTTTTTTCGGAGAGGCAGGTGCCAGAAGGACTCTCCCATTTTGTCGTTCGCTGCTTGATCCACATCTCTAAGTTCCGGTCGATCCCCCACACAACCCTTTGATTCCTATTGCGATCTCTAGCCGTGCGGCGACTGTATCCGTGGTCAAAGCCAAAGCCGTCTCGATCAGCGCATCACCGTCGACAATTCGGTCAATCAGGCCAAAGCGCAGAGCCTCCTCCGCATCGATCTTCTGCCCGCCCATCAGGACCAGCTTGGTCCGCGCGGGGCCGATCAGCGCCACCATGCGACCGGGGTCTGAAGGTTGCGGCAGGAAGCCGAGCTTCATCACGGGGTAGAAGAACTTGGCCCCCGGCACAGCGATGCGCAGGTCGCAGGCCAGCGCCATGCCCATCGCACCGCCTGCCAGCGTTCCGTTCAGCGCTGCGATGGTCAGGCCTGGCAAAGCTGCAATAGCCCCCGACAAACGCTCCCAAACGTCAGAAGTCGCAAGCCCCGCGCGCGCCTCCTCCAGATCAGCGCCTGCGCTAAAGACCTTGCCGCGTCCCGTCAGGATTACAGCGCGCGCCTCTTGCGCTTCCTCCATGACCTCGGCCAATTCCGTCAGCATCGCGCCGGTTAGGGAATTGGCCTTGTCCGGACGGTTGAGCGTCACGGTCCAGACCGGGCCAGTGCGGTCAACCTCGATCATATCAGGCCCACCGTGCGGCGGATGGTCTCATCCCGCAGGGAAATCTCGTCGCCCAGCCAGTCGTCGGCCCCCGCCCCGCACATCCAGACCAGACATTTGGCCACCCATTCAGGCGGAATGTGATCCTCCCAGTTCAGTTTGCTGACCGGGTTGATGCCGGAGGCCTTGATCTCTTTTTGCATCTGGGTCGCAACGGTGCCGGGCGACAGACCGATGGCGCGGATACCGCTTTCGCCCTCTTCCTTGTGAATGCAGCGGTTCAGCATGTTGGCCGCAGCCTTGGACGCACAGTAATGGCTCCAGGCCTCCACCGGACCATGGGCGGCCCCTGAAGATATCGTCAGGATCGACCCGCCGCCCTTTGCTTTCATCACCGGGATAGCCGCCCGCGCGCCATAGTAGACGCCCTTGAGGTTGATATCGATCACCTGCCCCCAACCGTCAGGATCAGAGGTCGCAAGATGCGAAATTGGCTCCACCGCGCCCGCGTTGTTGATTAGCACATCGAGCGCGCCAAAGGCCTGAATGGTCGCTGCGACGGCCGCCTCAACTTCGGCGTAGCGGGCGATGTTACATGGGATCGCGAGGGCTTGATCGCCGATCTCCCCCTGCAAATTGACAAGCGCGTCCTGGGAACGGGCCAGCAAGACCACGTTCGCACCACAAGCGGCGAATTCCCGCCCAGCAGCCGCACCGATCCCTCGGCTAGCCCCAGTGATCATCACGGTTTTTCCGGTCATATCCATGGCAGTTTTCCTTTGAATGAGGGTGTTTTTTGGCCCTTGGTCCCCCATGTGGTAGTCTGAGGGCAAGACCGGGTCCAGAGCCTGCGGTTCACTTCCACGATGACTTGACGATTGCTGCGCTATGTCAGACTCTCGCTTGAGCAAATTAGACACAAGGATTTGAGTATGTCCCGAATTTCACTTTCCACTTTCACACTGGCGCTGCCCGCAGCCCTGCTGGGCCAATCAGCCCTGGCGGATGTGACCACAGCCGAAGTCTGGGGGGACTGGAAGCAGTACCTGCAAACCATGGGGTACGAGATCAGCGCAACCGAAAGCACGAATGGTGACGACTTGCAGGTCGATAACATCATCATGTCGATGGAAATCCCTGACACGCCCGGCGGTGCGACGATCTCATTTGGATCCGTGACCTTTGTGCAGAATGGCGGTGCGGTGGATGTAATCCTGCCCGACAGCATGCCCATGACCATGACGGTCGAACCGGGTCCCGGAGAGCCCCCGGTTGATCTGAAGATGACCTTTGCGCAATCCGGCCATGCCATGTCAGTCAGCGGCTCGCCGGAAGAGATGGTGAGCACCTACAGCGCGGACACGGCCGGTATAACAGTCGATGAGATCACAGTAGACGGCGAGACCATGCCAAGTGACATGATCAGCATCGGCATGAACCTCAACGGATTTACCAACACCACGACGATGAAGGTCGGCGATGTGCGGGATTATCAGCAGTCCGGCGGTGTCACCTCGATGACCTACAACATCAACGTCAACAACCCGGCAGAGCAGGTCAAATTCGACATGGCGGGGAACCTGGACGGCCTGTCCTTTGACGGCGGCGGACTAATCCCCACCACAGGCATTGACATGACGGATATGGCCGCGATGCTCAAATCCGGCTTCGCGGTTTCCGGTGTGTTCAAGTACACGGGCGGCAGCATGCAACTGCAGGGCAGCGATCCGATTGACGGCGACTTTGCCGCCAACACCTCGACCACAGGTGGGTCATTGGGTGTGAAGATGAACGCGGATGAACTGGCCTACAGCGGCGCGTTGAATGGCCTGACCGCGAGTGCCACGGTGCCTGACTTGCCCTTCCCGATTGATCTGAGCATGGCGGAGTATGGCTTCAACCTGGCGATGCCGATCAGCAAGTCGGACACCCCCGAAGACTTCGCGTTTGGCTTCACGCTGGCGGATTTCACGATGTCCGACATCATCTGGTCGATTTTTGATCCCGCCGGACAGCTGCCTCGCGACCCGGCCACGATTTCTGTAGATCTGATTGGCAAGGCCAAGATGCTAATGGATCTCATGGACCCGGCCTTTGCCGAGGCTGTGGCCCCTCCTGCCGAAATTCATGCCCTGACCATCGACAAGCTGCTGGTCAGCGCCGTAGGAGCCAAGATCGAAGGCTCCGGTGACATCACGTTTGACAACTCTGATTTGACAACTCTGCCCGGTGTGCCAAAGCCGGTTGGGGCCATCGATGTGTCGGTCAATGGTGCCAATGGCCTGATGGACAAGCTGGTGGGCATGGGCCTGCTGCCTGAAGAACAGGCAATGGGCGCACGCATGATGATGGGGCTCTTTGCCGTTGCGGGGTCCGAACCGGACTCCCTGACGTCCAAGGTGGAATTCACCGAAGAGGGTCAGATCCTCGCAAACGGTCAGCGTCTTCGGTAATACTTCGGCAAGCGAAACAGAAAGGCGCGCCCGGTCGGGTGCGCCTTTTTCGTGTATCCTGCGGCCCCTTGCCCTGAGCGGCTCTGCGAATTACCTCTGCCCCACCCCCGCGACGGAGCCCACCTCATGCCAGATCCTTTGAATGTGCTGACTGACGCCTTGCTGAATGCCGCGCGCGCGGCAGGTGCAGATGCCGCTGATGCGCTTGCGGTCGAGGCACGGTCAAACACTGTGGAAGTACGTGGCGCTGCGCTGGAACAGGCAGAGCGTTCTGAAAGCACAGACATCGGGTTGCGGGTCTTTGTGGGGCAGCGGTTGGCAATTGTGTCCGCCTCGGACACCTCCAGCCGTACGATCGACGAAATGGCGGCACGTGCCGTGGCGATGGCCCAGGAAGCGCCCGAGGATCCTTACGCCGGTCTGGCTGATCCTGAGCAGCTATCCGAAAGGCGAGACGCTTCAGGGTTGGAACTGTCCGACCCCGCGCAGGAACCCTCAGCAGCCGATCTGCAGACAGATGCACAAGAGGCCGAAGCAGCAGCGCTTGCGAACACAAGTGTCAGTCAGGTGCAGTCTGCGAGCGCGGGCTATTCGACTCATCGTATTTGGCTGGCGGCCTCCAATGGGTTCGAAGGCGGCTACACACGCACCAGCCGGGGTCTGTCTTGCGTTGCCATCGCAGGTGAAGGACTGGGGATGGAGCGGGACTATGACGGCGACAGCCGTACCTTCCAGTCAGACCTGCGCAGTGCTGCGGAAATTGGTGCCACTGCCGCGTCGCGTGCGGTAGAGCGGTTGTCCCCCCGCAAACCACCCACCGGCACCTACCCGGTCCTGTTTGATGAACGCGTGTCGAGCACGCTGATCGGCCATTTGCTGGCCGCCGTAAATGGCTCCATGATTGCGCGTGGATCGTCCTGGTTGCGTGATGCGATGGGTGAGCAGATCTTGCCCAGGGCCCTGTCGCTGACAGAAGATCCCCTGCGCCCGCGCACCTCTGGCACGCGGCCGTTCGATGGCGAGGGTCTGACAACCGCATCACGGGACATTGTCACGGGTGGCGTGCTGCAAGGCTGGACGCTGGATTTGGCAAATGCGCGCAAATTGGGCATGGCCTCTACCGGCAATGCGGCGCGCGGGACCTCAAGTGGCCCTTCGCCATCGCATTGGAACGTGGCCCTCACACAGGGTGATGCGTCGCGCAGTGACCTTTTGCGCGACATGGGCACCGGGCTGTTGGTGACGTCACTTATTGGCAGCACGATCAACCCCAATACAGGTGACTATTCCCGCGGAGCTGCCGGGTTCTGGGTGGAAAAGGGCGAGATCACCCACGCCGTCAACGAATGCACCATTGCGGGCAATCTGCGCGACATGCTCAAAGCCATCGTTCCGGCCAATGATGCACGCACGCACCTCAGCCGCGTCGTCCCCTCGCTGCTGGTTCCGGGGTTGACCCTTGCCGGCAACTGATCTTCCCCTACTGATCAAGGCTGCCCGCGCCGCTGGCGACGTTGCCTGCCGCTACACCGGAGATACCGCCAAGCGGTGGGACAAGCCTGATGGCGCGGGTCCGGTGACAGAGGCTGATCTTGCCGTCAACGACGTGCTACAGGCTGAGTTGCGCGGTGCGCGGCCAGACTATGGCTGGCTCTCAGAGGAAACCGAAGACACCTCGGACCGGCTTGACCATGACCGCGTTTTCATCATCGATCCCATCGACGGCACGCGCAGCTTTGTGGAAGGGTCCAACACCTGGGCGCATTCGATTGCGGTGACCGAAGGCGGGCGGCCCACAGCTGCGGTGGTCTATCTGCCGATGCGCGACATGCTTTACGCTGCAGCCCTGGGTCAAGGCGCGACGCTAAACGACGCCCCGATGAAGGCTTCGAGTAATGGCACCTTTGAGCATATGACAATCCTCGCCGCGCGCCCCGCGATGCAAGGGCAGCACTGGCAATCGGGCACCGCGCCCTCGTTTCAACGCAACTATCGACCGTCACTGGCCTATCGGTTGGCACTGGTGGCGCAAGGCCGGTTTGACGGCATGCTGACGCTAAGGCCGTCCTGGGAATGGGACATCGCAGCTGGCAGCCTGATCGTGTCTGAGGCCGGGGGCGGTGTGTCGGATCGCACAGGTGCTGCGTTGCAGTTCAACAACCGCGATCCGCGCCTCGATGGGGTTGTTGCAGCGGGGGCCAAGGCCCATTCCGCGTTGATTGCCGCACTTGCGTGAAGTCCTCCATCTGATACCCAAGGGCGGACGCATTTGGCAAAGGACGCCTGTCATGATCCAAGGTTTGCTGCCCATGGCACGCCTCTGTTCACCGTCGGAACAAGGCTGACCTGTCATGGCGCGGTCATTGGGATTAACGGCATATCAGGCGCTGGCCCGCAGGGGGGACCCACCGGAAATACCCTCCCGGCCATTGCGCCCCGTGGGCGAACTTGTCTGGATCCACGCGGCTGAGCCAGACAACATGATTGCCGTACTTGATCTGGCCGCGCGGCTGTGCGCGGAGCGGGACGGTCTGGTCGTCCTCATAACCACGCCCCCCGAGGCACCCGAGGTGCCGCATGGCGCGATGCCGGACCACTATGTCATTTTGTTTGACGTCTTGCCGGCTGATCACCCTGTCAGCGTTGCGGCCTTTCTGGACCACTGGCTGCCGGACACCTGCTTGTGGATTTGGGGCGCGCTACGGCCAAACCTGATCCTGGAAACCAGCGCCCGAGGCTGCCCCATGATCCTGCTGGATGCGGATGCCAAGGGATTTGACGGACGGCGTGACAGGTGGCTTCCCGACCTCACCAGCCATCTGCTGGACCACTTTTCGCATGTGCACGTGCGCTCTGACGCCGGACACAAACGGCTCAAGAAGATTGGGTACACCCGGGACGACGTCATTGTCACCTCACCGCTCGTCGCTGGAGGCCGTGCCCTGCCTTGTTCTGATAGCGATCTTACGGCACTGAGCGAAGCCCTGGGCGGCCGACCTGCATGGTTTGCCGCCTGCCTTGAGCAGCCAGAGATCAGCATTGTGCTGAACGCCCACCGGCAGGCGCTGCGCCATTCCCATCGCCTGCTGCTCATCATGGGTACGGCATCTCCTGACCACGCTGAGGAAGCAGAAAACCACGCCACAGATGCAGGACTTGCTGTTGCGAACTGGAGCAACGGACAAGAACCCGATGAAACCACGCAAGTGATGATCGCAGATGATGTGGCAGACCGGGGGTTGTTCTTTCGACTGGCGCCTGTGTCGTTTTTGGGTGGATCATTGGTTGCCGACAGCCATGGATGTGACCCGTTTGAGGCTGCGGCCCTAGGCTCTGCCATCCTCTATGGCCCCCGGATTGGACAGTTCATGTCCTCCTACAGCAGGCTTGCCGCTGCGGGTGCCGCACGGATCGTCAACGACGCTGCAGCCCTGGGCAACGCTGTGTCCCGCCTGATTGCCCCCGATCAGGCCGCCACCATGGCTCATGCAGGCTGGGACGTCATCAGCCACGGGGCAGAGCTCACGGACAGGATCACCGACCTTGTTCAGGACACGCTTGATGCACGTGAGCGAAACGCATGAAGCGACCCCCTGCATTCTGGCACAAACCCCGGCCCGATTGGCGCGCCCAGCTCTTGCGCCCTCTGGGTGCCATCTATGCCGGTGCCACGCGGCGCAGGCTTGTCGGTGGCGCGCGGGTCAGGGTGGGCGTGCCCATCATTTGCGTGGGCAACATCAACGCCGGTGGAACGGGCAAAACGCCGACGGTGATTGCACTACTGGACCAGCTTCAAGGGCTGTTCCAACAGCCGCATGTGGTCACGCGTGGATATGGAGGCAGCCTCGAAGGACCCGTCCGGGTTGACCCCAATCGCCACAAGGCCGCCGAGGTCGGCGACGAACCGCTGTTGCTGGCCTCCTTTGCCGAAGTCTGGGTGGCCAAGGACCGCGCCGCAGGGGCGCGTGCGGCGGTTGACGCGGGTGCAACAGTGATTGTGCTTGATGACGGCTTTCAAAACCCGGCGCTGGCACATGATTTATCGATTATTGTGGTGGATGCGGAGAGAGGTTTCGGCAATGGCCTATGCCTGCCCGCAGGACCGCTCAGAGAACCCGTTGACGCAGGGATGAGGCGCGCTGACCTTCTCTTGAGCATTGGGCGGGAGGCCCAGCAGCACGATTTCGCTTCAAGAACCAACTTGCCCAACACCCTCCTCCATTTGCGGGCCGCGCTGGAGCCGCTTCAAACGGGTATGGATTGGACGGACACGCCAGTCTTGGCATTTGCCGGTATCGGCCATCCGGAGAAATTCTTTGCCACTTTGCGTGACCTTGGGGCCAATGTGATCCATGCCGAGGCGCTGGATGATCATCAGCCGCTCACCACGTCACTGATGACCCGGCTGGAGGCAGAAGCACGACTGCGCGGCGCGCAACTGGTCAGCACCGAAAAAGACGCCGTCCGCTTACCCTCCAGCTTTCGCAGCAAGGTGATCACCCTTCCGGTCCGGCTCAAACTGGAAGATGAACCCACTCTGAAAGCACACCTGGGCGCGCTCTTTGCAGACCAAAGCGCTTAGGCAGGGCCGCTCCAAAACAAAACGCGGGACGCTCGCGCCCCGCGTTTTGATACGCAACAGCCAGTTTGGAGTGGCTCCGCTCCGTCAATGCATAGCCGTCAGGACTTCGGGTCTTCCTCGAGATCCGGCTGATCGTCGGTATCAGGCAGCGAAAAGAAGCTGTCAGCGTCGGAATAATCACCCTGGCTGTCGTCGTCTTCTTCGTCATCACCCGCCAAAGTGAACGTCTCCAACCCTTCGATGGCCGTTGGGATTTTGGGCTCCGCTTCCATACCAAGGCTCTGCTCTGTGCTCACCAACTTGCGGCGCTCGTCGTCAGACATGACCTCGCCTTCCTTGGCCTTCTTGGCGGCGGCTTTTTGCACGGCAGCGTCCAACTCAGACTGCTTGCACAGACCCAGGGCCACAGGATCAATGGGCTGAATGTTGGCGATGTTCCAATGCGTACGTTCGCGAATCGCCTGAATGGTCGGCTTGGTGGTACCGACCAGTTTGGAGATTTGCCCATCACTCAGTTCCGGGTGGAACTTCACCAGCCACAGAATAGACGCCGGGCGGTCCTGCCGTTTGGACAATGGCGTATAACGCGGTCCGCGGCGCTTTTCCTCGCCCTGAGCCGCTGCGTTGAACTTGAGCTTCAGCTTGTGTGTCGGGCTCTTTTCAGCGGCATCAATTTCGTCCTGCGTCAGCTGGTTGTTGGCGATGGGATCAAATCCTTTCACGCCAGCCGCCACATCACCATCCGCAATGCCCTGCACCTCAAGCTCGTGCATGTCGACGAAATCCGCGATCTGCTTGAAGCTGATGGTGGTGTTGTCCACCAGCCAGACGGCGGTGGCCTTGGCCATGATCGGTTTTGCCATGTCTCTCTCTCCTTTGGGCACAACTTCTCCGTCGCCTGAAAGGGCTTTCCCGGGGGCCGGGACGGTTTCCGTTGTCGGGGAACTTGGCGCGTATATAGTGGCGTGACGCAAATAAGGAAAGCCCCAATGCGCATCCTCCTCGCCGCCCTTATGGCCTTTGCCACCGCCAGCGCACCCCTACAGGCCGAAGGCGAACGCCCGGGCGAATTCGACTACTACGTGATGGCGCTCAGCTGGTCGCCAAACTGGTGTGCGCTTGAGGGCGAGGCGCGCCGCTCACCACAATGCGACGAAGATCACGGATGGATCCTACACGGCCTCTGGCCGCAGTTCCATCGCGGTTACCCCTCCTTCTGCCGCACCATCGAACGCCCCCCGTCGCGGGGCATGACGGCAGACATGGCCGACATCATGGGCACCAGTGGGTTGGCCTGGCACCAGTGGAAGAAACACGGGACCTGCACAGGACTCAGCGCGCGGGATTACTACGCGCTGTCGCGCGAGGCCTATGGGACGGTCACCCGGCCTGGCATATTCCGCAGGCTGGACCGAGCCGTAAAACTGCCCGCATCTGTGGTCGAAGACGCATTCCTGAAGGATAACCCGAAATTGGTGCGCGACGGCATTACCATCACCTGCAGGGATGGCCACATTCAGGAGGCCCGCATTTGCCTCAGCAAAACACTGGAACCTGTCCCCTGCGGTCAGGACGTCGTACGCGACTGCCGGATGAAAGATGCCTTGTTCCAGCCGATTGACTAAAACCACAATCGTTTCAAAGGCTGCAGGCATTAGGATTGGATATTTGTTGGCCAGAAAGAGGAGAGAAGGTCGCCCCTCCCCCCTCGGTCAAGGACAGGGTCCTCTTCCTGGCACGGTCATCGGCGTCCCCGCCTGTACCGTACCCAAAGTCCTAGTCTAGCGTGGTTAACAAACCCTTTCTCTTTCTGGCCACAAATATCCAAGCGCCCCATTTCAAAGCCGCGCAACAAACGACCAGGACCATAACGCCAGCCAAACCCACCAATAAACAAATCGCGTGCGGCGCAGCCGCTCCTTCAGGTCACGCGTTGACTTGAAGAACGATCTTCCCGATGTGGCCGCTACTTTCCATCCGAGCGTGCGCTTCTGCCGCCTCCTCCAGCGCAAACGTGCTGTCCATCACCGGGGCCACGCGGCCTTTTGCAAGCAGAGGCCAGACGGCCTCACGCAACTCCTGAGCAATCCGCGCCTTGGCCAGATCACTTTGTGGCCGCAGCGTGGAGCCCGTCATTGTCAGGCGACGCGTCATCAACTGCGCAAAGTTCATCTGCACCTTCGGCCCTTGCAGGAACGCGATCTGCACCAGGCGACCGTCATCGGCCAAGGCTCTGATATTGCGGGGGATATAGCCCCCACCCACCATGTCGAGGATCAAGTCCGCGCCGCCTTCGTTCTTCAGGGCCTCAACAAAATCCACGTCATGATAATTGATCGCGACCTCAGCGCCCAAGTCACGGCAGGCAGCGCATTTATCTTCCGATCCTGCGGTTGCGAACACCCGCGCGCCAAACACTTTAGCGAGTTGAATGGCCGTGGTCCCGATCCCGCTGGAACCACCGTGAACCAGAAACACCTCACCAGCCTTCAGCCCACCACGCATGAAAACATTGGACCAAACCGTAAAGTAAGTCTCCGGCAGGCAGGCTGCCTCTTTCAATCCCATGCCCTCTGGCACGGGCAGACAATGCGCCGCCGGGCTTGCGACGTATTCGGCATAGCCACCCCCCGGCAGCAGGGCGCAAACCTGATCACCAACCGCAACGCCCGACACACCAGAGCCCAGCGCCACAACCTCGCCCGCAGCTTCCAGCCCCGGCAGATCGCTCGCTGTGGGCGGCGGCGCATAGAGCCCCGCGCGCTGCAGCGCATCGGGGCGGTTCACCCCGGCATAGGCCACCTTGATCACCACCTGCCCATGGGCTGGTTCGGGCACTGGCCGCTCTGCGATCTGCAGGACCTCAGGGCCGCCGGGTTCAGTGATCTCTACTGCGCGCATTGTCTGGGTCATGGCTTCCTCCGTTTCACCCCGACCAGCATAAAAGGCGGCACGCGCACCCAACAGCCCCTATTTGCGCACTTGGGCCGTACAAGGGAATTTGATACGGGACGTGTCCATGGGGCAGCAATTGCAGTTCAGATGGCACGCCGATGCCAAGGTTTTTGCGCGCGGAGCTGAAGTGCCGCGCGCTACCGCAGTCGGGGCACAGAATTTCTGTGCCATCACCGACCAACCATCAGACCTAGCATCCTCGAACCTTGGCGCTGCGGTATTGGCGGGCGATGCATTCTGCATCTCAGCGCATTCACTGCCGGAAAGCACGAAATGCGCCCCGCCCGATTTCCTGACCTACACAGGTGGCAGCACGGGAACGCCCAAGATCATTCATCGCAACCAAGCCTCCTGGATCGCCAGCTTCGAAGTCAATGCGGGGCTCTTTGATCTGACATCAAAAGACACAGCCGCCGTCTTTGGTGCGCTGAGCCATTCTCTGACGCTCTATGGGGTGCTGGAAGCTCTCCATCTGGGAATGGATGCGCACCTGCTGGAAGGTTTGCCCTCATCACAGCAAAGACAGGCCTTGGCCGATCATCGCATCACGGTCCTCTACGCCACACCCACGCAATTGAAGCTGCTCTTGAACAAGGCGCACGATCCTCTGCCTGACGTGCGTTTGATCCTGTGTGGTGGCGGGGTCTTGAATGACCCTGCGCGCGCGCAGATCAACACGGGTTTTCCAAATGCGGACCTAAGGCAGTTTTACGGTGCCGCCGAAACCAGCTTTGTTACAATGAGTGATGCCGAAACACCACCCGGTTCGGTCGGTCGCGCCTACCCTGGTGTAGAAATTCGCATCCAGGATGGTGAGGTTTTTGCACGCAGCCCTTACCTGTTCCAAGGCTATGCTGATGGGCAACACGCAGCGTGGGCAGACGGCTTTTTCAGCGTGGGTGAGATGGGCGAACTGGACGCCAACGGCTATCTGACCATTCACGGTCGCAAAGATCGCGCTGTAACGATTGCCGATCAGACTGTGCACCCCGAAGCAATTGAGGCGCCGATCGCAGCCGGCTTTGACGGGCTGACTTGCGTGGCTCTGCCAAAATTGGATGGATTGCGCGGACAGCAGATGGTGCTGGTCACCGAAGGGGAACAGGACCCGGCGCTGGCCCAACGCATGCGCGAGACCATTCGGTCCGAATTCGGTGCAATTGCGACCCCGGGTGAGGTGATCTTTCTGCCCAGCTTGCCGATGTTGCCTTCAGGCAAGGTAGATGTACCCGCGCTCAACGCGCGGATTGGCGGCACCTGATGGCGGCTTGGATCATATCCGCTTGCCGCAGCCCTGTGGTGCCAAAGGGCGGGGCCTTTGCCGATCGATCATTGGAGGACCTCGCCGCTCCGGTGATTACGGCGGCTCTGAAAGAAGCCGGATTGCAGACGCAAGATGTTGATGAGGTTATCCTTGGTAACGCCTTGGGCGCGGGGGGAAATCCAGCGCGACGCGCGGCACTTGCTGCGGGGTTGCCAGAACGCGTGGCCGGGCTGAGCATCGATCGGCAATGCGCCGGTGGCATGGATGCAATCCTTCTTGCCCGGGCGCTGGTCACTTCAGGCGCGGCAGAGGTTGTGGTGGCGGGTGGCTTCGAAAGTTACTCCCGCCGCCCCTTGCGCGCGCGCACTTTTGCAGACGGTCGCCCGCCTGAGGCCTACGAGCAAGCACCGTTCACACCTTGGCCGGACCGTGACCCGGACATGCACCAAGCAGCGGCAGCTTTGGCTGAAATACAGGGCATCTCCCGTAGGGCGCAGGATGAATGGGCGGCTCAAAGCCATACCAACGCACTGGCGCACAGCCCTTCGCCCAAGGAAATTGTCCCCTTGTGTGGCATCGAAACCGATCCTTTTGCGCGCAGGCTGACCCCACAACTGACCGACCGGGCCAAACCGATCACTGGAACCATCACAGCTGCAAACGCGGCCGTTGCGGCAGATGCCGCTGCCGTTGTTATTGTGGTCTCAGATCGGCTGGCTCAAGCCCATGCCGGACCCATTTGTGAAATCAGATCAGGTGCGACCCTTGGGGCCGATCCTGTCCAACCCGGCCTTTCGCCGCTTCCGGCTATCCAGAAAGCACTTGCAGAGGCATCGCTGGAACCGGGCGCGCTTCATGCAGCTGAGGTGATGGAAGCCTATGCGGTGCAAGCCATCGCCTGTATTCAAGGGGCCGGCCTGGACCCCGCCATCGTCAATCAAGGAGGTGGGGCCTTGGCCCGGGGCCATCCCATTGGAGCCTCTGGCGCGGTTAACACGGTGCGGCTCTTTCACGACCTCACCCAGCGCGGTGGCGGCATTGGTCTTGCCACCATCGCTGCGGCAGGCGGGATTGGCAGCGCGCTGGTGTTACGCGCGTGACAGCAAGCTGGCGGGCCGTGCGCGCGCGAGCCCTGCCGTGATCAGCCCCGCGATGACGGCCTTGAGGAAATCGCCGGGGATGAAGGCTGACACAAGAACCAGAGCCTCGGAGATGGACTTCTCAAGCATGACAGACATGCCGACAACGCCGAACGCGTAGATCACGATGATACCGCCAATGACGGAGGCGAAACCGGCGACCATACCAATAGACATGCTGCGCATCCGCTCCATCACCAGCCCGGTGACAAAAGCACCCACAGGCCAGCCAATGAGGAAGCCAACGCTGGGCGTGGCAAAGGCCCCCAGCCCGCCACGCCCGCCTGCCAACAGCGGCAAGCCGATGGCCACGAGGGCGAGGAACAACAGCACCGCAAGCGCCCCGCGACGCGCCCCAAGCACCGTGCCTGCCAGCATCACGCCCAGCGTCTGCGCGGTAATCGGCACGCCGAATCCCAGCGTCAGCTTCGGGATCAGCCCCAGCGCGGCGATAAGGGCGGCAAAAAGGGCAATCAAGCTGAGGGAGCGTTCCATAGGGAGGGGTCCTGTCGAGGTAGGTCACAAATTCTGACGCTTCGGGTATGCCTCAAATGGGGAAAGGTCAACCGCTGTCCCGAGGTCCGGCGCTGACGCCGCCGCGTGCCCTTAACGCCTCGGCGACATGTTCGGCATCATCAATAGCCAGCACCGTCAGCGGTATGACAATCCGCCAGCCCACCCGCCGCCGCGACCGCGCACGCCAGGATTGCGCCAACTGGCTTCCCTTTTCGGCCAGAACGGGGGTGAAGCGCACGACCATGGCCATGGCGACCTCAATCCCGCGGGTATTGACGCCAACCCAGCGCAAAGGGGAGGTCAACCACCGAACCACTCGCATCATGTCGCTCAGCCGCGTGGTCATAGTGACGAGATTTGCAAGGCCCACAGCGGTCACCATGCGCAGCACAATCACAAGCCCCAGCACCATCGACCCGGTGATCAGATGCCAAAAAAGGATCAGAACCACAAAGGGCCAAAGCACCTTCAGTCGCATTAGGCCGGTGTGCAAAAACTGGCCGCCCGGCAGCGCATAGAGGGTGATCATCCCCGCAAGAAACGCCAGATGCCAGCCAAGCGCATCCGCCGCAAAAAGGACCACAGTTGCGGCACACAGCAGCGCCAGCTTCAACCCCGCAGGCCAGCCGTGCGCGCGCGTCTCAACCGGGGAGGTCAGAGAGATCATCGCCCCCTCCCAACTTTTGCATTTCGGCTTCAAAGGCAGGTACGACCTCGGCCACCGTGCCGTCCTGCCGGATCCGCCCTTCGTCGATCCAGATCACCCGGTCGTAGCCGTCAAGCGTGGCCGGGTGGTGAGTGATCAACACCACGGTTTGCGCAAGCGCATCCAAAATCCGTTGCAATTGTATCGTTGTGGGAATGTCGAGCCCGGCAAAGGGTTCATCCAGGATGATGACCTGAGGCTCCATCGCCAGGACGGCCATCAGACACACCAGTTGCCGTTGGCCTTGTGACAGCTGGACCACCGGGGCCTTGGCCCAATGGCCCTTGTCAAACTGGTCAAGGATGCGGGTCACACCTGCCGCCACCTCGCGTTCGGACTGGCCCATCTGCCGCAGGCCAAAGGCAAGTTCTTCCTCAACGGTGGGAAAAATGATCTGGTGATCGGGGTTCTGGAACAGAATTCCCACGACACCCAGGGCCGCCTTGCGGTCGGTGGCCACGTCGATGCCGGCAATGCGCACCTGTCCGGCATCGGGGGTCAAAAGGCCTGCCAGAACCCGCGCGAATGATGTTTTGCCCGACCCATTGCGCCCAACGACGCCAATCCGCGCCTCAGTGGCGCTCAGGCTTACCTCTTGCAGCACATCCACGCCGCCAGGGGCGTAGCAGACATCGGAAAGCAGAATTTCGGGAGAGCGGTTGGTCACGGGCTAACACGGGGCATGGCTGGATGCGCCCTGCCCTATCACCCCACAAAGCCCGCGTGAACCGTCAATCGCGCGGGGCCGTCCAGCTGCCGGGCAGATCGGTGCGCGGGAAACGGGCGGGTGCCTTGATGTGGCTCATCAGCCAATTGGGTCCTGCCATCAGCTTGCTCAACGTGGGGCTTTCGCGCACCTGGGCCTTCAGCTTTTCGATCTGCATCACGTTTTCGATGCGACGATCCAGAAAATCCCAGGTATCCGCGTGATCTTCGCTGGTGTCGCCCAACCAGAACAAAACGGTTGAGGAATAGACCGCGCTCAAAGTAGCGCGCTTAGTGTACCAGTTCACATCATCCGACGTATCACCCAAAGCATTCCAGATTGCATCACAGGTGCCCCAGATCAGCTTGGCCCCGTCTGGCGCATATTGCGGTAGGGCAAACAGAGTGGTCCCCCGCCGAACGACCTCTTTGTCGGTGATCAGCTCAAGCCGCGAACGCACCGCACGTGCAATGCGATCACGGATACGCAAGGCAGTAAGGTCTTCCTCTCGCAACGCCTCCAGCATCTTCTCATCGCCGCGATGGTGATAGGCAACCGCCAGATCAACCGCCCCGCGGGGGCAGACGGCATTGGCAACAGTTGCATCAATTCCAGCGTCTGCCATCGCCGCCTTGAACGTCGCCTCAGACCAGCCGTCGAACACCACGTGGTTCAGCGCTGCATCCAGCAACTGGGATTTCGGATCTGTCATTTTCGCTCACCTCGCCGATGCAACTGTGACTGGACAAACAGAATATAGGTTGCTAAACGCTCATTTCCTGCAAATCCTTGCAACTTTATCCTAGAAAGGTGGTGACAACCACATGCAGGTTAGTGTTCGCGACAACAACGTCGATCAGGCGCTTCGTGCCCTGAAGAAGAAGCTGCAGCGCGAAGGCGTGTTCCGTGAAATGAAGCTCAAGCAACATTTCGAGAAACCGTCCGAAAAAAAAGCGCGCGAGAAAGCTGAAGCGATCCGCCGTGCCCGCAAGCTGGCACGCAAAAAAGCACAACGCGAAGGGATGATGTAAATCACTCCGCGCAAGATGCGCTGAAATTACGAAACCCCCGTGGCCAGATGGCGACGGGGGTTTTGTTTTTGCTGGATCGGAAAAGCGTTCAACCTCGCAGGACAACAGCGACGGATTGCCAGTTTCAAATCGCGCCGTCAGCGACCCTCCGCCAGCGGCAAAACGCCCACGCAGAATTCAGCCACTGCTGCGAACAGATCGGCGAGGCGGAGCCGAAAAATCGAGCATGGCAACGTACCCCTTTGATGCTGCCACTTCGGTGGTACGCCACATCCGTTTCCTCACCAAACAAGGAGCGAATAAATGTCCCAAGCCAGTAACGTCGAACGCCAGATGCTCGATCTGATCAACTCTGAACGCGCGAAAGCCGGGCTTCAACCTGTGCAACTCGAGCTGCGGCTGAACGACTCTTTGGAGGATCACAGTGAATGGATGTTGGAGCGCAACATCTTCTCACACACCGGCGTCGGAGGTTCGAGCGCCGGTGAGAGGATGGAGGATGCCGGATTTCAGTTTTCCGGCAATTGGACCTGGGCGGAGAACATTGCCTGGCAGTCTGAACGCGGCGCACCAGGCATCGCGGATGATGTGGCGGATCTGCATGAGGGGCTGATGAACAGCCCTGGCCACCGCGCCAACATCCTGAACCCCGATGTCACGGTGATCGGCATCGGGATAGAGCGGGGGAACTTCAATGGTTGGGACGCGGTGATGGTCACACAGAACTTCGCGCGTACCGCAGCACCTGTGCAAATTGACAACGGGGCCGGGGGCGGAACCGCCACGAATGGGAATGATCTGCTGTCCCTTAGTGCACCGGGGCTCCTTTTGGGGCTGGCTGGTAACGATACGCTTGTTGGCACCTCCGGTCGGGATACGTTGAATGGTGGCCGTGATGCCGACCGCATCGAGGCGAGACAGGGTGCCGACCGCCTAGTCGGTGCCAAAGGGAATGACACGATGTTCGGCGGTGCTGGCGAGGACACCCTTTTTGCCGGCAGAGGCGATGACTTGCTCTTGGGCGGCGAGGCGTCAGATCGCCTGTTCGGGGCAGACGGTACGGATACCCTAAATGGTGGCACCGGCAACGACCTGCTGCGTGGCGGCGGGGGCCGGGATCGCTTGAACGGCGAAGCGGGAAATGACCGGCTTGAAGGCGGGGTAGGTCGCGACACTCTCGATGGGGGCGCGGGGCGCGATACGCTCGATGGTGGTACCAATCGTGACCTCCTTTTTGGTCGTGGGGGCAGTGATACGTTTGTCTTCTCCGTCGGTCGCTCCACCGTCATGGACTTTGATGTCGGAGGTGCCGCTGATCAAATTGACCTGTCTGAGGCGTCAGGCATCGGAGGGTTCGCGGACCTCCGTACAAATCACCTGGAACAGGTGGGCGCAAATGCGGTGATCACAGACCAGCGTGGCGATGAGCTGATCCTGCGGAATTTTGACATCTCAGATCTGCGACAGGACGATTTCCTGTTCTAGGAACTACCGCCAAGGGCGATGGCCGGAACCGCTTCAGACTGGCAAAGCCGTCGTCTTGCAAACCGTCCTCAAGGCAAAGCTCGACTGCATTTGCCCCACACCTGGCAAACGGGCGAGGTACTGGCGATGGATGCGGGCAAAGTCCTCTGTGTCCTCGGCCACGACCTTGAGCAGATAGTCCGCCGTCCCCGCCATCAGGTGGCACTCCAGCACGTCAGGAATGCGCGCCACGGACTTCTCGAAGGCGTCCAGAACCTCGTCCGCCTGCCCCTGTAGGGTGATCTCCACAAATACTGTCGTTGGCACACCCAGCTTGCGCGCGTCCAGCAGGGCAACGTAGTCTTTGATGTATCCATCTTTCTCCATCCGTTGCACGCGTCGGTGACAGGCGGAAGGTGATAAGTGCACATCATCACTGAGTTCAGCATTGGACAGGCGTCCGTTGCGCTGAATCGCCCGCAGGATGCGGCGATCAATCTCATCAAGGCTCATTTGGCGCACATTCCTTGCGTACTCTAACTTCTAGGCGCAATTCTATCCTGATAATTCGCCAAATAGCCACATGGTTTCGTCTGACATTGCACTTCGGTCTGCCTATTTATTGGGCAGATTGAAAATACTCAGGAGGCCGTCATGAAAATCGGTTGCCCAACAGAAATCAAACCCCAGGAATTCCGCGTCGGCATGACGCCAAGTGCGACGCTCGAAGCGGTGCGCAACGGTCACGAGGTGATCATTCAGAAAGGCGCAGGCGTCGGCGCGGGCTTTGACGATGCAGTCTACGAGGCGGCAGGTGCCACGATGATCGACACGGCGGAAGAGATCTTTGCCAGCGCCGACATGATCGTGAAGGTCAAGGAACCCCAAGCGGTCGAGCGCAAAATGTTGCGCGAAGGGCAGCTGTTGTTCACTTATCTCCACCTTGCACCCGATCCTGCGCAGACGAAGGATTTGCTCGCCTCAGGATGCACCGCGATTGCCTATGAAACAGTGACGGACCGGAGCGGCGGCCTGCCGCTGCTGGCACCGATGTCTGAGGTTGCAGGCCGTCTGGCACCGCAGGTGGGCGCATGGACGCTGCAAAAGGCAAACGGTGGCCGCGGTGTGCTGATGGGTGGTGTCCCGGGTGTCGGTCCGGCGCGCGTGCTGGTCATCGGTGGCGGCGTTGTGGGCACCCATGCGGCCCGCATTGCGGCAGGCATGGGCGCGGATGTGACCGTGATGGATCGCTCCCTGCCCCGGATGCGCTATCTGGATGATGCCTTCGCTGGAGTATTCAAGACTTCCTATGCCTCCGCCCAGAACACCATCGAACTGGCGCGCGAAGCTGACATGATCATTGGCGCGGTGCTGATCCCAGGCGCAGAGGCACCCAAGCTGATCTCCCGCGCGCAGCTGTCAGAGCTGAAACCCGGTGCAGCACTTGTGGACGTGGCAATTGACCAGGGCGGCTGCTTTGAGACCTCGAAAGCCACCACGCACCAGGATCCGATCTATGAGGTCGACGGGATCATGCATTACTGCGTGGCCAACATGCCGGGGGCTGTCGCGCGAACCTCGACCATCGCGCTTGGCAACGCCACGATGCCCTTCATGCTGAACCTGGCCAACAAGGGGTGGCGCGACGCCTGTGCGGAGGATGAGCACTTGCTGGCGGGTCTGAACGTGCATGCGGGCAAGTTGACCTATTACGCGGTGGGCAAGGCGCTGGGGATCGACGTGATGTCGCCGCAACTGGCGCTCAAGGCTTAGGCGACGTCAGACGATCCGCAATCGATGAAAGACTGGCGCGGAGCATTTCGAGCTGCTCCGCGCCAAACATATAAAGCACTTCCGCGTGTAGCGCGCGTTTGACTCCTACCAGTTCGGTGACCAACCGCATGCCCTTGTCCGTATGCATCACCCGCTTGGCGCGGGCGTCGTTCGGATCAGGATGAACGGCAAGATAACCACGATCCACTAAGCTGCGGACCTGCCCCTGTATCGCCTGTTTGGACACCCGGCGCGCCTGCGCAATCTGGACCAGGCTGCGCCCTTCTGCCCCGATCTCCACCAGCACTTCACTGTCCGCGACGGTGATGTCATCAAACCCAAGTGCGGCCACGCGATCGAACATCGCAGTCTCGTAGGCCCTGAAGGCGCGCCACAGATCGACGCCGATATGGTCCGGGGTGAGTGTCATCAGCTCCCAATAATGCGTTTCGTAATTGACCGGAATGGAAAATACCCCGCCACGCTTCGCGTTCTCGCGACACTTTCGATGTTTGACATATCAACCCTAGTCCCGAAACACATTAGTCAAGTGACTTGACTATCTCATATAGTCAAGTATGTTGTCTATTATCGATTCACAATACGAAAGTACGGAAATGAAGGGTCTTGCAATGGTAAGTTTGGTCGCCGCCACAGCGGCACATGCAGAAACGCAGATGTCGGATGCACAGTTGGACGCGCTGCTGACAGGAAACACGGTCTATATCGCCACCCCCGGCGGGGAGGCTTACGTCTACTACGGTTCGGACACGTCGGCGCGGGCCGCGTTACCCAATGGCACAAACCTGGTTGGGACCTGGGCAATCCGGGACGGAATTTATTGCATCGATTGGGACAACGGCCCCAAGAACAGCTGCACCCGAATTGTGAAGTCAGCGACTGGGTTAGCGATGTTCGATGAGGCGTCCGGCGACCCACGTGGCACGGTAGCACGCATCGTCCCCGGAGATGCTGAGGCGGGTTGAGCGCAGCCCCATTGAAATCAAAAGGCCCGCCGTGCTGGCGGGCCTTTTCCGTGTCAAAGCCTTATGGCTCAGGCTTTCTTCAGTGCAGCCAGGATATCTGCCAGCAATTCTTCCTGCGTGGGACCCTTGGGCTCTTCGGGGGCTTCTTCCTCCGGCTTGGCGGCGGCGTCTTTGACCTTGTTCACATAACGCACCAGCATGAACACCACCCAGGCAATGATCAGGAAGTTGATGACCGCCATGATGAAAGCGCCCCAGGCAAACACGGCTGCACCGCTTTCGCGTGCGGCTTCAAGGCTGGCTCCTTCAGCCACATCGCCGGAAAGCACGGCGTACATGTTTGTGAAATCCACGCCGCCCATAAACAGCCCAATGATCGGGTTGATCAGATCGCCCACGAGCGATGTCACAATCGCGGTGAAAGCAGCGCCGATGATGATACCAACGGCCATATCCATGACATTGCCCTTGGCAATGAAGTCTTTGAATTCGCTCAGCATAATGTTCCCTCTTGCTGTACCCGGCGATCTATTTGTTACTGTTGTTGTTCGTCGCCGCACATTTGTTAACACATTAACACACACCGCATAGCCTGTTTTTACGGGGAAAATCGCCTATCTGTAGACCCAACAACTTCAAGGAGAACCCGATGGCCGACCTTTCCGCCTTTCCAATCACCCAAAAATGGGCCCCGCAGAACTCTGACGTCCTGCAGCTTTATTCCTTTCCCACGCCCAATGGCGTGAAGGCGTCGATCATGCTGGAGGAAACCGGCATCCCCTATGAGGCCCACAAAGTGACGCTTGCGGACGCAGATGTGAAAAGTCCGGCATTCCTGTCGCTGAACCCCAACAACAAAATCCCCGCCATCATTGACCCGGATGGCCCGGACGGTGCGCCCATCGGTTTGTTCGAATCCGGGGCCATCCTGATTTATCTGGCCGAAAAATCCGGCAAGTTCATCGGCTCCACCGCGACCGAGAAGGCCCACATCATCCAATGGCTGATGTTCCAGATGGGTGGTCTTGGCCCAATGCTGGGACAGCTCGGATTTTTCTACAAGTTTGCCGGATCAGAGTTCGAGGACAAGCGCCCCCAAAAGCGCTACATTGACGAAGCAAAGCGCCTGCTCAATGTCCTGAACGGAGAGCTTGAGGGCAAGGATTGGATCGCAGGCGATTATTCCATCGCGGACATCGCCATTGCACCCTGGCTGCGCGCGCTCGACTTTTATGGCGCAAAGGAAGTCCTCGGCTGGGACGATCACAAGAACCTCGTCCAGTATCTGGGTCGGTTTGTGGAGCGCCCTGCAGTTCAAACTGGGCTGGTTACACCTGCGCGCGACTGACCTCGGACGTCATCGAACCAACCTGAATTGTGCGTCGGAGACGTCCTGAGAGTGCTAGATGCATGGCGGGGCATCTCCGACCCAGTTTGATCGAAGACTGCCCTATTCCGTTAAGACTGGCGGCGTCTCAAATCCGTTCCGCCAGACCACCATGGCCATCACCGGATGGTCATGGGTCTGCATCGCGTGGGGCTGGTTGGAGCCATGCTGACTGGTCTGCCCCGCGCGTAACACTTCATTGGGGCGGCCTTCGGCCATAAACTCAGCCTCCCCGGCCAGAACGAAATACATCTCTTCACCGGGATGGTGATGCCAGGGGTAGTAAAGCCCCGCTGGCATGTAGACGACCCAGGCCCACATCTGCTGACTTGAAAACGCGCCACCCCCGCCGATCAGGCAGTAGCAGGCAAAACGATCCATGAAGTCCTGACCGATGTCCGTGCCCTTGTAAGTCTCGCGCCATTGGGCAAGCGGGCCAGCGGCAACGAAGGCATCGCGCAGGTCGGCATGGTTGTCTGTGAAAAGGCCCGTCTCCCGTGCCATTAGGTCTGCGGCGGGGATGTGAAAGGGGCTGACCGGCTGAGGCATCACGTCATCGGGAAACGGGCAAAACCCCTGCAACGCCGGGCTGTCCGCATGTGTCGCTTGTGCCTGATGCAAAAGCACGTCCCAGACAGCCCGTTGATCCGTATTGGACATATTCCGCCCTCCCTTCGCCCTAGCTTAGACGCTGGGATGCGGGCTGGTCTGGCCTTCTCGCGACCTGTGCATTGTCGCTTATTGCATGCCGTCTGCGATCTTTTCGGCCATCATGATCGTGGGCGCATTGGTGTTCCCACCGATCAGGCGCGGCATGAGCGAGGCATCCACCACGCGCAGCCCCGTAGTGCCATGCACCTGACCGGCAGGGTTGGTGACAGCCATATCATCCGTCCCCATCTTGCAGGTGCCCACCGGGTGATAGATCGTGTCAGCCCGCGCGCGAATGTCGGCCTCTAGGGCCGCATCCGAGCCATCATGCTCATAGAGCTTCTTGCCTCGCCACGGTTCCAATGGCTTGCCTTCAAGGATCGCCTCCATCTGCCGCGCGCCTTTCATCATCGCCTCCAGATCACGCGGGTCATTCAAATAGTTCGGGTCAATGCGCGGCGGCCTGCGCGGATCGTCGCTTTGCAGTCCAACGTGGCCCCGGCTGTGCGGACGGAGCACACACACGTGGCAGGAATAGCCAAAGCGGAAGTGGAGCTTGCGCATGTGTTCATCCACGATCCCGACGACAAAGTGCAATTGCACGTCAGGGCGCGCCTGATCTGGGTCGCTACGCAAGAACGCTCCGGCCTCGGCGAATGGTGTCGCGAACATGCCGGAACCATCGCGACGCCACTGCAACCCCGCCTTCGCCAACTGCCAAAGACCACGCGGGTTCAGCCCGACAACGTCGCTGCGTTTGGAGTGATAGCTGATGATGTAGTCCAGATGGTCCTGCAAATTCTGGCCCACACCGGGCAATTCATGCTGCACCTCGATGCCATGGGCGGCCAGTTCATCGCGCGGGCCGATGCCCGATAGCATCAGCAATTGCGGCGATCCGAACGCACCACCTGACAGAATCACCTCGCGCCGCGCTTTGATCACCTGCCGCTTGCCGGATTGGCCGATTTCCAGACCGGTTGCGCGGCCTTCGTCCAGCACCACACGGCGGGCTGTAGTTTTGGTAAGAATGGTCAGATTAGGACGGGCCTGAACGTCGGCAGGCAAGTAGGCTGCAGCGGCAGAGCATCGCTCACCTTTGTGAGGTCCCTCATGAAACTGTGTGACCTGATAGAGCCCCGCGCCCTCCTGTTTTGGACCGTTGAAATCCGCCCGCTCTGGCACCTGCATGTCACGGCTGGCTTCCAGAAATGCGCGGGAAACGGGGCGGGGGTCCGGTTGGTCCCGGACCTGAAGCGGCCCATCGGCATTGTGCAGATCATCCTTACCGCGCGCATTGCCTTCGGCTTTCTTGAAATAGGGCAGCACGCTGTCCCAGTCCCAACCCTCACACCCCAGATCGGCCCACTCATCGTAATCCGCTCGGTGGCCCCGCACATAAAGCATTGCATTGATCGCACTTGACCCGCCCAGCGCTTTGCCGCGCGGCTGGAACCCACGACGGCCATTCAGGCCTGCCTGCGGTTCGGTGTGAAAGGCCCAATTGTTGATCTTGGGGCGACCCGACACCATGCCCGCCACAAGCGCGGGCGCACGGATGAACAAATCGCGCCCCGCGCCGCCAGCCTCGACCAAACAAACGGTGGTGGTCGGGTCTTCGCTGAGCCTGGCTGCCATCACACAGCCCGCCGACCCTGCCCCGGCGATCACATAGTCGAATTCCATGGCGCATCCTCCCCGGCAACCAGCCTCCGGGAAAAGCGCGTTCAGAGCAAGCTCAGCCCGGCAAGACCCCGCTCAGAACGTAACGTAGGATCTGAACCACCTGTGCAGGCTCTTCAGCCACGGCCAAGGCTGCAGCATCGACCTCCTTCAGCGCATGGGCATGATCCGGCCCGTGCAGGATAATCAGAGATTTGCCGAGCGCTGCGGCATAGCCTGCATCAAAGGCGGCGTTCCACTGCTTGTACTGATCCCCAAAGCGCACGACGACCACATCCGCATCCGCGATGCCCTTGCGCGTGCGGATGGCGTTGACCTGCGCGCCCTTGCGGTCGTGCCAGAACTTGTCCGCCTCCGCCCCCAGGATCGCCACGCCGCAATCGTCGCTTGCCGCGTGATCCGTGACGGGGCTGTCGAATGTCACATCCAGCCCTTCGGACCCTTGGGTGATCTGTTCCCGCCAGTCAGTGTGGATTTCGCCGGAAAGGTATACGGGCAATGTCATGGGTTTCTCCTCTTTGCCTCAGATGTGGCACATGTGCGGGCGAGGACAACCCCCGCCCGCCCTGTTGTCAGAGGCGCAACCGCCAAAAGACCGGTTTACCCGCCTTGCGCAGATGCGCCAGGTGCCGGCGTCTGGGCCGTTCCAGAAACACAGGCACATCGCGGGTAGGCGCAAAGCAGAAAGCGCGCGGCAGGTCGGTGTAAAGCGACCGAGGCGGCAAGCCACCCTCCACGTTTTTCAGCACAGCGCCCGCGTGGTGCTGGTGCATCCAGACATCCCGCACGCCCAGTTCCTCGCGCAGCAGATAGAGCGCCGCCAACAGCATCACACGCGGCCAGCTTTTGGCGTAGTGACGCAGCAAGGCCTGCTCATAAGCGATCAGCACACGCATTTCGCGTTCCTGCGCGCCGGTCCGGGCGCGACGCATCTTTTCCCAGCGTACAAACCGCAGCCAGTCGCACTGGACCTCTTCGACCAGCGCAGTGCCGGTATCAAGGTCAATGTCCAGTCGCGCCCAGGCCAGCGTCGGCGGCCCGTCCTTGCGGATCGGATGGCCCGCGTACTCCAGCTTGCGACGCATGGTGCGGTCGAAGTAACGGCCAAAGACCTGCGCGTGCTCGGTTGGGAAGCCCAACTGCACCACCAGATTGCCGCCCGGGCGGCTCAGCTGATTGTAACGCCAATCCCGCTTGCTGCCCCAAGCCGCAAAGCTGAGCGTGAAGTCCTGCCAGTTCATGGCATAGACCGGGTCCAGCGCGGCAAGGGAGGTAGGCGATACATCCCGCCAATCCATCGCCTTGTCGGCATGGGCCAGCGCCAGCACATCGCGTTGACGCAATCTGCCGCCACAACCCGCGATCAGTGGTTTGAGCAAAGGCCGGTCCAACAACTTGCCCGCCGTTTGGCCTCGCAACTCGGCAACAGAGGCGTCGCCACGCATCAACTGCGCCAGCAACCATGCGCTTTCACGGTCCGCGTAGTAGGGGAACGGCATATCCCGTGGCAGGACACGCCGGATCATATTGATGGTCTCGAAGTCCATCGTTCTCTCCAGTCGGTATTGGGACCCGACACGAGAAAACGTCACGCACGGGTCAATCGCCGGTAAAGGCAGCTTTCAAAAAGGGATGTGGGTCAGGCATCATGCCATGCTCCGTTGCGTGTTGGTTGGAAGCGCTGCTTAGTCGAACGGCCCGTCGGCCGGCAAGCCCCTGTTGCACCCACGCCGCAGGGCGTGGCGAAGGCGCAACATATTTGTGGGTAGTCCTATCGCTTGCGGGCCACCACGAAGCGCGAAATCGCAGGGAAGTTCCCGGATTCCACGATCTCAAAACCGGCCTTGGTGATCAGCGCGTCCATACCTGCATGGGTCAGGAAATGCACCTTTGACGGCGCTTTGCCGATGAGCTTCATCACCGGGATCATCGCCCGAAACACAAAGCGCTTCAGCCCGACGGAGCGATCCCCGATGCACGGGGTCTTGGAAATGAACAGACCTCCAGACGGCAAACCGCTGTGAATGTCTGCCACGACCCGCGCCGGGTCTTCGGTTAGATGCAGCAGGTTGAACGCCAGCACCGCGTCAAAGGACCCGGTGCGCCGCGCGGCTTGTGTGGCGGATTGGGTGGTGAAGGTCGCGTTGGCAACACCTGCCTCAGCCTTCCGTTCCTCGGCGATTTTCAGCATGCCGGGGGAGATGTCAGTTGCTTCGATTGACCCAACCCCCGGGGCAATCAGCAAGGCGGTTGAACCTGTGCCGCAGCCGATTTCCAGCACACGATCTTCCGTGCCAAGGTAGCTTTTGGTGCGGCCAAGCGTGTATTCATATGCGTCCTGATCCTTGATCGGATCAGCGGCGTATTTGGGGGCGATACCGTCCCAGAACTTTGCATCTGTCATGTCGATCTCCTTTGATTGGCATGTAACAGCGCATGGCTCATGCGTGAATTGACGAAATATGCAGTCCAGATATACATATTTGCATGACTATCGCTCCTGACCATCTGGACTGGAACCACCTACGCAGCTTTCTGGCTGCGGCTGAGACGGGGTCGTTTTCTCAAGCGGCGCGACAACTTGGGCTCACCCAGCCG
>CAXMWW010000009.1:0-501245 GCA_963422245.2 uncultured Sulfitobacter sp. | reverse complement strand
CCCCCGACGAGGTTGTCGACCATCATCCACAAGCCTGTCCCGACTGCGATCATGATCTGACGCAATGCCCCTCGCAGGGGTTTGCAGCCCGGCAGGTGTTCGACCTGCCGCCGCCGCCACCCCTCACGATCACTGAGCACCGGGCTCATAAGTGCACATGCCCGAACTGCGGAAAGCACGTGCGCGGCACGTTCCCGGAAGGGGTCAGGGCACCGGTTCAGTACGGCAATCATATTGCGGCCATGGCGAGCTATCTTCAGACGTACCATTGCATTCCCGATGACCGTCTGTCGCAGGTCTTTCGTGACCTGTTCGGCGTGCGCATTTCCGCCGCCACACTGGCGCGGCTGATTGCGAAGGTGGCGGAGGGCATGCTGTCTTTTGCAGACGCTGTACGTGACGCCTTGTGCGGTGTGCAGGTGGCGGTGAAACATCTGGATGAAACAGGTCTGCGGGTTGAAGGCCGAAACCGGTGGCAGCATGTCATCTGCTCATTGACCCTGAGCCATTTCCGGATGGGGGCGGGCAGAGGCGATCTGCTGTCCGGCGTATCGGGGATTGCGGTGCATGACAACTGGGCATCCTACGCCAGGATGGAGGAGGTCGTGCACGGCCTTTGCAATGCCCATCACATGCGCGAGTTGCAGGCGCTCGTCGATATCGAAAAGGAAGCATGGGCTGCGATGATGCAGACTATCCTGCTGGACGCGAAAAGGGCGGCCGCCAGCGCCCGGGCAAACGGTCGGGATCATGTCGCGGCGCATGTGGTCAAGGCCATCGATGAGCGCTACGACACCTGCATCGCGCAGGGGCTGTCGTTACATGAAAACCAGCCACCGCTGAAACCCGCACTGCCCGGCAAATCCCCCCGAGGACGACCAAAACGGCGAACCGGACACAATCTCGTGCTGCGATTGCGTGACCGCAAGGCCGATGTCCTGCGCTTCCTTACCGACTTGCAGGTTCCCTTCACAAATAACGAGGCCGAGAGGGATCTGAGAATGGGCAAGGTCCGTATCAAGGTCTCGGGATGCTTCCGCACACTGACCGGCGCGGAAAACTTCTGCACCCTCAGAACCGTGATCGAAACGGCACGCAAACAGGGCTGGTCAATAATCGAAACACTCCAGAAAACCGCCGATCAACTCATCCAGAAACTCGAACCGACCTGACAAAATCAAGCGTCTGAAACGCCCCAGAGACAACCTGAATAGTTACCATATCTCAAGGAAATAGCGCACCCGGTCGCTCACCGCATTCAGCAGGATCGACACGCGAATATGACTGCCCTTGTTGAGCGCTGAAGCAAAGGCAAGGAAAGACGCCGCGGCCATCGCATAACCCGCATAATCCGGCGCACCGGGGAACACCTCGCCGGTCCAGCGGGCCAGCATCTGTATGACGATCAGCGCAAGGATGACGATCAGGCACACCGCCGCGAGGACAGCGGCCAGCGCATAGAGAAAATCCAATAGTTTTCGAACTGCGACCATCCCGACCCCCGGAAATGAAAAAGCCGCCCCGGAAATCCCCGGGGCGGCGTTGGTTCTGCTTTAGTTGGCTTTGAAGGCGTCGACGATGGCCTGGCCATCATCACCCGCTGCTTCGAGCCATTCAGCGGTCATGGTCTCACCAACCTTTTGCAGGTCGCCGACCAGCTGATCGCCTGCGCGACCCACGGTCATGCCGCCGGCCTTCAGACCGTCCAGGGTGAACTGGGTGTAGGCCTTTGAGGCTTCGAGCCCGTCCGCCGCAGCCGTTTCCGCACAGGCGGTGATGGCGGCCTTGTTTTCGTCGGACACATCCGCCCAAACTTCAGAATTCACCATCACGTGGTTGTAAGGCAGCCAAGCGTCAACTTCATAGAAGTGGCTCAGCGATTCCCAGACCTTACGGTCATAGCCCGTCGCACCCGACGAGATCATGGATTCCGCCACACCCGTCGCGAAAGCCTGAGAAATCTCAGCAGCCTCGATGGTTACTGGCAGCATACCTGTCAGCTCCGCCAGACGCGAGGTCGCGTTGTTGTAGGAACGGAACTTGATGCCTTCCATGTCGGCGACAGAGTTCACTTCCTTGTTGAAGTAGAGCCCCTGCGGCGGCCATGGCACGGAATACAGCAGCGTCAGGTTCTGGTCCGCCAGGATCGCTTCGAGCTTGGGCTTGGCCGCTTCCATCAGCTTGGCGGAATCGTCAAAGGACGTCGCCAGGAAAGGAACGGAATCGAACCCGAACACCGCGTTTTCGTTCTGGTGGCCGGACAGCAGACGCTCTCCAATCGGGACCTGCCCGGTCTGGATCGCGCGCTTGATGTCTGCGCCTTTGAAGAGCGAACCGGAGGGGTGCACGGTGATGTTGATGCCGCCGTCGGTGCCTGCGCGCACGCAGTCAGCGAACTTCACACCATTCTCGGAATGGAAGTTGGTTGCGGAATAGGCCATCGGCATATCCCAGTTCTGGGCGTGGCCATCCGCCAGTGCGGGGGCCGCGATGGCCGTGGTCAGCGCCAGTGCGGCTGCAGTCTTCAGAATTTTCATTGTGAGGTACTCCTTGTTGAACGTCTGGCCGGTTGTGGCTCTGTTGTTTTGACCTTAGGTCAGGAAACGATTGGGCGAATAGGGTGCCATGTCAATGTTTGGTGTTTGATCGGTCATCAGATTGGCGACCAGACGGCCCGTCTTTGGACCGCCGGTCAGGCCGATGTGGTGGTGGCCAAAAGCAGTGAAAACGCCCGTTGTGCCGACCTCTCCGATCAGGGGCAGGCTGTCTGAAGGGGCGGGGCGGTGGCCCAGCCATTCGTCTTCGCCCGCGTATTCCAGCTCCGGGTAAGCCGCCTTGACCTGCTTGCGCAACAGCGCCAGCGGCGCCTTGGACGGCCCGGCATCCAGCCCGCCAAATTCCACCACACCAGCGCAGCGCATGCCCGCGTCCATTGGGGTTGCCACGAATTTGCCGCTGGCCACCATGGTGGGCGAAATGGCCCCGGCTGAGGCCCGTTCGAACAGGATGTGATAGCCCCGCTCGGTCTCCAACGGGACGTTCAGCCCCAGCTTTTTCATCAGCGGTTTTGACCAGACACCTGTAGCAATGACCACGCGGTGACAGGGCAGAGCGCCTTGGTCGGTGTGAACTGAAGTGATCTGTCCGCCAGAGAGGTCAAAATCCTTCACCTCCGCCTGCACGACCTGTCCGCCCATGCCTTCGAACACCTGCGCCAGATGCGCCACATAGGCACCAGGGTTCCGAATCATCCCATGGGCCTTCATCACCGCCAGCAGGCCGATCCCATGCAAGTTTGGTTCTTTATCGCGCACGGCATCGCCTTCGACAATCTCAGGTGTGAAGCCCGCCTTCGCCCGCAGACCCCACGTATAGCTGTCCGCCTCAAACGCCGCGCGATCCGCGTAAGCAAATTGATAGTCGCAATCCGTAACCCAGTCAGCGGCCTCCGTCCCGTCAACCAGCGCCTTGTGCTGCTCCACCGCATCACCAACGATGGGCGTCAAGCCTTGCGCAATCCGCTGCGTGTCGGCGTCGTTGGCGTGGCTCAAGTACTTTCGCAGCCAAGGGAACAGGCGGGGCAGATAGGACCAGCGCAGGAACAGGGGGAAGTTCGGATCCATTACCAGCTTCGGCGACTTGGCCACCAGCCCCGGGGCCGTCACTGGCACCATGGAGCACGCGGCCAGCACGCCTGCGTTGCCATAGGACGTACCCTGTCCCGGTTTACCCCGGTCGAGCACGGTCACATCCGCCCCCGCGCGCCGCAGCCAGATCGCGGTAGAGACGCCGACAATCCCGGCCCCGATCACGATAACCTTCTGGCTCATGTCAGCGCCTTTGCGACAGAGTAGTGATTGATCTTACCTGCGTCCGGCAGGATGCCCAGCCCCGGTCCATCAGGCACGATCACCTGACCTTCCCGCACGACAAAGGGCGTCTGAAGGATGTCTTCCACAAGGAAATAGCTGGCCTGATAAAACTCGCACCCCAGCGTAATTTCAGGGGTTGCGGCGATCATATGGGTGCCTGCGAGGTGGGCCAGCCCCGCCTCGAACATGTCACCACCGTAGGCTGACAGCCCCGCTGCTGCAGCCATGCGGGCGACCGTCTGCGCACGGGTCAGCCCGCCCGATTTCATGATCTTGATAGAGACACCATCAGCAATCCCCTGGGCAATGGCATGTGTCATATCCTCAGGCCCAAAAACGCTTTCATCGGCCAAAAGAGGCACGTCGATTTCGTCTCTGATCCGGGCCATCAGACCCAAGAGATGGGCTTTGACGGGCTGTTCAATGAAGGTCGGTTTGAAAGCCGCCACGTCGCGGACGCAGCGCATGGCTTCGTCTTGGTGGAGACCTTGATTGTAATCCACACGAATATCGAAATCCGGGAAGTCCGACCGCAAGCGCTCCAGCCGCATCAAGTCGAACTCATGACCCTTGAACCCGGTCTTGAGCTTGATGATCCGCACACCGTCCTCCTGCAAGCGGTCCATCAGCGCAAGGTCTTTGTCAAAGTCGGGGTCCGCAATCGAGCAGCTCAGCGGGATCGTCGTGCGATACCGTCCGCCAAGCAGCGCCCAGATCGGCAGTCCTGCAATGCGCCCTTGCAGATCAAGCAAGGCACTTTCCAGCGCGGCCTTGGCTTCGGTGCAATGGGCGACGGCATATTGTGCGTCCGCCATGATCGCCGCCCGGTCAGCGATAGAACGGTCCACCACATGCGGACGGATGTAACGATCCAGTGCGGCAAAGCTTGCCTCCGCCGATCCGGTGAACACCGACCAGCTTGACGCTTCGCCCCAACCTTCGGTCCCGTCTTCGGACGTCAGGCGCAGGATCACCAGATCGACGTTGTGTTCAACTGACCCTATCCCATGATCGCGACGGGCGTTCACAGGTAATTGGATATGCCAGACATCAAATTGCGTGATCTTCTGCATCAGCCCATCCACCGCCGCACCGGGGCTGCCGCCTGTTCTAGAGGTTGCGTGATCACGTCGACCAGCGTGGGGCCGTCATGGGCGATGGCTTCACGCAAGACGCCTTCCAACAGAGCCGGGTCCTGCACTGACCACGATTTGACCCCGTAAGCTGCAGCCACCGCAGCCTGATCGACGCGGGAGAAATCCACGTTGTGATACCGCTCGCCCTTGTCATCCTTCTGGCTGGCTTTGATCCAGCCGAAACTGGAGTTGGAAAAGACGACGTAAGTGATGTTGGCACGGGCGCGGCAGATCGTTTCCAACTCCCCTGCCGTAAAGCCGAACGACCCGTCGCCCATCATCGCCACGATCTTGCTTTCCGGTCTGCCGTACCATGCGCCGAGGGCGGCTGACATCGCGTAACCCAAAGCGCCGTGGGCCCGGTTGGTGATGAAATGACGGCCCGGCTGAGGCAGCTGATAGTAGGCTGAGAAATACGGGCAACTTGTGCCGGGATCAGATACGACCGTGGCACTTTCCGGCAGGACACGCTGCAAGGTGGCGATGACGCGCTCCGGCAATATGGGCGCGCTGTCGGATGTCGCCAGTTCATGAAACTTCTCAAACTTTCGGCGCTTGATATCCCGTGCTGCGGCTGCACCGCCAAAGGTGCCCGCCCCTTGACCACGTCGATCCAGCACCGCGTTCGCCTCCGCTAAGGCCAGCTTCAGATCAGCAACCACACCCACTTCGGCGGGGTAGTTCGCCCCGACCACCATCGGGTCGCTGTCAAAATGAACGATGCGGCTGCCGGGCTTGGGCGCTTCCCAGCGGGCCGTGGTGGTGGAGCCCGCGCGGCACCCCATAAAGATCACCAGATCGGCGTTTGCCATTGCCTCCCACGTTTCATCCGTACCGCCGTTGGACCCCACAACCCCCACCGCATTGGGGTGGGTTTCGGCCAGTGAACCTTGCCCGGAAATGGATGTGGCAACGGGAATGTCGAGCCGCGTGGCAAACCTGTCCAGTTCCTCCCACGCGCCCGCAATCACCACACCGCCGCCGCAGACAATAACCGGAGACCTGGCCGACAGGATCGCATCGATCGCTGCCTCCACCGCACCGGGTTCGGGGGCGGCGCGATAGGCCGGATAGTGCTGATGCTTGGGATCGGCCCAGATATCGTTGGGGTCTACCACGTCGTACTGAATGTCGTAAGGCAGCCCAAGGTGCGCCGCGCCGGAACGCCCGGTGGTCATCGCACGAAACGCCTTGCGCATCATCCGCGGGATATGCGCGGCCTGCCTGATCACCGTGTTCCACTTGGTCACCGGGGCCATCAACGCGTCCTGATCCACCTCTGTCAGCGGGTACTTGCCATAGGTGCCGACAGAGATGTCGGTGGTGATCCCCAAGACGGCATAGGACGATTCAGACGCCTCAATCAGACCGGGCAAAATGTATGTGGCACCCCCGCCCGATGGTCCTTCACAGACCCCGGGCCGCCCTGTTACCCGAGAGTAGCCATCGGCCATATACGCAGCAGAACGCTCGTCGCGTGTAAGGATATGGGTGATCCCGTGGTCCAACCCACGCATCGAATCGTAGAGCGGCAGGCTGGTGTCACCACACAACCCAAAAACATGCCTGACGCCATGCGCGTCCAGCATCCGCACAACCGCGTCCGCGCCATTCATCTGATTAGACATGATCCCCCCGATCCAATGGATCCAAGGATGATCTTACGCGATTTGGGCAAGATGGGAATGGGGTTGGCGCGGCGCTAAGCGGGCCTGAGCCCCAGAATGTCGCGGGCCTGTGCCGGGGTGGCGACGGGTCTTTCGTATTTCTCGCAAAGCGCTGCGGCGCGGGCGATCAACGCAGCGTTGGACGGTGCCAATGTGTTCCGATCCAGCCGCACGTTATCCTCAAGCCCCGCGCGGGTATGGCCACCCGCCGCAATCGCCCATTCGTTCACGATGATCTGGTTCGCCCCGATCCCGGCGGCACACCATTCTGCCTGCGGCGCGCGCGATTGCATCGTCTCGACATAGAAATCAAAGACGGCCTTGTCTGCGGGCATCGCGTTTTTCACTCCCATGACAAACTGCACATAGAGCTTGCCAATAAGCCTGCCCTCTTCGCTCATTCTGACGGCCTGCAGAATGTGGCTGAGGTCAAAAGCCTCGATCTCAGGGGTGACCTCATGAGCCTGCATCTCGCTGCTCAGCCAATCGATCAGATCGGGCGAGTTTTCATAGACACGGGTCGGGAAGTTGTTGGACCCCACGGACAGCGATGCCATATCAGGCCGCAAGGGCAACATACCCCCGCGATCCTTCCCCGCGCCGGAACGGCCCCCGGTCGAGAATTGAATGATCACACCGGGACAGTGCTTTTCCAGACCTTCCTTAAGCGCGGCGAACTTGTCCGGGTCTGACGTGGGCGTCTGGTCAGCGTTGCGCACATGGGCGTGGATGATTGACGCCCCAGCCTCCACCGCCGCATGGCTCGATTCCACCTGTTCCGAGACAGATATCGGGACCGCCGGGTTGTCCGCCTTCGTCGGCACGGAACCGGTGATCGCGCAGCACAGAATGCAGGGTTTTGTCATGGGCGCCTCATCCATTTGCGGCAATGGGAGTTTGCCTTTTGCCGCATCCTCCCCAAAAGTTGTCGGACGTTCGCACATTCGACACCCCGACGCAAAGCGGCACCAAGGAATTGATCCATGCAATACCACCTCAATGGATTTCGGACAGGTGATCCTTCTATCGCGGATGCGGCCAGTGGGGTGTCTGAACGTCCCGACAAAGTCGATGTGCTCATCGTGGGCTGCGGGCCAACGGGTCTGACGCTTGCAGCACAGCTGGCGCAGTTTCCGCAGATCACCACCCGGATCACAGAACGCAAATCAGGACCGCTGCAAGTGGGCCAGGCAGATGGCATCGCGTGCCGGTCGATTGAGATGTTTGAAGCGTTCGGCTTTTCCGAAAAGGTGATCAAGGAAGGTTATCAGGTCAACGAGGTCACCTTTTGGCGGCCTGATGAGGCGGGCCAGCTTCGCCGTGCGGACCGCATTCAGGACGTTGAAGATGACCTGTCCGAGATGCCTCACATCATCCTGTCGCAAGCGCGGGTGCACGACTTTTTCCTTGAAGTCATGCGCAACGCGCCCACACGGCTGGAGCCGGACTATGACCACCACCTTCTTGGCGTGACCCGAACGGATGACCCGACACATCCTGTTGTCGCGAGGTTCAAAACACCCGAAGGCGAGACCAAGATCAGCGCGCGTTATGTCGTCGGATGCGACGGGGCGCGGTCTGTCGTTCGCACATCGCTTGGCTATGAGCTGAAAGGCGAGGCTGCGCGGCAGTTGTGGGGCGTAATGGACATCCTTGCAGTAACCGACTTTCCAGACATTCGGCTGAAGGCCGCAATCCAGTCAGCGGATGCGGGCAGCATCCTGATCATCCCACGCGAAGGCGGCTACATGGTGCGGATGTATATCGAGCTGGACGCGCTGAAGGGGGACGAACGCGCCGCTGACAGGAACGTCAGCGCCGAGATGCTGATTGCAAAGGCGCAGGCAATCCTCTCGCCTTGCGCTCTGGACGTCAAAGAAGTGGCCTGGTGTTCTGCCTACGAGATAGGGCAGCGGGTGTGTGATGCCTTCGACGATGGCAGTGAAAACCCCCGCATTTTCATCGCCGGAGACGCTTGCCACACTCACAGTCCAAAAGCCGGGCAAGGCATGAATGTGTCGATGGCTGACGCGTTCAACCTCGGATGGAAGCTGGCAAGTGTGCTGGATGGGAAAGCTGACCCTGCGCTGCTCGGCACCTACTCCGACGAACGCCGCGCGAAGGCGAAGGAGCTAATCGACTTCGACCGCGACATGGCGCGGCTGTTCAGTGCCAAGCCCAATGAAGCCGAGGAAGCCGCCCGGTTTCAACGTTATTTTCAGAAGCACGGGCGCTACACTGCGGGTGTTGAGACGCGCTATGATCCGTCCTCGGTTGTTGGGGACACTGAACACCAGCGGCTTGCCACCGGATTGCAGGTCGGTATGCGGTTCCACTCTGCCCCCGTGATCCGATTGGCAGATGCCAAGCCGATGCAACTGGGCCACGTTATGAAAGCGGATGGTCGATGGCGGATCGTGCTGTTCGCCCCCGAAGGCGACGATGGGTCGGCTGGTGGCGTGCTCTGGGGTACGTGTGAGAGTCTTGTCGCGCAGGTGCTCGCGCTGGACACGAAAACCGTTGCAGAAGTCGACGGCATCTTCGACCTGCGGGCCGTGTTCCAGCAGAGCCATCGCGACCTTCAGATAGAAAGATTGCCCAGCGCCCTGTTACCTCGCAAAGGTAAGTTCGGGCTGACGGATTATGAAAAGGTGTTCTCTGCAGATCCGAAGGCCGACATCTTTGATATGCGTGGCGTAGACAGACAGCGCGGCGCGATGTTGGTGGTGCGGCCCGATCAGTTTATCGCGCAGGTCTTGCCGCTGGATTCAATCCACGCTGTGTCAGAGTTCGTTGATCAGTTGATGCATTGATCAGCCACAACGCTGCCTTTCGAACCCCCGAAACCTTACCCGCTTCCCTACGCAGACGCGTCGATATCGACACGTCTGCGTTAACTGGCTGTAAAGAAACCAAGCGATGGAAAAGGGTGGGGCTACCTAGGCAGCGGCCAGAAAAATCATCGTCGCGATACCCCACAGCGTCATCTGAAAATGGGTGTTCTGCGCGCCCTCATGACAGAACCAGTAGTTCATGTGGTTGCCCACAATCAGGAACAACGCCCAGGTCACCGTAAACATCAACGCCCCCGCCATGCCGAGCGCCTTGCCTGTCTCCACGCTTACCGCCCCAAAAAGCGCCAGCGTCAACGCGACCGCCCCGATCCATAACGCAACCGTCGCCAGAAATTCCCATGTCACCGCACAGCGAAACGCAAAAAGCTGCAGCTTGCGGCTTTCGATGCGGCGGTGGGCCACCAAAGCGTAGGCCTCCGGATAGTCCCGGCGCATGCGGGTCATGTCCATCACCTCTGCGGTGATCATCTCGTTCACCGACGGGTGCAGGATATTGTCACGCACGCCGGTGGTCAGCCAAAGGGTCAGAAACCAGACACAGCTTGCCTGCGCAATCAACACCATCACTTCCATTTATCTTGCCTCCTTTCTCAGACCGCCATCTGGCCCAGGCCATCGGCGTCAGTCACCGTGACACACAGGCTGCTCAGCGTGCGGGGTTGGTGGTAGGGCCAGGGCGTGCCGCGGTGCAGCACGGCACGTTGGTCCCACATCAGCACATCCCCAACCTCCCACTGGTGGGAATAGGTGAATTGCGGTTGGGTGCAGAACGCGATCAGCTCTTTGATCAGTTCAGCGCTCTCTGCTTCGGAATAGCCGTCTACCAGATAGGCATGGCTCGCCACATAAAGCGCCTCACGCCCGTTTGCGGGATTGGTCCAGACCGCCTGCCAATGCTGGTCCGGCCATTTGTTGAACATCGGCAGTTTGGCCAGCTCGGGCGAGATCTGCGCCCGCGAATGGCTGTACCGATGCCAAACACCCCGCCCCCTGATCCGATCTTTCAGGTCCTCCGGCATCGCCGCCCAACCGGCGCGGGTGGAGGCAAGTTCGGTCGCGCCGCCCTCGCTGGTCACCACACGGCCAATCAGGATGTTGGTCAGCGCAGGACGGGGCAGGAATGTGCTGTCAGCGTGCCAGAGCATGTTGGCTTTCAAGTTGAGCGTGTGCAGATCCATTTCGTCGCTCACGCCGCCATCGGCCCGCACGTTGGAGACCTTGGGCACCTCATAAGCCTCACCCGGCTTGCGTTCATCGGCCAGACGATCCTCAATCTCACCAAACCGCTGGGCCAGCGCCATATGCGCGTCATCGCCAAATTCCTGCGCACGAAACAACAGGGCGGAGTGTTCTTCGAAAAGTTCCCGCAGCGTGTCAAAACCGTTACCTGCTGCCACGTCGTTCAGGTCAATGCCCGAAACCTCGACGCCGAAAGTGCCCGTCAGGGGCGTTGACTTCCAATCCATCGTCATGATGCGGCCTTTGCTTCAATCTCTTCCGGTGTGAGTTGTTTCACGGTGTCCCAGGCCATGCTCTTGGCGCTGTTCAAAAGCCCCTTGGGGTCCATCCGTTTCTTCCACGCGAGATGGCGGTAGTCTGCGTTCTTCAACCCGCCGCCTTCGACGTGCCATGTATGCGCGTCGTACACGGGGAAGCCATTCGCCTCGTAAGTCGCGTTGATCTCTGCCAGTCGTTCCTGGGTAGTGAACCAGACGATGGGCAGATCAAACGTCACCACATCGCCGCCCAATCGCGAAAATTCATGGTGCATCCAGACGTCATCGCCCAGCTTTGGGCGCAGGGCGGCAATGGCTGCGGGATCAGGCGGCACCGGGCAGCCCACCTGCTGATAAGTCGCCTTGCGGTCGACCTTGAGCACCTGCAGCGTGGTGTGGTTGTAGGAGAAGTCGAACACATGCGGGATCTTCGCCGCTTCACGCTCGGCATCGTCCATCATCAGGTCCAGATGCCCACCGGATTGCGCAATGCTGCCTGCAAATGCATCCTTTTGCGCCTTCGGGATCATGGACACCAACAGGTGTTTGCCTTTGCGGATATGCCCTTCCAGCCGGGGGAAGTAGTCTGTGATCCGTGCGTCCACAATGCTGATCAACTTGCAGCCAAACTGCGTGTCTGAGGCCAATGCCAGACCTGCCGCATAGGCCGTGTGATAGGCGTCAAAGGTCGCCATACAGCCGATCCAATCCTCCGTCGGGACTGTGCGCAGCGTGACCTCCGTGATCACGCCGTTCAAACCCCAGGCATGGTGCATCTGCAAGACGTCCGCGCCTTCAAACATGTGCTCGGTCGGGGTGTCTGTTACATCCAGGGCGCGCAAAGCCAGCAGGTTGCCTTCATCCCGCAACACGCCATTGGCGATAGAGCCAATCCCGGCGGACCCACCCGCGACAAAGCCGCCAATGGTGGCAATATCCTGGGTGGAAGGGAACATGCACATCTCGCGCCCATGGGGTTTGAGTGCGGCATTGATGTCCGCCATCAAGGCCCCCGCTTCGACCCGCACAAAATCCGCGCCAATTTCGATGATTTCTTTCAGGTCCGTCATCTCAATGATCAGCCCACCGTCCATCGGCACGGCCTGACCGTAGTTCCCGGTGCCCCCGCCCCGCGCCGTGACCGGGACGCCCGCTTCAAAGGCGACCTTCAGGCAATGGGCCAGCTCCTCGCGCGTCTTGGGCACGGCAACCAGATCACCAAAGGCGCGCCGCAGTTCGTTATTGAGGATTGGCGAATACCAGAAAAAGTCGCGCGACCGTTTCTTGACCAACACCGCCTCGTCAATGACCTCAACTGGGGCAAGGCGCGCGGCAAAGGCGGGCCAGTCGATGTCAACTTTGCCAGAGATCGACGTCATGTTGCGGCTCCTTCCAGAACACTTGCTAAAGGCTGCGGGGCCGCCGTGCCTGCCATCAGATCAGAGGTTGAGGGAGCATCTACGATCAGCAAATCCTCTGGCCTTGCGGTGTCCACATGAACCGGCGTACGGCCCAATGCACGCGCCGCGTTTGTCGTGACCATCGGCAGATATTCCCCCAGCGGCGGATCAAGATGCGCGCTGAGCACCCCAAGCGCGAGAGAGGCGATGGGGTCATGCCGCCCGATGGGACAAAAGGCATCACGCACGTTGTCAGTGCCGATGACCACCGGGACGCCCGCGTTCTGAAGCTCTTTGATCCGGGTAATCCCGCGCCGATCCGGCGTACCTTCCCCCCGGCCTTGCAAATAGAGGTTGGTGGTCGGCAGGGAGGTCACCATGACGCCAGCCCGCGCCATCTTGTCCAACACCCGCTGCAGGTCGTCGCCGTCGAAGTTCATCAAACTGCAGGCGTGACCGCAGAGAACAGGTGCCTCGAACCGCATCTCAATCGCGATATCAGCGATCAACTCCAACCCGTCGAGCCCGGGTGTGAGCCCTTCATCCACGTGGAAATCGAGTGGCAAACCATAATCGGATGCCACCTCAAATGCTGCCCGGACTCCATCAGCCCGTTTCGGCTGACCATGCAGAAAGCAACCGAGAGCACCGTTCTGGCGGGCGGTCTCTTGCGCGACCAATTTGGCAACGCCCGCGACTGTGAAATCCTCCACCCCGACCAATGGGGACAGCTGCAAATCGAGCGCTGATTCCGCCGCAAGCTCCGCCATAACACCCCATGCAAGCGGCGCTGACATCGCGTCGGGTCCATGGGACCAATCCACGTGGCTGCGCACGGTGCTGCATCCTGCGGCTTCAAGCTCTGCCAACCCCCGCGCAGCACGGGCGCGAATGTCCTCTTCGGTCCAGTCCTGCTTGTCGCGCCATTGCTCCGCAATCGCCTCATGCAGGTTGCCGCCCACGTCCTTCAGGCGGTGCACGGTGTGGCACTTGTCCAGATGCACATGGGGCTCCACCAGTTTTGGCAGGACCATGCGGGGCGACCCGTCGGCCTGCGTAGGTTTCATCCCCGCAATGCGCCCATCCGAAAGGACCAGATCACCATGCAGGCAATCATCATGCACCACGCCGGAAAAGCGATCGGAGCTTTCCAGCAGAGCGGCAGGAACCAGCACGTTCTCCACCCGCATTGTCGGATGCGCCACACGGTTCATCGCGCACCTCCGCGGCCGTCAAACCGGACAAACTCCACCAGAAACGCCGCAAAGTTCTGGGCAGCAGAGGTCAGCAACTGCTCCCCCTTTTCCGCCGTCGCCACTGCTGCATTGCCACAGGCTCCTTCGGGGTGCATATCCTCTGCCACCCAGGCCGGTCGCGCGGCCTGCCCGTTCAGCCCGATGAAGCGGAAATCCTCCGCCCACTGCGCCATCGCCGGAACGAAATCCTGCGCCTTGGACATGTCCACCTTCTCAGGCTGTGCCGCCAGCATGGCGGAGGTTTCGGTGTCTCCTGCGTGGATGTCGAAGGAAAGCGTGTCAGGATCAAAGAGCCCCCCATAGTCGGCGAACCCGAACCACGAACAACTCACGACGATAAGGTCTTGGGCAATCCGCATCTCCCGCGCGGCAATCTCAAGCACGGCAGTGTTCCCACCATGCGCGTTGAGCAAGACCAGACGCTGCATCCCGGCCCGCGCGACGGAGGCACCAATGTCGCGCAAGACAGCCAGTAGGGTCTCAGCGCTAAGGCTCAAAGTGCCATGGAAGGCATCGTGCTCACCGCTCTTGGTGACGCTCAGCGTAGGCAGGAACAGGACGTTCTGATCCGGGGCCAAGGCCCTAATTGCGCGTCCGACAACAGCATCGGCAAGGTCCCGGTCCACCGAAACCGGCAGATGCGGACCGTGCTGTTCGATAGCCCCCAACGGCAGCACTGCGATTGTATCTCTCGGTAGGTCCTTGAACGCAGGCGAGGACAGATCGGCCCAGTATCCTTGCACACTCATGCCCGGCCCCCGATCCATTGATCCAGAAACCCGTTGAACCATGCATCGACGGCCGGATCGTGTTCGGCCATCAAACGGTTCTGTTCCGCAATGGTCTGGACGCCCCGCGTACCCTGCAATTCCACACTGCTGGGCTGCCATCGACGGAAACCTTCAGCCGTCACCTCCGGATGAAACTGCACGCCATAGACCTGATCCCCATAACGGAACGCCTGATTTTCGTAAGCGTCATTGCGGGCCAACCGTACCGCGCCATCGGGCAGGTCAAACGTGTGAAAATGCGCCTGCGGGACGTGCAGAGGGCTGGTCATGAATTCGCCTGCCTCCGCCGTAGGTTCGACCCGGTGATACCCGAATTCATGGGCCCCACCTTCACGCGCTCCGGCCCAGGCACCCAGCGCATAGGCAATCTGCTGCGCACCCTGACAGATGCCCAGCATTGGGATGCCCGCCTTCAACGCGGCCTCAATCCAGCGGTATTCTTCTTTCAGGAAAGGGTGCTTGTCCGTCTCGTAGACATTGAACATACCGCCAAAGATCACGGTTGCGGCGATGTCCTCCTCAACCTCGCCCAGCGCGTCGCCCTGAAACGGGCGGCGGTGGTCGATCTCAAACCCATTGGCCGCGGCCCAGGTGGTCACCCGGTCGTCCGTCGGCCCATCGCCATGGCGCACCAAAAGCACACGCATTGATCCCCTCCTTTGCAAAGGATGATGGTTGCGTGGCCCTCAAGAATTGATCTGTGCCAGAGATTTGCTTGCAAACTGACAAAACGCAGCGAAACTGGCAAGACATTTTCGCGACCTGAAAAAGAGGCCTGAAATGAAAGAGTTGACGCCAGACACTCTGCGCCCGCCCTTTGCCCGCTATGCCCATGGCGTGGAGATTCCGGCAGGCTGGCGGATTGTTCAGACCTCTGGCCAGCTGGGTATCAATGCGGATGATTCGATCCCCGAGGATGCCCGCGCGCAGGCTGATATCTGCTTTGCCAGCATACGCGAAATCCTTGCCTCGGCGGGCATGGGGCCGGGCGATGTGGCCCATATCAGTGCCTACGTCACGGACCGCGCGCATATGGCAGGGTACATGGCCGCGCGGGATGCCTTCATGGCAGATGCGGCTCGCTTGCCCAGCTCCACCCTGCTGATCGTCAGCGGCTTTACCCGCCCCGAATTCAAGGTGGAAGTCGAAGCAATGGCCGCCGCCCCCTAAGCCCGTCCTTGCGCTGGGCGGAAACGCATGCACAATCATGCAAAGCCGAATGGAGGGAGAAAGCCAATGCCAGACACCCAACACGACGACCGTGACAACCAAATTGGCCGCGCCAATGTCGAAGACACGCCTGAGCTGCTCGACTACTACAAGGACCTTGAGAAGCACGAGACCGGCGCACTATGGACCGTCGCCAATAGCATTGAACCATGGGAGCCGCAGTCTGCCTCCGTCCCTGTGGTCTGGCGCTACAAGGAACTGCGCGAACACGTGCTGCGCTCGGTCGAGTTGGTCACGCCGGAAAAAGCCGGGCGGCGAGTGATCTACCTGAACAACCCAGGACGGCGAGAGGTCTCTGCAGCCGTGGGGTGGATCTATGCGGGTCTGCAAGTAATGAACCCCGGCGAAAACGCCACGGCGCATCGTCACTCCGCATCGGCAATCCGCTTCATCATGGAAGGACAAGGGGCTTACACAGTCGTTGACGGCCACAAGATGACGCTGGGCCACAACGACTTTGTACTCACTCCCAACGGCACATGGCACGAACACGCGGTGGAGGCCGATGGCACCCCCTGCATCTGGCAGGACGGGCTCGACATTCCGCTTGTCAACGCATTGGAGGCGAACTTTTTCGAAGTCCACCCAGACCTTAGCGAACCCGTCGCCTTCCCTGTCGACGACATGACCAAGACCTGGGGCAATCCGGGTCTGACACCGACCGGTGGCGACTGGGAAAAGGGCTACTCCCCGATGTTCAAATACGAGTGGGAGCCGACCTACGATGCGCTGCAAAAATACGCCGCCGCGACCGATGGATCACCCTATGACGGGGTGATGATGGAGTACGTGAACCCCACCAACAACGGCCCGGTGATGAAGACCATGGGTGCCTCCATGCAGTTGCTGCGCCCGGGTGAGGCGACCAAGGCGCACCGGCAGACGGGAAGTTACCTCTACCACGTAGCCAAAGGGTCTGGCCATTCGGTGATCAACGGCAAGCGCTACGACTGGACGGAGAAAGACATCTTCTGTGTGCCCTCCTGGGCCTGGCATGAGCACGCCAATGCATCCGACAGTGAAGACGCGGTGCTGTTCTGCCTCAACGACTTGCCGGTGATGCGGTCTTTGGGCCTCTACAGGGAAGAAGCATTTGGCGAAAATGGCGGCAGCCAGCCGCTGGTATAAGGAAAACACATGAAACTTGTGACCTACCGTGCCACGCGCGAGGACGAAGCCCGGTTGGGCGTGATCTCCGGCGATCTGGTGATCGACGCCGAAGCCCTCGCCGCCGCACATGGCGAGGATATGCCCGACACGATGCTGGGGCTGATCGATGCAGGCCGTCCCGGGTTGGCCGCGCTGCAGGCACTGGTGGAGGCTGTGGGGGATACGCCACCAATTCACACCTCAGTGCCGCTGTCCAACGCGATACTCTGCGCCCCAATCCCCCGGCCCCGCAAAAACATCTGGGGCATTGGGCTGAACTACACCGAACACGTTCAGGAAAGCATCAAGGCGCTGGATGTGGACCCGAACCTGCCGCGTGAACCGGTCGTGTTTTCCAAACCACCGACCACCGTGATCGGGCCGGGCGAAGGGATTCAGCACAATTCCAAGATGACCCAACAGCTGGATTGGGAGGTCGAACTGGCCGTCATCATGGGCTCCGGCGGCAAAAACATCGCGCGTGAGGACGCGCTGGGCCATGTGTTTGGCTATTCGGTGATCATCGACATCTCTGCCCGCGACAATCGACGGGCGGGGCAGTGGATCTTCTCCAAGGGGATGGACACCTATGCGCCTTTTGGACCCTGCATCGTAACGGCAGATGAAATCCCGGACCCGCAAACGCTGGACTTGTGGCTGACCAAGAACGGCGAGGAAAAGCAGCGATCCAACACCGCTAACATGCTGTTCAAGGTCGATGAACTGATCGCAGACCTTTCGACCGGCATGACGATTGAGCCCGGAGACATCATCGCTTCCGGTACGCCCTCAGGCGTGGGTGCGGGGCGTGATCCACAGGAATGGATGTGGCCCGGGGACACGATTGTCGCCTGCGTTGAAGGCATCGGCACGCTGCGCCATCCGGTCATTGACGCAACGACGGACTGATGCGCTGGGACCTTGATCAGGTCGGGTCAGACATTGCCTACAAGCTGCTGGCCGCCACCGTAATGCCGCGTCCTATTGCATGGGTCGTGACGAAGGGTGCGCGTGGGATCAACGCGGCACCCTACTCCTTTTTCAACGCCATGGGGTCCAACCCGCCGACTTTGGCCATCGGGCTGCTCGCCGACCCCGACAAGTGCTTCAAAGACACTGCACGCAATATCCTCGACAATGGGGAATTCGTGGTGAACCTGGTGCCCGAGGCGCTGGTGGAAAAGATGAACGTTACTGCCGTAAATGCGCCTTCCGATGTTGAAGAACTGCAACTGGCAGGTCTCACCACAGCACCGTCTCAGTACATCGCCCCGCCCCGCATTGCGGACAGCCCGGTGGCGTTTGAATGCCGCTCCCTGTCCAACGTCGTGACCGGACCGCAGCAAACGGTTGTGATCGGTCGCGTGCTAGCGGTTCATGTGGACGATGGCTGCGTAATAGACCCTAACAAGGCATATATCGACACGCCGAAGCTCGATCTGGTCGCCCGATCCTACGGCAGCGACTACGTGCGCAGCCGCGATACCTTTCAGCTGGACCGCCCGTTTTGGGGCAAGGGCGATTTCGGCCCGAAGACGTGACCAAGCGGCCCAATATCGTTCTGATCCTTGCCGATGACATGGGCTTTGCCGATCTGGGTTGCACGGGATCAGAGATCAGAACACCCCATATCGACGCCCTCGCTCGCGACGGCGCGCTGCTGACGCAGATGTACAACTGCGCGCGGTGCTGCCCCACGCGTGCCGCGCTGCTGACGGGCGTCTACCCGCAACAAGCAGGCATCGGCCACATGGGCACCGATCTGGGCACGCCCGGCTACCAAGGCTACCTGCGCAACGATTGCGCCACCATCGCAGAGCATCTGCGCGCAGGCGGCTACCGTACGCTGATGTCCGGCAAGTGGCATGTCGGCGGGGATTTTGAGCCGGGTGACTATGACAACTGGCGGCCCGGTGCGCCCGATCACCCCACCCCGCGCCAACGCGGGTTTGACCGCTTCTTTGGCATCATGGATGGCGCGCAGCACTTCTTTAGCCCGCATCACCTGATGGAGGATGATGAGCGCGTGATGGGTCTGCAGGACGACTTCTATTTCACCGACGCCATCACCGACAAAGCCATCGGCATGGTCGAAGAAGCCGTGGCGGATGAAACGCCCTTCTTCCTCTACCTCGCGCATACCGCCCCGCATTGGCCGCTGCATGCCCCACCCGAAGACATCGCGCGCTACGATGGCGTTTATGACAAAGGCTGGGATGCCATCCGCACTGCGCGACACGAGACGATGAACGGCGCGGGCCTCTTTCAGACCAACTGGGACATCTCCCCGCGCGACGGGGATGTGCATAGCTGGACCGATGAAAAGAACACTGATTGGGAAGCCAGCAAGATGGCAACCTATGCCGCCATGGTCGACCGCATGGACCAAAGCATCGGACGGCTGATTGCGGCCCTCAAACGGTTGGATCAATTCGACGACACGCTGATCCTGTTCCTGTCCGACAACGGCGGTTGTGCGGAGTTCATGGCGGAGGACGGCTGGGCGCAGTTCTATCCGGATCAGACCCATGATGGCCGCAAGATCACGATGGGCAATGTTCCAGGCATCCGCCCCGGCGACGCGCAGACGCTTCAGAGCTACGACAAACCTTGGGCAAACGTCTCTAACACGCCGTTTCGGCTGTTTAAGCACTACGTGCATGAGGGAGGAATCTCCACCCCCATGGTTGCGCATTGGCCAAACGGTTTTTCACCGCGTAACACCGCCCACGCCCCTGCTCACGTGGTCGATCTACTGCCCACCCTGTTAGACGCCGCCGGTGTGCGCCCTCTGACAGAAATCGGGGAGGGGCCTGCCCAGCCTATAGAAGGGGAGAGCCTTCTGCCCTTGCTGAAAGGTGCCGAATGGTCGCGCGAGCAGCCGATCTTTTTCGAACACGAGGGGAATGCAGCCGTGCGCATGGGTCAGTTCAAACTGGTGCGCCTGCATAGCCAGGACTGGGAGCTTTACGACATGGAGGCCGACCGGACCGAGTTGCATGACTTAGCCGCAGGGGAAGCCGCACGCATCCGCCAGATGGTGCAGGAATATAATGGTTGGTCTGCCAGAGCAGGCGTGATGGACTGGGACATCGCCCTGCCCCGTCTGCTGGCCGCGTGGAACCTTGGAACCGTGGACGGCTGATCAGGCTTTCAGCCGCAGGTTATCGGGATCATAAACGTGCGGGTTGTGCCGCAACGCTGCGCGTTCCTGCCCGAAGGCCTGCACGTGGCAGACCTCACCCATGCTCAGACGACCCGCCTCGATATATCCCAGCACCAGCATCTTGCCCGTCCGGTAGCCCATGGTGGAGGAGGTCACGTATCCAACCAACTGCCCGTCCTTCAGGATCGGGTCAGAGCCCAGCGGTTCAGGCCCATCATCGGTAATCTCCAGCCCAATGAACTCCCATTTCGGCATTTGATCCTTCTGCGCAATCACAGCATCGCGCCCGGTGAAGTCTCCTATACTGAGATTGGCAAACCGACCAAGGCCCGCATCAAGTAGAGTGTACTCCGTGCCAAAGTCCGCGCCCCAACCGTGATACCCTTTCTCGATCCGCATCGCGTTCAACGCGTAAGAGCCAAAGTTGCAGATCCCTTGCGCCTGACCGGCCTGCCAGATCGCATCGTAGAGAGCCGTTAGGTCATCAGAAGGCAGGTGCAGTTCCCACCCCAATTCGCCCACATAGCTGACACGCATTGCGGTGACAGAAACACCGGCGATCGTCATTTCCTGAACAGACATCCAAGGGGCGTGCAGGTCTCCATCTGTCAATCCAGAGAGCACATCACGCGATTTAGGGCCCATCACCAATTGCGCCGCATCGTGCCAATATCCCTTTGTTCGAGACAGATTTGTGTACACTAGTTGGTCCCTGATCCAATCAAAGTCCCGCTCCACCGCCAAGGTCGGGCCACACAGGAGAAACTGGTCCACAGCCAGCCGGGCAATCGTCGCCTCTGACCAGATACGCCCCTTTGGGGTCAGCATGTAGCTGAGCCTCACCCGCCCAACGGCGGGCAGACCACCGCAAATGATCCGCGACAGGGTATCCGCAGCATCCGGACCTTCCAGCAGGTACTTCGTGAACCCGCCATGATCCATGATACCCACCGCATCGCGGACCGTCTCACATTCCTGCTGCACTGCGTCCTGCCATGGTTCATGCCCAAAGCTGAGCGCATTTTCGTCCTGCGCAGGATCACGCTTGAACCACATCGCGCGCTCCCAACCGCCGATCTGACCCATGACCGCGCCTTGGGTCTTGAGGTGTGTGTAGAGCGGGGTCTGCTGGACGGGGCGGCCAGAGGTCATCAGCCGATGCGGATAGGGGATCGCGTATTGCAGATCGTAGTGTTCGGACGCCCTAGCGTTGGCATAGTCCAACGTCGCCCAATCGCCAAACCGGCGTGGGTCCCAGGCGGAGAGGTCCCATTCAGTCTCCCCCTCCGTTAGCCATTCTGCCATCGCTTTTCCGATAGCAGCCGAGTGCGTGATGCCGATCTGCACGCCCGTCGCATGATAGAAATTCCGAACGCCCGCCGCAGGGCCGACCAAAGGCAAGGCATCTGGGGCGTAGGGGATCGGGCCATTCACGAAACGCTGTGCACCTGCCTGTTCGAGCAGCGGCACGTGGGAGGCAGCCGCTTCAAACACCGCCATCATGCCATCAATGTCGTCGGCAAAAAGCTGGTGGTCGAAGTCTTCCGGCACGCCGTCCTGCCAACGCGGGCGGCCTTCGTGCGCGTAGGACCCCAGCAGGAAAGAACTGCGTTCGCGGCGCAAGTAGAACCGGATGTCAGGGTCACGGATCAGAGGGAAGACTTCGGTGTTTTCTTCCAGTTCCGGCAAGGGGCTTGTGACCATGTACTGGTGCTCAAGCGTGATCACAGGCGCGTGCAAGCCTGCCATCTGTGCCAGCTTCGCCCCGCTGGAGCCTGCCGCGTTGATCACCGTCCCGGCGATCACGGCTCCCTTGTCGGTCTCTACCTCCCAATCACCAGAGGCGCGCTGGATCAGGCCAGTTACCCGCGTGAACCGTGCCACCTCAGCCCCCATGCCCCGCGCATGTTTCGCAAGTGCCTGGGTCAGCTGGCTCGGGTCGATGTCGCCCTCATAGGGGTCAAGAATGCCCCCCAGAACGGTTTCGTCCTTGCGCCAATAGGGATGCCGCGCCTCGATCTCCTCCGGGGGCAGCATTTGCAGATCAAACCCCGCAGCGCGGGACACGCCACACAGGTGCTGAAACAGCTGCATGCGCTCATCCGTGTGCGCGGGCCAGATGGCAGAGGTATGGCGGTAGGTGATCGGTGCGTCCGGGTCTTTTGCGAGCTCTTTGTAGAGCGCCCATGCGTAGTTCCCCGCCCGCATACCGAGCCATGAGTTGGCATAGGTCGGGATATTGCCCGCCGCGTGCCACGTGGAGCCAGCCGTCAATTCGTTCTTCTCAACCAGCAGGGCATCGGTGATCCCGGCCTTCGCCAGATGATAAAGGATCGCCGCCCCAACAGCACCTCCGCCGATGATGACGACCTGCGCTTGGGTCTTCATCAATGCGCCTCCAGCAGTTGGCCATAGCCCTTTATCGGGTCAAGGATCCCTGCCATGCGCAGAGCCCGCCAATAGACGGCTGCATTGCAGGCCACGATGGGCTTGCCATGAGCCTCCTCCAGCTCCGCAATCAACGCCACGACAGGCAAGGCGGTTCCCACCTGCAGGATCACGTCACAATCGGAAGTTGCCACCTCGGCAAAGACCGCACGGATGTCGGACAGCGGCGTCTCGCAAATCGCAGGCAATGACGGGGCCTCGGTGCCTTTGATTGCAACCACGTTGAACCCAGCAGCCTCTGTATTGGCTTTGACAACCGCGTCGACCTCTGCGTTGAAGGGGGTGACAATGCCCACTTTCTGCGCGCCCAGCGCCAGCAGCCCGGCGTAATCCGCCTGAGAGGCCCCGATGACCGGCACGCCCACACTTACGCCGATTTCATCGCACCGCGCGGCAAGCTTTTCTGGACCGCCCGGGCCGGCATCGGTAGTCAGGCCCACGGCGATCACGCTTGGGCTACAATCCATCAGTTTGGCCGCCTCTTCGGGCAGATCGTCAGAGATTGCATCCCCGCCCAGCCGAAAGCGCTGCATCTGGTTGGTCACACCTTCGGGGCGCAAAAGCTCCAGTTCCGGTTGCACCACCGTGTTCATGGCGGGTGTCATCACGCCGATCACGGCACGGGGGGCGAGAGTGTCAGCCATCAGCCTGCTCCTTTCAGAAACGCATTCAACCCGGTCATCCCACCGATGTAGATCGCGTCCCCAACGGTTTTGGCCATTTCTTCGGCGACGTCAGGCGCGCAGTCAAAGGTGCTTTCCCAGATGCCGAGAGTCTGGTCGCTGTGCGTGATTGGAATGAAACGGTGGGTGGAGACATAGCGGGTCACGGGCAAAGGGCTTTCGAGGATGTCGTAGGTGTAAGAATGCTCCAGATCCGAATGAGCCAGTAGGGTTTCACGAAACGGAACATCGCCGCCGACGTCCAGCGACCGCACAGTGCCGACCTGCGTAGAGGCTCCGTTTTCCAGCACAGCCGCATTCACACCCGGGTTCCAAGCGGTCACGCCATCGAAGTCCCGGACAGCGGCCCAGACCCGGTCAACGGGTGCGTCGATAATCATGGAACGATAAACATGCATGGGGGTCTCCTATGGGTCCAGTTTGATGGGATAGGCCGCGCGGATGGCAGCTTCGGCCTGGGCAGACAGATGCACAGGCGCGGGGCCCTGCAAAATTTCGGCCACACGGGCCTGCGCGCGGTCCCAGATCGTGGGGCTGCCTTCTGTAATCCAGTCGTTCACGCTTTGGCGGTCGGCTAGGGCGGGATAGTGGTATTCTGTCTTCATGCGCGCCAGCGTTTCCGCCTCACCCAGATAATGGCCATCGTGGTTCACGACATGCTCAACAGTGGTCAGATCGAGCGTTGCATCCGATACTTCGATCCCCCGGATCGACCGCAGGATGGCCCCACACATGTCATCATCAATCACCATCGCCTCGGGGCTCGCGACCATGATCGACCCCAACATGCCCACCGCAAGGTTGATCATGTCAGCACCCGCGTGGCCCGCCAAAGCAACGGTATAGCCTTTCTCATACCCCGCCTGGGCATCTGCGATCTTGGCGTCCGTCATGCCCGCAGACACGGTGGAGGGCAGGCCGACTTGCGCCAGCAATTGGGCGGCTGCCGCGTTTGCGATGGCAGCCTCCCCTCCCCCACCGCTCATGGCACCCGTGCGCAGGTCGGAAATGAAAGGCATGAACGCATAGATACACGGCGCACCCGGCTGGATGGCATCAACCACCATCAGCCCCGCCAGCGTTTCGGCCAGCCGCTGGGCCAAGGCACCGGCCAGCGTCACAGGGCTGGTCGCGCCCGCCTGCCCGGCAGAACATATCTGTGGGATCATACCGCGGGGGATGGCTTGTTCCAGCATGGCGACGCCTTCTTCGGCATATCGCAACGGGGGGACCACATGCACGATGACACCCATGCAGAAAGGGCGCTCCGCAAATGCCCCCGGCCGACCAAGAGCCATATCAAACATGTCGATCACGGGGCCCACATGAGACGCATCACAAAAGCTGACACCGATGGGTTTCCTGGTCGCCTTGAGGCAGGCGAAAGCCGTGTTGATATCCAACGCGAAGGGGTCCTCGATGTCGCGCGCCACCGTGGGGCGCACGCCATAGTGGATGTGGTCACAGGCGTCCAGAACACGCATCAGGCGATAGAGATCCGCCAAGGTACTGTCGCGATAGGCATCTGCCTCCAGCACCTGCACGGCTGCACCACCGGTGCCGATATGAACGGTGCCGCCGCCGATGGTCAGATCGCGGTCCGGCGTGAAACCGGGCAACCGCACGCGGCTGGGGGTACGGTCCAAAGCGTCCTGAACCATCTCGCGCGGATAGCAGATACGCCCATCCGCGCGCGCTCTGGCCCCGCGATCCATCGCGCGCTCTGCGGCACCCTCCGGCAGGCCAGCCATCCCGACAGTTTCAAGAATGTCCAGCGCGTGACCAAAAATCTGATCGACATCGCTTGGGGAAAGGGGCTTCAGCGCACCGCCAATAACCTTGGTCAGCAGGGCTACAGGGCTGGTGCCTTTCCCTTGTGCTCCCCTTCGTCCTGTTCTGCGCGCCATTCAAACCCCTTCCCTGCCGCTCATCTAAAGCGGATTCGGGCTACGCTGCGTAGTCTGAAAGCGACAGCACTAAGGTGTTTCTTCGTATGTGCCGGATCATCTGCGCCGCCTGTCACGCTTGATTGCCAAGCGGGCAACCCGCTGCTTAGCTTGCTTCAGTTCTGCTCGGAGGCACCGATGACCCGATTTCACCCCGACCGCTCCAAATCGCATCACCCCGCAGCGCCCCTGACGCGCACGCATATGCCAACACAATTCGACATCTCGCTGGGGGAGTACACGAAAGGCCGTGCTCACCGCATTCCGCCCTACCTGGGGCTCAGACAACCGATGGCCGGGTTTGACCCGGAGTATCACAACATCATCGACTACATCGTCCGTATTACCTACCGCATCTGGGAAACGCCCGCGCGGGAGGTGGCATATATCGGTGACTGCTATTCTGACGACAGCCTGGTTTATGACGACTATGGCCTGCAGATAGGCAACACAAAGATCATCGCAGATACGCACCATACTACGGGGGCTTTTCCCGACATCATCCTTGAAGCGGAGGAGATCATTTGGGCTGGCGACGCGCAGGTCGGTTTCCACACCTCACATCTGACGCGGATCATGGGGACCAACACCGCGCCCAGCCGGTATGGTGCGGCGACAGGACGAGAGATCAACGTGCTGGTCATCGCGAATTGCGTGGCCAAAGGGAACGACATTTTTCTCGAACACGTGCTCTACAACACGTCGGCGATGCTTCAACAGCTTGGTATTGACCTCTGGGAAGAGGCCGAACGCCTGGCATCTGACCCCCCTGCGGGCTGGCCACGGTCAGAGACGCTCTGGAATGACCTCCGGGCTGCTGTGCGACCAGACATGCCTATGTCCGTTGGCGAACCAATCACCGGATTCGACCCGGATGCCTTTGCCCGGGCGGTGCATGACAGCATTTGGAACGGAGACGGTGAGGCGATATCGCAAAGCTATGCGCCAGACCTGCCCTTCGAAGGCACGACAGAGCGAAAGTTCTCCGGGCCAGAGAAATACCGCGCTTATGTTGCCGACATACGCAAAGCCTTTCCTGATCTGACACTGCAGGTCGACGAAGTCTATTGGATGGGCAACGACGCGGATGGCTATCTGATCTCTACCCGGTGGAGCGCTGATGGCACGCATTTAGGTGGAACCGCCTACCGCACCCCCACGGGCCAGCGCTGCCAGATTTGGGGTATCACGCAATGGCACGTCAAAGACGGCGTGATCGAACAGGAATGGCAGCTGTTCAACGAATTGGATCTGATGATGCAAATTGCCAAAGCACGGCAGGGTGGCTGATTTTCAGGTGCCACAAACGAGGCCTGAGCAAGTCAGCTCAGTTGAGCGCTCAAAGACTGCTATGACGTTCCGGCAAGAGACATTCCAATAGATGTGCGGACCATCGACCCGCCGCATTTCCAATACATGCAAGGCACCAAGCATTTGGAAATGAGCGAGGGTCCGGAAGCTCGGCCTATGGAAACTGGTGCCGCTGAAGGGACTCGAACCCCCGACCCCATCATTACGAATGACGTGCTCTACCAGCTGAGCTACAGCGGCGTACCGCTGATGCGATTAGCAAAACGCTACTACGCTGGGAAGGGCTATTTTGCCGCTTCTTTTGTGGTATCGGGGTCAGGCTCAGACGTGGTACCTTCGATGATCTCGACATCCTCGATCTCAACGTCTGCTTCGACCGGTTCAGACGCATCGTTGTCCGATTGATCCTCAATCGCTCCGACAATCAGCGGCAGCATTTGGACACCGCCGGGCATCGCGACTTCTGACATGGGCGGGGTTCGCCAGGTCAGCGTATCGATGCTTCTGCAATTGTCGCAGACGGGCTGCCATTCAGAGTGGATGTTCTGGCAATTGTCGCAAATCCATTGCGGGCCACGCGGCACGGTCAAGGCACGGGCCAGCCACCCTTTCACCACGGTATCCGACCCGCCTTCGCCTCGTTCGATCGCAGCCATTAGAGTTACGGAACGGGCCGTTGGGTCAGTCTCCACCAAATCGCCCAACGCGCGGCGGGCTTCCGGGAAATCCTCATTTGCGATGTGCAGCTCTGCCAGCAGCATCTTGGTCTCGGCATGATCCGGCAGTTGTTTGGTCAGCGCTCGGAACCGTTTGATGCGCTCGTTGGGTTTTTCATCCGGTGCAATCGCGGCAAAGGCGGCGGCCAGGTCAGGATGCGGTGTCACACCCCAGGCCTTTTGCAAGACGCGGGCCGCATAGCGCGGCTTGTCCTGGTCGATGTAGCCGTGCGCGGCCATGACAGCGGCAGGCACCAGATCGGGGGATAGCCGGTTGGCCTCAATAGCTGCCTCGCGGGCCTCAATGCTGTTACCCTCACCAATGATGTCTTTCGCCTCTGACAAGGCCAGCACCGCGTCACGGCGCTTGTGCACATCGCGGGGCAACTGGCCATGCTTCAGCTTTGCATTCAGCGTTTCGCGCGCGCCTTTCCAGTCTTCCTTTTCCGCCTGCAATTGCAGCAGGACATCCCCGGTTTCCATGTGCTTGGGTTTTAGGGCGAATGCCTTTTCCGCCAGCTTCAAAGCGGTGTCCGTGTCCCCATCAGCCAGCTTTTGCTTCATGATCCCACGCACGCCCACAAACCGGGTTTGTTCGTCCTCAACCAGCTTGCGGTAGGTTTCCTCCGCCTTGCGACGATCGCCCGCCAGCTCCGCTGCCTGCGCGGTCAACAGGTTCGTAAGCGCGGGCTTGTCGAGGTATTTGTCTGCTTTCTGCGCCTTGGCCAAAGCGACACGCCCTTCGCCGCTTGCCAGGGCCATCAGACCCTCAGACAGCGCCTCAAATCCCTTACGCTCCCGGTTGCGGTCAAAGTAGCGGGACAGCGCGGTTTCATCTCCGTTAAGGAATTTCCAGGTGGCCAGCAACAAGGACAGCACCTTGAACAGCACCCACACCGCGACAACCAGCAATGCCACCGCAATGACCGACTGAAGCGGACCAAAGCTGTATTCGGTCCCCATGACAGTGACCTGCACGCCGCCTTCGCTTTCCAGAAGGAACCCGGCACCCCAAGCCAGCGCAGCTACCACCGCGACAAACAGGATAATCTTGATCAATGACCGCAACATAACGTGTTCCTTAGTTCGCCGTCAGGGATTGCGAGATGGATTTGGCAGCTGCCGTCGCATCCACATTGGCACGGGCATCGGTCAACCAACCTACGATTGAGGCTTGAATGTCCTCGGACAGGCCATCCAGCTCCGTCAGCGCCGTGGCCAGTTGACCGTCCCGCATGGCCGCCTCAGCTCTAGAAAGGACGGCATCGGGCCCGGCACCTTCGCGCGGAGCCACGGACCTTGCGCCCAATTGCCGGCGCAGGAAGCCACCCACGCCGGTTTCTTCCTCCATCGCGCCAGAGGCGCGGGCAGTAGACAGGGCCGTGCGCGCCGTATCGGCAAACCGATCCTGCAGATTGGCAAGTGTCGCAACACCACTGTCAGAAACGTCCGACAAGACGCCCGGCACGTCGGCCACACCCGCATCCTGCAGCGCGGACAGCGCATCACTGAAAGGTTGGCCCGTGCCAATGGCGGTCGTGATAGCTGCCAGTGCTTCACGCACCTGCGCTTCCTTAGCCGAATCTGCGGTTGCGGCTTCCACACTGCGGGCGTTCTCGATCATACCCGCCACGGTTTCGCGAAGGGTCGACAGTTCCCGCTCATAGGCTGCAATTGCAGCGGCAGATGCGCCGTCTCCTTCTGAGACGGGCTGTTTTTCAACCACCACCAGGCGTTCGTCCAGCGCTGCGAGCTGAGCGGAAAGGTCATTGACCTGTGACGCCAGCGCCGCGAGCTTTTCTGCCATTTCAGGATCAGCAACGGGGGCAGACGCGGGGGCTGCAGGTTCAACTTCTTCAAGCTGGGTAATTCGGTGTCCCTGACGCTCCACCTGAGCTTGCAGCTTGTTTGCTGCAGATTGATCGCTGAAGAGGTTCAGCTGAGCTGCAAAAAAACCAATCGCAGCCGCAACAAGGCCACCCGTGACCAGCGGCCAAAAAGCACTACTGGCAGGTTCAGGCTGCGGGGCAGGCGGGGCCGCGGCAGGTGTTTCCTTGACCGGTTCCGCCTTGACGGGTTCGGCAGTCTCAGCGGCAGGTTCCGGGCTCGGTTCTTTCGCCACTTCGGGAAGGGGTTTCTCCGCCGCCTCAACGTCCTTCTTCATCGCACTTGGCGTGACTGCTTTGGATGCCTCAGGCGCAGCTTCGGAAGTGGCGGCCTTGGTCGTCTTTGATCCGGCCGCAGCTTTGGATGCAGCAGACTTGTTTGAGGTGGACTTGGAAGGCGACTTCTTGGTCGTGGATTTGGTCGTTGACCTTTTTGACCCGGATGAACTTGCTTTCGCCACAACCTTAACCTTTCCGATTCTGGCTTACGCCAGTCTGACCGTCCAACCTTACCCTTCAACCAAAGGCCCCTCAAGCGGACCTGTGGCCAAGTGCCAGCATTTCCACACACTGCGCCATCATGTCACCCGTCGGTGCCCCCACAACATGCAAATGCTCTGAAAGGCCCGTGTTGAGAGCCCCGGCAACGGCATCACTTAGGGCAACGACCTGCGTGTTGGTCAAAACGTTGATTTGTTGTGAAAGATGCGCAGCGGTGCGGGGTGAAAAAAGGGGAAGGATAACCGGGGCTTCCCCGGACAGCAGAGCGCGGGCATTGGCAGAAAGCGGGCAAAGATGCTGTTCATAAAGCTCAACCACATCAACTTGCCATCCTTCATCCCTCAACCGCGCGTCAATCTCGCCCCGGCGGTGCCTTCCGGCAAGATGTGTGATCCGTCTGGGCCTGAAGCCGGTGCTCATGGCTGCGATCAGATGTTCCGCATCCGCGGCCACGTGCTGCACGTCCCATCCCCGGTTTGACGCATGCGCCGCCGTGCGACGGCCCACGCAAAATGCGGCGCGCCCCGCGCCATCCGGGGCCAGCCGCACGCCGTTGCCGGACGTGAAAATCACAGCGTCAGTTCCATTCAGGTCTAAATCAGCCCCTGTCGGGACAATCTCCATCAGCGGAGCGATCTGAACATCAAGGACGGCGCGCGCGGCATCGGACAGCTGCCCAACAAACCTCTCGGAGGCGTCCTGGGGCCGGGTCATCAGCAAGGTTTGTGGGTTCATGGCAGCGCCACCTTGGTCGGGGTCGGCATTGTTTGCGGCCCATGTCGGTGTTACCTGCGTCAGGCACCCCTTGCAACGGAAAGCCCGCACCGATGACCCGCACCATCCTTGGCCTGGAAAGCAGCTGCGATGATACCGCTGCGGCCATCGTGCAGGTGACGGACGGGCATGCCGAGGTGTTGTCTTCAATCGTTTCGGGCCAATCCGACCTGCATGCCGACTTCGGCGGCGTGGTGCCAGAGATTGCCGCACGCGCACATGCAGAACGCCTCGACTTATGCGTCGAACGGGCATTGGAGCAGGCCGGCACAGCCCTCGCGGATGTTGACGCCATCGCGGTGACCGCTGGGCCAGGTCTGATCGGCGGTGTTGTGTCCGGTGTGATGTGCGCCAAGGGGCTGTCGGCAGCAACGGGCAAGCCGCTTTATGGCGTCAATCACCTGGCAGGCCACGCGCTGACGCCGCGCCTGACAGACAATGTGCCCTACCCCTATCTGATGCTGCTGGTTTCCGGCGGGCATTGCCAGTTTCTGCTGGTCACTGGGCCAGATGCCTTCAAACGTCTTGGCGGGACCATCGATGATGCCCCGGGTGAGGCCTTTGACAAGATCGCCCGACTGATTGGTCTGCCGCAGCCCGGCGGACCATCGATTGAACGCGCCGCACAGGCCGGCGACGCAAAGCGGTTCAAGTTTCCCCGTCCTCTGCTGGATCGGGATGGCTGTGACATGTCGTTCTCTGGCCTCAAGACCGCCGTCCTGCGTCAGCGTGACGATCTTGTTGCCGCTCAGGACGGTTTGACCGAAAAGGACCAATCTGACCTCGCCGCCGGCTTTCAGGCGGCCGTCGTGGATGTCCTTGCTGAGAAGACGCGCAGAGCGCTGCGTGCAGACCCTGAAACGCGACCTGGCAGCCTTTCTGTTGCAGGTGGCGTGGCCGCGAACATGTCAATCCGCAACGCGTTAGAGACTGTTTCGGCAGACTTTGGTGCCGATTTCTTTGCGCCGCCGCTTGCGCTTTGCACGGATAATGCTGCCATGATCGCCTATGCGGCAGCAGAGCAAATGGAGAGCCGAAAACCCGACGATTTCACCCTTTCCGCCCGCCCCCGCTGGCCGCTCGATCAATCCCAACCCGGGATGCTGGGCAGCGGCAAGAAAGGGGCCAAGGCGTGAGCGTTTCGGTTCTGGGAGCCGGTGCTTTTGGCACGGCGCTGGCGATCTCTCTGGCGGGTAAAGAGGCGACGACGCTCTGGGCGCGTGACGCAGGCGATATGAAAACCGCGAGGGAAAATAAGCGCCGCTTGCCTGGGTGCCGCTTTCCGGAAGGGCTGAGTGTAACACACGATCTGCAGAAAGCAGCGAAGGCCGACATCATCCTGCTTGCCATCCCTACGCAAATGCTGCGGGCGTTTCTGACAACCCATGCCGCGCACCTGGACGGAAAGACGCTTATCGCGTGCTGCAAAGGGGTGGAATTGAAAACCGGCAAGGGCCCGGTGACGATCATCGAGGACACGGTGGCAACAGCCAAGGCCGCGATCCTGACCGGCCCCAGCTTTGCCGGCGACATCGCCGGTGGACTGCCTACTGCACTGACACTGGCCTGCGCGGATGACGCTTTGGGCGCGCACTTGCAGCTGGATCTGACCACGGCGAACCTGCGGATCTACAGAACAACCGATACAGTAGGTGCCGAACTCGGCGGGGCGCTGAAGAACGTCATCGCAATTGCCTGCGGCACCGCGATTGGCGCGGGCTTGGGCGAAAGCGCCCGCGCCGCTCTGATTACCCGCGGCTATGCAGAGATGCAGCGCCTTGCCGCGCGGCTGAAAGCTGACCCCGCGACGCTATCGGGACTTGCGGGATTTGGTGATCTGACCCTGACCTGCACGTCCGATCAATCGCGCAACTACCGTCTTGGCCTGTCCCTGGGCGGCAATTCAACGTTTGACACGGATACGACGGTCGAAGGCGCTGCAACCGCCCGCGCGGTCCTTGCGCTGGCGCAAGACATGGGACTCGATATGCCCATCACTTCCGTGGTGGTGGGCCTTTTGGACAATCAACTGGATGTGGCAGACGCGATGAAAACGTTGCTGTCCCGTCCACTCAAGGAGGAATGACATGCTGATTGCATTGATTGCAAAGGACAAACCCGGCGCCCTACAGACCCGTACCGATAACCGCCCAGCGCATTTGGACTACCTGAACGCCAACGCCGAAACCGTATCGCAGGCGGGCCCGCTGTTGGATGCTGACGGAGGCATGATCGGGTCGCTTATCATCCTGGACGTTGCGGACATGGCAGCGGCGGAGGACTGGGCGGCGAACGATCCTTATGCCAAGGCTGGGCTCTTTACCTCTGTCGAGTTGATTCACTGGAACAGGGTGATTGGCTGATGGCATACTGGCTTTTCAAATCCGAACCCAACACCTGGAGATGGGACGATCAGGTCGCCAAGGGCGATGCAGGCGAAGAATGGGATGGCGTGCGCAACTATCAGGCGCGCAACTTCATGCGGCAGATGAAGATCGGCGACCTGGGTTTCTTCTATCATTCGATGAAGGAAAAATCCGTGGTCGGAATTGTTGAGGTCTGCGCTGAGGCTCATCCCGACAGCACCACGGACGATGACCGCTGGGAATGCGTGGACATCAAGGCCGTGCGTCCGTTTGAAAGCCCGGTCACACTGGATCAGATCAAAAGCGACGGACGGCTGGATGACATGGTGCTGGTCAAGAACTCCCGATTGTCCGTGCAGCCGGTCACCGACGACGAATGGCGCATCATCTGCGGCTTGGGCGAAACGAAACCGTAGATCAGCCGCAATTTTCGTCCCATAGTGGTCCCACAAATAAGAATAGGAGGGACAAAAATGGGTTTTCTTGCAGTTCTCGTGGCCGGGATCGCCGGGTTTGCGTTCGGCGCAGCATGGTACATGGCCTTGGCGAAACCCTGGATGGAAGCCGCCGGGATCGAGACGGATGAAAACGGAAGACCCGTCAATGAATCCGCATTGCCTTATATCATGGCCGGTTTTGCGATGCTTCTTGTGGCTGGCATGATGCGCCACACTTTTGCGCTGTCCGGCATTGATACAGCGATGAAAGGGCTGGTGTCTGGGCTGGGCATTGGGCTCTTCTTCATCAGCCCCTGGATCATGATCAATAACGGCTACGGCGGTCGCCCCTTCAAGCTGACCCTCATTGACGGGGGTTATGCCACCTTCGGATGTGCTGTGATCGGCCTTGTGCTTTGCCTGTTCTGATCTGACGGGAAAGCCACGAAAAAGGGGTTCTGACACCCAAAGCCAGAACCCCTTCTCACCCCGTGTGCTCCCATGATCCCACACACGTATTGAAACCGTTCTGGCCATACTAGCCGTACTCGTTTCCTAGCAAAATCAGCGATTTGCCGCAACGATCGAGTGTTTAAAAGGTAGTTAAAATGAGAAACGCCCGCTTTATGCAAGCGGGCGTCCTCTACGTCCTGTCAGACTTGACTTAGCCGTAAACCGACTCTTTGCCGAAATGCTTGGTCAGCATGTAGTAAACAACAGCGCGGTACTTGTTGCGCTCGGAACGGCCATAGGTGTCGATCACAGAGTTTATCGCTTCCATAAGCTGCGGGCCGTCAGCCATACCCAGCTTCTTGATCAGGAAGTTGTTCTTGACGGTTTCCAGCTCGCTCTCCTGGCCTGCGGCCACGGTCTGCGCGTCTGCGTTATAGATCGACGGGCCGCAGCCAATCGTCACCTTTGTCAGCAGATCCATGTCCGGCGTCATGCCACATTTGTTTTTCAGATCATCAGCATATTTTGCGATCCACTCGTCCCGCTTGCCCATATTTGTCTCTCCCACCTATGGATTTCAGTCAGCCTTCTTGGCTTGGCCCAGACCCTAAAGGCCTTTTGTGCATTGCAAAAGGAAATTCTTGGCCCTGTTTTCCCCCCAAGATTGCAGGCCGAGCAGCGCAATCGCGCACGCGCTGTTGGCTTCGGGCTTGGCCCTGATCAGTTGGGGTTAAAGTGTGCTACCATCTAAGCCTACGGCCCACGAAGGTTGCGCCAATTCACATTAGGTCTCATTCTGATCTAATAGCTTTTCTAGATTTTCAGGCTGTCCACCATGGAAAACGGAACATTCATTCAGATTGTCGAAGCATTGGCTTGGCCGCTTGCGATTGCAGTTGTGCTGGTGTTCTTGCGGCGAGAACTTAGCCTGGTTGCTAACGCGGTGGGTAGCCGAGTTTCCTCGATCCAAGTGGGCGGTTTTCAGATCGAGTTATCTCCGGCTGAAATGCAGAAGATCGCGCCAGACTGGAAGGTCGAAGGTCAAGAAGCAGGCGGCCTGACCGCCGTTGAGATTTTCGACAGCGCCTCCGTTTCGCTATTTGAATACCTCGCACAAGACAGTCCCGCCGACTATGTGGTTGTAGATCTGCGTGATGGCGAGGCTTGGCTCACGTCCAGGCTGTTCTTCTTCGCAAGCGTCCTGGGCGAAACTCGCGGAATCCGAGCCTTTGTCTTTGTGGCTGATCGTGATCTGGGCCCAGGTGGTTTTGTGGGCGTTGCCGCACCGCAAGACATCCAACGCGCGCTGCAGCAGGAGTTTTCACGGCTTTCCGATACGTTGACGGAGTCTCGGGTCAATCCCTTCCAGCCGCCTAATCCAGCGGATCAAGGGGCGCCGCAAACGCTCGTTCAGTTCAAAGGTGCCTCAGGCGAGGATCTGAGGCGCATTACTTTCGACTACATCAACAGACTTCAGACCTCTGCCCCGCCTCCGGATCAAGAGGACGACTGGGTGCTGTTGAACCCGCCCAATCCACCGGGGCACCTGATCTATGAATATGCACGGTGGATCACGCCAAGGACCTTGCATGATATCCTCGGGGATACGTTGTTAGATCAAAGAGTCGTACTCAGCCCGGACATTTGTGCCGACACGACAAAATCCATGATTCTGCGGCGTAGCGGCGATTTTGTCGCCAGCGTCGACGAAGGTCGGAAATTTGAGAAACTCTACGACCGACGCGCGATCCTGGAAGACATCGCCCCAGAAGTCGCGCGCCAGATAGACAGTTGAGCTGCGCTTAGTAGCGATAATGCTCCGGCTTGAACGGGCCTTCGGGCTTCACACCGATATAAGCGGCCTGCTCGGAGTCGAGCGTGCTCAGTTTCACGCCGATGCGGTCCAGATGCAGGCGCGCGACCTTTTCATCCAGATGCTTGGGCAGGATGTAGACCTCGTTGTTGTAGGCCTCATTGTTGTTCCACAGCTCCATCTGCGCCAGCACCTGGTTGGTGAAGGACGCAGACATCACGAAGGACGGGTGGCCCGTGGCGTTGCCAAGGTTCAGCAGACGGCCTTCGGACAACAGGATCAAACGATTGCCATTCGGCATCTCGATCATGTCCACCTGTTCTTTGATGTTGGTCCACTTGTGGTTCTTCAGCGCCGCAACCTGAATTTCATTGTCGAAGTGACCGATGTTACCAATGATCGCCATGTCCTTCATCTCGCGCATATGCTCGATGCGGATCACGTCCTTGTTGCCGGTTGTGGTGATGAAGATATCGGAGTCGGCGACGACATCTTCCAGCCGGACAACCTCAAACCCGTCCATCGCCGCCTGAAGCGCGCAAATCGGGTCAATCTCCGTGACCTTCACGCGAGCACCCGCGCCGCGCAAGGACGCGGCAGAGCCTTTGCCCACGTCGCCGTAGCCCATCACAACAGCAACCTTGCCTGCCATCATGGTGTCGGTGGCACGGCGGATACCGTCGACCAGCGACTCCTTGCAGCCGTACTTGTTGTCGAACTTCGACTTGGTCACAGAATCGTTCACGTTGATCGCGGGGAACGGAAGCTGTCCGTCGCGGACCAGTTGGTACAGACGGTTCACGCCGGTAGTAGTTTCTTCAGACACACCTTTGATCTGATCACGCATCTTGGTGAACCAACCGGGGCTGGCTTCCATTCGCTTGGCGATCTGCGCCTTGATCACTTCCTCTTCTTCCGAAGTCGGCACCGGGATGATTTCTTCCCCTGCTTCGGCGCGCGCACCCAGCAGGATGTAGAGCGTCGCATCACCGCCATCATCCAGGATCATGTTGGGGCCTTCATCGAACAGGAAGGATTTGTCGAGGTAGTCCCAATGCTCTTCCAACGTCTGACCTTTGATCGCAAAGACCGGCACGCCTGCTTCTGCCACCGCAGCGGCGGCGTGGTCCTGCGTGGAGAAGATATTGCAAGACGCCCAGCGCACGTCGGCACCAAGGGCCGTCAGCGTTTCGATGAGAACGGCGGTCTGGATGGTCATATGCAGCGATCCGACGATCCGCGCACCGCTCAGCGGCTTGCTCTCGCCATACTCCTCGCGCAGTGCCATCAGCCCCGGCATTTCCGTCTCAGCAATGTCGAGCTCTTTACGGCCGTAAGCCGCCAGATTGATATCTTTGACAATGTAGTCGTTGGCCATGTGGCACCTCACTCAAACAATTGTTTGAGCGCCGCGTACCACCTCCTTGCTGCTTTCTCAACGTCTGTCGAGAAGTCGTGACAATTTGCATGGCATCACATGGGCTATGGGTTGCGATCTCTTGCCTCGGCCGTAAACGCCCTCAGAGGCAATCGTTGCAGGTTCAGCATGCTAGTCAGTTCCCGCCATCATGGCGCTGAACAAGCCAGTACCAGAAAAGAGTCGATATACGACCTTTCTTCTTATTCCGCGTTGCATCAAGAGAGGGCGCAAACTTGAGCGGGCACGCCCCCCGCTTGAGCAAGATCAGCCTTGCGGTGCAAAGTCAGCCATGAAAAGTTGGCACTCCGCGCGTTGCTAGTGATCTTTGGTTTCAGGCTGCGGCGCGATCGTGGAAAGCGAATGTCCTCCCGAAAGGCCCTTCTAAAATGGCAACAGCTCGAAAATCGCCACCCCGCGCCTGGCAACGGATGTTGTCCGGCCGTCGGTTGGATTTGCTGGACCCGACGCCTGTGGATGTGGAAATTGAGGACATCGCCCATGGCCTCGCCTTCGTAGCGCGCTGGAACGGCCAGACCAGGGGTGACTACGCCTATTCCGTGGCCGAACACTCCCTGCTGGTCGAAACGCTTTATTCCCGGATTGACCCCAAGGCACCGGCAAAATGGCGGCTCGCCGCTCTGCTGCACGACGCACCGGAATATGTGATCGGAGACATGATCTCGCCCGTAAAAGCCGCCGTGGGTCCAGGCTACGGCGCGCTAGATGACCGGCTGACAGCCGCCATTCACATCCGGTTCGGCCTGCCCGCCACGATCCCTACAGCCATCAAGAAACAAATCAAGAAGGCCGATAAAATCAGTGCCTGGATGGAAGCCACGCAAATCGCCGGGTTCTCTGAAGATGAAGCGACAAAGTTCTTCGGCAAACCCGACCCAACCCTGATGCAGGACCTCGCGATCGTCCTGCGCCCCCCGGTGGAAACCCGCAACGCCTTCACGGCCCGTCACACAGAACTGTTGGAGTTGTGCTCATGATCCGCATCCGCAAACCCGGCACGTTCGATACGCGCGACATGGCAGAGCTGCTGAACGAAATCATCGCCGAGGGCGGCACAACAGCGCATACAAACCCAGTCACTGCAGACGACATCACTCAGTGGATCACGGCGACCCCCGACCAAAGCGCCTGGCATGTCGCGGTCAACGAAACCGAACAGGTCGTCGGCTTTCAATGGATCGAACCCCACCCCGACCTGCCACCCGAGGCTGCAGACATCTCAACCTTCGTGCGCGTGGGCCAAACCGGGCACGGGATCGGTTCTGCCCTTTTCACCGCGACAACGGAGGCCGCAAGGGCACTGGGCTACAAATGGATAAACGCCAACATCCGCGCAGATAATGAAGGCGGGCTGATCTACTATCAAAGCCGGGGATTCGAAGACTATGGCACCCTCAAGGATTACCGCATGGCCAACGGTCAGTTGGTTGACAAACGCCTGAAACGGTTTGACCTCTGACGTTCGGACGGTGCCTTCAGCTTCCTTCGAAACCAACCAACCGCGCGTGCACCCAAAAACATGTAATGCGGCGCAGCCGCGCAATCAGATCACGGCGCTAACGCGGTGAGCGCTTGGCAAGGATACGCTGTAACGTCCGGCGATGCATGTTCAGCCGTCGCGCGGTCTCGGAAACGTTCCGATCACAAAGCTCATAGACCCGCTGGATGTGTTCCCACCGCACACGGTCGGCAGACATTGGGTTTTCTGGTGGCGGCGGCAGATCCCCTTCGCTAGCCAGCAAGGCCTGGGTGATCGCATTGGCGTCCGCTGGCTTTGATAGATAATCCGTTGCACCGATCTTGACCGCAGCCACTGCGGTCGCAATCGCCCCATAGCCGGTCAACACCACGATCCGCGCATCAGCGCGCTTTTCACGGAGCACTTCGACCACATCAAGGCCGTTCCCATCCTCCAGTCGCAAGTCGATGACGGCATAAGCTGGGGGACGGGCCGTCGCGATGGCCTTGCCTGCAACGACAGAACCAGCCGTTTCCACTGCAAAACCACGCTTTTCCATGGCTTTCGCCAACCGTCGCAGAAAGGGTTCGTCGTCATCAACCAGCAACAACGACGGATCGGGGCCCAATTCGGATTCATCCAGCATAGCGTTCACCTTGGCTCATTCTCTCAGGACAATATGGCTGGACCGGGCAACGGGTCAAATATCAGACCCGCTCCACAAAGCATCCCACTTTGTTTGCGAGATCCTCCGGCGACAGCTCCCGGCGGAAGAACTCCAGAAATCCGTGCTCCGGTGAAACCAGATAGCTGAACGTCGAATGATCAACGAGGTATTCGCCATCCACCGGCGGATGCGCCTGATAATAGGTCCGATAGGCCTGGCTGGCGGCCTTTACCTGTTCTGCCGATCCTGTCAGTCCGATCATCTTGGGATGCATGACCTCGGCAAACTCTCCGACCACCTCTGGCGTGTCGCGCGCGGGATCGATTGTAATGAACACCGGCGTGACGCTCTGGCCCCGCTCCTCCAGAATCTCAACGGCAAGCGCATTGCGGTCCACGTCCAACGGGCAGACGTCCGGACAAAAGGTGTAGCCGAAATAAATCAGCGTGGGCTCCGTGATGACATCCTTATCGGTGACTGTTTCGCCAGCACCATTGATCAACTCAAACGGCCCGCCGATGGCCCCACCTGCCACTGTGCCGCCGCGACACTGGGCGAACTGATCATCGCCTTGTGATCCTCCAAATGCCATCCAACCCATAACGGCCAGAAACACCACAGCAGCCCCTGCCGCCAACATAGCAATCATCCGGTTCATGGCACCCTCCTGCGCCAAAGCGCGCTCTTGATCGGTTGTTGCGCCAGACCTACGCTTCCCCCGTACAGATGCAACACCGAAGGGGGCATGAGGGCGCAGATGACGCAGGCGACAATCAGACCTCTTGGTGGGCCAACGCGGGCCAACTGGATCCGACTGCGCACCATGATCCTGCTGCGCTGGGTGGCGATTACAGGCCAGTTGATCGCCATCACAGTGGCACAAGTACTCTACGGCCTGCAGCTGGAACTGGGCCTTTGCTACCTTGCGATCGGAGCCTCCGTAGTTGCAAACCTGGTCGCGACCTTCCTGTTTCCTGAGAATAAGCGCCTGACAGAAAGGGAAAATCTTGCACTGGTCTTGTTTGACCTGCTGCAACTGGGGTTCTTGTTGTACCTTACCGGCGGGTTGAACAATCCGTTCGCCCTGCTGGTGTTGGGGCCGGTCACGATTTCTGCAACGGCACTCAGCCTGCGGTCAACGCTGGTGCTGTGCGGGGTGGGCATTGCAATCGTCACCATCCTCTCAAGCGCTTATCTGCCGCTTATCACACAATCTGGTGAGGTCCTGCGGATTCCGGATGTCTTTGTCTTTGGGCACTGGATTGCGCTGGTGATCGCAATTGTCTTTACCAGCGCCTATTCCCGGCGCGTCACGTCTGAGGTCCACTCCATGTCTGACGCGCTTGCTGCGACGCAGATGGCGCTGGCCCGCGAACAGAAACTCACCGATCTCGGCGGTGTGGTCGCTGCCGCCGCCCACGAACTTGGCACGCCACTTGCCACGATCAAATTGACCAGCACCGAGCTGATTGAAGACCTCGCAGACTATCCGGACATGGTCGAAGACGCAGCCCTGATCCGCGATCAGGCGGACCGCTGTCGCGACATCCTGCGCGATATGGGGCGCGCTGGCAAAGACGATCTGCACATGCGCCATGCCCCCCTGCAGGCCGTGATTGAAGAAGCAGCCGAACCGCATCTGGACCGCGGCAAGCAGGTCAATTTCTCAGACGCTGATGCAACTCCCGGATCACGTCCTCAAGCCATTCAGCGGCAGCCGGAAATCATCCACGGTCTACGAAACCTGATCCAGAATGCCGTCGATTTTGCGCGCACACAGGTCCAAATCGAAACCCGCTGGAGCGCGGAGAACATCGCGGTTCGGATCACCGATGATGGCCCTGGTTTTCCGCCACAACTTCTTGGCCGGATCGGTGACCCTTTTGTCCGCCGCCGTCCTCCCACCGCGCAGGATCGAAGCAGGCCGGCTTATGAAGGTATGGGGCTGGGTCTTTTTATCGCCAAGACCCTGCTGGAACGGTCCGGGGCAGAACTGCGATTTGCCAACAGATCAGAGGATGCTTCCGACGGAGCCGTCGTGGAGGTCATCTGGCCGCGTGAAAAAATCCTGGAGCAAGCACAGGAAAGATCAGCACCACTTGGCGAAAATCAGCAGATTGCTCCGTGAGGAAACACAAAATTCATCTTCGTTAACCGAGAATTAACCCTAGTCGTCAATATTTGGGCTCATCCCCGATCTGTTGAGTATGGCCCTTTGGAACTTTCCTTCCTCGACATTGCATTTGTGTTCACATCGGCCCTTGTGGCCGTGGTAGGTGCAACGCTTCTGCTATGGCGTCAGCCAGTGCCGGTCGAAAAACCATCCCATCCGGAAGTTGAACCGCTAAGTCTGCTGTTCGAAGACGGAATACTGCATCACGCAACGACGCGCGCGACGTCTCAATTTGCGCTGCTGCCCGGGCAAACCATCTGGGCTGATTTGCGGGACGCTCTGATCAACCGGTTCCCCGATTTTCCGGAACACGCAAATACGGGCGAGCAGGGTCAAATCTCCATCCCTGCAACAGACAACGCCAACCCACGTGAAGCACTGATCAAGTGGCGTGGGCCATACTGCTGGGTGGAGTTGCCAACATCCGAGGTGTCGGAGCCCAACACAAACGATCCCCGGATGATGCAGGAGCTGGAATTTCTGCGTCGGTTCAGCGAAACGTCCTCAAACCCCTCCTGGCAAGAAGATCTGACCGGCGGCATATTGTGGCACAACAGTGCTTACGGTTCAATACACCGCTTGATTCATGGTGCCGCGGGTAGCTCAAAGCAGCCGCTGTTTGAATTCGATCACACCAACATTCCCAATCGCGTCTCGCTGACCGCAGAGCTGGGTGAACCGCCAGACTACTATGATCTGTCCGTGGTCGAGTTGGACGGAATTGCAACCTATCACGCCACCTGCATCAATGCTGTTGTCGAGGCGGAGCAAACCCAGAAAAGTTTTGTTCAGACCTTGGCCAAGACGTTCGCCCACTTGTCCATCGGCCTCGCAATTTTTGACCGCAACGGGCAGCTTAGCATTTTTAATCCGGCACTGGTTGATCTGACCGGGCTCCCGGTGCGCACCTTGTCCACCAGACCGACGATGCTGTCGTTTTTCGACCAATTGCGCGAGAATCGCCGGATGCCGGAGCCGAAGAACTACCGCAACTGGCGGCAAGAACTGTCCGAGATGATCAGTGCAGCAGCCGACGGCAACTATCAGGAAACCTGGACCCTTGAATCAGGCCAGACCTACAGCGTCACGGGCCGACCACACCCAGATGGCGCAACGGCTTTCCTGATCGAAGACAAAAGCGCCGAGATCACCCTGACGCGCGGGTTTCGCGCGGAACTGGAGCAAGCGCAGGAGATGATCGATGGGCTGGATGACGCCATTGTGGTCTTTTCCACCTCTGGTGTGCTGACCTTTTGCAACGCCGCCTACCGCGCGCTTTGGCAAGTGGAGCCTGAAACAGCCTTTGCGGACGTCACGATCCGGGATTCAGTCCAAGTTTGGCGGAGCGCAGCCGCCTCAAGCGGGACCTCCCTGGCCGGGGTGGAGAGCTACATTGTCGATACTGCCAATCGGGCACCAACAAGCTTCGAAATGCGTTTGCGCGACGGGTCACAGCTTCGGTGTCAACTTTCGACGCTGGCTCATGGGGCTGCGATGGTCAGGTTCAGCAAGTCACGACGCTCCAGTGATGTGCTTCGCATCGTCGAGGCCGCGCAATAGCCCTTGCGGATGACAGGCGGGCCGGTAAGCATGTGCCATGTCCGCCGCCCCAATTTCCGTCACGCTCGCCGACCCCGATGCCACTGCCGCACTTGCCCGGCAGTTGGGTCAGGAGCTTTGCCCTGGCGATACCATCCTGCTTGAAGGCGATGTGGGTGCGGGCAAGACCCATTTTGCCCGTGCTCTGATCCAGTCGCTGTTGGAAGTGCCCGAAGACGTCCCCTCCCCCACATTCACACTGGTACAGACCTACGACACGCCAAAGGGTGAGATCTGGCATGCGGACCTTTACCGTCTGACTTCCGTTCAGGAGATTGAAGAGCTTGGCCTGACGGAGGCTTTTGAAACCGCGATCTGCTTGGTTGAATGGCCCGACCGTCTTGGCCCCCTGACACCAGATACCGCGCTGACGCTCACGCTTTCATCCGGGTCCGAGCCGGAAGCCCGCACGCTGACGGCAACCTGGTTATCCCCCGATTGGGATACCCGCCTGAAGGACTTCCCGGAATGAAGGATCGTGCGCAGTTGCTGTCAGATTTCCTGACCCAATCAGGCTGGGCAAGCGCGGCCCGGACGGTAGTTGCTGGAGACGCATCTAACCGGCGATACGATCGTCTAACGAATGCAAGCGGCCACACTGCGATCCTGATGGACGCGCCACCAGAAAAAGGCGAAGACGTCGGCCCCTTCATCCGGGTCGCACAATACCTGCGCAAGCAGGGGCTGAGCGCGCCCGAGATCCATCATGCCGATCAGACCAACGGCTTTCTGGTGATTGAGGACCTCGGCGATGCGCTTTTTGCGCGGATGATGCAGGACGATCCCGCACTCCAATCTCGCCTCTATTCCGCCGCAACGGACGTGCTGGTTGCTTTGCATCAAGCCCCACCGCTTGACCTGCCGCGATGCGATGCGGATTGGCTGACCGATATGACCGATCTGTTCTTTGACTGGTATCTGCCTTCAGAAACCCCGCTGAAACACGCAGACTTCGCAGCGGTATTTCGGCCGTTAGCCCAAAGCGTCGACCTGGACAGCCCGGTCGTCATTTTGCGGGACTATCACGCCGAAAATCTGCTTTGGCTGCCCGACCGCACAGGTGTTTCTCGCGTCGGGCTGCTTGATTTTCAGGACGCTCTGTTGGGCCACCCTGCCTATGATCTTGTCTCGGTCCTGCAGGACGCGCGAAGGGATGTGCCGAAAAAAATCGAAGCCGACATGATCACCCGATACGTGGATACGACAGACTGGAACGCAGACGCCTTCACCCGCGCCTATGCCATTCTCGGCACGCAGCGGAACCTTCGTATCCTTGGCATCTTCGCCCGCCTGTGCCTGCGCGACGGCAAGGCGCATTATGTCGATCTGATCCCACGGGTCTGGGCCCACCTGATGCGTAATCTGAGCCACCCTGCTCTGGGCGACATTACAGTACTGATCAAGCCTCATATCCCCGAACCAACCGACGCGTTTCTGAAGAGTTTGAAAGCAAGATGCCCGACAGCCCTAGCGCACTCATGATCTTTGCCGCCGGGTTCGGTACGCGGATGAAACACCTGACCCGGGACAGACCAAAACCCCTGATTGAGGTCGCTGGAAGACCTCTTGTTGATCATGCGCTGGACCTCGCGCGGGATGCGGGATGCGCGCCGATTGTCGCGAACCTGCACTACAGACCCGACCAGCTGCGAGATTATCTTGAGCGTCAGGGCGTGGAGTGCGTGCTGGAGGAACCGGATATTCTGGATACCGGCGGCGGGCTGCGCAATGCGTTGCCAAAGTTGGGAAAGGATACGGTGTTCACCATGAACTCCGACGCGATATGGTCTGGCCCAAATGCGTTGCGGTTGCTGGCGGAGGCGTGGAACCCGACAGAGATGGACGCACTGCTGATGACGGTGCCCCTGGAACGCGCGGTGGGGCGCAAGGGCCTGGGTGACTTTGTGCTAGATGAGGCAGGCAGGCTCAGCCGCGGGCCGGATGCGGTTTATTGCGGTGTTCAGATCATCAAGACGCAAGGGCTGATGGAGATCGACAAGGACGTCTTTTCCCTTAACCTGCTATGGGACCGCATGCAGGCCCAAGGGCGGCTCTTTGGCCTCAGCTATCCCGGCAGATGGTGCGATGTGGGCCACCCGGAAGGTGTAGTGCTCGCGGATAATATGCTGGCGGATGCAGATGTTTGACCCTTCCCCCCAAGCACGGATCTTTGGCCTTCCGCCCGGCGTAGACTTTCCCGCCACCTTGGTCGCGGGGTTGAAGGATCGGCTGAAGGGGCATCCACCAGAGGCCATCGCCCGCGTTGACCTGATCGTAAACACCCGCCGTATGGCCCGCCGTTTGCGGGATATTTTTGATCAGGGACCGCCCGGATTCCTGCCACAGATCAGGCTGATCACCGATCTCAATGGGCTGGTTCCCGGACTGACAGCACCCAAAACCGTCTCCCCGCTGGAGAGGCGACTGGAGCTGGCCAATCTGGTTTCGGCCCTGCTAAAATCCGACCCATCCCTCGCCCCGCGCACCTCGCTTTATGCCCTGTCCGACAGCCTTGCCGGGTTGCTGGACGAAATGCAGGGCGAGGGGGTGGATATCGAAGCCATAACGGGCCTCGACGTGACGGATCAATCTGGCCACTGGGCGCGGGCGCAGCGGTTTCTGGGGATCGTGGATCAGTACCTTAACCGGGACAACCGGGCACCCGACGCCGAGGAACGACAGCGCACTTTGGTGCAACGCATCGCCGCGCACTGGCGGGACACCCCGCTAAGCCATCCGGTGATCCTTGCCGGGTCCACCGGGTCACGCGGCACAACCGCGATGTTCATGCAGGCCGTGGCCAAGCTACCGCAGGGGGCAGTGGTCTTGCCCGGGTTTGATTTTGAGATGCCGACCGCCGTTTGGAACGATCTTGATGAGGCACTGCTGGCCGAAGACCACCCCCAATACCGCTTCCACAAGCTGATGCAGATGCTTGACTTGCCGAGAGCGGCCATCACGGAATGGACAACATCGGACACACCCTCAAGAGCGCGCAATCGTCTCGTTTCCCTTTCCCTCCGGCCCGCGCCGGTGACCGATGCTTGGCTCAGGGAAGGAAAAGAGCTGAAAGAGGTCGAGGAAGCCACTGCCGATCTGACACTGCTGGAGGCACCCTCCCCCCGAGTCGAAGCGCTCACCATCGCGTTGCGGATGCGGCAAGCTGTTGAAGACGGTCAGATCGCCGCGCTGATCACGCCAGACCGGATGCTGACCCGGCAAGTCACCTCGGCGCTCGACCGTTGGGGTATCCTGCCCGATGACAGCGCAGGCACACCGCTGCAACTGTCCCCGCCGGGGCGGTTTCTGCGCCACATTGTTGGCCTTTTCCTGCAACCGCTCGATGCTGCAACTCTACTAACTCTGCTGAAGCACCCTCTGACCCATTCCAGTACCTCACGGAACCTGCACCAGCTCTTCACCCAACAATTCGAGATGCGGTTGCGCAAGGATGGCCTGCCTTTCCCGGATCCCACGGGCATCCTGCGCATAGCCACCAGGGCGGCAAAGGACATGCGTGAACCAGATGCTTTTCTGGCTTGGGCGGAATGGGTCGCATCAACCTTCTGCGGACATCACCGGAAAGACTCGCAAAACCTGTCCCACTGGGTCCTGCACCATCTCAATCTGGTAGAGGCCATTGCAGCGGGGCAGGAAGGCACGACAGAACACGAACTCTGGCAGCAAAAGGCGGGGGAGAAAGCCCGCACCGTCATGCAGGAGCTGGAAGATCACGCGGCCTTTGGCGCAGAGATGACCGCAAGCGAATACGCCAGCCTTGTCGGTGCGCTTTTGTCGGCAGAGGAAGTGCGCGACCGCGATGCGCCCCGGTCTGACGTCATGATCTGGGGCACGTTGGAAGCCCGCGTGCAGGGTGCTGATCTGGTGATCCTTGGCGGCCTGAACGACGGCACCTGGCCCGAGGCCCCTGCCCCCGATCCCTGGCTTAACCGGTACATGCGCCTCAATGCCGGGCTGCTCTTGCCTGAACGGCGCATTGGCCTGTCCGCGCACGACTATCAGCAAGCCATCGCGGCCCCGCAGGTCTGGCTGACCCGCGCCATTCGGTCCGACGAGGCGGAAACTGTCCCTTCCCGCTGGCTCAACCGTCTTGGAAACCTGATGAACGGGCTGCCGAATGAATTGGGCAAGGCAAGTTGGGAAGCCATGCAGACGCGGGGCGCTTGGTGGCTCGATCAGGCGCGCGCATTGGACGAAGTCACGCGCACCCCCTCCGCCCAGCGCCCCTCACCTCGCCCGCCGGTTGCGGCACGTCCGCGCAAGCTGTCGGTGACCGAAATAAAACACCTGATCCGCGACCCCTATGCAATCTATGCCAAACACACGCTTGACCTGCGGCCGATCAATCCGCTGGTCCAGTCCCCTGACGCCCCCATGCGTGGAGTTATCCTGCACGAGGTCATGGAGGCCTTTGTGCGCGACACCGTGGCTGACCCCGACCTTTTGACCAAGTCCCACCTGCTAGACGTCGCACGGCAGGTTTTGGAACGCGAAGCGCCCTGGCCCGCCGCCCGGGCCATGTGGTTGGCGCGGATAGAGCGTATCGCAGACTGGTTCATCGACCGCGAAGTCCTCCGCCAGCAAACCGCCACGCCTGTTGCCTTTGAAGATGCCGCAATGGGACAGCATGAACTCGCCGATATCGGCTTCACCATCTTTGGTTTTGCCGACCGCATTGACGTCACCGATCAGGGCACCGCGCGGGTCTATGACTACAAAACCGGGACGCCACCGACACCCAAGGAACAACAATTCTTCGACAAGCAATTGCTGATCGAAGCTGCGTTAGTCGAACAAGGTGGTTTTAAAGAGGTTCCCGCGATGCCGGTTGCCGAAGCGACCTACATCGGCGTTGGTGCCACTCCCAAAGAAGTCAGAGCACCGTTGGACGACGAACCGCCTGCTGAGGTGCTGGCGGGCCTGCGCACGCTGATCGCCACCTATCTGCAGGCCTATCAGGGCTTCACATCGCGCCGGATGGTGAAAACGGAAGACTTCGCGGGCGACTACGATCAACTGGCCCGGTTTGGCGAATGGGATGCCAGCGACGACGCCGTACCGGAGGATCTGACATGACCTTCGCCCCAAACGACGCCACCCGCGCGCAGATCGACGCCGCACGGCCAGACTACTCCACCTGGCTGACGGCGAATGCAGGCTCCGGCAAGACCCGCGTTTTGACAGACAGGGTGGCCCGGTTGCTGCTGGATGGGGTTGAACCCCAACAGATCCTGTGCCTGACCTACACCAAGGCTGCTGCCTCAGAGATGCAGAACCGCCTATTCAAACGGCTGGGCGAATGGGCGATGCGCGAAGATGACGCTTTGCGGGATGCGCTCCGCTCGCTGGGCATAGACAGTGAGCTGCGTCCCGATCATCTGCGCAACGCGCGTACCTTGTTTGCTCGGGCGATTGAGACCCCCGGCGGGTTGAAAATCCAAACAATCCACTCCTTCTGCGCGGCAATCCTGCGCCGCTTCCCGCTGGAGGCGCAGGTCAGCCCACAGTTCACGGAAATCGAAGATCGCGCGGCGGAACTTCTGCGGGCTGAGATTGTCGATACCATGGCCGCAGGGCCTGACGCGCACCTGATCGAAAACGTAGCGCGCTTCTATACTGGGGAGGATTTTTCGTCTCTAACACGGGGAATTGTGGGCCTCAGAGATGTCTTTTTGCAGGAAATCGCACGTCAGGATGTTCTGGCGTTGCTTGGTCAGCCCCCTAATCTGAATGAGGCACAAATCCTGCAATCCGTCTTTGTCGGTGGTGAACTAGAGTTGATACAGGAGCTGGTTCCGCATCTTGCGGCAAAAGGCGGGAACGACGGAAAAGCGGCGGACAAACTGGCCTCGCTTATCGCCCTAGGGCTGGACAGCCTGGCACTGCTTGAGGGCGTGCTTTTGACCGGCCCAGGCGCCAAGTCGCCTTTCGCCGCCAAGATCGGCAGTTTCCCAACCAAAGCCACACAAAAAACCGTCGCCCACCTGATGCCTGAACTCGACGCGCTGATGCAGCGGGTAGAGGACGCACGGGAGGCGCGACTGGCCCTTGCGACTGTCGAGAAGACGATGGCCCTGCACCAATTCGCCCGTGGGTTTCTGGAACCCTATGAGGCGCAGAAACAGGCGCGTGGGTGGCTCGATTTTGACGATCTGATCCTCAAAACCCGTGACCTGCTCAGCGACAGACACGTGGCGGCCTGGGTGCTTTACCGCATCGATGGCGGCGTTGATCACATTCTTGTGGACGAGGCGCAGGACACGTCGCCCCAACAGTGGGACATCATCGAAAAACTGACGGAGGAATTCTACAGCGGTGCCGGTACCCGGCCCCAGACGGACCGCACGCTTTTTGTCGTTGGTGACAAGAAGCAGTCGATCTACTCCTTCCAAGGTGCGGACCCGGATGAAATGGACCGCAAGGCGCTCACCTTTCGCGACAAGATAGCGGCGGCGGGAAAGCTGTTTCAGACCCGCGGGCTAGAATACTCATTCCGCTCCGCCTCGGCCATTTTGCGGGCTGTCGATCAGACTTTTGACCCCCGAGTAACCAAAGGTTTCGACAAGGAGAGCACGCACAAGGCGTTCAAAACCATGCTGCCCGGCCGCGTGGACCTTTGGCCTGTTGTCGAAGAGGCCGAAGATGAGGACAAGAGGGAATGGACTGACCCGGTGGACCGCCGGAGTGCGACACATCACACGGTGATTCTGGCCGAAAAGATAGCGGCAGAGATCCAGCGACTAACCGATGGCACTCATTATATCCCCGATGGCAACGACACTGACGGCACCTTCAAACGGCCTATAACGCCTGGCGATTTCCTGATCCTCGTCCAACGGCGCAGCGCGCTCTTTTCCGAGATCATTCGCGCCTGCAAAGCCGCTGGGCTGCCCATTGCAGGGGCAGACCGGCTAAAGGTCGGTGCCGAACTCGCGGTGAAGGATCTTGGTGCTTTACTGTCATTCCTTGCCACACCGGACGACAACCTTTCACTGGCGACTGCACTGAAATCTCCGCTTTTCGGGTGGAGCGAACAACAGCTTTTCACCCTCGCCCATGGACGCGGCAAGAGCCTGCTTTGGGAGACGCTGCGCAAGCAGGACGATTTGCACCCCGAAACGCTGGCAACCCTGAACGACCTGCGCGGGCAGGTGGATTTTCTACGCCCCTATGACCTCATCGAACGCATCCTGACCCGCCATCAAGGCCGCGCGCGTCTGCTGGCGCGGTTGGGACCTGAGGCGGAGGATGGCATCAATGCGATGCTCAGCCAGGCGCTCGGATATGAGCGCAACGAAATACCCAGCCTGACCGGCTTCCTGGAATGGATGCAAACCGACGATCTGGAGATCAAACGCCAGATCGACAGTTCCTCAGATCAAATCAGGGTCATGTCGGTGCACGGGGCCAAGGGGTTGGAGGCACCGATTGTCATACTGCCAGATACCGGGCGGCGGGACATTCGGGTACGCGATGAAGTCGTTCAAGTGGACGATGTTCCGCTCTGGAAACCAAAGTCTGCCGACTTGCCCAGCGCTATGCAAACGCGGCTGGACCAGATCAAAGACGCGGAACGGCGCGAACGTTTGCGCCTGCTTTATGTCGCCATGACCCGGGCCGAGAAATGGCTGATCGTTACTGCCGCCGGACGCCTGTCGAACGATCGCAGCGATTGGTATCAAATCATGGAAACGGCGATGGGTCATCTGGGCAGTATCGATCTGGGTGACGATGGGTCTCGTAGGTATGAAGAAGGGGATTGGGATGGTTTGCCTGCGATTGCACACAGCAAGCCATTGGCAAAAGTCCATGTGTTAGAGCCTGTTTTTGCCAGTTCTCCGCCACCTGAAAGGGCTGTCCTTGAAACTCTTTCGCCCTCCGATCTTGGAGGGGCCAAGGCACTGCCCGGCGAGGCAGGTGAAGACACAGAAACAGCGATGGCATTTGGGTCTTTGGTCCATGATCTGCTTGAAAACCTGCCAAGGCTCACGCCCGCAGCGCAGCAAAAGACGGCAGCAAAATTGTCAGAGCGTTGGCCGGGACTGTATCACCATAAAGCGCTGGAAGAAGCGCAAGCTGTCCTGAATGATCCCCAGCTTGCAGCCATCTTTGCCCCCGATACGCTGGCTGAGGTTCCGGTTACAGTCCCGATCGAACAACGCCGGTTGCACGGCACCATCGACCGTTTGATCATCTCGAAAACCCATCTCCTTGCCGTGGATTTTAAAACCAACCGGGTTGTGCCCGACACACTAGAATCATGTCCCGAAGGGATTCTGCGTCAAATGGGAGCCTACGCGCACATGCTCTCGCAGATTTATCCAAGCCATACCATCGAAACCGCAATCCTCTGGACGGCGACCCGCGAGCTCATGGTGTTGCCCCACGATATCGTGACAGACGCGCTTATGCGCTCCCCACATCTTGACGGGGCAGGGCGGGCTTCTTAGGTTCAGGCCTCAACGCGCACAAGCATTCCTCAGCAGGAGAAGAACATGGGCACCGTCGCAGTCACCGACGCTACATTCGACGCCGAAGTCAAGAATTCCGATATCCCCGTTGTGGTGGATTTCTGGGCCGAATGGTGCGGCCCTTGTAAGCAGATCGGCCCCTCGCTGGAAGAAATCTCGACCGAGATGGACGGCCAGGTGAAGGTTGTGAAAGTCAACGTCGACGAAAACCCGAATTCCCCTGCCCAGATGGGCGTGCGTGGCATTCCGGCGCTGTTCCTGTTTAAGGATGGTGAAGTGGTCTCCAACATGATCGGGGCCAAACCGAAAGCAGCGCTCGAAAGCTGGATCAAAGAATCAATCTGATCCAGTCTCCAGACTGACCTCGTAAAGGCGTCCCTGGTGGGGCGCCTTTTTTACATGGGCCACCCAAACCGTCGGAAACGCGCAGCAATTTTCTCGCGCGCATCATCACGGCCAGCGTTGATCGACTGATGCTGCCAAAACCACCAAAGGTAGGCATCAAAATTCGGGCGGTGCTGCGCGACGGCTTTGAAGCTTGCAGCCAAATGGTCCATCTCAGCGCGGACAGCGATGTGGTGAAAGTCGATCTTTGCAAACAACAGGGCGGCCTTACCAAAGAAGTAACCATCGAAGGCAACGCCGGAATTCTGCGTCACCACAAAATCGCAGCGCTGCAGGTGTTCGACCATATCACCCATGCCAATCTCAAGGTGCGAATGCGCCTCGCCCAGCGCCTCTAGAGCCGCTAGATCGGCCGCATCGTAGTTTTCCTTCGGATGCAGGGTCGCCACAACACGACGCCCGTTCGCGTGCCGCAAAGTGGCGCGCAACATCTCCAATGGTGAGCACGCCTGAAACGATCGGTGATCCCGGATCCGCCCTTGCAGCGGGACATAGATGTACCCCGCCTGTTCGACGTGATCGCAGGCACCGTCAAACAAACGTTTCTTCCAAAAGCCGGAGAAACGCTGCGCCTCCCGCGTTGGCACATCCGGCGGATCAAACTTCGCCCACGCTACATCCCAATCCCAGCGTTCCGCTGTCTGATCTATCTGCCAAAAAGGGTAGTGATAAACCCTGCGAAACACCAATCCACGCCCGCTGGGTGGGTGCTTCATATGCGTCAGCGTAAACACATCCTGGGCGACGGGCTTAAACAACTCCAGCTCGGTTGACGGGCAGTATTCGACCCTAAACCGCGCATTTTCCACCACATCGACAATCAAGTTGATGAAGTTGTGTTCCCCCGCCGCTGCACTTTCCAGCAAAAGGGGTTCCAGACACAAACGCAGGGTCGGGTGTCGTTTCATAACTCTTTGCATAGGCGTTCGCACAACGCGGCTCAACACTTGTGTCTGCATATCGCGGGGCCATATAGAGGCTCAGACAAGACGGAGGGCCCTTGATGGCACAGGACGAATTTCCCGGCTGGCACGGCACGACGATCATTGGCGTCAAGAAGGGCGGTGAGGTTGTGATCGCGGGCGACGGGCAGGTGAGCCTGGGCCAGACCGTGATCAAGGGCACCGCGCGCAAAGTACGCAGGCTGTCGCCGGGCGGCCATGACGTGATCGCCGGGTTTGCCGGCTCCACTGCAGACGCCTTTACCCTGCTTGAGCGGTTGGAATCGAAGTTAGAAAGCCACCCGGGTCAACTGCAACGCGCCTCCGTCGAGCTCGCCAAGGACTGGCGCACCGACAAATACCTTCAAAAGCTGGAGGCGATGCTGATCGTTACAGATGGCTCCGACCTTCTGGTGATCACTGGCGCAGGCGACGTGCTGGAGCCTGAACACAACGTGGCGGCCATCGGGTCAGGCGGCAACTTTGCCCTCGCCGCAGCCCGCGGCATGATGGACAGTGACAAAGACGCCGAAGCAGTCGCCCGCGACGCCATGCAGATCGCGGCTGACATCTGCGTCTACACAAACGGCAACCTGACGGTGGAGAAGATTTCCGCATGACCGACCTGACCCCCCGCGAGATTGTCTCCGAACTCGACCGTTTCATCATCGGCCAGAAGGACGCCAAGCGTGCCGTGGCTGTGGCCTTGCGCAACCGTTGGCGGCGCAAGCAATTGAGCGATGAGCTGCGGGATGAGGTCTATCCCAAGAACATCCTGATGATCGGCCCCACTGGCGTTGGCAAGACTGAGATCAGCCGCCGTCTGGCCAAACTGGCACGCGCGCCGTTCCTCAAGGTCGAAGCCACGAAGTTCACCGAGGTGGGTTACGTTGGCCGGGATGTGGAACAGATCATCCGAGATCTGGTTGACGCCTCCATCATCATGACCCGCGAACACATGCGCGAGGACGTGAAGACAAACGCTCATCAAGCCGCTGAGGAACGCGTGATCGATGCCATCGCAGGGGAAGACGCCCGCGAAGGCACGCGAGAGATGTTTCGTAAGAAGCTGAAGGCGGGTGAGTTGGACGACACCATGATCGATCTGGAGGTCACGGATACCTCCAACCCCTTCCAGATGATGGACATCCCCGGCCAGCCGGGTGCGGGGGCCGGCATGCTGAACCTTGGCGATATATTTGGCAAAGCCATGGGGGGCCGGACCACCAAGAAAAGGATGACCGTGGCGGACAGCTATGAGGTACTGATCGGCGAAGAAGCGGACAAGCTGCTGGACGATGAAACCGTGACCCGCGCCGCCATTGATGCGGTTGAGCAGAACGGTATCGTTTTCCTCGATGAGATCGACAAGGTCTGCGCCCGTTCCGACGCACGTGGCGGCGATGTCAGCCGCGAAGGCGTGCAGCGCGACCTGCTGCCGTTGATCGAAGGCACCACCGTAAGCACGAAACATGGGGCGGTCAAAACCGACCACGTGCTCTTTATCGCCTCGGGCGCGTTCCACATCGCCAAACCGTCCGATTTGCTGCCCGAACTGCAGGGCCGCCTACCAATCCGGGTGGAGCTTCGCGCGCTCACCGAAGAAGACTTTGTGCGTATCCTAACGGAAACCGATAACGCGCTGACCCTGCAGTACACCGCCCTGATGGGGACCGAGGAAGTCACCGTCAGCTTTACCGAAGACGGCATCGCGGCATTGGCCAAGATCGCTGCGGACGTAAACCAAACTGTCGAAAACATCGGAGCCCGCAGGCTCTATACGGTGATGGAGCGGGTCTTCGAGGAACTGAGCTTTACCGCACCAGATCGCAGCGGCGAAGACATTGTGGTCAACGCAGACTTTGTGGAAACCAACCTCGGCGAGCTCACAAAATCCGCAGACCTCAGCCGTTACGTTCTTTAAAACTCTCTTTCTGGCCACCAAATATCCCGGGGAGTGTGAGGGGCAGCGCCCTTCACCCGCCAGCCCCCGTGCTGGCGGCACCCGGTCGCCGTCAGGCGAAATCCCTCTTTCCATTTCTCCATCCAACTGAGACCAAAGACGCATGGGATATCTGCGTTTCATCCAACTGAACTGGCTGTTCCTGTCGGCGGGTTTCCTGCTGACGGTTACCTCATCCTTTGGGCAGACCTATTTCATCTCGCTATTTGCCGGTCAGATCAAAGCGGACTTTGGCCTGACGGATGGGGAGTGGGGCGGGCTCTATACCATCGGCACCACGGCATCAGCGGTGGCCATGATCTGGGCCGGGGCTCTGACAGACTGGTTTCGGGTCAGGGCGCTGGCCCTTGCAGTGATGATCTTGCTCGCCCTGGCTTGCCTGGCGATGTCGGTTATTCAGGGCTGGGTCCTGTTGGTCATCACCATCTTCGCCTTGCGCCTGACAGGGCAGGGCATGCTGTCGCAATTGGGGGCGGTTGCCATGGTCCGCTGGTTTGAGGCTTCGCGCGGCAAGGCACTGTCACTGGCCTCTATCGGATTCGCCTTTGGGCAAGCCACCCTGCCGATTCTCTTTGTCGGGCTTTTCACAGTCATGCACTGGCGATCACTCTGGGTATTGGCGGCAGCCATGACTCTGATGATCATTCCCGTGCTGTTGATGCTGCTGCACCAGGAACGCACACCGCAATCCATGGCGGACGAGGCGACAATCGCAGGGATGCATAGGCGTCACTGGACGCGCGGTGAACTCCTGCGTTCAGGGCTCTTCTGGATCATGGTGCCCATGGTGATCGGCCCCTCCGCCTGGGGCACGGCGCTGTTCTTTCACCAAGTCCATCTGACGGAGGTGAAAGGATGGAGCCTTTCCGCCTATGTCGCACTGATGCCTGCCTATACGGTGGTCGCCGTTGGGTTCACTTTCTTTGGTGGCTGGGCGATTGACCGGTTTGGGGTCAGCAAGGTAATTCCTGTGCAGATGGTGCCTTTTGCGCTTTCTTTTGCTGTCCTGGCATATGCAGAGACGATCTGGATGGCGGGCCTTGGCCTCATCATTTTCGGGATAGGGCAAGGGCTGCAGTCCACCGCACCCGCTGCCTTCTGGCCGGAGTACTTTGGGACCCGGTACGTGGGGTCGATCAAGGCTGCGGCGGCGGCACTGATGGTGTTCGGATCAGCCATCGGTCCGGGCCTGACTGGCTGGCTCATCGACATCGGCATCGACTTCCCCGAGCAGATGCTGTCAATCGCCGTCTATTATCTGGTTGCCGCAGCGCTTTGCACCTGGGGGATCATCAAGTATCGCCCGACGCTGGGCCGCTAACGTTGCCGGCGCAGATAAACGTAATAGGCCCCGCCACCCCCGTGACTGACGTGAGCTTGAGAGACTTGCAGCACAACGCCCGCCAAGGGAGGCATCGACAGCCACTGCGGCACTTGATGGCGCAGCACTCCATGGCGCACGGGGATCGGGCCTCCATCATCGCGGGATTTACCTTTGCCGGTGATCACCAGAACCAAACGTTTGCCTTGTTTATGCGATGACAGGATGAACCGGCTCAGCGCGGGATGCGCGCGGTCCAGTGTCATCCCATGCAGGTCGATCCGCCCTTCGGGTGTCAGCTTGCCCCGCTTGAGCTTGCCAAAAGCCTTCTTGTCCATCTGCACAGGTGCCCCCGCAACCTGATCGGAAATTGAAGGAATCAACGTATCGGGCTTGCGACGCAGCGGCGCATTGGGTTTGCCGATCACCACAGACTTGGCCTCTTTCAGCGCGGGCGGGGCAGGAGGTGGCGCATCGATCTCGGGGACGAACAACGACTTTAGGTCCAGTTTTTCCGTGCGCTCTGTCACCTTGCGCCAAAGGGCAAGGTCATCTTCGCTCAACTTCCGGCGTTTCATATCGCGCTTTCAGGCAGCAGCGCATAGGCGCGTTGAATGGGCATCAGCACCAGCAGCCGTCCCGGATCACGCAACCGCCCGGCCTGACGGCCTGCTTCATCGCCCGTCCCGAAAAACACATCTGCCCGCTGCGCGCCTTTAATGGCAGACCCGGTGTCTTGCGCGATCATCAAGCGGCGCAAGGGCGTTTTGCCGTCCTTCTCAATCCACACGGGGGAGCCGAGTTTCACAAACGACGGATCGACGGCAATGGACCGCATCGCTGTGATGGATCGGTTCATCGCCCCCAATGGCCCACGGTCTGCTGGTACTTTGCTGACCTCGCGAAAAAACACATATGACGGGTTGTGATAGAGCAGTTCGCGCCCATCCACCGGATTGCGCCGCACCCAGTTCTTGATCACTTCGGCGCTGACCTGATGAGGCTGATACACGCCCCGCCGCACCAGTTCTTGCCCAACAGATCGATAGTTGTGCCCGTTGGATCCGCGATATCCAACGCGGATGTATTGTCCGTTTGGCAGCCTGATCCGACCGGAACCCTGGATCTGCAAGAAGAACAACTCCATCGGGTCATCGACATAGGCAATCTCAAGATTGCGGCCTGTCATCACATCCGTTTCGAGTATCTGTCGGCGTGTGAGCCACGGGGAAGAAACCAAGGCCTCCTGCGGCATCTTGTAGACCGGGTACTGGTAGCGCGATGACCGATAGAGATCCCCGTCAAGTTCGGGCTCAAAGTAGCCCGTGAACAGCGCGGGCTTTCCATCGCTGATCAACACGGGGCGAAAGAACAATTCGAAAAACTGGCGGGGGTCCGGGTTTGTCTTTGCATAGGCACAGATCGACCGCCAATCGGGGTCTTTCATGTCCTGACAAGTGTTCTGAAAGGTTGCCAGGGCCGGGGCCAGATCATCCTTGGACCAGCCATCCAGCTGATCAAACTCGAGGACCTCGTAAGAAACGTCATCAGCGCCTGCCGGGTCCGCCATCAAAGTCAGCCCCCCAAACGCCAATGCCGCCAAAGCATGGCTTACCCGTCTGTAGAGACCAGCAGCCAATTTGGATCGTCCGAACCCATGATCCGGGCAAACACCCAGGTGTCTTTTTGCTTTTTGACGTCTGTGGTGCTGCCTTCGATGATATCGCCGCCACGGTCGCGAACGGCGGACGTCAGCTCTGCCACAAAGCGGATCGTCATTTCAGCCTCGTTGGTTTCCGGATCGAGCGTAGCATCTACCAGTTCCATCTCGCGGACGCCAATGAAATTCGCCTCGATCGTCAGGCCCTGATCTTCGCGAGCGGCAACACCATCGACGAAGCTCTCATAGATTTCTTCTGACAGGAACGGCTGAATCTCGGCCAGGTTGCCTTCTTCGTAGCCCATCACGATCATCTCATAAGCGCCACGCCCACCGCCGAGGAAATCACTGACGTTAAAGGACGGCTCAAGCCGCTTCATTTCGGCCAATGCTTTTGCCGCTTCACTGTCCTCTGGAACATGATCCGTAATGTCATAGTCCGGACCCCCTTCGATGACCTCAAGTGCTGGGCCGCCCACGCGCTCAGACGGTCCCGGCTCCATCACCGGCGGCTTTTCAAACCCTTCCCGTGTGCCCAGAACGTTGCGCAGGCGCAGGATCAGAAAAACTGCAATGCCGGCAAGCACCAGCAGCTGTAACATCGGTGAGTTCATCAAAACCTCATCAGGACAGGCGTGGAAACATCTTCTTCGACGCCTTATGTAGGTGCTTGATCGGGCCAAGTCCACTGCTCTGCCCGTTGGAAAGGAACAGCAACATGTGGCTTTTGATCGCATTTATCGCCGTCCCCATGATTGAAATCGCGTTGTTCATCCAGGTTGGTGGTGCCATCGGCCTTGGCTGGACGCTGGCAATCGTGCTGATCACGGTCGTTTTGGGCACTGCGTTGGTCCGCTCACAAGGGGCACAAGCACTCGGGCAACTAAAGTCATCCTTTAACGAACTGCAGGACCCGACAGAACCATTGGTGCATGGGGCGATGATCCTGTTTTCCGGCGCGCTTCTGTTGACCCCGGGGTTCTTTACGGACGCTGTTGGTTTTGCGCTGCTGGTGCCGGGGGTACGTCGGTATGTCTATCAGTCTCTCAAATCCCGGATCCAAGTGCACAGTTTCGGCACACCGGGTCAAAGCGATCCGCGCCAGTATCGCAGTCCACCGGGCCAAAGCGATATCATCGAAGGCGAATATCACGAGATTTCCGAGAAAGACCGCGAAAACAAAGGGCCATCTGGCTGGACCAAGCATTGAGCGTGCTTGCTCAACCTGCTAAGCCATCGCAAATTTGATGGATCAATAAGGAGCCTGAGATGGCCGACGAACAACCCGCCCAGCAGCCCGCAGCGCCCAATATGCGCATTCTGGGCCAGTACATCCGCGACATGTCTTTTGAAAACATTATGGCGCAAAAACAGGGTACCACAGATGTGCAACCTGACGTGCAGGTTCAGGTGAACCTCGACGCCAAGAAGCGGACAACTGAAAATCAGTACGAGGTTTCGGTCAAACTGAATGTCACGTCCAAAAACAAGGGCGATGCAGATGTAGTGCTGTTCGTAATGGAGCTTGATTATGTCGGGGTGTTCCACATTGAAAACATCCCGAACGAACAACTGCATCCGTTCCTGATGATCGAATGCCCACGCATGATTTTCCCGTTCATCCGCCGCATCGTCAGCGATGTGACCCGCGACGGCGGCTTCCCGCCACTGAACCTTGAGAACATCGACTTCATGTCAATGTATCGCAACGAAGTTCAGCGGCGTGCGCAGGCTGAGGCAGCTAGCGCAGGCAAAGCGGACGCTTAAAGCTTGCCCCATAAAGGGTCGTCGCCCAGCTTGCCAACAAAGTTGGCATGGGCGGCGGCTTCTTCCTCGGACAGTCTTGGTGGCAAAGGGTTCGGACGGGCGCCTGCCTTCCAATCGCTTGTAGATTGACCTGCTACCGCCTGTGGCTGGTTTGACAGCGCAAAATCAGGCTGTCGTCCGCCGATCAGCTCCAGATAGACTTCCGCGAGAATCTCACTGTCAAGCAACGCGCCGTGTAGCGTGCGGTTCGAATTGTCGATGCCAAACCGGCGGCACAGTGCATCCAAGGATGCTGGCGAGCCCGGGAACTTTTTGCGCGCAATTGCGAGGGTGTCGATTGCCTGTTCCCATGGAATTTGCGGCGCGTTCATCCACTTCAGTTCGGCGTTCAAAAACTTGACGTCAAAGGCGGCGTTGTGAATGACCAGCTTCGCATCTCCGATAAAGTCCAGAAACGCCTGACCCACCTGCGCAAACTTGGGCTTGCCACGCAGAAAATCGTCTCCCAGCCCATGCACTTCAAAAGCTTCCTGAGGCATGCTGCGTTCTGGGTCGATGTATTCGTGAAACGTCTTGCCGGTGGGTACGTGACCCATCAGTTCAACCGCGCCGATCTCGACAATCCGGTCGCCGCTTTCAGGGTCAAAGCCGGTGGTTTCGGTATCAAGAACGATCTCACGCATTTGCTAGTTTCCCCCGAATATCTACGATCACATCTTGGACCTGGGCGCGCGCATGCTCAAGCGTATCCGTGGTTATCACATAGTCTGATTGCGCTGCCTTTTCCTTTGCGGGCATCTGCTTGGCTTGGATGGCTTGGAACTGAGCCTCGGTCATCGTCCCTCTGGATAACACCCTTTCACGCTGTGTTTCTGCATCGACAATAACACAGGCCACCGCGTCCATGGATTTGTTCCCCCCTGTTTCGAAGAGCAAGGGAATATCCAGCACGGCGATATCGGCTTTGGCAGTTTCCAGGAATTGGGCACGATCCCGCGCAACAAGCGGATGAACAATCCCTTCGATGCGTTTCAGGGCATCGGGGTCATTCGAAATGATGGCTTTCAGCCTTTCGCGCGACACGACACCATCCTCGACTGCATCTGGAAAAACCGCCTGAAGAGCCGAAACCGCTGCGCCACCTTTGGCATAGAGCCGATGCACGGCGGCGTCCGCATCCCATAATGCGCAGCCTTCATCCACGAACATTTGCGCTGTCGTTGATTTTCCCATGCCAATGGAGCCGGTGAGACCAAGAATGAACATCAGCGCAAAGCAGCGGCGCGGGTGGCCCGGTCCACCTCGGGGCGATGACCGAACCACCGTTCAAACCCCGGCACCGCCTGATGCAGCAACATACCCAGACCATCCACGGTCACGCAGCCCATCTGCTCAGCCGTTTCCAATAGCTGAGTCTTGAGCGGCGCATAAACTAGATCCGTCACAACCGTGCCGGGGCGCAAACCGTCCAGCGGGACGCGCATCTCACCTTTGCCAATCATGCCTAGTGATGTGGTGTTCACGACCAGATTGGCATTGTCCATCATATTGCCCGCCTGGACCCAATCAAAAATACGCAGACGGCTGCCAAAGTCAGACTTCAACTTTTCAGCGCGCACCCGGGTGCGGTTGGAGATCATGATCTCAGGCACACCCGCATCCAGAAGCGCTGCAATAACCGCCCGCGCAGCACCACCGGCCCCCAACACCGCCGCTGGCCCCGCCTTGGGCTGCCATCCCGGCGCACCGGACTTGAGGTTTTCCAGAAATCCATAACCATCTGTGTTGTCAGCGTGGATCTTGCCGTCAGGTCGAAAGATCAGCGTATTTGCGGCACCGATCAGGATGGCGCGATCTGTCACAAGGTCAGCAATGTCCAGAATGGCTTCTTTGTGAGGAAGGGTGACGTTGACCCCAACAAATCCCATCTTTGGCAAATTGCGCAGAACATCCTGCAGGTCGTTCCTGGTCACTTCCATGGGAATGTAATGGCCTGGGATTCCATAGTGCCGCAGCCAGTGCCCATGCAGCTGTGGCGACTTTGAATGCGCGACGGGCGAACCGATCACGCCGGCAAGCGGGATTTTCTGGTGGCTCATGTCTCGAGGTCTCCGCGCAGGGTGAGGTAGTTGATCAGCTCAAGAAATGGCATACCAAGCACGTGAAAGTAATCCCCCTGAATACTCGTAAACAAACGCACACCTTCCTCCTCCAATTTGTAGCAACCGACGGCATGCTGAATGCTGTCCCAGTTACGGTCAATGTATGCTGTGATGTAGGCATCTGAGATGTCTCGCATCCGCAAACGTACCTGACCCACGTGACGCCAGATGGGCCGGCCGTCCTCACAGATTACTGCTGCGGATAAAAGAGAATGCTTGTCCCCCCGGAGGCTTTGGAGCTGATGGATGGCATCCTCTCTGCTCTTGGGTTTGGACAGGAGTTTACCTTGATGATCGAGCACTTGATCGCACCCAATCACCAACGCCTCCGGATGTTTTTCACTCACCTTACGAGCCTTTAGCTCTGCCAGGGCGTCGGCAATATCGCGGGGCGTGGCCTCTTCGGCCTGCAGGGCCTCTTTGACCATTTGCTCGTCCACGCGCGGCACGACAACCTCGTGCGAGATGCCCGCCTGGCGCAGCAGTTGGCCCCGAATTTGGGAACCGGAGGCAAGGATCAAAGTGGATGACATGTGGAAAAGCCTGTGAGTGACGTTAAGGATTTCTTAGGAATATCTGATGCAGAATTCAGAGACGTGAGACAAGTGCCGCGGGTTGACAGCGTCCCCGGGCAATCTTTCGCGATTCCATCACTGGTGAGTAAGGATAACTTGATCGCTGTGGACAGACTGCGCGGTGCGTTTTCATACAAGAGTTATCCACTAGATCAGCCAATGGCCGTTAATGCTTAAGCATCTGAAATTATGAGATATAATTCAATCCTTAACAGCCTTATCGCCCTACGGGAATGAGGTTATCCTGATCTGGGTAACTGACGTAACAAAACTGTAATCCACAGAAATTAACGTCTCTACATCATCATCATCTTTCTTCTTTTCTTTATTATTATAGAAAGGCTGAGATGATCGAGGTTCTCACAGACATCCTGATATGGGCCTATCCGTGGACCAAGGCGTTTCACGTGATCTCTGTTATATCCTGGATGGCCGCGCTGTTCTATCTGCCGCGTTTGATGGTGCACCATACAGAACGGGCCGGCCTAGCTGGTGAAATGCATGAGACCTTCGCCATGATGGAATTCAAATTGGCCAGAGTGATCATGCGTCCCGGAATGCATGCGACCTGGTTCTTTGGTCTTTGTCTGGTCTTCACACCTGGGATCGTGGATTGGTCGATGGTCTGGCCCTGGGCAAAAGGGGCCAGCGTGATCGCGATGACTGTATTTCACACCTGGCTCATGATCCGGATGAAGGCTTTCCAACGGGCAGAGAATACCCTGACCGGGCGGCAATACCGGATGATGAACGAAGTGCCGACAGTGCTGATGTTCGTCATTGTCATCTCCGTCATGGTGAAGTTCTGATCTGATTGACTCGACCCGCCACGCTCCCTATATCTTCGGTCGCACCCCGTCCGGGGACCGCACCTAGCTATTCCATCTACTGAACAAACAACCTGCCCAGGGGCTACGGTTGCGTAGGATTTTCTGATGACCGACACACCGAACCTTGCCGACCTCAAGGCGCAGACGCCCAAGAACCTTCTGGCGATGGCCGAGGATCTTGAGATCGAAAACGCCTCCACCATGCGCAAGGGCGAGATGATGTTCCAGATCCTCCGCGAACGTGCGGATGAGGGCTGGGAAATCTCTGGCGATGGCGTGCTTGAGGTTCTGCAGGATGGTTTCGGCTTTCTTCGCTCGCCTGAGGCAAACTACCTGCCGGGCCCGGATGATATCTACATCTCTCCTGACATGATCCGCCAACACTCGCTGCGTACAGGGGACACCATTGAAGGGCTGATCAAGGCGCCGGACGATAACGAGCGTTACTTTGCGCTGACCGATGTGACCAAGATCAACTTCGAGGACCCCGAACAGGCCCGTCACAAGGTTGCGTTCGAGAACCTCACGCCGCTTTACCCCGAAGAGCGTCTGAAGATGGAAGTCGACGATCCCACCATCAAGGATAAATCGGCCCGTGTGATCGACCTGGTGGCCCCGATTGGTAAGGGGCAGCGTTCGCTGATCACGGCCCCTCCACGGACGGGTAAGACGGTGATCCTCCAGAACATCGCAAGCTCGATCGAGAAGAACCATCCAGAATGCTATCTGATCGTTCTGCTGATCGACGAACGCCCTGAGGAAGTCACCGACATGCAGCGGTCTGTGAAAGGGGAGGTCATTTCCTCCACCTTTGACGAACCAGCTACGCGTCACCTGGCGGTTTCTGAAATGGTGATCGAAAAGGCCAAGCGCCTGGTGGAACACAAGCGCGATGTTGTGATCCTCCTCGATTCCATCACGCGTCTGGGTCGTGCGTTTAACACTGTGGTGCCATCCTCTGGTAAGGTTCTGACCGGTGGTGTGGATGCGAACGCCCTGCAGCGCCCCAAGCGTTTCTTTGGTGCGGCGCGGAACATCGAAGAGGGCGGCTCGCTCACCATCATCGCAACGGCGCTGATCGATACGGGTAGCCGGATGGACGAAGTGATCTTTGAAGAATTCAAAGGCACAGGTAACTCTGAAATCGTGCTGGACCGCAAGATTGCGGACAAGCGCGTGTTCCCGGCCATCGACATCCTGAAGTCCGGCACACGGAAAGAGGATTTGCTGATCGACAAGGTGGACCTGCAAAAGACCTTTGTCCTGCGCCGCATCCTGAACCCGATGGGAACGACGGATGCCATCGAGTTCCTCCTTGGGAAGCTGAAACAAACCAAGACGAATTCGGACTTCTTCGATTCAATGAACACCTGAGTTATGTAACAATAACAAAAGGTTACGCCTATGGAGACGATATTTGCCCAAGCGACGGCTTTGGGTCGCGCCGGGGTGTCGGTTATCCGTGTCTCTGGGCCTCAAACATTTGATATCGTTGAACAAATTGCGGGTCCTTTGCCGACGGCCCGTAAGGCTGCTCTGCGTCGCATCAAGGATCCCGACGGTGCGCTGATTGACGAAGGGTTGGTGCTGACCTTTCCCGGCCCTAATAGTTTCACAGGCGAGGACGTCGCAGAGCTACACCTGCACGGCAGCATCGCAGTGGTTCAGGCTGTCTTGCTTCTTTTGGGGGGCATGAAGAATACACGTCTTGCGGAGCCGGGAGAGTTCACACGGCGCGCGCTTGAGAACAACCGCCTTGATCTGACGCAAGTTGAAGGCCTCGCTGATCTGATCGAATCCGAGACGGAGGCCCAGCGCAGGCAGGCGATTAACGTGCTGTCGGGCAAGCTGGGCGATCGGGTGGAGGTCTGGCGCAGCAATCTGATCCGCGCCGCTGCACTGTTGGAAGCGACGATTGACTTTGCTGATGAAGACGTTCCTGTCGATGTCTCCCCTGAAGTGATGGAGCTTCTTTCAGCCGTCAGCGGTGAAATCGCGAAAGAGATCGCTGGGACCGCGGTGGCTGAACGTATCCGGACCGGATTTGAAGTCGCGATTGTCGGGGAGCCAAATGTTGGCAAGTCCACATTGCTCAACGCGCTCGCCGGTCGGGATGCAGCAATTACTTCTTCGGTCGCCGGAACAACACGGGACGTGATTGAGGTTCGCATGGATCTTGGCGGTTTGCCTGTCACGCTACTTGATACGGCGGGTCTTCGGGAAACGGATGATGAGGTGGAGTCAGAAGGCGTCTCGCGGGCGATTGATCGGGCGCGCCGAGCCGATTTAAGGGTCTTTCTGGTGGAACAAGATGGCAACCTCCCACTGGATGCAGAGGCTGGCGATATCAGACGTGTTCCAAAAGCCGACCTTTCACCAGGTGCAGTCAACGCGGTCTCGGGGAAGTCTGGTGAAGGATTGGAGCAGCTTATTGCTGATATTCAATCTGCGCTCGCAGGACGTTCCGCCCAGGCAGGTCTGGCGACGCACGCCAGACACCGGCTTGCGATGGAGCAGGCGCAGGGCTACTTGGAGGAAACGGAGAAGCTGACCACTCTTGGACCTGAGACCTATGATATTGCTGCGGCAGAGCTGAGGTTTGCGATTCGATCACTGGAAACGTTGGTTGGTCGGATCGACGTTGAAAACCTGCTTGATGAGATTTTCGCCAGCTTCTGCCTGGGCAAATGATGGAGTGTTTCACGTGAAACATTTTGATGTGGTTGTTATTGGCGGTGGCCATGCCGGCGCGGAGGCGGCGCATGCCTCTGCACGGATGGGCGCGGATACGGCGCTGGTCACGATGTCACGGGATGGGATCGGCGTGATGTCCTGCAATCCTGCTATCGGCGGGCTAGGGAAAGGCCACCTGGTGCGCGAGATTGACGCGATGGACGGTGTCATGGGTCGCGTTGCCGATCTTGCGGGCATCCAGTTTCGGCTGCTGAATCGCCGCAAGGGTCCCGCTGTGCAGGGCCCGCGCGCGCAGGCTGATCGAAAAATCTATCGGACCGAAATGCTCCGCGAGACCGAAGAGCAATCTAATCTGACTATCGTCGAAGGCGAAGTTGTAGATTTCGTTATGAACGGTACGCAGATCGAGGGTGTTCAACTCGCGGACGGGCGTGAGATTGGCGCGCAGGCCGTCATTCTGACTACTGGCACCTTTTTGCGCGGCGTTATCCATATTGGAGATGTCCAGCGGTCAGGGGGCCGGATGGGTGACAACGCTTCCGTAGAGCTCGCCGAAAGGATCGACAGTTTTGACCTGCCGCTGGGCCGGCTCAAAACGGGGACGCCCCCTCGGCTGGATGGTAGAACGATCAATTGGGATATCTTGGAGAACCAGCCTGGAGATGATGATCCGGTGATGTTCTCTTTCTTGTCTGAAGGTGTTAGCGCGCCGCAGGTCAATTGCGGGATCACGCATACAAATGACAACACCCACAAGATCATCCGCGAGAACTTGGAGCAGTCAGCCATGTATGGCGGGCATATCGATGGCGTTGGACCCAGGTATTGCCCTTCCATTGAGGATAAGATCGTCCGCTTTGCGGACAAATCCTCCCATCAGGTGTTTCTTGAGCCCGAGGGGGCAGACGACCACACGGTCTATCCCAATGGGATTTCGACCTCACTGCCTGAAGACGTCCAAGATCGCTATGTTCGTTCCATTCGTGGCTTGGAAGAGGCGGTTATTCTCCAACCGGGTTACGCGATCGAATATGATTATGTTGATCCGCGGGCACTTGATGCGAGCCTGGCACTCCGGAATGTGCAGGGTCTCTTCCTCGCGGGTCAAATCAACGGAACGACAGGATATGAAGAAGCCGCCGCTCAGGGGCTCGTTGCGGGCCTGAATGCTGCGTGCCTGGTGCAGAAACGCGATCCTGTCCATTTCAGCCGTTCCAAAAGCTACATCGGTGTGATGATTGACGACCTGACGACCAGAGGCGTCACAGAACCTTATCGCATGTTCACTTCACGCGCTGAGTTCCGCCTTTCCTTGCGGGCGGACAATGCGGATCAACGACTGACGTCTCTGGCAAAAGAGCTTGGTTGTATTTCGAAGCGCAGAGCTGAGGTGTTTGAAGAAAAATCCAGCAAGCTAAGCGCCGCGAATGAGATGCTGACAAAGCGCAGCTTTACCCCGAAAGAGGTGCGCGCGGCGGGTATCGAGGTCAATCAAGACGGCAATCGGCGGACAGCGGCGCAAGTGCTGGCGTTTCCTAATGTGTCGTTTGAAGAAATTGTGAAGCTTGAGCCTGGCTTGGAAGGTATCGAGGAACCGATCCGCCGTCAGGTTGAGAAAGATGCGCTCTATGCCAATTATATCGCGCGCCAGCAAAAGGACATTGACCTCCTACAAAAGGATGAGGCGCTGAAGATACCTGAGGGCTTTGACTTCGACAGCATTGATGGGTTGTCAAATGAGCTGCGATCCAAGCTGAAAGCATCGTCCCCATCCTCTATTGGTCAGGCGGCGCGTATTGATGGGATGACCCCCGCTGGCCTGACTTTGCTCCTTGGCAAGCTGCGCCGCAATGCCCGGAAGAAGTCCGCATGACGCGCATTGGGGGGTTGAATGTTTCACGTGAAACATTCGAACGGCTCAACGCGTTTACTGGGTTGGTGAAGAAGTGGAACCCAAAAATCAATTTGGTTTCCAAAAGCGATGCCGCAGACCTATGGGATCGCCACATCATTGATTCAGCACAGATCTTTGAGCATGCGGGTGAGGGGCAGCTTTGGGCTGATCTGGGTAGTGGGGGCGGTTTCCCTGGGGTGGTCGCCGCCATCCTGTCCGCTGAATTTCACCCCAAAAGAAAGTTCATGCTTGTTGAAAGTGATCAGAGAAAAGCTGTTTTTCTGCGCACAGCCGCAAGAGAGTTGGAACTGAATATCTCGGTGATGTCTCAGCGGATCGAAAAAGTAGGGCCGCTGAACGCAGATATTCTGTCTGCCCGTGCGCTTGCGGACTTGTCTGTATTGCTGAGTTATGCCGAGCGCCATCTCTCACCAAACGGTGTTGCCCTTTTTCCTAAGGGCGAACGTTGGAAAGAAGAGCACGCCAAGGCCGAGCATCACTGGTCATACACCTGCGAAGCCATTAGAAGTACGACAAGTGCTGCTGCCGCCGTGTTGAAAATTCAGGATATCGTGCGTGTCTGACCCATCCCGCCCAAGTGGCCCAAAAATCATAGCAGTAGCCAACCAAAAAGGGGGCGTGGGTAAGACCACCACCACAATTAACCTGGCAGCTGCCCTCGCGGAATTGGGCCGTAAGGTCCTGCTGATCGATCTTGATCCGCAAGGAAACGCGTCGACTGGACTGGGTATTGAGCTTGAGGAACGTGAATTCACGACCTATGAACTGTTGCTCGAAGACTTGGATTTGTCCGATGTGATCCTGCCGACAGAGTTTGAAGGTCTTCATATCGTTCCTGCGACGGTCGACCTCAGCTCTGCCGATATCGAGCTGATTTCAAATGAGAAGCGCAGTTTTCTACTACATGACGCTTTGCGCCAGACGCAGATGGACCAGTTTGAATTTGATTTCATCCTGATCGATTGCCCGCCCTCGCTGAACCTGCTCACGGTGAATGCGATGATGGCAGCGCATTCTGTTCTCGTGCCGCTTCAGAGCGAGTTCTTTGCCCTTGAAGGGCTTTCTCAGTTGATGTTGACGATTCGAGAGGTCCGCCAGATTGGAAACACTGATCTGAGGATCGAAGGTGTCGTGCTGACGATGTATGACAGACGCAATAACTTGTCTCAGCAGGTCGAGCAGGACGCGAGAAGCAATCTTGGTGATGTTGTCTTCCAAACGGTCATTCCCAGGAACGTGCGCGTCAGTGAAGCGCCGAGCTTTGCGATGCCGGTGCTTGAATACGATCCTGGTTCAAAAGGCGCAAAGGCTTACCGTGCCTTGGCGAATGAACTGATGAAAAACAACGGATACGGAGGTTAGGATGGCTGATCGCAAAGACCGAAAGCGGGGCTTGGGGCGTGGACTGTCGGCTCTGATGGCCGATGTGGCGGAGGCTGAAGCCCCCGTAGCACAGGAAGCTGGCACCTCTGAGCAGAGGGTCCCGATTGAACGGATCACACCTAACCCTGATCAGCCGCGCAAGACATTTGAAAAGGGTGATCTTGAAGACCTCGCGGCCTCGATCCGTGAAAAAGGTGTCATACAGCCGCTGATCGTGCGGGCCCGTGGCGATGACACATTCCAGATCGTTGCAGGGGAACGCCGTTGGCGTGCGGCGCAACTGGCGCAGCAACATGAGCTGCCGATTATCGTACGTGAATTCACCGATGCCGAGGTCTTGGAAGTTGCGATTATCGAGAACATCCAACGCGCTGATCTGAACCCGGTGGAAGAGGCCGCTGGTTATCGGCAGCTGATGGACAAGTTTGGCCATACGCAGGAAAAGATGGCTGAAGCGCTGGGCAAGAGCCGCAGCCATATTGCGAACCTGCTGCGTCTTCTGAACCTACCAGAACCTGTGCTCGAAATGCTGCGCAACTGTGATTTGAGCGCAGGCCACGCCCGCACCCTAGTCCCCGCCGAGGATCCGGTCGCGCTAGCAAAGGTGATCGTGAAGAAGGACCTTTCTGTTCGCGCAGCTGAAGCCTTGGTGCGGCAAGAGCAAGCCGGGGAGAAAAAGACATCAAGCGCGGGTGCTGGCAAAGCGGTACCAGTGAAGGACGCGGACACTTTAGCATTGGAAGGCGATCTATCCGCGACTGTCGGTATGAAAGTCCGGATCGATCACAGCGCAGGTGGTGAGTCTGGCAAACTGACCATCGATTATAAGTCCCTGGATGATCTGGATGCTCTTTGCCGCTTGCTAAGTGGGTCTTGATCTAGTCCCGCAGCAGATACTCAAGCACAGTGTTTAGGACTATAACACCTTGTTTTGAAACACTAATTTTGTCATCTACGACTTCGATCATATCAATTTCGCGCAAGTGATCCAGCTTCCCTTGATCGAGCGGCGCGTCCCGCAAGGCTTCAAACCTCGCGCGGGAAACACCTTCTGTCAGACGCAGGCCCATCATCAGGAATTCACTCGCCATGTCTTCGGCCGCCAGAGCTTCTCTGGCATGTTCGGTTTGCCCTGACGCTGCGCCGTCCAGCCATCGCTTAGGGTTGCTGAACGCCTGAGTGGCAAATTTGGTGCCGTCCAAAGTAAGCCGCCCATGCGCGCCAGGACCGATGCCAAGATAATCCCCGTAGCGCCAATAGATCAGATTGTGCCGGGACTGCGCCCCGTCACGGGCATGGTTAGACACCTCATAGGCAGGCATCCCCATGGCCCCGCAAATCTCTTGCGTGGCAACAAACATGTCTGCGCCAAGATCATCATCCGGCAGCCCCCGCAGTTTGCCGAGGTTGTAGCGGTCGCCAAAAGCGGTGCCTTGTTCAATCGTCAGTTGGTAGAGCGATATGTGATCAATCGCCAGAGATAGAGCCTGTTTCAGCTCTTGCTGCCACATCTCAAGCGTTTGATTCTGTCGACCATAGATCAGGTCAAAGCTGACGCGGTCGAACGTGTTGCGGGCGATGTCGAAGGCGTCCATCGCTTCTTGCGCGGTATGGATCCTCCCCAAGCGTTTCAGATCCTCATCGTTCAACGCCTGAATGCCCATGGAAATGCGATTGACGCCGCCATCCCGAAAGGCTGCAAATCGACCAGCTTCAACAGAGCCTGGGTTCGCCTCCAGCGTGATTTCGAGGTCATTGGCCATGGGCCAGTGGCGCTTGGTGGCGGCAATAACCGCCGCCACCGTATCCGGGTCCATCAGGCTGGGCGTGCCGCCCCCGAAATAGACGGCATTCAGAACACGTCCGGGGGTTTCTCCGGCGGCGCGCTCCAGTTCCCTCAGATAGGCATCGCGCCAGGCGGTTTGGTCAATGCTGCGGCTGACGTGAGAATTGAAGTCGCAATAGGGGCATTTCGCCTCACAGTACGGCCAATGAACATAAAGGCCAAAGCCGCCTTGCTGCCAGTCGTCAGTCAAAACAACGGGCGAGGAGTTTCTTGAAGGCGTCCGCCCGATGGCTGATCGCGTTCTTCGCATCCGCGTCCATTTCGGCAAAGGTGATGTCATGCCCATCGGGCTGGAACATCGGATCATAGCCGTGGCCGAGCTTCCCACGCATCGGCCAGACAAGTGTCCCGTTGACGCGCCCTTTGAGAACCTCGTCATGACCGTCGGGCCAGGCCAATACAAGCGTCGCGCAGAACCGCGCTTTACGGGGATGGGCTGCGCCTTTTTCTTCTAGCAGATTGTGTGTCTTGGTCATGGCCATGACAAAGTCACGCCCATTTGGCGTTTCGGCCCAATCGGCAGTGTAAACCCCCGGTTGGTTATCCAAAGCCTCAACTTCAATCCCGGAATCATCCGCGAGAGCTGGAAGACCCGTTGCCTTGCTTGCTGCATGTGCCTTGATGCGAGCATTACCGACAAAAGTATCTTCGGTTTCCTCAGGCTCGGGCAGGTTCATCTCTGCCGCACCCACGACGCTAACGCCATGGGGCGCGAACAGCTGTCCCATCTCTTCCAGCTTGCCCGCGTTGTGCGTGGCGATCAGGATCCGGTCGCCAGAGAACTTGCGGGTCATTCCGCGGCAGCCTTTTGGATCGCAGCCAGCTCGCTGACGCCTTTCTCAGCCAGATCCATCAGCTGGTTCATTTGATCACGGGTGTAAGTTGAACCTTCAGCGCTCATCTGCACTTCGATCAGCTGGTGTGCGCCTGTCATGATGAAATTGCCATCAACGCCCGCTTCGGAATCCTCAGGATAGTCGAGGTCCAGGACTGGCTGACCAGCGTAGATGCCACAGCTGACTGCCGCGACGGGATCGACCAGAGGGTCAGAAATCACGTCTCCCGCTTTCATCAGCTTGTTCACCGCCAGACGCAGTGCAATCCAACCGCCAGTGATGGACGCGCAGCGCGTGCCGCCATCTGCTTGCAGCACATCGCAATCCACGGTGATCTGACGTTCGCCCAGAGCCACACGATCGACGCCAGCGCGCAGGGACCGGCCAATGAGGCGCTGAATTTCAACCGTGCGACCGCCTTGTTTGCCAGCTGCTGCCTCCCGGCGCATGCGGGTGTTCGTTGCGCGGGGCAGCATACCGTATTCCGCTGTGACCCACCCCAGACCGGATCCTTTGATAAACGGAGGCACACGGTCCTCGATGGTTGCGGTACACAACACATGGGTATCGCCCATTTTGATCAGGGCTGACCCTTCAGCGTGTTTGGTGAAACCCACTTCCACCTCGACAGACCGCATTTCGTCCAGATTCCGACCAGAAGGGCGCATGATGTATCCTTTTCGATGATGCGCCGGGCATACCGCCGTCACCCCTTCGGGCGCAACCCCGATTGACGTTTGTGCGCGGGCTTCCTTTATTAGCAATCCAAGAGGCGTGCTGATGACAGAACAACCAGATCTGCTGCAAGAACTGAACGACCGGTCTCGCGAAGTGTTTCGCCGGGTGGTCGAGGGGTATCTTGAGAATGGCGATCCCGTCGGTTCGCGCACCCTGACGCGTGACTTCAGCGAAAAGGTGAGCGCGGCCACGATCCGCAACGTAATGCAGGATTTGGAGTACCTAGGGCTAATCGGTTCCCCCCACACAAGTGCTGGCCGTGTGCCCACGCAATTGGGGCTCCGGATGTTTGTGGATGGCATGATCGAAGTGGGCGACCCGTCTGATACGGACCGCGAAAAAATCGACGCAACAGCAGGTGATAACGCCAGCGATGTCAGTGGTTTGCTGGACCGTGTAGGTTCTGCCTTGTCCGGCGTGACGCATGGCGCTTCTTTGGTGCTGACACCCAAGTACGAAGCACCGATCAAGCACATCGAGTTTGTATCGCTGTCCCATGATCGGGCTTTGGTGGTGCTCGTGTTTTCTGACGGCCACGTGGAAAACCGTCTCTTCACCCCGCCACCGGGACAGACCCCAAGCTCAATGCGCGAGGCTGCCAATTTCCTAAATGCCTTTGTCGAAGGCAGAACCATCAGGGAATTGCAGAGCGTTGTTCAAACTCAGATTGCACAGCGGCGTCAAGAAATCGATGCGCTTGCCCGGCAGCTGGTCGAAAACGGGCTTGCTCAGTGGCAAGGCGATACCCCAGACGCTGAGCGCTTGATCGTGCGGGGCCGGTCGAATCTGTTGGACGCGGAGACCGAAGCAGAGGACCTCGACCGCATCCGCAGCCTCTTTGACGACCTTGAGCGCAAGCGCGATATCGCCAGTTTCCTTGACCTTGCGGACGAAGGCGACGGCGTACGCATTTTTATCGGCTCAGAGAACAAACTTTTCTCACTTTCGGGTTCCTCTTTGGTGGTTTCCCCATATATAAACGCGGACCGAAAGGTGATCGGTGCGGTCGGTGTGATTGGCCCCACACGCCTGAACTATGGACGGATCGTCCCGATTGTGAACTACACAGCACAGCTGGTTGGAAAATTGGTGTCCAATCGGAGTGAGAGGTAAAAATGGCAGAGCCAAAAGAAGAAGATTTCCTGGACGACATCGAAAGCGCAGAGGCGGATGTCTTTGCGGAAGAGATGGAAGAGATTGACGACGACGCGTTGGAAATCGACCAGCTTCGTGCTGAGCGGGATCAATTCAAAGACCGTTTCATGCGCGCCCTTGCTGATGCCGAAAACGCGCGCAAGCGGTCCGAGAAAGACCGGCGGGAGGCCGAAAACTACGGCGGCTCCAAGCTCGCCCGCGACATGCTGCCCGTCTACGACAACATGAAACGTGCGCTTGAGGCCGCAACGGATGAACAGCGCGAAGTGTCCGGCCCGTTGTTGGAAGGCGTTGAGCTCACCATGCGAGAACTGCTGAACGTTTTCAAAAAGCACGGGATTGAGATCGTGGCACCCGAAGTGGGCGACAAGTTCGACCCCCAGGTGCATCAGGCGATGTTCGAAGCACCGGTACCCGGCACGACGGCGGGCGAGATCATTCAGGTCTCCGCCGAAGGCTTCATGTTGCACGACAGTCTTCTGCGCCCGGCACAGGTTGGCGTGTCTTCTATGCCAGCAAGCTAGGTCTTGGCGGCTTCTTTCAGCCGATAAAGCACATCCAGCGCCTCGCGTGGGGTCAGTTCGTCCGGAATGACCTCCGCCAAGGCGTCTTCAACTGCTGAGGACTTGGCGGGAGCGGGCGGTGGTGTCGGACTGACAGCAAAGAGTGGCAGATCGTCAATCAGTGCCTTTTGAGTCGATCCGCCTTCGCGCTCGCCTTTTTCCAAGGCCTCCAAGACCACCCGAGCGCGGGCGATCACCGCCTCAGGTAGACCCGCCAGCTGCGCGACTTGCACGCCGTAGGACCTGTCTGCCGCGCCCTTGCGCACTTCGTGCAAGAACACGACTTCGCCCTCCCATTCCTTCACCGTGACCGTGGCATTGTCGACGCCTTCAAGCTTGCCTGCGAGCGCCGTCATTTCGTGGTAATGCGTGGCAAAAAGCGCCCGTGCGCGGTTGACGTCGTGCAGATGCTCCAGCGTCGCCCAGGCGATGGACAGACCGTCATAGGTTGCGGTGCCTCGACCGATTTCATCCAAAATCACAAGCGCACGGTCGTCCGCCTGATTGAGGATCGCGGCTGTCTCCACCATTTCCACCATAAAGGTCGACCGCCCGCGGGCGAGGTCGTCAGATGCACCCACCCGACTGAACAGCTGGCTGACCAACCCAACATGGGCCGAAGACGCAGGCACGAAGCTGCCCATCTGCGCCATCAGGGCAATCAGCGCGTTCTGTCGCAGGAAGGTCGACTTACCTGCCATGTTTGGGCCGGTCAGAAGCCAGATGTTTGCGGCGTCCCCTTCGGCGCTCAGATCACAACCGTTGGCAATGAAGGGTTCGCCCGATTGCTGCCTGAGCGCACGTTCCACCACGGGATGCCGCCCCCCTTCAATCGCGAAGGCTCGGCTGTCATCTACTTTAGGCCGCGCCCAATCCTCGGCTTCAGCGAGATCCGCCAATGCGGTGGCCAAATCGATCTCGGCCAGACCTGTGGCGGTCACGCCAATCTCTCCAGCGCATTCGAGAATAGCGGCAGAAAGTGAGGCGTAGAGACGCTTTTCGATCTCAAGGGCGTGGTTCCCTGCATTGAGGATTTTCGTCTCTAATTCGGACAATTCGACCGTCGTGAAGCGGACTTGATTGGCCGTTGTCTGACGGTGAATGAAGGTTTCTGACAAGGGCGGGGACAGCATCTTGTCCGCGTGCGTGGCGGTGGTTTCGATGAAATAGCCTAGCACATTGTTGTGTTTGATCTTGAGCGACGAAATCCCCGTATCGGAAATGAACTGCTGCTGCATTCCGGCAATCACACTGCGCCCCTCGTCGCGCAGTTTGCGGGCCTCGTCCAACTCCTCATCGTAACCTGTCGCGATGAACCCCCCATCACGCGCCAGTAGGGGGGGTTCGGCGATCAGCGCGTTTTCAAGAAGGTCGATCAGATCGTCATGTCCACCCAGCCCGTCCGATGCCTCAGCAAGCAACTCTGGCAGGTCCGAGGTTAGCAGACGCTCTTTCAATTGGGCGGCCTGTACCAAACCATTGCGAATGGCGGCCAGATCACGCGGTCCACCCCGTTCCAGCGAGAGGCGAGACAATGCACGGTCCAGATCAGGCACTTTGCGCAGGTGGTCGCGGATATCTTCAGCCAACTTGCGCTGCTCAAACGCAAACCCAACCGCGTCGAGCCGCGCGTGGATAACCTCCAACAGACGCGATGGGCTGGAAATGCGCCGTTCCAACAGGCGCGCGCCACCAGCCGTCACTGTCTTGTCCATGATCGACAATAATGACCCTGCGCGCCCGCCGTTCAGAGCATGGGTCAGCTCCAGATTCCGGCGGGTTGCTGCGTCAATCTGAACGGTCCGGGCTTCGGCCTCCTTTTGGGGGAGCGCGCAAGAGCGGCAGCTTCCCTTTTTGGGTGATCTCTAGATAGTCGATCAGGGCGCCCATGGCAGAAACTTCGGCCCGGGAGTAGGTGCCAAAAGCGTCCAAAGTGGCGATGGAGTACAAATCGCATATCCGTCTTTCAGCAGCGGTGCTGTCAAAAGATGCGCGGCTGAGATCGGTGAGCGATATGTCGAAATCAGAGACGAAATCACGTAAATCGGCGCCTTTTGTTTCAGACACGATAAGCTCTGACGGTGCCAGTCGTGCCAGTTCTGGCCCCAATCGTACCGCCGCCAAAGGCATCACGTGAAACGCGCCGGTTGAAATATCGACCCACGCCAATGCGCTTTCATCACGGACCTCGGCAAAAGCAGCGAGGTAGTTATGGCGGCGCGGTTCTAGAAGCGAATCCTCGGTCAGCGTGCCGGGTGTGACCAGCCGCACGACATCGCGTTTGACGACGGCCTTGTACCCACGCTTTTTCGCCTCTGCCGGGCTTTCCATCTGTTCACAGACAGCCACGCGGAACCCTTTGCGGATCAGCGTCAACAGATAGCCTTCGGCGGCATGAACCGGCACGCCGCACATCGGAATGTCGTTACCGTCGTGTTTGCCGCGCTTGGTCAACGCAATATCCAGCGCCTCAGCCGCGGCAACGGCATCGTCAAAAAACATCTCGTAAAAGTCGCCCATCCGATAGAACAGCAGCGCGCCTTCGTGACCGGCTTTGATCTCCAGATACTGCGCCATCATGGGCGTGATTTTTTCAGCGCTCACTGCTGTTCCCCCGGTGTTCGGACCTGTCTACAAAACCCGGTTGATCAGGGAAAGAGCCGGACTGATTGTGCGCACGAGCGTTGATGGCTATGAGTCCTGAAAAACAGGGAAAGAAATACCGCCGTGAAGAAGAATCGCATCACCGACGAAGAGGCACTGGCCTTCCATCTTGAGCCAACCCCAGGCAAATTCGAGATCAGTGCGACGGTCCCCATGACCACCCAGCGCGATCTGAGCCTGGCCTATTCTCCCGGTGTTGCTGTGCCGTGCGAGGCGATCGCAGAGAATCCAGAGACGGTTTACGACTACACCAACAAGGGCAATCTGGTTGCCGTGGTGTCGAACGGGACGGCGGTTCTGGGCTTGGGCAATTTGGGGGCGCTGGGCTCCAAACCCGTGATGGAGGGCAAAGCTGTTCTGTTTAAGCGGTTCGCCGACGTGAACTCCATCGACATTGAGCTTGATACCGAAGACGCGGATGAGTTCTGCAAGGCGGTTCGCCTGATGGGCCCGACCTTTGGCGGCATCAACCTTGAGGACATTAAGGCGCCTGAGTGTTTCATCATCGAACAGCGCCTCAAGGAAGAGATGGATATACCCGTCTTCCATGACGACCAGCACGGTACTGCGGTGATCTGCGCGGCTGGCCTGATCAACGCGCTGCATATCTCGGGCAAGAAGATCGAGGATGTCCGCATTGTGCTGAATGGGGCAGGGGCGGCGGGTATTGCCTGTCTGGAACTGCTCAAATCCATGGGTGCTCGGCATGACAATTGCATCATGTGCGACACCAAGGGCGTAATTTATCAGGGTCGGACGGAGGGCATGAACCAGTGGAAGTCGGCCCATGCCGCCAGCACGGAATTGCGCACGCTTGAGGAAGCGATGAAGGGTGCGGATGTGTTCCTGGGTGTGTCGGTCAAAGGGGCTGTGACGCAGGACATGGTTGCCAGCATGGCGGATGATCCCGTGATTTTCGCCATGGCGAACCCGGATCCTGAGATTACGCCGGAAGACGCCAAGGAAGTGCGCGCGGATGCTATCGTAGCCACAGGGCGCAGTGACTATCCCAATCAGGTAAACAACGTACTTGGGTTCCCCTATCTTTTCCGGGGTGCGTTGGACATTCACGCCCGCGCCATCAATGACGAGATGAAGATTGCGTGCGCCCATGCGCTTGCGCATCTGGCCCGAGAGGACGTGCCGGACGAGGTTGCGATGGCCTATGGCCGTACGCTCAGCTTTGGCCGGGATTATATCATTCCGACGCCCTTTGATCCGCGTCTCATTCACCGCATCCCGCCGGCTGTGGCCAAGGCAGGCATGGACACAGGCGCAGCGCGCCGTCCGATCATCGATATGGAAGCCTACGAGGTCGGATTGCGGTCCCGCATGGATCCGACGGCGAACATCCTGCGGGGTATCAATGCGCGGGCGCGGAACAATCAGGCGCGGATGATCTTTGCCGAAGGCGACGACCCCAAAGTGTTGCGTGCCGCTGTGACATATCAGCGGTCAGGGCTTGGGAAGGCTCTGGTTGTGGGCCGGCCCGACGATGTGAAGGAAAAACTGAGCGCGGCTGGCATGGCTGATGCTGTGCGCGAGCTGGAAGTGGTGAACGCAGCCAATACCACACACCTCGAATCCTATAAGGATTTCCTATATGAGAGGCTGCAGCGCAAAGGGTTTGACCGCAAGGACATCCACCGCCTTGCCGCCCGCGACCGTCATGTCTTTGCCTCCCTGATGTTGCAGCATGGGCATGGCGACGGGCTGGTCACAGGGGCCACGCGTAAATCAGCGCATGTGCTGGAGCGCATCAATCACGTGTTTGAGGCGAATGCCGAACATGGGGCGGCGGGGTTCACTGCTTTGCTTAATCGTGGACGGATCGTATTCATTGCGGACACGCTGGTGCATGAATGGCCGGACGAGCATGATCTGGCAAACATCGCTGAAAGCGGCGCGCGCGTAGCGCGGGACATGGGGCTTGAGCCGCGTGTGGCCTTCGTCAGTTTCTCCACCTTTGGCTATCCGGTTTCGGAACGGGCAGAGAAGATGCATCTGGCACCCAAAGTGTTGGACGAACGCGGCGTGGATTTCGAATACGAAGGCGAGATGACCGTCGACGTGGCCCTTAACGCCGATGTTCAAGAGCAATACCCGTTCTCGCGCCTGACGGGACCTGCGAATATCTTGATCGTGCCTGCGCGCCACTCGGCCAGTATCTCGGTCAAGCTGATGCAGGAAATGGCGGGCGCAACTGTGATCGGCCCGATCCTGACGGGTCTGGATAAGTCGATCCAGATTTGCTCCACCACATCCACGGCGAATGACATCCTGAACATGGCCATTCTGGCGGCTTGCAAGGTTGGCGAATGATCTGGAACCTTGGCTCAATCAACGCGGATAACTTCTATCATCTTCCGCATCTGCCCGCGCCGGGGGAAACACTTGCTGCGACTGAATTCAGCCAGGGCCTGGGCGGCAAAGGGGCCAATATGTCGGTTGCTGCCGCCCGGGCTGGTGCGCGGGTGATGCATGTCGGTGCAGTGGGGTCTGATGGTGGTTGGGCCAAGGATCGGTTGCTGGAATACGGCGTCGATCTGGCGATAGAAACGGTGAATGTGGCCACAGGCCATGCCAACATTTGCGTCGATCCGTCGGGCGAGAACTCAATCGTGTTGTTTGGGGGCGCAAACCAGCAGATTACCGAAGATCAGATTGGGCAGGCGCTGACCCAGGCGACCCCCGGTGACATGCTGCTGATGCAGAATGAGACCAATGGCCAAGCCTATGCCGCCAAGACCGCAAAGGTGCTTGGGTTGAAAGTGGTTTATGCGGCTGCGCCATTTGATGCGGCAGCCGTGTCAGCGATCATGAATGATATTGACCTGCTGGTGTTGAACGAGGTTGAGGCTGCTCAATTAACGCAAGCGCTGGGCCGGGATTTGCCGGATTTGCCGATTGATGATGTTGTGGTGACTTTGGGCAGTGACGGCTGCAAATGGGTCTCAAACAAGGGCAAATCAACCAATTCCTACCCGGCTTACAAGGTCGATCCGGTTGACACGACCGGTGCTGGCGACACGTTCACCGGCTACCTTACAGCGGGTCTGGATCGAGGTTTGGGGCTTGAGGCATCACTTGATCTGGCGCTCAAGGCTGGGGCGCTGATGGTCACGCGACACGGTACGGCGGATGTGATCCCGGACCTCAAGGACATCCAGGATCACGATTTTTCCTAGCTGGCAAAGGGTGCTGCTGAACCCCACAGTTGCTTGACGCGCTGATCGCGTCCGCAGCGCTGGCGATAGCGCTTGTAGGCGGTCGATTTCTTCACGGCGACACCGACACTGGTTACAGCCAGGCGCTCACTGCTCTTGTAGTAATCCTGATGATAGGCGTCTGCCGGGTAAAATGTACTGGCCCCCAACACCGGGGTCACGACTTTCTGTCCCAAGGCGGCCTGCGCTTCAGCCTTTGCCTTTTCGGCCGCTGCCTTTTGCGCGCCATTGGCGGCGAAGATGGCCGTGCGATAGCTGGCCCCTCGGTCGCAGAACTGCCCGCCCGCGTCCGTTGGGTCGATGGACCGGAAGAACATCGACAATACCTGATCGCGGCTGATGATGCTGTTGTCGAAGGTGATCTGCACCGCCTCGTAATGGCCCGTGCCGCCGCTTGTGACTTGTTTGTAGGTTGGATTGGCGGTTTTTCCGCCTGCAAAACCCGAAACCGCCTTTTTCACACCGCGGACGGATTCGAAGTCCGCTTCCACGCACCAGAAACATCCGCCCGCAACGGTCAGGGTTTCTGTTCCTGCAGATGCCTGAGCCGTAAATCCGACACTCGCCGAGAGCGCCAGTGCACACATTTTTAGATTGGACAGTAAGGTCATGGAGTGCTCCTGCTTTTTCGAGATAGCTGGAGCGGTTCGCGATCACTGACAAGGCAACTGCCTGTGAGCTCACGCCAGGGTGAACGTAATTTACCGCTTGGCACGTTGCAGCGATGTTTCTAGCGTGCCGGACGACCCCAAACAGGAGGTTTGCATGCGCATCGCAATGTGGTCCGGCCCCCGCAATTTGAGCACTGCAATGATGTACAGTTTCGGTGCGCGGGCGGATTTTGCGGTGATGGATGAACCATTTTACGCTGCGAACCTTCAGCATTCCGGTCGGGATCACCCCATGCGGGACCAGATCATCGCCGCCCACGAAACCGACCCGGCCAAGGTGTCCGAGATGTGCAAGCAGGATGGTGCGCCGCACCTTTACATGAAACACATGCCGCATCACATGCTGGACGGCTTTCCGATGGATTGGGCGAAGGGGTGCAAGCACGTCTTCCTGATCCGCGACCCGGCGCGCGTGATTGCAAGCTATGCGGCCAAGACCGACCTGCCTACGCTGGAAGACCTCGGGTTGCCCCAACAGCTTGCGCTGCTCAATCAGTTTGATGGCTTTGTCATCGACAGTTTCGACATCCGCAAAGATCCCGAACATATGCTGCGGCGGCTTTGCGACCATCTGGAGATCCCTTGGGACCCAGCCATGCTGTCCTGGCCTGCTGGGCCCAAACCTTATGATGGCGTCTGGGCCGCGCATTGGTATGATGCGGTGCATCGCTCAACCGGATTTGCAGGGGCAGAAGGGCCTGTTCCCCGTTTGACGGGCAAAGCAGCAGAGCTCAACGAACAGGCGCAACAGATTTACGCGCAGCTGTGGCGCGCGGCTGCTGGATTTATTTGATCCCAAATATTGAAACTCTGCTGCCCGCGCCTGCGTGGCTGCGTCAGTACCGTTTCAAAGGAGGACCAAATGAAACTTCTCTCAAGCACTTTTCTTTCGCTCGCCCTGTCAACGGGGGTGGCCATGGCCGCTGGGCATGCAACGCCCATGGTTGACGCTGTGGATCAGGACGTATCAGGCGGAATCGTCACAGCCTCCAAGGTTGTGGCAAGTGAGAACGGCTGGCTGGTTGTGCACCGCACAGACGCCGAAATGAAGCCGGGGCCGGTGGTCGCCTATGCACCCTTGCGTGCAGGCGAAACTTCGGATGTTGCGGCCATCCTGCAAGAGGAGGTCAAATCAGGCGAGCTGCTGATGTTGATGGTCCATGCCGAAGCAGACGGCACAGAGACCGGCGTGTTCGAATACACTCTTGGTGCAAAAGAGGACGGTCCGATCAAACCGGATGGCAAACTGGTCATGACGGTTGTGACTGCTCAGTAGCCCTCTGCGATCAGCAGAAAACGAACGCCCGGACGCTGTTGTCCGGGCACCCATTCAGCCTTTCATGCGCCGATCCCGCGCCGCGAGCAGTTTGAGCCTCAGGGCGTTCAGCTGAATGAAGCCGGCGGCGTCTTTTTGATCATAGGCACCCGCGTCATCCTCGAATGTCACATGCGCCTCGGAATAGAGCGAGTGGTCTGACCAGCGACCAACGCAGCGCGCCGATCCCTTGTACAGCTTCAGGCGTACTGTCCCGGTCACATGCGTTTGGCTGGCGTCAATCGCTGCTTGCAGCATTGTGCGCTCGGGGCTGAACCAGAAACCGTTGTAGATCAGCTCCGCATAGCGCGGCATCAGCTCGTCCTTGAGGTGCATGGCCCCCCGGTCGAGCGTGATGGATTCGATCCCTCGATGGGCCTCCAACAGCAGTGTGCCGCCGGGGGTTTCGTAAATCCCGCGGGACTTCATACCGACAAAGCGGCCCTCAACAAGGTCGAGACGCCCGCAGCCGTGCCTTCCGCCCAGCTCGTTTAGCTTGGTGAGGATCGCGGCGGGGGACATCGCTTCGCCATTGATGCTCACGGCATCGCCGCGCTCAAACCCGATTTCGACATACTCGGGTTCGTTCGGCGCGTCCTCGGGGTTCACGGTACGTTGATAGACGTAGTCGGGCGCATCGACGGCAGGGTCCTCCAGCACTTTGCCTTCTGAGGATGTGTGGAGCAGGTTTGCGTCAACGCTGAACGGGGCTTCGCCGCGCTTGTCCTTGGCAATCGGGATCTGGTTCTTTTCGGCAAAGTCGATCAGTTTGGTGCGGCTGCTGAGGTCCCATTCGCGCCAGGGCGCAATGACCTTGATGTCGGGATTCAGCGCATAAGCGGCCAATTCAAAGCGCACCTGGTCGTTGCCTTTACCGGTCGCCCCATGGGCAACCGCGTCCGCCCCGGTTTCGTCTGCAATTTCAACCAATCGCTTGGAAATCAGCGGCCGCGCAATCGATGTGCCCAGTAGATAGAGCCCTTCGTAGACGGCATTGGCGCGGAACATTGGGAAGACGAAATCGCGCACGAACTCCTCTCGCACGTCTTCGATGTAGATGTCGGTGGCCCCCATCATCTCGGCCTTCTTGCGGGCGGGCTCCAGCTCCTCCCCCTGGCCGAGATCGGCGGTAAAGGTCACCACCTCGCAACCGTATTCGGTTTGCAGCCACTTCAGGATGATCGACGTATCAAGACCACCGGAATAGGCGAGCACGACTTTCTTGGGCGCGGACATCTTACTTTTCCTCTCAAAGAATTGGCCGCGCGATACCACCCGTTGCCGCGCCCCGCAAGGTTGATGCTGCGCGGCTTCCGTGTCACATCAAACCACAGGCTATTGTGCGCGAAAGGGTTTGCGATGAAGGGTTGGGAGATTTTCATTCACTCGGTGCGGTTGGTGTTCTCCAACCTCGGTGCCGCGTTCCAAATCTCATTGGTGCCTTACGCGATCAGCGGCCTGGCATTTCTGTTTTTGGGGGCGCAAGCGATTTCGATCATGGAATCAGCGTCCCCTGAAGAGCTGGCAGCAGCAGACGGCGGGTTGTGGCTGAATCTGATAATCTACGGGATTGTCGCGATTCTGATGTCGCTTTGGATTGCGGTCGCCTGGCACCGCTATGTGCTGTTGGAAGAATATCCGACCGGATGGATCCCAAGCTTTCACAGCAGTGAGATTGGTGGCTATTTCATCAAGGGGTTGCTTTTGGGCTTTATCATCTTTGGCGCCGCCCTGCTTTTTTCCATTTCGGTCGGATTGATCCTGCTGCCCATCCTCGGACCGTTTTTCCCGTTTCTGGTCATCGCGCTGGCCACCTATCTCTTTTATCGCTTCTGCCCGGTGCTGCCAGCCGTGGCAGTGGGTCATCCGATGACATTCGGAACCGCCTGGGAAGCGACCAAGGGCAATGGCGGCGCAATCGCGATGCTGGTGCTATTGGTGGTTTTGCTTTCGATGTTGCTGGAAGTGCCAAACATGATTGGCGGCTCTGACACGGTGATCGGCATCATCTATTCGCTGGTTGTAAGCTGGATCATGACACTGGTGGGGTCATCCGTATTGACCACGTTCTACGGTCATTTTGTGGAAGGTCGGGCGATTGACTGATGCCTGACTTCAGGGACAGCGCAAGAGCAGCCGAGCAGGCGATGCGGGCGGTGTTTCCCGCGACACCTTGCATGCGCAATGATCTGTTATCTGACCGCTTTGGTGCCGAAGTCTGGCTCAAGCGCGAAGACCTGAGCCCGGTTCGGTCTTACAAATTGCGGGGCGCGTTCAACGCGATGCGCAAGGTTCTGCCGGGGGCGGATACGTTTGTCTGCGCCTCTGCGGGAAATCACGCGCAGGGCGTTGCTTTCATGTGTCGCCACTTCGGCGTGCAGGGCGTGGTTTTCATGCCCGTCACCACGCCCGAACAGAAGATCCTCAAGACTCGCATGTTTGGCGGTGATCATGTGGAGGTGCGGCTGGTCGGGGATTATTTTGACGCCACATTGGTCGCAGCGCAGGATTTCTGTGCAGAGAAAGGCGCGCACTTTCTGTCGCCCTTTGACGATGAAGATGTGATCGAGGGTCAAGCCTCCGTCGCGGTGGAGATTGAGGCGCAGTTGGGGTGCACGCCGGACCATGTGATCCTGCCCGTGGGCGGTGGTGGTCTGTCCTCCGGCACGGTCAGCTATTTTGGCGATGATTGCCGCTATACTTTTGTCGAACCTTCCGGCGCGCGGTCATTGGCCGAAGCTATCACAGCCGGGCAACCGGTGGATGTGTCCCCGATCAACTCCTTTGTTGATGGCGCTGCTGTTGCCAAACTGGGCGAGCGCACCTTTGCCCGGCTGGAGGGCGTTTCCACTTCGGACGTCATTGACCTGGAAGAAGACCGCATTTGCGGCACCATCGTCGAGATGCTGAATGTCGAAGGCATCGTGCTGGAGCCTGCTGGCGCGCTGGCCATCGAGGCGCTAAGCGAAGTTGCGGATCAGATCAAAGGCAAGACGGTGGTTTGCGTGGCCTCCGGTGGTAATTTCGATTTCGAACGCCTGCCCGAAGTCAAGGAACGCGCTCAGCGCTATGCCGGGCGCAAGAAGTACTTCATCCTGCGTCTGCCGCAGCGCCCCGGAGCCTTGCGCGATTTTCTGGAGATGCTGGGGCCGCATGATGACATTTCACGGTTTGAGTACATGAAGAAATCCGCACGCAACTTCGGGTCCGTCCTGATTGGGATTGAGACGGATAATGCAGCGAATTTTGACGCCCTGTTCGCCCGGCTGGAGGCGGAAGAGTTCACGTACACCGACATCACCAACGACGAAACACTCGCGCAATTTGTGATCTGAGGGGCATGCAATGAAGTTTGACGGCAAGGCAGTTGTGATCACCGGAGCAGGCAGCGGGATTGGTGCTGCATTGGCGCGGCGGGTGTCGGGCTTGGGTGCAAAGGTCTGCGTGTCGGACTTGGATGGGGCCAAGGCCGCTGCAGTTGCGGAAGAGATCGGCGGTGTTGCCGTGGAGTGCGATGTGACCGATGAAGCCGCCGTTCAGGGTCTGATCGCGCAGGCAACAAAAGCGCTGGGCGGCATCGATATTTATGTCTCAAATGCCGGTTTGGGGCGCGGTGACCCGAGCCATGCGGCCTCTGCCTCCAACGAAGACTGGATGCTGAATTGGCAAGTTCACGTGATGGCCCACGTCTATGCCAGTCGTGCGCTCTTGCCGGGCATGATCGAACGGGGGTCAGGCCATCTGGTCAATGTCGCCTCTGCCGCAGGATTGCTGAACCAAATTGGCGATGCGGCCTATTCCGCGACCAAACATGCCGCCGTCAGTTTTGCTGAATCGCTCGCGATCACCCATGGGTCGGACGGCATCGGTGTTTCCGTCGTTTGCCCGCAATATGTAGCCACGCCTTTGCTCGGACTGTCGGATGCGGATGCGGACGATCTGCCGAACCTGTTGACGGCTGACGACGTGGCTAAAGCGGTTGTCGAAGGGGTCGAAGCAGATCGTTTCCTCATTCTGTCGCACCCGCAAGTCCGCGACTACACTGCGCTGCGGGGGCAGGATCACGACCGCTGGATCACCGGCATGCAGTTGTTGCGTGCCAAGGCCAAAGAGACATTTGGCAATGTGAAGGCGGAGACGCTTTACAAACTGGTCTGAGGATCACCCCGCCAGGGCTGTCGGCATTTCTTCCAGGAACACGCGGCGGGAATCGCTATAGGTGGTCAACAGGGTTTGCAGATCAAGTTCGCCCGCCCGCCCCTCGGCACAAAGCGTCTCTCCGGTCTGGCATTGTGCGGAAAAGGCGCTAAACCCGAGGCCCATCGCGCTACCTTTCAAGAAATGCAGATCGCCTTCCAGCGTGGTGGTGTCGAGCGCATCGCGCAGGCGCGTGATCACCTCATCCACCTCTTCGAGGAAAAGTTCGACAACTTCGTCAAAGTCTTCCTCACCAACGTCGTCGCGTAGCCCTGCGACCCTGCTCCAGTCGATCATCTTACTCTCTCTCCAGCGGTGCTTCTTTTTCGCCGGTGGAAATTAAAACTTCGTACATGCACGGATGCCGCTTTGTTAAAATTCTAACGTTCACGGTGGATTAACGGGATGGTGCGATGCCGCGCTGATCAAGATGTGGAACGCCTCAGATTATGGCAATGCAGGAACCAAAACGCGAACGACCCCTGGCAATGCCAGCGATCAACCACCAAAGCAGTGTGCTGGTGGTGGACGACAGCCGTTTTCAGCGACGTGTTCTTGTGGCGTCGCTCAAGAAACTGGGCTTCAACGTGGCTGAGGCGGCCTCTGGAGAAGAAGCGCTGGAGCAATGTCAGCGTTCTTTTCCCGATATCGTCTTAAGCGACTGGATGATGCCCGGCATGTCCGGGCTGGAGTTTTGTGAGGCCTTTCGCGATCTGTCTGGCGACCGGTTCGCGTATTTCATCATCCTGACTTCCAAAAGCGAAAAGGCAGAGGTCGCGCGGGGTCTTGATTCCGGCGCTGACGATTTCCTCAGCAAACCGGTGGACAAGGCGGAATTGCGCGCCCGGATCAGCGCGGGCGAACGCATTCTGAAGGTGCAGAAGGAACTCGCCCAAAGCAACGCCTTGCTAAGTTCGACGCTGGATGAATTGCAGGGCATGTACGATTCGGTCGACCGTGACCTGCAAGAGGCCAAGAAGCTGCAGCAATCCCTGCTGCGTGAACGGTTCTGCACCTATCCTCAGGCTGATCTGTCGTTGTTTCTGCGGTCCAGCGGGCATGTCGGTGGCGATCTTGTGGGGCACTTCCCCGCAGGCGAGGACAAGCTGGGCCTCTTTGCAATTGATGTATCAGGCCATGGGATCAGCTCTGCCCTGATGACCGCGCGTCTGGCCGGTTATCTGTCTGGTACGGCACCGGAACAGAACATCGCGCTGGAGCTTCAACCGGACGGCAGCTACACCGCGCGGCCTCCAGCGGACGTGGTGACGGACCTGAACGATCTGGTGCTCGATGAAGTCCAGACAGAGCATTACTTCACCTTCATGTTGCTGATTGCGGACCTGAAAACCGGGAAAATTGTGTTATCGCAGGCGGGTCACCCGCATCCGGTGATCCAGCGCGCTGATGGACGGATCGAACAGGAAGGCACTGGCGGTTTCCCAGTGGGTCTGATGTGGGGCGTGGATTTTGAGCAGTACGAACTTTCGCTGAACCTCGGCGACCGCCTGATTGTGGTGTCAGACGGCGTGACCGAATGCCCGGACCGGGATGGCGTCATGCTGGAAGAAGCAGGTGTGGCCCGAATCGTTGGTGAGCTTGAGGATCAGCGTGGCCCAGCGTTCTTTGACGGTTTGATAGACCGGCTGTCGACCCATGCGGCCTCCTCAGAATTCCCCGACGATGTCTCTGGCATCCTGCTGGAGTACTTCGGCTCCGCTCACCTGATGTAGCGTTGCAGGAACATCCGGTCGCCTTCGTTGCCGATCATCTCGACCGCTTCTGGCCCTGACAAAACGAGAGGGACGTGATCTGGCTCTGTCGGGTCGGCCAACTGGCGTGTGGGTCGAGCGACATAGATATGGCAAAGCTTTTCGGCCCATAGGTCATATTCGGGCATGTAGACAAACCGTCGGAACGCGCCCAGCCGACGCGGCGCTGCAATGCGCCAACCGGTTTCTTCCATCACTTCGCGATGCAGGGCACGTACTGGCGATTCGCCTGGATCAATACCACCGCCGGGCAGCATCACTTCAAAGTCTTCGCCCACCTGCATCGCAAGCAGGAACCGCGCTTCAATAGGCAGGATCGCATAGGCCCCGGCGCGCAGCTGATAGGTGATGTCCGGTCTGGGGCTTTGGCCAATGCGCCTGATCATGTGCTGCCCCTTTATCCCGGCGTTGCTGGTCCTATATAGACGCGGTATGCCAAGCGGCGTGGCCCAAGGAAACCCCAATGACTGACGGTACCCAAATCGCGTGGGACGATAGCGTCCTGCCTTTCCAACTTGATGCCTCCGACATCCGGGGCCGTGTTGCGCGGCTGGATGGCGTGTTGGAAGGTATTCTGCGCCAGCATGACTACCCCCCACAGGTTGAGGCACTTGTGGCTGAGATGGCCCTGTTGACCGCATTGATCGGCCAGACTGTGAAACTGCGCTGGAAGCTGTCGTTGCAGGTCCAATCCAAGGGCGCTGTCCGCATGATTGCTACAGACTACTACGCGCCAGATGAAGAGGGCCGCTCCGCCCGCATTCGCGCCTATGCCAGCTTTGACCGGGATCGGCTGACCGATGCTGCCCCGTTTGAGCAGGTGGGCGACGGGTACTTCGCGATCATGATCGACCAGGGCGAAGGCATGAAACCTTATCAAGGCATCACACCCCTGGCAGGCGGGTCACTTGCAGCCTGTGCTGAGGCGTATTTTGCCCAGTCGGAACAATTGCCGACGCGGTTTTCGCTGAGCTTCGGGAAGTCGACCGAGGCAGGCAACGCTGAGCATTGGCGCGCAGGTGGTGTGATGCTGCAGCACATGCCCAAAGCCTCCCCCTTTGCCGCAAAGGGCGAAGGCACAGGTGATATTCTGCAAGCCTCTGACCTGGTGGACGGGAACGAGGAAGAGAACTGGAACCGCGCCAATGTCTTGTTGGACACGGTCGAAGATCTGGAGCTGATTGGCCCTTCCGTTCCGCCCACCGATCTGTTGCTACGGCTGTTCCATGAAGAAGAGCCTCGGGTCTACGATGCGCAGGCCGTGCGGTTTGGCTGCACCTGTTCGGAAGACCGCGTGCGCCAAAGTCTGTCGATTTATTCCGCACGGGACATTGAACAAATGACAACGGATGAGGGCCGTGTGACCGCCGACTGCCAGTTCTGCGGCGCGCATTATGACCTCGACCCCGCAACAGTAGGGTTTGAGGCCGAAAGCACCGATGGGTCCTGAACACATCGATCAAATGCGCGCGGCCCTGGCCCGAGAGGGTGCAGCGTCGTCGGATTTCGACCTGAACGCAGACGTTAAGCTGCCCCCTAATCGCACGCTGCGTCCGGCCGGCGTGCTGGCCCCGATTGTCGAACGTGACGGGGAGCTGGCGCTCTTGCTGACAATGCGGTCCTCGGCGCTGAAACATCATCCGGGACAGATCGCCTTTCCGGGCGGCAAGCAGGACGAAGGCGATACAGATGTGATTGCTGCCGCCCTGCGTGAGGCGCGCGAAGAGATCGGTCTGCCCAGTGAAGCGGTTGAAGTACTGGGCACGCTTTCGGCCCATGAGACTGTCACCAGTTTCAGGGTCACGCCTGTCATTGCCTTTGTCAGAGACGCGTTTGAGATTGTTCCTGAACCTGGCGAGGTGGAAGAGGTCTTTGCCGTGCCGCTGTCCCACGTTTTGAACCCGAACAACTACATGGTGCAGTCCCGCCGATGGCGCGGTCAGCGCAGGCACTACTATGTTGTGCCTTACGGACCCTATTACATCTGGGGCGCAACTGCGCGTATGCTCAGGGCATGGACCGAACAGATGATATCGTGATTGACCCGGTCACGTCCTGGTTGGCCGACCCGGACGGGCAAGCGGTCTGTGCCGCGTTGGTAGCGCAGGGTCATCAGGCGCTTTTTGTCGGCGGTTGCGTGCGCAACGCGTTGCTGGGTCTGCCTGACAGTGATGTCGACATTGCAACCGACGCATTGCCTGAGCAGACAATGCAGGTTGCCGTGAATGCAGGCTTCAAGGCCGTTCCCACTGGCATTGATCATGGCACGATCACGGTAGTCGCCAATGACAAACCCTATGAAATCACGACCTTTCGACGTGATGTCGCCACCGACGGCCGCCGCGCTGTTGTCGCGTTCTCCAAAGACATCCGTGATGACGCCCTACGGCGCGATTTTACGATGAACGCGCTTTACGCCACGCCTGAGGGCCGAGTGGTCGACCCGTTGGCGGGATTGCCTGACTTGCAGGCCAGACGCATCCGGTTCATCGAAGACGCGGACGCGCGCATCCGCGAGGATTATTTGCGCACGCTCCGGTTTTTCCGGTTCTTCGCATGGTATGCGGCGGATCAGCAGGGTTTCGACCCAGTGGCCGTCGATGTGATTGCCCGAAATCTAGACGGGTTAGGGACGCTTTCAGCAGAACGTATCGGTCAGGAAATGCGCAAGCTGCTGGCAGCCCCTGACCCGTCCTTTGCGCTTGCCGGGATGCGCAATACGGGCGTTCTGAACACGATCCTTCCGGGTGCGGATGACAAGCAGATTGGTCTCATCGTGCACTTCGAACAGGCGTTGGGGTTAGGCACAGATTGGCAAACCCGGCTGGTGGCGCTGGGGGGGGAGGATGTCCCTCAAAAACTGCGGCTGAGCCGGGTGGAGGCAAAGTCACAAGACATCTTGCGCAGCGCGTTGGAGCAGATGACCGCCCCGACCGAGGTTGCCTATCGTCATGGTCAGCAGCTTGGCGTCAGCACCTTGTTGCTGCGTTCCGCCATCGCAGAAATGCCGCCCACGCCGCAGGAAATCGCGCAGCTTGAGCAAGCGGCTCAGGCGACGTTTCCTGTCAGTGCAGCTGATCTGATGCCAGAAGTTGAAGGCCCCGCGCTGGGCGCTCGGCTGAAGGCGTTGGAGCAAAAATGGATCGCCTCAGGCTTTGTTCTGAAAAAAAGTGAATTGCTCAACCTACCTTGACGGGTCGACACCGCCGGGCAGAGGCGTTATCTGATCATTATGAACACGGAGGATTGCAAAATGTATCGCGGGATTTGGTTCAGCTAAGGCTGTCATAACCATGACCCCCGGCAGGCTTGCTTAAGGCAACGCCTGAGTATTTTGCACGCACGTCCGAAGGCCCTCCGCCATGTTCCGATTCTTTGAAAACCTCGTTGACCCCTATGTTGACTATGCCGAAGTCGACAACCCGCCGCAAAAGCTGTGGCCCTTCCTGCGCGGCTATGCGCAGCCGTTCCGCAAGGTGTTTATTGTCACTGCCATCAGTTCCATTCTTGCCGCCTGCGTGGAGATCTGGCTGATCTGGTATGTGGGCCGTCTGGTGGACCTGTTGGGCACCGACCCCGGCGCATTTTGGGCGTCTTATGGCGGTGAGCTGATCTTTGTTACGTTGTTTGTCCTGATTGGCATTCCCATCGTGATGGGTTTGGGCGTTCTGCTGTTGAACAACACAATCCTACCGAATGTGGGCACGCTGATCCGATGGCGCGCGCATCGGCAGGTGTTGCGCCAGTCGGTCGGCTGGTTTGAGAACGACTTTGCAGGCCGCATCGCCAACCGGATCATGCAGACGCCGCCAGCGGCGGGCGAAGTGTCCTTCCAGATCTTCGATGCGATCTCATATTCGTTGGCCTACATCGTGGGCGCTGCGATCTTACTAAGCTCCGCTGACCCGCGTCTGATGGCCCCCTTGCTGATCTGGGTCTTCTTTTACGGGTGGCTGGTGAAATGGACCATCCAGCGCGTTGGTCCGGCGTCAGAGGCATCATCCAATGCGCGGTCCCAGTTCAATGGCGCGGTGGTGGATGCCTACACCAACATCCAGTCGGTCAAGATGTTCGACCACACTGGTCGCGAACATCAGATCGCGCGGGACGCAATTGAACATGTGCGCCAGACCTTCCAGAAGGAAATGCGCATTTTCACCATCATGGACGTCAGCCTGACCGCGCTGAACGGTCTGCTGATCGTTGGCGTTGTGGGATGGGCCATGTACCTTTGGTCGGTCGGTCAATCCAGCGTGGGCGTGGTTGCGGCGGCAGCGGCGCTGACGTTGCGCCTGAATGCCATGACGGGCTGGATCATGTGGGCGGTGTCATCGTTCTTCCGCGAATTGGGCGTGGTGTCCGAAGGCATGGAGACTATCGCCCAGCCAATCACGCTGGTTGATGCCGCTGATGCCAAACCTTTGGCGTTAAGCGATGGCCGGATCGAGGTTCAGGCTCTGACGCATCATTATGGCCGCGAAAGCGGGGGGTTACAGGATGTGAACCTGACCGTGCAGCCGGGCGAGAAGATTGGCCTTGTCGGTCGCTCCGGCGCGGGCAAGTCGACCTTGGTCAAACTGCTGCTGCGGTTCTACGATCCTGAATCCGGGCGGATTCTAATCGACGGGCAGGATGTAACCCGGATCACCCAGGACAGCCTGCGTCAGCACATCGGCGTTGTGCAGCAGGACAGCTCGCTCTTGCATCGTTCGGTGCGCGACAACGTCCTTTATGGACGCCCCAACGCAAGCGAAGCTCAGATGATCAGGGCGGCAGAGCAGGCCCAGGCCCATGACTTCATTCTTGATCTGGAGGATCCGGAGGGTCGCACGGGGTATGAAGCCCGGGTGGGCGAACGCGGTGTGAAACTGTCGGGCGGTCAGCGTCAACGGATCACACTGGCCCGTGTCATCCTAAAAGATGCGCCGATCTTGCTGCTGGATGAGGCCACCAGTGCGCTGGACTCGGAGGTCGAGGCGATCATTCAAGAGACGCTCTACGGCATGATGGCTGGCAAGACCGTGATCGCGATTGCGCACCGTCTATCCACCATCGCGCAGATGGACCGCATTCTGGTCATGGACGGCGGTAGAATCGTCGAAGAGGGAACGCACGACGCGCTTTTGGCGCAAGGCGGCCTATATGCAGGGTTCTGGGAGCGGCAATCAGGTGGCTTCCTGACGACGGAAGAAGACGACCAATGAGCATAGGAAACTGGATCAACGCGTTCCGCCCGGCAGAGGGGCCACCGCCCCAGACGCTGGGCGCGTTCATGCGCTGGTGCCTTTCGGGCGCGTGGTCTGTGCTGTGGCTGGCTGCTTTCTTCTCTGCCGCTGCGGGCGCGATGGAGGCAGGCACGGCTTGGATCCTGGGTCGGGTGATTGACGCCGCCGTCTCTGCCGGGCCTGAGGCGTTCTTTGACGGCACGAATATCGCGCTGATCCTGGGGGCCATCGCCTTTTTCCTGATCGCGCGTCCCATTCTTTTTGGCCTGTCGTCCGCGTCAAACTCCATCATGGTGCAGCCCAATGTGAACCCGCTGGTTCTGTCGCGCCTGCATCGGTGGACTCTGGGTCAGAACGTTAGCTTCTTTGATGACGACTTCGCCGGTCGCATCGCGCAAAAGCAGATGCAATGCGCGCGGGCGGTGACGGATGTTGCGTCAGAGATGATAAACGTCGTGGCCTTCGCCTTGGCGTCGCTTTTCGGGTCAGTGCTGTTGCTGATCGCCATCGACTGGCGCGTGGCCATTGGCTTTGCAGCTTGGCTTGTGTTCTACTTTGCCCTGATCCGCTGGTTCCTGCCGCGCGTGCGCAAACGTTCCGCCGGTCGGGCAGGGGCGCGGGCGATGGTGTCAGGGCAAGTTGTCGATACGATCACCAACATCAAGACGGTAAAGCTGTTTGCCCATGCCGATCACGAAGACCGCGCGGCCTTGGGTGCGATGGAGGAGTTCCGCCAACGTGCGTTGTCCTTCGGCTATCTCGCCGCCGGGTTCCGGCTGTCACTGATGACTCTGGCAGGTTTGCTACCGGTGATCTTGCTGGGCGGGACAATCCTGCTGTGGCAGCGCGGCATGGCGAGCGAAGGAGATATCGTAGCCGCAGGTGCGGTCGCCATTCGAATCGCGCAGATGACAGGTTGGGTCAGCTTCACGCTGATGGCGATCTATTCCAATGTGGGAGAGATCGAAGACGGCATGCGCACGCTCACGCCACGCACCAGATTTGACGACGATCCAAATGCGACGGCTTTGCAGGTGCCGGACGGCAAGATTGAGCTGGATAACCTCAGCTTTGCCTATGGCCGCGAGGTTGGCGGTGTTGAAGGGATCGACCTGACCGTCCAGCCGGGCGAGAAACTGGGGATCGTGGGGGCTTCTGGCGCCGGCAAGTCGACGCTCGTGGCGTTGTTGCTGCAGCTCTACAAACCGGAGGCCGGGGCGATCCGGATTGATGGCATGGACCTCGGCAAGGTCACGCAGGAAAGCCTGCGCCGCCAGATCGGCATGGTCACGCAGGAAACGGCCATGTTCAATCGGTCGGCCCGCGAAAACATCCTCTACGGTCGTCCGGATGCGACCGAGGACGAGATGATCGCCGCCGCGGAACGGGCCGAAGCGCATGTATTCATCAAGGACCTTCAGGATCACAAGGGCCGCAAGGGCTACGATGCCCACCTGGGCGAACGTGGTGTGAAGCTGTCAGGCGGACAGCGCCAGCGAATCGCCCTGGCCCGCGCTATTCTGAAAGACGCCCCGATCCTTGTGTTGGATGAGGCAACATCAGCGCTTGATTCCGAGGTGGAGGCCGCCATTCAGACCGCCCTATCCCGCGTGATGGAGGGCAAGACTGTGCTGGCGATTGCGCACCGCCTGTCCACGCTGACCGAAATGGACCGCATCGTCGTCATGGATCAGGGCCGCATTGTGGAGGAAGGCAGCCACGATGACCTGTTGGCGCGTGATGGGCTTTATGCCCGCTATTGGCACAGGCAGTCGGGCGGGTTCCTGAACCTGAAGGCTGCGGAGTAGTAGCGTGGTTGAAGTCCGGATTGAGCGTATGGGGCTGCAAGGCGACGGCGTGGCCGATGGCCCGCTCTTTGCACCTCAGACCTTGCCGGGGGAGCTGGTGTCGGGCGACGTAGACGGCCAGTCCCTCACCAACATCCGCATACTGGAGCCGTCAGAGCATCGGGTCAGCGCGCCTTGCCGGCACTTCAAAGCTTGCGGGGGGTGCCAGTTGCAACATGCCTCGGACGCGCTTGTGGCGGAATGGAAGCAGGACGTCGTGCGCAATGCCCTGTCCGCACGCAGGTTGGACGCGCCTTTGCGGCCGCTGATCACATCGCCTGCACAGTCCCGCCGTCGCGCAACCTTTGCCGCGCGTCGGACCAAGAAGGGGGCGATGGCGGGGTTTCACGGACGCGGCTCTGACGTGATTGTCGAGGTCCCGGACTGTCAGCTGGTGACCGACACGGTCAAGTCGGGTTTGAAAGTGGCAGAGGCTTTGGCTGCGGCGGGGGCCAGTCGCAAGGCTGCGTTGTCTGTGACAGTAACGGATTCGTTGCATGGCTTGGACGTGGCGGCCCTGGGCGGCAAACCCTTGGACGGGCCCTTGCGCCAGCACCTTGCGCAACTGACGGAAAACATGGGCCTCGCGCGGCTCAGCTGGGAAGACGAGGTGATTGCCATGCGCGCGCCACCAGCACAGCGCTTTGGCGTGGCAGAGGTTGTGCCACCGCCGGGGTCGTTTTTGCAAGCCACTGTGGAAGGCGAGCAGGCCTTGCTTGTGGCCGTGCAGGAGGCCGTCGCCGGGGCCAGCCATCTGATTGATCTTTTCGCCGGATGCGGCACGTTTTCCCTGCCTTTGGCGCAACACGCTTCGGTTCATGCTGTCGAAGGCGACCGCGCCATGACGGACGCGCTTGATGCGGGTTGGCGCATGGCGAGCGGTCTCAAACCCGTGACGGCAGAGGCGCGCGATCTGTTCCGACGTCCTTTGTTGCTGGACGAGCTGAAAAAGGCGGACGCAATCGTGCTGGACCCACCGCGCGCGGGGGCAGAGGCGCAGGTGGCTGAAATTGCGCGGTCCGATGTCCCCCTGTTGGCCTATGTGTCCTGCAACCCTGTGACGTTTGCGCGGGATGTCGAAACGCTGACATCGGCGGGTTTTAAACTGGATTGGGTGCAGGTTGTCGATCAGTTCCGCTGGTCGTCGCATATCGAACTGGCGGGTCGCCTTAGCAGAGGGTGACCGCCGGATGCGCAGGGTCTTGCCGATCCGGCCTCACACCTTTTTGAATGCGCAAATCTGATCTATGTGCTATCGCCAAAGGCGAAAAAAGGGTTGGAACACCCGTATCTTGAGGGACAGATGGTCATGAAACGCAGAACGCTGATTCTGGGCGGCACGGCACTTGTGGCGCTTGCAGGGTGTTCCACGAGCAAGTTCAAGCGCTACCGGGGCCCGGAAGTGACTTATGTCGTGGTCAACAAGGAAGACCGCCGGATGTTCCTCATGCACCATGACGAGGTGCTCAAGGACTACAAGATCAAGCTGGGTTTCGCGCCTGTCGGCCACAAGGAAATCGAAGGCGACGGAAAGACGCCTGAAGGGCTTTACATGATCGACCGTCGGAACCCGAACAGCAGGTTCCATTTGTCCCTGGGCATTTCATATCCCAATGAGCAAGACCGCGCGCGGGCTGCTGAGTTGGGGGAAAAGCCGGGTGGCGATATCTTTATCCATGGCCAGAAAAGCCTGCGGGACAAGGGCAGGGGCGATTGGACCTGGGGCTGTATTGCGGTGACCAACAAGCAGATCGAAGACATCTATGCCATGGTGCGTGACGGCACGCCGATTCAGATCAATCCGTGAGGAGGTCTGACGGTTACGTCAGTTGCCCATCACCAGCGTCCACCAGATCTTGCCGTTGTTTTCCTGATGCCAGGAGAAACCCATGTTCTGGGCGTCCGGTGTCATGATCACCCGACGGGTGTCAGGCTGTTCCATCCAGGCCGCGAGCGTTTCCAGCTCCGTTTCGTAAGTCTCCGAGATGACTTCGCCCACCAGGCCACCATCGTATCCAACGCGCTGAATGCGGTCGATGGGTGAAGATCCATCAGACCCAAAGTGCCAGGGGCGGTTCTGGACGGCCATGTCTCTTGAATGCGTGGCGGCGGCTGCGTTCAGTTTCGGGTTCAATTGCACGGGCGGGCGACCTGCCGACGACCTGAGTGCATTGACGCTGTCCAGCATCCGGAACTGCAGTTTGCCCCTGTCGCTTGCGGTGATCCGGTAGGCATTCTTGGCGCGGGGGCCGTCAGATGATCCCCCAGCGGGAACGCAAGCCGACAGGGCGAGTGCTGCGGCTGTGATAACTGACAAGATACGGATCATGGTGCTGCTCCACCGGGTTGCTTTGGTTCGCCTTACAACGTGATGCGTTGCTAATCAAACGCACATCGGCGTTACCTCGCCAAATGACAATCGTTTGATTTGAACCTGCGACTTTCGGGCCATATACATTGCGCAAAACCCTTGTTTTCCTGATCGGAGGCAGATCATGACGCAGAATAAATTCAACTCACTTGGCCGCCGCACGTTCCTGACGGGCAGCGCCGCAATGCTGGCAACCCCGGCATTGGCGCAGGGCGCAACCGGTGTAAATTCATCCACCACAACGCAAACCGAGCGTGACCTGACAGAGTCGGTGCAGCGCAACATTTCCAGCTTCCGCACGCTGGATTGGCAACCCTACTTCGACAATCTGAACAAGGGTGCGATCCTGGTCGATATCGACAGCCGCGCCGTGCACTACTGGTCCGAAGATCGGTCAACCTACAAACTTTACCCGTCCAGCGTTCCACTGACGGAAGACCTGACGCGCCGCGGCCGCACACGGGTGATCCTGAAAGATCCCAAGCCTGATTGGCGTCCGACACCGTCGATGAAAAAGCGTAATCCAGAGTGGCCCGACTACATCGGTCCGGGCCCTGACAATCCGCTGGGCACGCGGTCTCTGCACCTCAGCTGGACCTACTACCGCATCCACGGCACGCATGACACGCGCAAGATCGGTCGGCGGTCATCTAACGGTTGTATCGGGCTCTATAATGAGCACATCGAGGAGCTTTACGAGATGGCGAACGTCGGCACGCAAGTGTTGCTTATTTGACGACATTTTGGCGATTGTACGGCTAAACGGCTGAATCCCAGGGGAATCGCTTTTGAAATATTGACTATGCATCACGTCTGATTGGATTCATACGGATTGCGTCATTAGCAAAGGATGCGACCGCGATGGAAGATTTTTCTCATATTTTTGAGGGCGTTGAAGACCCTCGTACGAGCAACGCTACACGGCATGATCTTCATGAGATGCTTATGATCGGCCTGTTGTCGACCATGTGTGGCGGCGAGGGTTGCTGCGACATGGCGCTATTTGGCACGACGAAAGAGCCGTTTTTGCGCACATTCATGACACTGAAGCACGGAATACCGAGCCACGATGCGTTCTCTGACCTGTTCAACGCCCTCGATCCTGGCACGTTTCAGTCAGTGATGCTTCGCCTGACAGAGGGGTTCGCTGACCAGTTGGGCGAGGTGATTGCGGTTGATGGCAAGTCGTTGCGGCGCTCCTTCGACAGGGCGAAGAAGCAGTCGGCGTTACACCTCGTGCAGGCTTTTGCGGCTGAGGCCAGGCTCGTACTCGGGCAGGTCGCTGTTGACGAAAAATCCAACGAGATTACGGCGCTGCCCGCGCTGTTGAACATGCTGTCGTTGAAGGGGCGGATTGTGACGGCGGACGCTATGCACACGCAGCGCACTACAGCCGAGACGGTAACGCAGGCTGGCGGTGATTATGTTCTGGCGCTGAAACGCAATCAGGAGACGCTGCACGAGGATGTGGCACTCTGGCTGGATGATCCTGGAAATGTCGAAAACTGTGAAACTTATCAGAATGTTGACGCAGGACACGGTCGACTGGAGACGCGCAAGGCGTTGATCTCGCATGACGTTGCCTGGCTCGACGAGCGGCATCACTGGCCCGGGCTCAGGGCCATCGGAAAGGTCGTCGCCACCCGCGAAGTCGGCGATAAAACCTCATGCCAAACTCGCTACTTCCTCATCAGCGCGCCGCTCTCTCCCGAGCGTTTCCTGTCCATCACCCGCGCCCATTGGAGTATCGAGAACAGCCTTCACTGGGTGCTCGACGTCTCCATGAACGAGGACGCCGCGCGCAACAGAAAAGACAACGGACCCGAAAATCTCTCTATCCTACGGCGCATCGCTCTCAACCTCGCCCGCTCCGAACCGTCAAAAGGATCAATGCGAGGAAAGCTGAAACGCGCCGGATGGCAGGATACATTCATGCTCGAACTCATCAGAACCGCGACCAAATCTCAAAAGCGATAGCCCTGGGCTGAATCCGGGTTTGCATTCCTGCGGTGAAGCTGTTTACAAGATTGTACGAGGTAAGACTTGGGTGCGTGCGCGTCTATTCGTTTCACGCCGATTCTGGAGGTTATACTATGAAAAAACTCGTTCTTGCTGCTGCTCTGACAGCTGCCGCTTCCACCGCAATGGCCGGCTCTCTGGCCGACCCGGTTATCGAAGCTCCTGTGATCGTTGAAGAAGCTGCTGGTTCCTCCAGCGGTGCTCTGCTGCCGATCCTGCTGCTGGTACTGGTTGCTGCAGCCGCTAGCTAATCTTTAGCAGCTACTGAATAGAAAAAGGCGGTGCTGAAAAGCGCCGCCTTTTTCGCGTTTTAATTTGCTATTTCTCAGCCAATTCCGACAAGAGCTTAGCGACTTCATGGCAGTTGGGATTGTTGGTCACGACGGCTGCCGTTTCAGCCCAGACCTGCGGCGTTGTCTTGTGTTCAGCATCCAAGGCCTGCCAGTTGGCACCGTGATCGAGCAGACACTTCACCATCGCAAAGTCTCCGTTCCACGCGGCTGAATGTAGGGCGGTGCCTGACGGACCGAAGCCATGACGCGCATTAACGTTTGCGCCTTGATCCAACAGCCAGTTGACGCTTTCCATGTGGCCAAAATCAACTGCGGCCATGATCACCTTTGGATCCTGCACGGCTGATGGGGCGGCGTTGATCTGTTGCTTCAGGCGGTCCAGATCGCCGAGCCGGGCAATGTCCTGCACCGACGCCGACGTCCCAAGCGCATCCAGCGTCGCCACCAGCTCCGCGCCTTTGGCCCCCAACCGGCTCAGCGCATCCATTCCAGTGGAGCCCCATCTGTCTTTCACATCGGGTGGGACCTGTCTTTGTACCAGCACGCGTACAGCATGCGGTGTGCGAGCGAGCGCGATCAGTGAGCCGCTTGGTGCGGGCACATCTTGCCACTTGGTCGTGGCCAGACACCGATCCAGCGCGGAATCGTCCCCGGCCAGCAGCGCCCCGCACAACCCCAAGGGCGCGCCGCGTTCGATCAAAGCCTGAGCCATGTCGTTGCGCTGTTCCCTGAGCGCGATCATCAGCGGTGACCAGTTGTCGTATCCGTCGTTTTTCCCAACCACATCCGCATCACGTGACAACAGAAGGTCGACAAAAGTGGACCGGATCCCCTCAATCGCCAAGTGCAGGGGCTGCATTTGCCCGCCCCAGAACGGATGGGGGCCGACAGCGTTTACAAGGTTTTGATCAGCGTCCAGCGCGTCTTTCACGGCGTCAAAATCGCCTGTTCCGATCAGATGCAACAGCCGGGCAATGTCGGCGCTGGGATTGCCTTCAGCCGACTGATCAAATTGCGCCTTCAACGCGCGCCAGCTGGGAAAGCCATATTCCTTGGCCAACGCAAATTGTGCCACGGACAGCTTGGCATCACGCCCCTGGGCGCGCCATTCTTTAACCTGACGTTTCGCAGCCTTTTTGAGCCATTCAAGATCAGCGGACGGAGGAAGTTTCGAGGACATAAGTCACCTCTTTTCCAGAAGCCTGGCGTCCGCAAGTTCAGGCAGGAAAAAGGTGAGATATCACGTTTTCCAAAGGTGGGTTGAACCCTTTACGCGGACGGTATGCCTCCTCGACGGCTCTTGGAGGGTATCCGCGCAATCGGGTTTCAGTCAATCCAGCCCTTCAGGTTGTCCGCGATGACGTTTGACAGCGCTGCGATATGCGCGTCGTCGTCATTGAGGCAGGGGATATAAAGGAAGTCCTCGCCGCCTGCTTCTTCGAAGCTTTCCTTGATCTCTTCGTTGATCTCTTCCAGCGTCTCAATGCAGTCGGCCGAGAACGCGGGCGCACAGACCGCGATGTTCTTGTTGCCTGCCTCGGCTTGCCGCGCGACTTCTTCGACGGTGTAGGGTTGCAGCCATTCTTCGGGGCCGAATTTTGACTGGAAGGTCGTCATGATCTGCGTGTCGTCCCAGCCCAGCCGTTCCTTCAGCAGCCGCGTCGTTTTCTCACACTGGCAGTGGTAAGGGTCGCCTTCCATCAAGTAGCGGATCGGCACGCCGTGGTAGGAGCAGATCAGGATGTCAGGCTTCTTCTCCGCCGCTGCATAAGCGCGTTCGATGGATTGGGCGAGCGCGTCGATATAGTCGGGCCGGTCGTAGTAGGGCTCCACCACCCGCGCGATGGGTTGCCATTTTTCATGTCCCAGCGCGGAAAAAAAGGCATCGCAGGCGGTGGCCGATGTGGCACCTGCGTATTGCGGGTAGAGCGGGAAGAACAGGATCTTGGTGCAGCCTGCCTTTGTCATTGCCTCGACCTTGGAGCGCGTTGACGGGTTGCCGTAGCGCATGCAGAAATCGACCATGACGTCATCGCCATACCGGGCTTTCATGGCCTCGGTTACCTTTGCAGACTGCGCCTTGGTGATGGTCATCAAGGGGCTTTCGCCTTCGTCCTCATTCCAGATGGATTTGTAGGCCGCCCCACTGGTGAAAGGCCGTTTGCTGAGGATCACCAGTTGCAACAGCGGCTGCCAGAGCCAGGGTGAGTAGTCGATGACCCTGCGGTCAGACAGAAATTCATTCAGATAGCGCCGCATGGACCAATAGTCATACCCGTCTGGCGTGCCGAGGTTGGCCAACAGGACGCCCACGCGCTCTTTCGGCACGGCCGGATGATCGGCGGCGGCATGTTCGAGGTGTTGGGTTGTCATTTAGGTCGTCCTTCGCGCGGTCAGCTTGTGGTGACATAGAGACATCTGGCCCCGCGTCAATTGCGCAACTTTGTCTCTGCCGTGCCGAGCGCATCGGCCAGCCGCTGCTGGGCGGAGCCCGGGCGCAGGGGCTTGGGCTGACTGTCGGCAGGGGCCCAGCCGGTCAGAAAGATCAGCTCGAACGTTGCGTGGATACGGTCCTGATCGGTGGCGAAATTGTCGCGGTAGAGGGTATTGGCCCGCTCAAATACCTCACGCCGCGTGGGCGTCTTGAGCCGCCCAGCCAGGGCATTCCCCTCCCCCATACCACGCAGATCCCCCATCAGGTGCCAGATGTCGCGGTAGGCTACGGTTTGTGTGACGGCGTCAGACACTGGCAGGGCAAAGCCTGCTCGCTGCAACAGCGCGCCAAGGTCCCGAAGTTCCGCCATGGGGGCCACACGGGGTGACAGGCCGCCAGTCACCTCAACCTCCGCCTGGCCCAAACAGGCGCGCAGTTCCTCAAGCGTCTGACCGCCAAAACAGACCGCCAGGAACAGCCCATCAGGGCGCAACGCGCGGCGGCATTGAATCAACTGCCCCACTGGATCATTCGCCCAATGCAGCGACATCGCATGCACCACCAGATCATGCGCACCTTCGGCGAGCGGCAAAGTGTCGGTCGCTGGAGTAACCTTGGCCGCATTGAATTGATCACCCCACACAGATGGGAATTCGGTCACGACCGCCGGGGATGTAAACGACTTGTTAACCACCTCAAGCCGATCCTGAAGCTCCGCTACAGCAAGCTGTTGCAGGAACATCGCGTCCGGGGTCGCCCGTGCGCGGCGCTGTTCCAGGGCGTTGGTATCAGTCAAGCGGGGCGGGTTGGTCATTTGGGGTCAATATGACGTTGGTAGCAGGATTTCAAACCGCACTTGCCGCAATCTACCCTGCGCGCTGCCTGTCGTGCGGCGATGTTGTGGACAGCGACTTTGGTCTGTGTGGGCCATGCTGGCGGGATACGGCCTTTATTGGAGGCACGGTGTGTGATTGCTGCGGTGTGCCGCTGCCCGGTGACCCGCAAGATGACATGTTGCTCTGTGATGGTTGCCTCACGGCCCCGCGCCCATGGGAAAAGGGCCGCGCGGCGCTGCTGTATCGGGACACCGGGCGCAAGCTGGTGCTGGCGCTCAAACATGGCGACCGTCAGGAGATCGCGAAGCCTGCCGCCCTTTGGATGGCGCAGGCGGCACGCGGGATGGTGCGAGAGGATACTCTGATTGCGCCTATCCCACTGCATTGGTCGCGGATGATCTCAAGACGCTACAACCAATCCGCCTTGCTGGCCCATGCCCTGAGCAAAGAACTGGACCGCGCCTGTTGCGCGGATCTGTTGCAGCGACCCAAGCGGACCATCAGTCTTGATGGCCTGACCCGCAAAGAACGCCATGACGTCGTGCGAGACGCGATTGCTGTCACCCTCAAACGCTTACCTCTGGTGCAAGACAGGCCGGTTCTTCTGGTCGATGATGTCATGACGTCAGGTGCCACGCTTAGTGCGGCTACGCAGGTCTTGCAGCGCGCTGGTGCAGGTCCGGTTTGCGTTGTGACACTGGCACGGGTGGCAAAAGATACCTAAGTCAGTCTCCGATCACTGCTGAAAGGAGACGGGCCGATGAAATCCGTTGAAATCTACACCTCGCCAATTTGTGGTTACTGCCACATGGCCAAACGCCTGCTGAACAGCAAAGGCGTCAGCTTTGTCGAAACGGATGTGCTGAGCGATCCTGAAAAGAAGGCCGAGATGGTGCAGCGCGCCAATGGCGGGCGCACGGTGCCGCAAATTTTCATTGGTGGCACGCACGTGGGCGGCTCGGATGATCTGCACGCGCTGGAACGTGCCGGAAAACTCGACGCGCTTCTTGAGGCTTGATGCGCGTAGGGATCGGTCAGCTGAACGTTTCTGACGACCCGGCAGCAAACCTGCCGGTGACGCTGGACTATGTCCGCGACGCAGCCGCCAGGGGCGCGACCTTTGTGCTGACGCCTGAGGTGACGAATTGCGTGTCGCTGAGCCGCACGCATCAGCGCAAGGTTCTGCACTTCGAGGCAGAAGATCCGACACTGGCAGCACTGCGGAAGGAAACGGAGGCGCTGGGCATATGGCTGTTGATCGGCTCCCTCGCCATCAAGACGGACGATCCCGACGGCCGGTTTGCCAACCGATCCTTCCTGCTCTCACCCCAAGGCGACATCGCAGCGCGCTATGACAAGATCCACATGTTTGATGTGGACATCGACGCCAAGGAATCCTTCCGCGAATCGTCTGGCTATCGCCCCGGGGCTGAAGCTGTTCTTGCCCGGACGCCTCTGGGCGCGATTGGCATGACCATCTGCTATGACATGCGGTTCCCCGAGCTTTATCAGTTGCTGGCTGAAGCCGGTGCGCAAATCCTCGCAGTTCCGGCGGCTTTTTCGCCCGTAACCGGTGCGGCCCATTGGCACAGCCTACTGCGTGCGCGCGCGATTGAGACGGGTTGCTTTGTGCTGGCCCCGGCCCAAACCGGAACCCATGCCAGCAGCACCGGCAAGACCCGAGACACCTACGGTCATTCGTTGGCGGTCGACCCCTGGGGAGAGGTCCTGCTGGATGCCGGTAACGAACCTGGCGTTTACATCGTCGATCTGGATATGGAAAAGTGCGCCTCGACAAGAGCGCGCGTTCCTAGCTTGGCCAACCGGCGCGCGTTCAAGGGCCCCTGAACCGGTAGGGACATGAGCGAAGACAAGGGCAGTCTGGCAATTCAGTTGTTCAGCGAGTTGCTGGCGGTCGATCATTCTGTGCGCGGTCACCTGAGCCGGGTTTTGCCCAAGGGGATGGAGATTTCTCATTTCTCTGTGCTCAATGCGTTGGCCCGCAGGTCAGAGGAACGCACGCCGGCACAACTGGCCCAGACCTTCAACGTCACACGCGGGGCCATGACCAATACATTGAGCAAGCTGGAATGGGCGGGCTACATCCATATCCGTCCCGACTGGGACGACGCGCGGCGCAAGCTGGTGGGGATCAGCCCTGCGGGTCGGCAGGCCCATGAAGACGCGGTTTCAGCGATTACGCCTATGATCACACAGGTTGCTGACCGGATTGGACACGCTGAGGTGCGGGCAGCGCTACCGATCCTGCGGGAGATCAGGCAGGTGCTTGCTGTCGATCCATCGTGATTTTGAAAAGAGGGGTGGAGGAGGCCTCCATCTTACGGAGTTGCGCGTAAGGTGTGTGCATCGCCCACCCTTGATCCGGGATCACAGTGGTTTCAGGCATGCCGTCACGTAGTTCACGCTCAGGTCCCTATCAGACAGGCTCCATGACCAGCCAAGCGGGTTGAACACGAACCCCTTGCGGTCCACCGGCTCCAGCCCTGCGCGCGACATCAGATCAAACAGCTCATCCGGCGTGATGAACTTGGACCATTCATGCGTGCCTTTGGGCAGCCAGCGCATGATATGTTCCGCCCCGATGATCGCCATGACATAGGACTTCGGATTGCGGTTGATGGTGGAGCAGATGTGCAGACCGCCGGGTTTCAGCAGGTCGTGACAGGCGGTCAGGTAATCGATAGGGGAGGCGACGTGTTCGACCACCTCCATGTTCAGGACCACGTCGAATTGTTCTCCTGCTGCCGCCATCGCTTCGGCGGTGGTGTGGCGGTAGTCGATCTGGAGCCCCGATTGTTCCGCATGAATGCGCGCGACGGGAATGTTCCGTTCCGCCGCGTCCGCCCCTACAACGTCCGCGCCCAACCGAGCCATGGGTTCCGCCAGCAACCCGCCCCCGCATCCGATGTCCAGGATACGCAGCCCTTTGAACGGGGCCTCTGCCGTCAGATCCCGGTCAAACTCCCCCGCGATTTGCGTGGTGATGTAGTCCAGCCGGCATGGGTTGAGCATGTGCAGCGGCTTGAACTTGCCATTCAGGTCCCACCACTCCGCCGCCATGGCTTCGAATTTCGCGATCTCTGAGGGGTCGACGGTTGTTTGAGATTGCATATCAGCGCACCTATGTTTCTCTGGTCTTGAGGAGTATATAGGACGGCGATGGACAAATACCCTGACCAAAAGCGCGCAGTTCAGTATCTTTATCCGCCTGTTGATCCTTACGATCAGCGGATGCTTGCGGTTGGGCAGGGCCATCAGATCTATGTGGAGCAATGCGGCAATCCGGATGGAATCCCCGTTGTGGTCTTGCATGGCGGCCCGGGTGGCGGGTGCAGCCCGTCGATGCGTCGGTATTTTGACCCCTCCGTCTATCGCGTGGTCCTGTTTGATCAACGCGGCTGTGGCCGGTCGCGGCCACATGCGTCGGTGACGGATAATACGACGTGGCATCTGGTCGATGACATTGAGCTGATTCGGGAGACACTGGGCATTGAGGGCTGGATCGTATTTGGCGGGTCCTGGGGGGCCACGTTGTCGCTGATCTATGCGCAGACGCACCCCGATCACGTCCGAAATCTGGTGTTGCGCGGTGTCTTCCTGATGACGCAAGCCGAACTTGATTGGTTCTACGGCGGCGGCGCGGGCAAGTTCTGGCCCGAGGTCTGGCAGCGTTTTGTTGAGCTGATTCCGGAAGACGAACGCGATGATCTGATCGCTGCTTATCACCGCCGTTTGTTTTCAGGCAATCTGGCCGAGGAGCAGAAGTTCGGTCGGGCCTGGGCAGCATGGGAAAACGCTCTGGCGTCGATCCACAGTGCAGGCACTTCCAGCGGAGGGCCACCTGAATACTCCCGTGCCTTCGCCCGGTTGGAGAATCACTATTTCACCCATGATGGTTTTCTTGAGTTCGACGGCCAGATCCTCGCCAACATGAACCGCATCCGGCACATCCCGGGTGTGATCGTTCAGGGCCGCTATGACATGATCTGCCCGCCCACCAGCGCCTATGCGATTGCCAAGGCCTGGCCGAAAGCGGAGCTAAAAATGGTGCGTAATGCGGGCCATGCATTGTCCGAACCCGGCATCAGCGCCGAGTTGGTCCGCGCGATGGACAGGATTGCCGCCCAATGACCCGCTTTGACCGCCGTCTTCTGTTCACGTCTGGTGCTGCCGCGGCCTTGCTGGCTGCGACGGGTGTATCGGCTGCGGGTTTGCCAAAGAAAGGCGGACGTTTGCGCATGGCGCTTTCCGGTGCCGCGCGCGACGACACGTGGTCGCGTGGCAATGGCCTGTTCATGCAGGTCGCGCGGCAGGGGCTGGTGTTCGACACGCTGACCGAGATCGCGGCGGACGGCACCTTGCGCGGCGAGTTGGCGACCGGCTGGACGGCCTTTGATGATGCCCAAGTCTGGCAGTTCGACCTGCGCAACGATGTGACCTTTCATGACGGCGTGCCGTTCACCGCCGCCGATGTGGTCGCCAGCGCGCAAGGGTTCGGGGACGGCACGGTGGAGGCCACAGGCACCCACCAGGTCACCTTTACCTTGAACACGCCGGACCCTGCCTTGCCCATGCGCCTAGCGGGCCCCGAGTTCTTCATCTCTCCCGCCCACGCCATCGGCAGCGAGATCGGCACGGGCCTTTACCGCGCCAAACACTTCGCGCCCGGACAGCAGTTGCTGACGGAACGTGTGGCAGACCACTACAAGGGTGATACTGCGGGATGGTTTGATGAGGTCGAGCTGGTCTCCATCCCTTCTGAGGCTGTCCGCGCCGAAGCGCTGGGCGGCTATCTGGTGGATGCCGCTGACATGCAGGACCACGAGGCGATAGCGGGGTTGTCCGACGTCACAGGCCAACCCGGTCGGCAACGCATGTTGCAAGCCGTTTCGCGCAGCGTTGCCCAGCCCGCGCAGGTCGGTTTCCAACGCCCGATGGACTACCTCCGCGCGGCGGAACGCTGGTGGTTCGTCTGAGGGGTTGCAGACTCGGGGGCTGAGGCGTATATCCCCTCCAACAGCGGCGCGCTGGGGTCCAAACTCAACGCTCCACCGAAACACGACACGGGCCGCGCGCCCGTTTTTTTGTGCCTGAAAGAAACATGACCAACGACCTGATTGCCAAAGCAGCCATCGACCGCCGGTTGGCCGAGATCATCACCCCGGTGATTGAGGATCTGGGGTTTGAACTGGTGCGCGTGCGGTTGATGTCGGGCAAGACGACAACGCTGCAGATCATGGCCGACAAGCCGGATGGCGGGATTGAGGTCGATGATCTGGCCATCATCAACCAATCCATCGGTGCCGTGCTGGATGTCGAAGACCCGATTTTGGACGAATACACGCTTGAGGTCTCCAGCCCCGGGATCGACCGCCCGCTGACACGGCTCAAGGACTTCGAGATGTTCGAAGGCTACGAGGCGAAGCTGGAAACCGAAGAAGCCATCGACAACCGCCGCCGCTTCAAGGGTGTGCTGGCAGGCGTTGAAGGGGATGATGTTCTGATCAACGTGACCGAGGGAACGATTGGCCTGAACTTCGACTGGCTGGCCGATGCAAAACTCGTGCTGACCGATGACCTGATCAAGGAAATGCTGCGCCAGCGCAAAGCGTCCGGTGCAATTGACGAATCCAAGTTCGACGAAATTGTCGAAGAGAACTCCGAGGGAGATGACTGATGGCAATCACATCCGCCAACCAGCTTGAACTGCTGCAGACCGCCGAAGCGGTGGCGCGTGAAAAGATGATCGATCCCGCGCTGGTGGTCGAAGCGATGGAAGAATCGCTCGCCCGCGCGGCGAAGTCCCGCTACGGCGCGGAAATGGACATCCGCGTGTCCATCGACCGCAAGACCGGCAAGGCGACCTTTACCCGCGTGCGCACCGTCAACGACGAGAGCGAAGAAGAGATCGAGAACTACCAGGCGGAGTTCACACCTGAGCAGGCAAAGCCGTACTTTGAGACGCCGCGCGCCGGCTCCCGCTGGGTCCGCGAAGGCGAGACTGTCAGCGACTTTTCTGGTGATCCGCAGTCGGGTGATACCTTTGTCGAAGAAGTGCCCCCGGTCGAAATGGGCCGTATCGCGGCGCAGTCTGCCAAGCAGGTCATCCTCCAAAAGGTCCGCGAAGCGGAGCGTGACAAGCAATATGAAGAGTTCAAGGACCGCACCGGCACCATCATCAACTGCGTGGTCAAGCGCGAAGAATACGGCAACGTCATCGTCGACATGAACCCCGGCGAAGGCATCCTGCGTCGGAACGAAAAGATCGGCCGCGAAAGCTATCGCCCGAATGACCGCATTCGCGTCTACATCAAGGACGTGCGCCGCGAGCAGCGGGGCCCGCAGATTTTCCTGAGCCGCACCGCGCCTGAGTTCATGGCGGAGCTGTTCAAGATGGAAGTGCCTGAAATCTACGACGGCATCATCGAGATCAAGGCAGTTGCCCGCGACCCAGGTTCGCGCGCGAAGATTGCTGTGATCTCCTATGATGGTTCCATCGACCCGGTCGGTGCCTGTGTGGGTATGCGCGGCAGCCGCGTGCAGGCCGTTGTGAACGAACTGCAGGGCGAAAAGATCGACATCATCCCGTGGAACGAGGACATGCCGACCTTCCTGGTGAACGCGCTGCAGCCTGCCGAGGTTTCCAAGGTGGTTCTGGACGAAGACGCGGGCAAGATCGAAGTGGTTGTCCCGGAAGAGCAGCTTTCGCTGGCGATTGGCCGCCGAGGTCAGAACGTGCGTCTGGCGTCTCAGCTGACGGGTTTGGACATCGACATCATGACGGAAGAGCAGGAAAGCGCCCGCCGTCAGGCCGAATTCGAAGCCCGCACCAAGTTGTTTATGGAGCAGCTGGATCTGGACGAATTCTTTGCTCAGTTGCTCGTTTCCGAAGGGTTCACCAACCTTGAGGAAGTGGCCTACGTCGAAATCGACGAATTGTTGGTCATTGACGGCGTGGACGAAGACACCGCCAATGAATTGCAGGCCCGCGCCCGTGACGTGCTGGAAGCGATCAACAAGGCCGCGCTTGAGAACGCCCGCTCCATGGGTGTCGAAGACAGCCTGGTTGAATTTGAAGGCCTGACACCCCAAATGATCGAAGCACTGGCCAAGGACGACGTGAAAACGCTCGAAGACTTTGCTACATGTGCTGACTGGGAACTGGCAGGCGGCTGGACCACGGTTGATGGGGAACGCGTCAAGGACGATGGCGCGCTTGAACCCTTCGGGATCGAACTGGAAGAAGCTCAGGACATGATCATGACCGCGCGCATCATGCTGGGCTGGGTCGATCCGGAAGAGCTGGCTGCAGCTCAGGCTGAAGCAGAAGCGGCCGCACTTGAAGCAGAGGAGGCCGAGGCCTGATCTCAGGCCTCGGGGTCTCGAGATGGGTCGCGGTGGCGCCTCCAAGGATCGCGGTGACGGTCCGGAACGCAAGTGTCTTGCCACGGGTGAGGTGCAGCCCAAGTATGGGCTGATCCGCTTTGTGGCCGGTCCAGACGGGCAGGTTGTGCCGGATGTCATGGCCAAGCTGCCGGGACGGGGGTTCTATGTGGCCGCTGACCGGGCGGCGCTGGATTTGGCGGTAAAGAAAAAGCTCTTTGCCCGGGGGGCAAAACAGCCGGTGACGGTGCCGGATGGTCTGGTTGACGAGGTAGAAAAGCAGCTGGCGCGGCGTGTTGTCGATTTGATTTCGATGCAACGCAAAGGCGGACGTGCCGTGGCCGGGTACGAAAAGACCAAAGGCTGGTTGCAAAACGAGGAAGCCGAAGTGCTGATCCAGGCTGTCGACGGATCAGGGCGCGGCAAAAGCAAACTGAGCACGCCGCATTACGGCCATTACATTGGCTGGCTGACGGCAGACGAACTTGGGATGGCGTTTGGACGCCAAACCGTGATACATGCCGCACTCGCCTCTGGTGGACTCACGCAACGTGTTGTAGAGGAAGCCCAAAGGCTTAAGGGCGTGCGCCAAACGGAGACGGGCAAGGGCCCGTCGAAAGGATAGACGATCGTAATGAGCGATGAAAAAGGCAGAAAGACATTGGGTCTGGGCGGTTCGCGCCCCAGCAATGTGAAGCAAAGCTTCAGCCACGGGCGCACCAAGAACGTCGTGGTGGAAACCAAGCGCAAGCGCGTTGTGGTGCCCAAGCCCGGTGCAGCCAAGCCTGCTGCGGGGGGTGCTGCGGCGCCCAAGGGTGATCCGTCCCGGCGCCCTGCTGGTATTTCCGATGCCGAAATGGAGCGTCGCCTGAAAGCCGTTCAGGCCGCCAAAGCCCGCGAGGCCGAAGAGGCCGCCGCCCGCGCTGCCGAGGAAAAGGCCCGCGCAGAAGAGCGTGAGCGCCGCCGCGCCGAAATCGAAGCCAAGGAAGCGGCTGAGCGCGCGCGCGAAGAAAGCCTCAAGGCCAAGGCAGAAGAAGACGAGCGCAAGGCGCGTGAAGCTGCTGCTGCGGCACAGGCTGCCGCTGCCGCCCCGGCAGAGCCTGCCCGGGAACAGCGCAGCACACCCAACAAGTCCGGCGCACCGACGCCGCGCAAGGACGACCGCAACGACCGCAATGACCGCGGCAAGGGCCGTCAGGACGACAATCGCCGCTCTGGCAAGCTGACACTGAACCAGGCTCTGTCTGGCCGCGATGGTGGTCGCCAGCTGTCAATGGCGCAGATGAAGCGCAAGCAGGAGCGTGCCCGCCAGAAGGCGATGGGTGGCCCGGTCGAGCGCGAAAAGGTCATTCGCGACGTGCAGTTGCCCGAGGCGATTATGGTTTCCGAATTGGCAAACCGCATGTCCGAAAAGGTCGCTGACGTCGTGAAGGCGCTGATGACCAACGGCATGATGGTCACGCAGACCCAGACGATTGATGCCGACACTGCGGAACTGATCATCGAAGAGTTTGGCCACAACGTCGTGCGCGTCTCTGACGCGGATGTTGAGGACGTGATCAAAGAGGTCGAGGACGACGAAAAGGACCTCAAGCCGCGTCCGCCAGTCATCACGATCATGGGTCACGTCGACCACGGCAAGACTTCCCTGCTCGACGCCATCCGCAACGCCCGTGTGCAAGCCGGCGAAGCGGGCGGGATCACCCAGCACATCGGGGCTTATCAGGTCACGACCGAAGGCGCGCAGGTGCTGTCCTTCCTCGACACGCCCGGCCACGCGGCGTTTACCTCCATGCGTTCGCGCGGGGCTCAGGTGACGGATATCGTGGTGCTGGTTGTTGCGGCGGATGACGCGGTGATGCCGCAGACCATCGAAGCCATCAATCACGCCAAAGCCGCTGAGGTCCCGATGATCGTTGCGATCAACAAGATCGACGTGCCTGCCGCCAATGCGGACAAGGTGCGCACCGATTTGCTGCAGCACGAAGTGATCGTCGAAAAGATGTCAGGTGACGTGCAGGACGTCGAAGTTTCTGCCGTGACCGGTCAGGGCCTGGATGAACTGCTGGAAGCCATCGCGCTTCAGGCGGAAATTCTTGAACTCAAGGCCAACCCAGACCGCGCCGCTGTCGGTGCTGTCATTGAGGCGCAATTGGACGTGGGCCGTGGCCCCGTAGCGACCGTTCTGGTGCAGAACGGTACGCTGCGTCAGGGCGACATCTTCGTTGTGGGCGAACAATACGGTAAGGTCCGTGCGCTGGTCGATGATCAGGGCAAGCGCGTTAAACTCGCTGGGCCTTCTGTACCTGTCGAGGTGCTGGGCCTGAACGGGACACCCGAAGCAGGCGACGTGCTGAACGTGACCGAAACCGAAGCGCAGGCGCGTGAAATCGCAAGCTATCGCGAACAGGCCGCCAAAGACAAACGCGCCGCTGCCGGTGCCGCCACCACGCTGGAACAGCTGATGGCCAACGCCAAGGCGGACGAAAATGTGTCCGAGCTGCCCATTCTGGTGAAAGCCGACGTGCAGGGCTCTGCCGAGGCAATCGTTCAGGCGATGGAAAAGATCGGCAACGACGAGGTGCGCGTGCGCGTGCTGCATTCCGGTGTGGGTGCGATCACAGAGACGGATGTGGGTCTGGCCGAAGCCTCCGGCGCGCCGATCATGGGCTTTAACGTCCGTGCCAATGCGTCCGCCCGGAACACAGCCAACCAAAAGGGTGTGGAGATCCGGTATTACTCGGTCATCTACGACCTTGTGGACGATGTGAAGGCGGCAGCCTCTGGCCTGTTGTCAGCGGAGATCAAAGAGAACTTCATTGGCTACGCCAACATCAAGGAAGTCTTCAAGGTCACAGGCGTGGGTAAAGTTGCCGGTTGTCTCGTCACCGAAGGCGTTGCGCGTCGCTCTGCCGGGGTGCGCCTGCTGCGCGACAACGTGGTGATCCACGAAGGCACGCTGAAAACGCTCAAGCGCTTCAAGGATGAAGTGGCTGAGGTTCAGTCCGGTCAGGAATGCGGTATGGCGTTCGAAAACTACGACGACATCCGCCCAGATGATGTGATCGAAATCTTCGAGCGCGAAGAAGTCGAGCGCACCTTGGCGTAATCCCATCGTCAGAAAGAAGAAAGGCCGCGATCATCGCGGCCTTTTTTGACGGTCTGCCAAGGTAGAAATCGGAAATTCCAAACCAGCAAGGACGTCGTGAAATCGTGGATTTCAACGCGACGGCCGTTGCGACCTGATCTAGACTGAACCGACTTTGTGCCAGTTAGTTCAGTTTTTGCGAATTATGGGCGTTCCTGCGTAGGTTTCATCGTCGACTTTCACGACGATTCGCCCGTCTGGCATGTCTTTGACAAATATGCCCTGCACGGACACGCATGACCCGAGTCTGATTGTACGTAACATTGCTTCCTCCCCAGAAAGTAGAAGCAGGATAACGCAGTTTTTGACTTTTTCCAGCAATATGTTGTGTTGATTTATAACCAATCGCGCAAAATAGACACTAATGGGATATCCGCTGCAGGCATTGGATAGTTTTTCAGGTCCGGTGCGCGGACCCACTTCAGCGCCTGATTTTCCCGTGATACGGGTGTCCCTTCCCATTTGCGGCAAGCGAATAGCGGCATCAGCAGGTGAAAATCATCGTATGAGTGGCTCGCGAAGGTCAAAGGTGCCAGACAGGACGCCCAAGTGTTGATTCCAAGCTCTTCTTCCAGTTCCCGGATCAAGGCAGCTTCGGGTGTTTCACCTGTCTCAACCTTACCGCCTGGAAATTCCCAGAGGCCCGCCATGGATTTACCTTCGGGCCGCTGAGCCAGCAGAATACGGCCATCGACGTCAATAAGTGCTACTGCCGAGACAAGAACGACTTTCACGACCGATAATCCGCGTTGATGGAAATGTATCCATGCGTCAGATCACAGGTCCAGACCGTCGCTTTGCCTCCACCGAGACCCAAATCAACGCCGATTTCGATGTTCTCACCTTTCATATGCGCGGCTGCGGCCTCTTCGGAATAATCCGGGCTGCGCCAGCCCTCCTTAGCAACCTCGACATCCCCAAACCGAATGCTCAGCAAATCACGGTCGGCTGCAGCGCCGGATTTGCCAATCGCCATGACCACGCGGCCCCAATTGGGATCTTCGCCGGCAATAGCGGTCTTGATCAACGGCGAGTTTGCAATCGACAAAGCATGGGTTCTTGCGTCCATGTCCGACTGCGCCCCAGTTACGGCGATCTCGACAAACTTGGTGGCCCCTTCACCGTCCTTCACGACGAGATGCGCCAGTTCCAGCATGACGCCGTGAAGCGCATCCAGAAACGCCACGCTGTCAGAGGCATCCACCCCTGATGCCCCGGTCGCTGCGACCAGCAGCGTGTCAGAGGTCGAGGTATCGCTGTCGACTGTGATGCAGTTGAATGTCGTGTCTGTATGCGCGGACACCATGGCCTGCAGCTTGTCCTGGGCCACGACGGCATCGGTAAAGACATAAACCAGCATGGTCGCCATATCGGGCGCGATCATGCCGGACCCCTTGGCGATCCCTGCGATGGTCACAGTCTTGCCGCCGCTCTCCACCTTGGTGGAGGTACCTTTTGGGAAAGTATCGGTTGTCATGATAGCCTGGGCGGCTTCTGCAATCCCGCCCGGCGCAGCAGCGGCATTCAAATCCGCCAGAACCGTTGTAATTCGGTCGTGAGGCAGCGGTTCGCCGATCACACCGGTGGAAGAGGTAAACACACGGCCCTCTGTCACGCCGCAGGCGCTGGCAACTTCAGATGTGATCGCCTTGACCGCCGCAACCCCGTTCTTTCCGGTGAAGGCGTTTGCGTTGCCGGAGTTCACAAGGATCGCCGCCCCAGCATCAGGCGTGCCGCCGAGCTTGGCTTCGCAGTCCAGAACGGGTGCCGCGCGCGTAGCTGACCGCGTGAAGGTCCCGGCAATAGTGGTGCCGGGGTCCAATACGGCCAACATAACATCCGCGCGGCCTTGATACTTCACCCCCGCCGCAGCAGTGGCAAACCGCACGCCGTCCACCACCGGCAACTCAGGGAATGCGGCGGGTGCCAGCGGCGAAACAGCGTCATTAGGAGCCAAGTGATTATTCCAGCCAGTCGAGGTTTTTCAGCACTGACGAATCAACACCTTCGCTGCCAGACCTGTCAACATCGGCGGCAGCGGTGGTTTCTTCAATTGACGCCTGCGCACGGGTTTGGCGGATTTGGGTTTCGAGTTCCCCGCGGGAGTCTTCCAGCGTTGGTGCCTCTACATCGCGGACCTCGTTGAGGGTGATGACATGCCACCCGAACTGCGTCTGCACGGGCTCAGAGATCTGGCCGGGCTCCATCGCTATCACAGCAGCCTCAAACGAAGGGACCATCATGCCCTTGCCAAACCATCCCAGCGATCCGCCGCCCGGACCGGAAGGACCGGTCGATTTTTCACGCGCCTTGGCGGCAAAATCGGCCCCTTTGCTGAGCTCTTCAATGATGGTTTTGGCCTCTTCCTCCGTCTCGACCAGAATGTGCGAGGCGTTGTATTCGGTCTCGGGTTCCGCATTGCCGTAGGCTTCGTCATAGGCCGCCTGCAGCTCTGTGTCCGAAACGGGCTCTGCCATGATCCGCTCAACCATCTCACCTGCGGTGATGGACCGACGCTCATTTTCCAGTGACAGCGTGGCGCGGCGCGGCAGGTCACCTTCATATTTGTCCGCCAGTGCGGACTGCTGGATCAGCTGATCCAGAATGCCAGTAAAAAGCACGTCGTCCGGCAGTTGCTGATACTGTTCCGGCAGGGAGGCGCGTGCGACAATCATGTGACCCAATGTGATCTCTGTCCCGTTGACCACGGCAACCACCGTGTCGGGGCCGGGCTCCTCTTGCGCAGACAAGGGAAGGGCCAAACAGGCCGCCACGGCAAGAGGTGCCAGAAATGTGAGGGGTTTTTGCATGGATTGTCCTATCGGTTCGCCCTTGGCCGGGCTGCTACATTGACAGTATATTATGCGGCCCTTACATCGCCCTATGGGCATTTTTCAGGGTGCCTATGGGACCCCTATCTAGGGGGCGAAATGGCGCTGGGCAAGCAGATCGGCGCGGGATCACGACAAAGTACGCCGGAGAGCACATGCTGGGATTTGGAACACTCGCCAAAAAGGTCTTTGGAACGCCGAACGACCGCAAGATCAAGGCGACCCGCCCTCTGGTGGAAAAGATCAACGCGCTGGAGCCGGAATTCGAAAGCCTTAGCGACGAAGGTCTGAAGGACAAAACTGAAGAACTGGCCAAACGTGCCATGGAAGGCGAAAGCCTGGATGACCTGCTGCCCGAAGCCTTCGCCAACTGTCGCGAAGGGGCCCGCCGTGCGCTCGGCCTGCGCGCCTTTGACGTGCAGCTGATGGCAGCGGCGTTTCTGCATCAAGGCAATATCTCTGAACAGAAAACCGGTGAGGGCAAGACGCTCACCGCGACTTTGGCCGCCTACCTGAATGCGTTGACCGGCAAAGGCGTGCACATCGTCACCGTAAACGAATACCTTGTGAAACGGGACGCCGAATGGATGGGCAAGGTGTTCAACACGCTTGGCCTGACCTGCGGTGCCGTTTGGTCAAACATGCCAGAGGACGAAAAGCGTGCCGCATATAATTGCGACATCACCTACGCAACCAACAATGAGCTTGGGTTCGACTATCTGCGCGACAATATGAAATCGAACCTCGATGAGATGATGCAGCGCGATCATCACTTTGCCATCGTGGACGAAGTCGACAGCATCCTGATCGACGAAGCGCGGACGCCGCTGGTGATCTCTGGCCCTGCGGAGGATCGCTCGGAACTCTATGTCACCATCGACAAACTGATCCCCTCGCTGCAGGACGACCACTTTGAGCTGGATGAAAAAACCCGCAACGTGACCTTCACAGATGAGGGTAACGAGTTCCTTGAGGAGCAGCTGCGCGCCCGTTCGCTGATGGAAGAACATCAGTCGCTCTATGATCCGGAAAGCACGACCATCGTGCACCATGTGAACCAGGGTCTGCGCGCGCACAAATTGTTCACCAAGGACAAGGACTACATCGTTCGCGATGGCGAGGTGATGTTGATCGACGAATTCACCGGGCGCATGATGACAGGCCGCCGCCTGTCCGACGGTCTGCACCAGGCGATTGAGGCCAAGGAAGGGGTCGAGATCAAGCCAGAGAACGTGACCCTCGCCTCTGTTACCTTCCAAAACTACTTCCGCCTTTATGAAAAACTGGCTGGCATGACCGGCACGGCCCAGACCGAGGCTGAGGAATTCATGGAGATTTACGGCCTGGGCGTGGTCGAAGTGCCCACCAATGTGCCCGTGGCGCGCGAAGACAAGGATGATGCGGTTTACCGTACCGTTGGCGAAAAATACGCCGCCATGATCGAGCAGGTGAAAGCGGCCAATGAAACGGGTCAGCCCGTGTTGGTTGGCACGACCTCGATTGAAAAATCCGAAGTGCTGAGCCAGGCGCTAACCGCCGAAGGCATCCAGCACAACGTACTGAACGCCCGCCAGCACGAGCAGGAGGCACAGATCATTGCCGACGCGGGCAAGCTGGGCGCGGTGACCATTGCGACCAACATGGCGGGCCGGGGCACCGACATTCAGCTCGGTGGCAACGTCGAGATGAAGGTGCTTGAGGCGATTTCAGCCGATCCCGATGCCGACCCCAACGCGGTCCGCACCAAGATCGAAGCCGAACACGCCGAAGAAAAGCAGAAGGTGCTGGATGCCGGGGGCCTCTTCGTTCTCGCCTCCGAACGTCACGAAAGCCGCCGGATCGACAACCAGTTGCGCGGCCGCTCCGGCCGTCAGGGTGACCCGGGCCGGACCTCGTTCTTCCTGTCGCTCGAAGACGACTTGATGCGCATCTTTGGCTCCGAACGGCTGGAGAAAGTGCTGGTATCGCTGGGCCTGAAAGAGGGCGAGGCGATCATTCACCCTTGGGTGAACAAGTCACTAGAACGCGCGCAGGCGAAGGTCGAAGGACGCAACTTTGACATCCGCAAGCAGCTCTTGAAGTTCGATGACGTGATGAACGAACAGCGCAAGGTTATCTTTGGCCAGCGTCTGGACATCATGAAATCCGACGACACCGGCGAAATCGTCACCGACATGCGCCATCAGGTGATTGATGATCTGATCGAAACCTACATGCCGCCCAAATCCTATGCCGATCAGTGGGACAGCAAGGGTTTCTATGCGGCGGTGATCGAACACCTGAACATGGACCTGCCCATTATCGACTGGTGCGAAGAAGAAGGTGTGGACGATGACGTCGTCCGCGAACGGCTGATTGAGGCCGTCGACAAGATGATGGCGGAAAAGACCGAAAAGTTTGGTCCCGACAACATGCGTCTGATCGAAAAGCAGCTGCTCTTGCAGACCATCGATACCAAGTGGCGCGAACACCTTCTGACGCTTGAACACCTGCGCTCCGTTGTCGGTTTCCGGGGCTACGCGCAGCGCGATCCGCTTAATGAGTACAAGAACGAAAGCTTCCAACTGTTTGAGATCATGCTCGACAGCCTGCGGCAGGACGTGACTCAAAAGCTGGCTCAGGCACAGCCGATGACCGAAGAAGAGCGCCAAGCCATGCTGGAAGAAATCGCCGCACAGCAGGCCGCGATTGCCGCAGCGCAGGAACAGGCCGCAGCTCCGGCAGCGCCTGAACCGAAGCCCGGCGTGGCGCTGGAAGGCTTTGATGAAAACGATCCAACCACCTGGGGCAACCCCGGGCGGAACGACAAATGCCCGTGCGGGTCTGGCAAAAAGTTCAAGCACTGTCACGGGCGTTTTGCCTGAGGTCGCCACCCTTTTGCCCTAAACTTCCCTTGGCAGCGTCATACCGCGGCCCTGTTTTGCTGTGACACCTGATCCTGAACCAATCCGTTGGAAGGAACAGGCACATGACACGGATCAAGGGAATGGCAACCGCTGCAGGCACGCTGGCATTGGCTGTGGGCATCGGTTTTGTGATGCAAAAGTCGGACTCGGCGCAAAAGCTCTATGGCAGCGCCCCGGCAGAACAACCGGCACTCGATGCGCAGGAAGGGGTGAAAAGCTCCGGCGCCATCCTCGACGTGCAGGATATCACGCTAACCTCTGGCGAACTTGAAACGGACGTTGTGATCCCGCAAGGCGACGCGGAAGTGATCAAGGCGTCAACGCCGCCCGTGCTGGAAACGCCTACGGTTCCGGAAGCCGCGACACAGGCAAAGCCGGAAGCAAATTGCGAGATGGTTGCCGCCGCACGTCCCGTTGCCGCTGCGATGGTCAAGCTGACAATGGAGGCCGCATGCTTCCCGAATGAGCGTGTGACGATCCACCACAACGGCATGATTTTCACCCAGACGACGTCGGATGCGGGCAAAATCGATCTGACGGTCCCGGCTTTGGCCGAAAACGCGGTCTATATCATGGCGTTTGGTAACGGTGACGGCGCTGTGGCGCAGACCTTCGTGGAAGAGCTGAAAGACTTCGACCGTGTCGTTCTGCAGTGGAAGGGCACGACGGGCTTCCAGATCCACGCCCGCGAATATGGGGCCAACTACGGCGACACCGGCCATGTGTGGGAAGGCGCCCCCGGCGAGATGGCAAATGCTGTTGTCGGCCAAGGCGGCTACATCACTCGCATGGGTGATGCGTCAGCCCCAGATGCGCTGATGGCTGAGATCTACACTTTCCCCGCCGCTGCATCCGACCGTGAAGGTGCCGTAGCGCTCAGCGTGGAAACCGAAGTGACCGACATCAACTGTGGTCTGGAGATTGAGGCGCAAACGCTTGAGATCCTCGACGGAGGAGAGATGCAAACCCGCAACTTGACGCTCGCCGTTCCGGAATGTGACGCCGCTGGCAGCTTTCTGGTGTTGAATAATCTGATCCAAGACCTGAAAGTCGCTGGGAACTGACGTAACGGCCCGGGGTCACATGAAACCTCTGAAACGTGCGGCGTTCTGCGCCGCACTTTTTCTTTTTGCGCCCCTGATGGCGCTTGCACAGGATGTCACGCTCACCTCGCCCGATGGCAAGGTGGAGCTGAGCGGCACCCTGTTGGGGTTTGATGGTGAGTTTTACCGGCTGCGGACCGAGTATGGCGAACTGACCGTCGATGGGTCCGGCGTGTCCTGCGAAGGGCCTGGGTGCCCGAACCTGCAGGATTTCGTGGCGGAGGTGCAGTTTTCCGGCTCTGCCACCATGGGGGCGGTGCTGATGCCCGCGCTGGTTGATGCTTTCGCCCGCCGCAGCGGCCACAGCGTCGCGCGCGAAGACCTTGATGCGACCCAGTTCGATCTGCTGCTGACCAACACCTCCAGCGGCAAGCTGGTCGCGCGGTTTGGGTTCAACGCGACGAACGCGGATGAAGGGTTCGCCGATCTTCTGGCGGATGAGGCGGATGTCGTCATGACCCTGCGCGAAATCAGGCGGGAGGAGCGGATCAACGCGCGGGAGGCGGGCATGGGGGACCTGACCGGGGCAAACCGCAGCCGCGTGCTGTCCCTGGATGCCGTTGTGCCAGTCGTGTCGCCGACCAACCCGATCCGTGGCATTTCCCCCGCTAAATTGGCCCAGGCCTATGCCGGGCGGATCACCAATTGGAAGGACCTGGGTGGGCCCGACGCACCGATTGATCTGCACCTGCCTGCGTCTTCGAGTGGGCTTAGCCAAGCGATTGTCGATCAGGTTATGATACCCGCCAAGCTTGAGCTTTCCGCTGACATCATCCGGCACGAATTGCCGACCAGCCTTGCTGATGCGGTGGCCAAGGACACGTTTGCCCTGGGCATCACGAGCTATGCCGAACAGCGTAATACGCAGGTGCTGACGCTGACCGGCGACTGCGGCTTTGCGCTTGATGCCGGGCGGCGCACGATCAAGACAGAGGATTATCCGCTGACGGCGCCCATGTTCCTCTACTTCCCGGCACGCCGCCTGCCTCTAATCGCGCGGCAGTTTCTGGCCTACACGCGCGGACCTGGGGCGCAGAATGTGATCCGCCGGGCGGGATTTGTTGATCAGACCCCAGAAGAGATGGAGATTGACGCGCAGGGCAATCGTTTTGCCAACGCCATCACTGTTGCGGGCGGCGAAGTGCCGTTGCAAGAGCTGCAACGTATGACAGCGACGCTGACGCCGATGGCGCGGCTTACCACATCTTTCCGGTTTGAGGCGGGGTCCATCCGTCTGGACGCGCAGTCCCGGTCCAACGTCCCAACTGGCCCGCGCGTTGGAGCAAGGCCAATACGACGCGCGGCAATTGCTGTTTGTCGGGTTCAGCGATGGCGACGGGGCTGCCAAGGCCAATCGGGACATTGCCCTGCGCCGAGCAGAGGCTGTGATGCGAGCCGTCAAGGCTGCGGCGGTTGCGGTTAACCTTGATCGCGTGCAATTGGGGGCGGATGCTTTCGGTGAGGCAATGCCCATGGCCTGTGATGACAGCGCTTGGGGCCGTCAGGCCAACCGCCGGGTCGAGGTCTGGGTGCGTTAAGGGGCGTCAGCATCAACAACGACCTGCCAGCGCGAGACGGATTTTGCTCAGTGCAAGGCATCTGGCGCGCATAAGTGCGGGTACTTTCACGGCCAGATAACGAAGCGTAGGGCAAAATCCGCCGCGCCCCTACGGGGTTTCGCCAAAATTGCCCCTCACTTAGTTATCTGAGCTTGAATTAACCCGTTAGTCCTGCGCTCAGACGCCTAGCGAGGAACAATTTTGGACTGAAACTGTCGGGCCGTGGTAGATCCAGGCGCCACCTAAAGATACCCCTCTGACCGAAAGCTGAGTTCCGTCGATTTTCCAATGATCAGGTGATCGTGCAGCGTCAGCCCGAGCGCGTCGCAGGCCGTGGCGATCTGGTTGGTCATCGTCAAATCTGACTGTGAGGGCGTCGGGTCGCCCGACGGATGGTTGTGCACGAGAATGATGGCGGAGGCGTTGAGTTCGAGCGCCCGTTTGGCAACCTCGCGCGGGTAGACTGGCACGTGGTCCACGGTGCCTTTCGCCTGTTCTTCATCCGCGATCAGCACGTTCTTTCGGTCCAGGAACAAAACGCGGAACTGCTCCGTTTCTCTATGGGCCATGGTGGTGTGGCAATAGTCGATCAGGGCATCCCAACTGGACACCACGTGGCGGCGCAGGACCTTGGCCCGCGCCATGCGCTGTGCGGCGGCTACGATCTTTAGCTCCACCACCACTGCGTCTCCGACCCCTTTGACATCCCGCATTCGGGCCTCAGGCGCTGAGATGACGCGGTTGAAATCACCAAACTTGTCCATCAGCGTGCGGGCCAGCGGTTTGACATCCTGACGGGGGATGGCACGAAAAAGGACAAGTTCCAGCAGTTCGTAATCCGGCATCGCGTCGGGACCGCCGCCCATGAAACGCGCGCGCAGACGTTGGCGGTGATCGGCGATATAGGAAGGCTGCTTGCCCTTGATCGGCGCAGCAGCTGGGGCTTCATCCATCACAAACGGCAGAGTCGGAGCATCAAGGTTATTCATGTGACTAGCTTTGCTAAAGATGGTTACTGTGGCGTTAACGCGATTGAAGGAGCGCGCCATGACCGAACTGCCCGACATCATCAACTGGCGTCGCAGGGATGCGCGCATTACGTTGTCCGGCCAGCCAACGGAGGCGCAATTTGAAGACATTCGCAATCTGGGCGTGGCACGTGTGATCAACCTTGGGCCGCACAGCAACGATGGTGCGTTGAAAGATGAGGCGGGGACGCTTCAGGCGTTGGGGATGGAATATGTCTAAATTCCTGTCGATTTCGAGAACCCGACTGAGAGTGATTGGCAGGCCTTTTGTTCGGCAATGAAGGATTCGGGCGATGCGCCGCTGCATGTGCACTGCATCTACAACGCCCGCGTGTCGGCGTTCTCTATCGTTATGCGAAAGAGGGACGCGGTGGCGACGTGGGCGACGCCTTCGCGACCATGGATAGCATCTGGCGGCCCGGCGGGGTCTGGGCGCAGTTCATTGGAAAGTTGGAAGACACCGAAAAACCGAACAGATATCTCGGTTATGAGTATTGATTGCCCAGGGCGGGTCAGAGCCCGCCCCCAGACATCAGCTTTTCATCGAATCCCAGAAGCTTTTGACGCTTGAGAAGAAGCTGTTGCTCTCCGGGTTGTTCTCCGTCGACAGCTCATCAAACTCGCGCAGCAGTTCTTTCTGACGGCTGGTCAGATTGACCGGCGTTTCCACCGCCAATTCGATGATCATGTCACCCGTGCTGCCGCCACGCAGGGCCGGCATACCCTTGCTGCGCAGGCGCATCTGGCGACCGGATTGGGAGCCGGAAGGGATCTGCACCCGACCGCGACCACCGTCAATGGTTGGCACTTCAATGCTGCCCCCAAGGGCCGCTGTGCTCATTGACACGGGCACACGGCAAAAGAGGTTGGGTCCATCGCGCTCAAAGAGTTCGTGTTCGGCAACTTCGATGAAGATATAGAGGTCACCGGAAGGCCCGCCGCGCATCCCGGCCTCACCTTCGCCCGCCAGGCGAATGCGTGTCCCAGTTTCAACACCGGCGGGGATGTTCACGCTGAGCGCGCGGTCTTTCTCTACCCGGCCGGCACCACCGCAGACCTTGCAGGGATCCTTGATGATCTGACCCAGCCCGCCGCAGGTGGGACAGGTGCGCTCAACGGTGAAGAAACCCTGCTGCGCGCGGACCTTTCCCATGCCCGAACAGGTTGGACAGGTTGTGGGTTCGGAGCCGCCCTCGGCACCCGTGCCATTACATGCGCCACACTGGACGGACGTAGGCACGTTGATCGACTTTTGCATTCCGGAATACGCGTCTTCGAGCGAGACACGGAGGTTGTAGCGCAGGTCAGACCCACGCGCGGCCCTGCGGCCACCGCCGCCGCCGCGCTGACCGCCCATGAAATCGCCAAAGAGATCGTCAAAGACGTCCGAGAAGGCAGAGGAAAAGTCGCCCTGACCGCCACCAAAGCCGCCGCCTGGTCGACCACCGCCACCGCCCATGCCGCCCTCAAAGGCAGCATGACCAAAACGGTCGTAGGCGGCTTTCTTCTCGCCGTCTTTCAGAACGTCATAGGCTTCGCCGACTTCCTTGAACTGGGCTTCGGCGTTCGGGTTGTCCGCGTTGCGGTCAGGGTGCAGTTCCTTGACCTTCCCGCGATAGGCTTTCTTGATTTCGTCAGCGCTGGCACCTTTGGCGACGCCCAGGACTTCGTAATAGTCACGTTTTGCCATCATTCATGTCCTTGTCTTGGAACGCGCAGGGCCGGCCCGTCTGCCGGACCGGCCCTGCTTTTTGTTCCTAGCAAGCAGCTTTACGCCCGCTTGTCGTCGTCGAGGTCTTCGAACTCGGCATCGACGATGTCGTCATCGCCGGGGCCTTCATCTGCGGCAGAGGCCACGTCGTCGTCACCGTCTTCTTGCGCCGCTTTGTAGATCGCTTCGCCCAGTTTCATGGCCGCTTCGGTCACGTTCTGGATGCCTGCTTTGATCTTGCCCGCGTCTTCGGTTTCGATCTCGTCCTTCAGCGCGGCGATGGCCAGTTCGATGGCTTCCACGGTGGTCGGGTCGACCTTGTCGGAGTGCTCTTCCAGCGACTTTTCGGTCGAATGGATGAGGCTCTCCGCCTGGTTCTTCGCCTCGATCAGCTCGCGGCGTTCCTTGTCCGCTTCCGCGTTCTCTTCCGCGTCCTTGACCATCTTGTCGATGTCGTCATCCGACAGTCCGCCAGAGGCCTGGATCGTGATCTTCTGTTCCTTGCCGGTGCCCTTATCAAGCGCGCCCACAGACACGATGCCGTTGGCGTCGATGTCAAAGGTCACTTCGATCTGCGGCATACCACGTGGTGCCGGCGGGATATCTTCGAGGTTGAAGGCACCGAGGATCTTGTTATCGGCAGCCATCTCACGTTCACCCTGGAACACACGGATCGTTACGGCGTTCTGGTTGTCTTCGGCCGTGGAGAAGACCTGAGACTTCTTTGTCGGGATCGTCGTGTTGCGGTCGATCAAACGGGTGAACACACCGCCCAGCGTCTCAATCCCCAGCGACAGCGGGGTCACGTCGAGCAGGACCACGTCCTTCACGTCACCTTGCAGAACGCCAGCCTGAATCGCGGCACCCATGGCAACCACTTCGTCGGGGTTCACACCCTTGTGGGGTTCCTTGCCGAAGAACTTGGTAACCTCTTCGATCACGCGTGGCATGCGGGTCATACCGCCGACCAGAACGACTTCGTCGATGTCGGAAGCTGACAGCCCAGCGTCTTTCAACGCAGCGGCGCAAGGCTTCATCGATGCCTTGATCAGGTCACCCACCAGGCTTTCCAGCTTGGCACGGGTCAGCTTCATCACCATGTGCAGCGGCGCACCGTCCGCACCCATGGAGATAAACGGCTGGTTGATCTCTGTCTGGCTGGAAGACGACAGTTCGATCTTTGCTTTCTCAGCGGCTTCCTTCAGACGCTGCAGCGCCATCTTGTCCTTGGTCAGGTCGACGGAGTTCTCTTTTTTGAACTCGTCGGCCAGATAGTTGACGATGCGCATGTCAAAGTCTTCACCACCCAGGAACGTGTCGCCGTTGGTGGATTTCACTTCGAAGAGGCCATCGTCGATTTCAAGGATGGTTACGTCGAACGTACCGCCGCCAAGGTCATAGACCGCGATGGTTTGCGTGTTTTCCTTATCCAGGCCATAGGCAAGAGCCGCAGCTGTCGGTTCGTTGATGATCCGCAGCACTTCCAGACCGGCGATCTTGCCTGCGTCCTTTGTGGCCTGACGCTGAGCGTCGTTGAAATAGGCAGGGACGGTGATGACCGCTTGGGTCACATCTTCGCCAAGGTAGGACTCGGCGGTTTCTTTCATCTTGCCCAGAATGAAGGCAGAGATCTGGGAAGGGGAATACTTCTCACCCTTGGCTTCGACCCAGGCGTCGCCGTTGCCGCCGTCCATCACGTTGAACGGCATGTTCTTGCGGTCTTTGGCCAGATCCGCGTCGTCGTTGCGGCGACCGATCAGGCGCTTGACGCCAAAGATGGTGTTTTCGGGGTTGGTCACGGCCTGGCGTTTTGCAGGCTGGCCGACCAGGCGTTCATCGTCTGTGAAAGCGACGATGGAGGGGGTGGTACGCGCGCCTTCGGCGTTTTCGATCACGCGAGGTTGGCTGCCGTCCATGATGGCCACACAGCTGTTTGTTGTACCAAGGTCAATACCGATGACTTTGCTCATTTTCGATCCCTTTGTTCTTTAAGGCGATGACCCGAGGCTTTGGCCCGTTACGGCACCCTTGCCCCGGTAGATGGTGAAGCCGAAAGCCCATGCCCTCAGCAGTTCGGAGGGTATATAAGGAGGGTGAATAGGCCTCGCAACCGTTGTGACGGGGGGTTTGGCGGGATTCTTTTGCGATTTTTCGTCTCTGGGCTAAGGAACGGTAAAGATATGACAGTTCTGCGGGTACGCGGCTTTGAGATTCACAGAGGATTCCTGAACCTGAAGGCGCAGCAGGAGGTGCTGGAAGCCGTGCGAGGCGTGGTGCGGGCCGCACCCCTCTTTCAGCCCGAAACGCCTTACGGCAAGCGGATGTCAGTGCGGATGACATCGGAAGGGATATCGCTATGCGACCGAACACCCCTCGGGCAGGGCGTGGCCGGAAATCCCTGCTGGGGTGCGAACGATTTGGGATCAGGTATCAGGCGTGGAACGCGAGCCAGAGTGCTGCCTGATCAACTATTACGATGCCGATGCCCGCATGGGCATGCATCAGGACCGCGACGAGGCAGAGTTTCGCTGGCCGGTCGTGTCGGTTTCATTGGGGGATGAAGGCCTGTTCCGCATTGGGAACACAACACGGGGTGGCAAGACGGAATCGCTGTGGCTGCAATAGGGGGACGTGGTGGTCATGGGCGGGGATGCGCGGCTGACCTATCATGGCGTGGACCGGATCAAGCCCGGGTCCTCGACGCTGCTGCCCAAGGGCGGACGGATCAATCTGACGCTACGCGTTGTGGAGTGAGGGGGCTTGGTCGCGGCATTGAACCAAAGAACTTGGCTTTGCGCGTCTTGCCAATGTCGGCTTTCCCGATGTGGCGGTCTTTCAAGTTGTAGCGGCACCTCATATCACGAAACGAAGTCGAGGGAGAGTTGTCAGTGATTGTCCGGCCAGCAGCGGAGCGCGATCGAATAGAATGGGATGCGTTGTTCGAGGCTTACTGCGCGTTTGGCGGAGAGCAACAGACAGCCGAGATGCGTGATCGCGTTTGGGACTGGATACTGGATCAAGGTGCGCAGACTACTTGCTTCATCGCTGAAAACGAAAAGGGCAATGCAATCGGCTTCGTACATTTTAGAGAGTATGAACGCCCAATGCCTGCGACCAAAGGCGTTTACATCGACGATATGTTTGTTTCGCCGTCAGCACGTGGGCGGGGCGTCGTTGATCAGTTGATTTCTTCTGTCGGCAAATATGCCAACGAAAGGGGTTTGGATGTCGTTCGTTGGATGACCTCTGAGACAAATTATCGGGCTAGGTCAGTCTATGATCGGCATGCGACGAAGAGCAATTGGGTGACCTATCAGCTGAAAACATGATGGTTTTCGGTTTGGGACTGCGCGATCATGCTACTTTTGGCAAAAAGTACTCTGCTGCGGCGCAAAGCTCTGCCCGTCTTGCGAAATGCAGTTCCTCTTACCGACGCGCGTTCCAACTGACAGAGGCATGTTTACGGGTGTAGAATTCGCCCATTAGTCCAAGGACCACAAAGACAACACCGACCCACCAAGCATATTCCCACGAACTGTAGCGCGGGTTGTAGTTTAGAAACACGTACCCGCGCGACTGGTCGATGCAATGGAACAGCGGGTTCCAGTCAAACATCGCGATCATGTAACCCGGCATCATGTTGGCGACGAACATCTTGCCCGACGCAATCATGTTCGCACGCTGGTAGATCTGTGTGAAAATGCTGACGAATGTTGGAAACCAGGGTTTAAGCGCCAGCATCACAAGGCCCAAGGCGCAGCCCGTAAACCACGCCAGCAGCAACATGCCAAAAGCCGCAACAGGCTGATCAATGGTGATCGGGACAAAGGCAACGTGATAGACAAAAAGGATCACAACTGCAGACAGGACCTGGATATAGAGAGCCCCCAGTGCGGCTGATGTGATCGCAATGGCAGTGGTCATCGGGGCATGCTGCATCATTGGGCTGGCTGGCCCCTCAGAACCGGCTACCGCGCCCAGTGCCTTGATGTGCGTGAGGTAAAGGAAAATCCCTGACATGATGTACAGCAGGAAATCCCCGCGCAGGGCCGCCCCCCGCATCCCGAGGATCGAAAACATCACATAGAACGCCATCACGAACATGATCGCCTGAAGCATGTTCATCAGGATCGCCATGAACGCGTTATTGTGCTGTTTGCGGATCGACCGGACGATGGAGTGATAAATCAACTCCAGCATCGCGACGGCGGATCCCAGCCCGCTTTGCGGCTTGCGCGTGGATTCGAACATGTCCGGTCCTTTGTGCTCTGACCTGCGTGGCACGGAATTCTTGCTGTTCCGTTAGCTGCGGACCATAAGGGGTCCGAATAAACCAATCAATCAATAGGAACACCAAACGCCAATGGATTACGAAAAACTGACGACTGTGATGCGCAAGCTGTCCCTAGAAGCGGGCGACGCCATCATGGAAATTTATGGCAAAGATGATTTTGACGTCGAAGCCAAGTCTGACGACAGCCCTGTAACCGCGGCGGACAAGGCCGCAGATACGATCATCGCGGCGGGGCTGCGCGCAGCCTTTCCTAACATGATGCTAGTGACTGAGGAACAGGCTGCGACCCACTCTGCCCAAGGCGATACGTTCCTTATTGTCGATCCGTTGGACGGCACTAAGGAGTTCATTCATCGTCGTGGCGACTTCACAGTCAACATTGCTTTGGTCGAGGGTGGCGTGCCCACGCGCGGTGTCGTCTATGCACCTGCCAAAGACCGTATGTTCTTTACCCAAAGTGACGGCACCTCGGTCGAAGAGGCTGGTCCGTTTCAGAAAGATCAAATTGGGTCAGTATCGCCCATTTCGGTTTCCACTGCGGACAATTCGGCCCTCATGGTCGTGGCCTCAAAATCGCATCGCGATCAGGCAACCGATGACTACATTGGCAAGTATGACGTCAAAGATATGAAAAGCGCGGGTTCCTCGCTCAAGTTCTGTCTGGTGGCGACGGGAGAGGCGGACCTTTATCCTCGCCTGGGACGTACAATGGAATGGGACACGGCAGCAGGGCATGCGGTGCTGAACGGCGCGGGTGGTGCTGTTGTGAGGTTTGATGACCTCACCCCACTATCCTACGGCAAGGAAGACTTCGCTAACCCCTTCTTCATCGCTTATGCGCCTGACGTGGTTCTGAAAGACGCCTGATGTCGGTACTTATTGCCATCCCCGCGCGGTACGCCTCCACGCGATACCCTGGCAAACCACTGGCGGCGCTCAAAGGGGCAGGCGGCGTGTCGCGCACCTTGATTGAGCGGTCCTGGTTGGCCGCGCAGGAGGTTGCGGGCGTGGACCGCGTGGTGGTGGCAACCGACGATGACCGGATCAGGACGGCGTCTGAGGCTTTTGGCGCTGAGGTCGTCATGACATCTTCTGACTGCGCCAATGGGACCGAGCGCTGCGCGGAAGCGCATGCCGCGCTGGGCGGCGGGTTCGACATCGTGGTGAACCTGCAAGGCGACGCACCGCTCACCCCGGATTGGTTCATCGAAGACCTGATCAAGGGGTTGCAGGCTGCGCCTGAAGAAAAGATCGCAACCCCCGTCCTGCGCTGCGACGGCGATACGCTGAACGGCTTTCTGGAAGACCGCAAAGCGGGGCGCGTGGGCGGCACGACGGCTGTATTCGCGGCAAACAATCAGGCCATGTATTTCTCAAAAGAAGTGATCCCGTTCACATCTGACACCTATGCGCCGGATGACCCCACCCCCGTCTTCCACCACGTCGGCGTATATGCCTACCGACCCGACGCCCTGGCCGCATATCCGTCCTGGCCCGTTGGCCCATTGGAGCAACTTGAAGGGCTCGAACAGTTGCGATTCATGGAAAACGGCCGCGCGGTTCTTTGTGTTGAGGTCGAGGCAAAAGGGCGCGCTTTTTGGGAGCTGAACAACCCCGAAGATGTGACGAAAATAGAGTCTATGATGGCGCAAATGGGCTTTGAATGACCGAACTGCCCGTCAGCATCGTAATCGTCAGCCGGGGGCGCCCCGCGGCATTGAAACGATGTCTGACCGGGATCGAGCAGCTCCAATACACACCATTCGAAGTGGTCGTCGTTGCGGACCCAGTCGGGGCAAAAACGGCGCGATCTCTGCCTTTTTCCAATGCCTTAAAGGTGGTCGACTTTGACGAGCCAAACATCTCTGCTGCGCGTAACCTTGGGGTGGCGCAAGCAGCAGGTGATGTCATTGCCTTTATCGATGACGATGCTGTGCCGGAGCCGCAATGGCTGCGGTATCTGACGGCACCGGCCAGCCAGTCTAAAGTGGCGGCGATGGGGGGATATGTGCGGGGTCGCAACGGCATCTCGTTTCAATGGACAGCCCGCAGTCTGGATGAGCGGGGTGAGGCGCATCCGCTGACACTTGAAGGCAATCAGGCCAGTGTGCTGCATCCGCCCAAGGGGCGCGCGATCAAGACCGAAGGAACAAACATGGCCTTTCGGCGCGATGTGCTTGTGGAACTGGGCGGCTTTGACCCGGCGTTTCACTACTTCCTGGATGAGACGGATCTGAACATGCGGGTCGCCAGGGCCGGGTACGCGACTGCGCTCGTACCGCTCGCAGAAGTGCATCACGGGTTCGAGGCCAACGCCAGCCGGACGCAGACACGTGTTCCTACCGATCTTTTCGACATAGGGGCCAGCTGGGCCGTGTTCCAGCGCAAACACGTTCCTGCCGGGGACCATGCCGCCCAATGGCAGCAACTACGCGCAGAGCAGCGCCGCCGGGTCGTGGGGCATATGGTGACCGGCGGGTTGGAACCCAGAGACGTGCGCCGCTTGATGCGCAGGCTCGATGAAGGACACGCCGAAGGGCAAACCCGCCCGATTGGACAGCCCCAACTGCCTTCACATGCTGCCAGCCCGTTCAAACCCTTCCCCAGCATGCATCGTCCCAGCATCTTTATGGCCACTCGCCCGATGCGTGCGCGCCAGACGATTGAAGCTGCGGCCGAAAGGGTGAAAAGCGGAGAGATTGTCACCGTGCTGAACCTGTCCCCAACTTCTATGTTTCATAAAGTAAGCTTCGAAGACGAAGGGGTTTGGGTGCAAAAAGGGGGGCTATTTGGTCGTTCAGAAAGAAATCAGCCACTTTTTCGCATTTCAAGCCGGTCCCGAAGAGTGCATAAGGAGCGCGCGCGCGTTGCCTTGCAGCGTGGATTAAGCGATATATAGCTTGGATTTACCGTTGGATATCCGCCCCACGGGGCGAATCGTCGCCGTCCGGCGGCCGCCCCAACATAAAAGAGGTGTAACTGCCCAGGTTGTCGGTGGCGTTTTTCGGCTGCGTCAAATCGACTCGGGGGAGCACATTCCGGTTTTCTGATTGAGGATTTCATGAGTCGATCAGGGCATGTCTGGCGAACCCACCCATACCAGCGGACTTGCTGAACTCTCGAAGTCCCAACTGATTGAATTGATCGAAACGCAGCGTGAGACGATTGCGTATCTTGTCGAGGAGAACCGGCGACAGGCAGAGATGATCGTTGTGCTTGAGCAGCGGATTGAGGGGCTTGAGCGTCGCCTTGCGTTGAACAGCCGGAACAGCAGCAAGCCTCCGTCGAGTGACAGCCCTGCGAAGCCGACGGCGAAGGGCAGGAAGGATCAGCGCGGGCAACTGGATCGCAAGCCCGGCGGTCAGCCGGGGCACAAGGGCACGACCCTGGAGCAGACGGACACCCCCGACGAGGTTGTCGACCATCATCCACAAGCCTGTCCCGACTGCGATCATGATCTGACGCAATGCCCCTCGCAGGGGTTTGCAGCCCGGCAGGTGTTCGACCTGCCGCCGCCGCCACCCCTCACGATCACTGAGCACCGGGCTCATAAGTGCACATGCCCGAACTGCGGAAAGCACGTGCGCGGCACGTTCCCGGAAGGGGTCAGGGCACCGGTTCAGTACGGCAATCATATTGCGGCCATGGCGAGCTATCTTCAGACGTACCATTGCATTCCCGATGACCGTCTGTCGCAGGTCTTTCGTGACCTGTTCGGCGTGCGCATTTCCGCCGCCACACTGGCGCGGCTGATTGCGAAGGTGGCGGAGGGCATGCTGTCTTTTGCAGACGCTGTACGTGACGCCTTGTGCGGTGTGCAGGTGGCGGTGAAACATCTGGATGAAACAGGTCTGCGGGTTGAAGGCCGAAACCGGTGGCAGCATGTCATCTGCTCATTGACCCTGAGCCATTTCCGGATGGGGGCGGGCAGAGGCGATCTGCTGTCCGGCGTATCGGGGATTGCGGTGCATGACAACTGGGCATCCTACGCCAGGATGGAGGAGGTCGTGCACGGCCTTTGCAATGCCCATCACATGCGCGAGTTGCAGGCGCTCGTCGATATCGAAAAGGAAGCATGGGCTGCGATGATGCAGACTATCCTGCTGGACGCGAAAAGGGCGGCCGCCAGCGCCCGGGCAAACGGTCGGGATCATGTCGCGGCGCATGTGGTCAAGGCCATCGATGAGCGCTACGACACCTGCATCGCGCAGGGGCTGTCGTTACATGAAAACCAGCCACCGCTGAAACCCGCACTGCCCGGCAAATCCCCCCGAGGACGACCAAAACGGCGAACCGGACACAATCTCGTGCTGCGATTGCGTGACCGCAAGGCCGATGTCCTGCGCTTCCTTACCGACTTGCAGGTTCCCTTCACAAATAACGAGGCCGAGAGGGATCTGAGAATGGGCAAGGTCCGTATCAAGGTCTCGGGATGCTTCCGCACACTGACCGGCGCGGAAAACTTCTGCACCCTCAGAACCGTGATCGAAACGGCACGCAAACAGGGCTGGTCAATAATCGAAACACTCCAGAAAACCGCCGATCAACTCATCCAGAAACTCGAACCGACCTGACAAAATCAAGCGTCTGAAACGCCCCAGAGACAACCTGAATAGTTACAAAGAGGTTTTGAGATAAGAGATGCGTAAAAAAGTAACAAAAGCGATCTTTCCCGTGGCAGGGCTCGGCACACGGTTTTTGCCAGCGACCAAGTCGGTCCCCAAAGAGATTATGACTTTGGTTGACCGTCCACTGATTCAATATGCTATTGATGAGGCTCGCGCGGCGGGCATCAAAGAGTTCATTTTTGTGACTTCGCGCGGCAAGGGTGCGCTTGAGGACTACTTTGACCATTCGCCCTCGCTCGAACAGGAGCTACGCAGGAAGAATAAGACCGAGCTTCTGGAAAGGTTGCAGAATACGAACATGGATAGCGGGGCCATTGCCTATATTCGCCAGCACAAGCCGCTGGGTTTGGGGCATGCGGTTTGGTGCGCGCGCCGCCTGATCGGGAACGAACCTTTCGCTGTGATCCTGCCCGATGATGTGATCACTGGCGACGCGCCTTGCTTGCAGCAGATGGTCGAGGCCTATGCGGAAACAGGAGGCAACATGGTCGCCGCGATGGAGGTGGACCCGGAAAGTGCGTCCTCTTACGGGATGCTCGACGTCTCAGAAGACATGGGTCATTTGGTCAAAGTAAAAGGCATGGTGGAAAAGCCAAAGGAAGAGGAATCGCCCTCAAACCTTGCTGTCCTTGGCCGCTATATTCTGGCCCCTTCGGTGTTGAAGAACCTGAACCAGATCAAGTCCGGCTCCGGCGGCGAAATTCAGCTTACGGACGCTATCGCCCGCGATATTGAGCAGGATCAAAACGTTTATGGCTATCGCTTCCGAGGTCAGCGTTTCGATTGTGGATCCAAGTCTGGCTTCTTGCAGGCCACTGTAGCCTTTGGCCTTGCCCGTGACGATCTGCGCGATGATCTACATTCTTTCCTGCAAAGTGTCATGCAGTATGACAAGGCCGCGCAGTAAGACGCGCGCGGGGGTTGCAATGTGACAATTGTGCTAGTTACGGGGGGTGCGGGCTACATTGGCTCTCACGCTTGCAAGGCGATTGAGGCTGCTGGTTTTACCCCGGTAACTTACGACAACTTGTCAAGTGGCTGGGAACAGGCGGTAAAGTTCGGCCCTTTCGAACAGGGCGATCTTCTGGATCGCGCGCGGCTGGATGACGTCTTTGCTAAATATCAGCCCGTCGCTGTCATGCATTTCGCGGCGCTGAGCCAAGTGGGCGAGGCGATGGCTGAGCCAGGGAAATACTGGCGTAACAACGTGACCGGTTCCCTCACTCTGATCGAGGCCTCCGTTGCTGCAAATTGCCTGAACTTTGTCTTTTCCTCTACCTGCGCAACCTACGGTGATCAGGATAATGTGGTGCTGGACGAAAACTCCGCCCAATACCCGGTGAATGCCTATGGCGCGTCAAAGCGAGCGATTGAAGAGATCCTGAGGGATTTTGAAGCCGCCTATGGGTTGCAGCATGTAATCTTTCACTATTTTAACGTGGCAGGCGCTGATCCCGAGAGCGAGGTAGGCGAATTTCACCAGCCAGAAACCCATCTGGTGCCGTTGATGCTGGATGCCATTGCCGGAAAACGCCCTGCGCTGACGATCCATGGCACGGATTATGACACACTGGATGGCACCTGCATCCGCGACTACGTGCATGTCTGCGATCTTGTAGAGGCTCATGTGTTGGGTTTGAAATGGCTGGAAAAGGGCAAAGGTAGTCGGGTTTTCAACCTTGGCACTGGTTCCGGTTTTTCCGTGCGCGAGGTGATCGACCACAGCCGCGATGTGACAAACCGCGAAGTGCCGATCATCGAAGGACCACGCCGCGCGGGGGATTGCACCAAGCTGGTCTCCGGATCGACCCGAGCCGAACAAGAGTTGGGCTGGAAGCCCACCCGTTCAACCCTCAAGCAAATGATTACCGATGCATGGAGATGGCATCAGTCCGGCCATTACGACCGGTAACATGTCCCGCCCACGCCTGCTTGATCTGACACGCAGTCTGCGGCGGGCCGGGCGTATGTTGACTGGTGTGGATCGAGTTGAGTTGGCCTATCTGGAACGATTTTGTGCTGAACCCGAACCGGTTTTTGGAGTCGTGCGCACGCCGTTTGGGTATCTTCTGCTCGATCAGGCAGGTGTCGCGGCTTTTGGTGAAAAGCTGAAGGGCGGGCAATCATGGGGGGCGATTTCTCTTTTGTCCCGGCTGGGTGGAAAGCGGTCCAACACTGTGCGGCAAGCCGAAAGTGACCTGCGCCGGCTTTGCATCGCGCGTGCTCAGCCGAAATTTCTGGGTGCGATGATCCGCCGGATTGGGCCTTGCGGTTTCGACTACTACAACGTTGGCCACAGCAACCTGACCAAGCGGATGCTTGGGGCAGTCAAGGGATCGGGCGGCAAGGTGCATGTGCTTGTGCATGATGTCATCCCACTCGACTATCCGGAGTTTCAACGCCAAGGCACCGTGCAAGCGTTTCGGGAGAAGATGTGGAACGTCAAAGCTCACGCTGATTGTCTGATCTTCAATTCAAAGGACACCAGTCAGCGCGCGCTGCACTACCTGGAAAATGAAGAAAACCCGGCGGAGGAGATTGTTGCGCATTTGGGAACAATGATCCCAGCGCCTGACCCTACTGGATTGCCCGCTGACCTGCCCCCTAAGACACCGTATTTTGTTGTGGTGGGGACAATTGAGCCGCGCAAAAACCACGGTTTCCTGCTGGATGTCTGGAACGATCTGGGCCCTGACGCGCCGCCCCTTTTGATCTGCGGCAGCCGGGGCTGGAACAACGATGAGGTGTTTGCCCGTCTCGACGCGCGGCCCGCCCAAAGCCCGATACGCGAAGTACCAAATCTGGACGATGCGGCGCTGGCCTATCTGGTTCAAAATTCGGCGGGAATGCTCTTTCCAAGTGTGGCCGAAGGCTTCGGTCTGCCGCCGGTTGAGGCGCTCAGCCTCGGAGCGCGTGTTTTATGCAACGATTTGCCGGTCTTGCATGAGTTTCTGGGTGAAAAAGCCGTTTACGCAAGCGTCAACGAGCGGTATCTGTGGTTAGATACAATAACGAGTTGGGCCAAAAGCCCGCCAACCGCGCAGGAAATTGAACCATTTTCCGGACCAAATTGGGACGATCACTTCAAGACCGTGTTAAGGTTGAGGTGATAGCGCAGAAATAAGGCGGCATTGTCCCGAAGGTAGAGGGCGGAATTGGGCATCATCCAATCATATCGATTGCGGTTGCAGCGCAAGCGCTGGCGCATTCGTGCTTTCCGCAAGCGTCGGGAATTGACACGCGTTGTTGGCCGTACGGAACAGATCAAACCGGATGATATTCTGGTCTTTTCGACCATGCGGAACGAGCGGATCCGCCTGCCTTACTTCCTTGATTACTACCGCGATATGGGTGTGAACCATTTCTTTATCGTGGACAATGACAGCGATGACGGCACGCAATCTTACCTCGCGGATCAACCCGATGTCTCGCTCTGGTCGACCAAGGCCAGCTACAAGCGGTCGCGCTTTGGTGTGGACTGGTTGAACTGGTTGCAGTTGAAACACGCGCATGGCCATTGGACGTTGACGGTCGATCCGGACGAATTCCTGGTCTACCCGTTTTGCGATACTCGGCCCCTGCGGGCATTGACCGATTGGCTGGATGCCTCTTCGATCAAATCTTTCTCGGCCATGTTGCTGGACATGTACCCAAAAGGTCGGATGGACGAACAACCTTACCGCGCGGGTCAGAACCCGATGGAGATCGCGAACTGGTTCGACAGCGGCAACTACACGATCTCGCGCAACTATAAGTTTGGGAACCTATGGATTCAGGGCGGTCCGCGCGCACGTGTGTTCTTCAAGGACCAGCCAGAAAAGGCGCCGGCCCTGAACAAGGTGCCTCTTGTCAAATGGGACAAACGGTATGCTTACGTCAGCTCCACCCATATGCTGCTGCCGCGCGGGTTGAACCAGGTCTATGACGAATGGGGCGGCGAAAAGGCTTCCGGCGTGTTGCTGCATGCCAAATTCCTCGACACTTTTGGCGCAAAAGCGGCAGAGGAGTTGGAGCGCAACCAGCACTACTCAGCCTCTGTTGAATACAAGGCCTATGCCCAGCAGCTAAGGGACGATCCGCAGCTGTGGTGCAAGTGGTCTGAACGTTACATCAACTGGCGCCAGCTTGAGATTTTGGGCCTGATGTCCAAAGGAAACTGGGCATGAGCGTCGGCATTGTCATGCTGGTCCACACCGCGCTGGACCGCGCTGAACAGGTCGCGCGCCATTGGTCTGAGGCCGGTTGTCCGGTTGTTATTCATATCGACAAGGCAGTGCCAAAACGGACCTCTGAGGCGTTCGTTTCGGCCCTGAGCGATGTGCCAAACCTCAGGTTTTGCCCCCGCTACCGTTGTGAATGGGGCACCTGGGGCATCGTTGCCGCGTCTCAGGCCGGGTCAGAGATGATGCTGGCTGATTTTCCCGACGTGCGGCATGTCTATCTGGCGTCAGGTTCATGTTTGCCGCTGCGTCCGGTGGAAGAGCTGATCGAGTATCTGGCCGAACGGCCGAATACGGACTTTATCGAAAGCGCGACAACTTCAGATGTGCCCTGGACGGTAGGGGGCTGGACGAAGAGCGCTTTACCATGCGCTTCCCCGTATCCTGGAAGCGCAGCCGGTTCCTGTTCGACAAGCTTGTGCAAATCCAACGTCTGCTGCGCCTCAAGCGAAAAATGCCAAACGGGATCATCCCGCACATGGGCTCACAATGGTGGTGCCTGTCCCGACGCACCCTGTCTGCTGTGCTGCAGGATCCTGAGCGCCCCACCTATGACAAATTCTTCCGTCAGGTCTGGATCCCCGACGAAAGCTATTTCCAGACCCTGGTACGCCAATACGCAACGACCATCGAAAGCCGGTCGCTGACCCTGTCGAAGTTCGACTTCCAGGGCAAACCGCACATATTTTACGACGACCATCTGCAACTGTTGCGGCGGTCGGATTGCTTTGTCGCGCGCAAGATCTGGCCCCATGCCAATCGGCTCTATGAGGCGTTTCTGACCGACCGCTCCGGTGCCATGTCCAAGACAGAACCCAACCCCGGCAAAATCGACCGTATCTTTGCCAAGGCGGTGGAACGCCGAACGCGCGGGCGGTCGGGCCTTTATATGCAAAGCCGCTTCCCCAATGAGGATTGGGAAAACGGCGTAACGGCGGCCCCCTATTCGATGTTCCAAGGCTTCGCAGAGCTTTTTGAGGATTTCCCGATCTGGCTGGCCAAATCCACAGGCGCACGGGTGCACGGGCACCTCTTTTCGCCAGACCGTGTGGAATATGCGGATGGGCAAACCTCCATCAACGGGGCTTTGTCTGACTGTGCCAAATTGCGAGACTATGATGCGAAGGCGTTCCTGGCTAATTTGATCTGGAACACGCGCGGGGAACGGCAGTGTTTCCAGTTTGGGCCGCAGGACAATCAGAAGATCAACTGGCGCATCGCGCGCGACCCCAATGCGCAGGTGTCGGTCATCACGGGTGCCTGGGCAGTGCCGCTGTTCCGCTCCAACCTCGACTTTGCCGACATCCGCCGCATCGCGGCTGAGCTGCAAAAAGTCGAAAGTGAACACATGGACATCCTCCGGTCGCCCCATTGCAAGGCGCGGGTGCGTATCTGGACAATGGCGGAGTTCATTGAGGCCCCGATGGAGCCGCTGCAGGGTATTCTGGACGAGATTGGCCGCACCAAGTTGCGCCGCTTGGCAGAAGCGCCCAAGATGGTGGACCTATCAGGGTTTGGGCAGTTCTTGCAGAACCTCAAAAACCAAGGCATGCATCCCTATCTGATGGGCGATTTTCCGGCCGAACGCGGGCTCGATGGAGGCTCCAAACCCGCACGCAAACCTTACCTGGTGCAGTAACTGATGGCTAAATTCGACAGCTTTGTGGTCTTTGCGGAAATGCGTACAGGCTCCAATTTTCTGGAGGCGAACCTGAACGCATTTGATGGCATCCGCTGCCATGGGGAGGCGTTTAACCCGCATTTCATGGGCTATCCGCAGAACGAGCCCATTCTGGGTGTGACCCACGACGCCCGCGATGCTGATCCGATGGCTCTGTTGGCGGCCATTCGCGCCGACAAGGACACGCTCAGCGGGTTTCGGTATTTTCACGACCATGACCCGCGCGTGTTTGATGCGATCATCGAAGACGACCGTTGCGCCAAAATTGTGCTGAACCGTAACCCGGTCGAAAGCTACGTCAGCTGGAAGATTGCGCAGGAAACCGGGCAGTGGAAGCTCACTGATATGAAGGCCCATAAGCCTGGGCAGGCGACCTTCGACGGAGACGAGTTTGCGGCGCATCTAGATGCGCTGCAGCAGTTTCAGATCCGGCTGCTCAACCGATTGCAGAAATCCGGGCAAACGGCCTTTTATGTCGCTTACGAAGACCTGCAGAGCGTCGACGTGATGAACGGCATCGCCAAGTACCTCGGCGTGAACGAGGCCCTTGAAGGGCTCGACAAGAAGCTCAAGAAACAAAACCCCAGTCCGATTTCGGCCAAGGTGAAGAACTACGACGCGATGTTGGTAGAACTGTCCAAGCTCGACCGTTTTGACCTGACCCGCACCCCCAATTTCGAGCCCCGGCAAGGCCCGGCTGTGCCATCCTATGTTGTCGCGGCCGAAAGTGCTCTGGTCTATATGCCGCTCAAATCAGGGCCGGTTGATCAGGTGAAGGCCTGGTTGGCGGCACTGGATGGTGTGGGGCAAGACAAGCTGCGCGTGAAAATGGGGCAAAAAGACCTGCGCCAGTGGAAGCGTGCACATCCGGGATTTCGCACGTTCACAGTGCTGCGCCACCCGGTTCTGCGCGCCCATGATGCGTTTTGCCGCCACATCCTGACCATTGAGCGTGGCAGCTATCGCAGCCTCCGCAACACGATGATCCGCCGCTATAACCTGCCGATCCCGCCAGAGGGACCGGATGCATCTTACGATGTGAATGCACATCGCAAGGCCTTCACGGAGTTTCTGCGGCTGCTGAAAGGAAACCTGGCGGGCCAGACCGGTATCCGGGTGGATGCGGCCTGGTGCACGCAGGCCCAGATGATCTCTGGGTTTGGGGAGGTGGCGTTGCCGGACCGTTTGATCCGCGAAGAGGACCTGACAGAAGAACTTACACACTTGGCGCGCGCCGTCGGGCGTACAGACGTCCCAGAGCTAGAACCCATCGCGCCAGATCAGCCTTTCACATTGGCCGACATCTATGACGAGCGTATCGAAAAGCTCGCGTCAGAGGCTTACCAGCGCGACTACGTGACCTTTGGATTTTCGAACTGGGGTTAAAGCGCTTTCAGCCTCAATTCTAACTGGAAGTGGTTCAGGCGGCCTGAACGGGGCGTTCTTCGACCAGAATGGTGTGCAGGGTCCCGGCATCCGGGTTTGCGCGTAACTTATTGCAGATGCCACTGTCGCGCAGCGTGCGGCTGACCAACGCAAGCGCCTTAAGGTGCTCCACCCCAGCGTCAGCAGGTGCGAACAGCGCAAATGCCAAATCGACAGGCTGCCGGTCAGGTGAGGAAAAATCGATTGGCTTGTCCAGCAGAACAAATGCGCCAACGACCTGCTCCAACCCTTCCAGCCGTGCGTGTGGCAGTGCCACCCCGTGACCGACGCCGGTGGGGCCAAGGGCTTCACGCTCCAACAGCGCGTCCACAACTGCGCTGGCATCCAGGGCGTAGGCCCCTTCAACCAGATCGCCGATATCCTGCAACAGGCGCTTCTTGCTGGTGGCCCCGGTAATAACCTTGACCGCCTCTGGCTTCAGAAGTTCCACAAATTCCATTCTATCGCCGCTCTGCCCGGGGGCGCCCTGCGCCCGGTTGTTTATGACGGATCAATCCAGCCTATGTTTCCGTCATCCCGACGGTAGACCACATTCAGACCCTCATCACCTTCCTTGCGAAAAACCAAGACGGGGGCACCGGCCAACTCCATCTGCATGACCGCTTCACCGACGGACAAAGTGGCAATCTTTGTCTGCATCTCGGCCACGATCATGGGTTGAAGTGATTCAGGTTCCCGATCTTCAGAATCGCTTTCAGAAGCGACGATATAGGAGGAAGCGCCAAAGAGTTCAACTGGTTCGGCACGATCTTTGTGATGGTCCTTTAGCCTGCGTTTATAGCGCCTCAGCTGTTTTTCCATCTTGTCTGAACAGGCGTCAAAAGACCCATAGATATCAGGATCATGGGCCTTAGCAGAGGCTGTCAGCCCGGTAGAAAGATGTACGGTCGCCTCACAGACAAACTCGTGCCCCGACTTGGAAAACACCACATTCGCATCTGTCGGGCGCTCTGCATATTTCTCAACCGCAGCCCCGAGTGAGTCTTTCACATGGGTCTGAAGCGCTTCGCCGATGTCGATTTGTTTGCCGCTGATTTGATACCGCATAGGGTCTCCTTCTTGATGGGCCTGCACCACGCGCATGTGGCCCGTAAAACGGGCTACGCGGGTGTCAGGTGCGGGAGTATGGTGCTGTGTTCAGCTTGATGTGGCCCATGCCTTGGCAAGAAGGCCGATGCACGATCAAACAGGAACGCGAAGTCACCATGGTTCAATCAGGCCAAGAAAACGCTTCTGAGTCAATGCTTAACGCCCTGGCTTTGCGGACAATAAGGCGCAAATGCCTGTTAACCCTCAGGAAATACGGAAATTGTCGCCGAGATAAACGCGGCGCACGTTCTCGTTTTCGACAACGTCATCGGGGGTGCCGGACATCAAAACGCGCCCTTCATGCAGGATATAGGCGCGGTCCACGATCTCCAGCGTTTCGCGCACGTTATGGTCCGTGATCAGCACGCCGATGCCGCGATTCTTGAGGTCTGCAACGAGGTGCCGAATATCCCCAACAGAGATTGGGTCAACCCCGGCAAAGGGTTCGTCCAGCAACAGGTACTTGGGCTCTGCGGCCAGACAGCGCGCAATCTCCACGCGCCGCCGCTCCCCCCCGGACAATGCAAGCGCAGGCGCACGCCGCAGGTGCTCAATGGAAAATTCGCTGAGCAATTCTTCGAGCCGTTCGCGCCGTTGGTGGCGGTGTTGCACCGTGATGTCCAACACGGCAGAGATGTTGTCCTGCACACTCAGACCACGAAAGATGCTCATTTCCTGTGGCAGATAACCGATACCAAGCTGCGCGCGGCGGTACATCGGCAGGGTGGTCACATCCTTGCCGTCCACCATAACACTGCCGCCTTCGGGCGTGACAAGCCCTGCGACCGCGTAGAAAGTTGTTGTCTTGCCGGAGCCGTTGGGGCCCAAAAGGGCGACAACCTCGCCCCGGTTCAGATGCATGGAAAAGTCGCGGATGACCGTTTTCTTGCGGTACGACTTTCGCAGATGGTCGATCCTGAGGCCCGCATCGCCCCCGGCAATTTTCAGATCCGGGGGGGCCATCAGTTGTTGCTGCCGGTGGCCTGCAGAATGGTTTTCACACGGCCTGACATCTGCGCTGTGCCGTCCGAGAGCCGCACTGACATGCGGTCGGCAGACAAGGCGCTGCGTCCTTGCGCCAGCAGGACGTTGCCAGTCATTTCGATGGTGCCGGTGTCGATGTTGTAATCGGCGCGATCTGCTTCCGCCGCGTCGGGGCCAGAGACAAGCGTGACGCCACCGGTGGCTTCAAGCCGCTGAATGCCGTCCCCACCGATGCGGTAAACAACCTCAACGCGCGCAGCGGACAGACGCATCTCGCCTTGGCCGATCACAACGTTGCCCGAGAAAATCGCAACTCCGGTGTCTTGGTCCACCGACAGATTGTCGGCAGTCACTTCAACGGGTTGGTCGGTATCCTGCCGGATGGTGCCAAAGGCAACGCCAGTACCTTGCGCCCAAACAGCCGAGGCCAGTGTCAGGATGAAAAGGGGGAGGAGAAGAAGTCTCAAAACGGTCACTCAATCTGTATTTCGAGGTGTGTATACCAGTTTCACCCCGTTTGTGAAAATCAATTGGGCGCTAGTGCCGGATTTCGGCGCGGTTAGCGTCATACGACCGGCTGTCAGTTGCCCAGGAGGGCCTTCGCCCTCAACCGGACCGGGAGAATCAAGGTTCAGCGCAGTCATTTCTGACACAAAACGATCCGTCTGAAGTCGGTAGCCGCTTGATGTGGTGATCCGCACGTCACCTTTCAGCTCAGCGCGATCTTTTGTGACCTCAAAGCTGGCTTGGTCTGCCTTGAGAGAAATCTGCCCGCCGCCCGCGAGGTCCATATCAACGCGGATATTCGATGCTTCATGTGCACCAGTTTGCCCTTCGGGTGTTGTCAGTTTCTCCGCTGAAAAGGATATCTGATCCCCGTTCTTCGTGGTGCCCGTAAAGAAAGGCCCGGTGACTTGCTGGTCGCGCAGGCGGTCCTTGATTTCTTTGTCAGCAAAAGGGATCTGGGTTTCCGGATCGACCGATCTGGACAGCAGAAACAGGGTCGACAGCAAAGCAAGGGCCGCAAGTGGGAAGATCACCTTCAGCCAGGCCACCATGCGGGAATAGCTGTCGGAGGCCACGGTTGTCATCCCAGCCCGACACGCAGGCAATCGTGGATATGCAGTAGCCCACTGGGCTTTGCCGGGCCTGTGGGATCAACGACCAGAAGGCAGGTGATCTTGCGCGCGTTCATGATGCCCACCGCCTTTTCTGCCAGCGCGTCGGGGTCGATAGTCACCGGTGAGGCGGTCATGACGTCACGGGCCTTTGAGGATGAAAGACCGTCCATATGGCGGCTGAGGTCGCCATTGGTGATGATCCCGGCCAGCAGGCCGTCGCCATCTAATACACCGGTGACTCCGAATCCTTTGTTGCCGATCTGGGACAGGACTTCGCTCATGGGTGCGTCCAGCCCGACCAACGGAATGGCATCGCCCGTGTGCATCAGATCCGACACCCGGCTAAGCTGTGCGCCCAGCTTTCCACCGGGGTGGAAGTTGCGGAAATTCTCAGCTGTGAACGCGCGGTTTTCCATCAACGCCACGGCCAATGCATCACCAAGTGCCAGCGTCATTGCGGTGGAGTTGGTGGGCACCACGCCGGTGCCGCAGGCCTCCCCCGCTTGCGGCAGCAGCAGGATCACATCTGATTCACGCCCGAGTGCGCTGCCTTCAGTGCTGGTCATGCCAATGAGGGGGATGTCGTAGCGGCGCGAATAGATCAGCAGGTTCGCCAGTTCCGGCGCCTCCCCCGAATTTGAGATTGCCAGCACAACGTCATCCCGCGTGATCATGCCCAGATCACCGTGCGACGCTTCAGCCGGATGCACGAACTGCGCAGGCGTCCCGGTGGAGGCAAGCGTAGCCGCGATTTTGTTCGCAATGTGCCCGGACTTGCCAATGCCTGTGACGATGATCCGCCCCTTGCAGGCGTTCATTAGATCAATCGCCTCTCGAAACCTGCCATCCAGACTGTCGGCGAGTGTGTTTAAGGCCTCGGCCTCAGTGCGGATCACGCGCCGCGCGGTATCAAGGAACGGGGTGCTCATGAGTGGGCAAAAATGTCCGTCTCTGGCCAGCCCATCAGGTCGAGCTTTGCGCGGGTGGGCAGGAAATCAAAGCAGGTTTGCGCGACTTCCATACGGCCTTCGCGTTCCAGCATATCGTTAAACGCATCGCGCAGCTGGTGCAGGTATAACACGTCAGAGGCGGCGTATTCCAACTGCGCTTCGGTCAGTATGTCTGCGCCCCAGTCGCTGGATTGCTGCTGTTTGGAGATGTCGATGCCCAGCATTTCCTGGAGCAGCTTCGCCAGCCCGTGGCGGTCCGTGTAAGTGCGCACTAGACGGCTCGCGATCTTGGTGCAATAGACCGGGGCGGTCAGCGCGCCAAATGCGTTCAGCATGGCGGCGATGTCAAAACGTCCAAAGTGGAAGAGCTTCAGCACATCCGGGTTTTCCAACATTGCACAAAGGTTCGGTGCCTCTGTCTGACCCTTTGCAATCTGGACCAGATGCGCGTTTCCGTCGCCCCCCGACAGCTGCACGACACACAAGCGGTCGCGGTGCGGGTTCAGGCCCATGGTTTCACAATCGATGGCCACAACTGGGCCAAGGTCCAACCCGTCGGGCAGATCATTCTGATAAAGCGTGTTTGTCATGGTGCCCCTATAGCGTGGCGTGGCGGCTTGGGAAAGCAGCGCTTAGCTGCCCGTGGGTTCAAGCGCAATGTCCCGCAGGGCAGGGCGCGGGAATCGGCTGAGCATCTGATCCACGGCGAGGTGGCATCGATGCAGGGGGCTGTCCTTTTGGATCAACCCGCGCGGCGGCGCTACATGTTTCAGTACCAACCGCCGCCAGTTGTGGACTACCAGACACCGCAGCACGGCCACCTCGATGGGTGACAAAGCCGCGCTTTGCTGCAGCTTTGACGACAGCGAAGCCAGAACGCCACCAAGGTTTGCGTAGTCCTGCATCAAAGAGGATGGGATCAGCTGATCACACAACCATCCCGGTGCGGCTCGACCGGGTAGGGCAACCGCATTTTCAGGCAGTGTCTCTGGCGCGGTGCCAATTAGAACGCGTGGCAGCAACTGAACCATACCGGCTCGGGCCAGAGCATCCTGAACCTTCGGGTTGGCTTCTTCCAGCAACACCAGTTTCCATTCTGCCTGGCCCTCATCGGGGGCCGCATAAATCCGTGGGCTGGCCGCTGCGCTTTCCGCGCGCCCTTTGGCCGTCAGGCTGTGCTGGCTGATGCGCCCCTGTTTTTCGGATGCAATCCACCCGTCATTGCGCAGCCGGTGCAGCGCCACGCGCGCGGCCTCTGGCCTCACCCCCAACTCTGCCATGATCGCGGACAGCACCGGGCCGTTGATCTTGTCCCCCTTGCCCTGTGCCAGATCGCCAAAAAGGCTCACCATCAAGGACCACACTCGCCCGCCCCCAAGGGCACGCAGGTCTGCGGTCAGGTCAAAAAGGGTGTCTGTTGCCATACATCAGTCTGGCCGGGTGTAGCTGTTCATCGTCAAAAGCTCGTACTCGGCAGCGGTCTCGTCGTTCTGGTTGGTCAGGGTCACGTGCCAACGTACCTCACCATACTCGTCATTGCGAGGCGTCTTGTGTTTGACCGTCAGGCGCACCCGGATGCTGTCGCCCGCCGCCACGGGGGTCATGAAGCGCAGATTGTCGAGACCTGTGTTGGCCAAGACCGGGCCGGGGTCAGGCTGCACGAACAGACCAGCGGCAAAGCTAAGCAGCAGATACCCATGTGCGACACGACCGGGGAAAAAGGGGTTCGCCTTGGCTGCATCTTCGTCCATGTGGGCATAGAAGGTGTCGCCAGTGAAGTGGGCGAAGGTTTCGATGTCTTCGATACTGATCTCACGCCGATCGGAATAAAACGTCTCGCCCAGATCAAGTTCGTGGAAAGTGCGGGTGAAGGGGTGCGCCTTGTCGGTTATCTCTGCCGCACCCGGCACCCATTGCTTGCTGATGGCCGACAGGATGTCGGGCGAGCCCTGTACAGCCGTCCGCTGCATGTAGTGCATCACACCCCGCACGCCGCCCAGTTCTTCTCCTCCGCCTGCACGTCCCGGCCCGCCATGCACCATATGCGGCAGGGGGGAGCCGTGGCCCGTGGCCTCTTTCATTGACGTGCGATTGTTGAAGTAGAGCCGCCCGTGGAAAGCAGCGCTACCCATGGTGATTTCGCGCGCCACTTCTCCGTCGTTTGTGATGACGGAGGCGACCAGCGACCCCTTGCCTTTGTTCAGCAAATCGACGGCGTGCGGCAGATCGCGATACCCCATCACGGTGGAGACGGGACCGAAAGCTTCTGTATCATGCACACGTTCTGCCAGATCGGGCGCGGCACAATGGAACAACATCGGTGGGACAAACGCGCCCTTTGCCGGGTCCGCGCCTTCCACGGCAAAGCTGTCGGGGTTGCCGTAGACACGCTCCGCTTCCGCTCCGATCAGCGCGGCCTTCTCCAGAACATCACGCTTCTGGCTGGCTGACACAAGCGCACCCATCCGGGTGGTTTCGAGCCTCGGGTCGCCAATCAAAGTTTTGTCGAGCCGCGTGCTTACGGCTTCAATAACAGGCTCTAACAAGGCATCTGGCACCATGATCCGCCGAATGGCCGTACACTTCTGTCCCGCCTTTGCCGTCATCTCGCGCTGAACTTCCTTGACGAACAGATCGAACTCCGGCGTTCCAGGTTGGGCGTCTGGCCCAAGGACGGAGGCGTTCAGGCTGTCTTGTTCCGACGCAAACCGCACAGAGCGTTCCAGCAGCTTGGGATTGCTGCGCAGCTTGCCCGCCGTTTCCGCCGATCCGGTGAAAGCCACCGCGTCCTGCAAATCGAGATGGTCGAGCATATCGCCCAAGCCGCCGCTGACCAGTTGGACCGATCCATCCGGCAGTAAGCCGTTGTTCAGCATCAACCGCACGCAAGCCTCGGTCACATAGCACGTCGCCGTTGCGGGTTTCACGATCGCTGGCACACCTGCCAACAGAGTTGGGGCCAGCTTTTCCAGCATGCCCCAAACGGGGAAGTTGAAGGCGTTGATGTGAACGGCCACGCCCTGCAGTGGCGTGCAGATGTGACGCCCCAGAAAACTGCCCCTCTCGACCCAATTGCTCTGGCGCGCCATCGAGGTAGACGTGGGCATCCGGCATTTCGCGTCGGCCTTTGGAGGCAAAGACAAGCATCGTGCCAATACCCCCATCCACGTCGATCTTGTGATCGCTCAGCGTGGCACCGGTATCGTAACTCAGATCGTAGAGCGCCTGTTTGTGCTCCATCAGATGCAACGCGACGGCCTTTAACATCCGCGCGCGATCATGAAAGGTCATTTTGCGCAGGGCAGGGCCACCGACATCACGCGCGTATCCAAGCATTGCCTGCACATCGAGCGCGTCATTGCCCGCCTGCGCGATCACCTCGCCGGTAATGGCCGACGCGATATCGCGCGCCCCCGGCCCCGGTGCGATCCACTGCCCGGCGGCGAAACTTGAAACGTCGAGCATGGGTTGTCCCCCTAGTGAGTGTCGTAGTCGATGACCAGCTTATCGGTGAGCGGGTAGGACTGGCAGGACAGGCGGTAGCCGTCGGCCACCTCGTGATCCTCCAGCGCGTGATTGGCGAGCATCTCCACCTCGCCCTCCAGCACCCGGCACATACAGGTCGAACAAACGCCCGCTTTGCAGGCGAAAGGCGCGTCCTGACCGTTCTCAAGCGCGGCATCCAACACCGATTGCCCTTTGGACATCTCAAACGTGCGGCTGGCTCCTTCGATGATCACGGTCAGTTCCGTGCCCTTCTGCCCTTCGGCTCGGGCGGCGATTTCCTGTTTGGCCAATTGGCCCTGCTGGCTTTCGCTGAACAGTTCCATCTTGATCTGATCAGGCTCTAACCCGTGGGTTTTCAGGCTATCAGAAATCGCCAGCATCATAGGCTCTGGCCCGCAGATGAAGGCGGTGTCGACGGTTTCAACGTCGATCCACAGCTTGAACAGCGCCGCGCATTTGTCCTGATCGACGCGGCCTGTGAACAGGTCGATGTCCTGCCCGGATTCCAGCATGTGGATGATGGTCAGACGGCCCATGTAATGGTTTTTCAGATCCTCCAGCTCCTCGCGGAACATAATCGTATTCACAGCGCGGTTGGCATAGACCAGCGTGAAGGTGCTGCAAGGTTCGCGTTTTAGGACCGTTTTGAGGATCGACAGAACCGGCGTGATGCCGGAGCCCCCGGCAAACCCAATGTAGTTTTTGGCTTTGTTAGGCTCTAACTCGGTGAAGAACTTGCCCTGCGGTGGCATCGCTTCCAGAACGTCACCGACCTGCAGTTCGGTGTTGGCGAAGGTTGAAAAAGCGCCGCCTTCTACGCGCTTGATTCCGACCTTCAACGCACCATCGTCAAGTCCTGTGCAGATCGAGTAATTACGCCGCAATTCCGTCCCGCCAAAGTCACGCTTAAAGGTGAGGTATTGGCCTTGGATAAAGGCGAAGTCTTCGGGTGCCTCAGGCTTAAGCGTCAGAACCACTGCGTCTCGGATTGTCTTGTGGATTTCGGCAACGCGCAAAGGATGAAACTGCGACATCAGAGGGCCTCAACTGTGCCGAAAGAGCTTGGACGTGATGCGCCAGCTGCCGTCTGCAAGCTGAACCAGGTGAAACAGGTTGGTAAAGGACAGACCCAGCAGGTTTTCTTCTGCAAGCGTGGCAGTCGCGATGTTGCCGGTTTCGGTGAGCTCTGTGATCTCGGCGGTGTAGTCGTCCCCAACTTCGTTGGCTTCCAGCGCGCCGTAGAATGGCTCTGGCCCGCCTACCAAAAGGTCTGGACCCAACCAGCCGGACATCACCGCATTCTCGTGGAAGATCTCTTTCAACAATAAGGTGTCTCGCGTGCGCGTGCCGGTGACGTAGGCCTCTACTACAGCGCGGGCAGAATGTGTGGCTGTTGTCATTTCAGTCTCCTCAGATGCACTTGAAATAGTCGAAGGGTTCCAGGCAGCTTTTGCAGCGCCATTGTGCTTTGCAGGGGGTGGAGCCGAACTGGCTGATGCGTTCGACTTCTCTGGACCCGCAATGCGGACAGTTCTGTGGTCCACCTGCGGGTTGCGGGGGTGCGATGCCGTAGTCTTCCAGCTTGGCGCGGCCGGCGTCTGACAGCCAATCAGTGGTCCAGGCGGGGGACAGCTGGCGTTTCAGTTCCAACTTCTCGATGCCGCGATCCCGCAGGGCGGTTTCGATATCGAGGTTGATGATGCTCGTCGCGGGACAGCCCGAATAGGTCGGCGTCACGGTCACTTCCAGCGTGTCATCCTGCCACTGCACATCGCGGATGATGCCTAAGTCGGTGAGAGAGATCACGGGGATCTCCGGGTCGGGCACCTCGCCCAACCAGGTCCATACAGTCTCTAACGAGGGTTTTTCGATCACCATGTTGCGTCCGGGTAGGCGCGTTGTAGCCATTGCATGGTGGATAGCATGTGGCCTAGATGTTCTGAGTGCCGCTTGCCGGTCTTGCCGCCTTGGTGGGCAAAGTCATCCGCTGGCCGGGTCAGCGTGGCTTCGCCGAAAACCTCTGTCAGACGGGCGTCAAAAGCAGGGCGCAGGCTGGCGGGATCGGGGGCGATGCCCTGCGCCGCCATTGCGGCGTCCACGCTGTCACCGACGAACATTTCACCGGCATAAGGCCACAGCAGGTCAAGCGCGGACTGCATGCGCGCGTGACTTTCCTCGGTTCCGTCGCCAAGGCCGATCACGGTGTCAGAGGACCGCTCCAGGTGGTAGGTCACTTCCTTCGAAGACTTCTCCGCAATAGCGGCAATCTGGTCGTTGGAAGAGGCTTGCAAGGCGGTCAGCATCTCCAGATGCCAGGCGTCAAACAGGAACTGCCGCATCATCGTCTGGCCGAAATCGCCGTTGGGTTGTTCGACCATCAGCACGTTGCGGAAATCCCAGGCGTCACGGTGAAACGCGAGGCGATCTGCGTCACGACCCTTGCCCTCAACTTCGCCCGCCATGCCAAGCCACAGTTGCGTCTGGCCGATCAGGTCCAGACCCATGTTGGCAAGTGCGATGTCTTCTTCCAACACCGGTGCCACGCCACACCATTCGGAAACGCGCTGACCCAGCACCAGCGTGTTGTCGCCCATGCGCAGCAGAAACTGAAAGAGTTCCGTACTCACATCGAACCTGCTTCTTCGGGGATCTCGAAAAAAGTCGGGTGGCGGTAAACCTTGTCGTTGGATGGCTCATAGAGCGAGCCTCGCTCTTCGGGGGAGGATGCGGCGATGTTGACCGCTTCGACCACCCAGATGCTCACGCCTTCGTTGCGGCGGGTGTAGACGTCGCGCGCGTTCTTGATCGCCATCTCGGCGTCAGGCGCGTGCAAGGACCCAACGTGCCGGTGGCTCAGGCCGTGCTGACCGCGGATGAAGATTTCCCAAAGGGGCCATTCGGATTTGGACATCGCAGTTACTCCGCCGCCATCTTTGCCGCGCGCTTCTTTTCAGCATGCGCCAGCAGCCCTTCGCGCACCCAGGCCCCGTCATCCCACGCCTTATTACGCGCAGCGAGCCGCTCGGTGTTGCAGGGGCCGTTGCCCTTGAGGACTTGGAAAAACTCATCCCAGTCCGGTTCGGCAAAGTCGTAGTGCCCGGTCTCTTCATTCCATTTCAGCGTCTCGTCCGGAATGGTCAGCCCCAAATACTCCGCCTGCGGCACGACCTGATCGACGAACTTCTGGCGCAGCTCGTCATTGGTGTTCATCTTGATCTTCCACGCCATGTTCTGCGTCGAATGCACGCTTTCCGCGTCCGATGGCCCAAACATCATCAAAGAGGGATACCAGAACCGGTCGAGCGCATCCTGGGCCATCTGTTTCTGGGCTTCCGTGCCATTGACCATCTTCATCATGATGTCGAAGCCCTGACGCTGGTGGAAAGATTCCTCCTTACAGATCCGCACCATCGCCCGTGCATAAGGGCCATAAGAAGTGCGCTGCAAAGGCACCTGATTGAGGATCGCAGCCTGATCGACCAGCCAACCGACCGCCCCGATGTCAGCCCACGTTAGCGTGGGATAGTTGAAGATCGAGGAGTACTTCATCTTGCCCGATAACAGGTCGCGGGTCAGTTCTTCGCGACTGACGCCCAACGTTTCAGCCGCGCAATAAAGGTAGAGGCCATGGCCTGCCTCGTCCTGGACCTTGGCGAGCAGGATCGCCTTGCGTTCCAGTGTTGGCGCGCGGGTGATCCAGTTGCCTTCGGGCAGTTGGCCTACGATTTCGGAGTGCGCGTGCTGGCCGATCTGGCGGATCAGCGTTTTGCGGTAGCCCGCGGGCATCCAGTCTTTCGGTTCGATCTTTACCCCGGCGTCGATCTTGGCCTGAAAAGCTTCGAGCTCCTTGGGGTCCTCGTCAGAGGTCTCCGACTTAATCATTTGTGCATACATTTCTCAGGTCCTTTCAAGGATCAAAGCAACCCCCTGACCCACGCCCACGCACATCGTGCACAGCGCATAGCGGCCAGAGGTCCGTTGCAGCTGCAAGGCGGCGGTCATGACAAGGCGCGCGCCGGACATGCCCAGCGGATGACCGATGGCGATGGCACCGCCGTTGGCGTTCACGCGGGGGTCGTCATCCGCCACGCCCAGCGACCGCAGGGTTGCAAGGCCTTGGGCCGCGAAGGCTTCGTTGAGTTCAATCACGTCCATTTGGTCGATGGTCAGCCCCGCCCGGTTCAGCACCTTTTGGCAGGCTGGGACGGGACCAATGCCCATCACGCGCGGTTCGACCCCGGCCGCGGACATGGCGACGACCCGAGCAATGGGCGTCAGGTTGTGGTCTGATGCGGCGGCTTCTGACGCAATCAGCATTGCAGCTGCCCCGTCGTTCACACCGGATGCATTGCCCGCCGTCACCGTCAGATCCGCACCGTTGATCCCTCGCAGCTTGGCAAGCTGTTCGGGTGTGGTTGTGGGGCGAGGATGTTCATCGCGTTCCAAGACAATCGGGTCGCCCTTGCGCTGCGGTATTGTGACCGGCGTGATCTCTTCGTCGAAAATGCCGGCTTCCGCCGCAGCTGCCCAGCGTTGTTGAGACCGCAGGGCAAAAGCATCCTGATCGGCGCGGTTCACGTTGTAATCTTCGGCCACATTGTCGGCTGTTTCGGGCATGGAATCTGTGCCGTACTGCGCCTGGAACTTCGGATTGATAAAGCGCCAGCCGATGGTTGTGTCGTAGACCGCATTGCCGCGCGAAAATGCAGCTTCGGCCTTGGGCATGACGAAGGGCGCGCGGGTCATGCTTTCGACACCGCCCGCGATGGCCAGATCAATATCACCGGCCCGGATCGCCCGTGCGGCGGCACCAACAGCATCCAGGCCAGAGGCACACAGCCGGTTCAGTGTGATGCCCGGCACGTCCACCGGCAGCCCCGCCAATAGCCCGGCAAAGCGCGCGACGTTCCGATTGTCTTCCCCCGCCTGATTGGTGCAACCCATGTAGATGTCATCGACACGTGCCCAGTCCACGCCTGGGTTGCGCGCCATGAGCGCAGCAATGGGCACTGCCGCCAGATCGTCCGCACGAACAGAAGCCAGGGCCCCGCCAAAGCGACCAATCGGTGTACGTTGCGCGTCACAAATGAAAGCGGTCATTCAAGGCTCCTCAATTGAGAGGAAACTAAGTCAGAATCAGCGCTCAGGCAAGATTAATGTTACGATAATGGAAAATTTCAGATGTTTTCGTAACATAAAAGAGCTTTAGACCAGCTCTGTGGCGAAGTCTCCGCGCAATGCTACCTCAAGCAACTCCAGATCGTCCGAACAATCAGCATATTGCGTAACCATGCTTGGCGGGATGACAAAAGCATCGCCCGCCTCCAGCGTCCGATCCTCCTGGCCTTGGGCGGAGAGGGTCATCTGACCTTCCATGACAAAGGTGAAGTGGATATCCGCATCGTGGCGTGTCTGGGGAGGCGTCCCGCTTTCAAACCGCGCTACATGGATGCCCGCGACGCCCTTGGTGCCAGCGGTGATCCCCGTGTCCCGTGACGTGAAGCCCGGAATGCGGAAAGGGGTCAAGATCGCCTGATCCTTCACATGGTGCACAAAGGTTTGACCATCCCACTCGCGCGCAGGGTCACCTTTGCCGTTGGGAAGGGTGAAGTCGTGGTCGATGGTAGTGACGTGTTCGGCAGGCACGCCGATCTCAATCACTTCAATATTGGCGGAGGCCTCAACAACCCGATGCCGGATCCCAGGTGGCTGTGTCACACAATCGCCCGCGTGCAGGCGGATGACATCGCCCTGGTCCTCGTACAGCACTTCGACCCATCCGCGATAACAGAAGATCAGCTGAAACCCGACTGTATGATAGTGGACCATATCCGGCACCGGCCCGCCATCAGGGATGCGGATATGGCTGGCAATGATGGAACCTCCCAGGCGCGATTCGATCAGATCGCGGTAGTGCATGCCCGCGCGGCCAATGATCCATGGCGCTTCGTCTTTCAGGCGGCGCACGACAAATTCGTGCTGCGTGGCGGGCTGTTCGACCTCTGGCGTAAGGGGGACGATCTGCACCTGCGTGCCATTGGGCGCCGTCAGGTGCCGCTGTCCGTCGGCAAACCTGTCAGGGTTGTCCGTCAGGATGCGCAGCGTTCCGGGCGCAACATCCGCGCCCTTTTCGACCCGCACCCGCAACCCGTGACCTGAGAAGCTGGCGACTGCAGGATCGTCAGCAGGAAAAATGTTTTCCAGCCGCATTCCAAGCGTCTTGGTAAAGAACGGCAGGTCATCGCGCAGTTCCTGCGTCGGCAGCAGCACTTCGGCCAGAATATCGGGATGGCTCATCAGGGGTCCTCCTTGCCGAGTTAGTCTATCTGGTGCCCCGATTTGATCCAGCGCAAAGTGCTGCCGCAAAATGTGTGCAAAATTGTTTACACATGATACGACAGAGGAAATTGACGGAATGAAAGACCTCATGACCAACGACATGACTGAAGAAAAGACCGCTGCTTCCGGCTGGTTCAGGGACCTGCGGGATCAAATCGTTGCGGCGTTCCACGCGCTTGAAGACCGCCATTCGAGTGACGCCCCGGCGGGCAGGGTCGAAGTCCGCAAGACGTCCCGCACCGCCGACGACGGCTCTGACGCAGGCGGTGGTGAAATGAGCGTGATGCGTGGCGGGCGTGTATTCGAGAAGGTCGGCGTCAATATCTCAACCGTCTACGGTGAACTTGGTGAACGGGCGCAGGCGGCGATGGCCGCCCGCAAGGGCATCCCGGGCATGAAAGACGACCCGCGTTTTTGGGCCTCTGGTATCTCGTTGGTTGCGCATATGCAGAACCCGCACGCCCCGGCGGTACACATGAACACACGCATGTTCTGGACGCCGCACGCGTGGTGGTTTGGCGGTGGGTCGGATCTAAACCCCTGCATCGAATATGACGATGACACCGCCCACTTTCATGGCGAAATGAAGGGGGCCTGCGACCCGCATGGGGGTACGCTCTATGATGAGCTAAAGGCCTGGGCAGATGAATATTTCTACATTCCGCATCGCAAACGCGCCCGGGGTGTCGGTGGGATTTTCTATGACGATCGCAACACCGGGGATTGGGAGGCCGACTTTGCCCTTACCCGCGATGTCGGGCGTGCGTTTCTGCCCGCCTTTGTGCCGTTGGTGGACAAACGGCATCCGACCCCCTGGGATGACACGCACAAACACCAACAGCTCGTGCACCGTGGTCTCTATGCCGAATATAATCTGGTCTATGACCGGGGCACCAAATTCGGTCTTGAGACCGGCCACGATCCGGATGCCGTGCTGATGAGCCTGCCGCCGCTGGCCAAGTGGGTCTGAATCAAGGTGGGCGATGCGCCCACCTTACGGAAATGCGCTTGTGGCCTTTCGCAGACCTTCGCGGGTTCGGAAGGTATGACGAACCGCCCGATAAGTACTCGAATTCCGGTGGCCTTTGCGGCATAGATCGAGGCAGTGATTGCTCCGGGAGGGACCGATGATCCTGTGCTGCGGCGAAGCTCTGATTGATATGATCCCCGCCCCCACTGTCGGCGGTGCCGAGGGGTTTGTGCCCCACGCTGGTGGTGCGATCTTTAACACTGCCATCGCCCTGGGTCGCCTTGGACGGTCTACTGGGATGTTGACGGGATTGTCGTCTGACCTTTTTGGTCAGCAACTGCGCGACGGGTTGGAGGCCAGCCGGGTTGATACCTCGCTTGTCGTCACTCTCAATCTACCCACGACCCTGGCCTTTGTCCGGCTGCAGGACGGCAATGCCACCTACACTTTCTACGATGAAAACTCTGCGGGGCGTAGCCTGACAGAAGCCGATCTGCCGGCCGTTCCCGATGATGTCACTGCGATGTTCTTTGGCGGTATCAGCCTATGCAGTGAACCGGCGGCGGATGCCTATCTGGCGCTGGCTGAGCGTGAAGCGCCCCGCAAAGTTATCATGCTCGACCCCAATATCCGACCGGGCTTCATCAGTAACGAGGCCCACTATCGCGCGCGTCTGGCGCGGATGATTGCGGCGGCGGATGTGGTGAAGGTGTCGGGCGAGGATCTGGAGTGGATGTATCCGGACCTAGCGCAGGAACAAGAGGCTGCGGGAAACCTTCTGCAAGATGGCCCTGCCATCGTCCTGTTGACCCAGGGCAGTGACGGCGCATTGGCGTTGCGACAAGGTCACGCACCTCTGCGTGTGGCAGCGGGTAAGGCTGCGGTCGTCGATACTGTGGCTGCGGGTGACACGTTCAACGGCGGGTTTCTGGCCCGCCTTGATGCGCTGGGTATGCTGACCAAAGAAGCCATCGCGACCGCTGATGATGCCAGCCTAACAGACGCCATGTCTTACGCCGCCCGTGCCGCAGCGGTCACCGTGTCCCGTTCCGGGGCGAACCCACCTTGGTCCAGCGAACTGGATTGACAGGTTTCGGCCCGGGGTCAAACATGCTCCCCAAAAGGGGGGGCGTTATGACAGTTCTGATCGCAGGTGGCGGAATTTCCGGATTGACGCTGGCGCTGACGTGCCATCAAGTCGGCGTCCCCTGCACGGTTTTTGAGGCCAGCCGCGAGATGAAACCGCTCGGCGTGGGTATCAACCTGCAACCCAGTGCGGTGCGCGAGCTTTATGCATTGGGACTTGAGGACCTGTTGGGCGACATCGGGGTCAAGACCAAGGACTACGGGTTTTATACCAAGCGGGGGCTGCACATCTGGACGGAGCCACGCGGGTTGGGGTTGGGCTACAACTGGCCGCAGTATTCAGTCCATCGTGGGCAACTGTTGATGCTGCTCTACGACGAAGTGCTTAAACGTTGTGGTCCGGAGGCAGTCCAGTGCGGCTGGCGGGCGACTGGATTTGAGACGGCCGGGGACGAAGCCGTTCTTCATTTGCAAGACCGTAGTGGAGCGCGACGTAGCGAACGTGGCGCGGTGGTGATTGGCGCTGATGGGATTCATTCGGCCATTCGGGCCCAGATGGTGCCGGACGAAGGGCCGCCATCCTGGGGAGGGTCCGTCCTTTGGCGCGGCACAACGCGGGAGGTTCCCTTCCTGTCGGGGGCCTCCATGGTGCTGATCGGGCATAACTCCCGCAGGCTGGTGTCCTACCCGATTTCGGAACCTGACCCGGACACGGGCAAGGCCACGATCAACTGGATTTGTGAGCGCGGGTTTGATCCTTCTGCAGGGTTCCGCAAGGAGGATTACAGCCGAGAGGCCGATCTGGATGACTTCCTGCCGGCCTTTGAGGCCTTCAAGTTCGACTGGCTGGATGGCCCCGCGCTGATCTGTGGGGCCGATGCGGTTTACGAGTATCCCATGGTGGATCGCGACCCGCTGGACCGCTGGACCTATGGGCGTGTAACGCTGATGGGTGATGCCGCCCATGCGGCCTATCCCGTGGGGTCAAACGGTGCAGGGGCCGGGATCATCGATGCGCGCAAGCTGGTCGCCCATTTCCTTGCCGAAGGCCTGACAGAGGCGGCGCTCAAGGCCTATGAGGCCGAGATGCTGCCAGAAACGTCAAAGATTGTCCTGATGAACCGCGGTTCTGGCCCGGACAAAATCCTCGATGTGGTCGAAGAACGGTGCAACGGCTGGTTCGAAGACATCGAAGATGTGATCCCCAAAGCAGAGATGGATGCCCATGCAGAGACCTACAAGAAGATGGCAGGATTTGGTGTGGCAGAGACGAACAACCGGCCCGACATCATTGCACCGGGCACCAGATACGAGGCGACCGGATGAAGATAGAAACCAGACCGCTTTTTCGCATGCGCGCGGATGTGGCCCCGCCACAGGTCACGCCCGAAGGCCCCTATGGGGAGCGGCGTTTCATGGTGGTGACCGGTGGGTCAGTTGTAGGGGAGCGGATCAACGGGGAGTTTCTTTCTGGCGGCTCCGATTGCCAGCTGATCCGTCCGGATGGCGTAGCCGAGCTGGACGTACGTGTGGTGATCAAGACCGATGACGGGGCGCATATCCTGATGAAGGGGCTTGGCATGCGGCATGGCCCGCCGGAGGTGATTGCAAAGCTCTTTACGGGTGAGATTGTGGACCCTGCGACCTACTACTTTCGCGAATCCGTGATGTTTGAGGCCCCGCCGGGGAAATACGAGTGGATGAACAAGATCATCGGGATCGGTACCGGCGCGCGCGACAAGGATGGCGTCAAGATCGATATGTTTGAGGTCTTGTGATCTTGGGAGCAAGGGCGGGCGACACGCCCGCCTTACGGTGCAACGTCACTTTTGTAAGGCGCAGGTCTCCTGTGCCAAAGCATCGGTGGTTTGGTGGGCGACACGCCCCCTCCCGTAGGGTGGGCGTGTCGCCCACCGTAACTGGGGATCAAATCTCGACCAGCGCTAGGACCCGTATGGGGCTGCCTGTTCCACCTTTGATCTTCAGCGGTGGGGCGATCAGCACAGCACCCACAGGAGGCAATTGGTCTAGGTTGCGCAAGCATTGCAAACCATACTTGCCCGCACCATGCAGGATATAGTGCGCGGGGTACGGGGGCGTGTAATGCGCGCCTTGGCCAGCATCCGTGCCAACCGTTTCAGTGCCAAATCCGCGGATATTGCGGTCTTCGACCAGCATCCGGATCGCGTCAGGAGTGGGGCCTGGCGAATGGGGGCCATCCTCTGCCATGTTGAGGTAGGCCGCCCCCGACCGTTTTGACCAATCGGTGCGCATTAGGACCCATGCCCCTTCCGCGATGCGCCCATGCGCGGCCTCATGCGCCTCGATGATCTGAGGTGTGAGCTCAAAGTCGTCGTTCTTTGCCGCCCCTTCCAAGCAATCAATAACGACCACCGGGCCAATCAGCTGGTCGGCTGGTATCTCATCCACCGCACCATTCGGCACATCGCGGCCGGAAATCCAGTGTGACGGCGCATCGAAATGGGTGCCGGTGTGTTCATTCATGGAGATATTGTGCCACTTCCAGCCCGGGCCACGGTGGTCATAAGCGCTGACCTCTTCCATGCGGAACCGCGCGCATTGACCGAACTCAGGCGGCAGAATGATCACTGGGAAATCGGGGTCGAGCGTATGGGTAAGGTCCACAACCTTTACCGACCCATCGGCCATCTTTGCGGCCAGTTCTGCCAAGGTGCTCATGTGCTGCCCCCCGTCATTTCGCGCTCCAACACCTTAGGGTTCCGGCGGTACTTTTCGTTGAGATCGCGGGCAACATCGCCGCAGAACACGTCCTCCAACCCTTCGCGCAACCCGCGCACGACGTCGCGCGCCAGGGCACCGGGCGCGACCTTGGGTGGGGGCAGGGGTTGGTGCCATTCGTCTTCTGTCGGGCCGACAAAGACGTTCATGAGCCGTAAGCCACTTGCGCGAAACTCGGCGCGTAGAGAATGGCTGAGCGACAGGGCGGCGGATTGCGAGGCGGCGAAGCTGCCAAAGGCCGGGTCAGCGGCCATTGCCCAGGCCGACAGGATATTCACCCAAGCGACGGCAGAGTTCGTACCATCGGCCGTGCGGCCGCACATCGCGGGGCCCAAGGCCTGCGCGAGGCGCATCAAGCCAAGCGCATTCACTTCCATCTCGCGCGCGGCATAGTTGGTGTCGGTTCGGTCGATCACGCCACCGGGGCGGATATAGCGGGCATTGTTGATCACGATGTCGGTCTTGCCACCAAACTCAGCTGCGTAGCGTTGGACCGACTTTGTGTCGGTCACATCCAGCGGCACCATCTGTGCGCCCTCAATCTGGGGGGCGGGCAGCCAGTCCTCTGACAGCCCAACAAAGACCGTCGAAGCACCGGCTTCCAGCAGCGCTTTCACCAAAGCAGGCGTATTCGGGTTGCGCCCATCCGTGATCAGCACGCGGCGGTGGCTGGGGTCAGAGGATATGGCGCGCAGCTGCGGATCGTCAGCCATGTTCGGAGTATCCTTTTCAGGCAAAGCAAGGATCACGCCCTGACCGCCACGGTCAAGACGGTTGATCAGGCGCACACGTGCGCGAACAGGCACGTCGCCGTGCACGTGGCAAATCATCGTAGGTCCGGCATCAAGTTGCACGGTCCCCACCCGCCAAGGCAGGCGGTCGCGGAAATAGACGTCTGTGGTGGCGCGCACCGTTGTTTCGGCCAGTAACGCGCCGGTGGGTGTTATGTCTTGCCACGGCAGGTTCACGCTCAGACATTTGTGGCAAGCATCGCGCGGCGGGTATTGCACGGCACCGCAGTCGGCACAGACCTGCAACATGAACCGCCCTTCAGCCGCAGCTGCCGTGAGCCCCAAAGCCGCGCGCGACCGATGCGCAGGCGGCGCGGTGGAGACCATGCTCCGCCTAAGCGGGTTCTTCTTGGGCGGTGGTGTGATCGGATCGGTCATGTTCCGCCCCTTTCGATCACAGTCGCAGCGGTACAGACCCCACGATCGTAGTTCACCATGCCAAAGCCTGAAACCAAGGCTCGGCTGGCGTCTTCGACTTGGGTTGGCCCGGCTTGTCCGGTCACTTGCCGGATCGCCTCAACCAGCCCGATGAAGCCTCCGGCAGCACCCGCTTGCCCACCGGACAGTTGCCCACCAGACGTGTTGTGCGGGAAGTCTCCGCCAATGGTCATGTCCTTGTCGCGCAGGAAACCCGCCGCTTCACCTTTGGCACAGAAACCCAGGTCTTCGATCTGCATCATGGAGATCACGGGGTAATCATCATAAGTCTGCACCAGATCCACGTCCGCAGGCCCGCAGTCTGCCATGCCCCAGAGTTCATCAATATCCAGCGTCCATCCGCCGCGCGACTGGATGGGATCATCAGCATGGGCGTTGTGGCGCTCAATGGCGCTGAGGACCCGCGCGTAGGGCAACCCGCGCCGTTCGGCTTCTTCCACGGTCATGACCAGAAACGCTTCTGACCCGGCGCAGGGCATCACGCAATCAAAGAGCGTGATGGGATCAGAGATCGGACGTCCGGCGAGGTATTGCGCCAGCGTCAGCGGCTTTTTCATCACCGCGCCGGGACTAAGTAAAGCATTCGCGCGCTGGGCAACGCAGATGTGGCCAAAATCCTCTCGGGTCGCGCCATAGGCGTTCATGTAGTTGTCAGTGATCAGCGCAAACACGGCATTCGGCCCGCCAAAGCCGTAAGGGTAGGCCGCGTCCTGCGAAAACCGGGAAAAGGAAGACAGGAGCTGCCGGAAACTGTCGATGTGGTTGGTGTCGCCTGACACACAGGCCACGACATCCGCGTCGCCGGCCTGTACAGCGCGGGCCGCACGGCGCAGGGCGACAACGCCTGAGGCCCCGCCCATCGGGATTTGATCCAGCCAGCGTGGGCAGAGCCCGAGGTGTTGGGTTAGTCCCACAACGGTGTCGGGAAAGAGCGTGAAGCTCGCGGCAGAGAACCCGTCCACATCTTCCGGCTTCAGCCCCGCTGCATCCAATGCGCCCTTTAGCGCGCGGGCAATCCAGAAGTGCGCAGTGTCCACCGAATAGCGTTGGTAAGGGATCGATGTGGGCGCCACCAGCGCGACCCCTTCATAGGACTGCCGCGCACGGCTCATGCGCGCTGCCGCTTTTTCAGATGCCGCAGATCAACGGTGTCTGGATTGCTCAACAGGTCCGCAGCCATGCGTTTGAGATCACCACGTTGGATTTTCTGCGTGCCGGTCAGCGGCAGGGCGTCAATAAACGCGATGTAGCCGGGCACCTTGTAGTATGCCATCTGGCCCAAGGCCCATTCGGCAATTTCGGTGGCTTTCTCGGGCCTGCGGATCGCGACGTTGAGGCAGGCAAAGACTTCATCCCCGCGTACCTCATCCGGCACCGCGGCCACGCCTGCAGCGGAAATGTCGGGATGCCGCATCAGGACGCTTTCAACCTCTACAGCGGCGATGTTTTCGCCAGAGCGGCGAATTACGTTCTTGCGGCGATCGACAAAGAAGATGTTGCCACCTTCCCCCCGTCGCACCACGTCACCAGTATGGAACCAGCCGTCTGCCCAAGCCTCTGCTGTGGCATCCGGGTTTTTGAAGTACTCGGTAAAGAAACCCTTGCGCGGGTCGCCTTCGCGGCGGCGGACCAGCAGTTCGCCTGGCTCCCCGTCCGGCACCTCTGCGCCGGTCTCATCCACCAGCTGAACCTCCAGCCAATTGGGCACCTGCCCAAGGGAGGACACGCCCACTAACCGGTCATGCGCCTGATTTGAGATTGTTGCCCCGGCCCCAGTCTCCGTCATCGCCCAGCCTTCGCAAAGGGGGATGCCAAAACGTTCCTCAAACGCTGCGTGCAGCTTGGGATCGATGCCGGCGCCAAAACCGAAGCGGACGTTGTGGTCGCGGTCGTCAGGACGTTCAGGCATGTCCATCAGGATTGAGGGCATCACGCCGAGGTAATGCAGGCAGGTTGCGCGGGCGTCTTTCACGTCTTGCCACCAGGTGGAGGGATGAAAACGGTCCACCACAATCAGACACCCGGCCACCTGCAGCATCCCCATGAAGGAAAAGCACATGGCGTTCATGTGAAAGAGTGGCAGCGGCGTGATCATCCTTTCGCCTTCGGACTGAAGCGCCGCGATCCCGCCCATGCCGACGTAGTTGAGGCCCAGTTCGGTGAAATAAGTGTTGCTGAGGACACAGCCCTTGGGTTGGCCGGTCGTACCCGAGGTATATAGCATCGCTGCTTCGCGGGCCGGGTTTTCGTCGGTCAGGGTTGCGGTGACAGCGGTGTCGCGTGGCGCAGGCATCGGATCACCAGGCGCGACAACTTCCGCGCTGACACCTGAATTTTCCACCGCCGTACGCAATTCACTGATACGGGCCGGGATCGCAATGACCAAAGCAGGTTCCGCATGACCAATCATGTATTCCTGCTCAGCCGCGCGTAGGTCAGGATTAACGGGCACCACCGACATGCCCAACCGGTTCGCGGCCAGCAGGATTGTGAAATAGAGCGGGCGATTTTCCAGCAGCAGCGCGATGCGCATGCCTGCGCCATAGCCCGCGTTGGCAAAGCGCTTTTGCCACGCCGTGACCTCTGCCAGCGCCGTGCCATATGTGACTTCGCCCGGCTCGATGCCGTAAACCTCTGCGGTGCGCGGCAGCACTTCCATAAAGGGCCGGTCCGGGTAACGGTGCGCGGCAAGCGCGAACAAATCGTAAGGGGATACTGGCGGGCTCATGGCAGCAGCTGGATATTCCCAAAGGCAGCGTCGCAGTTGAGGATATCAACGCGCTTGTTGGCGATCCGCAGTTTGCCATCGACCAGTTTCAATTCGTGCTGCGCGGTGAGAGCCAAAAGGAACTGTTCGTCCAGCCGGGTTTCGACGTAGTGCATCGATGTATTTGTCTCAAACTCCCCCGTGTCTGGATCAAAGCGATCCACGAAGGGGCGCTGGATCACATGAGAACAGCGGCTTTTGGGTTTCTGGCTGAACGTGCGCTCGCCGTTAAGCCGCTCCACCCGCAATTGGCGCATGAAATGGTCTTCATGCAGCAGTGAGGTCACCAGATCCGGGTCGGTTTGCTTGTAGTCCAGTGGCATCCAATAGATGCCGTCTTCCAGCCACAGATCGAGCCATTCGGAAAACCGCCCCTCGTCCAGCATCCGCGCTTCGGCGTAGATGAAGTCGATCACATCGTCGCGCGAGACGGTCATTCCGCCGCCTCCTGTGCGGGGGTGTCCATGCTGACCAGCATGAACTTTTTCCAGGCGTCGAACTGGTTGCGCATCTGACGTTCCGAGGTGCCGTTGCCGACCCATTCGCCGTCGAATGTCTCGCCCTCTTCTGCGTTGCGGTGCAAGTCCACCCATTCGTTGCCGTCTGTCATCAGGCCTTCCTGAGCGCGTTCGTACATCTCCAGATCATCGTGGCCAACGATAGAAGTGGGCGCGTTGATGATCCGGTTATACATCGCCGTGCGTTTCAGCAGGTAGTCGGGCGCGCCGACCAGACGGTAAATCCAGCTTTCGACCAACGTCTTGTTGGGCCCCAAGGGTATGAAATTGCGCAACTGCTGGATTGGTCCTTTCATCATGATGTTGGGGAAATAGACGGTGTTATGCCTGTTCTCACCCAGGATTTCAGCGGCGCGCTCTTCGCCGTATGCCTGCCGTATCGCCTGACCATACTCATCCTCTTCGGCGTATTCCTTGTGGATGGAGGTTGCGACGCCGGAGTGCCCGTGACCATTTGGCCAAGTTCGTTGGCCCATCCCTTCGAAGAATTCATATGGCGACATGAAAGGCGCGATGATTTCCATCGCCATGGGCTTGGGGTCACCCTCTTTCCAGTCGCTGTCTTCAAACAGGCGCACGGCCGTCCCGGCAGAGGACTCATGCGCCACCATCGGGTGGCAGGCATCGGTCTGGTTCTCTACCAGCATCTTCCAGTTGCACTGGTGCATGTAGCGCAGGGGCGGGCCGGCGACTTCCAGACGGCCTTCGGGCGAACGGTCGACCATGTTGTCGATGGAGGACATGGCATCGCCAAAATACTCGTCAAACCCGATGCCTTCGGGGTTCAGGCGGGCAAAGACGAACCCCCGGTGATTGTGGACAGCGCCCACGGCGGTCATGCCCTTGGCGTTGGGCGTGTTCGTGAAATCAGTCTGCGCGTAGCCTTTCTTTAGCGGGATTGCGAGCAGGCAACCATCGGTCTTGAAACTCCACGCGTGATAAGGGCAGCGAAAGAACTTGCCTGTGTTGCCAGCCCGGTCAATGGCGATTTTGGTGCCCTTGTGGGGGCAGCGGTTATAGAGAACCTTCACCTCTCCATCAGAATGGCGCACCATGATGACCGGCTGGTCTGCAACCTGCGTGGTGATGTAGTCGCCCTTGTTCGCGACCTGACTGTCGTGACCCACGAACACCCAGGTGTTGGCAAAAAGATGCTTCATCTCCAGCCGATAAATTTCGTCAGAGACATAGACATCGCGGTGCACCTGATTGGGGCGGATAAGGTCTGCGATGGCGGCAGGATTGTCGGTATAGGCGGTCATGTGTCCTCCCTAAATATCGAGCTTGAGGCGGGCTGATTTGGCGCGGCTGACGCAGATTTGCATGACGTCACCTGCCGCGCGTTCGGCGTCAGACAGGACCACATCGCGGTGGTCCGGCTCACCTTCCAACACGTCGGTCTGACAAATGCCGCAGTCGCCCCGTTGGCAGTCGTACATGAGGTCCACGCCTGCTTCTTCCAGCACCTCGATGATTGTCTGACCGGGCGGGATGGTAAAAACCTGCCCGTCGTTGATTTCCACCTCAAAGGGTTGGTCATCGCCTTCAGCTTGAGGCGTTTCAAAGAGCTCAAACCGAACGCGGTCACTCGGATAGCCCGCCTTTTCAGCAGCCTCGCGCACGGCATCGATCATGCCTTTGGGCCCGCAGCAATAAACATGCGCATCGTCCGGGGCGTCCGCAAGCACCTGCCCCACATTGATCATCTGATCATCATCGAACCAAAGCGTCAGGTCATCGCCAACGTGTTCTTGCAGTTCATCGGCAAAGGCGCAGATATCGCGGGACCGCGCAGCATAATGGAAAGCAAAGGCTATGCCGCGCTGCGCAAGTTCAGTGGCGAAGGAAATGATCGGCGTAACGCCAATGCCGCCCGCGATCAGCAGGGCTGGGGCGTTGCCTTCATGGAGCTCAAACGAGTTTTTCGGCTCCGTCGCCTCAACTGTCGAACCAATCGCCAGCTTATGCATGGCCAGCGACCCGCCGTCGCCATCGGGCTCGGCCTGCACGGCGACATGGTAGGCGCCGGGGATGTCGACGCGCGGGGCAAAGTCGACGAGGGAATAGGACCGCGTACCAACCTCACCCAGATCAAAGTCCAGATGCGCCCCGGCGGTGTAGCCGGGCAAGTCGCCATCAACCCGCGTCAGAGTGAACATTCTGATCCGGTCGGTAATGTCCTTTGTGTCTGCAACTTCCAGCTTCATTTGGCGCGGGCCTCAGTTAATGCATGAATAATCATATAAATGAGAATCACCCCCTGTCAAAGGCAATTCGCCTAAAATGGATGCACCCGGATGTTTTCCAGTACTTTCAAAAGGGTCCGCATTGTCACGTCGCGGTCCGCTTCAGAAATGCCTTGCAGCATCGCCTCGTTGGCACCGAGCGTCACGGGCCAAATCCGCTCAAACAGGGCCTCGCCCCCAGCGGTCAGTTGCACCACACGCTTGCGGTTGTCTTCATCCTTGACCGAGCGTCTGATCAGGCCATCCCCTTCAAGGCGGTCGAGCGCACGGCTCATGGTTGGCTGCTCTGCCAAAGCATGCACGCAGAGTTCGTTGATCGTCAGCTCGCCAAAGATCTTGAGCGAGGCGATGATGCGGGTGGAAATCGTGGAGAGGCCCACAGCTTTCAACTCAGCATGGATCGTCTGGTTGTAGCGATGGGCAATCCGGGTCAGCAGATACGACGGCAAACCTGTCAATGCCCTGGGTGTGGTATCGTCCGTCATCGTGCTTTGTTTCCTGATCGCTTCGAACAGAAGTACAGGCTTGCGACGCATGTGGCAAACCTTCCTGCTCAGCAAAAACTTGCAAAATCATATAATTTCGCCTCTGAATGAGGCGGAGAATCAGGACATGGACAAGCTGATGACAGACCAAAATTATGCCGGGCGTACAGCGCTGATCACCGGAGGAAGCGCGGGCATTGGCCGCGCCATAGCAGAACACCTGCTCGGACGAGGTGCGCATGTGATTTGCGCTGCACGCCGCCCTTTGGACATCGGATCCGACCGCGTGACTTCGGTTGAGGTTGATCTGGCGGACCGCTCCGCCGTTAGTGATTTTGCAGCGACGTTGAAAGGCGATTATGCGGTTGATATCCTGGTCAACAATGCAGGTGTCGTGAAGGACACGCTGGTTGAGAACGTCACTGGCGATGAATTCGACTTTTTGCAGGAACTTCATGTCTTTACGGCCATTCAGCTGGTGCAGGGCTGTGTGGCGGGTATGAAAGACCGCGGCTTTGGACGGATCGTCAACATGTCATCCCGTGCCGTTGTCGGCATGCCCCAACGCACGGTCTATGCGGCGACCAAAGCTGCCATTATCTCCATGACCCGCACATGGGCACTGGAGCTGGGACCGCACGGGATTACCGTGAACGCCATCGCGCCGGGTATTGTGGTGACGGACATGGTGACCGCGACCATCCCAGAAGGGGGTGAGACGGCCCAAAGGATTGCCGCCAGCCTGCCGCGCCGACGTCTGGGCACGGCCAGCGACATCGCGCGCGCGACCGCCTATTTTACCGATCCCGAAAACGACTGGGTCACGGGCCAAACGCTGTTTGTCTGTGGCGGGGCCAGCCTTGCTTCCACCGGTGTTATATGATCCACCAAGTCCCGCAAAAGGTCCTGTTCAAACACTGTGACCCGGCAGGCATCGTGTTTTACCCGCGCTACGTTGAGATGATCAACGATGCGGTGGAAGACTGGTTCACAGGCCCGCTGCAAACCCCATGGGATATCTTTCACCACACCAACGGCTGTCCCACGGTCGAGATCAATGTGAAGTTCATTGCTGTCACGCGACACGGTGACGAACTCGACCTGCAAGTGCAGGTGACCAAGCTCGGCAACACCAGCGTGTCATTGGCTGTAGATGCCTATTGCAGGAATGACCTACGCTTTGCTGCGCGGCTCACGATGGTCTGTGTGGATCTTGATAAGACACCCGTGCCCTGGGAGGCCGAGTTGCGGGCGCGGATCAAGAAGTACCTCAGCAAGGGGGTCACTCGGCGTTGAAGTCCGCCGTCGTGTTCTTGTGCGGAAATGGCTGATCCGGCACAGAGACACTAAGGAAAGCACAAAGGTCGTCCCATCCGTCCCCTACTTCATGAATATGCAAGCGGTCTGACGGCACCTCGGCCTTCACCCGTGCTATGTTCTCTTCATAAACAGCGATGCAGTGTTCCTTCGTCATCGGCTGTTCGCGGAATACAAGCGGCCCGATCAGCAGTTTGCCCGCGGTTGTGACCTCATCACCGGGTGAATCCATAATTGTTGGTAGAATGGTGCGCTCAAAGCTACGCCACCAGCTCTCACTGTCTCTCATTGTCAAAAGCGCCTTGGCCTCCGGAAAGTCACGCATCAGCCGGGGCCAATAATGCGCGCTGGGCCAGTCGATACTGGCGGCAAAGCCATCCAGCAGGACGTCCCAATCCATGTGATTGGTAAAGATCGACTTGGACCACGCCGCACTCTGCGCCGGGTCATTGATAAGCGTCCTCATATGGTGACAGGGCCCAAGCCCCAACATCTCCAGCGCATCTCGCATGGAAGACGTGCCTGTCCGGCCAAACCCTGCACCAATCACCTTAAGGTTAGCCGCCATCCGCTAAAACAACCGTCGCGCAGCGAGGTTGCGCATCAACGCTGCCGTCCCAAAGGTCCAGGGCGGACATTCGGTCGAAAGGCGCACGGTATTGCGCAAAGTGCCAAAGGCGGGATTTGAGATTTCGACCACGTCACCGAGTTTATGGGTGAAGCCACCGCCGGGGGTGTCGCGGTCCTGTGTCGGTGCAAAGAGCGTGCCCAGCATCAGGAAAAACCCGTCCGGATATTGGTGATGCGCCCCGTGCGTCTGGGACACCAAGTCCGCCGGATCACGGCTGATCTGGGACATCGAGCTTGCCCCTTTCAACGAGAACCCATCTTCTCCCTCTACAGTCAGCGCCAGTTCAGCAGCCCGCACGTCGTCCAGGCGATAGCTTTCATCAAAGAGCCGCAGCATCGGCCCGACCGCGCAGCTTGCGTTGTTGTCCTTGGCCTTGCCCAGCAACAGGGCGGAGCGTCCTTCCACATCGCGCAGGTTCACATCGTTGCCGAGCGTCGCCCCTTTAATCCGCCCCTGACTATCCACGGCCAGGGTGATCTCGGGTTCAGGGTTGTTCCAGGTCGATATCGGGTGCAGCCCCACGCTGGCCCCAAACCCGACCGCCGCCATCGGCTGAGCTTTGGAAAACACCTCAGCGTCCGGGCCAATCCCGACTTCAAGGTACTGAGACCACACTCCTTCCGCAATCAGAGCCTCCTTCAAGGCCATCGCGGTGTCCGATCCAGGGACCACCCCTTGCAGGCTGTCGCCAATGATCGCTGTGCAGCGGGCCCGAATGGTGTCGGCCTTCCCGGCATCGCCAGTTGCCTGTTCCTCAATCACCCGTTCCAGCATTGAGTTGGCAAATGTCACACCGCAGGCCTTGACGGGCTGCAAATCGCAAGGTGCCAAGAGGTGCGGTTTTGCAGGGTCGGGAGTTTCGATCGAATTGGCGGCGATGTCGGCCAAGGTGCCCAGCGGACTGCCGGTCGCATCGCGCGCGACAAGCGCCGGATCTTCAGCCTCCAACAAGGCCTGCATTGTGGGGATGTCTTTGGACGTGACGTCGAACAGCTCATGTCCCCGCCGTACGACAACAGAGGGGCCACCCACTTCAGGCAACCAGGCGCGGCCCACAAAGGTGCCGGTGTCAGGAAGGTTCAGGCTCATGCCGCGCAAGTTAGCGCATCACAAAGGGGTTCGCCATCGGCGCGTCTGAGGTGTTGATCCAGGTCGTCTTGGTCCGCGTGTAATCAAGGATCGCTGCCTGCCCTGCCTCGCGGCCGTAACCTGATTGATTGAAGCCGCCAAAAGGCGCTATGGGCGAAATGGCGCGGTAGGTGTTGACCCAGGTGATGCCTGAGCGGATGCGTTTCGATACCCGATGTGCACGGGCGACGTTTTCGGTAAAGACGCCAGAGCCCAGCCCAAAGTCGCTGTCATTGGCGAGCGCAATCGCCTCGCCTTCGGTATCGAAGGGCAGCAGCGACATGACCGGGCCAAACATCTCGACCTTCAGCGTTTCGGTATCGGGTCCGTCGCATAGCACAAGTGTGGGCTGGAAGTAGTGATCGCCCGCATCCGCCCGCGCACCGCCAAACGCAACTTGCGCGCCTTGGCTGGTGGCAGCAGCCAAGGTCGCCTCGATCTTTTCCACCTGCGCCAGCGTGCACAGTGGACCAAGGTGGGTCGCCGGATCATGCGGGTCGCCGACCTTCAGGTCACGGCATTTCTCAGTGGTCTTTGTGACCAGCGCGTCATAGATGGGGCGATGTACCAGCCCCCGCGTGCCCGCAACACAAGACTGGCCTGACGCACCAAAGTTGCCCGCTATCAAGCCGTTCGCGGCAGCATCCAGATCGGCATCTTCAAACACGATGATCGGCGATTTGCCCCCCAGCTCCAAAGTAGTGACCGCGAAATTCTCTGCAGAATTTCGGATCACGTGCCGGGCTGTCTCTGGCCCTCCGGTGAAAGCGATACGATCCACATCAGGGTGGCGGGTCAGGGGAATTGCGCAGTTTTCCGCGTCGCCGGTGATGATCGACACCACACCGGGCGGAAATCCTGCCGCCTCGATCAGCTTGCCGAACTCGATCATCGGCGCAGGGGCAATCTCAGACGCTTTCAGCACCACAGTGCACCCTGCGGCCAGTGCCGGTGCCACCTTGGTCGCTGCCAGAAACATCTGCGCATTCCATGGGACGATTCCAACAATAACGCCAATCGGCATGTGATGCGTGAACACATGCATGTCTGGCTTGTCGATGGGCAGCACCGCGCCTTCGATCTTGTCCGCCAGCCCTGCGTAGTAGCGATAATAATCGGCGACATAGCCTGTCTGAGCCATCGTCTCAGTCGCCAGCTTGCCGCTGTCGGTAGTCTCGATCCGTCCCAGATGCTGCGCATTCTCCGCCACCAGATCCGCCAGCCGGAACAGCATCTTGCCGCGCTCCGTCTGGGTGATGTCGCGCCACGCGGGATCATCCAGCGCCGCCTTGGCAGCCCCCACCGCTCGGTCTACATCCGCAGCGGAGGCACAATCAAACGTCGCCCAATCCTGCCCTGTGGCCGGGTTCACGGACGTCATTGTCTGACCTTTAGACCCTGCTTGCCACTCACCTGCGATGAAAAGTTGATAGTGATCCATTCTCAAATCCCCTCAGGCGAAGGCTGGCATGACGTCATCGATAAAACGGGCGAGCGAGGCGCGTTTGCGCTCCGGGCTCATCCCGCTGTCGATCCAGAAGCTATATTCATCGTACCCTAAATCCTCGTAGCGTTTTATCTGGTCTATCACCTCTTGTGCGGTGCCGATGGTCAGATCGCGCAGCATGTTTTTGGGCGACATCATCTGGTTCGCCGTCATCTCGTCGTCAGAAAGTTCCGCGATCAACCCCTGCGACACGGGCCGCTTGTTCTGAAACCAGGCACCAAAGTAGTTGTAGAAGCGGCTGAGCTCCTGCGCGGCGACCTTCGTGTCGTCATCATCCGAGGCAACATAGGTGTGATGCAGCAGCATGATCTTGTGCTTGCGCTTGGCGTGGGCCTCACACGTCTCCTTGAAGATGTTCATCAGCTTGGTGATCTCTTCGATCCCCTGCCAGAGCGGCGTGACCTGCACGTCGAAGTCATTCACAATAGCGAACTCGTGGCTGTTCGGATCACGTGCCGCAACCCATATCGGAGGGCCGTCTTCCTGCAATGGTTTCGGCGCAGAAGAGGTCGCCGGAAAACTGTTGTAAGTCCCCTCATGCGCGCAGTCGCCTTGCCACAGGGGCCGCAGCAAAGGCAGCGTTTCACGCATCCGCTGGCCCGCGTCCCAGGCATCCATGCCGGGCTGCAGGCGCTCATATTCGTACATGTAGGCCCCACGCGCGGCCCCGATCTCCAACCGCCCGCCGGTGATCAGATCGGCCATTGCCGCTTCGCCCGCCAGTTTGATCGGATGCCAGAACGGCACGATCACGGTACCGGTGCCAAGGCGCAGGTTCTTGGTGTGGCGCGCGACGTCCACCAGTGTGGTGAAGGGGTTCGGCGCGATGGTGAACTCCATCCCGTGATGCTCCCCCGTCCAGACCGCACGCATGCCGCCATCATCGGCCATTTTGCAAAGCTCCAGAAAATCGGCGTAAAGCTGGTCATGCGGCTGATCCGGTGTCAGCCGTTCCATGTGAGCGAAAAGCGAAAACTCCATGGGTTACTTCTCCGTCGTGGGCAGCACGTCGCCGCCGGTTTCGTCCCCGACATAGAGCCCAAAGCTCTGTGCCGCGTGTTCCTGCGCAAAGCGCGTGAGCAGGGATTTGAGCGCCGGCTCAGGGATCGGCGCATGGGGCAGCGTTTCGATCTGCACGGGCTTCAGGCCCGGTTGCGGGTCACTGGTCGTGCCGCGAAACACGATCCGGCGGCGGTTGGAGGCTTCGTCATAGACCGCATAAACCACGCTGAGGGATGTCTGGACGTGTTGATCTTCCAGCGCGTTCAGCAAGGTCTGCAGCGGGCTTGTACCTGGCGGGACATCGACGGTCGGCAGGTCGAGGTCTTCGGTCAGAAGGATGCGCCCGTTGTCTTCCAGCAATGCGCTTGCGCGGGTTGTGACCGCTTGCGGCGCCTCTGCGGTGCGTTCCTGGCTGCGGCTGAAGTACCCATCCGGGCCATAGCCCAGACCCGGCAGTTCACTGTGGTCGAAGTGTTTGACCTGACCGATCAGGATCACGTGATCGCCTGCCTCCACTTTCTGGAACAGATCGCAGGTGAACCCGGCCGCGCGACCGTTGATTAGTGGGATGTCCCCGTGCGGTGCGGACCAGCTGGCCACCGCGAAACGGTCGCCCGTGCCTGAGGCAAAGAGGTTCGAAGTGTCTTCCTGCCCTTCGGCCAAAATACTGACGCCAAACTGCGCGCAATCGCAAAAGACATCAAAGCTGCTGAGGTGATTGCCGGGGCAAACCAGCAACAACGGCGGGTCGAGCGAGACGGAGGTGAAAGAGTTCGCGGTAAAGCCCACCGCCTCCCCATCCGGCGTGCGTGTGGTCACGACGGTCACGCCGGTCAGGAAGCTGCCAAAGGCAGCGCGCAGGGCTTTGGGGTCAAGGGTCATGAGGCGTCCTTCAGAGTGGCAAGAAGCTCTCGGGCAGCGTCCTGCGGGTGTGTCATCGGCATCATGTGGGCTGCGTTTTTGACGACATGGGCGCGGCCTTTGGGTGCAAGCGCTGCCATGGCCTGCGACATGGCGGGGGTGGAGTTTGGATCGCCATCTGCAGTCAGGAACAGGGCGGGGATGTCGAGCGCTTTCAATTGGTCCTCGCTTGGCCCTTCCTGATGGGCAAAGTGGTGATACGCGGCAGCATAGGCGGCGTAATCGACGTTAGTCAGCCAATCACGGCAGGCATCTGCACAAGCCTTCTTGTCGCCTACGGGAGCATCACCAAACCACCGCGCGAGCGTTGGGGCAGGGTCCGCCTTTCCAGTCGCCAAGGATGCAGCTCGGTCCCGCACCGCCTGCGCCGCCTCTGGTGTCCTGCGGTAAATCGCATTGATCGCAGCCACGGCGTTCACCTTCTTCGGCAGCGCACGAGCGACATGCAGCGACAAAATCGCTCCCATGGAGTGCCCAGCAACGGCAACAGGTCCTTCCAACGTTTCCACGAAGTTGGCGATGCGGGTGGCATAATCCGCAAGGCTCGACACATTACTTAGGTGCGAGTCCCCGTGGCCTGGCATGTCTAAAGCGTAGACTGCGTATTCCGTCGCTAGCAAAGGCATCATCGCCCCCCAAGCCTCCGCCCGCAGGCCAACGCCATGGATCAGCACGAGCGCGGGCCCTGCACCTTCGCGCCAATATGCCAGCCCGCCGGGGCCTTCAAACCGCGGCCGGGTTGTCCACGTCATGGCCTAGATCCTTGAGGTCCTGATACCGGTCACCAATGCGGTGATGAGGCCGGCCAGAAGTCGCAGCCCCCAGCGCCACCACGACCTCATCCGCACGCGGCGCATCCGGGATTGCGAAATTGATCGTCAGATAATGCGACCGCCGCCCCACATCGTTGTTGTCCATCTGTGGAATCTGGATCGAGGTATTCGCCCCGCCCCGGATATTCGTGAACGCCAGATAGGATTTCGCACCCACCGCCTGGCGAAAGAAATTCCCGAACCGCAAAGTGTGAATGAGGCCAGAGGCATGCTCGATCTCACCATCCAGCCCGACAACGCCGGCTTTTCCGAAGGCCTCAATCGCATCACCATCGCCACAAAGATCGCAAATGCGATCCGTAAGCATTTCACCCATCACGGGCCCAAACGCCTGAATCTCTGGTTTGAGGTCTTCGACATACCTCCCCGCCCAGGGGTTGGTCAGCACGGCGGCAACGGCAACCATGCGCCAAGGCGGATCGGCGGCCTTGAAACCTTCGACCAGCACGTCTTCGGCATAGGTCACGATCTTGCGGATGTCGGGTGTCATGCGAGGCCTTTCATTGTCGTCAAAGCAGGCTATCGCGGCGGGTGACTTCCCGCAAACGATAGAAAACGATATGAGAGCATTAGATAATCTAATGTGATGCCCAATATGCCCTCTGCCATGCCCCCGCTGACCTGGTTTCGCGCGTTTGAAGCTGCGGCGCGGCATCTGTCTTTCACCCTCGCGGCGGATGAACTGGGATTCACGCAATCCGCCATCAGCCAGCACGTCCGAGCGTTGGAAGAGCGGTTGGGGAACCAGCTATTCGTACGCGGGCACCGGTCTTTGCAACTGACGGACGCAGGACGGCTGCTCTTGCCCGATGTGGCGGCGGCCATGGCGCAGTTGGAACGCGCGACCGAACGCCTGCGGCCCAGTGTCAGCAAGCAACGCCTGACCGTGGCGGCGAGCGCGAGCATCGCGCAATGGGTGATTGTGCCGCGCATCGAGGCGTTTCAGCAGGCACACCCCGACGTCGCGCTGCAACTTGTCACCACCATCTGGCCTGACGACTTCTCCACCACCAACGCGGATGTGGAAATCAGATTTGGCGCACGCGAACTTGTCTGCCACCAGGCGGAGCTGCTGGAACCATCAACGCTCCACGCCGTTTGCGCCCCATCCTTTCGGACTCGCTTGCCTGAGGATCTCACTTTGGCCGATCTGGCGTCTGTGCCGTTGATCCAACCCATCGGCATATCGCAAAGTTGGGCTGAGATTGGTCGCAAGGCTGCACCTTCCATCAACCTGGAACCCGCGTTTCTGGTCGATACCCACGGCCTTGCCGTCGATCTTGCCGTTTCCGGCGCAGGCGTGGCACTGGCCCATCGTCAGGTTAGCTGGCCTGCGGAGCGAGACGGGCGGCTGACGGTTTTGCCTTTGTCTTTCCTGAAGGCTGATGAAGGATACTACCTTGCTGCGCTGCCAACGGCTTCGCTCGAAGCAAGGGACGCATTCATCGGATGGTTCCGCGCCGAAATTAGCGTCACCCGCTGAAGAAAGTTCGAATTGAAGGAAGGTCTGGCCTGCGCCGGTAAACGAAAGACGGCACCAAAGCGCGCCTATTGAAGGTTGGTCCAAGAAGCCCCATTGCGTGACGAGCGCTGGCAGGCATCTACAAACCGCACCCCATCCAAACCGTCTTCGATCCCTAACCCATGGCTGGGCCATTCTTGCGATTTGATCGCTTCTGCGGCTTCCCGATAGAGCGTCGCGAAGGCCTCAAGGTAACCTTCAGGATGCCCGGCAGGAATGCGCGTCACGGCAGTTGCTGATGCGTTGGCAGCGCCACTGCCGCGCGTGATGAGCTGGGGCGCTTTGCCAAATTCCGCAAACCACAGTGCATTTGGGTGCTCTTGCGCCCAGCGCAGCGAACCCTTTGAGCCATAAACGGCAAAGGTCAGATTGTTCTCGTTGCCGATGGCGACCTGGCTGGCCCAGATATGTGCGCGCGCGCCGTTATTCATCTGCGCTGTGATACGCGCATCATCGTCAACAACGCGTCCGGCAACGTGTGAAGATAGTGTCGCGCTCAGGGACGTGGCGCGCGCCTGTGTCACAAAGCACGCAAGGTTGTATGCATGGGTTCCGATATCACCAATTGCACCACCACCCGCCTGCGCCGGATCAAGACGCCACTTGGCCTGTTTGTTGTCTTCTGGCGGTGCCTCGCTCAGCCAGTCTTGCAAGTAGTTCGCCTCCACGAACCTGATGTCACCGATCAGACCGTCCGCGACCATCTGTCTGGCATGTCTGACCATCGGATAGCCCGTGTAGTTATGCGTCAGAAAGAAATAGCCGTCGGAGGTTTCGGCCGCAACGCTCAGGTTTTCTGCCTGCGCCAGCGTAGCCGTCATCGGCTTGTCGCATATGACGGAGATACCTTCGGCGAGGAACGCTTCGGCAATCGTCCCGTGCAGATGGTTTGGGGTGACGACGGATACAGCATCAATGCCGTCGGTGCGCGCCGCTTCAGCCTTCGCCATCTCGCGGAAGTCTGCATAAGAGCGGTCCGCCGCTATCCCCAATTCGGCGGCTGATGCGTGGGCGCGTTCTGCATTTGATGAAAACGCACCTGCCACCAAATCGAAACAACCATCCAAGGCTGCGGCCATGCGGTGCACTGCGCCGATAAACGCGCCTTGGCCACCGCCGACCATTCCAAGCTTGAGCCGAGCCATTCTATATCCCCATCATCTTGCGCAAGGCGGCATGATCAGATTTGCCGCCTGCAAAGTCGTCAAAGGCGCGTTCGGTCCTGCGAATGATGTGATCTTTGATAAAGGGCGCGCCTTCTGCCGCACCTTGTTCGGGATGCTTCAGACAGCATTCCCATTCAAGCACCGCCCAGCCCTTAAACCCGTACTGAGTCAGCTTGGAGAAAATCCCTTTGAAATCGACCTGGCCGTCGCCCAAAGAACGGAAGCGACCTGCGCGGTCTGCCCAATCGGCATAGCCGGAGTAAACACCTTGCCGTCCGGTCGGGTTGAACTCCGCGTCTTTGACGTGAAACGCGCTGATCCGCTCGTGGTAGATGTCGATAAAGGCAAGGTAATCCATCTGCTGCAGCAGGAAGTGGGATGGATCATAGGTGATCTTGCATCGCGGATGGTTGTCCAGCGTCTCCAGGAACCGTTCGAAGGTTGTACCGTCAAACACATCTTCACCGGGGTGGATTTCAAAGCCCAGATCAACGCCGTGCTGGTCATAGATATCCAGGATGGGTTTCCATCGCTTTGCGAGCTCCGCGAATGCCTCGTCGATCAGCCCCGGGGGGCGCTGCGGCCAGGGGTAGAGATAAGGAAACGCAAGTGCTCCGGTGAAACCTACGGCGCCCTTCAGACCTAGATTGTCTGATGCCTTTGCGACCTTGGTCACCTGATCGACGGCCCAGGCCTGACGCTCAGCAGGTTTGCCGTGCAGGTGATCCGGCGCGAAGGCGTCAAAGGAGGTGTCATAGGCGGGATGTACCGCCACAAGCTGGCCCTGCAAATGACAGGACAATTCGGTGATTTCCACGCCATTTTCAGCACAGATGCCTGCGATCTCGTCGCAGTAGTCCTTGCTGGACGCGGCCTTGTCCAGGTCAAACACACGTTCATCCCAGGACGGGATTTGCACGCCCTTATACCCCAGACCTGCCGCCCATTTTGTGATGGCAGGCAGGGAATTGAACGGCGCTTCGTCACTCAGAAACTGGGCAAAGAACAGCGCGGGGCCTTTGATGGAACTGGTCATGGTAATCTCCGGTTTTCGCGATCACACCATCAAGGCGCGTGCCGCGTCAGGGCCGACCTCTTCAGGTCTGCCGCAGGTGGTTGTCATTGTGATGACCTTGCCGGTCTCGCCCGCCTCAAGGATCGCTGTCATTACCTCAACAACATGGGTCGCAAAGGCATCGTTGCAGCGGTGCGGACGGTCCTCTGTAATAGCCAGTGCCATATCGGCCAGACCCGCGCCGCGATAGTTGGCCCGGGTGTCTTCGAAGTTCGGAACACCAAAGGGGTGCTCCCAATTCTTTAGTTCTGTCTTGTCGCCGCGCGGTGTCACGGCGACATCGCCGCCGAAGAAGTTCGGATCGGGGACATCCATCGTCCCTCCGGTGCCGTAAAGCTCCATGATGGGGTGATTGCTGGAATGCACGTCCCAGCTGGACAGAAGCGTGATGATCGCGCCACTTTCGAATTTCATCACCGCGTGAATTGTCGTCGGCGTTTCCACCGGGACCTTTTCGCCGTTCCTTGGTCCATTGGCGATTGTGCGGGTGTCGCTGGCCATGCCGGTCATGCTTGTGACCTGGGCGACGGGGCCAAGCATCTGCACCAGATTGCAGATGTAATAGGGGCCAAGATCAAGGATCGGCCCACCCCCCTTGAGAAAGAAGAAATCGGGGTTGGGGTGCCAGTGTTCCATACCGCCAGACATGACAACGGCTGCACCGGAGGTCACCTTCCCAATCGCCCCTTCGTCAATGAGCTTGCGGGCCAACTGGTGGCTGCTGCCCATAAAAGTGTCGGGCGCGGAACCAATGCGTAGGCCTCTTTCCTTGGCGATAGCGCCCAGGGCCTGAGCCTCGGCAAGGCTCAGTACAAACGGTTTTTCGGAATAGACATGCTTGCCCGCTTGAAGAATGGCGCGCGAAACCTCCAAATGGGCCGCAGGAACGGTAAGGTTGATCACCAGATCAACATCATCCGCTGCAAGCAGGTCATCAACAGATTGCGCGCGCACGCCGAACTCTTCCGCCCGCGCCACAGCGCTATCCATGTTGATGTCAGCCACGGCCACAATCCGGTAGCCTTTGAACGTAGGGGCAAGGCTCAGGTAAGCTGCCGAGATATTGCCGCATCCGATGATGCCGACGCCCAGATCTTTAGCCATGAGTTGACCCCCAGAGTGTGTTGAAGGCAGCTGCGGACCGTTGGGCATAGCCCATTGGATCGCTGGGTTTGTCATGTTCGAGCGCGAAAATCAGATCGTCGGAAGCGTCACGGCAAGCTTGCAGCAACGCAGCCCAATCCATCGTGCCCGCGGCCAGATCGGACCAGCCGTCTTCATCCACATTTGTGCCTTCTGCCGCGATGTCCTTGACATGAATGGCAGACAGCCGGTCGCCGTAGCGTTTGACATAATCGGCCGGGTCACGACCGCCGCGCACGATCCACGCAAGGTCGGCTTCCCATGCCATGTCCGGTGCTGTGTCGAGCAAGATATCCATTGGCGTGCTGCCATCGGCCAACGCCCTGAATTCAAAGTCATGGTTGTGCCAGCCAAAGCTGACGCCGTGATCCGCATACTTCTGAGCAGCGGTGTTCAGCCTTTGACCGAGTGCGGCCCAGCCTTCGGCGCTGTCAGGGCGTTTTTCTTCCACCAGATACGGGGCAAAAACGCGCTTGATGCCCAACGCGTTGACAATGGCGAGCGTGCCCTCGAAGTCAGCCTCAATGTCATCCAGCGCCATGTGGCCGGAAGGCATCGTAATACCATTGGAGTCCATGGCCGCGCGGTATCCGGCCGGATCACCATAGACGCCGCCATAGCCCTCAACCTCAGTAATCCCGAGGCCGGGTAGCTGTGCCAGAAGCGCGATTTGATCGGCGCAATTGCGCATTGAATAGAGTTGAAGTGCTGGTTTCATGAGGTGTGTCCAAACATTAAAGACGGATTTCGGAGGAATGGTCGAAAAGATGCAGCCGGTCCGCGTCAAAGCCGATCATCAGCGTGTCGCCGGATTTCAGTCCCGATTGACCCTCGGCACGCACGCGCACGGATTGGCCCGCAAAGTTGACCCAGACCAGCGTGTCGGAGCCCATCGGCTCCACAATGTCGATTTCGACCGTTGCACTGAACGTTGCGCCGCTTGCCGCATCGCCTGTCAGAATATGTTCGGGCCGGATGCCCAGCCAGGCGGCAGTGTCAGCGCGATTTGAGATCGCGAAATCATAGCCGGTCACTTCGACGCTCAGACCCTCGCCGGTAAAGACAGACCCTTCCAGTTGACCTGCAAAGAAGTTCATCGCCGGGGAGCCGATGAACTCAGCCACATATTTGTTGCACGGTTTGGCGTAGATCACTTCCGGCGTGTCGAGCTGTTCGATCAGCCCGCCTTTCATGATCGAAATCCGGTCGGCGAGCGTCATCGCTTCGACCTGATCGTGGGTCACGTAGATCATGGTGTTCTTCAGTTGTTGGTGCAGCCGCTTGAGCTCAACCCGCAAATCGGTACGCAGCTTGGCATCAAGGTTGGACAGCGGTTCGTCAAAAAGGAACACATCCACATCGCGCACCAGTGCACGCCCGATGGCGACGCGCTGGCGCTGGCCGCCCGAAAGCGCACCGGGCTTGCGGTCCAAGAGCGGTTTGATCTGGAGGATTTCTGCAACCCGCTCCACACGTGTTGCGATCTCTGCCTTGGGTACCCTCGCATTCCTGAGGCCAAACGACAGGTTTCCGCGCACCGACATCTGCGGGTAAAGCGCATAGGATTGGAAAACCATACCGATCCCACGGTCAGAGGGTTCAGCCCAGGTCACGTTCTGCCCTTTGATAAAGATCTGCCCGTCCGAGACGTCAAGCAGCCCTGCAATGCAGTTCAGCAGCGTCGATTTCCCACAGCCTGAAGAGCCGAGCAGCACAAGGAATTCACCCTCAGCAATGTCCAGGTTGAGTTGTTTGAGAACCTTGACCGACCCAAAGTTCAGATCGAGGTTTTTGATTTCTACCGAATTGGCCATTTGTGTATCAGCCTTTGACTGCGCCGGCGGCAATACCGCGAACAAAGAGTTTGCCGGAAGCGAAATAGATGACGAGCGGGACAAGGCCGGTCAGCAGTGTGGCTGCCATGTTGACGTTGTATTCTTTGACGCCCTGCACCGAATTCACGATGTTATTGAGCTGCACGGTCATCGGGTATGTCGCCGGTTTGGTGTAGATCACGCCGAACAGAAAGTCGTTCCAGATGCCGGTCACCTGAAGGATGATCGCGACGACGAAGATCGGCAGCGCCATGGGCAGCATGATCTGGAAATAGATCTGCCAGAACCCGGCCCCATCCACCCGGGCGGCTTTGAACAACTCTTCGGGGATGGAAGCAAAGTAGTTGCGGAAAAGCAATGTGAGGATCGGCATGCCAAAGACCGTGTGCACCAGCACCAGCCCCCCAATGGATCCCATCAGCCCGATTTCGCGCAGCAGGATCACGATGGGATAGAGCATTGTCTGGTAGGGAATGAACGCCCCGATGATCAGGATCGTGAAAAAGGTTTCGGAGCCTTTAAACTTCCAGTGGGACAGCGCGTAGCCATTGATCGACGCAATGGCGATCGACAGCAGCAGAGAGGGAACCAGAATACGGACAGAGTTGCCAAAGCCACGCGACAGGCCGTCACAATTTATGCCTGTGCAGGCTTCGGCCCAGGCTTTGACCCAAGGCTGAAAAGTGACTTCCATCGGCGGGCCAAACACATTGCCCATCCGGATTTCCGGCATCCCCTTAAGCGACGTGACGATCATCACATAAAGCGGCAACAGGTAGTACAGCGAGACCACGATCAGCGTGCCGTAGAGGAAGATGTTGGCGCGCGAGAGGACTCGTTTGGGTTTGGGCCCGCGGGGTTCTGCGGCGTTGCTTGCAGTCATCTCAACCACGTTTGCGTCCTCCGAATTCAAGGTAGGCCCAGGGGATGAGGATGATCACCACAGAGCACAGCATCATGGTGGAGGCTGCAAAACCCTGGCCCAGGTTCTGGGCGCGGAACATATATTCGATGACGTATTTTGCGGGCACTTCGGACGACAGACCCGGCCCGCCGCCCGTCTGCGCCACCACCAGATCGTAGAGCTTGATGATGCCTGACGCGATCAGGACAAGCGCCGTTATGAAGACCGGACGCATCATCGGAATGATGACCATGACATAGGTCTTGACGGTTCCGATCCCGTCGACCCGCGCGGCTTTCCAGATGTCTTCATCAATGCCGCGCAAACCTGCAAGCATGATGCACATGATCAGACCGGTGCCCTGCCACAGGCCTGCAATCAACAGGCCATAGATCACGGTGTTCGGGTCATTGAGCGGGTTGAAGGTAAAGCTCTCCCACCCCCATCCGCGCACGACGCTCTGCAGGCCGAAGTCGGGGTTCAAAATCCACTGCCAGACAAGGCCTGTGACAACGAAGGACAGCGCAAAGGGGTATAGAAAAATGGTGCGAAACGCACTTTCAAAGCGAATCTTGCGATCAAGGCAGGCCGCTAATGTGAAGCCCAGAACCAAGGTCAGGACCATCCACAGGCTGCCGTATATCGCGAGGTTCTTGATCGAAATGATCCAGCGGTCGGTGTCCCAAAGACGCTCGTATTGATCGAACCCCACCCATTTGGTGCGGGGCAGCATGCGCGAGCCGGTGAACGAATAGGTGACAGTCCAGGCCGTGCCCCCAACGAAGACAACCAGTGCGGTCAGGATCATGGGCAAAGACGCCAGCTTTGCCATCCAGTTCTTGAACAGGCGTCTGGGGCGCTTGGCCTTGCCGCGTGCGGGGTCTGAGGACACGGTCATCGTGTCGGCTCCATACTCTAGAAATGTGTGGGGTCAGGGTGACCCGGCGCGTGAGAGCGCCGGGTCAAAAACGCGGGGGAGAATTAGTCCGCGTCTTCGATCAGCTGCGCATAAGCGCCCTGAGCATCGGCAGCCGACATATCGCCAGACCAGAACTGCGCCATCAAATCTTCGATCTGCAGCATGGTGTCCTGAGAGAACCCGATGTCGCTTGATGGCAGCACGCCGCCATTGGCCAGGATATCGAGGCCCTTTTGCATACAGCCATTGGCCGCAGACAAGTCGATGTCCCCGCGCACCGGCAACGAGCCCTTCGCAAGGTTAAACGACACCTGAACCTCTGGCGAGATCAACAGTGCGGCCAGCTCTTTCTGGGCCGCTGTGATTTCGGGATCGTCGTTGACAGGGAAGTAGAAAGCATCGCCGCCCGTATCCAGTACCGGGTTCAGACCCAGACCTGGCAGGCAGGAATAATCCTCGCCCTCGACCTTGTTCGCGACAGCAAATTCGCCTTGCGCCCAGTCACCCATGATCTGCGCACCGGCGGTGCCGGTGATGACCATGTTGGTTGCCTGGTTCCAGTCCTGCACATTGGACTCTCTGGCCAACTCGCGGGCGTTGGCGACTGCTTCCCAGGCTGCGGTGTATTCTGCACCACGGGCGACATCGGCGTTCTTGTCGATATTGACCGCTTTCCAGGCATCAAGGCCCGCAACAGCAAGTGTGATCGCGCCGAAAGCGATGTTCTGCTGCCAACCCTGCTGGCCCATTGCCAACGGCAGGGTTCCGGCTGCTTGCAGATCACCTGCTGAGGCCACGTACTCATTCCAGTCGGTCGGCACCTCAAGGCCGGCCTTTTCATATGCGTCATGGGACAGCCAGATCCACTGAGCGGAGTGAATGTTGACCGGAACGCAGTAGATCCTGCCATCAAGTGTGCAAGCATCCAGAAGCGAGGATGGGTTCACGAGGTCTTTCCAGCCGCCTGCCTCGGCCACGTCCGTGAGGTCGAGAAGCAATCCTGCCTCAATCAGCTCTTCCGCCTGGCGACCGTGGTTCAGCTGTGTCGCCGCCATCGGATCACCGCCCAAGATGCGGGAAATGATAATCGGGCGCGCTGTGCCACCGGAACCGGCGATGGCCCCATCAATCCATTTGTTGCCCGTCGCGTTCCACGCTTCGGCGAATTTGGCAACAGCAACGGCTTCACCGCCTGATGTCCACCAGTGTGTGACTTCCAGTTCGGCGGCCGGTGCCATACTGGCTGCCGTCATTGCGGTCCCCACCAACAGGGACTTCAGGGTTTTAGACATTTTTTCCTCCCAGAAAATGCGGATACCCGCAAAAGATGTTTGCGACCGCGTTGTGCAACTCACTCTGCAATCGATTACATACTCGTCTCTCGTTGATGTTTGTGTCAAGAAGATATGCAATCGATTGCATGGAAGAGTTTTTGCCGGGAGGCAGTGAGGCCGTGAAAACCTCAACACTTCAGGATGTTGCGCGTGTCGCACGCGTATCAACGGCGACGGTCTCCAGAACGTTGTCGAACCCTGAGGTGGTCTCCGAATCAACGCGAACACGTGTGGCGGAGGCCGTGAAAGCGACCGGGTACCGCATCAATCGCGCCGCCCGAAACCTGCGGACCCAAAGGGCGCATTCGGTCCTGGTGTTGCTGCCGGATCTGGCGAACCCGTTCTTTTCGACGATCCTCGAAGGAATCTCGCGGCACCTGTCCCAGAAAGGCTATTCAATGCTGATCGCCAGCACCCATCAAGTGCATGACAGTGGCGAAAGGTTGATTGACTATCTCGATGACGCCCGTGCCGATGGAATGATCATTCTGGATGGCAGCCTGGACCCTGACGTGGTCGAAATGCTCGAAAGTGCGCCGCAGTCTAACCGGGTTCTGTTTGCCTGCGAGTGGATCGAAGACACGCAATTCCCTTCCGTTCGGTGTGAGAACCGGCAAGGCGCGCGCACTGCGGTTGATCATCTCTTTGAGCTTGGTCATCGCAAAATCGCACATGTGACAGGTCCTGCGGGCAACGTCCTGATGCAAAGTCGCAAGGATGCATTTGAAGAGCAGGTCGCCACACATGGGCTTGAGCAAAGACCGGAATGGATCATTGCGGGTGATTTTTCTCTTGAGGCCGGTTGCCACGCAGCCAAGGAGTGGATCGCACTGGATGATCGCCCCACAGCAGTCTTTTGCGCGTCGGATCAATTGGCGATGGGCTTCGTTGCAGAGCTGTCTCGTCATGGGCTGAAGGTGCCGGATGACGTGTCCGTCATGGGTTTCGACGATATTGATCTGGCCGAACAGTTCATCCCGCCGCTGACTTCGATCAGACAAGACCGCCTGATGATCGGAGAGACTGCGGCAAAGATGCTGATGGCGCGGATTGTGGCGTCTGATGATGAGGCCCCGCGCGATGCTGCTGTCTTGCCGGTCTCACTGGTTGTTAGAAAAAGCACGGCGCCTCCAAACTGACGAACAAAGGGAGCTGCTGTCAAACTGGTGAGAGACTAAAGCGCTTGTCCCGCAACTGAGTGGGAGCATGGTCCAGCCGATGTGTTTCACAAATTAGCCCGAGTTCCGACAACCCAAGTTCCGTACAATAGATCCAGCCTTGGGTCTGATAATGATGGGGGGTACCGGCATCAGGTCATAGCAGATAACTCCGAGACGCGCTTGCCACGTGCGAAATTGCATACGCATGCCACCCGACATTCCGAACCCTGGCATCAAGGATGCCAGGAATTGCCCTCAGGGCTATCGCTTTTGAGATTTGGTCGCGGTTCTGATGAGTTCGAGCATGAATGTATCCTGCCATCCGGCGCGTTTCAGCTTTCCTCGCATTGATCCTTTTGACGGTTCGGAGCGGGCGAGGTTGAGAGCGATGCGCCGTAGGATAGAGAGATTTTCGGGTCCGTTGTCTTTTCTGTTGCGCGCGGCGTCCTCGTTCATGGAGACGTCGAGCACCCAGTGAAGGCTGTTCTCGATACTCCAATGGGCGCGGGTGATGGACAGGAAACGCTCGGGAGAGAGCGGCGCGCTGATGAGGAAGTAGCGAGTTTGGCATGAGGTTTTATCGCCGACTTCGCGGGTGGCGACGACCTTTCCGATGGCCCTGAGCCCGGGCCAGTGATGCCGCTCGTCGAGCCAGGCAACGTCATGCGAGATCAACGCCTTGCGCGTCTCCAGTCGACCGTGTCCTGCGTCAACATTCTGATAAGTTTCACAGTTTTCGACATTTCCAGGATCATCCAGCCAGAGTGCCACATCCTCGTGCAGCGTCTCCTGATTGCGTTTCAGCGCCAGAACATAATCACCGCCAGCCTGCGTTACCGTCTCGGCTGTAGTGCGCTGCGTGTGCATAGCGTCCGCCGTCACAATCCGCCCCTTCAACGACAGCATGTTCAACAGCGCGGGCAGCGCCGTAATCTCGTTGGATTTTTCGTCAACAGCGACCTGCCCGAGTACGAGCCTGGCCTCAGCCGCAAAAGCCTGCACGAGGTGTAACGCCGACTGCTTCTTCGCCCTGTCGAAGGAGCGCCGCAACGACTTGCCATCAACCGCAATCACCTCGCCCAACTGGTCAGCGAACCCCTCTGTCAGGCGAAGCATCACTGACTGAAACGTGCCAGGATCGAGGGCGTTGAACAGGTCAGAGAACGCATCGTGGCTCGGTATTCCGTGCTTCAGTGTCATGAATGTGCGCAAAAACGGCTCTTTCGTCGTGCCAAATAGCGCCATGTCGCAGCAACCCTCGCCGCCACACATGGTCGACAACAGGCCGATCATAAGCATCTCATGAAGATCATGCCGTGTAGCGTTGCTCGTACGAGGGTCTTCAACGCCCTCAAAAATATGAGAAAAATCTTCCATCGCGGTCGCATCCTTTGCTAATGACGCAATCCGTATGAATCCAATCAGACGTGATGCATAGTCAATATTTCAAAAGCGATTCCCCTGGAATTGCCCTGCTATGGGCTTCCAATTCGGCTGGAAACCCGCGATAGTTGAAAATTGTGTTGTAACTGCCCAGGTTGTCGGTGGCGTTTTTCGGCTGCGTCAAATCGACTCGGGGGAGCACATTCCGGTTTTCTGATTGAGGATTTCATGAGTCGATCAGGGCATGTCTGGCGAACCCACCCATACCAGCGGACTTGCTGAACTCTCGAAGTCCCAACTGATTGAATTGATCGAAACGCAGCGTGAGACGATTGCGTATCTTGTCGAGGAGAACCGGCGACAGGCAGAGATGATCGTTGTGCTTGAGCAGCGGATTGAGGGGCTTGAGCGTCGCCTTGCGTTGAACAGCCGGAACAGCAGCAAGCCTCCGTCGAGTGACAGCCCTGCGAAGCCGACGGCGAAGGGCAGGAAGGATCAGCGCGGGCAACTGGATCGCAAGCCCGGCGGTCAGCCGGGGCACAAGGGCACGACCCTGGAGCAGACGGACACCCCCGACGAGGTTGTCGACCATCATCCACAAGCCTGTCCCGACTGCGATCATGATCTGACGCAATGCCCCTCGCAGGGGTTTGCAGCCCGGCAGGTGTTCGACCTGCCGCCGCCGCCACCCCTCACGATCACTGAGCACCGGGCTCATAAGTGCACATGCCCGAACTGCGGAAAGCACGTGCGCGGCACGTTCCCGGAAGGGGTCAGGGCACCGGTTCAGTACGGCAATCATATTGCGGCCATGGCGAGCTATCTTCAGACGTACCATTGCATTCCCGATGACCGTCTGTCGCAGGTCTTTCGTGACCTGTTCGGCGTGCGCATTTCCGCCGCCACACTGGCGCGGCTGATTGCGAAGGTGGCGGAGGGCATGCTGTCTTTTGCAGACGCTGTACGTGACGCCTTGTGCGGTGTGCAGGTGGCGGTGAAACATCTGGATGAAACAGGTCTGCGGGTTGAAGGCCGAAACCGGTGGCAGCATGTCATCTGCTCATTGACCCTGAGCCATTTCCGGATGGGGGCGGGCAGAGGCGATCTGCTGTCCGGCGTATCGGGGATTGCGGTGCATGACAACTGGGCATCCTACGCCAGGATGGAGGAGGTCGTGCACGGCCTTTGCAATGCCCATCACATGCGCGAGTTGCAGGCGCTCGTCGATATCGAAAAGGAAGCATGGGCTGCGATGATGCAGACTATCCTGCTGGACGCGAAAAGGGCGGCCGCCAGCGCCCGGGCAAACGGTCGGGATCATGTCGCGGCGCATGTGGTCAAGGCCATCGATGAGCGCTACGACACCTGCATCGCGCAGGGGCTGTCGTTACATGAAAACCAGCCACCGCTGAAACCCGCACTGCCCGGCAAATCCCCCCGAGGACGACCAAAACGGCGAACCGGACACAATCTCGTGCTGCGATTGCGTGACCGCAAGGCCGATGTCCTGCGCTTCCTTACCGACTTGCAGGTTCCCTTCACAAATAACGAGGCCGAGAGGGATCTGAGAATGGGCAAGGTCCGTATCAAGGTCTCGGGATGCTTCCGCACACTGACCGGCGCGGAAAACTTCTGCACCCTCAGAACCGTGATCGAAACGGCACGCAAACAGGGCTGGTCAATAATCGAAACACTCCAGAAAACCGCCGATCAACTCATCCAGAAACTCGAACCGACCTGACAAAATCAAGCGTCTGAAACGCCCCAGAGACAACCTGAATAGTTACATTGTGTTTTGATAAACGCTCAGGTTTTGGAATGTCAGGGGGATGCACAAATGGCGGTGTCTGCAACGTCTCACACGCTTGCAATTTTGGATGATGAATTCGACGAAGTTCTGGATGCATGGCTTAGTACGCAAGGCAGCGAGGGCTTGCAGCGCAAAGACCTCTTTTCTGACAAGGAAGGGCGTGATCATACATCCGCACTTTTGAGGGCTTTCAGGCAGGGTGTCCGTGATGGCGTCACCAGCGAAGACTTTGACCTTGGCAGTGACCCCTGGGCCGACCTTCGGAGTGTCTTGGCCGAGGTCACAAAAGAACGCGTCCTGCGCGGAATTGAATCAACTGACATGGCCGGCTTCATTCAAGCCCTGAAATCCACCCTGTTTGACCGTCTGCGGGGCAGGTTGTCAGACACGCCAGTACAGCTCATCGAAGAGATTTGGCTGATCGGCCGGGTGATTGACGCGTTTGCCTTGCACACAACCAAAGTGTTCATCGCGGAGCGCGAACAGGTCATTGATCGGCAACGGGACGAAATGCTGGAGTTGTCCACACCAGTGGTCGAGCTTTGGGATCGGGTGCTGACCCTGCCATTGATCGGCACGCTTGATTCCGTGAGGGCGCAGGATGTGATGGAGAACCTTCTGGAGGCCATCGTCCGTGAGTGCGCCGAAGTTGTGATCGTCGACATCACAGGGGTTCAGACCGTAGACACACAAGTCGCGCAACACCTGCTCAGGACCGCGTCTGCTGTACGATTGATGGGTGCGGAATGCACGATCAGCGGGATCAGCCCCAAAATTGCGCAAACCATGGTGCAGTTAGGCGTCGACGTCGGTTCGGTTTCCACCAAGTCCACCATCCGGAGCGCATTTGGGGATGCCCTGGATCGTCTGGGCTATGACATCGTCAAGCAGGCCAATGTCTGAGCCCGTCCAAGGCGGCGCTATTCATCTGGTGGACCAGGTTCTCTTGGTCGCAATCCACGAGGACATCACCGACACGGACATCATCGATCTGCAAGATCAACTGTCGGAGCGGGTCGCGGCCGAAGGGGCGCAGGGTGTTGTCATTGATATCAGTGCACTGGAAATCGTGGATACGTTTGTTGGTCGGGTAATCGCTCAGCTTGCCAGTATTGCGAAGTTGCTGGATGCACAGACCTTTCTTGTCGGAATGCGCCCCGCTGTCGCCATGACGCTCGTTGAACTGGGCATGTACCTGCCTGAGACGCAAACCGCGCTGAGTTTGACCCACGCCATGGAGCGGCTTCGCTCCTCGCGCGGATGATCCCGGTCGATGGGCGTCTTTATGAACTTGTTCGCCTGGACACGGACAGAGACGTAGCAGGCGCACGTCGAGCGGTCACCAAAGCGATGACTGAACTCGGCGCACGGGCTCTCAAGAAAACGCGGTTTGTGACCGCAGTCAGCGAAATCGCTCGCAACGCCATCGTTCATGGTGGCGGCGGGGAACTGCATGTTTTTACCCATGACACGCCCAAGCAGGTGAGCGTCATCTGCGAGGATCAGGGTCCGGGTATCGGCGATGTTGATACCGCGCTAGAGGACGGATTTACCACTGGCAGCGGTATGGGACGGGGTCTTGGGGGCGCGCAAAGGCTGTGCGACACCTTTGAAATCGAGACTGCGCCAGGCAACGGTGTGAAAATCCAGATGGCCGTGAAGATATGAGCCGATGGATCGAGATCGATGACAAAACCGTCGTAGCCACAGCCAGACGCCTGGCAAGGCAGGCGGCGATTGACCTTGGGCTGCCACAAACCCGTGCTGAAGAGATTGCAATCGTTGCAAGCGAGGCTGCTTCAAACGCCCTACGACATGGCAAGGAAGGCCGCGTTCTTGTAGAGAAAACGATGACCCATGCGGGATCGGGTCTTGCACTCGTCGTTGCGGACAATGGTGATGGTATTCCTGCGCTTGATGCGGCGATGGCTGACGGGACAAGCCGTTCAGGCTCTGCGGGTCTGGGCCTGGGCGCGATGCGCAGGTTGTCTGACGAATTTGCCATTTGGACCGAGCCAGACCGGGGTACGGTTGTGACCTGCGCCTTCAACGCAACCCCGGACAAGCGCCAATCTTCGCCTGTTCAGTTCGCGGGGCTAACGTGTTGTCTCCCGTCAGAACGTGTCTGCGGAGACCACTGGACAGCACGGCAAGACAGCTCTGGCGTCCAAATAATGCTCTGTGATGGCTTGGGCCACGGTCCGGCGGCGGCTCAGGAAGCGCAAGACCTTGCAGCGGCATACACATCGCTTGATGGCGAACCCGGACCCCTTCTGTCCCGTCTGTCGCATCAACTGACCAACCGACGCGGTGCAGTGGCAGCCGCAATCAAGGTGGAGCCCGAGACCAGAACACTGCACTACGGCGGTGTCGGCAATATCTCTACCTTTTTGGTGCGAAAGGGTCAGGTGAAGCGGTTTCCGGTGCGTGATGGTCGAATCGGCGGTCCACCTTTGACCGCTTTTTCAGAGACGAAGGGGCTTCAACGTGGTGATGTGGTTGTCCTTCACAGCGATGGCCTGTCCACGATAAGAGCACGCGACATCAACATGTCCCTGTTTTCGCGCTCACCTTTGACGATCGCAGCAACACTGCTTCATACAAACCTGCGAGGACGAGATGACGCCAGTATCGCTGTCCTGAGATTTGATTAAGGCAGTTAAGCATGTCCCAAATACTGACTCCATTTCGCATCGACCAAGACGCAGACTTGCTCTGGACCAGGCAAGTCGTTGCCGCCATAGTGGAGTCGCTTGCCTTCGGGAAATTTGCAAAAACCCGCACTGTGACGGCTGTTCTTGAAATTGCTCGAAACGCAGTCGTCTATGCAAATGGGGGTCAGGCTCGGATATCGCTCGTGCGGCATGAAGGACGTGTCGCACTGCGCGTCGCGATCAGCGATCATGGCCCTGGCATTGCAGATGTTGACGCAGTTCTGCGCGAAAACGCCAATGGCGGTCGGGGCTTGCGCGGGGTCCGCAATATTGCAGATCAGCTGGATATAGAGACGGGGCCCAATGGCTCTCAGATCAGCGCGATCTTCATGAGTAATCTTTCAAGCACAAAAATGGCGCAGTCTCTGGACGAAGCCAAGCAAGCGGTCTCAGTGCTTGTCGCACTTGATCCGGCGATGGAGCTGGCCCAGCAAAAACCGCGAATTGCTGGATGCTATCGCGACCCGAGACCTTCTCATGCGGGAAATTCATCACCGAACCGCCAATAATCTGGCTCTGATCAGTTCGCTTGTTCAACTCAGCGAGCAGGAAGCGACGCAATCCGAAACCGTCCACGCCTTGTCTGGTCTGGACGCCCGAATTTTGGCAATCGTCAAAGCGCACGAAATGATGCAAAAACGACCAGCAGCCGAAACGCTTTCGCTCATTGAGTTCCTGCATGACATCGCCTCCAGCGCAGAGAAGGCGTTTGGCGCACAGGGGCGTCGTATATCGATTTCAGTCGGAGGCGATGATTTTCAGGTCAAGAGTGACGCCGCAATCGATCTTGGATTGGTGGTCAACGAGCTCATCGTGAACGCCCTCAAACATGCCTTTCAAGATCAAAAAAAGGGCAACATCGATCTGCGATGTGACAGCACCCAGGATGGCCCCGTGATCTGCGTCAAGGACGACGGTCGTGGTCTGTCTGATGGAGAAGAACATCCAGAGAAATCGCGCTCTCTGGGGTGGCGGATGATCCGCAGGCTGTCAAAGCAATATGGCGGAACAATTGAAGTCGACAGGACGCAAGGTTTCACGGTCTCCATCTTGTTTGATGGTGCGCTGTTGACCTGAGGGCTATTTCAGCGCCTCCATCAGCGCTTCTTCAAGTTGTTCTGCAAGGAAAGGTTTCGTCAGAAAAACGATGTGACGCATGCCGGCGGGCACATTCCTTTGGTCATAAAATCCCGTTGAAAAAATGACGGTGACGCCGCGATCCAACAACATTCCTGCAAAGTCAAAGCTGGTTTCACCATGGCCAAGGTTGACGTCAAGCAAGGCGATATCTGGCAGCTGTTTCTGGGTGTATTCTAACGCATCCGCAAGCGTCTGAACCGCCAGGGCTATCGCTTTTGAGATTTGGTCGCGGTTCTGATGAGTTCGAGCATGAATGTATCCTGCCATCCGGCGCGTTTCAGCTTTCCTCGCATTGATCCTTTTGACGGTTCGGAGCGGGCGAGGTTGAGAGCGATGCGCCGTAGGATAGAGAGATTTTCGGGTCCGTTGTCTTTTCTGTTGCGCGCGGCGTCCTCGTTCATGGAGACGTCGAGCACCCAGTGAAGGCTGTTCTCGATACTCCAATGGGCGCGGGTGATGGACAGGAAACGCTCGGGAGAGAGCGGCGCGCTGATGAGGAAGTAGCGAGTTTGGCATGAGGTTTTATCGCCGACTTCGCGGGTGGCGACGACCTTTCCGATGGCCCTGAGCCCGGGCCAGTGATGCCGCTCGTCGAGCCAGGCAACGTCATGCGAGATCAACGCCTTGCGCGTCTCCAGTCGACCGTGTCCTGCGTCAACATTCTGATAAGTTTCACAGTTTTCGACATTTCCAGGATCATCCAGCCAGAGTGCCACATCCTCGTGCAGCGTCTCCTGATTGCGTTTCAGCGCCAGAACATAATCACCGCCAGCCTGCGTTACCGTCTCGGCTGTAGTGCGCTGCGTGTGCATAGCGTCCGCCGTCACAATCCGCCCCTTCAACGACAGCATGTTCAACAGCGCGGGCAGCGCCGTAATCTCGTTGGATTTTTCGTCAACAGCGACCTGCCCGAGTACGAGCCTGGCCTCAGCCGCAAAAGCCTGCACGAGGTGTAACGCCGACTGCTTCTTCGCCCTGTCGAAGGAGCGCCGCAACGACTTGCCATCAACCGCAATCACCTCGCCCAACTGGTCAGCGAACCCCTCTGTCAGGCGAAGCATCACTGACTGAAACGTGCCAGGATCGAGGGCGTTGAACAGGTCAGAGAACGCATCGTGGCTCGGTATTCCGTGCTTCAGTGTCATGAATGTGCGCAAAAACGGCTCTTTCGTCGTGCCAAATAGCGCCATGTCGCAGCAACCCTCGCCGCCACACATGGTCGACAACAGGCCGATCATAAGCATCTCATGAAGATCATGCCGTGTAGCGTTGCTCGTACGAGGGTCTTCAACGCCCTCAAAAATATGAGAAAAATCTTCCATCGCGGTCGCATCCTTTACTAATGACGCAATCCGTATGAATCCAATCAGACGTGATGCATAGTCAATATTTCAAAAGCGATTCCCCTGTCTGAACCGCGGTTACCATGTTAAACCCGAGGAGATTGAATTGCAGAGAGATACCTTCCGATATGACCCAGCTGTCTTCAAGAACCAGTACAGACTTGCGCGCTAGCTCGTCAGTTACCTGTGCCATGACGTATCCCATCCTGGAGTGTAGGTTGCAAAAAACCGGTCCAGTCCTGACTTCCGTAACCCAAATTCAATCCTAGCAATTAAGTCGAACCCCTGCGGGAATGTCGTTCATCGCAAGTTGTGGGCCGCGACACTACAACACGTATGTGTTAACAAGTCGACCAGATCCGGGTTCATGGACGCCGGAAATTCAGTTGGGGCGGCCGTTTCCAAGCCTGTTTGACGTGTGGATGCTACATAGCCGAAAACGAGCAAGGCTTTGCCTTCGAACCGGAGCTTGAAAGAAAATGGTGCTGAGGAGTGGCACCGAAGTTCCTTATCACGTTGTCCCACTTAATCGCATAAGTCGGTTAAACGCTGAATTCGCTGGGTTTTCCCGGTATCATGCGGTGGCGAGTCTACTCAGGCTTTACCATCTCGAGGCTATTGAGATCAAAAACAAACCGCCGAGCAAGTATTTAGATGAGGGCGGCTTATGGCTGCACAAGCGCTTGAATGGCGGCGCGCTGTGGTTTTTTGGGTCGCCGCTCATGTCCTTCGCCGAGAAGCTGAACAAAACCTGTCCGTTGTCAGGGATTTTGGGACAGATGTGTGCCTGAACTAAGAGAGGGCTGGCTCATCTGTTTCATGTGCTTATGCGGCGGATTTGCGGTGAGGCAAGCGTCGCGTTTCGGTGGTCTTTCGTTTGATCCTTTCTCTTTTGTTTTAAAATGTTCTCGCTGCGACCGAAGTAGACGGCGGCTGGGGTGAGGTTTTGCAGGTACTCATGATATCGTCGGTGGTTGTCGTGATAGATAGGGGCGTCGATCCGGTGGCTGAGATCACCATGCAGGTAGTAGTTATCCAGCAGGATGCGGTTCTTGAAGGTCTGAAGCGAGCGCTCGATCTTTCCTTGGGTTTGCGGATGATGCGGTGCGCCTCGGACATGGTCCATCTCCTGGTTTTCAGGCCAGTAGGCCAATTCACCAGAGATGTAGCTCGACCCGTAATCCGAGAGCAGGTGCGGCTTGTGCAGCACTGTCGCCTGACCACAGCCCGAAGCCTGCAGTGCCCGGTCGAGGGTGTCGGTCACATCCTCAGCCTTCATCGTCTTACAGAGCTTCCAAGCGATGATGTACCGGCTGTAGTCGTCGAGGATCGTCGATAGGTAAAACCAACCCCAGCCAATGACCTTCAGATACGTGAAGTCGGTTTGCCACAGCTGGCTTGGCCGTGTTGGCTTATCTTTGAATTGGTCCGCCGCTGACAGAACCACATAGGCTGGGCTGGCGATCAGGTCATAGGACTTGAGAATGCCCCTCTCGGGACATTGCTGCGCAATGTCCTGCCAGGCAGTGGATAGACCGAAGCCTCTGACACAAAATACTTTTCCGCGTCGGAGAACCGCACGGCCAACTCACGTGGCGACAGGTCACTTTCCTCCAAAGCCAGGTCTTTGATCTTCTCACGCACCGGTTCGGGAATGCGGTCCCAGACGCAGAATGGCTTCGGGCTGCGATCCTCAAGCGCTTCGGGGCCGCCGACCATATACTGATCGTACCAGTGATAGAACGTCGTTCTGTGAAGGCCCAGCTTGTCCAGCGTTCGCTTCGTCGGCAGTTGCGAGCCTTCGACGAGCCGGATGATCTCCAGTTTCTCAGACGCCGGTTTCCACACGCGTCGTCGTTCCCATTTATTGCCTGACAGGCGAATGCGAAGCATTCTGCCGAGAGGGCGCGTTTATGCCTTTTTCAGCGGCCGCAGCTCCAGGGACTGTTCAGCGACAACCTCTTTCAAATCGCGGGATTCTCAGCGCAGGTCTTTGACTTCAGTCGAGGTCGCCGCACGAGCGGTGTCGCCGCAAGGCGTTTCTTGCCCGCCTCAAGGAACTCCTAGGACCAGCTGTAGTAGAGGCTCTGTGCAATGCCCTCGCGACGGCACAGTTTAGCGATGCTGCCCTCTCCTTTCAGGCCGTCCAGCACGATCCTGATCTTCTCTTCGACAAAACACTGTTTGCGCGTTGCACAGCAGATGCCTTTCACGACCTTCTCGCCGTGGCTCCGCTTGCTTCCGGGCTTCTGTCTCATCTCAACTCCTTGGTGGTTACGATGTGCCAGAATCCCTCCCTTATCAAATCAACCTAAACTGCCCCATTGGCGATGGCGTTAGACAAAGACCATAAAAGCAGAACTGATCTGGGGCAGATCATTGCTAACGCGCAAGGACCCCGTGCTGACCATCTTCCCGCACATCAACGGCTTTTACAATCCGCGCCGAAGACACTCAGAAATGGGCTGGAAAAGCCCCATCGCTTTCGAACGGAAGGTGGCTCAAACGAGCAATTGAGGCGGCAATAAAGCATGATAGGTCCAAGCAGCGGTGGACTCGATTCTGCGCCGCCTGCTGACACACAGTCATGGGGTAATAGTGGCGAGTCATGGGGCGAGAAAGTCGATTTTCGTGGAGGTAAGTATCATCTGGCTCCAGAAGTGGGATCAAGTGTCGCGAGTCTTTTCCAGAGCGCATTGGCCTAAAGGTAACGTCCGGCCAGAGTCCAGGCAAAGGTGAACCAGGCGCAGAATTTAGGCGAGCGGTGAGATTTGCGGTAGACCCACATCCAGGGCGCAGGTTCTGCAATAAACAGAACGTTGCACGGAGACTTTCGAATGGGCTGCGGCTAACCTCACCTGAGTTTGGAAGAACATCGCAGATTCGACAAATGGCGAGAAGCTAAAACGCCGGATCTAGGGACTGCGGATCGGCTGGGCCCTGTGGCTACCGCACACGTATCCGGACCCACATCTTCGACACGCAGAGCCTGTCGCGCTGGCCTGAGCACATCGCAGAACGCGTAGAGTTCGGTCAATGGGAGTGCGATCTGATGATGTTCCGCAGAGAGTACGGGAAAGTGAACGTGGCGTCTCTGGTTGAACGCGTCAGCCGGTATGCTGTGGTGATGTGCAGCGAGGCTCGCCAGTCCAAGCCGAAAATGGAGGGACTGATCCAGGGACTGGCTGCCCTACCCGGCGACGCGCGCCAGTCGATCAACTGTGATCGTGGTACTGAGTACTCAGCCTGGAGGCATTTGAAGGCAGGGATCGGCGCGGACGCGTGGTTCTGCGATCCGCAAGCGCTAAATCAGAAAGGCACCGTGGAAAATACGAACAACAGGGTCCGGAAGTACCTGCCGCGCTCAACCAAACCGTCGCCATTGTCGCTCCGACCAATGGCGCATCAAATGGCAACCGATGAGAAATCGATATTTGAGGTCGATTTGCCACCGCTTCAATTCCACGCCGTGCAAGTGCCTCGGCTACCGGACACCTGCAGAGGTCTTGCAGACCAAGCTATTGGAAATCCAAAACCGATCGGAACAAAACGACATATAAGGAACTCCGCTCCAACATGAGTTCAATGGGGTAAGTTTGGCCCCCCTTGGCGAGTGCCATTTTCTACCGGTTCAGCCGGGAAGGCTTCTGAGATGTGCGCATTTTCTCATCGGTTTCCGGTGAGTTCCGGTCATTGGCCGCGCATCGTGAGAACCCTGAGTGAGTGGTGCGTGCTGACATGGATAGCTTTGATCCATTTGCCGACCGGTACTATTACCCAGAGCCAGAGGTTGAAGGGCCCGCCTACTAGCTTTCCTCCCCACGGCACAGAGTTTGGGGCGCAGGCCCATATCCAGCAAGTCTCCGCTCAGGCGTTTTGTCAATTACGGATGTTGGATAATCAGCTTGTACAGGTGCATTAACCGTACCTCTCAAGTGGCATGGTGATTTGGCTCAAACGGGTCTTGTTTTCATGTCACATTCTAGCATGTCTTTTAACGTCAAGTACAACAGTGCTGGTTTATCAAAATGGTGCGGATTCTGAGGGCGACTTCTGGCCGGATTTTGACCATCGCGTTCTGCTTGATTTCCATGGCTCCAAGATCTGCTCTGACGGTGGTTTTCTCGTGTTTCGGGAACTAAATGAGACCTTGGGGTTGCACGATCTTGCCGGGCGGTTTTTGCCTGTCCTGGGGAAGAGTGGTTTTCATACGCTCATCGGCCTTTTGCGCCAGTACACCTTTCGACATTTGGCCGGATATCCTGATGTGAATTACGCAGAGCGGCTCGTCCGTGACTGTGTGATGCGTTCGATCGTCGGCGGTCTTGCTGTTGAATGCCAGGCGGCGTCAACCAGCCAGACGGCACGGATTGAGGCCGGGATTCTGGCCTCCGCCGACAACCCCGCTGCCTTGGCCAATCTTCTTGGCCAATAGTTTGATGTGTTGCACGAGGCAAAGCGGCGCAAATAGATCAACCTGAATATGGACAGCTCCGTCAAACCCACTCATGACGACGAGGACGGCATAACGTGGAACGGCCACTTCGGCGGCAGGTGCTATCATCCACCGCTTGTTTTCCAGCAGTTCAGAGATCTTGGGGGCCGCGCCGTGCGCAAGTGCAATCTTCACCGCGCCGACGGTTGGAAAAATGACTCTGGCGCCGGTCATTGCCCGCTACAGAGCTCGTGACCTGATGCGCATCTGTCGAGCCGACGCTGTTCTTTCCATTCCTACGCTGTATGAACTTCTGGAAGTGGCCGGGCACTGCTACGCCATCCGGTTAAAGGGTAACAAGGTACTTCAACAAGCGTTGCGCACCTTCTGAAGCACCTTGTGGTACGCCTGCCCAAGTATGTGTGCCGCTTCTGCCATGACTACGAGTATTAAACGGGATCATGGGGCGAGGCCCGCGGCGTCATCGCCAAGCTGGAATGGCATCCAGGCAAGTTGTGTTCTTGCGTGGGCTTTGTCGTCACGAACCTGCCAATAGAGCCGGACTGGATCATCCTTTTTTACAATCTGCGTGGCATAGCCGAACGGCATATCAAGGGAGGTAAAATATGTCATCAATAGGAACCAGTAGTCCAGCAAGCGGTTCAGTACCAATGAGGTCAGGTATCAGCTTCACGCAACGGCTTTCAACCTTGACAGTTTCCTGAAGCGTGCCAAGTTGCGCGAAGAGGTTGCCGTGCCGAGCGCCGACTTCAAACGAGCCATCGAAGCCATTCGCATTATCAGGCCCTCGCCGAGGCCAACATTCCGAAAACGGGACAAAAGCGGCTCGACAGTTGCGCCTTTTCGCAGCCCAAATGGGCCAGGACCCAAGAAGCACTCGGAAGACACAGGCGTGGAATCCTCGAAATCGATGATCTGGTACCCGAAACCGCCGTCAAAGTGGAAAACGCGCACCAAAACGATCAAGCTTCTCGCAACACGAGTCACTTAGGACATGTCGGTTTAAGCGTGAATCCCCTGAAGTCTTTGTGCGGGCAATTGACACAAGGCAGTTGTGGCTGCTAACCGTCACGTAGTCAAAGTTTATTGCCTGATGAATTTAGAGTAAGGATATCCATTCTTTGACCGAATAGAAAAATGTGTTAACACTCCTACATTCGAAGTCAGAACCACTAAAACAAAGGACCTTTACAGACACCGCTTAAATTTGAAGCATCTCCCAGTTTACTACCTTTAGCCCTCATTTTTTCGGTTGTCATTGGTTCTGGGACAAGTCCGCTCAACTTACTTTTCGGCCTAGATTCGGCCGCGCAAAGCTGAGCCTAATACTCTACAGCCGGACAGTGTGTGCGGCCTGTTTATTTTTCATATCCCGCGTTAGCGGCACTTTTTTAGGAGACCATTATGGCGACCCCTTCAGTATGGCAATCAGCATTTGACGTTAACGTTGGCGCTGGCACAACAGGAGCTCAGACCAACCCAAAGATTATTGGGCTTTCAAACGGCAACATTCTTGTCGCTTGGGAAGCGGACGGTGCGGGTACGACCGGCTCGGGCAATAACGCTGATATCATCGGTAAGATCTATGATGCTCAAGGTTTCTTGGTCCGGAACGAGTTCCAAATTAATGTTGCTCGCAACGCTGACAACGAACGTGACTTTGACATCGCCGCCACGAATGATGGCGGGTTCATCCTGGCTTACATGGATGATGACACCAACAATACGAATACAGCACTGATTTGGGAGCGCTTCGACGATGGTGGGGACCGAATAGATGGTGCGACCACCATCGCTTCTGAGAACGGGTCGGGAGACATTCGTTCACCCCGGATTGTCGTTGATCAGTCGGACAACAGTGGTTTCGTCACTTGGGAACTTCTGGAATCCGGCGGTGATCTGGACATCCGAGGCGTTCATTTTGACATCGATGCAAGTGGCGGTGCGACGCTGGGTACAGCATTCGATGCGGGACAAAACACGCCGGATTTTGACCGTGATCACGAAACTGCATTGCTCATAACCGGTGAATTGGTTGTCGTCTACGAAGAAGATGATAGTGGCACACAGTCTATGGAAATCCGGATCTACGATAGTGCCGGAACCCTTCAGCACTTCAACTTGACGAGCCTGCCAGCCGGTGTTTCGGGCAATCCCCAAGTCGCAGGTTTGGCCAACGGTAATTTTGTCGTGGTTTGGGAAGATTCCGGTGATGTATTCGGCCGAATTTTCAACAGTGCTGCAGGTGCTGTTGGGTCCCAGTTCAATGTGGAAACTGGATCTGACAATGTGAATGAGATCCGCGTGGTTGCTCTGCCCGGACCGGCGTCGGGCGATTTTGTCGTAGTTTGGGACGACGATACCGACGATCGCACAGAAATGCGTCAATTCAACTCTGATGGCACATTTGATGGCAGTCAGGTCACCGCGATCAACAATGCTGGCACCAATGTTGATATTGGTGTGACCGTCGACGGTCGTATTCTGGTCACGCACCAATCGGAAGCTGGCGAGATTGACGCATCCATTTTCGACTCGCGCACAGCGACTGATATCGACGCTGGTGATTTTAGCAATGAACCTCTGAACTTCCTCAGCGGTACCGTTGTGACTGGGAAGCAGCAAGGAACGGACTTTGACGGAAACAGTTTGGCCAACACGTTTTTTGGACAGAACGGCAACGATACCATTGACGGTTTTGGCGGCAATGACACGCTGAATGGCGCAGGTGGCAACGATATTATCAGAGGCGGTTCGGGCCAGGATTCGATCCGTGGTGGTTCGGGCCTAGATACGATCCAAGGTGGCTTAGGCAACGATACCTTGGTGGGCGATACGGGCATCGACACGGTCGACTATTCCTATTCCAACCCACCCCCGATTTCACTGATTGGAAGCCAGTGGACCATCACGCTAGGTGCCGGTTTCAACCCGGGTAGTGCTGTCTTTTCCACTTTGCTCGGGCCAGGCGAAACCGACCAGCTCTTCACCTTTGAGAACGTTATCGGTTCCGGGTACCGTGACGTCGTCGATATCCGGGCCGAAGATAATGTGACCAACAATATCCAAACCGGTGAAGGCAATGACGAGGTCATCACGTCCCGGCTGACTACCAACAACGACACGTTGAACGGCGGGAACGGCACTGACAAGCTGACGGTTGAAGGCGTCTTCGCCAGTGTTGTCATTTACGACCTGGACGCAGAAGAAGCGCGGTTCAACGGCCTCAAAACCGCTGACATTATTAGCTTCGAGAACATCGAAATTGACGGTGGTGAAGGGATTATTGGTACCGACGGTGCCAACAACATCAAAGTCAACGACTCCTTCGCACCGAGCAACGTGATCGAAGGGCGTGGCGGCAATGATACGATTGAAGGTGGCAATGGCAGTGACGACATTGACGCCGGCGCTGGCGATGACTTGATCATTGATGAGATGGACGGTGGCACCAGCACAATTGACGGTGGCCTCAACATAGACACCCTTGACCTGTCTGGTGCGGCGGCGGGAGTAAATGCCGACTCGGCCGACGTCACATCTCGCGACATGTCCAACGCGTCGGTTCTGGAATTGTCGCGCATTGAAAACATCATCACCACCGACTTTGCTGATGATGTGTCTGAAAATGGAACGACCGGCGACTTTAACGGCATCACTTTGGGCGGTGGCGATGACACGTTGCGTGCATCTGCGAACGGCTCTTCGGATGTCTTTGACGGTGGTGCAGGTGTTGACACCTACATTGAGGACAACAACACATCACGCGTCCTGAATCTTGAAACAGAACGTGGCGGAAGCGCATTTGATCCAACACGCGTTGAGTTGATCGACTTCGAGAACGCTGAAGGTAATGGCGGGAACGATACTATTACCGGCACAGATGCCGACGGCAACATGCTGGACGGCAACGGTGGCAGTGATGAATTGAATGGCCTGAGTGGGAATGACACCATTCTTGGCGGTGGCGGAAGCGACACGTTGAACGGCAACGCTGACAATGACTCACTTGATGGCGGCGGCAATGCTGACACCCTAAACGGGGGCAGCGGTGATGACGTTCTGCTGGGCGGCAACGGATCCGACGCGTTACGCGGTGACAGCGGCGCAGACACCATTGAAGGTGGCAGCGGCGAAGACAGCATCGAAGGTGGCAGCGGTTCGGACAGCATTGTTGGTGGTGTCAACAATGACACCATTGAAGGCGGCAGCGGCTCAGACACAATTGATGGCGGCGACGGCTCGGACAGCATTGATGGTTGCACCAGTTCGGACGTCCTATCTGGCGGATCCAATGGTGATACGATTGATGGTGGCAATGGCGCGGACACTGTGTCGGGGAATGGCGGCAGCGACATATTGCGCGGTGGCAGTGGTGCCGACAGCATTGAAGGTGGTACCGGCGATGATGACATTGACGGTGGCACGGGCGACGACACAATCGAAGGCGGCAAAGGTGCCGACACAATCGAAGGTGGCGATGACTTTGATATCCTGAGCTACGCCTCATCTAGTGACGTTGTCATGGTCAATCTGGATCAAGGGACAGCTTCTGGCGGCGATGCTGGAGGCGATATTATTACTGGTATCGAGGGTCTGATTGGATCTGAGTTTGGCGATGTTCTGACTGGTCAAGGTGGAAGCCAAAGCATTGCTGGCGGTGGTGGTGCAGATACCATCGATGGCGGTAGCGGTGACGATACCCTGAACGGTGACAATGGCGCTGACGTCATCCTAGGCGGCAACAGCAACGACTTGATCGACGGCGGAAGCGGCGGCGACGACATTGATGGTGGCAGCGGTTCTGACACCATCGACGGCGGAAGCGGTGCTGACACTATTGCCGGCGGCGGCGGTGGCGATGTCATCGACGGCGGCACCAATGCTGATTCAATTCTTGGCAATGGTGGCGATGACAGCATCGTTGGCGGTAATGGTGCCGACACTATGGATGGCGGCACTGGCGCCGACACGTTGGAAGGCGGTGATGGCGCAGATGTCTTCGTCTTTGCTCTGAACGCGGGTAACGACATCGTGCTCGACTTCGAAGATGGCCTGGACCAGCTCGATTTCTCCGCCTTTGGTCTGGGCAATGCTGGGGACCTTCGGGCCGCGGGTGCGGACCTTGGCAGCGATTATCTGATCGACTTAGGCAACATTGGCGGAACGGGTCTCGTGTTGATCGAGAACTGGAGCGAAAGCGAAGTCAATAACAGCGATCTGATCTTGTAACAGCGGTCTAACCTCATGCGCACATTCGGGCCCCGGTGTACTTGGGGCCCGTCTATTGTTTTGGGAGGGGCGAACAATCGACGGTACTGTCTGGACGGTTCGGGCCTTGGGATTTGCGCGTCCTCACCATGAAAATCGCAGTTCGTCGTGACGTTGCGGTGCCATGGAAATTCTGCGGGGCGCCAGCGGCCGCGCTTGCCGATTTATGCTGAAGCCCCGACAACACAGGCCTGCTCACCGAGTGTAACAGATGTGTAGCCCATCGCGGAAATGGAGCAATAGCAGCGAACCAAGCAAGAAGCAAAGGTGACGTGTCCCCATCGGCAGGGCTATCGCTTTTGAGATTTGGTCGCGGTTCTGATGAGTTCGAGCATGAATGTATCCTGCCATCCGGCGCGTTTCAGCTTTCCTCGCATTGATCCTTTTGACGGTTCGGAGCGGGCGAGGTTGAGAGCGATGCGCCGTAGGATAGAGAGATTTTCGGGTCCGTTGTCTTTTCTGTTGCGCGCGGCGTCCTCGTTCATGGAGACGTCGAGCACCCAGTGAAGGCTGTTCTCGATACTCCAATGGGCGCGGGTGATGGACAGGAAACGCTCGGGAGAGAGCGGCGCGCTGATGAGGAAGTAGCGAGTTTGGCATGAGGTTTTATCGCCGACTTCGCGGGTGGCGACGACCTTTCCGATGGCCCTGAGCCCGGGCCAGTGATGCCGCTCGTCGAGCCAGGCAACGTCATGCGAGATCAACGCCTTGCGCGTCTCCAGTCGACCGTGTCCTGCGTCAACATTCTGATAAGTTTCACAGTTTTCGACATTTCCAGGATCATCCAGCCAGAGTGCCACATCCTCGTGCAGCGTCTCCTGATTGCGTTTCAGCGCCAGAACATAATCACCGCCAGCCTGCGTTACCGTCTCGGCTGTAGTGCGCTGCGTGTGCATAGCGTCCGCCGTCACAATCCGCCCCTTCAACGACAGCATGTTCAACAGCGCGGGCAGCGCCGTAATCTCGTTGGATTTTTCGTCAACAGCGACCTGCCCGAGTACGAGCCTGGCCTCAGCCGCAAAAGCCTGCACGAGGTGTAACGCCGACTGCTTCTTCGCCCTGTCGAAGGAGCGCCGCAACGACTTGCCATCAACCGCAATCACCTCGCCCAACTGGTCAGCGAACCCCTCTGTCAGGCGAAGCATCACTGACTGAAACGTGCCAGGATCGAGGGCGTTGAACAGGTCAGAGAACGCATCGTGGCTCGGTATTCCGTGCTTCAGTGTCATGAATGTGCGCAAAAACGGCTCTTTCGTCGTGCCAAATAGCGCCATGTCGCAGCAACCCTCGCCGCCACACATGGTCGACAACAGGCCGATCATAAGCATCTCATGAAGATCATGCCGTGTAGCGTTGCTCGTACGAGGGTCTTCAACGCCCTCAAAAATATGAGAAAAATCTTCCATCGCGGTCGCATCCTTTACTAATGACGCAATCCGTATGAATCCAATCAGACGTGATGCATAGTCAATATTTCAAAAGCGATTCCCCTGTCCCCATCGGGTGGTTTGATTGTTAGTGCATCGTTGGTCTCTGGTCGATTGTGACGATGCTTTCGGGCGCGGGCGGGCGGTAGCCCAAGGCGCTTTGCGGTCTGACGGTGTTATAGTGGATGCGCCATTGTTCGATCAGAATTTGGGCCTCCCGTAGGGTGTAGAAGAGTTCGCCGTATCCGTTCTCCCGTGCACTGCCCGGTAGGGCATCGCATGGCGATGTCCCGAGAGGGAGTGCCTCGCTAGTAAATTCGCCAATGATTGATGGCTCAAGGGGCGTTGCGACGGTTTCCGCTATCTCAGTTTCATTATCTCTTCTTTGAAGGCTTCAATCGGCGCGCGCCATGAGAGGCACTTTCTGGGTGTGCCGTTCAGGTGGTCGCAAATCGCCTTCATATTGCGATTTGAGAGCGCCGCGAGCTGGGTGTCTCGGGGGAGATATCTTCGTGCCCGTTTGTTCAGGTTCTCGTCCGAGCCCTTTTGCCAAGGTGCTTGTGGATCACAAAACCAGCTTTCCGTGCCGATGCCAGATTCCCGTTTACGCCACGCGCGGAACTCGAAGCCACGATCAAAGGTGATCAATTTCCGCGCCGGTTGGGGCAGGGGCTCCATCACATCCATCAGCTTGTTGACGAAGTGTGTCGAACTGCTGCCGTTGTTGCAGAACAGGACAGCAAACCGGGTCTTCCGCTCGACCAATGAGGCGACGTTCATCGTGCCTTGTGAGCGCTCGAAGGTCATCAGATCGCGTCCCATTCACCGAACGTCTCACGCGTCTTCACGTAGTCAGGGCGTTCATGGATAGACCGATCAGGCGGGAAAACTTGGCCTCTGGGCCGTCTGGCGTAGCGTGGTTGCCGCTTCTTGCGACGGCTGGGGAGATGGCGCGCCAGTTGTTCGGACTGTCCTTCGGGGCTGTAGACGTAGGCATAGATCGTCTAGTGGCTGACACGCACAGGCTGGCCATCAAAGCCAAGGCGGCCCGCGATCTGTTCCGGTGTCCAACCGATCTTCAATCGAGTAACAACATGTGCGCGCAGTTCTTCAAGGCGGATCAATTTGCGACGCCGTGCGCGCCTAGCATCTGCGGATCTCTGAGCGGTAACGCCGTAGTAGCCATTCAGCTCCGGCAACTCTGTCTTAGCCCCCTAAAACTGTGCCCCTATTTCAGTTTCACGGGAGGGATTGAAGATGGCTCGGAAGCGGTATTCGGATGAAGATGCGTTGAAGCTTTTGCGCGAGATCGACGTGCATTTGCACGATGGCTTGGACGTTGTGAGTGCGTGTCGGAAGGCGGGGATTTCGGATAAGACGTAGTATTACTGGCGTAAGAAGTTTGGTGGGATGGGTCGACCTCAGTTGTTCGAGATGCGGGCGCTGCAGAAAGAGAATGAGCGGCTGAAGAAGATCGTCGCTGATCTGCAGCTGGACAAGCTGATCTTGAAGGAGAGCCTGGATCATCTAAAGCCCAAGGCCTGACGGTTGATGGGTTGCGTCAGGCCGTGATCCACACCCGTCAGAAGCTGAACACATCAGAACGGCGTACTTGTGCTGTGTTGGGTCTTTCGAGATTGAGCCTTCGATATCAAGCCAAACCTCAGAATGACGATGCCCTGCGCTTGGCGATGATCCGACTGGCTAAACAATACGGGCGCTATGGCTACCGGAAAGTAACAGCGCTTTTGCGGATGGAAGGTTGGCAGGTTAACCATAGAAAGATCGAAGGATTATGGGGCGAAGAAGGACTTCAATTGCCCCATCGCCACAAGAAGCGACGGCGGCTCTATCACAAGGATAGCTCTGTCATCCGCCTGCGGCCAACGCATCCCAACCACGTCTGGGCGATCGACTTCGTGCATGATAAGTTGAGCAACGGACGGCCCTACAAGATGCTCACGGTGCTGGATGAGTACACCCGTGAAGCGCTTTGCGTGGCGGTGCGCCCGAAGATGAACGCCAACGATGTTCTGGATGTGCTGCACCGGCTGCTGATCAAGAACGGCAAGCCCGAGTGTATTCGTTCGGACAACGGCCCAGAGTTCATCGCTGCGCCGCTTCAGGAATGGCTCCGACGGGTCGGCATCCAACCGATGCAGATTTTCCCAGGATCACCCTGGGAAAATGGCTACAACGAACGCTTCAATGGAACACTGCGTCGCGAAGTTCTGAATGCAGAATGGTTCCACACCACCAAGCAAGCACAGGTCGCCATCAATGCCTGGCTCAGACAATACAACAAAATCCGCCCGCATCATGCACTGAACATGCGTCCACCAATACCCGAAACCTTATTAGAGAAAACCCAAATCAATGTGACTGTAACTGAGGGCTAGACAGTCTCAGTGTTGTCAGGTGGATCGCTATACTGGTGGTGACTTTGACCCTCAACGTCCCTCTCAACCAGGTACTAGACGGGCTTACGATCACGCCGGATCAACCAGATTTGGTAGACCTGTGGGCGGCGTATGGCATCGCCTGGCAGAAGTGAAACTGGCTGCGGGTGGTTAGCAGCGGCCTATCACTATTGTTTGTAGCTCTTGCGCTTCGAACCTCCAGTGACTTGCCTTAGCGTGGCCTATTAGCCGCAGCATGCCCGGCAGGCGTGCGATGAAGCCGACATTGGCGCATCAGTGGCAAAGGGCAACTTTTGTCCGCTGAGCCGACCTTCCATGGCTGCATCATGGTGACAAGCCCGACCGAAATCGTCAGATGTCGGCACCGAGCTCGAAGCAGACCACAATCAGTTGCGCTGTTCCTCACCGCTTGCATATCTATCGAGATCACTTACTGCACCAAGAAATGCCTGTCGGATTTCAGTCTGGCTGAACCCTCGATCCCATAATTCCGTCATTGTGTCGTTCATGATCCTCATTAGCGGATCGGCAAGTTCGCTTGGATTTTCATCACACAGTCTTCGGGCTGTCTCAGCGAAGTCATGCGACGCGTCGGTCACGTTCGTGCTCCAAATAGTTTCTTCGTCGAGTTCCATCTGGCAGCCTCCTAAAATCGACAGCAACTATTATCCTTGCACTCGTTGCAACGCCAGAGTGAACAGCGGCAAAGACACCTCCATCATGCGATGAGAAATCTGCACCACGTTCCCACGCTCAGATCGCGCCGCCCGGACTTCTTCGCGCAGGAATTCGATCTCGCTGTCTTTGCTTCGAAGTTGTTCGCGCAGACTAGCGACGTCGCCATTTGCTTCGAAAGTCGTTGGAATGCTCTTCTTCCCGCTGCCTACCGCTTCATGCAGCGGTGCTGAAACAGCTGTATCTTGCTGCACCTTGCTGCATGCAGACGCATCTTCATCTGCGTGCAGCGGCGTGCCGCTGTTTATATCGGCAGGTGCAGCTGCGTGCGTCTGAATGTCTGTCTTCGCTTCACCAGAAGCGTCCGCGATCATGTCGGGCAGCAGCTTTTCTCCAAGTTTTTGAGAGACGCTTTGGTGGTGAAGTACCGATTGAGCACGCCGCGCTTTTGGCAGGAGAGATCGCCAGAGCGACACCAACGTTGAATTGTGTCTTTTGACTTATGAAGCCCCTTGGAACGGAAATGTTCCCGCACTTGTTCGACGGAGATTGTATAGTCTTCGGGACGGTCTGCTGTTTTCTCCGACAAGTCGCTTGATGCACCTGCACCCACCTGCAAATCGTTATTCTGCAACGTATTTTGCGCCGCTGCATTCTGCTGTATCGGCGGCTGGAAGGGCGCGCGCCGGTTCGCGCCAACATAATGTTCGATCATGTTCGCATTGTATCATGCAGCGATCGGTAGCGTTCCATCCAAGTCTTTTGTTGGGTCAGATGGAACTCTCAGACGTCAAATAGTCGGCCCACTGATCCAGCAACACCCGCCGCTTCTCGAGCAAGTCGCTCCGCTGATATGCCCGCTCAACTTCGCTGCCAACTTGGTGCCCAAGCGCAGTCTCTTTGACCTCGTAGGGGGTGTCGGTTGTCTCCTCTACCCAAGTCCGAAACGTCGCTCGGAACCCGTGCGGGCGGGCTTTAATCTTCTCCCGCTCCATCAACCTGCTCATGGTGGCGTCGGACATCGCATTGCCGCGTGGGGAAGGGAAGAGAAAGTCTGACCCAACCATGATCGGGCGGGTTTCGATGACCCGCAACGCCTCCGCTGAAAGCGGCACGCGGTGTGCCGTGGCCGTCTTCGTGCGTGACGGGTCGAGCGTCCAGACGTCATCCTCAATTTCAGTAGGCACCGCGAACCGCACCTCACTCGTGCGCGCCACAGTGAGCATCAGGAACCGCAGTGCGAAGGCGGACAGGAAGTTCTGTTCGACGAGCCAGCGGTAGAACTTGGGGGCTTCCTGGTAGGGGAGGGAAGGGATGTGTTTGGTCTCATGTCGCCGCTTGCCCAATAGCGCCTGGGCTTTCATCACCGCTTGTAGATCGACGTCCAACCCGAGGGCGGCGGCATGCTTCAAGGTGAGGTTCATGCGGTTCATCGCCTTGCGGGCGGTATCGGCTTTCTTGTGCCAGATCGGCTCAAGCGTTTTCTTGAGCACATGCTGATTGACGTCTTCGATGGCCATGGTGCCGATCTTCGGAATGACGTGCACCGATAGGGGAGAGAGCCACCGACCGGCTTGGCCGTCGTTCTTGAGCTCGGCCTGTCGGGCGACAAAGCACTTCTCGATGGCGTCTGCGACTGGCAGCCGCTGCTCGCGTCGTAGTGCAGCCTGACGTGCTTGGATTGGGTCAACGCCATCTCGCAGTTGTTTGCGCGCATCAGAGGCACGCTCACGCGCCTCAGAGAGCGGTACATCTGGCCAGCGGCCCAGACCCATTTCCCTTCGCTTTCCTGCAACACTCAGCCGTAACATCCACTTGCCAGCCTCTTTCCGGCTCTTCACAAGCATCAAACCCTGGCCATCAAAGTGTTTGCCTGGTCCCAGGTTCCTGATCTTCAGGTAACTGCCCAGGTTGTCGGTGGCGTTTTTCGGCTGCGTCAAATCGACTCGGGGGAGCACATTCCGGTTTTCTGATTGAGGATTTCATGAGTCGATCAGGGCATGTCTGGCGAACCCACCCATACCAGCGGACTTGCTGAACTCTCGAAGTCCCAACTGATTGAATTGATCGAAACGCAGCGTGAGACGATTGCGTATCTTGTCGAGGAGAACCGGCGACAGGCAGAGATGATCGTTGTGCTTGAGCAGCGGATTGAGGGGCTTGAGCGTCGCCTTGCGTTGAACAGCCGGAACAGCAGCAAGCCTCCGTCGAGTGACAGCCCTGCGAAGCCGACGGCGAAGGGCAGGAAGGATCAGCGCGGGCAACTGGATCGCAAGCCCGGCGGTCAGCCGGGGCACAAGGGCACGACCCTGGAGCAGACGGACACCCCCGACGAGGTTGTCGACCATCATCCACAAGCCTGTCCCGACTGCGATCATGATCTGACGCAATGCCCCTCGCAGGGGTTTGCAGCCCGGCAGGTGTTCGACCTGCCGCCGCCGCCACCCCTCACGATCACTGAGCACCGGGCTCATAAGTGCACATGCCCGAACTGCGGAAAGCACGTGCGCGGCACGTTCCCGGAAGGGGTCAGGGCACCGGTTCAGTACGGCAATCATATTGCGGCCATGGCGAGCTATCTTCAGACGTACCATTGCATTCCCGATGACCGTCTGTCGCAGGTCTTTCGTGACCTGTTCGGCGTGCGCATTTCCGCCGCCACACTGGCGCGGCTGATTGCGAAGGTGGCGGAGGGCATGCTGTCTTTTGCAGACGCTGTACGTGACGCCTTGTGCGGTGTGCAGGTGGCGGTGAAACATCTGGATGAAACAGGTCTGCGGGTTGAAGGCCGAAACCGGTGGCAGCATGTCATCTGCTCATTGACCCTGAGCCATTTCCGGATGGGGGCGGGCAGAGGCGATCTGCTGTCCGGCGTATCGGGGATTGCGGTGCATGACAACTGGGCATCCTACGCCAGGATGGAGGAGGTCGTGCACGGCCTTTGCAATGCCCATCACATGCGCGAGTTGCAGGCGCTCGTCGATATCGAAAAGGAAGCATGGGCTGCGATGATGCAGACTATCCTGCTGGACGCGAAAAGGGCGGCCGCCAGCGCCCGGGCAAACGGTCGGGATCATGTCGCGGCGCATGTGGTCAAGGCCATCGATGAGCGCTACGACACCTGCATCGCGCAGGGGCTGTCGTTACATGAAAACCAGCCACCGCTGAAACCCGCACTGCCCGGCAAATCCCCCCGAGGACGACCAAAACGGCGAACCGGACACAATCTCGTGCTGCGATTGCGTGACCGCAAGGCCGATGTCCTGCGCTTCCTTACCGACTTGCAGGTTCCCTTCACAAATAACGAGGCCGAGAGGGATCTGAGAATGGGCAAGGTCCGTATCAAGGTCTCGGGATGCTTCCGCACACTGACCGGCGCGGAAAACTTCTGCACCCTCAGAACCGTGATCGAAACGGCACGCAAACAGGGCTGGTCAATAATCGAAACACTCCAGAAAACCGCCGATCAACTCATCCAGAAACTCGAACCGACCTGACAAAATCAAGCGTCTGAAACGCCCCAGAGACAACCTGAATAGTTACATCTTCAGTTGGGTCAACGCGTTCAGAAGTGTCATAGCCCACCTTTAAGCAGCAAACTCCAGCCCACCCTTTGGGCCACCTCGGTATCTGGAGAAACGGCGATACGCTATGAGGTGGCATGATAAAGCGAAGCCCAATAAAACCTTTAAATCAAAGGTATTTGGATGCGCTCTGGTTGTCTATGAAGAAATGAGATGGTGCCCAGGAGAGGACTTGAACCTCCACGCCCGTAAGGACACTAGCACCTGAAGCTAGCGCGTCTACCATTCCGCCACCTGGGCAGGTGTCGTGAGCGCGGGATTTAAGGGCGTGCGGGAAGGGAGTCAATTGTAAAAACTGGCCTTTGATGCGGTTTTATACGTCTCACCTCCTACGGAAACCAATTGCGCCTTGTTCGGCGGGGTCGAGGGGGGTACATCATCCCCCACACCACTCAGCCAAAGGGAACATGGTCATGTCCAAGCTGGTCACGATTTACGGCGGGTCCGGATTTGTCGGGCGCTACATCGCGCGGCGCATGGCCAAGGCCGGATGGCGCGTCCGTGTGGCGGTGCGTCGCCCGAATGAGGCCTTGTTCGTCAAACCTTATGGCGTGGTCGGTCAAGTGGAGCCAGTCCTGTGCAACATCCGCAATGAGGCTTCCGTCCGTGAGGTCATGCAGGGCTCAGATGTGGTCGTGAACTGCGTGGGCACCTTTGACGCAGGCGGCAAAAACAACTTTGACGCCGTACAGCACGAAGGGGCAGAACGCATCGCGCGGATCGCTGCCGAATTGGGCGTTGAACAGATGGTCCATCTCTCTGCCATCGGCGCGGATGTCGAAGGCGATAGCCTTTACGCCCAATCAAAGGGTGAAGGCGAAGCAGGTGTGCTGGAACATATGCCCGGCGCGGTGATCCTGCGTCCATCGGTGATCTTTGGCCCGGAGGATGAATTCTTCAACCGCTTCGCCGGCATGACGCGGCTTGGACCGGTCCTGCCGATCGCGGGAGCGACCACCAAATTCCAGCCGGTTTTTGTCGATGACGTGGCCCACGCGGCTGAGCTGGGTGTCCTCGGCAAAGCCGCGGGCGGCATTTATGAGCTTGGCGGCCCGGATGTAGATGACTTCCGTGGGCTGATGGAGCGGATGCTGGAGGTGATCAACCGTCGCCGCCTAGTGCTGAATATGCCCAACCTGATTGCCCGGATCATGGCCTTCAGCTTTGACATGCTGCAGGCGATCACGGTGGGGCTGTTCAAGAACACCCTCCTGACTCGCGACCAGTTGAAATCACTAGCTCATGATAACGTGGTCACCGGTGATGTCGGGACTTTTGCGGACCTCGGGATTGAACCTGCGTCAATGGAGGCTGAGCTGCCCGACTACCTGTGGTGCTTCCGTCCCTCAGGTCAGTTCGATGCCATCAAGGACAGCGCGCGGAATCTGCGTTCGTCCTGATGGATCAATCCACGACGATTGTTGCGGCGTTTCTGGGACTGGTTGAAGGTCTGACAGAGTTCATTCCTGTGTCTTCGACCGGGCACTTGCTGCTGGCGGGGCACTTTCTGGGATTTGAAAGCGCTGGCAAGGCTTTTGAGGTTGTGATCCAGCTGGGCGCGGTCCTGGCGATCCTGACAGTCTACGCCGCGCGGTTGTGGGCGGTGTTTTCAGCCGCCCCGCATGACCCGCAGGCGCGGCGGTTCATCCTGTCGGTGTTGATCGCCTTCTTGCCCGCCGTAGTGATCGGCGTGCTCGCGCATGATTTTATCAAGACGGTGCTGTTCGAGACCCCGATGTTGATCGTGGTGATGCTGATCCTCGGCGGTTTTGTGCTGCTGATTGTGGACCGTATCGCTCCGGACCCGCGCCATGAAGACGCGATGTCCTTTCCGTTGCCGATGGCGCTGAAAATCGGGTTCATCCAGTGTCTCGCAATGATCCCTGGCACCTCGCGGTCTGGGGCCACCATTGTGGGTGCGTTGATGCTGGGTGCCAGCAAGCGGGCAGCGGCAGAGTTTTCGTTCTTTTTGTCCATGCCCACGATGGCCGGGGCGTTTGCCTATGATTTCTACCAAAATCGCAATGTGTTGGACGCTTCTGCGTTGGGCGAAATTGCTGTTGGATTTGTGATGGCGTTCATCTCCGCCGTGTTGGTGGTCCGCTGGTTGTTGGGCTACGTCAGCCGCCACGGTTATGCGCTGTTCGGCTACTGGCGAATCGTTGTGGGTGGTATCGCTCTGGTCGCCTTAAGCGCGGGCTATTAGCACATAGTTCCGATCCGGCCCTAAATTTCGGAAAATATCCACAGAAATAGGTCGTGCTGGCTGACTTATCTTGATAATATGTCAGTAATACTGTCTTTTATTCTCTGACCCTATCCCGTATTCGGTCGTTTCAACTTATCCGAGGGCAGCAGCGCCATGGCCAAGCAACCTATGCTGAAATTCGTAAACGTAGAACGGGACATGCCGGAAAAGCGCCCGCCTGATCTGCGTCGTGACGACTTCAAAGAGATTTACGCCGAATACGCCGATGCCAAAGCAAAGGAGCAGTCGGCTCGCTGCAGCCAATGTGGCGTGCCTTATTGCCAGTCGCATTGCCCGCTCCACAATAACATCCCGGATTGGCTGCGCCTGACGGCGGAGGGCCGCCTGAAAGAGGCCTACGAGGTCAGCCAGGCGACCAACACCTTCCCAGAAATTTGTGGACGCATCTGCCCGCAGGACCGTCTGTGCGAAGGCAACTGCGTGATCGAACAATCCGGTCACGGGACAGTCACCATCGGGTCGATTGAGAAGTATATCACCGACACTGCATGGGAAGAGGGTTGGGTGACCGTTCCCGCCCCCCGTGCCGAACGCACGGAAATCGTCGGCATCATCGGTGCAGGTCCCGGCGGGCTGGCCGCAGCAGACGTGCTCCGCCGCGCTGGCGTGCAGGTCACGATCTACGACCGTTATGACCGTGCGGGTGGTCTGCTGACCTACGGGATCCCCGGTTTCAAGCTGGAAAAAGATGTGGTGATGCGCCGCAATGAACAGCTTGAGCAAGGGGGCGTAACCTTCAAGCTGAACTGCAACGTCGGCGAGGATATCTCTTTTGCCGATATCCGGGCGGCTCATGACGCGGTCATCATTGCCACAGGGTTCTACAAATCCCGCGATCTTCAGGCCCCGGGCGTCGGTGCCGAAGGGGTCGTGCGTGCAATTGACTTTCTGACGGCCAGCAACCGCAAGAGCTTTGGCGACGCCGTGCCGGACTTTGACAGCGGTAAGCTGAACGCCGAGGGAAAGAAGATCGTTGTCATCGGTGGCGGCGACACAGCAATGGACTGTGTGCGTACGTCGATCCGTCAGGGCGCGGAAAGCGTCAAATGCCTCTACCGCCGTGACCGGGCCAACATGCCAGGCAGTCAACGCGAAGTGCAAAACGCCGAGGAAGAAGGCGTGGTGTTTGAGTGGCTCACCGCGCCCAAGGGCTTCACTGGTGACCCGGTAAGCGGCGTCATGGTGCAAAAGATGCGGTTGGGTCAGCCGGATGTGTCCGGTCGGCAAGCGCCTGAATTGATCGAAGGCTCCGACTACGTCGAAGACGCGGATCTGGTGATCATGGCATTGGGTTTCGAGCCCGAAGAACTACCAACACTCTGGAACGAACCCGATCTCCCTGTGAACCGCTGGGGCACAATCAAAGCCGCTTATGGAAGCGGTGCCACGGACCTAGATGGCGTATATGCCGTGGGTGACATCGTGCGCGGCGCATCACTTGTTGTGTGGGCCATCAAGGACGGGCGCGATTGCGCGGAAGCCATCCTAGACCGGTTGAACAGTGCGGGTGTGCTGGCGGCAGAATAGCCTGCACCAACGGGCCACATGCCCAACCCGCCTAGAAGGAACGTTTGACGTGAGTGAACAAGCAACAGCGACCGGCGGATGCCTGTGCGGGGCTGTTCGTTTCCGAGCGACCTTGCCGGAAACAACGCTCACTGCATGCCATTGCAACCAGTGCCAGCGCTGGACCGGGGGTGGGCCGCTCTACTCCATCCGGGTTCGTGATCTGCAGCTGGAGGGCGAAGACGCCATCACCGCCTATCACGCCAGCGGTTACGGAGAACGTGCGTTTTGCTCAATCTGCGGCACAACGCTCTATTGGCGCATGCAAGGCCAACCCATCGCATTTCTGACCCCCGCCCTGTTTGACGACCAATCCAACTTTCGAGTGGGAGAAGAGATCTTCGTCGATCACCGCGCGGCTTGGCAGCCCCCTTACGAAGGGGCCACACAAAGCACCGAAGCTGAGCAACAGCAGCTCTTGGCAGACTATCTGGCGAAAGAGGGGGGCCGGGCATGACCACCTTCAAGGGCCGTTGTTTGTGCGGTGCGGTAACCGTCACCGTGGCCCATGCGCCGGATGAGATGTCAGGCTGCCATTGCGACAACTGTCGCCGTTGGAGCGGTGGCTTCTTCCTGAGCATGGAGGCTGCGGTTAAGGACGTGACACTTGAGGGGCCCATCAAGACCCACGCCGCTACACGGTTCTCTCAACGTGGCTGGTGTGACCGATGTGGCAGCCATGTCTTTCTGCGCGACAATGACAGCAACCAAATTGAACTGATGCCGGGGCTTTTCGAAAACTTCGGCGGCGCGGCGTTGCACCATATCGTTTACGCTGATCGTTGCCCCAGCGGGCTTGAGATTGGCGGCGACATCGGGCGAGTGACAAAGGCGGAGTATGAAGCCGACAACCTGCACGAGGAAGGCGTTACATGAGAGTGCAGCAGATCGAAGGCCATTGCCTGTGCGGCGCTGTCACCGTGCGCGCCGAAATCGACAGCCCCGTGCTGCGCGCCTGCCATTGCGACATGTGCCGCCAGCATACATCTGGCGCGTTCTTTTCGATCAAGACTGTGCCAGGCAGCGAAGTGGTCTCCGGACCGGCCAAATCCTATCGGTCCTCTGAATGGGCCGAACGTGGATTCTGTGAGGTCTGTGGATCGACGCTCTGGTACGGCACGGTCGCTGACAAGTCGCGCCATTTTTCTGCTGGTCTCTTCCAGAACGCCGCCGGTGCCCCTTTGGTGATCGAGTTCTTTGAGGACAATGTACCCGATGGATACACCTTGGCCGGTGACCACAGGAAGCTCACCACAGCCGAGACCATAGGACTTTTCACAGGGGAGGACGTCTGATGCGTGCCGCATTCCTCTTTCTTTTGCCAGCTGGGATCGTGCAGGCCGGGACCTTTGTACCGCCCGAAGGCTGCAGCGCCTATCTGACCGTACAAGCCGCCAATTGTCAGGTAGAGCACCACTGGACCTGTTCGGGCGATGCCGCTGGTGACAAATGGCACGGCGAAGTCGATCAGAACGGCCAGCTTACCTACATTGGCAAAGTCGATCATGAAGCCCAGTGGATCGACAGCTTCTTTGCAGGCTCAAGTTCGCATGAACTTCTGATCTCACCCGCTGCAGACCCGGCGAGCCTGACGAACCTCTTTGCGACTGATCTAGATACCTATGATTTCCGTCTTACTACGCCCGAAGGCGAACGCCGCGTGGTTGGCTTTGACCGGATCGCAGAACGCAACGTGGTGATCGATGGCGAGCCACTGCACCGCACGGAATACTCCATCAGGATCACCGATCAGAACGGCAATCTGACCTATGCCTCCGAAGGCTCGGAATATGTGTCTGAAATCCACCGTCGGTTCTTCTCCGGCTATGGCAATGTGACCGGCCCGGGGGAGCCTTACAGCTATAAGGCCGTCCCAATTGAATTCATTTATCCTGGCGAGCCGGGATACCTCGACAACACTCCGAAATACGGCTGCGACGTGGTGACCGCGCGCGCGGCATTCAACTGAAAGGACCTGCCATGACTTACGATGCACAATGGGCAGAGGATGAAGCCAAGAAGCGCGCCTATCTGGCGGAGCATGGACTTTACGACGAAAGCGAAGAGCATTCGTCTTGCGGTGTGGGCCTTGTCGTTAACATCGACGGGTCCAAGACGCGCAGCGTTGTCGAAAACGGCATCAAGGCGCTTAAAGCGATCTGGCACCGGGGTGCTGTGGACGCCGATGGCAAGACCGGTGATGGCGCCGGCATTCACGTGCAGATCCCCGTACCGTTCTTTTACGATCAGGTAGAGCGCACGGGCCACAAGCCGCGCCGCGATGAGCTGATTGCGGTGGGTCAGGTCTTCCTGCCCCGCACGGATTTTGGTGCGCAGGAAACCTGCCGCACAATCGTGGAAACCGAAGTGCTCCGCATGGGCTACTACATCTACGGCTGGCGCCATGTGCCAGTGAACGTGGATGTGCTGGGCGAAAAGGCCAATGCGACCCGGCCCGAGATTGAACAGATCCTGATCTCAAATTCTAAAGGCGTGGACGAGGAAACGTTCGAGCGCGAGCTTTACGTTATCCGCCGCCGCATTGAAAAAGCAGCCATCGCGGCGCAGGTGCCTTCGCTCTATATCGCGTCGCTTTCCTGTCGGTCGATCATCTACAAGGGTATGATGCTGGCCGAACAGGTGGCGGAGTTTTATCCCGATCTGGATGACGAACGCTTTGTCAGCGCCTTTGCGATCTATCACCAGCGGTATTCCACCAACACCTTCCCTCAGTGGTGGCTGGCTCAGCCGTTCCGCATGTTGGCCCATAATGGGGAGATCAACACGCTTAAAGGCAACCTGAACTGGATGAAAAGCCACGAGATCCGCATGGCGTCTTCGACGTTTGGTGACATGGCCGATGACATCAAGCCTATCGTTGCGGCGGGCTCATCCGACTCTGCTGCGTTGGACTCCGTGTTTGAGGTTTTGGTACGCGCGGGCCGGTCGGCTCCGATGGCCAAGACCATGTTGGTTCCTGAAAGCTGGTCCAAGCAGGCGGTGGAACTACCGCAGTCTTGGCGGGACATGTATTCCTACTGCAATTCGGTGATGGAGCCTTGGGACGGCCCGGCCGCCTTGGCGATGACCGACGGCCGCTGGGTTTGTGCGGGTCTCGACCGCAACGGGCTACGGCCTATGCGCTATGTCGTGACCGATGATGGCATGCTGATTGCAGGCTCGGAAACCGGGATGGTGCCGCTGGACGAGGCCAATGTCGTCAAGAAAGGGGCCTTAGGCCCTGGTCAGATGATCGGCGTGCACATGGGCAAGGGTGAGATTTACGGCGACACTGAGCTCAAGGACAAGATGTCTGCAGCGCTGCCGTTTGGCGACTGGGTTGGCAAAATTGTCGAGCTGGACACACCCTTGGCCGCGGTTGAGGAAAAGCCGGTATTCGAAGGCAATGAGCTGCGCCGCCGTCAGGTTGCTGCGGGCTATTCGATTGAGGAGTTGGAGCAGATCCTTGCCCCCATGGCCGAGGATGCCAAGGAGTCACTGGCCTCCATGGGCGACGACACGCCCTCTGCGGTTCTGTCCAAGAAGTACCGCCCGCTGAGCCACTTCTTCCGCCAGAACTTCAGCCAGGTAACGAACCCGCCGATTGACTCACTTCGCGAATACCGTGTCATGAGCCTCAAGACCCGGTTCGGGAACCTGAAGAATGTGCTGGATGAGGACAGCAGCCAGACAGAGATTCTGGTACTCGACAGCCCGTTTGTCGGAAACGCGCAGTTTGATGAGCTACTGAACCATTTCAATGCTGAAAAGGTCACTATCGATTGTTCGTTTGAACCCGGCGAAGGCGCATTGAGCGCAGGTCTGGCGCGCATCCGGGCTGAGGCCGAGGACGCAGTGCGGTCGGGTGCAGGGCATATTGTCCTGACCGATCAGATGAGCGGCGAAGAACGCGTCGGCATGCCGATGATCCTGGCGACCTCAGCCGTACACAGCCATCTGACGCGCAAGGGGCTGCGGACGTTTACGTCGCTCAACGTGCGGTCGGCTGAATGCGTGGACCCGCATTATTTTGCTGTTCTGATCGGCTGTGGCGCGACGGTGGTGAACGCCTATCTGGCAGAGGATTCGCTGGCTGACCGGATCAGCCGGGGCCTGCTTGATATGTCCTTGACCGAGGCCGTGCAGCGCTATCGCGAGGCGATTGATCAGGGCTTGCTCAAGATCATGGCGAAGATGGGGATCAGCGTTGTGTCCTCCTATCGTGGTGGTTTGAACTTTGAAGCCGTGGGCCTAAGCCGCGCGATGTGTGCCGAATACTTCCCCGGCATGACGAGCCGGATTTCCGGCATTGGCGTCACCGGTATTCAGCGCAAGGCCGAAGCCGTGCACGAACAGGGCTGGCGCGGCGACGGGGTCGTGATGCCCATTGGCGGCTTCTACAAGTCCCGCAAGTCGGGGGAGACGCACGCCTGGGAAGCGACATCCATGCATATGATGCAGATGGCTTGCAACAAAGCATCTTATGCCATGTGGCAGCAGTATTCGAAGAAAATGCAGGCAAACCCGCCAATTCATCTGCGCGACCTGATGGACTTCAAGGCATTGGGCACATCGGTCCCGATTGAGGAAGTTGAAAGCATCACTTCGATCCGCAAGCGGTTCGTGACCCCTGGAATGTCGCTAGGCGCGCTGAGCCCGGAGGCGCATAAGACGCTCAATGTGGCGATGAACCGGATTGGCGCGAAGTCGGATTCTGGCGAAGGCGGCGAAGACCCGGCGCACTTCCATCCCGAGCCCAACGGCGACAACCCGTCTGCGAAGATCAAGCAGGTGGCCTCGGGCCGCTTTGGTGTGACGGCGGAGTATCTCAACCAGTGTGAGGAACTTGAGATCAAGGTTGCTCAGGGTGCCAAGCCCGGCGAAGGTGGCCAGCTGCCTGGCATGAAGGTCACGGACCTGATTGCGCGGCTTCGGCACTCGACCAAGGGGGTTACGCTGATCTCGCCACCGCCGCACCATGACATCTATTCCATCGAGGATCTCGCGCAGCTAATCTATGACCTCAAGCAGATCAACCCGCGCTGCAAGGTTACCGTGAAGCTGGTGGCGTCTTCCGGTGTGGGCACGATTGCCGCCGGTGTGGCCAAGGCCAAAGCGGATGTCATCCTGATTTCCGGCCACAACGGCGGCACAGGGGCCTCGCCTGCGACATCGATCAAATATGCAGGCCTGCCGTGGGAGATGGGTCTGACCGAGGCGCATCAGGTTCTGTCGATGAACAACCTGCGCGACCGCGTGACACTGCGTACCGATGGCGGTCTGCGGACGGGCCGCGACATCGTGATGGCCGCCATGCTGGGGGCCGAGGAGTACGGGATCGGCACAGCAGCCCTGATCGCCATGGGCTGCATCATGGTGCGCCAGTGTCAGTCCAACACGTGCCCCGTCGGTGTTTGTACGCAGGACGAAAGCCTGCGCGAAAAGTTCACCGGTAACGCGGACAAGGTGGTCAACCTGATCACCTTCTATGCGACCGAGGTGCGGGAAATCCTCGCCTCCATCGGCGCGCGTTCGCTGGATGAAGTGATTGGCCGCGCGGATCTGCTGGCGCAGGTCAGCCGGGGCTCGGCGCATCTGGACGATCTGGATCTCAACCCGCTGCTGATCACGGTCGATGGGACGCAAGATACCGTCTATGACCGGGACAAGCCGCGTCAGGTTGTGCCCGATACGCTGGACGCGCAGATCGTGAAGGATGCGGCGCGATTCCTGGAGGATGGCGAAAAAATGCAGCTGTCGTATGCGGTGCAAAACACGCACCGTACCGTGGGCACGCGCACCTCAAGCCACATCGTCAAGCGGTTCGGGATGCGCAATCAGTTGCAGGCCGACCACCTGACCGTAAAGCTCACCGGTTCTGCCGGGCAGTCGTTGGGGGCTTTTGCGGCACCTGGGCTGAAGCTGGAAGTGTCAGGGGATGCGAACGACTACGTTGGTAAGGGCCTGTCAGGCGGCACCATCGTGGTGCGCCCGCCGATGGCGAGCCCCATTGTGGCGTCCGAGAACACGATCATCGGGAACACCGTGCTTTACGGCGCGACGGATGGATACCTTTTTGCCGCAGGCCGGGCGGGCGAACGGTTTGCCGTGCGCAATTCCGGCGCGAAGGTCGTGATCGAAGGCTGCGGGTCGAACGGGTGCGAGTACATGACCGGTGGGGTGGCTGTGATCCTGGGTCAGATTGGTGCGAACTTTGCTGCCGGTATGACGGGTGGGATGGCCTATCTCTATGATCCTGACGGAGAGGCCGAGCGCTTGCTGAACCCTGAAACCGTTGTGACATGCCCCGTGGCCCACGACCATTGGTTGGGGCAGTTGGAGGAACTGCTGGAACGCCACCTGGAAGAAACCGGCAGCCGCAAGACAGCAGACATCCTTCAGCATTGGGAGGTCGAGCGCAGCCACTTCCTGCAGATCTGCCCCAAGGAGATGCTGGACAAATTGCCCTTCCCGCTGGAAAGCGGCGCTGAGGCGGTTCCGGCCGAATAAAAGGTCCGGGGCGGATGTGTTATCCGCCCCGGTCTGCTCAATTTGCCACAATGTTGCCTTAATCTGTCCTTATTCTGCCACAAATGCCCCCCGCCAAGAGGGGGCGAGAGGCAGGTTTGGTGAGCGCGGGCAATGCCTACGACGTACTTCGATCAGTTCTTTCTGATGGATCCGGCGAACCCGCCGGGGGTCGGGACAACTCTGAATCCCAACTATCTGTCAATGGTCGATCAGAATGATGACGATGACATCGATCGCTTTGACGGAGACAGCGTGAACGGGTCCGATGTGACACGCTCCTGGCCAGGCGATACGGTCACGATCAACACACCGTCAGGCAATATCACGTACACCGGTATCACCTTCTATACTGCTGACGGCGCGCGTTATTTCACGCCGACGGATGGGCAGTTGTTGCAGACCGGCACTTTCGTGACCTCCACCTTTGTGACTTCGCAGGGCCCGTTGGATATCGACGATCTGGGACCATCTTGTTTTACGCCCGGAACGCTTATTGAAACCCCAACAGGCCAGCGCAAGATCGAGGCGCTGAAGTTGGGCGATCTGGTAGAAACGCTCGACGAAGGTGTGCAACCGATCCGCGCGATCCTGCGCGATACGTTCCGGGCTACGGGCAATATCGCCCCGATCCGCTTTGCCCCCGGTGCCATAGGCAACCCGCGTGCCCTTACCGTCTCTCCCCAACACCGCATGCTGGTCACAGGGTGGGAGGCAGAGCTTTATTGCGGCCATGGTGAGGTACTGGTGGCTGCCAAGCATCTGGTCAACGGCACTACTATCCGCCAGATCGAATGCGGCGTGGTGGAATACATCCACCTGCTCTTTGACCGCCATCAGATCGTCTTTGGCGGCGGGGTGCCTTCGGAAAGCTACTTCCCCGGTAGTGCCGATATGCCGCAAGATGATGAAACGATGGAAGAACTGCTGACGCTGTTCCCCGACCTTCAGATCAAGGCCAGCGCGGAGATTGCGATGGCGCGTCCCGTGATGCGGGGCCGAGAGGCGCAGTTGCTGGCGGCGGAGTGATCTGCGTACTTCGCGAAAAGCCCACCGCCCGTTCACAAACCACCGATAGCGCCCTATAGCTGAGGCATGGCAGGGTGCGCGAAATCAACGAAGAAAAAGGGCAAGGCAAAACAGCCGATCAAGCCGTCGCTGAAGCGACGGTTAGGCCGCTGGATGCTGCGCGGCATAAGCGTTGTGTTTCTGGTGGCCCTGTTCTTTGTGCTGCTCTTTGCATTCATCAATCCGCCCACCAACGCCTACATCTGGTCCGAAGGGCGCAGGCTGGATGGTGTGAAACAGGAATGGGTGGCGATGGAAGACATCGCGCCTGTTATGGCCCGGTCCGCTGTTGCGGCAGAGGACGCGAATTTCTGCCAGCACTGGGGCTTTGACATGCGCGCCATCCGTGCGGCCATTGCGCAGGGCGGCAACCGGGGTGCGTCGACCATCAGCCAACAGACGGTCAAAAACGTCTATCTCTGGCAAGGCCGGTCCTGGGTCCGCAAGGCGATGGAGGCTCTGATGACCCCGCTGGTGGAAGCGGTCTGGTCGAAGCGCCGCATTGTTGAGGTCTATCTGAACATCGCGGAATTCGACGAAGGGGTGTTTGGCGTGCAGGCCGCATCCCGCCACTACTTCGGTGTGGACGCAGCGGACCTCAGCAGCACGCAGGCTGCGCGTCTGGCGGCCATTTTGCCCTCGCCCAAGAAACGATCGGCCTCCAATCCGTCCTCCTATGTGCGCAAACGCACGCGCCAGATCCGCGACGGTGCGGCGACAATCAGCAAGGATGGGCGCGCCGCCTGCTTCGAGAGTTGAAAATCGCCCTCGGAAGGGGCATGGAAGGTAACCACCTTTTTATGAAGACCGGAACACTTTGATGGCCCGCCTGTTTCACGTCCCGCTTTCCCCGTTTTGCCGCAAGGTTCGACTAAGCCTTGCCGAAAAGAAGATCGAGGTGGAACTGGTCGAGGAACGGTACTGGGAACAGGACCCGGAATTCATGCGCCGCAACCCGGCGGGCAAGGTGCCCGTGCTGCGGCTTGATGGGATCATGATGGCCGAAAGCACGGCCATTTGTGAATACATCGAAGAAACGCGGTCTGATCCGGCCTTGCTGCCCACCGACCCGGTGCAACGGCTGGAAGTCCGCCGTCTGGTCAGCTGGTTTGACGACAAGTTCCATAACGAGGTTACGTCAAAGCTGCTTTATGAGCGGGTCAACAAGAAGCTGATGAAGCAGGGCTACCCCGACAGCACCAACGTCAAGGCGGGTGCCAAGGCGATCAAGTACCACCTCGATTATATGGCCTGGTTGCTGGATCACCGCCGCTGGTTGGCCGGGGACGTGATGACGCTGGCAGACTTTGCAGCTGCGGCGCATTTGTCTTCGTTGGACTATTCGTCGGACGTGGATTGGAACCGGTCGGAAGTGGTCAAGGATTGGTACGCCAAGATCAAGTCGCGACCGGCGTTTCGGTCGATCCTGGCCGATCAGATGCCGGGGTTCCCGCCTGCCAAGCACTATAACGACTTGGATTTCTGACCCTAGACCCCTAGGGGCCAGCCCCCAGACCCCCGGAGTTTATTTGGAAGGATGAAAGAGGACCTGAAAGCACGCTTGGTTGCGCAGGCCTTGTCGGAGGGATTCGTCTCCTGTCGGGTTTGTCGCCCCGATGCGGTGCCTGAGGTGCCGGCGCGGTTGGCGGCCTTTGTGGAAGCAGGCTACCACGGGCAGATGAGCTGGATGGCCGAACGGATGGCGTGGCGCGGTGATCCGTCTGCGCTCTGGCCAGACGCGCGGTCGGTGATCATGCTGGCGGAGAGTTATGCGCCAGAGCATGATCCATTGCAGGTTCTTGAGCAGCCTGAGCGCGGGGCCGTCTCTGTCTATGCGCAGGGCCGCGACTACCATGACATCGTCAAGAAGCGCCTCAAGCGGTTGGCGCGGTGGTTGATTGCCGAAGGTGGCGGCGAGGTGAAGGTCTTTGTTGATACCGCTCCGGTGCCGGAAAAAGCGCTGGCGCAGGCGTCGGGGCTGGGTTGGCAGGGTAAACACACCAACGTGCTGAGCCGGGATTGGGGGAATTGGGCCTTCTTAGGCTCTGTTTTCACGACGCTGGAGCTGGAGCCCGATGCGCCGGAGATCGACCACTGCGGGTCCTGCACCGCCTGTCAGGACATCTGCCCTACCGATGCCTTCCCCGCGCCTTATCAGTTGGATGCTCGCCGCTGCATTTCTTACCTGACGATCGAGCATAAGGGCCCTGTGGATGAAGATCTGCGTCCCCTGCTGGGCAACCGGATCTACGGCTGCGATGATTGTCTTGCGATTTGTCCGTGGAACAAGTTTGCGGTGACAGCGTCTGACATGCGGTATCACGGTGAAACGGCGAAGAACCCTGCGTTAGAGACGCTCTTGGTGTTGGATGATGCGGATTTCAGGGCAATGTTCTCAGGCTCTCCGATCAAGCGGATCGGGCGGGATCGGTTTGTCCGCAACGCGCTTTACGCGGCGGGGAATTCTGGCCTGCCGCATTTGTTGCCTCTGATCCAAGCCTTGACCGATGATCCCGATGCTACGGTTGCCGAGGCGGCGCGCTGGGCAGCTGCACGACTTCAGGCTGGACTTGGGGTACAAAAACACTAAACCACGGCAAGGTTTGCGAGGGAGGACCGCATGGCCTTGTTGCTGGGTGTGGACACAGGCGGCACCTATACCGACGCGGTACTGATCCGCGACGAGAAGGACGTGATCGCCAGCGCCAAGTCACTTACCACGCGCCATGATCTGGCAGTTGGGGTCGGGGGTGCGGTGCGGGCGGTTCTGGCTGAGGCCGGGGTGGATGCCCCAGATGTCTCAATGGCTTCTTTGTCGACCACACTGGCCACCAATGCGCTGGTTGAAGGGCAGGGTGGCCGCGTCGCGCTGATCTACATTGGCTTTCGGGAAAAGGATTTGGCGGCGCAAGGGCTGGCTGATGCGCTCAAAGGTGATCCTTTCATCGTGCTATCCGGCGGACACAACCACGCGGGTGGGGAGGCGCAGCCGCTGGATGAGGCTGGGCTGCGTGCGTTTCTGGAAGAACAGAAGGACGCGGTGAGCGGCTTTGCCGTGGCGAGCCAGTTTGCCACCCGCAACCCGGCGCATGAACTGCGCGCGGCTGAGATGGTGGCAGAGGTGACGGGGCGTCCTGTGTCATCCTCTCATCAGTTGTCCGCCAAGCTGAACGGGCCAAAGCGGGCGTTGACCGCCGTGTTGAATGCGCGGCTGATTGGGATGATCGACCGCTTGATCGGCAGAGCAGAAGGCATGCTGCGCGAGATTGGGATCACGGCACCAATGATGGTTGTGCGCGGCGATGGGGCGCTGATTTCTGCCGATCAGGCGCGAGAGCGGCCGATTGAGACGATCCTGAGCGGGCCTGCGGCCTCTATTGTCGGGGCGCGCTGGATGACCGGGGTGGACCTCGCCCTGATCAGCGATATCGGCGGGACGACGACGGATGTGGCGCTGTTGCGTGACGGGCGGCCCGCGATTGATCCGGCGGGTGCCCGGGTGGGGCTTTATCGGACAATGGTCGAGGCCGTGGCGATGCGGACCTCGGGCCTTGGCGGCGACAGTGAAGTGCACTTTGTCGCCGAAGGGTTGGCGGGCGGTGTCACCTTGGGTCCGCGCCGGGTGCTGCCGGTGTCGCTGGTTGCCGTTGATGCGCCGGGGGTCGTGCATGACACGCTAGATGCGCAATTGCGGTCGAGTACACCCGGGGAACATGATGGACTGTTTGTCCGCGCGGTTGCGGGACAGACGACAGAAGGGATTGGCACGCGCGAAGCCGCGTTGTTGGAGCGGATCGGGGAAGTGGTGCATCCGCTTGGAAATGTGCTGCGGTCGCGGGTGGAGCACGGCGCTTTGAAGCGGCTGGTGGAGCGGGGGCTCGCGCAGGTGTCTGGCGTGACGCCTTCAGATGCGAGCCATGTGTTGGGCAAGGTTGATGTCTGGGATGCCGACGCTGCGTGCAAGGCCTTGCTGCTTTTTGGGCGGCGGCGGACGGGGGCTGGCAATGCTTTGTCGTCTGACCCGGAGATCATGGCGCAGATGATCATCGATCAGCTGACCCATCAGACCTCTTTAGCCTTGTTAGAGACGGCTTTTGCCGAAGAGGAGACCGGATTTGATACGCCGCCACCTGAATTGGCACGCAACGTCCTGATGCAGCGGGGATTGGGCGGGCACAAAGGGCTGGTGCGGTTGGAGACTGGATTGCAGGTCGATGTTGTGGGCCTAGGTGCCTCGGCGCAGGCGTATTATCCTGCGGTGGGTGAGAGGCTGGGCACGCGGATGATCCTGCCGGAACATGCTGGCGTGGCGAATGCGATTGGCGCGGTCGTGGGGCGTGTCACGATGCGGCGCAGTGGTACGGTGACCTCGCCGTCTGAAGGCAAGTACCGGGTGCATTTGGCGGAAGGGCCGCAGGACTTTGGGGATCAGGACAAAGCGCTTGCGGCTTTGGAGAGTATCTTGCGGGCAGAGGCCTTGCATGCTGCGCAAGCGGCAGGAGCAGCAGATATTCAGGTGCAGGTCTTACGTAACATCAGAACCGCAGGCGTGGAGGCACGCGAAGTTTTTGTGGAGGCTGATGTGACGGTGGAAGCCTCTGGCCGTCCGCGCGTGGCAACGTGATCTGAAGGCGCGGGCTCATGCCCGCATTACATGTTTTTGGGCAGCACCTGTGGTGATGTGGGTGCTCCGGAGCCACCTGACAGAGCATGTGGCACCGGAGCAGGCATTTCTCTATTCTGCCGCTTCTCGTTTTGGCAACACCCAGTCGGGCCTCACGAAGTGGCAGGTGTAGCCATGGGGGATCCGTTCCAGATAGTCCTGATGCTCCGGCTCGGCTTCCCAGAAGTCGCCCACGAGTTCGACCTCTGTCACCACTTTCCCGGGCCAGAGGCCAGAGGCATCCACATCGGCAATGGTGTCTAGCGCGCAGGCTTTCTGATCCTCATCCGCGTAGTAGATCGCGGAGCGGTAGCTCATCCCGCGGTCATTGCCTTGACGGTTTGGGGTCGTGGGATCGTGGATCTGAAAGAAGAACTCCAGCAACTCACGAAAACTGATTTTGGCGGGGTCAAAGATGATCTCGATCCCCTCGGCGTGGGTGCCGTGGTTGCGATAGGTGGCATTGGGCACATCACCGCCAGTGTAGCCCACACGGGTTGAGATCACGCCGGGTTTCTTGCGGATCAGATCCTGCATGCCCCAGAAACATCCGCCTGCAAGTACTGCGCGTTCGGTTGTCATGCGACGTCCTCCACTTGGTCAATGTACTGGCCGTAGCCTTCGGCCTCCATGTCGTTGCGATGCACAAACCGCAGCGATGCTGAATTGATGCAGTAGCGCAGGCCGCCCCGGTCGCGCGGTCCGTCGGGGAACACGTGGCCGAGGTGGCTGTCGCCGTGTTTGGAGCGCACCTCGGTGCGGACCATTCCGAGAGAGTTGTCGGCATGCTCGGTCACATTGTCGATGGGTTTGGTAAAGCTGGGCCAGCCGCAGCCGCTTTCGTATTTGTCGGACGAGGCAAAGAGCGGCTCGCCCGAGACGATATCGACATAGATGCCGGGTTCCTTGTTGTTCAGCAGCGCGCCCGTGCCGGGACGCTCCGTGCCGCTTTGCTGGGTGACATAGAATTCCTCCTCGCTCAGCGCGGCGAGGGCGGCTTCGGTCTTTTGATATGTTGTCATGGGACCTCCGAGGTTCGTTTGCTGCATTAGATGGGGCGGAACAGCGGAAATCAAAGGGAATCCGTCTTGTATGAAACTGATTGTGAACCGGGGTCGTGGATGCGGCGTAGACACCTTATGTTAAGGAGAGACCCCATGCGCTTCCTGCTTGCGATATTCTTCAGCCTCTGGACCGTGATGACCGCGCAGGCGGACCCGCTAAGGGCCGTGTTTTCCAATATTGATGGCGGGACGTTGGAGATGTCCGATTGGGCAGGTCAGCCAGTGTTGGTGGTGAACACCGCATCGCAGTGTGGCTTTACCGGGCAATACGAAGGGCTACAGGCGCTTCATGATCGGTTCAAGGCGCGCGGCCTAGTGGTTCTGGCGGTGCCTTCGGATGACTTCAATCAGGAGCTGGAAAGCAGCAGCGCGGTCAAGGAATTTTGCGAGATGGCCTTTGGCCTTGATTTGCCGATGGCGGAAATCACCCCTGTCCGGGGCGAAACCGCGCATCCGTTTTTTAAGGCGGTGAAGGCTGAGATGGGGTTTGTGCCTGCGTGGAACTTCAACAAGGTGCTGATCGGCCCCGACGGTGCGGTTGTCGGCACCTGGGGGGCATCAACGCGCCCCCAGTCTAGGAAAATACTGCGCGCGATTGAGCCGTTATTGAACTAAGACTAAGCTGCCGTCATGGCAGATGAAAAACCAAACCTTGAAGGTGCCTACGCGCTGCAGACGCCGGAGGACAATCTGACGCTCTATGCAGATTGGGCCGAAACCTACGATCAGACTTTTGCCGCGGCGATGGATTACCGGATGCCGCAGGTGATTGGTGCGCTTTATGCCGAAGTTGCCGGCGGCAGGTCACCGGTTTTGGACGTGGGTGCTGGCACCGGGCTGCTGGCGGAGGCGATGCCGAGGGGAGCGGCGTTCGAGATTGATGCGCTCGATATTTCACCCGACATGCTGGAAGTCGCGGGTTCCAAAGGTGTCTATAGGCGCACCATTGAAGGCGATCTGACGGGACGTTTGCCAATTGTTGATGGCAGCTATGGTGGTGTGGTCAGCGCGGGCACCTTCACCCACGGACATGTGGGACCTGAAGCGCTGGATGAGCTGATGCGGGTGGCCCAAGGCGGCGCGCAATTCGTTCTGGGTGTCAACGCGGAGCATTTCGAGGCGCAGGGCTTTGCTGCGAAGTTCGACTCTTTGGAGCCAGACATCACAGGTTTCGAAATCCGCACTGTGCCAATCTACGGTGCGAGGGCCGAGGGCGATCATCGGCACGACGCTGCACATGTGGTGTTTTTTGCCAAGCGATAGCGGTTAGGTCCGGCCGGACCAAAGTACCTTCCCGTCAGAGGCTTCCATCCCGGGGGGGATGCCATACGTCGCACGGTAGCTCTTGGAGAAATGCGAAAGCGAGCGGAAGCCACAAGCAACGCATACGTCCGTCACCGACAGATCGGTCTGGCGCAGTAGATTGCGGGCCTTCTCAAGCCTCAGATGCAAGTAGAACCGCTTGGGCGAGGTTTGCAGGTATTTGGCGAACAGCCGTTCGAGTTGTCGGGTGGAAAGGGTCACAACCTCTGCAATCTCATCCGGGCGCAGCGGGTCTTCGAGGTTGTTTTCCATGATCTGCAGGGCAAGCAGCAGCTTGGGGTTCCGCACCTCGGGCCGCGATTGCAGCGACATGCGTTGTCCGTGGGAATGCGCGCGCGGCACGGTATAGACCATCTGATCCGCCACCCATGTCGCCATGTCAGTGCCGTAGTCCGCCTGCACTCGGTGCAGCATCATGTCCATCGACGCCGCCCCACCGGCGGAGGTGAAGACCCGGCCATCGACGGAAAATATGCTGTCTTGCATGATCACGTCGGGCAGCATTTCGGCCAGCGCGGTCTTGTACTCCCAATGGGTCGTGACCTCCTTGCCGCCAATCAACCCGGCCAGCGCCAGCACGTAAGTGCCTGAGGACAACGCGCCGTAGTCCATGCCCTTACGGGTTTCGCGCCTGAGCCAGTTCAGCAGTTTCTTGGTGGCCCCGTCGCCTGCGTTTTCGCCAGCACAGACGATCAGGGTTTCGTGGCGGTCAAGCTCGACAAGTCCATCGTCGACCGCAACCTGCACACCGTTGTAGGCGACCACGGGCGCGCCGTCTTCGCTAAGCAGGCGCCAGCGGTACAGCTCTTTTCGGGAGGGGTGATGGTTGGCAAGCGACAGGGCATCAAGCGCACAGGAAAACCCCAGCGTGGAAAAGCCGGGCAGCAGCACAAAAGCGTAGCGCTTGGGGGAATCGTCAGTGTCGCTCATTGACCAGCACACTAATGCGCAAACCGCGGGTTTGGTGCTGATCTACGTCATGGCGTGTCGCTAAATCGCCATCAGGTGGACTTTTGGCGAGACATTTGGACAGCAAGAATGCCCGCTGCGATTATGAAGACACCAATGATGTCGCGGCCTCCGAGCGGTTCGCTGAGCAACACTGCGGCAATGGCTACACCGAAGAAGGGGTTCAGGAAGTGGAATGTGGCGGCGCGCGTGGCACCTACGCGGTTGACCAGCCAGAACCAGACCACGGTGGCCAAAAGGCCCGGTACAAGGCAAGTGTAGGTGAAGGCAAAAAACAGTGGCCATGTGGGATTCAGACGCGGGGTTTCGAATACAATCGTTGCCAGCGTGAGGGCCACACAACCAAAGAGCATTTGTAGCCCAACGATCATCAGGAAGTTCCCGCCAGATGTGGCTCCCCGCACCAGCAGCGTAGCAGCCGTCAGGGCGACCACACCCACAGCACACAGCAGCACGCCGAACATGTCCACACCCACTGAAAGCCGCGCGCCCATGATCAGGCTCACTCCGATCACGCCCGCAATCAGCCCTGCAATGCCTAAAGGTCGCAGCTTTTCTCCCAGCAGGACCCAAGCCGCCAGCCCCACCAGCAGCGGCATGGTGGAGGCGATGATGGCGGCAAGCGATGCCTCAACTGTCTGCATGGCAACGAAGTTGAGTCCGAGGTAGACCGCATTCTGCAGCACCCCAAAGATGATTGTGGCGCGCCATTGCGCGGGCGTCAGATTCCAGCTTTGCCCTAGCGCGCGGGCAATGCCGACACCAATCAGGCCAGAGATCAAGTAGCGCACTGACAGCGCCATCAGTGGTGAGGCATCCGCCACGATGATCCGCGCCGAAGTGAACGCCGAGGACCACATCAACGCGAAGGCGATGCCAAGAAAGATTGCGCGGATGTCCATGGGCGGAGGTCCCGTCGTGAGGGTTACGCGGACCATTTCCCAGATCACCTCGGCTTGGCAAGCAGACTGCATGGACATCCCCTGCCTTCGGTCCTACCCTTCCCGTCAGACTAGAAACCGTGGAGAGATATGATGACCGCCAGAATGCTCGACGACACCAATGCCAAGTCCGACAAGGACAGCGGAGGCGCGCTTCAGCAGCTGTTTTTCCGCAGCCGCAGCGTGCTGATCACAGGAGAGATCAATGATAAGGTCGCGCAAAAGGCGGTGACCCATCTGCTGGCGCTGGCAGAAGAAAGTGACGACCCGATCAACGTCTATATCTCTTCCCCTGGCGGACATGTGGAATCCGGTGACATGGTGCATGACGTGATCAAGTTCATTCGCCCGCGTGTGCGCACCATTGGCTCCGGCTGGGTGGCCAGTGCGGGGGCGTTGATCTTTGTCGGTGCGGCGAAAGAAAACCGTTATTGCCTGCCCAACACGCGCTTTCTGCTGCATGAGCCGCGCGGCGGGATCGGAGGACAAGCCACTGACATGATGATCCAGGCCGAACAGATCCGGATCATGCGCGAACGATTCCATCACCTCTTTGCTGCAGCCACCGGTCAGACGCCGGAGAAGATCGCTGCGGACACGGGCCGTGACTTTTGGCTGACCACGTCAGAGGCGCTGGACTACGGTTTGGTGGGGCAAATGATCAATCGGATGGATCAGCTCGCCTGATCCTGGCCCAAAGAAAAAGGGCCGCCCCCCGGGCGACCCTTTGACATCGGTTCAGGACCGCGATTAGCCGTTTACGCTGTCTTTCAGCGCCTTGGCGATGGTCATCTTGACGACCTTGTCCGCAGCTTTCTTGAACTGCTCGCCGGTGGCAGGGTTGCGCACCATACGCTCGGGGCGCTCACGGCAGTAGATTTTGCCAACACCGGGCAGGGTGACGGCACCGCCGCCGGATACTTCGCGGGTGATCAGGTTGCACATGCTTTCCAGCGCGGCACCTGCGGATTTCTTGTCTGTCCCCATTTCGTCTGCCAGTGCGGCGACGAGCTGAGTCTTCGTCATTGGTTTGGTTGCCATTGTTATACTCCTTAGCTGCCCGGTTTAGGGCCTCGTGCGCAGAATGTAACGGTATGTTGTGGACCAACACAACGAATTGTGGCTCGAAATCTGTGGAAAACCGCTGTTTTTTGCCGTTTTTTCGCGTTTCCCCGCTCAGAGATCGGCAAGCCAGCCTTTGAGCCCTGCAAAAAAGGCCTCTGGCGTTTCGATGAAGGGGTAGTGGGCGGCATCCTCAAAGATCATGAGCTTTGCGCCTGGCACCAGGCTGGCAATGCGCTCCGCCCCGGGGCCGGGGGGTGTGATGCCATCAGCGGCACCTGCCATAGCGAGCGTGGGGACGTCGATTTGCGGAAGCGCTTCGAGCATGTTGAACGTGCCCAGCAGCGCCCCGCCCGCGTTCCAGGCGCGGTGTTCGTACTGCGTGCGTGCGTCGATCTCTGCGCCCAGATCCGCGTCCCATTCCTTGAAGTACATCTGGATCACGAGGCCCCAGGTGTCTCGCCATTCGGCGTCGCTGGTCATGGGTTCGGAAAAGATCTTGCCCAGGGCGGCCATCTGCTCTTCGGTCCCGCTGAGCGCGGGCGGGTAGTCAAAGGCAGGTACCGTGTCGATCAGCACCAGCCCGGTCAGCCGGTCAGCGTGCTGGGTGGCAAAAGCTTGCGCCACAAACCCGCCATAGGAATGCCCGATCAGCACAAAGGTTTCATGCCCCAGTTCGTCCATCAATGCGGCAGCGTCGGAGGTCAGCCGGTCAAACGTCATCTCGGCATAATCGTCAGGCTTGGCGGAGCGTCCGTTCCCGAAATGGTCGTAGTAGACAACCGTATGGGTCTCAGCCAGTTGGTCGAAATAGGGCCGCAGGTAATCGTGGCTTAACCCCAGACCGCCATGCATCATCAGGACCGGCGGGCCGTCGCCGATGCTTTCGAAGTAAATCTCTGCCCCGTTGATCTGTGCCGTGTCGGCCTGCGCGAACGTGGCTGAAATAGTCAGCGCAAGTGCGCCTGCAATACTCTTGAGAAACGTCATGTCTGTCCTCCCCTGAAGTCGGCGGGGCCAGTCGGGCCCCCGCCGCCTAGTATGGTCAGAGAAACGCTGTTTCGTCAAAAGACCGCAGTTTCCGGCTGTGGATCCGCTCCAGCGGCATGCCGCGCAGGTGTTCCATGGCGCGGATGCCGATCATCAGATGGCGGGAGACCTGGGTTTTATAGAAATCCGAAGCCATGCCCGGCAGCTTCAACTCCCCATGCAGCGGTTTGTCTGACACGCACAGAAGCGTTCCGTAGGGCACCCGGAAACGGTAGCCGTTGGCGGCGATTGTGGCGCTTTCCATATCCAGCGCAACGGATCGCGATTGGCTCAGGCGCTGGACAGGCCCGGATTGATCCCGCAGCTCCCAATTGCGGTTGTCGATGGTGGCCACAGTGCCCGTGCGCATGATGCGTTTGAGCTCAAAGCCCTTCAACTGGGTCACTTCGGCCACGGCTTCTTCCAAAGCGATCTGGATTTCGGCAAGCGCGGGGATCGGCACCCAGACGGGCAGGTCATCTTCCAGCACGTGATCTTCACGCAGGTAGGCATGGGCCAGCACGAAGTCCCCCAGCGCCTGCGTGTTCCGCAACCCGGCGCAATGCCCCACCATCAGCCAGGCATGCGGGCGCAGCACGGCGATATGGTCCGTGGCAGTCTTGGCGTTCGAAGGGCCGACGCCGATGTTGACCAGTGAGATCCCGCTGCCGTCAGCCCGCTTGAGGTGATAGGTCGGCATCTGCGGCATCTTCGTCGTCTCGGGGATCGGTGTGTTGCCATCCGTAATTTCGACGTTTCCGGTAGACACAAATGACGTGTAGCCGCTGTTCGGATCGTTGAGCTGCTTGCGGGCGTAGTCTTCGAACTCCGTCACGTAGAACTGGTAGTTGGTGAACAACACATGGCATTGGAAGTGCTCGGGGTCTGTGGCCGTGTAGTGGGCGAGCCGTGCCAGTGAATAGTCCACGCGCTGGGCGGTAAACGGGGCAAGGGGCCGTGTGTCATCGGGCGACGTATAGGTGCCGTTCACGATGTCATCGTTGGTGGTCGACAGATCCGGCACGTCAAAGACATCGCGCAGTGTGAAATCCGCCGCCCCGTCCTGCGGGATGTTGACTGAAGCGTCTGAGGTCACGGCAAAATGCACCGGAATCGGTGTCTCGGAGGGCCCAACCACCACGGGCTGGCCGTGGTTCTCAATCAGCAATCCAATCTGCTGGATCAGGTAGTTCCGAAAAAGGTCAGGCCGGGTGATCGTCGCCGCGAAAGTGCCGGGGGATGACACATGCCCAAAGGCCAGCCGTGAATCGACCGAGGCGTAGCTGGTCGTGGTGAACCGCACCTCTGGATAGAAGGCTCTGATCCGGGTGTTTTCGGGGTTTTGCTCCATCGCCGCGGTGAACCGGTTTCTCAGGAAAGCGGTGGCTTGCTGGTAAAGCTCCGTCAGCCGATCGACGGCAGCGGTGGGGTCGGTGAATGCCTCTGCGTGCGGCGCGTCCGGGGTGAGAATGGCAGGTGTTGTGCTCATGTTGTTTTCCTTGTTTTTGGGGCACATTGGCCCGTTGTTATTGCACGATCACGTCAGTGAATTCGAAGGTGCGCACATCCACTAGCCCCAGGTCAGAGATCCTCAACTCAGGGATCACAACAAGGGCCAAAAGGGAGTGCTGCATATAGGCGTTGTTCAGCGTGCAGCCACAGTCGCGCATGGCCTGCATCATCTGATCTGCCTTGGCGGCGACTTCGGTGGCCGGGCTGTCGGACATCAGGCCGGCAATGGGCAGTTCGACCAGCGCCAATTCTTCGCCGTCCCGAAAGATCGTGATGCCGCCGCCGACTTCTTTCAAACGGTTCGCGGCCAGCGCCATCTGATCCGCATCCGTGCCGACCACGATCATATGGTGGCTGTCATGCGCCACGGTGGAGGCCATGGCCATCTTGCCCTCGTACCCAAAGCCGGACACGAAAGCGTTGACCACCCCGCCTGTCGCGCGGTGCCGTTCCACAAGCGCGATCTGAGCGACCTCGCCGGTGGCTTGCACACGGCCTTCAGTAACCGGCAGTTCGAATTGGAGCGCTTTTGTCGGTGCCTGGTTTTCGACCACGCCAATCACGTTTGCCGTGACGCCATTGGCACCCTCGGGGGCGGGGATGGTGAAGTCTTCTGCTGCCAGGTCACGGGCCATGTTCACCGTCTGGCGGGCGTGGGAGGGCCAGTCGAGGTGCGGGCAATCCGCAAGGCAGATGCCGTTCTCAGCTACAATCTCTCCCCGAGCCAAAACAGTCTCAATCGGCAGCGACTTGAGGTCAGAGGTCAAGATAACATCCGCCCGCCGTCCGGGCGTGAGAGAGCCAATCTCCCGCTCCAACCCAAAGTGGGTGGCGGTGTTGATCGTTGCCATTTGCAGGGCGACGACCGGGTCGCAGCCACAATCGATGGCGTGACGCACGACGCGGTTCATGTGGCCGTCATTCACAAGCGTGCCAGAGTGACAGTCGTCCGTGCACAGGATCATGCTGCGCGGATCGAGCCCTTTTACCGTGATGGCGGTGATCTGCGTCTCCACGTCATACCAAGCTGACCCAAGCCGGATCATTGACCGCATGCCTTGGCGCATCCGCGCAATGGCATCGGCCTCGCAGGTGCCTTCGTGATCATCCGCCGGGCCACCCGCGACATAGGCGGCAAAGGCAGGGCCAAGGTCGGGTGAGGCATAGTGCCCGCTCACGGTTTTGCCTGCCCGCTGGGTCGCCGCGATTTCGGCTAGCATCTGTGGATCGGCATTGGTCACGCCGGGGAAGTTCATCATCTCGCCCAGCCCGATGATGCCGGGCCATGTCATCGCTTCTGCCACGTCCTCTGCGCTGATCTCGAACCCTGTGGTTTCCATCCCCGGCGCTGACGGCGCGCAGGAGGGCATTTGGGTGAAGACATTGATCTGCTGCATCAGGGCCTCGTCATGCATCATCCGGACGCCTTCAAGGCCCAGCACATTGGCGATCTCATGCGGGTCGGTGAACATGGATGTGGTGCCATGAGGGATCACCGCGCGAGCGAACTCAGCGGGGGTCAGCATGCCGGATTCGATGTGCATGTGGCCGTCACAGAGGCCGGGGACCATGTAGCGGCCCTTGGCTTCGATGATCCGCGTATTGTCACCGCGGCAGTGCGAGGCATCTGGTCCGACAAAGGCGATGCGTCCTTTGACAATCGCAATGTCATGGTCAGGCAGGGTTTCGCGGGTGTGCACGTTGACCCAGATGCCGCCCGTTATGATCGTATCCGCAGGCGCGCGGCCCGCTGCAACATTGACCAGATCGGCGGCCACATCGGGCCATGAGGGGAAAGAGTCTTGCGTCATGGCCAAGGGTGACACAGGGTTCGGGGAGGTTCAAGCGGGGGTGGCCATGGATTACGACAAGGTTGACGCAGAGGCTTTCGGGGCAAGCCTGCGGGGCATCGGGCTGAACCTGCTGGTACGGGATGTGGCGGCAGAAATCGCCTTTCTGGAGACTGTTTTCGGCATGCGCGCTTTCCAGCCCACGGCAGATTTCGCGATCATGACTTATGGGGATCAGGTGTTCCAGCTACACAGTGATGGCACATATCACTCGAATCCCCTGCTGGGTCTTTTGCCGGAGAATCCGCCGCGCGGGGCGGGAATTGAGATCAGGCTTTATGACACCGATCCCGAAGAAGCCTGCGCCACCGCTGAACGTGAAGGCCATACCATTTTGCAGGAACCCACAGACAAGCCCCATGGTCTGCGTGAGGCCTATATCCTGTGCGAAAACGGCTATGCCTGGGTGCCGAGCCGGATCAAGGATGGGATGGCAACCGGCTGAATGCGTCGCAATCCGGCGAGCCATGTCGCGGATCATCTGCAAAGTTGGCCGAAAGAACGGAGGACTCCATGACTGTCACACACCTCAAACCCAACATGGATCACTGGCAGGAACGTGTTGATCTGGCCGCAGCGTTCCGCTGGACCGTGCGGCTTGATATGCATGAAGGGGTGTCGAACCATTTCTCCGTTTCGGTGAACCCCGAAGGCACGCAATTCCTGATGAACCCCAATCAGGTGCATTTCAGCCGAATCAAAGCCTCTGACCTGCTGCTGATTGATGCGGACGACCCCAGCACGCTGGAGGGGCCGGATGCACCCGATCCAACCGCTTGGGGGCTGCACGGCGGGGTGCACCGCGCCTGCAAACACGCGCGTTGTGTGATGCATGTGCATTCCGTCTACGCGACCGTTCTGGCGTCGCTTCAGGACAGCACTCTGCCGCCCGTCGATCAGAACGCCTGCATGTTTTACGACCGCGTGGTTGTGGACGAAGGTTATGGCGGCCTGGCGTTTGAGGAAGAGGGCGAGCGCTGTGCGGCCATGCTGACGGACCCCAAAAAGAAGGTCATGGTCATGGGCAACCATGGCATTCTGGTGATGGGCGACACAGTGGCAGAGACGTTCAACCGGATGTATTTCTTTGAACGGGCCGCGCAAAACTACATCAAGGCGCTGCAAACCGGGCAGCCCTTGCGGGTAATCCCGCATGAGATTGCTGAAAAGACCGCGCAGGAAATTGAGCAATACCCCGAGCAGGATATCCGCCATCTGGCAGAGCTGAAGGCGATCCTGGATGCCGAAGGATCGGACTATGCCGCCTGAGGTCGATGTCGCGGGGGAGGCGCAGCGTTGGCACTATCACCCGGGCACTGAGGTCCAGAACAATCCGCTCTTTGACTGGCCGCCAAACCCGCGCGCCGTGTTGCGCTGGTATTCCGCCTATTGGCTGGTGATTTCGACCACGACGCTAAGCTTTGTGATGGCATTGCTTGCCGTCTGGCTATGGGTCCCAGCGCTGGGTGACACGTCGGGAATTGGCTGGCTGATGGCGATCTGGTTTGGGTATCTGATCCCTCATACGATTGTCGCAGGCGGGCTGCATCTGTGGCTCTACCGGTCCAAGGGGCAGGGGACGCGGCTGAAGTATGACGCGCGCGGTCAGGCCAAGGACAACGGCAGCTTCACTTTCCGCAGCCAGGTGCTCGACAACATGTTTTATTCGCTCGTCAGCGGCATCAGTTTCGCCACGTTCTATACCGTTCTCTGGTTTTGGGCGGCGGGCAACGGTTGGGCGCCAACAACCAGTTTTGCGGAAAACCCCATCTGGTGGGTGCTGTTCTTCCCGCTGATCATCACCTGGGGGTCGTTCCACTTTTATTGGGTGCACCGGGCGCTACACGTGCCTTGGCTCTACAAGCTGGCCCATGCGCTGCACCACCGCAACGTCAACGTTGGCCCATGGTCCGGAATTTCGATGCACCCCATCGAGCATGCGATTTACTTTTCTTCTCTGCTGATCCACTTCGTTCTGCCGACCAGCCCCATTCACATCCTGTTCCATGTCTATGCCTTCACCCTGCATCCGATTTGTTCTCATTCCGGGTTTGATGGTTTGTTGGTGACGGACAAGAAACGCGCGCAGCTGGGTGATTTCTTTCACCAGCTGCATCACAAGTATTTTGAGTGCAACTACGGGACGGTGGAGATGCCGTGGGACCGTTGGTTTGGGACGTTCCACAACGGCACGGCAGAGGCGACCAGGCGGACGCGGGCGTTCAAGAAGCAGACAGGGCTATCGCTTTTGAGATTTGGTCGCGGTTCTGATGAGTTCGAGCATGAATGTATCCTGCCATCCGGCGCGTTTCAGCTTTCCTCGCATTGATCCTTTTGACGGTTCGGAGCGGGCGAGGTTGAGAGCGATGCGCCGTAGGATAGAGAGATTTTCGGGTCCGTTGTCTTTTCTGTTGCGCGCGGCGTCCTCGTTCATGGAGACGTCGAGCACCCAGTGAAGGCTGTTCTCGATACTCCAATGGGCGCGGGTGATGGACAGGAAACGCTCGGGAGAGAGCGGCGCGCTGATGAGGAAGTAGCGAGTTTGGCATGAGGTTTTATCGCCGACTTCGCGGGTGGCGACGACCTTTCCGATGGCCCTGAGCCCGGGCCAGTGATGCCGCTCGTCGAGCCAGGCAACGTCATGCGAGATCAACGCCTTGCGCGTCTCCAGTCGACCGTGTCCTGCGTCAACATTCTGATAAGTTTCACAGTTTTCGACATTTCCAGGATCATCCAGCCAGAGTGCCACATCCTCGTGCAGCGTCTCCTGATTGCGTTTCAGCGCCAGAACATAATCACCGCCAGCCTGCGTTACCGTCTCGGCTGTAGTGCGCTGCGTGTGCATAGCGTCCGCCGTCACAATCCGCCCCTTCAACGACAGCATGTTCAACAGCGCGGGCAGCGCCGTAATCTCGTTGGATTTTTCGTCAACAGCGACCTGCCCGAGTACGAGCCTGGCCTCAGCCGCAAAAGCCTGCACGAGGTGTAACGCCGACTGCTTCTTCGCCCTGTCGAAGGAGCGCCGCAACGACTTGCCATCAACCGCAATCACCTCGCCCAACTGGTCAGCGAACCCCTCTGTCAGGCGAAGCATCACTGACTGAAACGTGCCAGGATCGAGGGCGTTGAACAGGTCAGAGAACGCATCGTGGCTCGGTATTCCGTGCTTCAGTGTCATGAATGTGCGCAAAAACGGCTCTTTCGTCGTGCCAAATAGCGCCATGTCGCAGCAACCCTCGCCGCCACACATGGTCGACAACAGGCCGATCATAAGCATCTCATGAAGATCATGCCGTGTAGCGTTGCTCGTACGAGGGTCTTCAACGCCCTCAAAAATATGAGAAAAATCTTCCATCGCGGTCGCATCCTTTACTAATGACGCAATCCGTATGAATCCAATCAGACGTGATGCATAGTCAATATTTCAAAAGCGATTCCCCTGAAGAAGCAGATGTATACGAAGTAGTGGCTGTCGTTCAGACAGGTTGCGCCACCGCTGTGCGAAGCACGAAAATTGGGGGGATGGCCATTAGCGTGGCAGCGGCAATCACATAGACCGCGATGTCGATCCCTTGTGCATCGGCGATCAACCCAACACCAAACGGTCCAATCGCGGAGGTGAGAGAGCCGGCCGAATAGATCAGCGCATACCCCCGCGCCATCCGCTTTGGGTCAATCAGACCAGCCGCAAAACCGTAGGTGATGGAGGAGGTGCCCTGAACCACGGCACCCAGCGGGATCAGGAGGGCAATGGCGAGCCAGTTGGGGGCGATGACGACGCAGACAAGACCGAGTGCAGTCAATGTCTGGATCAGCGTGAATGCGGCCCGCACGCCCAGACGCTCCGCCAAATACCCGCAACCCGCCTTGCCAAAGACCCCACCGGCCAGCACTAAAACCGTGGCGGCGGTGGCAATTGTGAGAGAGACCCCCTTGGACAGCATCACGAAGGCGATGAATACGAGGACAGATGCCTGAACCATCGTATCGATGCTGGTGACCACCAGAAGTGCGCCAAATGATCGCCAGTGCAGAATGCCCCAGCCCTTGGCCTCAGGCTGGTTCGGCGTTTCATCTTGTTCGGTTTTTGCTGAGCTTTTGGTGCGCAGCATTTCCCGCGTTGCGATCCAGATCCCGACAGCAACCAACACTGCCGCCAGCCCTAAAAGCGCTGAAACCTGATGCCAGGCCAAGCCAGCCCCGATCCCAAGACTGAAGCAGCCGGTGAAGGCCAGCTTCCCCACATCGCCGGAGGCATTATAGAGCCCTAGCGGGCCGCTGCGTTTGTCAGCGCCAAAACCGTTGGCGATCAGTGCAAAGGACGGCGCATGATGCAGCGCTGTGCCGACGCCCACAACAAGCAGACAAAGGCCCACAACCCAAACACCGGAGGCAAAGGCCATCAGCAGGTATCCCAGCCCGGACAGGACCAGACCAACCATGATCAGCCGGTATTCCCCCAGGCGTTCGGTGATCCATCCTGAACCAAATTCCAGCACTGCCTGAGACAGGCTTTTGACTGCTTTCAGGATGCCAACCTGCGCATAGCTTATGCCAAATGTCTGGGCGAGGATCGGCAGCAAGACGTAGATCGTCGATGACAGCCCGTCCTGAACAATATGGGTCGTCGAACTGACCGCGAGCGCTGTTGAAGAATGTGATCGGGCCCGTTCCATATGCGGTGCGTAACACGATGGTCGTTTGGGGTTCAAACCCGGGCGGGTTGCTCTGTCATCAATGTTGCATTGTCGGGGTTTGCAGAACCGCTGGCAGGCAATAAGGTGCCTCGCAATTATAACCCCTCAATCGGGCGCATTCAGGCACATGAAATTCCTATTCGTACATCAGAACATGCCGGGCCAGTACCGGGAACTGGTCCAATGGCTGGCCGCGCAGGGCACCCACGAGATCTACTTTCTTACCCAGCGCAAGAACGCCCCTCAGATCCCGGGTGTCCAGACCGTCAAATACCGGCCTCACCGCGTCCCGACAAACGACGCTTACGGTCTGTCCAAGGTCTAGGAAGAAGCAACTGGTGCTGGGTTTGGTGCCGTCAGCGCGGCCAAGGATTTGCAGGCGGAAACCGGGTTCAAACCCGATATCATCATCGGCCATGTGGGCTGGGGAGAACTGACGTTCTTCAAGCAGCTTTGGGATGATGTGCCGATCATCGGTTTCTTTGAATACTACTACAACATGACCGGTGGCTCGGTTGGGTTTGACCCGAGCGAGACCATTACCGAACACGCACCGTACCTGATGCATGCCCGCAATGCTGTGCCGCTCAGCAACATCGAAACGGTCGACCAGGGGCATTGCCCGACCTATTGGCAGCGCGACCGTTTCCCCAAGTCTTTCCATGACCGGGTCTATGTCTGTCATGACGGCATTCGCACGGACAAACTGAAGCCGAACAAGAAGATCAAGCTGGGCCTTGGCCGCCTTGGCCGCGATATCACCCGGGACGACGAGGTGATCACCTACGTCGCCCGCAATCTGGAAAAGACCCGCGGCTTTCACACCATGATGCGGGCCCTGCCGCGCATTCTGAAGGAACGGCCGACCGCGCGTATTTTGATCGTAGGGGGCAACGATGTGTCCTATGGCGGCAAGAGCGAACAACCCGGTGGGTTGCGCGCCGCGATGGAAGAAGAAGTGGGCGACCAGCTGGATTGGCAGCGGGTGCATTTTCTGGGGCAGATCCCTTACCCGGACTATCAGAAGATGATCCAGGTTAGCCGGTGCCATATCTACATGACCATGCCTTTCGTGCTCAGCTGGTCACTCTTGGAAAGCATGTCGATGGGCGCGGTGATTGTCGCGTCGGATGTCGCCCCTGTGAGAGAGGCCATGACGGATGGCGAAACCGGGTTTCTGGTTGATTTCTTCGATCACGAGGCGCTGGCGGACAAGGTGATCGATGTGCTCGCCCGGCCCAAGGATCATGCGCACATAGGCGAGGCCGCGCGGCAGCATGTGATAAACACTTACGATTTCCTGAACGTCTGCCTGCCGGAGCACATCCGCCAGATCAACGCGCTTGTCCCGGAAGACAAGCGCATCGCTGTTCCGGGCGAATAACCCTAGTTTACGGTGTTGGTTGCGGCACCGACGAGGCCGAAGGCCGTACCAACCAGACCGAGGATCGTGCGTGTGTTGGTGACCGGGCTTTCGGTTGCCAGCACCAGATCGCCGTTCTGGATGTGGAAGTTGCGGGCAGAGAACAGACCGTCCGAGCTTGTCAGGTCCAGCGTAAAGACGACGCGCGTCTTGCGCGGCCCACGCGTGCCCGCGCTGACGGCGGAGCCCGGGTATTCACGCAGGATCAGAATGCCTTGCGGGTCGCCACGGCTGTCATTCACACCGCCAATGATCGCAAGTGCATCCAGTGCAGAAATGTCATCGCGATTAAATGGATGCTGCGCTTCGCGGCCTGCGGCACCCAGCGACAAGAAGTAACGGCGGTCCTCTTCGACAATCACCTTGTCCCCACCACGCAAGCGCGTGTCGAGACGTGGATTGGCGTAAAGATTATCGATGGAGGTCGCATAGATATTGTGACCCCTTACCAACTTCACCTGCGGGTTCTCCATCGCCGCTGTCACACCGCCTCCGGCTGAAATCGCTGCAAGGACCGAGAAATTGTTGTTCGGCATCACAATGGCACCGGGTTGGTTCACCCCGCCCACAAGATCGATGGAATTGCCTCGTCCTTCGGACATCGCCAACTGTACCTGAGCCGAAGGCACGATGTCTTCCAATTTGCGTTGGATCAACGACCGCGCGCTGTCCGGCGTGCGGCCAGAGACCTGCACCTTACCAACATAGGGGACAAAGATCGTACCGGCCTCGGACACGCGGATGGACGGCAGGTTTGCCACCCGCTGCCCCGGTCCCGTCAGCAGAGAATTTTCGCCACTGTCCCAAACCAACATTTCAAGCGTGTCACCGGGGCGAATTACCTGGGCGTTTGACCCGTGGCTGTGTCCGATCCAGCCGTGACGCTGCCCGTTGTTGTTTGGCCATTTGCCGTAGCTGGGCAGGAACGCCCGGGTCACGGGGTAGACGGCAATGTCTGCGTCAGGTTCATCCGCGTTCTGAAGAATCTCTTTTTCGACAGCCGCACCACGCGGCAAGTTTGAGCAAGCTGCCAGCGAAAGTGTGAGCAAGACCCACATCAGATGTTTGAATTGAAAGTCCATGCTGAGTGCCTGCCCTGCTGTTCTTGGTCCTGTTCGGGGGACGGTAAAAGACGATCACCACCCCCTGCAAAAGGAGCGATCGCTTACAGAAAAACCCCGAACCCCGTTGGAATTTTCTGCAGCGCAAGATACTTGGCTGGGCTATGACGTCAACGATTTCAAATTGTTCAGGCGAAAATAGACCGGTGGCCTTGCTTGGCGCGTCTGGGCGTTTAGGGCAGATGATCAGCGCGCTTTGGCCTGACGATACGCCGTTGGTACGTCATTCCACGCAGCAAAAGCCCGGATTTCTGGTTTTTGATCTGACACTTGAGTCTGAAAGGGCGGCCCGCGCGCTGGAAGGTGGGAGGGCCGTGATTTGCCTGTCTGGCGTGACAGACGCCCGGGTGCGGGCTACGGGCGATGTGTATTCGCGCAACACTGATCTCGCGTTGGCGGCTGTGCGGGCAGCTCAGCAGTCTGGAGCTGGGCGGGTGTTCCTGGCGTCTTCAGCTGCAGTTTATTGTGCGCAGGGTGGTGTCCTGAGCGAAGAAGGCCTGTGCACGCCAATCTCCGACTATGGTCGCGCCAAGCTGGAGATGGAGCAGACTGTGCTGTCCGAAGCGAAGGTGTTGGGCCACCCTGTCACCGCGTTGCGGATCGGGAATGTTGCCGGGGCGGATGCGATCCTTGGCGGGTGGCATGAGGGGATGCAGATTGATCAGTTGCCGGATGGGCGCGCCCCAAGGCGCAGCTATATTGGGCCGCACACACTGACGCGTGTGTTGCATCAGCTGTGTCAGGCCGATCAACTTCCAGATGTTATGAACATCGCCGCCCCCGGTGCGATCGAGATGGGCGATCTTCTGGATACGGCAGGTCTGCCTTGGCAGCCAAGAGCAGCCGGGCCAGGCGTGATTGAAGAAGTAACGCTCGATACCAAAAGACTGGCCGCGCATGTTCCATTGCCTGCGTTGGCTGGATCTGCCCAAGAGCTGGTCGCAGAATGGCGCGGATGGAAGGACGGGGACAGCAAATGACCTGGCGCAAGCGCATCTTCGATCTGTTTTTCGCCAGCCTTTTAGTGGTGATCCTTGGCCCAATCCTGATCTGGTTGGTGATCTATTTGCTGATCAAGGAAGGCAGACCCATCTTTTACGTAGCCGAAAGAATGAAAGGACCAACAACGCCTTTCAATCTTTGGAAGCTGCGAACGATGACTGTGGTGAACGAGGATCAAGGCGTGACTGGCGCAAACAAGTCGGCGCGCGTGACAAAAACGGGAGAATGGCTGCGCCGCAAGCGGCTGGATGAGTTTCCGCAACTTTGGAACATCCTGAGGGGTGATCTGAGCTTTGTAGGGCCACGTCCGCCGCTTCGGGAATACGTCGAGCGATTTCCAGACATCTACCGCGACGTCCTGAAGTCGCGGCCGGGTGTCACAGGGCTTGCCACGATCCGTTTTCACAAACACGAAGAACGATTGCTGTCGCGGTGCAAGACGCCTGAGGCGACTGACGATATCTACTGCCGAATCTGCGTGCCGCGGAAAGCGAAGCTGGACTTGATCTACCAGCGGAATCAGAGCACGTGCTATGACTTTGATCTGGTTTTTCAGACAATCGGGAACCTGTTCCATCGCACAAATAGATGAATTTTCTCTCAGAAGTGACGGTTTTGCGACATTTTTAGCCAGTTTCCGCCTAAAAGTCGGGTTGGGCGTACAGGCCCCTGTAAATGCTTGACGACATGTGGCACTAGCGTGGCTCGGGGGGCCTCGCTGAAAAACCATTAGTATTTGTAACTGCCCAGGTTGTCGGTGGCGTTTTTCGGCTGCGTCAAATCGACTCGGGGGAGCACATTCCGGTTTTCTGATTGAGGATTTCATGAGTCGATCAGGGCATGTCTGGCGAACCCACCCATACCAGCGGACTTGCTGAACTCTCGAAGTCCCAACTGATTGAATTGATCGAAACGCAGCGTGAGACGATTGCGTATCTTGTCGAGGAGAACCGGCGACAGGCAGAGATGATCGTTGTGCTTGAGCAGCGGATTGAGGGGCTTGAGCGTCGCCTTGCGTTGAACAGCCGGAACAGCAGCAAGCCTCCGTCGAGTGACAGCCCTGCGAAGCCGACGGCGAAGGGCAGGAAGGATCAGCGCGGGCAACTGGATCGCAAGCCCGGCGGTCAGCCGGGGCACAAGGGCACGACCCTGGAGCAGACGGACACCCCCGACGAGGTTGTCGACCATCATCCACAAGCCTGTCCCGACTGCGATCATGATCTGACGCAATGCCCCTCGCAGGGGTTTGCAGCCCGGCAGGTGTTCGACCTGCCGCCGCCGCCACCCCTCACGATCACTGAGCACCGGGCTCATAAGTGCACATGCCCGAACTGCGGAAAGCACGTGCGCGGCACGTTCCCGGAAGGGGTCAGGGCACCGGTTCAGTACGGCAATCATATTGCGGCCATGGCGAGCTATCTTCAGACGTACCATTGCATTCCCGATGACCGTCTGTCGCAGGTCTTTCGTGACCTGTTCGGCGTGCGCATTTCCGCCGCCACACTGGCGCGGCTGATTGCGAAGGTGGCGGAGGGCATGCTGTCTTTTGCAGACGCTGTACGTGACGCCTTGTGCGGTGTGCAGGTGGCGGTGAAACATCTGGATGAAACAGGTCTGCGGGTTGAAGGCCGAAACCGGTGGCAGCATGTCATCTGCTCATTGACCCTGAGCCATTTCCGGATGGGGGCGGGCAGAGGCGATCTGCTGTCCGGCGTATCGGGGATTGCGGTGCATGACAACTGGGCATCCTACGCCAGGATGGAGGAGGTCGTGCACGGCCTTTGCAATGCCCATCACATGCGCGAGTTGCAGGCGCTCGTCGATATCGAAAAGGAAGCATGGGCTGCGATGATGCAGACTATCCTGCTGGACGCGAAAAGGGCGGCCGCCAGCGCCCGGGCAAACGGTCGGGATCATGTCGCGGCGCATGTGGTCAAGGCCATCGATGAGCGCTACGACACCTGCATCGCGCAGGGGCTGTCGTTACATGAAAACCAGCCACCGCTGAAACCCGCACTGCCCGGCAAATCCCCCCGAGGACGACCAAAACGGCGAACCGGACACAATCTCGTGCTGCGATTGCGTGACCGCAAGGCCGATGTCCTGCGCTTCCTTACCGACTTGCAGGTTCCCTTCACAAATAACGAGGCCGAGAGGGATCTGAGAATGGGCAAGGTCCGTATCAAGGTCTCGGGATGCTTCCGCACACTGACCGGCGCGGAAAACTTCTGCACCCTCAGAACCGTGATCGAAACGGCACGCAAACAGGGCTGGTCAATAATCGAAACACTCCAGAAAACCGCCGATCAACTCATCCAGAAACTCGAACCGACCTGACAAAATCAAGCGTCTGAAACGCCCCAGAGACAACCTGAATAGTTACTAGTATTTGTTGCCTGCCCGATAGGCCGAGTTATTTTGACGGTCGTTGGCAAGGAACAGATTACACGTGCTCAGTTTCATCAATTCTCTGTAACTGCCCAGGTTGTCGGTGGCGTTTTTCGGCTGCGTCAAATCGACTCGGGGGAGCACATTCCGGTTTTCTGATTGAGGATTTCATGAGTCGATCAGGGCATGTCTGGCGAACCCACCCATACCAGCGGACTTGCTGAACTCTCGAAGTCCCAACTGATTGAATTGATCGAAACGCAGCGTGAGACGATTGCGTATCTTGTCGAGGAGAACCGGCGACAGGCAGAGATGATCGTTGTGCTTGAGCAGCGGATTGAGGGGCTTGAGCGTCGCCTTGCGTTGAACAGCCGGAACAGCAGCAAGCCTCCGTCGAGTGACAGCCCTGCGAAGCCGACGGCGAAGGGCAGGAAGGATCAGCGCGGGCAACTGGATCGCAAGCCCGGCGGTCAGCCGGGGCACAAGGGCACGACCCTGGAGCAGACGGACACCCCCGACGAGGTTGTCGACCATCATCCACAAGCCTGTCCCGACTGCGATCATGATCTGACGCAATGCCCCTCGCAGGGGTTTGCAGCCCGGCAGGTGTTCGACCTGCCGCCGCCGCCACCCCTCACGATCACTGAGCACCGGGCTCATAAGTGCACATGCCCGAACTGCGGAAAGCACGTGCGCGGCACGTTCCCGGAAGGGGTCAGGGCACCGGTTCAGTACGGCAATCATATTGCGGCCATGGCGAGCTATCTTCAGACGTACCATTGCATTCCCGATGACCGTCTGTCGCAGGTCTTTCGTGACCTGTTCGGCGTGCGCATTTCCGCCGCCACACTGGCGCGGCTGATTGCGAAGGTGGCGGAGGGCATGCTGTCTTTTGCAGACGCTGTACGTGACGCCTTGTGCGGTGTGCAGGTGGCGGTGAAACATCTGGATGAAACAGGTCTGCGGGTTGAAGGCCGAAACCGGTGGCAGCATGTCATCTGCTCATTGACCCTGAGCCATTTCCGGATGGGGGCGGGCAGAGGCGATCTGCTGTCCGGCGTATCGGGGATTGCGGTGCATGACAACTGGGCATCCTACGCCAGGATGGAGGAGGTCGTGCACGGCCTTTGCAATGCCCATCACATGCGCGAGTTGCAGGCGCTCGTCGATATCGAAAAGGAAGCATGGGCTGCGATGATGCAGACTATCCTGCTGGACGCGAAAAGGGCGGCCGCCAGCGCCCGGGCAAACGGTCGGGATCATGTCGCGGCGCATGTGGTCAAGGCCATCGATGAGCGCTACGACACCTGCATCGCGCAGGGGCTGTCGTTACATGAAAACCAGCCACCGCTGAAACCCGCACTGCCCGGCAAATCCCCCCGAGGACGACCAAAACGGCGAACCGGACACAATCTCGTGCTGCGATTGCGTGACCGCAAGGCCGATGTCCTGCGCTTCCTTACCGACTTGCAGGTTCCCTTCACAAATAACGAGGCCGAGAGGGATCTGAGAATGGGCAAGGTCCGTATCAAGGTCTCGGGATGCTTCCGCACACTGACCGGCGCGGAAAACTTCTGCACCCTCAGAACCGTGATCGAAACGGCACGCAAACAGGGCTGGTCAATAATCGAAACACTCCAGAAAACCGCCGATCAACTCATCCAGAAACTCGAACCGACCTGACAAAATCAAGCGTCTGAAACGCCCCAGAGACAACCTGAATAGTTACAATTCTCTTACGAATCGCCAGAAACGCATCATCATGCTCAGCTTGGATTCAGTGCTGGTCGTGGCAGCCATGATGTTTGCTCTGTCCGCCCAAGGCTTACCTGACAATCTCTTTGACAACTTCCTTCGATATCTGCCAGTTCTGCCCTACCTGCTGGTGGCGGGTATCGGGGTTTCGATTTGGTTGGGTGTGTGCTCAATCCGCTTAAAGGCCTACGAAACAACCGCTATCGGCACGACGGCTGTGTTCTCGGTTCTGCTGGTTTTTTGTGTCGTTCGTAGTTTCGATGATCGGAGGGCTGTCCTTGCCGCTGGGTGTCCATCTGGTTTTTGGTGCCGCATTCTTTTCCAGCGTAGTGATCAGCCGTGCGGCGCTGTTGCAGCTGGTTCTGGCTGTCTATCGTCGTTCGGCACCGCGCTGCCGGGTGTTGATCTATGGTGCAGGCACCACGGGGACGCAGCTGGTTTCTGCGTTGCGGAGCCATGAAAACATCGAACCGGTAGCCTTCGTAGATGACAATGCAGCCATTCAAGGTCTGTCGGTTTCGCATTTGCCCGTCTGCACGCCCTTGCGCATTGCTGAGGTTGCCGAGGAAAAGAACATCGACCGGGTACTTTTGGCGGTGCCTTCGCTGAGCCAGCCTAAACAAGCGCAAATCGCGCGAAGGCTGCAGAAGATGGGGCTTGAGGTTCAGACTCTGCCTTCCTTTGCTCAACTTATTGGAGAAGAGGCCCTAGTTGACAAGCTGAAGCCTGTCTCCCCACCCCAGACTTTCCTTAATCGCGACGAAGTGCACCACCCATTTGGCGAAGAATCCGAGTGCTACACGGGTAAAGTCATAATGGTGTCAGGCGCGGGCGGGTCTATCGGCGCAGAACTGTGCCGCCAGGTGCTGCAGAATCATCCGCGCAAGATCGTGCTCTTTGAGATGAGTGAACTTGCTCTCTACAACATCGACATGGAACTGCGTCAACTGATCGAAGGGACTGACGTAGAAGTTGTCCCAATCCTTGGGTCGATCACGGAGACGCGGCAGGTGCGCAAAGTGCTTGCCGATCACGAAGTCGAAGTTATCCTACATGCGGCGGCTTACAAACATGTCCCGCTGGTAGAAGCGAACCCGCTTGCCGGTTTGGTCAACAACGTTTTTGGAACACAGTCTTTAGCCGAACAGGCGGCCAAAGCGGGTGTGAAGCGCTTCATGCTGATTTCATCCGACAAAGCTGTGCGCCCTGCAAACATCATGGGGGCGTCGAAACGTTTGGCTGAACAGGTAGTTCAGAATATGGCACGTGGACGGGGCGGTGAAAGTGGCACGATCTTTTCAATGGTGCGATTTGGTAACGTTCTTGGGTCTTCCGGTTCGGTTGTTCCATTGTTCCAGGACCAGCTGAGCAGGGGCGGCCCGCTGACTGTCACCGACAGGAACGTTGCGCGTTATTTCATGACTCAGCAGGAGGCCGTGAAACTCGTGCTGCAAGCTGGGTCGATGGCCCAGGGCGGCGAAATCTATGTGCTGGACATGGGCAAGCCAGTACCGATCCTGAAGCTTGCGCGCCAGGTCATCGAAAGTGCAGGCTACACTGTACGGGACGACGACACCCCCGACGGTGATATCGAAATCGAAATCACAGGCCTGCGTCCGGGCGAAAAGATGACCGAGGAACTCACCTTGTCCGGTGAGCTTCTGGGAACACGCCACCCTAAGATTTTTTCCGCCCGCGAGGATGCGTTGTCAGAGCTTGAGATTGCCGTGGCGCTCCGCCGTTTGCGCGAAGCATTTGTTGCAAGCAGCGAAGATATGGCGCGTGAAGTTGTGGTCCGCTGGGTAGAAGGTTGTTCCATAACGGAAGGCGCCCGCCAGACGTCCTGATCGGCCCTAAATTGCAACACTTCTGCCATGAATTGTTGGGTTTTCAGGTGCGAGTTTGGACGGGCTGTTGATTTGTAACGCTGCGCTGTGCAGAACCGTGGGAACAAAAGCCAGTTAAAAGGCGGAAACGTGCAGCAGATCTCATCCAGATTGTCTTTGATTGCCGGGTTGGGGTTCGGCTTTGTTGCTGCTCTGACCGGACCTGCGACCGCCCAACAAGAAACCCTGGGACCAGAGCGCATCTTTGACACCGGAGAGCGGCCCACGCTGAACTTCTATGGCTCGCCGGGCCTGGTTGATATGCCAACGGCTGAGATGCTGCCGGACGGTCAAATTGCCATTGGTGTTTCTCATTTTGCGGGCACCACACGATCAACGGTGACGTTTCAGGCCACGCCCAGATTGTCCTTCAGCTTTCGCTACGTCGGTATCCAGGATGCCAACATTGGTGGATTTGAGACATATCGCGACCGCAGTTTTGACGCGCGTTTCCTTCTGAGGAAGGAAGGCCGCATCCTGCCTGCCATCACGGTTGGGCTCCAGGACTTCGCGGGTACGGGGATTTACGCGGGCGAATACATCGTAGCGACCAAGACCATTGATGGCGGAAAGCGGATCCCTGGCCGGTTCAAGTTAACGGGCGGACTTGGTTGGGGCCGGTTGGGAAGTGCGGGCTCCTTTGGTGCGCCTTTTGGACGTGACCGCCCCACTTTCGCAGGCAGCAACACGGGTGGCGATCTGTCTGTTGACCAGTGGTTCCGTGGCCCGATGGCCCCTTTTGGTGGGGTGGAATGGGAATACAGCGACAAACTGGGTTTCAAAGTCGAATACAGCTCTGATGCCTACACGCAGGAGGCACAGACATCAGGTATCTTCACACGCAAGTCCCGGCTGAACTTTGGTGCTGAGTATCAGTATAGCGACAGCCTGAGGATTGGGGCCTATTACCTCTATGGGTCTGAATTCGGGGTCAACTTCCAGTTCCAGTTCCACCCTAACAGGCCCTTCACCGCATTGCGGACCCCGGCGGTTGGCCCTATTGCCAGACGGCCCGACCGTTCAGTGCAGCCCGATGCCTGGGATACTGATTGGGTCGCTGATGAAAGCGCTCCGGCAAGTCTGCGTGACGGAATGAAACCACTGCTTGAGGCCAACGGCCTTGCGTTCGAAGCGCTTCAAGTGACGGCCAACAGCGCGGAGCTGCGGTATCGCAATACGCAATACTCCGCCACAGCCGTGGCCATCGGGCGGGCGGCCCGTGTGATGGCAGCGACGCTGCCACCGTCTGTTGAAACCTTCCGCATTGTGACCGTTGAAAATGGACTGGCGCAGTCGGCGGTGACCATCCGCCGATCCGATCTGGAAGCACTGGAGTATGACCCGCAAGCCGCAGGGGCCTTATTGGCCGTGACCGGCATTGGTGAGGCCGCCCCACGGCTGGAAAATGCTGTGGTCGAGAACGACTTTTATCCAGATTTCGCGTGGTCCATTGGGCCGTATGTCGATACCAGCTATTTCGACCCGGATGAACCGGTACGCGCCGACTCGGGTATCAAGCTTGAGGCGTCCTATCGCCCCGCCCCTGGCTGGGAAATCGGAGGCACACTTCAACATCGTTTGACCGGCAACATTGGCACTTCACCGCGTGTCAGCAACTCGCGGATTGAACCTGTTCGGACCAACGGTGTGCTTTATGCGCAAGAAGAAACGTCCCTGCAGAACCTATACGCTTCCTACCAATGGAAGCCGGGCAATGACATCTATGCCCGCGTCACTGCGGGCTATCTGGAACGCATGTTTGGCGGCGTGTCCGGCGAAGTCTTGTGGAAACCTGTCAACAGCCGTCTCGCGCTGGGCGTTGAGGCAAACTATGTCCAGCAGCGTGATTTTTCCGGGCTGGGGTTCCAGGACTACAGCGTCGCAACGGGGCATGCGTCTGCTTATTACGAGTTTGGCAATGGCTTTCACGGCCAGCTTGATGTGGGGCGATATCTGGCTGGCGACTATGGCGCGACGGCGACCATCACGCGCGAATTTGCGAACGGCTGGAAGATCGGCGGCTTCTTCACACTGACCAACGTGTCGTCAACGGATTTCGGCGAAGGGTCATTCGACAAGGGCATCAATGTCGAAGTGCCGGTCAGCTGGCTTCTTGGCACCCCCAGGAAGAGCACTTTGTCTACGACGATCCGCCCCATCCAGCGGGATGGTGGCGCAAGGCTTAATGTACCGGGGCGGCTCTATGAGCAAGTGCGCACAGGGCATGCTCAGGCATTGGAAAACAACTGGTCGAGGGTTTGGGAATGAGCCGCTGGTTTATTTGTACTGCCCTGGGCTTGGGCATGGTCGTTGCGGGATGCTCTGGCGGGGGCGACGGGAGCGATAGTAACCTGCTGTCAACGGTGAGCGGCAACCTGGCGCAAACGGTAATAGCCCGCAGGTCTTCTGCCGCAATCAGCACTGGGCCGGTTGTCGTGACCCGTCAGCTGTTGGACGACACACCGGTCGAGGTGCTTGAAATGGTGCCGGATAACCTGGGCACGCAGGACTTCCTGCTGCTACAGGATGCGCGCAGAGACGCCAACCCAAGGCTGGTCGAGACCTGGAAGTCCTCGGACAATGCTCTGGTCACAACCCGAGACGGCGTTGTGATCAATACGCGCGGTTTGGGCGGCGATCTGCGGTCTTCGGATGTATCGGCCGTCGTATCGGGGTTTGATGGACACGGCGGCGGTGGCGAACGGCGCATGGTCATTGCCCGCAAAGACGGCATAGCTGAGACCGTCACTTTTTCTTGCGATATGACCCAACTGGGCCGCGAAGTCCTGCAGATCGTGGATCAACGGGTTTCGACCCACCGGATGCGCGAAGACTGCGTTTACGGTGACGTGCAAATCTCCAATGAATACTGGTCCGAAACATCAAGTGGGCGCCTGCGGAAGTCGCATCAGTGGATCAGCCCTCAGTTCGGCTACGCCGCCATCACGCGGCTCAAGAACTAGGCTGATTTTCGTCGATCTGCGGGTTTCAGGCTGATCAATTCGGGTGGGGCTGATGAACAAAGTAATGCTGTCAGTAGGACATGGATTCAGTGCTCGCGCTCTGGCGGATTTATTGATCCCCGAAGGCTGGCGCATTCTGGGAACCACACGGTCTGCGGAGAAGAGCGATGCCATTGCGAAGACCGGCGTGGAACCGATCTTGTGGCCCGGGCGTGATCTGGGCCCCCTTCTGCAGAATGTCTCCTGCCTTCTGATATCAGCCGGTCCGGGGCCGGAAGGGGACCCGTTCCTTGCTGAATATGCTGAACAGGTGCGGGCGGCCCGGCATTTGCGTTGGGTTGGGTATCTGTCGACAACGGGTGTTTATGGGGACCATCAGGGCGGGTGGGTCGATGAAGAGACGCCACTCTCCCCTTCCACCAAACGTGGTCAGGCGCGGGTGGAAGCAGAGGCCGCCTGGCAAGAGATTCCGGACCTGCCGCTGCACATCTTCCGTCTTGCGGGCATCTATGGTCCCGGGCGCGGCCTTTTTGCCAAGGTGCGCAACGGCACGGCGCGGCGGATCATCAAACCCGGACAGGTGTTTAGCCGGATTCATGTGGAGGACATTGCGCAGGCTCTGGAGCTTTCAATGGCTCGCCCGGATCCGGGCGCGATCTACAATCTTTGCGATGATGATCCTGCGCCCCCGCAGGATGTTATTGCCCATGCCGCCGAATTGCTGGGTGTGCCTGTCCCTCCGGCGGTGGATTTCGAAGAGGCCGAGATGACCCCGATGGCGCGGAGCTTTTATGCCGAAAGCAAACGGGTCAGGAATGAACGCGCCAAGGCAGAACTTGGCTGGCAACCACGCTATCCGGATTATCGTTCAGGTCTTAAAGATCTTCTGGCGCGCGAGGTCGGCTAGGGCACTTGCCCGTGGCGCAATGGCCCTCCATATAGGCCCAAATCACACCGATCAGAGGGCCGTTTGTGCTGCAAAACCTACAGAACTTTCTTGAAAAGCCCCAGGTCAGCCGCGCGATCATGGCTGTCATCATCTTCAACGCGATCCTGTTGGGGCTGGAGACATCCAAGACCGTGATGTCCGTGGCAGGCGGCCTGATCGTGGCGTTGGATCGGATTTGTCTGGCAATATTCGTGGCCGAACTGGTGGCCAAGATCGTGGCCTATCGTGGTCGTTTCTTCCGCGACGGCTGGAACCTGTTTGATTTTGTCATCGTCGCGATCTCTTTGGTGCCGGCAACGCAGGGTCTGACTGCCCTGCGTGCGCTGCGTATCCTACGGGTGCTGCGCTTGGTATCTACAGCGCCGCGCCTGCGCCGCGTGGTTGAAGGCTTCATCACAGCCCTGCCCGGGATGGCGTCTGTGTTCCTGCTGATGGCGTTGATCTTCTACATCGGCTCGGTGATCGCCACGAAGCTCTTTGGAGAGGCCTTCCCCGAGTGGTTTGGCACCTTGGGCCTGAGCGCCTATTCTCTCTTTCAGATCATGACACTGGAAAGCTGGTCGATGGGCATCGTACGCCCGGTGATGGAGATTTATCCGCTGGCCTGGCTGTTCTTTGTGCCTTTCATCATGGTTACGACCTTTGCCGTGGTGAACCTGTTGGTTGGTCTGATTGTGAACTCCATGCAGGATGCGCATGGCGAAGAGGCCAATGCCGAGACGGATGCTTACCGCGATGATGTCACCGGGCGTTTGACGGTCATTGAAAAGCAGCTGAGTGCATTGTTGGAGGCGCAGAAGAACAAGTGAGGGATTTCGCCTGACGGCGACCCGAGTGAGGGGCCAGCCCCTCACACTCCCCGGAGTATTTTGGGCATAAAGAGGATGCCTAAGCTCGCTGCGCTCCGATGCTGGCAATGCCCAGCACATCCAGCACCTTTGCTTCAATATGCTCTGCATTCATCCCTGCCACGGCGTACATGTCTGCGGGGCTGGCCTGATCGATGAAAATATCGGGCAGCACCATGGAGCGGAACCTGAGTCCTTCATCGAACACGCCTTCATCCGCCAGAAGCTGCGCCACGTGAGAGCCAAAACCGCCCACGGCTCCTTCTTCGATGGTGATCAGCGCTTCGTGATTTGCAGCGAGGTTCAGGATCAATTCGTTGTCCAGAGGCTTGGCAAAGCGGGCGTCCGCAATTGTCGGCGTGATGCCCTTTGCAGAGAGCGCCTCTGCGGCTTTCTCCACCTCAGCCAAACGGGTGCCGAAGGACAGCAAAGCCACGCGGCTACCCTCCGAGATGACCCGCCCTTTGCCAATCTCCAGCGGCGTGCCGCGTTCAGGCATGTCCACGCCTTTGCCTTCGCCACGTGGGAAACGGAAGGCGATGGGGCCCTCGGCATGTGCCGCAGCGGTGGCCACCATGTGTTTTAGCTCCGCCTCATCTGCGGCGGCCATCACCACGAACCCTGGAAGGTTCGCCAGATAGCCGATGTCAAAGGCCCCGGCATGGGTGGCCCCGTCAGCGCCCACCAGCCCAGCGCGGTCGATGGCAAAGCGCACGGGCAAGCGCTGGATCGCCACGTCATGCACCACCTGATCGTAGCCACGTTGCAGGAAGGTCGAGTAGATCGCGCAGAAGGGCTTCATCCCGCCCGCCGCCAAAGCGGCAGAGAAGGTCACGCCGTGCTGTTCGGCAATGCCGACGTCAAAGCAGCGCGAGGGGTAGCGTTCGGCAAAGAGGTTCAGGCCCGTGCCATCCGGCATGGCGGCAGTCACAGCGCATATCTTGTCGTCCTCCGCCGCCTCTTGCAGCAGGCTTTCAGCGAACACCTTGGTGTAGCTGGGAGCGTTTGAAGGGGCCTTTTTCTGCTCGCCCGTGATGACATCAAATTTGGCCACCCCATGGCCTTTGTCGCGGGCATTTTCTGCGGGGCCATAGCCTTTGCCCTTTTTGGTCAGCACATGGATCAGGATCGGCCCAGTGCCGCGTTGGCGCACAGTACGCAGCACAGGCAGCAGCTGGTTCATGTCGTGCCCGTCAATGGGCCCCAGATAGGAAAAGCCGAGCTGTTCAAAGAGCGTACCGCCCACGGCCATGCCCTTGAGCATATCCTTGGCGCGCTTGGCCCCCTCGCGGAAGGGTTCAGGCAGCAGGCTGACGGCACCCTTGGCGGCGTCCTTGAGGTTCTGAAAGGGTTCCTCAGCGTAGAGCCGGCTAAGATAAGACGACATCGCGCCAACGGGCGGGGCAATCGACATCTCGTTATCGTTCAGGATCACAAACAGGCGCTTGCCCAGATGGCCTGCGTTGTTCATCGCCTCATAGGCCATGCCCGCGGACATCGATCCATCCCCGATCACAGCAATTGCATCACCCAGCCCTTCGGGCACGACGCCACCCAGATCGCGCGCCACGGAAAAACCGAGCGCCGCAGAAATGGACGTCGACGAATGCGCTGCACCAAAGGGGTCGTAAGGCGACTCGCTGCGCTTCGTGAACCCGCTCAATCCGTCCTTCTGGCGCAGGGTGCGGATGCGGTCGCGGCGTTCAGTGAGGATCTTGTGCGGATAACACTGGTGTCCCACGTCCCAGACCAGCTTGTCGCGCGGCGTGTCGAAAACTGCGTGCAATGCGACGGTCAACTCCACCACACCCAGTCCCGCACCCAGATGGCCTCCGGTCTCAGACACGGCAGACACGGTCTCCGCCCGCACCTCATGGGCCAGCTGGTTCAACTGTGCGTCGGAAAACCGCTTGAGGTCCGCAGGGCGGTTAACCTGATCCAACAGGGGAGTGGCGGGTCGGTCGCTCATGGCTGCCCTTTCGTCAATTCTTGCGGGCAATAACGAAGCGTGCGGCCTCCTTCAAGGTTTCGGCCTCGTCTCCGAAAATAGATAAGGCATCACAGGCCGATTGCACCAGGTCAGATGCGCGGCGTTTCGCCCCATCCAGTCCCAAATGGGAAACAAAGGTCGCCTTTCCGGCGGCACTGTCCTTGCCCGTGGCCTTTCCCACGGTTTCGGCATCCCCTTCGACGTCCAGAATGTCATCAGCGATCTGGAAGGCGAGGCCGATGTCCTCTCCGTATTGCTGCATGGCGTTGGTGTCGGCGTCTGCCATTACAGCACCCGCCATGCAGGACCATTCGATCAACGCACCGGTCTTGCCGCTTTGCAATTCCGTGATTTCCTGCAAGGTCGCCGGGCGGTCGAGCGTTTCAGCGGCAATGTCCAGCATCTGACCTCCGACCATGCCATTGTGCCCTGCGGCGATCGCGAGGCTTCGCACCAAGCCAACCTGTTGCGCAGGCGTGCCGACGACCGGATGGCAGAGCAGATCAAAGGCGATGGTCTGCAAAGCATCGCCTGCCAGCACCGCGGTCGCTTCGTCCCACTTGCGATGCACCGTGGGCTGGCCGCGCCGCAGGTCGTCGTCGTCCATACAAGGCAGGTCATCATGGACCAGCGAATAGGCATGTACACATTCAATCGCAGCCCCCACCAACGAAGACTGATTGCGGTCAATCCCATGCAAACGCGCGCTCTCGATCACCAGAAAGCCGCGCAGGCATTTGCCACCGTGCAGTGCGTGGCGCATGGCGTCGATCAATAGGTTGTCGCGGGGCTCACGCAATGCACCGGCGGGGCCCGTCAGCGCTTCAGAAATCCATTTCTGAGCGCCGGACAAGGCTTCCGGAAAAGGCAGCCGTTTCAGATCAGCAGGCGGCAAAGGCGCGTTGAATTGTTCCATACTTACGGCCTCAGACCCCCTCAACAGGCTTGGTCCCAACCGGATTGCCATCCCCATCCAATGTGATGGCGGCGACCTTTTCCTCGGCCTCTTTCAGCTTGGCCTCGCAGCGGGCCTTCAACGCCGCACCACGTTCATAAAGCGCAATTGACTCATCCAGCGCCACATCGCCTCGCTCCAGCTGGCCAAGGACCTTCTCTAGCTCGGCCATGGCCTGTTCAAAGTTCATTTCCTCTACAGGTGTGTCGCTCATGGTTTTGCCTTCTTTGCCATTCTTTTTGCCAAAAATACTCCGGGGGGTTTGGGGGGCTGGCCCCCCAACTGGCGCGACCGATCAATCGGGCGCAAGCATGTAACCCGCGCCTCGCACGGTCTGCAGATAACGCGGCTGCTTGGGATTGTCCTCAATCTTGCGCCGCAGCCGGGTGATCTGCACGTCCACGGCGCGTTCCTGCGCTTGCCCCCGGTCGCGGCCGAGCTCTTCAACCAGCTTTGACCGGCTCAACGGCTCACCCGGACAGGCCGAAAAGATCTTCATCAACTGCATTTCCGTGGCGGTCAGGCGGACCAGATCGTCGCCCTGCCACATCTCGCCACGCTCCAGATCATAGCGGATGGGGCCAAGCGACAGCACCTTGGGGGCGGCATCCTCGGCAGAGGTATCCGGCACCCGGCGCAGTATCGCGTTGATCCGCAGCAGCAGTTCCTTGGGCTCGAAAGGTTTGGGCAGATAGTCATCCGCGCCGGCCTCCAGCCCCTCGATCCGGTTGGAGGTCTCGCCCTTCGCCGTCAGCAGCAAGATCGGTGTCTCCATCGTCTCTCGCAGCGCCTTTGTCAGCGTCAGACCATCTTCACCAGGCATCATCACGTCCAGCACGATCAGATCAAAGTCCAACCCCGACAGAATGCGTCGCGCATGGGCAGCATCGCGCGCGGCGGTGACCAGAAACCCATTGCGCATCAAGAACTTCTGCAACAGCGTCCTGATCCGCTCGTCGTCATCGACGATCAGCAGATGTGCATCCATATCGCTCATGTGCCACTCTCCTTCAGGCGGGTGTAGCTGCCTCGCATCTCCGGGTCCATCATGGCCTCCAACACTTTGCGGAAGCCCGCCACCGCTTCGGGGCCCGCGGCGCGGTAGGCGCTGCGCATCCGGGCGCGCTGGGCATCAGACAGTTGCGTCTCCAATGCCCGGCCCGCATCGGTCAGAAACAAATGACGCTCCCGCTTGTCATTCCGCCCCACGCGGGATTGCACCAGACCATCAGAGATCAGTGTGCGCAAGACACGGTTCAGCGACTGCTTTGTGACCCCAAGAATGTTGAGCAGATTGTTCACAGTGGTGCCCGGGGCCCGGTTGATGAAATGGATCGCCCGGTGGTGCGCGCGGCCATAGGTCAGATTGGCCAAGATACGGTCCGGATCGGCAGTGAACCCCCGATAGGCAAAGAACATCGCCTCAATCCCCTGCCGCAGTTGTTCATCGGTCAGAAACAGCAGGCTTTCGCCGTGTCCATCAGCCATCGTGCCACCTTTCGTTACAGCCTCGGAGGGTAAGTCAGTGTTGTTGACATTCCAAGGGTGAAAGGATAGCGGATGGCAGGTTTGGCGCAACTTTATGTCCGCTGCGGACCTAAAAGGCGCAACTTTCGAAAAACGCGAGGGAAAAATGGCGGGATCATATAGCGACCGGGACGGGTCGATCTGGATGGATGGCAAGATGATCGATTGGCGCGAGGCCAATGTGCACATCCTGACCCATGCGATGCACTACGCGTCTTCCGTGTTCGAAGGCGAACGTGCGTATAACGGCAAGATCTTCAAAAGCCGCGAGCATTCCGAACGGCTGAAGCGCTCTGCCGAGATGGTGGATTTTGAGATCCCCTGGACCATTGATGAGATTGAGGCCGCCAAGGTCGAAGTGCTGGCCGCCTCCGGCCTGCGAGACGCTTATGTGCGCGCCATCGCCTGGCGCGGTGCGGGGGAAGACATGGGCGTGGCTTCGGCGAAGAACCCCGTGCGCCTGGCCATCGCGGCCTGGGAATGGGGGGCGTATTATGGCGATGCCAAGATGAAGGGCGCCAAGCTCGACATCTCCAAATGGAAGCGCCCCAGTCCGGAGACGATCCCGAGCCATGCCAAGGCGGCTGGCCTCTACATGATCTGCACCATGTCCAAGCACGCGGCAGAGGCCAAGGGCTGCTCTGACGCGATGATGTTCGACTATCGCGGCTATGTGGCAGAGGCGACGGGGGCCAACATCTTCTTCGTCAAGGACGGTGAAGTGCACACGCCCGATCCCGATTGCTTCCTCAACGGCATCACCCGCCAGACCGTGGTTGGCATGCTGAAGGACCGTCAGGTCAAGGTGCACGAACGCCACATCATGCCCGAAGAGCTGGAGAGCTTTGAGCAGTGCTGGCTGACCGGAACCGCGGCAGAGGTCACGCCCGTGGGTCAGATCGGGGACTATAATTTCGAGGTCGGTGCCCTGACACGCGACATTGCGGAAGGCTACGAAAAGCTGGTCCGCGCCTAAGATTTTCTGACGCTAACCTGCGTCGAATTGGACCCCGCCAAGCCCTTTTGGGCGGGGTTTTTTGTGGAAAAAGTCCACTAAGGTTCTGAAATTATACAGCTTTCTAAAAGTTAACGTTACGTTAACTATTTCCCTTATTTGGCGAATTTTCGCCACATGGTAGAAGAAGGCATTAAAAAGTTAACAGTCGGAAGAGCAGGCCGGCTGTGGGTAGCCAAAAATCAAAAGACAAAACCAGTCAGGGATCTTTTATAGATGACCAGACCCATTTTTGCGGCCTTTGCCGCAGGTGGATTGCTGTTGGCAGGATGTGCAGCAACCCCGATCACAGAGCGCTTCGCGCCATTGCGGGACAACACCGTGTCCCGGTTCCTCAGCCCGGATGCGCCAGCAGATGCGCTTCTTGCAACCAGCTGGCGGATTGATGCCGCACCGGTGCAGTTCGACACGCCCGACGCCAGTGCGCTGTCGGACCAGCGGCTGCACATCGGCGGGCAGGCAACGCTGTCGGTCGAAAACCACCCGGTGCCTGACGGCTATCGCATTGTCTGGAAAGGCCAGCGGGCTTCCCACGCGGCTGAGCCCACACGGATCACCTTGCGCGATGCCGCTGGCGCACGCGCGTTGGTGGTGATGTTTGAAGAAGAACGCCTGCGGGTGATCTCTGCAGGGGAGGAAGACTTCCCGCTGCTGACCTATGCCGTGGACACGACCCACACTGTCGTGGCGGACATCACCATGAGCATCCGCCCAACCGTCGCCATCGACATCAAGGAAGGCCGCAAACCGGTCTACACCATGCCACCACGCCCCGTGCTGGACAGTGGGTTCCGGGGCCTGTCGCAAATCGAAGTGGCCGTCGTCCCGGGAGAGACGACTTATCACATGTCAGGGGTTGAGATTACGGAACTAACGGACGGCTAGCCGCGCAGCGCAGGCAAACCCACGCCTGTACTTTCAAACCCGCCGTCTGACGCAATGACCTGGCCCGTGACGTAACTGGCGTTCTCCGAGCATAGGAACACGATCACCTCGGCGATTTCCTCTTCGGAGCCATAGCGGTTCAGCGGGATTGCGTCGTGGTAAGCGTCGATGATGTCTTGTGTATGTACTGCCATCGCGAGCTTGGTACGCACCGGTCCCGGGCAGACGCAGTTGGCGCGGATGCTGTATTCGCCTAGCTCCGCCGCTTGTTGCTTGGTCAATTGGATCACCGCCGCTTTGGACGTGCCGTAGGCCACCCGCAGGGTCGACGCCCGCAGGCCAGAGATCGACGCGATGTTGAGGATGGCACCCTTGGTGTCCTTCAGCGCGGGCGTGGCCGCCTGAGACATCAGGAATACCCCGTCGAGGTTCGTCTCCATCACGCGCCGCCAGCGGGCGAAGTCGGTTTCTTCTATCGGGCCGAAGTCAGCGACGCCTGCGTTGTTTACCAGCGCGTCAATACGCCCAAAGCGGGTCAGAACATCCGTGATCGCGCTATCTACGTCTTCGGGTTTGGAGACGTCATAGTCGAAGGCGCTGACACTCTGGCCCAAGGCGCTGGCAGCGTTGCCAAGCTCTTCCCCATCACGGTCCAGCATGGCCACGAGCCAGCCCTTGTCGAGAAAAAGTTTTGTGGTGGCCAGCCCAATCCCGCGGGCAGCACCGGTGACAAGGGCGACTTTCTCAGCCATCAGAAATCCACGCCACGCTGGGCTTTGATGCCCGCTTTGAAGGGGTGTTTGACCTCCGTCATCTCAGTGACCAGATCAGCGTATTCGCAAAGGCCGGGCTTGGCATCGCGGCCGGTCAGCACCACGCCTGTGCGGGCGTCGCGCGCCTCCAGCCCCGCGATCACGTCTTCGACGGACAGGTAGTCATAGCGCATGGCGATGTTGATTTCATCCAGCACCACCAGATCATAATCGCCGCTTTCCATCATTTCGCGGGCCTTGCCAAAGGCGGCCTGCGCGGCAGCGATGTCGCGGTCTTTATCTTGCGTGTCCCAGGTGAAACCTTCGCCCATCGTGTGCCAGGTGACCTCGCCCAGGCGGTCAAAGAACTGCCGTTCGCCGGTTTTCCACTTGCCCTTGATGAACTGGACAACGCCGACCTTCTGTTTCCAGCCCAAGGCCCGAACTACCACACCGAAAGCAGACGAGGACTTGCCTTTGCCCGCCCCGGTATGGACCAGCACCAGTCCTTTCTCAGGGTCCTTCAACTCGGCCACGCGCTTGCGCTGCTCGGCCTGGCGTTTCTGCATCTTCTCTTTGTGGGTCTCCGACATCGGCGCGCTCCTTGCTGAGATGTCCAGCTATACGTCCTTTCGCAGGGCGGTCAACGACCGGCTGGGTCGTATCGCCCTATGCCCGCAGCAGCTGCCCAAACCTCTCCCGCAACTTGGCAAGTTTGGGGTCGATGTAAGTCTGGCAAAACGGGCGGGTCGGATCGGTGGAATAGTAGTTGTGGAACCGTGTATCGGAGCATTTGAAACCCCGATGCGGCAACACGTTGGTCACAAACTTGGTCCTTACTTCTCCGCTAAGTCGGGTCAGCTCTGCTTGAATGCAGGCATTTTGGGCAGGGTCAAAGGTGTACACAGCGCTGCGGTACTTTTCGCGCATCTTGTGCTCAGACATACTGGCGTGGGTCGCCAGATGCACTGCAAGAAGGTCCTCTCGTGAAATCCGAGCGGTATCAAAGCGCACCTCCACCGCTTCAGACCAGTTGTCGTGGGGTGGGTCAGATCGCATGAAGCCCTGTCGGACTGCACAGACGCCCTTGAGCGACTGAAAAACCGCTTCTGTGCACCAATGGCACCCGCCGCCAAAGCCGATCAATTCCAATGGATGTGTGCTCCCAGCCTGCGTGGACCGTGCAGATATAGGGGCGGGGCCCTGCCTGTGACAGGTCCAGCCGTTAATCCGGTGTCCCATGCGGTGGCATCTTGCCCTTCGTCTTGCCGCGATCGAGCCGCAACTGCCGTTCACGCCAAAGGATCAGGACGCCACCAGCGATTACAAGCGCTGCACCCAACAGGATTGCGGGCGTGGGTGCCTCACCGAAAATGACCCATCCAAGCGCGACAGCAAAGATCATGGAGGCATAGTCGAACGGTGCGAGCATTGAGGCGGAGCCGAAGCGATAGGAAGAGGTCACCATGATCTGTGCCACACCACCAATAAGGCCCGCTGCAATAACAAGGCCTAGGACCGGGAGGCCAGGGTTGGTCCAGGCGAGCGCGGGGAAGACGGACCCCAGCGGGAGGGTGATTAGCGACAACACGGTCGCGGTGAGGGAGAAATAGAATACGATGGCAGACGTGCTTTCGGTCTGCACCAGACGTCGCACATGGATCTGTACCAAAGCCCTGAGAATTGCCGCACCCAACACGCAAAGCGCCCCAAGGGTGGCCGCATCGGAGTAACTGTCATCCAGTGACAAACGGGGTGCAATCACGATCAAGACCCCAACGAGGCCTAGCAAAACGGCGGACAGGCGGAACAACCGGAAGCGCTCGCCCAGCATAATGGCGGCGAGGACAACCGTGAACATTGGAGTGGCGTAGCCGATTGCCGTGACTTCGGGCAGGGGCAGCAGGGCCAGACCCGCAAAGGTCAGGGCCATGGCAGACGTCCCAAACAGCCCCCGCCAGACATGCCCCAGCAGGTTTTGCGGGATCAGCCCATCGTGCAGATGGCCCGTCTGCCACAGCCACAGGCCAATAACCGGGATAGCAAACAGCGAGCGAAAGAAGACTGCCTGTCCGGGCGGGACCTGACCTGATGCGGCTTTGATGAGTGCTGCCATCACCATGAAAAGAAAAACCGCGCCAAGCTTCAATGCGATGGCGCGGCCGGGCCGGTGCTGTGTCATCCTGTCTGGCATGGTCGCTTGATGCGCCTGCCGACGAGATAGTGCAAGGGTACGTCAGTTCAGTTTGGCGACACCAAGAGGCACGTTAAACTTCACGCAGTAGATGTAGACTTCGTTAAAGTCATCGGGATCGATGTTTGCCGGCACAACGTAGCTTTGGCCACCGCGCAGGTTCTTCAGCTTGCCGAGGTTCGTAGCGGGCACGAACTTGCCATTCTTGCCGAAGCCAACCCAGGGATCGGGTGCGCCATCCAGCGAAAAATTGCTTCCCAGAGTGACGGTGTGCGTGCCATCTGCGTTCTTGGTCATGGTCACTTTTCCGGTTGTGATGTGGTTTGACGCACCGGTGAACGTGCCCGATGTATCGGCGAAGGATGCGCTGACATTACCGAACACAACGGCTGCGCCAAGAAGAAGAGCGAAGAGGTGTTTCATGGGATGTGCCTTTCGGGCTGGGGTGAACTGCACTCAAGTTAGGCGAGGGTTGTCAGCAGCGCAAAACACCTTATCGTGAATTGTGTAACAATCGGTTCCCAATTTATAGTCAAACAAATTCAGGAGCTTCCCATGGCACGACCCAGAGAATTTGATACCGACGAAGCGCTTGAGGCTGCGATGCAGGTGTTCTGGCAGCACGGCTATCGTGCGGCGTCCTTGCCGGACTTGCTGGACGGCATGGGATTGACGCGTGGCAGCCTTTACAAGGCCTTCCGGGACAAGAAGACGCTGTTTTTGCAGGTGTTGGACCGTTACGAAACGGCTGCGGTAGATGCGGGCGTCAGCATGCTTGAGGACAGCGCGGCGGGTGATGGTCGGACCCGGATCCTGGCGCTCTTCGAAGGGTTGGTGACCGCAGTTGAAAAGGGCGACCATCGCGGTTGCCTTTTGTGCACTGCCGCTTCCGGTGCCGCCTCTGACGATGCGGAAATCGCCGCTACCGTTCATCGCGGCCTTGCCAAGCTTCAGGGCGGCTTGGAAACGGCGATTATCGATGCGACCGCACTTGATGCGGGGGACCGGCGGCGTCTCGCCAATACGCTTCTGACCCAGTACATCGGGTTGCGGATGTTGGCCCGGTCCAGGCTGTCGCTGGGCATTCTGGAGCACAGCGTTCAGGGCGTGGCGGACATACTGGATCACGCATCGGACTAACGCTCTATTTACATCCTCCGAAAGGTATGCCGGGATAGCGCCGCATTGAGCGAGGGAGGGTGATATGCGCGCGGCAGTGGTCCGGGAATTCAGTGATGATCTGTCCATCGAAACGGTGGCCGACCCCGAATGCCCCGAAGATGGCGTTGTATTGGAGGTCGCGGCATGCGGTGTGTGCCGTTCAGACCATCACGGATGGGTCGGAAAGCACCCCAAGATTGAGAACGGATCGATCCTGGGCCACGAATATTGCGGCACGGTGGTGGAGGCTGGCCCGCGCGCAGTGCACAAAGTCGGTGATCGCCTGATCGCCCCCTTCATTCTGGGCTGCGGCAGTTGCCCAGCCTGTCAGACCGGCGTGTCCAACACCTGCGCCAACCAGATCGTTCCTGGTTTCGGCTGGCCCGGTGCCTATGCGCAGTACGTGGCTGCGCCCTTTGATCACAACCTTGTCCATCTGCACGAGAGCCTGACGCCCGCCTTGGCAGCAGGTCTGGGCTGCCGGGTGACGACAGCCTGGCATGCCCTGACAGACCGGGCGCAGGTTCAGGCAGGCGAATGGGTTGCGGTGCACGGCACGGGTGGGATTGGCCTGTCGACGCTGCTGCTGGCCAAGATGCTGGGCGCGCAGGTTGTTGTGGTCGACATCGTGGACGAAAAGCTGGATCATGCCGTCGCCCATGGCGCAGATGCAACCGTCAACGCGCTGAAAGAGGACGTGGCAGAAGCGATCCGCGATATCACGAGCGGTGGTGCCCAGGTATCTATTGAGGCGCTGGGGATTGAACAAACAACCAACGCCTCGGTGGAGTGTCTGGCGATACTCGGTCGCCACGTACATGTGGGTATGCCTTCGGGCGACGGGATGATGAACGTAAACATGCGCGCGATCTACACCAAGCAACTGGCGTTCTATGGCACGCGCGGGATGCCGTCATGGAAGTACCCGTCGCTGCTGGGGATGATTGAGCGCGGCGACGTGGACATCAGCCCGATGGTCGCACGCGAAGTCGCCTTGTCCGGTGCCAGCGACGAGCTGCGGGTGATGGATGGACCCGCGCCGCCCGGCACTGCGGTGATCACTGATTTTGGGAACTGAATCGTAAGCCTCATCCAAGCCGTTAACCTTTAGACCCTACTGTGTAGACGCGTCTACACAGTGGGGTCTGCAATTCGGCTGGTGGCATCAGCTCACAACCTCCCGCATGAAAGGCGCGTTTGAATTGCTATGGCGGCGGATCGTCAGGCCCGTGTGCAATTTTCGATGTCGCTATGTTGGCGCGAAGATGAAAGACATCACGCTTTTTGGAAGCCGCTAGCCAAGGATGCCTTGATCAGCACCTCTCTCGATCAGCCAATCACGCCCTGATTTTCACCTACCTGCCCGCGATGCAGCAGCAGATGGTCGAGGATCACGCAGGCCATCATCGCCTCACCTACGGGCACCGCACGGATGCCCACGCAGGGGTCATGCCGGCCCTTGGTGATGATTTCCGTGTCTTCACCCGACTTGGTGATCGTCTTGCGTGTGGTCAGGATGCTGGAGGTCGGCTTGACCGCAAAGCGCACAACGATGTCCTGGCCCGTGCTGATCCCGCCCAGGATACCACCTGCGTGGTTGGACGAGTATTCAGGCCCATCCGGCCCCATGCGGATTTCGTCCGCGTTCAGCTCCCCCGTCAGCATGGCCGCCGACATGCCCTCGCCTATCTCGACGCCCTTGACGGCATTGATGCTCATCATTGCTGCCGCCAGATCGGTGTCGAGCTTGCCATAGATTGGCGCGCCCAGACCTGCAGGCACGCCCCGTGCGGTCACTTCGATGATCGCACCCACCGAGGAACCAGACTTCCGCAATCCATCCAGATAATCCGCCCAGTCGCCTGCCGCCTTGGCATCCGGGACCCAGAACGGATTGCGTTCAATCTCGTCCCAGTCAAAGGCGTCGCGGTCAATCTGATGTGGGCCCATCTGTACCATGTAGCCGGTGATCTGCACCCCGGGTGTCAAGGCTTTGATTGCTTCACGCGCCAGCCCTCCGGCGGCAACCCGGGCGGCGGTTTCGCGTGCCGACGACCGACCCCCGCCACGATAGTCACGCACACCGTACTTCTGGAAATAGGTGATGTCCGCGTGACCGGGCCGGAACTTGTCCTTGATGTCCCCGTAGTCCTTGGAACGCTGATCGGTATTCTCAATCATCAGCTGCACCGGTGTCCCGGTTGTCACTCCTTCGAAAGTGCCGGAGAGGATTTTGACCTCATCCGCTTCGCGCCGCTGCGTGGTGAACTTGTTCTGCCCCGGCTTACGCTTGTCGAGCCAGTGCTGGATCATCTCAGGCTCAATCGCCACGCCCGGCGGGCAGCCGTCAACCGTCGCCCCCAGGGCGGGCCCATGGCTTTCACCCCATGTTGTGACACGGAAAAGATTTCCAAAAGTGTTGATCGACATGAGGTAGGCTCCTGTTCGCCAGAGCATTAGCGGGCGGGGCTGATTGGCTCAAGGCCCGAAAGTGCCTACAGCTGCCCAGAGAGCCGGAAGTAGCGTTCCAACACCCGGTTCCCGATGATCCGTTCCTTTAGCGGATCCGCAAACAATGCGACCCAATCGCTGGCATTCTGGATGATCTCTTCGGCCTCGTCGGTGTGCTGAGTGTAGTAGTCGACTTTGTCTTCCAGATCGCTCAGGTCGTCTTTGAGCAGGACAAAGTGCTTTCCGGGCTCAAGACGCCCCTCCATGAACCAGGTCTCAAAGTGCAGTTTCGGGGACATCACGAGCATGTTTGACGCCATGCCCCATTTCAGATTGGTGGCGACATCGTAGCCTTCGAGCGACAAAAAGAACTTGTATTGCTTTTGCGCCGCATGGCTCAGCGCGGCTTTGGGGGCGAGGTTGTCGACGTTGCCACGCGTGTGGCCAATGTCAAAGCGCGGGTGGTGGGAGTAGGCCCGCACCAGCGCCTTTCTTTGCTCATTGATCGGCGTCCCACGCCAAACGGCGGCATCTTTCTTTTTGCGGAAAGGAAGCGGGTCCGAAGACCAATTGAAATGCCGCAGCTTGTCCAAATTGAGGATGACCGAGTTTGCGTTGTCCGGCCCAATCGGTCGTGATTTCACAATTGTTGGGGCGTCCGGAACAGTGATCACATCGCCAAAGAGGTAATTCACGCGCCGGTCTGGGCCAAACCCGCGCGAGAACGCGTCAAGGTCAATGTAGTAGCGGCTTTGCTGGCGGGAGATTTCCGAGACACGTGGTGCAGCTGCTGCATCAAAGCGATCAACCAGCTGGTTTTAGTAGGCAACGCGCCATTCGATCTCCTGATGATCCGGGTGATCGGCCGCTGAGTCGAGCAGTCGTGCCCGCCGCGTATTGGCGATGCGATAGGGCAGCAATTGGTGCAGCAGACCACGCGCATAGTAGGCCGGAGGTATCATCTGCTGTTGGCCATGCGTGCATCTTGGGCAAAGGCGGCAAGGTGGCACTGCATCGTTCCTGTCACAGGCTTGGCCTGATCGGTCTCTGTCGCCATCTTTGCCACTCTAAGCAGGAATTTGATCCACATTCGTTGTTTAGCAGCAGTCAGATCGTGGTCAACAGACAGGCCCGCGCCCCATGTCCGGCACTGACGGCTCTGCACTTTGCCGCACCTTGCCCTATTTCACTTGCCATCCGTGCCACAACGTCCTACCCCAACACTACCTCGGGGGGCACCATTGGTGCTGAGATTGCGCAAGCTGACCCGTTGAACCTGAACCGGTTAACACCGGCGGAGGGAAGGTCTGGACATCCATCCACCTTTTTCCTTTCGCCGCTAAAGGAGGATGCGATGAAGTATCTTGCATTTGGCGCGGCAACACTGGCGGCCTCAGCGGCCTACGCTGAAACACCAGAACTCACAGTCTACACCTACGACAGCTTTGTCTCTGACTGGGGCCCCGGCCCGCAGATCGAAAAGGCGTTTGAGCAAACCTGCGGGTGTGATCTGAAATTCGTCGGCATGGGCGACGGCGCGGCGCTGCTGGCGCGCTTGAAACTGGAAGGTGAGCGGTCAGAGGCGGACGTGGTGCTTGGCCTCGACACCGGGTTGATCGCCGCAGCGAAAGAAACGGGTCTCTTCACAGAGACAGAAGTCAGCGCCGACTACGCGCTGCCCATCGACTGGACCGATACCACGTTCGCGCCCTACGACTGGGGCTACTTTGCCTTCGTGCACAACACAGACCTGACCCCGCCTGCCAACTTCAAGGCGCTGGGCGAAAGCGATCTGAAGATCGTTATCCAGGACCCGCGGTCCTCCACTCCCGGGCTGGGCCTGCTGATGTGGGTCAAGGATGCCTACGGTGAAGAGGCCCCCACGATCTGGGAAGGCATGGCAGACAACGTCTTGACCGTGACAAAGGGCTGGTCCGAGGCTTACGGTCTCTTTCTCGAAGGCGAAGCCGACATGGTGCTGAGCTATACCACCTCGCCCGCCTATCACATCATCGCGGAAGAGGACGAAACCAAGGCCGCAGCAGTCTTTGACGAAGGCCACTACATGCAGATCGAAGTGGCAGGTCGTCTGGCGGGCTCCGATCAGCCCGAACTCGCAGCGGATTTCCTGAACTTCATGGTCAGCGATGCGGCACAGTCGATCCTGCCCACGACCAACTGGATGTATCCGGCTGTCATGCCCTCGGGCGGATTGCCCAAGGGGTTTGAGGCGCTGGTGCAGCCCGAAAACGCGCGTCTAATTGACGCCGCTGATGCACCGGCCATCCGCGATGCAGCCCTGCAGGAATGGCTGAGCGCGCTTTCCCAGTAAGCACCCGCACCGGGATCGGTGCCGCGACTTTGGTCGTGGTGCTGATCCTGGGCGCGCTGGGTGCGGTCCTGTCCCGCGCTGAAGCGGGGCAGGGGCTCAGCCCCGCCGACTGGGCCGCGATCCGCTTCACGGTCTGGCAGGCGTTTCTTTCAGCCTTGATTTCCGTAGTGCTGGCGGTCCCCGTTGCGCGGGCATTGGCCCGGCGGCAGTTTCCCGGGCGTGGCGCGCTCGTTACCCTGCTGGGTGCGCCGTTTATCCTGCCGGTGATCGTGGCTGTTCTGGGCCTGCTGGCAGTGTTTGGCCGTTCCGGATGGGTCAATCAGGCGCTTGAGGCGCTGGGCCTGCCGACACTGAGCATCTACGGGCTGCACGGCGTTGTGCTGGCCCATGTGTTTTTTAACCTGCCGTTGGCCACCCGGCTGCTGTTGCAAGGCTGGCAGGCCATCCCCGCCGAACGGTTTCGCCTTGCGGCCCAACTACGCCTGACGCCCATGGCCGTCTTCCGAACGCTGGAATGGCCGCTGATCAAGCAAGTTGTCCCCGGGGTCGCCGCGCTGATCTTTGTCATTTGCCTGACCAGCTTTGCAGTGGCCCTGACGCTGGGCGGAGGGCCGCGTGCCACGACCATTGAGCTCGCGATCTATCAGGCGTTCCGGTTTGATTTCAACCTTGGCCGCGCGGCTTTGCTGTCAATTGTGCAGCTTGTCGTGGCGGGCGGCGCGGCTGTTGCCGCGCTTTGGATCATCCCGGCCATCAGCCTTGCCGGGGGTCTGGATCGCCCGCCGCAGCGTCGGGACGCGCGGGGCGGTCTGCAAAAGGGGCTGGATGCACTGGTCATCGCCCTTGCGGCGGCCTTCCTCTTGCTTCCGCTCAGCGCCGTTGTCCTGCGCGGGCTGGCTGGGCTGGGCGAGATGCCCCCCGCCGTCTGGCATGCCGCCGGGGTGTCGGTGGGCGTGGCCCTGTTGAGCGTCATTGTCCTGATCGCGCTGGCCTTGCCCATGGCAGGCTGGATCGCCGCGCGCCGATCCGGCAGTGTGGAGGCGATTGGCCTCTTGGGTCTCTCCGCTTCTCCGCTGATGATCGGCACGGGCTGGTTCATCCTCGCCAACCCGGTGATCAACCCCGCTGACATAGCCCTGTCGGTGACCGCGCTGGTCAATGCGCTGATGGCCCTGCCGCTTGCCCTGCGCATTCTGGTGCCACGGCTGCGAGAAGCGTTAGACGTCTATGGCAGGCAGGCGCAGATGCTGGGGCTGCGCGGTTGGGCGGTTTGGCGCATTCTGATCTTGCCCCGTATCCGCGCGCCTTTGGGCTTTGCCACGGGCCTGACTGCCGCGCTGAGCATCGGGGATCTTGGCGTCGTTGCCCTATTTGCCGACAAGGACCGCGTCACCTTGCCCTTGCAGATGTACCGCCTGATGGGTTCCTACCAGATGGAGGCGGCGGCAGGAGCTGCACTTCTCTTGTTGGCACTGGCATTGGGGCTGTTCTGGCTTTGCGACAAAGGAGGGCGCTTGCATGCTAAAGCTTGAAGACGCGCTGATCGCGCAAGGTGACTTCCATTTGCGGGCGGACATGACACTGGAGCAAGGGTGCCGCTATGCGGTCATTGGTCCCTCGGGCGCTGGTAAATCGACCCTGTTGAACGCGCTGTGCGGCTTTGTTCCGATCATGCAGGGGCGTTTGGTGTCGAACGGCGCGGAGCTCACGCAGTCCGCACCCGGTGCGCGGCCCATGACGATGTTGTTTCAGGACAATAACCTTTTTCCACACTTGACCGTGGCGCAGAATGTGGGGCTTGGGATCAGCCCGCAGATGCGTCTGGCTGCAGCAGATCAGGACCGTGTGGCGCAGGCGCTGGCGCGGGTGGGTTTGGCGGATCACGCAGGTAAGCGGCCCGGTGCGTTGTCAGGGGGTCAGCAAAGCCGCGCGGCGCTTGCGCGGGTTCTGGTGCAGGCCCGGCCCTGGGTCCTGCTGGACGAACCCTTTGCGGCGCTGGGGCCTGCGCTGCGCAATGAAATGCTCGATCTGGTGCAGGACCTTGTAGCCGAAACGGGGGCGGGGCTGATCATGGTCACCCACGCGCCCGAAGACGTGCGGCGCATCGCGGATGCGGTGATCTTTGTGGCAGATGGCATCGCCCACGCGCCGCAACCCACCGCCGCGTTGATGGACAACCCACCTGCAGCCTTGCGCGATTATCTGGGGAGCTAAGGCTACCTCCGCACAAGGCGCATGATCGTGTCGATGTTGAAGGCAAGGCGTTCATCCAAGGCCTTTGCGGCCATGTAATCCCGCTCAAACAGGATCTCGCCGGTGAACCGGTTGGTCAGGTAGTAATACCCGATTGCCGCGATGGTGATGTTGAGCTGTACCGCATCCACGCCCTCGCGAAAGATGCCTTCGCGCACGCCGCGCGCCAGCAATTGGTCGGCAAGGTTCAGGTGCGCCCGGCTGGCGTCACGCAGCAGGGTCGACCGCTCCAGATGTTTGCCCTCGTGAAGATTGGCACTGTTGACCAGACGGATGAACTCCGGGTTCTCAAGGTAGTATTCCCAGGTAAAGCGGATGAGCTTGATCATCGCCTCATCTGCTGGAAGCCCCTCCAGATCAAGCGCCTGTTCTTCTGTTCTGAAACCCATGTAGACATGTTCCAGCACGGCGGCAAAAAGATCTTCCTTGCTGCCGAAGTAGTGGTAGATCATGCGCTTGTTGGCTGCCGCACGCTCAGCGATTTCGTCCACCCGCGCGCCGCCCAGACCCAGCCGCGCGAATTCCGCCTTGGCAGCCGCCAGAATGCGTGCCTTGGTGGCTTCGGCATCGCGCGTGCGTGTTTGGGTCTGTGACATGTCTTGTCCTTGCTGGCCGTCCATCCGTCTATGCGCCGCCATCCGCGGTGTCTACATCGCTCACGATAGCCGACTTGACAGTCGAGTGGAAGAATAAGTAACCATTTGGTGAATAGTGAGGGAAGACCGGGTGCCATGACAAGTAGAGGCTATGACTATGTGATTGTCGGGGGCGGCTCTTCAGGCTGCGTGCTGGCCAGCCGTTTGTCAGAGGACAGCGCCGCCCGCGTGCTTCTGCTGGAGGCCGGAGGGCGTGACAATCATCCGCTGATCCATATGCCCGTGGGCTTTGCCAAGATGACAACCGGCCCGCACACCTGGGGCTTCAACACCGCCCCGCAGAAACACGCCAACAACCGGGAGATCCCTTACGCTCAGGCACGGGTGATTGGCGGCGGATCATCGATCAACGCAGAGATTTTCACGCGCGGGCATCCGACTGATTATGACCGTTGGGCGGAAGAGGAAGGTTGTGAGGGCTGGGCATTCAAGGACATCCAGCGGTACTTCCTGAAGTCAGAGGGCAATACGATCCTCTCTGGTGACTGGCATGGCACAGACGGGCCATTGGGCGTATCCAACATCCCCGACCCGCAGCCGATGTCGCGCGCCTTTGTGCAGTCCTGTCAGGAGGCTGGCATCCCCTTCACCCCCGACTTCAACGGGGCCACACAAGCAGGGTGCGGGTTCTATCAGACGACCACGCGGGATTATCGCCGGTGTTCTGCCGCGACCGCCTATCTTAAGCCCGTCATGGACCGCCCGAACCTGACGGTGGAGACGGGCTGCCAGGTACTCCGGATCGAGTTTGTGGGCAACCGTGCGACGGGCGTTGAATACACGCGCGGCAATGATCCGATCCGCGTGCGGGCAGAAAGCGAGGTGTTGGTAACCTCGGGTGCGATTGGCACGCCAAAGCTGATGATGCTGTCTGGCGTCGGTCCTGCCGCGCATCTGGCCGAACACGGCATCGACGTGGTGCAGGATCTGCCCGGCGTTGGGGAGAACCTGAACGATCATTTCGGCATCGACATCGTGGCGGAGCTGACCGGTCACTACAGCCTTGATAAGTACAATAAATGGTACAACGCGGCCCTGGCGGGGATCGAATATCTCGCTTTCAAATCTGGCCCTGTGACCTCCAACGTGGTCGAAGGTGGGGCCTTCTGGCACTCCGGCCATGGCAACGGCGAGGTGCCGGATCTGCAGTTCCACTTCCTTGCCGGGGCCGGGGCGGAGGCCGGCGTGCCGAGCGTGCCAAAAGGGTCGTCGGGCATCACGCTCAATTCCTACACCTCTCGGCCCAAGTCACGCGGCACCGTCCGGCTGCGTTCAGGCGGTCCGGCGGACCTCCCGGTGATCGACCCGAACTTCCTGGCTGAACCGGATGATCTGAAAACTTCCGTTGAAGGGGTCCGCAAAAGCGTGGAGATTTTCCGCCAGCATTCCTTGCAAAAGTACATCCGCAAGATTCACTTCCCCGACGACAGTGTGAAAACGCAGAAAGAGTACGAAGACTACGCCCGCCAATACGGCCGCACGTCCTACCACCCGACCTGCACTTGCAAGATGGGCACCGACGAGATGGCCGTGGTCGACACCCAATGCCGCGTTCGGGGCCTTGATGGCATCCGCATCTGCGACAGCTCCATCATGCCGAGCCTCGTGGGCTCCAACACCAATGCGGCGGCGATCATGATCGGGGAAAAGGCCAGCGATCTGGTGCGAGGGAACAGGTAAATCTGCGCCGGTTCAGGCGGTCAATCAAAGTCTGGCGCAAACGGAACGATGTCCTTGTTAACAATCCGAAAATTCTCCGCTGTCAGCGCGTCAATCCGGGCCATGTCCACATGGCTCAACGTGAAATCCATGATCTCGTAGTTCGCCCGGATGTTCACCGGATTTGTGGACATCACGTTTACACTAACCCCCTTCTGCAATATCCAACGCAGAACGACCTGCCCCGCAGTCTTGCCATAGGCCTCCCCCAACTCCGCAAAAAGCGGGCGCTTGAACACCTCGCCCCGCGCGACGGAGCAATAGGCCGACAAGGGCACGCCCACCTCATTGGCACCCGCCACAAGAACGCTCTGATCCAACAGTGGATGGAACTCCACCTGATTGGTCACCAGCGGGGCCTCGACGATCTGCACTGCCTCCCGCAGCATCGCGACGGTGTAATTCGACACCCCGATGTTGCGCGCAAGACCCGCGTCATAGGACTGTTGCAGCAGGCGCAGGGACCGAGCGATGTCGCCATCCGCAGGCGGCCAGTGCAGCAGCAATACATCGATATAATCGGTGCGCAATTCCTTCAGGCTTTGCTCGACGGACGGCAGAAAGGCCGCCTCTGTGAAATTGCTGAAGTTGACCTTGGTGGTAATGCACAGATCCTCGCGCGCAATCCCGGTGGCCGCCAGTGCTTCGCCCGTGTCCGCCTCGTTTTCGTACATCTGAGCCGTGTCAAACGCGCGATACCCCACATCCGCCGCCACCTCGATCGCCGACAAAAGCGCATCGCCCTGCAGCGGGTAGGTGCCAAAGGCGCGTTGATGGTTCTTTTGGAAACAGATGTTCATGAGGGTTCCTCCGAGTCGTCGATAAAGTAACTTAATGGTTACTTAGTGAAAAGCCCTGTCTGCGCTCGCCTTTGATTTTTCTGATCTTTTCCCTGCTTGATTCAGGACATCCGAGTTGGCATAAACATAACCATTCAGTTACTTAGTGTGCCAATACTCAGCGAAGAGGACGAAACTTGAGCAAAGTCGTGACAGCCGAAGCTGCCGTTTCCCACATCGCGGATGGGGCGATGGTGGCGGTCAATTCGTCCAGCGGCCTGTGTTGCCCGGATGCGGTGCTGGCAGCGCTCGGCAAGCGGTTCGATGACACCGGCGCGCCGCGTGATCTGACGACGATCCACCCCATCGCGGCGGGCGATTTCTTTGGCACCAAGGGTGTCGATCACATCGCAAAACCCGGGTGTCTCAAAAAGATTATCGGTGGCAGCTACCCCTCCGGACCGACCAAGGCGGAGCCGCCGCTGATTTGGCAGATGATCACCGGCAATAAGGTCAAAGCCTACAACCTGCCGTCCGGCATCATCTTTGACATGCTGCGCGAAGGGGCGGGGCACCGGCCCGGCGTGCTGACCAAGGTTGGCATGGACACTTTCGTGGACCCCGATCAGGAAGGCGGTGCCATGAACGCCGCCGCCGGCGAAGACCCTATCGTCGAACGGCAGAGCTTTGATGGCGACGATTGGCTCTACTTCCGGTCGCTCCGCCCGGACGTGGCGATCATCCGTGGCACCACAGCGGACCAGAAAGGCAACCTCAGCTTCGAAGGCGAGGGTGCCTACCTTGGCGCGATGGAAATGGCGCTGGCCGCGCGCAACGCGGGTGGCATTGTAATTGCGCAGGTCCGGCGCGTGGCACAGAACGGCTCCATCAAGCCGCATGACGTACGGGTTCCAGGGATCCTGGTGGATTATGTCGTGGAAGCGTCGGAGATGTTGCAGACCACGGCAACGCCTTACGATCCGGCCATCTCGGGTGAAGTCATCCGCCCACTGGACAGCTTCTCTGTACCCGAGTTCGGCGTGCAAAAGGTTATCGCCCGTCGCGTCGCGCAGGAATTGCAGGCAGGCTGGGCGGTGAACATCGGCTTCGGCGTGTCGGCTAATGTGCCGCGCATTTTCCTCGAAGAGGGCCAGCACGGCAGCGTCACCTGGGTGATCGAACAGGGCGCGGTGGGGGGCATCCCACTGCTCGACTTCAAATTCGGCTGTTCGTCCAACGCCGAGGCCTTTGTCGCTTCGCCCCATCAGTTTTCATACTTTCAGGCCGGCGGCTTTGACTGTTCGCTCCTGTCGTTCCTTGAAATTGATGCGGACGGGTCGGTTAACGTGTCCCGCCTGTCCGCCACGCCACATCGGACCGCCGGGGCAGGCGGCTTTGTGGACATCACGGCGCGGGCGAAAAAGATCGTCTTCTCCGGTACGTTCAACGCCGGGGCCAAGATGCACATTGAAGATGGCAAACTTGTCATCAACCGCGAGGGACACACGGCCAAGTTTGTCGAAAAAGTTGATCAGGTGTCCTTCTCCGGCCGCCGGGCGCAGGTTCAAGGGCAGCAGGCCACCTATGTCACCGAACGCTGTGTGGTGGAGCTGCGCGAAGGTGGCCTGACAGTCACGGAGGTCGCCCCCGGCGTCGACGTGCAGCGCGATGTACTGGATCAGGCGGGCACCGCTTTGAAAGTCGCTGAGGATTTGCGCACGATGGACGCGACGCTCTTCCAGCCCGAGCTGATGGGCCTGTCGGTATGAGCCGTATCCTGCTCAGCGTTGCAGGCGGCATTGCGCGGTTGCGGTTGAACCGGCCCGACAAGCTGAACGCCTTGGATGCGGAGATGGTCGAGGAACTCGCCCAACGCTGCCGCGAGATTGAGCGTAGCAATGCCCTTGTTGTTATCCTGTCGGGCGAAGGCAAGGCGTTTTGTGCCGGAGGCGATATTGAAGCGTGGTCGCGCGAGACCCCTGAGGCTTTCGGTCGTCACTGGGTGCGCGATGGGCACACCGCCTTTGACGCCCTGGCCCGACTGCGTCAGCCCGTGATTGCCGTTCTGGACGGCCACGCGTTGGGCGGGGGGCTGGAGCTTGCCGCTTGTGCCGATCTTCGGATCGCTGAGGCACAGATCAAGATCGGTCAACCCGAAAGCGGGCTTGGCATCATCCCCGGCTGGTCCGGCACGCAGCGCGCCGTCCGCCGCTTTGGCGCACAGGCGGTGCGGCGCATGGCGGTGATGGGGGTGGTCTTTACCGCCGCAGAAGCACACTCCCTTGGGATCGTCGACAAGGTTGTCGAGGCCGGTCAGGCGCAAGCCACGGCAGAAGAAACCGCGCAAACCATCCTGCAGCGCAGCCCCCGCGCGACGGAGCTGGCCAAGATGATCATCAACGCAGCCGAGGGTGAAGACCGCGAACGGGTGGTCGAAGCCATGGCAGGCACAATCGCGGCGGGCACCGATGATCTGGCAGAAGGTCTTGCCGCCTTCCGCGCCAAACGCAAACCTGATTTTGGAGACCTCTCATGATCCGCCACCTTGTCGCCTTGCGTTTCAAACCCGGCACATCTGATGCGACGAAGCAGGCGCTCTATGCCGATCTGGCCGATTTGGACGCCCGGATTGACGGAATCATTGATTTCCAGTCCCGCGCTAACGTGAGTGTCGAGGATGAAATGGTACGTGGGTTCCGTGATCTCTTCTGGTTTGATTTTCGTGATACCGCAGTGCGCAACACCTATCTGGTGGACCCAGAACACAAGGCCATCGGCGCACGTCTGGTGGCGGAGTTGGAGGGCGGACCGGCTGGCGTCTTTGTCGCGGACTTCGAGGTCTGAAAAGACGTCACCGATAGGCAAGCAGCCGATTGGTGCCGCGCTGAACCAACACACCGTCCTGATTGGTGACCTCGAAAGTCAGCTTCAGAATCGCCTGATCAGCTGCACGCGCTGGGGCAATACCGGTCACCTCCAGCCGCGCGCTAATCCTATCCCCCGCCAGAACCGGCGCATTGAAAGACCTCTCCCACCCTTTGGAGGCACGTGCCGTGAACTGCGCATCCGCGTTGTTTTTCAAGCCGTCCACGAGGGACAGCACCAGCAACCCGTGCGCCACCTGCCGTTTGAACCCGTGTTTTTGTGCGCCGGCATCGGATAGGTGGATCTCGAACCGATCCCCGGAGAGTTCTGCAAATCGCAGAATGTGGTCCGCGCTGACCGTCACACTGCCGCAGTCGATCCAGTCGCCAATCTCGACCTGATCTGCGCCATAGGCGCCAGGGGACAACGCAGGCCTCACCCCGGCACCGGTGCGTTTTCGCGGAGCAGGCCCTTGGCCTTCAGCTCTGCCCAAAAATCACTCGGAATCTGGTGACTGAACCACGCCAAGTTTTGGTTCAGCTGCTCAACAGTCCGGGTGCCCGCGATAAAGCTGGGGATCGCCGGATGCGCCACAACGAATTGCAGTGCAGCCGCGGGCAGGGGCACCTTGTGATCCGCGCAGACCTGTTCGATCTGCGTCACCTTCTTCATGACCTTTGCCGGGGCAGGGGCGTAGTTGTATTTGGCCCCTTCAACCGCACCCGTGGCCAAAATGCCGGAGTTGAAGCCCCCGCCCACGACCACCGCCGCGCCGCGCGCTTCGCAAAGGGGTAGAAATGCATCCAGTGCTTCTTGTTCCAGCAACGTGTACCGCCCGGCCAGCAGGAAGCAGTCGAAATCCCGCTGTTCCAGAGCAGCGTGGCAGACTTCCCATTCGTTCACGCCAACACCGATGGCCTTGACCACCCCCTGATCGCGCAGGGATGCGAGCGCTTTCCAGCAGCCGTCCATCGCCTGGCGAAAGACTTCGGGCTGCTCATCGCCCCGCGTGAACACGTCGATGTCGTGGATGAAACAGATGTCCATCCGCTCAAGGCCCATCCTCTGCAGGCTGTCCTCCACCGACCGCATGGTACCGTCATAGGAATAGTCGAACTGGATGCTGAACCGCCCCGCGTTGGTCCAGGGGGCACAGTCAATGTCCGCCTTACGTGCGGGTTTCAACAGCCGCCCGACCTTGGAGGACAGCACAAAATCATCGCGCTCCTTCCAACGCAGGGAATGCCCAGTGCGCAGCTCGCTTAGCCCATGGCCATACATCGGCGCAGTGTCGTAATACCGCACGCCCGCATCCCACGCCGCCTAGAACATCGCGTCAGAGGTCGCCTCGTCAATCTCCCGAAAGATGTTGCCAACGGGTGCTGTGCCGAAGCTGAACGCGCTGACCTCCAGATCGACCCGACCGAACTTGTTTTTTGTTGCTGGGTGCATGGGGCCTCTCTTAAGTAACTATTTGGTTATTACGTGGTGTCGCTTGCGCGTGGCAAGCGCAAATGTCGGTCTGTTCTTGACGCGGCTCTCAATTCACCTCTAAAGTAACCAAACAGTTACAATGCGACTCGTGATGCATCAGACAGACAGAAATGCCGTGACATGGCGGTGGTTGGTGAGGGGTAATTCCTCATGACGCAGGTGGCTCTGGTCACGGGCTCCAGCAGGGGTATCGGCCTTGCTGCTGCGCGCGCACTGGCGGCGGAGGGGTTTGCCGTAGCGCTCAACGGACCATCCGATGATGACGAACTGGCAAGCGCTGTCGCCTCCATCACCGCGACTGGGGCGCGGGCCGTTGGAGTTCCTTTTGATGTCGCAGAAACCTCGGCCCATGAGGACGCGCTGGCAAAGGTCGAAGACACGCTTGGCCCGCTCACCACGCTGGTCAATAACGCGGGCGTCGGTGTGCTGAACCGAGGCGACCCGCTGGAGGTCAGTGAAGAAAGCTGGGACCGCTGCCTTACTGTGAACACCAAAGCGATGTTTTTTTTGACCCAGTGCTTCGCCAAGCGACTGCTGGCGCGTCCGCGTGATGCAGGCCTCTTCCATGCAATCGTCAACGTGACATCCTCAAACGCCGTTGCAGTGGCTGAACCGCGCGCGGAATATGCAGCCTCCAAAGCGGCGGCGGCGATGGTTTCCAAAAGCTGGGCGGTTCGGCTGGGGCGCGAAAACATCGCGGTCTATGACGTGCAGCCGGGGTTGATTGCGACCGATATGACCGCGCCCGTCATCGACCAGTACGAGGCGCGCGCCAAGGCTGGTCTGACGCTATTCCCCCGCGTTGGTCAGCCCGAAGACATGGGCGCGATCATCGCCACCCTTGCTGCCGGGAAACTGCCATATACCACCGGGCAGACGATCTCTGCTGACGGTGGCCTGCTTGTTCCGAGGTTCTGAAAGATGAAGCTGCTCTTGCCCGATCAAACCGGCGCGCTGTCTGAATACCGCCTGCAAGGCACGCCGATCCAGGCCGCCCCGCTTGGCGATGAGCCGGCGCGCGTTGTCTTTTCCGCCGCGCATGTGGTGGCCGACCCGTTTACGACCAATGACCCCTCTGGCCCTGCCACTCTGGACTGGGACGCCACAATGGCTTTCCGCCGCTATCTTGCCGGGTTGGGCCTTGGCATTGCCGAAGCGATGGACACCGCACAGCGCGGCATGGGCCTTGATTGGAGCGGCGCGTTAGAGCTGATCACCCGCACCAAGGCAGAGCTTCCGGACGCGCTGGTTTTCAACGGTTGCGGCACTGATCACCTAGCCCCGGAGGACGCCGGCAGCATCGACGATGTGAAACGTGCCTATCTGGAGCAGGTGGAGGCCATCCAGAACGTCGGCGGGCGTCTCATTGTTATGGCCAGCCGCGCGCTGGCGCGTGTTGCCGCCAGCCCGGACGACTACCTAAGCGTTTACCGCGACGTCCTGGCTGCCTGTGATGAGCCTGTAATCCTGCACTGGCTGGGCGACATGTTTGACCCCGCACTCGCTGGCTATTGGGGCAGTGACACGTTCGAGGAAACGCTGGAAACCGCGCTGGCCGTGATCGCGGACAACCCCGCCAAAGTGGACGGCATCAAGATTTCCCTTCTGGACAAGGACAAGGAAATCATCATGCGCCGCCGTTTGCCCGACGGTGTGAAGATGTATACCGGGGATGACTTCAACTATCCGGAGCTGATTGCCGGGGACGATCAAGGATTCAGCCACGCGCTGCTTGGGATCTTTGATCCGCTTGCGGTTGCTGTTGGCAAGGCCATTGGTCAGCTGGGGCAGGGTGATGTTGCCGGGTTCCACGACACGCTCGATCCCACCATCCCGCTGGCCCGCCTGATCTTTCGCGCGCCGACACAGTACTACAAGACGGGGGTGGTGTTTCTGGCGTGGCTGAACGGTCATCAGGACCACTTCGTGATGCTGGGCGGCGCGCAGGCGACGCGGCCACTGCCGTATTTTACGGAAGTCTTCAAACTGGCCGACCAGAACGGACTGCTGGCGAAACCGGACCTTGCCGTCCAACGGATGCGCCAATTGCTAGGTGTTTACGGCGTTGCGTGACTTTTCAGACGACACATCGGCGCTTGCGCTGAACACGGCGACCCTGGGCCATAATCTGGAAGGCCACGGTGCGGGGTGGTCGCCTGAGCAGATCATCGACGCCTGTGCGGCGCGCCACATGGCAGGGATCGTGTTCTGGCAGCGCGAGATTGCGGACCGCGCGGTTGAGATCGGCGACCGCGTGCGGGCCGCCGGAATGCAAGTCGTGGGCCTCTGTCGGACGCCCTATATCACAGGATCCGAGGCACCTGGCACACTGGACGAAGCCCGAAAGTCCGTAGACATGGCCGCCGCCCTTGGGGCGCAGGTTCTGACCATCGTGACCGGAGGGACGGAGCCCGCGACCAAAGGCGTAATGGAAAGCCAGAAGGTGCTGGCCGACCGGGTCGCAAAGCTGGCTGAATATGCCGCGACGATGGGGGTAAATCTGGCGCTTGAACCGTTGAACCCGATGTTCGGCGGCAACCGAAGCTGTATCTTCACTGTGCGGGATGCTTTGCGGGTTTGCGATGCCATCGGCGCAAAGAACGTAGGCATCGCCGTGGATGTTTATCACGTGTGGTGGGATGCGATGCTTGCCGAAAGCCTTGCCGCCGCAAAAGGTCGCATCCTTGGTTATCACCTGTGTGACTGGCGTGAAAATACCACGGATATGCTGCTGGACCGCGGCATGATGGGGGACGGCGTGGCGGACTTGAAAGCGATCCGTGGGGGTGTCGAAGGGGCGAGCTACACCGGCGCTTGCGAGGTCGAGGTATTCTCGGCCCAGGACTGGTGGCGAAAAGATCCTAATGAGGTCCTGGACACTATGGTCGAGCGATTCAAGACCGTCTGCTGAGACCTATCCTCCTCCGAAACCATAACAGAACCCTAACGTAGACGCGTCGATTTAGACGTGTCTACCTTAACTCGATGGTAATATCTTCCACCGCTCGGGAAGCCGCATGGTGTGTCAGAACCCTGGCTTCGGCTGCTGCAACGTCTGCAAAGTCTCGGGCGCTGCACCGCTGATTTCATCCAGCAAGGCCTGCGCCATCGTACGGCCCGCCTCCTCAATGTTCTCATGAACCGTGTCGATCCGCGGACGATAAAGGTCAAAGACGCTGCTGGTCTGCTTGGCAATCACGTCGATGTCCGTCCCAAGTTCCAACCCAAGATCGTTGATCGCGGCGAGCGTCGCAATCGCAACAATCTCACCCGGGCAGATCACTGCATCAGGGCGGTCGGGGCCGGAAAGGCGCTCCTTGATCCGGGCATTTGCAATTTCCGAGGGCGAGTCGATTGTGAATTCTTCGGGGATTGTCCCGGCAATCCCGTGCGCCGCGACCGCCGCCCGAAAGCCATCCTTCATATGAGATGCAAACGTATATTGGTGGCCAGGCGAGATGATCAGAATGTGCCTACGCCCTTTTGCCACCAGCCGGTCCACCGCTAGGCGCGCAAACGCGGCATTGTCATAGTCATACCAGGCATGAGATTCCAAATGCGTGCGCCCATGGGTGACAAAGGGAAACCCGGCCTCGATCAGGTATTTGACCCGCACGTCCTGAGGCTCCGTCCGGGCAAAGACAACACCATCCGCCAGTTTGTTGCGCACGATGTGACGGATCGGGGCCATCGGGTCCTCGCCCATTTGGTACTGCGTCAAGGTCAGGTGATACCGCGTGTCGCGGATGACATCGGCAAAGCCGGTGATCATGGAGCCGGAGAAGTTCAGAATTTCACCATGCGGGTCCAGAACCAGCGCGATCACATTTGTTCTGCCGGTGCGCAAACGCTGCGCGGCCCGGTCAGGAGTATACCCCAAATCGGCAGCGACCTTGGCGATCTTTTCGCGTGTCGCCCGGGCGATCAACGGGTCATCCGCCAGCGCCCGGCTGACGGTTGTCACGGCAAATCCGGACTTTTCAGCGACGGTTTTTTGGGTTGGCCGGGATTCGACCTGCGGTGGGGAAGTCTGTGTCATTGCTTTCTATCCATACCGGACGAATCGATTTGGCGCGCCAAAAAAACGCCCGGGCCATCCATTCCCAAAACATGTTAGCGCAAACACGGCCTATTTTCAGTATGTTACGGATGTAAAATTTTGAAAACATTTGGTTGACATGACCGACATTTGTAACGTTATAAATACGTAACCAAAATCTGGCGGTTTTGGTCAATAGGGAGAAAATCATGAAAAACCTGAAGATGACTTTGAAGGCATCTGTCGCGGCGCTGGCGATTTCAGCAGCCCCGGCGATGGCCGAAGATGTGGAAGTTCTGCACTGGTGGACGTCCGGTGGTGAAGCCGCCGCGCTGAACGTTCTCAAAGGCGACCTGGAAGGCCAGGGCATCGGCTGGCAGGACATGCCGGTTGCCGGTGGTGGCGGTGAAGAAGCCATGACTGTTCTGCGCGCCCGCGTGACCGCAGGCGACGCGCCGACCGCTGTGCAGATGCTCGGTTTTGACATTCTGGATTGGGGCAACCAGGGCGCATTGGCGGACCTGAACGATGTCGCTGCCAAGGAAGGTTGGGACAGCGTCGTTCCGGAAGCGCTGCAAGCCTTTGCCAAGGTCGACGGCAAATGGGTGTCTGCCCCGGTGAACGTCCACTCCACCAACTGGGTCTGGGCCAACAAATCAGTTCTGGACGCCAACGGCATAGCTGTGCCCACGACTTGGGACGAGTTCACCGCAGCTGTTGAGACACTGAAGGGTGCAGGCGTCACGCCGATCGCCCACGGCGGTCAGGCCTGGCAGGACGCCACCGTGTTTGATGCGGTTGCAATGTCCACCGGCGGCCCTGAGTTCTACAAGGCAGCCTTCATTGATCTGGACTCCGAAGCACTCGGTTCCGACACCATGAAAGAAGCGTTTGACCGCATGGCGTTTATCCGCGCCAATGTCGACGACAACTTCTCTGGCCGTGACTGGAACCTGGCGACGGCCATGGTGATCAACGGTGAGGCCGGTTTCCAGATGATGGGTGACTGGGCCAAGGGCGAATTCCTGAACGCGGACAAGGTTCCGGGTGAAGATTTCCTCTGCTTCCGTTTCCCTGGCACGACGGAGCAGGTCACGTTCAACGCGGACCAATTCGCGATGTTCGACCAGGGCGGTTCTGTTTCGGCTGAGCAGGCAGCACTTGCTTCCTCCATCCTCAGCCCGTCCTTCCAGTCGGCGTTCAACGTGGTCAAAGGCTCTGTGCCTGCACGTACGGATGTGTCTGACGAAGCGTTCGACGCTTGCGGCAAGCAGGGCATGAAGGATCTGGCTGCGGCTGCCTCTTCCGGCAACCTCTTTGGCTCCATGGCCCACGGCCACGCCAACCCGGCGGCTGTGAAGAACGCGATGTATGACGTCATCACCGCGCACTTCAACGGCGAATACGACAGTGCCACAGCTGTTGAAGAGCTCGTCAGCGCGGTCGAACTGGCCAACTGATCAAGACTTCAGGGGCGGCCATAGGGTCGCCCCTGAACACATCCATTCACGCATTCCAGGACAGGGGGAAGCACCATGGCCACACGCGCCGAGGTGGATATGCGCACACGCCTGCAGAACTGGCTGCCCAAGCTTGTTCTCTCGCCGTCGCTCGCACTGATATTCTTCTTTGTTTACGGCTTCATCGCCTTCACGGTCTACCTGTCCTTCACCGACAGCCGCATCCTGCCATTCGTCGACAAGAACGGGCAGACGACCTATGACCTGATCGGTTTCACCAATTACCAAAAGCTGTTCAGCCAGTCCCATTGGGAAATCGCGCTGGGCAACATGGCGGTCTTTGCGATCCTCTACATTGTCATCTGCACCGCGGTCGGCCTGATGTTGGCGATCTTTCTCGATCAGAAGATCCGGGGCGAAGGCGTGCTGCGGCCCCTCTACCTCTATCCCATGGCGCTCAGCTTCATCGTGACGGGCACGGCATGGAAGTGGTTCCTCGATCCCGGCATCGGTTTGGAAAACATCATGCAGACCTGGGGCTGGGAAAGCTTCAGCTTTGACTGGATCAAGAACCGAGACTTCGCGATCTATACAGTTGTTCTGGCCGCCGTCTGGCAAACCTCCGGCTTCGTGATGGCGATGTTTCTTGCTGGCCTGCGCGGCATCGACAACGAAATCCTGAAGGCGGCGCAGATGGATGGGGCCAGCAACTGGAACCTTTACCGCCGCATCATCATCCCGCAACTGCGACCTGCTTTCCTGTCGGCCTTCGTGATCCTGGCGCATCTGGCGATCAAAACATTCGACCTTGTCGTCGCCATGACAGGCGGCGGGCCGGGCCGGGCCACCGAACTGCCCGCGACCTTTATGTATTCCTACACCTTCACCCGTAACCAGATGGGCATTGGGGCCGCCTCTGCCGTGATCATGCTGATGACGATTGCGGCCATCATGATCCCCTATCTCTATTCCGAACTGAGGGAGCGTAAGTCATGAGCGTCGCCTCCTCTGATACCGCCATCCGCACGGGCCGCATTGCACGGACCTTCATCTATCTGGTGCTGGTGCTCTTCGCGCTTTTCTACATGTTGCCGCTCTACGTGATGCTGGTGAATTCGGTGAAACCACTCAGCGAGATCACAGGCGGCGGCATGATGTCCCTGCCGCAGGTCTGGACGTTGGAGCCTTGGTCCAAAGCCTGGTCCACGGCCCAGATCGGCGTGCAGCCAACAGGTCTCAAGCCCTATTTCTGGAATTCTATCTCCATGGTTGTGCCCGCCGTGGCGCTGTCGACCATCCTTGGTGCGCTCAACGGTTATGTTCTAACGAAATGGCGGTTCAAGGGCGACACGATCATCTTTGGCCTGATGCTGTTTGCTTGCTTCATCCCGTTCCAGATCGTCCTGATCCCCATGGCGGCCGTGCTGGGCACGCTGGGTCTGTCAAGCTCCACCGCCGGGCTGGTGCTGGTGCATCTGGTCTATGGCTTGGGTTTCACAACGCTCTATTTCCGCAACTACTACGCGGTCTTCCCCACAGAACTTATCCGAGCGGCACAGATCGACGGGGCAGGATTCTTCCAGATCTTCTGGCGCATCCTGCTGCCATCCTCCGGCCCGATCGCGGTGGTATCGATCATCTGGCAGTTCACCAACATCTGGAACGACTTCCTGTTCGGGGCCTCTTTCGCCAGCGGCGACGGTGCACCGATGACCGTGGCGCTCAGCAACCTTGTGCAGTCCTCAACGGGCGTCAAAGAGTACAACGTCCACTTTGCCGGCGCGATCCTTGCCGCCTTGCCTACGCTGCTCGTCTACATCGTCGCAGGCCGCTATTTCGTGCGGGGCCTCATGGCAGGGAGCGTCAAAGGATGATGCGTCCCCCATTCTCTTTATGCTCCAAATACTCCGGGGGTTCGGGGGCTGGCCCCCGGTCCGTCCTCAAAAACAGGAGACCCCGCTAATGGGCTTTCTCGACATCGACAACACCACCAAGTCCTACGGCGCGGTAGAGGTCCTGCACAAGGTCGACATCTCAGTCGAGGAAGGCGAATTTCTCGTCCTCGTTGGCCCCTCAGGCTGCGGCAAGTCCACACTGCTGAATATGATCGCAGGGCTTGAGGAGATCACGAGTGGAGAGATCCGCATCAAGGATCAGGTGATGAACGGGGTGCACCCGTCCAAGCGCAACATCGCGATGGTCTTCCAGTCCTACGCGCTTTACCCGAACATGACCGTGGGCCAGAACATCACCTTCGGGCTTGAGATGCACGGCACGCCCAAGCCAGAGCGTGACAAGGCGATGGCCGATGTCGCAAAGCTCTTGCAGATCGAACAACTGCTCGACCGTAAGCCCGGCCAGCTATCGGGTGGCCAACGCCAGCGGGTGGCCATGGGCCGCGCGCTCGTGCGCAACCCGGATGTGTTTCTCTTTGACGAACCTCTGTCAAACCTCGACGCCAAGCTGCGGGTCGACATGCGGACAGAGATCAAGAAACTGCACCAGAACCTTGGCACCACCATTGTCTATGTGACCCATGACCAGATCGAAGCGATGACCCTATCGACGCGGATTGCCGTGATGAACGACGGCTACGTCCAGCAACTGGGTACGCCCAAGGAAATCTACGACACGCCCGCGAACCTCTTTGTGGCAACCTTCATGGGGTCGCCATCGATGAACCTGCTCGACGTAACGCTGGAAAAGGACGGCAACACGCTCAACGCTGTGACCTCCGACGCCACTGGCGCACCGCTGCATCTGACCATTCCCACCCCCTCCGACGCGCTGGGCGGCATGGCTGGCAAGACCGTCACAATCGGCATCCGGTCAGAGGCACTGACAGACGCCGAGGGGGCCGATCAACGGGCAGAACATGTGGAGCGTTTCTCCAATGCTGTCACGGTGGTGGAGCCTGCAGGCTCAGACACTTTCGTCACCACCCAGATCGGCGGCGCGGAATGCATCGCCCGGATGCGGGCCGACACCACGGCCTCCCCCGGTCAGCAGGCCGAATTTGCCGCTAACATGGAGAAGGCGGTGTTCTTCGACCCTGTGACGGAGCAGCGGATCGTTTGACCCCATGAGCCGCGGTTACGATTTCATCATCGTAGGGGGCGGCTCCGCAGGGTGCGTTTTGGCGGCACGACTATCCGAAAACCCGGACGCCCGCGTGTGCCTGATCGAGGCCGGGGGCCGTGATTGGCACCCGTTCTACCGCGTGCCTGCGGGCTTTGCGAAAATGACCAAAGGGATCGGGTCGTGGGGGTGGTCCACCGTGCCGCAGCAGCACATGGGCGGACGGGTTTTCAATTTTACCCAAGCGCGGGTCATTGGTGGCGGGTCGACAATCAACGCGCAGATCTACACGCGGGGGCACAGGCTCGACTTTGACGAATGGCGGCAACTGGGGTGCGATGGCTGGGGTTATGACGATGTCCTGCCTTACTTCCGCAAGTCAGAACGCAATGACAGCTTCAACAATGCCTACCACGGTCAGTCGGGCCCTCTGAGCGTGTCGAAACCCGCCGCACCCCTGCCCATCTGTGAGGCCTACTTCAAAGCGGCCGAGGCCCTTGGCATCCCCTTCAACCCCGACATGGCGGGGGAGGCGCAAGAGGGCGTGGGTTTCTACCAACTGACCCAAAAGAACGCACAACGCAGCTCAGCCGCGCGGGCGTTTTTGTGGCCTGCCGCCAAGCGGTCAAACCTGTCGGTCCGCACTGGCGCGCAGGTCTCCGGTCTTATCGTGGAGAAGGGCCGCGTCACGGGCATCCGTCTGGCGGACGAAGTGCTGACCGCCACCAAAGAAGTCATCCTCTCCTGTGGTGCCATCGGGAGCCCGCGTGTGTTGATGCTCTCAGGCATTGGACCCACCGACCATCTTGAGGGGCTGGGCATCAAGGTTGCGGCCAATGCGCCCGGGGTGGGGTCGGACCTGCAGGATCACCTCGATCTTTTCACCATCTCCGAATGCACCGGCCCGCATAGTTATGATGCCCATGCCGGACCACTTCGCTCCATCCTTGCTGGCCTGCGTTATCTTATCTCCCGCACAGGCCCCGCTGCCTCCAGCCTCTTTGAAACCGGCGGCTTCTGGTACGCCGACACCGATGCGCGGTCCCCGGACATTCAGTTTCATCTGGGGTTGGGGTCTGGGATCGAGGCAGGTGTGGCCAGAATGCAGAATGCAGGCGTTACGCTCAATTCCGCCTACTTGCGCCCCCGGTCGCGGGGGACGGTGCGGCTGGCCTCTGCCGATCCCACGGCCCCACCGCTGATCGACCCAAACTATTGGGCCGACCCCCATGATCGAGAGATGTCCCTGCGTGGCCTCTTCCTCGCCCGTGAGATCATGCAGCAAGCCGGGTTGAAAGACTTCGTTGCGCGCGAAGTGTTGCCCGGGCCAGACGTGCAGTCACAAGACGACCTGATCGCCTACGCCCATGCCCACGCCAAGACGGACCACCACCCGGCAGGCACCTGCCGGATGGGCGTGGATGACACGGCGGTGGTCTCGCCCCGGCTGCGATTTACCGGGTTGGAAGGGTTGCGGATTGCAGACGCCTCCATCATGCCGCGCCTGATTTCGTCAAACACCAATGCCACGACGATCATGATAGCGGAGAAAGCCGCCGACATGATCGCCGAGGATCACACGCTTTAAGCGACCTGCCGGTGGGCTGAAAGGATGCCCAACACCGCCTGCGCCGCTTCGCGCCCCTTCACCACGAAGTGTTCGCGGTAGATGGCGTTGTGGTGGTCGGTCTCCTGATACTGGTGCGGGGTCAGTGAGACCGAAAGCACCGGCACGCCCGTGTCCAAGCCGACCCGCATCAGCCCATCGACCACCGTGCTGGCCACAAAGTCATGGCGGTAGATGCCCCCATCCACAACGAATGCCGCGCAGATCACCGCGTCGTAGCGGCCCGTTGTGGCCAGTTTCTGCGCCATCAACGGCAGCTCAAATGCACCGGGGACGTCAAAAACGTCCGTCTGATCGGTGGGAATGCTCTCGGAAAATCCCTCAAGGGCCCGGTCAACGATATCCGCATGCCACTGTGCTTTGACAAAGGCGAAGCGGCCGGAGGTGTGCTGTGTCATGTTGATCTCCTTTAGGTTCACGCACGTCCACCCAAGGCGATCACAGGTCGCGCAGACGCAATGCGCCCGACGACATGCATTCTCTTCCATCCGGACTGTAACCGTCGGCTCCGGCATCTCACCGGATCTGCTGGCACCCCGCCAATCTAGTTGGTTCGGGGCCGCTCGCGGGCTCGCAGGTTCACGCCCTGCATACCGCCGGTGGGGAATTTCACCCCGCCCTGAGAATGATCCGACGTTGCCAAGCCCGCGTCCCATCTGCAATAGCGAAGTGACAGGACGTGAGGCGACAACATGCACCCCAATCCGATCTTCCACGACGCTGAGGCCCGCCAGAACCTCGATTTCGCCCGTGTACGCGGGTTCGGCGTGCTGGCTGCCAATGGGGCGGACGGGCCGATGTTGGCCCATGTCCCGTTTCTGCTGAATGCGGCAGGGGATGTGGCGGACTTGCATTTGGTGCGTTCCAACCCAATCTCCCGAGCCTGCAGCGAGCCCCTCCTGGTCAAGATCGCTGTTTCTGGTGGCGACAGCTATGTCTCTCCCGACTGGTACGAGGTCGATGATCAGGTGCCCACGTGGAACTACGTGGCCGTACACCTAACAGGCTCGCTTGAGCGTTTGCCGCAAGAAGACCTACATCCCTTGCTTGACCGTCAGTCGGCATTTTACGAAGACCGACTGCTGCCCAAGCCGCCCTGGTCAACATCCAAGATGACACCGGAGGCGATGGAAAAGATGATGCGCATGATTGTGCCCTACCGTTTCAACGTGACGGGTGTGGATGGCACCTGGAAGCTCAATCAGAACAAACCCGATGACGTGCGCCTGCGCGCGGCAGATCAGGTCGCGGCTTACGGGTTTGGTAGTGAAACACAGATCCTGTCGGCGCAAATGCGCGGTGCGGGCAAAGGCGACTAGGCTCGCGCTTGCACCCCGAAGGAGGCGGCGCGATAGTCGCGCGTGAAACTTGCTAGGACCACGCTCATGAAACTGTTCTTCTCTCCTGCCTCGCCCTTTGTCCGCAAGGTTCACGTGTTGCTGCATGAATTGGGGCGAATCGAAGATGTTGAACTTCACAATGTGGCGACAACTGCCTTTGCCTCTGATTCCGGGCTGATCGCAAGCAACCCACTAGCCAAGATCCCCGCGTTGGAGCGGCCAGATGGCATCACGCTCTATGATAGCCGGGTCATCACCGCCTACCTTAACGACCAGTTCAAGGGTGACCTTTACCCCACCGGCGGACGTCAGTGGGAAACCCGGACCTTGGAGGCAACGGGCGACGGCATCATGGATTGTGCTGTCTCCATGACCTACGAAGTCCGCTTGCGGCCAGAAAATGAGCAGTCCGAACAATGGATTGAGGCCCAATGGGCCAAGGTTGAAAGGGCGATTGCGGTCTTGAATGCCCGCTGGATGAGCCATCTGAGCGGTCCGCTGGATATGGGCCAAATCTCCGTCGCTTGCGCGCTGTCTTATGTTGACTTCCGCCATGGCGCTCGCGATTGGCGCAAAGGAAATGCCGCATTGGCCGATTGGCACGCGACCTTCGAATCGCGCCCTTCTATGCAGGCCAGCCTGCCGCCAGAGGCCTGAACACCGACAATTTTTCCCGAATGAGGCTCTTTGTCGCCCCTCTGCGCGGCTTTGACATCTGGACGGGGGATGCGCATCCCGCTAGATAGCGCGAAAATTGAGGTGGCACGTTCGCGTGCCGCCACAACATCTGATGGCCATCAAGGCCCGAGAAGTGGAGAAAATTCGTGTCCCAAGCAGATGATCACGCAGGTAGCCGGAGGGATTTCCTCTATTACGCAACCGCGGGTACGGGTGCTGTTGCCGTAGGTGCCGCCGTGTGGCCCATGGTCAACCAGATGAACCCGTCCGCTGACGTATTGGCGCTGTCCTCAATCCGTGTGGATGTGGGCGACATCGAGCCCGGCACGCAGTTGACCGTGAAATGGTTGGGCAAGCCGGTGTTCATCCGCCGCCGCACGCAGGAAGAGATCGACGCCGCCCGCGGTGTTGAGCTGAGCGACCTGCCTGATCAGAACGCCGAGAATGACAACCTGTCCGGTGAAGCAACGGCGATCGATGAGAACCGGACGCTGGATGAAGCAGGCGAATGGCTGGTCATGATGGGTGTGTGCACGCATCTGGGCTGTGTGCCGCTGGGTGACGCAGGCGACTTCGGCGGTTGGTTCTGTCCCTGTCACGGGTCCCACTACGACACCGCCGGCCGCATTCGCAAAGGGCCTGCACCTGCAAACTTGCCGGTGCCGCAAGCCGAATTCGTGGACGAAACCACGATCAAACTGGGTTAAGGGAGCGCGCAATGTCTGGAATTCCGCACGACCACTACGAACCGAAGACTGATGGCGAAAAGTGGCTGGACCGCCGCCTGCCAGTTGTTGGGCTTCTTTATGATACACTGATGAGCCCCACACCCAAGAACCTGAACTGGATGTGGATCTGGGGCATCGTTCTGGTGTTCTGCCTAGTGCTGCAGATCGTGACCGGCATCATCCTGGTGATGCACTACACGCCGCATGTGGATCTGGCCTTCAGCTCGATCGAACACATCATGCGCAACGTGAACAGCGGGTACATGATCCGCTATCTGCACATGAACGGTGCTTCGCTGTTCTTTGTGGCTGTTTATGCTCACATTTTCCGCGGTCTCTACTACGGGTCCTACAAGGCCCCGCGTGAGATCACGTGGATCATCGGCATGCTGATTTACCTGCTGATGATGGCCACGGCCTTCATGGGCTACGTTCTGCCTTGGGGTCAGATGTCCTTCTGGGGTGCGACCGTGATCACCGGCCTCTTTGGCGCAATCCCCTTCATTGGGGAGCCACTGCAGACATGGCTGCTTGGCGGGCCTGCCGTGGACAATGCCACGCTAAACCGTTTCTTCAGCCTGCACTACCTGCTGCCCTTCGTGATCGCGGGTCTTGTGATCGTACACGTCTGGGCCTTCCACACCACCGGCAACAACAACCCCACGGGTGTTGAAGTGCGCCGTGGCAGCAAGGAAGAAGCGCAGAAAGACACGCTGCCGTTCTGGCCGTATTTCGTGATCAAGGACCTCTTTGCACTGGCCGTGATCCTGACCGTATTCTTTGCCATCGTGGGCTTCATGCCGAACTACTTGGGCCACCCCGATAACTACATCGAGGCAAACCCACTGGTGACACCGGCGCACATCGTGCCTGAATGGTACTTCCTGCCGTTCTACGCCATCCTGCGGGCCTTTACGCCCGACGTCTGGATCGTGATGTTCGCTGACTTCATCTCTGGCGGCATCATCAAGTCGGACTTCTTCGGGGTGCTGGCGATGTTTGGTGCGATTGCGGTCATGGCCGTAGTGCCGTGGCTCGACACCTCCACCGTGCGTTCGGGTCGGTATCGTCCGATGTTCAAGTGGTGGTTCTGGCTGCTGGTGGTCGACTTCTTTGTCCTGATGTGGGTTGGTGCCATGCCAGCGGAGGAACCTTTCAATACGATCGCCCTGATCGCTGCGACCTACTGGTTCGTCTACTTCCTGGTGATCCTGCCGCTGCTAGGCGTGATCGAGAAACCGCTGCCGCAACCGGAAACTATCGAAGCCGACTTTGACGGCCACTACGGTGGTGCCAAAGACGCAACACCGGCGGAGTAAGGAACATGAAAATGATCAAGAGCCGTATCCTTGCCACGGTCGTGGCCGTGGCCCTCGCCCCCGCTGTCGCACTTGCGGCAGGGAAGGCAGGCAAAGAACCCGCCAACATCGACTTCTCCTTCGATGGCCCGTTCGGCGCCTATGACGTGAACCAGCTGCAGCGTGGCTTGCAGATCTACACAGAGATCTGTGCCGCCTGTCACGGGCTGGAATATGTCTCCTTCCGCACGCTGTCTGATGACACAGGCCCGCAACTGCCAGAAGATCAGATGCGCGCCTATGCGGAACAGTTCGAGGTGTTCGATCCGGAGCTGGATGATTTCCGTTCCGCGCGTCCGACCGACCACTTCCCGAGCTCCAACGTGGAAAACGCCCCCGACCTTTCGCTGATGGCGAAAAAGCGGGCAGGTTTCCACGGGCCTTATGGTCTGGGCATCAACCAGTTCATGAAGGGTATGGGCGGTCCGGAATACATCGCGGCTCTGCTTGGTGGTTACACCGGTGAGGAAAAAGAAGAAGCTGGCGTCGTCCTGTACGAGAACAAGTACTTCCCGGGTGGTTGGCTTTCCATGGCGCCGCCGCTTTACGGGGATGACGTTGAGTTCGCAGACGGCCACGCAACAGACATCAAGCATCTGGCAGAGGACGTGTCCGCCTTCCTGATGTGGTCGGCCGAGCCCAAGCTGGGCGCGCGCAAGCAGGCTGGCTTTGCTGGCGTGCTCTTCCTGACGCTGCTGTCGGTTCTGCTTTACCTGACCAACAAGAAGCTCTGGGCACCGGTTAAATACGGTCGCAAAGACTAAGCAACACCACATCGCTGGTTTGAAAAAATAGCCCTCCCGAACGGGTCAGTCGGGAGGGCTAAGCTCGTCCAGGGTGTCCCCGAAGAATAGGGGGGCCCCGAACGTGGGGAGAGAAGCAAAACAGTGCCGGACTGACCAGTGTGCTGGCCCACGGGCAGGTTTCATGGCTTAGCCGTTTCCCCTGCAGTCTGACCCTGTGGGTCGTTCTATCTGCCGGGAAGCGATCTGAAAAAAAGACCGCCCATCAGCCCCGGCAGCTGTCTATCTATGCAGATGAAGATGCCAGCGATGTGCTCACGGGTCTGTGAAGCAGGTCACATAATTTCTAGAAAAGTGAAAAATCCGCAATTTCTTGCAAGGCGGATTTATCGACCAGTTTTAACGCGCCGCGCGTCAGGCTTATGAACCCATCCTTGTTCCAGCCGGACAAGGTCTTGGAAACGGCCTCGCGACTGGCACCGGCAAACTCTGCCAGTTCCAGTTGGGACAGGGCCAAAACGGGCTTCTTGTCGGGGTCATGAGCCGTCAGATGGAGTACCTTGCGCGCCAGCCTAGGCTCCAGCGGCAGAAACACCTGTTCGTTCAGCTGCCGCCCCATCCAGCGCATCCGCTTGCCCGCCAGGTGGATCATTTCCACGCTTAACTCAGGCGAGCTTTGCAGCGCCTCCATCACTTCGGAGTTCTTGATTCCTAAGAGGCGGCTCATCTCGCGTGCGGTGACGGTGGCTGTGCGCGGCCCGGGATCAAAAAGCGCGATCTCTCCGATAACGTCGCCCTTGTGCGCCACATTCAACGAGAGTTTGCGCCCGTCAGAGGACATGACGCTGATTTCCATCGCGCCTGACAGCACGACATAAAACGTATCGCCCTCGTCCCCTTGTGCCATCAGCACCTCGCCAGGCTGTATCAGAAATTCCGACCCCAGCTTGGTGATCAGGTTTTTCAGCGCAACGGAGGCACCGGAGAAAAAGTTGATGGCACTGTCAGCTTTGAATTCCATGGCCCGGACCTTAGACCGAGGCCCGCGCGCAGGAAACCACCAATCCGGGTCAGGCGGTCAATGCCTCGTCTGAGACGCCTTGGATCGTCGCAGCCACGATCTGACCTTCGGGCTGCGGCGTTGCAAAGTGAACTTCGGCAAATTGGGCGGTTCGGCCCATATCCGGGCTTTCCATAAGCACCTGATGGGACCGTCCCACTTGTGCCGCCAGATGGGCCTGCACCCGCGCTTCCCCAGCTGCGCGAAGCCGCTTGGCCCGCGCCTTGATCGATGCACCATCGACGGCAGGCATGCGTGCCGCTGGCGTGCCGGGCCGGGCGGAGTAGGGGAAGACGTGGAGCCAGGTCAGGTCACATTCTTCCACCAGCGCGAGGGAGTTTTCGAACATCGCCTCAGTCTCCGTCGGGAAACCGGCGATGATGTCTGCACCAAAGGTCATGTCAGGACGCAAGGCGCGTGCGTCCTCGCAGAACCGGATTGCATCCTCCCGCAGATGCCGCCGCTTCATCCGCTTGAGGATCAGGTTGTCGCCGTGCTGCAGCGACAGATGCAGATGCGGCATCAGGCGCGGCTCCGTTGCAATGGCAGCCATCAGGTTCTCATCCACCTCAATCGAATCGATGGACGATATCCGCAGACGCGGCAGATCCGGCACCAGACGCAGAATGCGCATCACCAGATCACCCAGCTTGGGTTCAGACGGCAGATCGGCCCCCCAGGAGGTCAGATCGACCCCTGTGAGCACAACCTCGTTAAACCCGCGATCCACCAGCCGTTTGATCTGGTCCACCACCACACCGGCAGGCACAGACCGCGAATTGCCGCGCCCGTAGGGGATGATGCAAAAGGTGCACCGATGATCGCAGCCGTTCTGCACCTGCACGTAAGCCCGGCTGCGCGTGCCAAAGCCGTCTATCAGATGCCCCGCAGTCTCTGTCACAGACATGATGTCATCAACCTGAACGGCTTCGCTTTCGCCAATGAAATCGGCGGCGAGGCCTTTCCAAGTTTCAGGCACCATCTTTTCGGTATTGCCGATGACAGCATCCACCTCTGCCATGTCTGCAAAGGTCTCGGGCTCCGTCTGGGCCGCGCAGCCGGTCACGATCAGCCGCGCATCCGGGTGCGTCTTGCGCAGCTTGCGGATGTCCTGGCGTGCTTTCCGCACAGCCTCTGCCGTGACCGCACATGTGTTGACCACAACGGCGTCCTTCAGACCCGCCTGTCCCGCAAGGTCCTTCATGGCTTGCGTCTCATATGCGTTCAGCCGGCAGCCATGGTTGGAAAAGACAGGGGCGCTCATGTGAGGGTCGCAAGAAATGCTGGGGTGAACACACCGCTGGATACATGCATCGACGGGCCGGTCATCCAGACGCCGGTGTCGCGCCAGTCGATCTCCAGCGTGCCACCATCCAGATCAATGCGGACCTTGCGGCCTGTGAGGCCCTTGCGGGCTGCTGCAACGGCAGTGGCGCAGGATGAGGAGCCAGAGGCCAATGTAATGCCCACGCCGCGCTCCCACACCCGCATGCGGATGTGATCCGGCCCCACCAGATGCGCCACCTGGACGTTTGTGCGTTGGGGGTAGAGGGGGTGATGCTCCATCTCCGCCCCGAAGGTCGGCAGGTCCACCGCTTCGGCATTTTCCACAAAGAAGGTGCAGTGCGGGTTGCCCATGCCGGTGGCCGTCGGTGCGCCTTCGATAGGCAGCTCCAGCGTGTCCATCTCGCGCGCCAGCGGCACCTCGGCCCATTCCAGTTGCGGGTGGCCCATATTGACCGCCGTCAGGCCGTTCCCCACGTCCTCGGCTTCCAACTGGCCGCGCGCGGTGGTCAGGTCCAGCCGGGCCGCCCCGCTTTCGTCCATCAGATACCGTGCGATGCAGCGGGTCGCATTGCCGCAGGCCGCTGACAAAGAGCCATCCGCGTTAAAGAACGTAAGATGCGCATCCCCCGCGCCATTCTCAATGACTGCAAGCTGGTCAAATCCGATCCCGAATTGCCGGTGCCCGATCCCGCGCGCCATCTCTGCCGTGACCTCAATGGCCTGCGCACGCGCATCCAGCACGACAAAGTCGTTGCCCAGCCCGTGCATCTTCATAAAGGGCAGCCCATCTGCGATTTTTGCGTTCATGCGGCGCATATAACCCTGGTCCGCACAACTATCCAGCATGGCACCCGAATTAACTGCGTTAGGGGCTTGACCCCCCGAAGACTCCTTTCTAAGTAGCGCGCTAGTGGGCCGTTAGCTCAGTTGGTAGAGCAACTGACTTTTAATCAGTGGGTCGCAGGTTCGAATCCTGCACGGCTCACCACTGACCTCCTCAAAGCGCTGGCGCGTTGATCTTGGCTAGCATGGCCTTGTCTGAAGGGTCTAAGAACAAGAATTCCAAGCCCGGAATTTCTCGCATTGCGTGCAACAGGATGCGCTCATGCGCTTGACCGATGCGCTGTGAGGTATCGGCTGACGGCGACTATCCCTCGCGGGGCCTCAGTGTTCCTCTAAGTTCGCGACCCAATGATCCTTCTTGGAGTTGCGAGTTAGTCATTGCAATCCGGCGCAATTGGTCCAGTAATCGGGTCCAGCCGGATGAGCGTAGGGCATTAAGTGTACAAAACGGACGTAGAATTGCACAAAAACGCTGAAATTGGTTCAACCGTGCGAGCCTTTCGTGTTGGCATTCTACCGCTGTCTGGATTTGCACTTATGTCGTATGCCAGCACTGTCGAGCCATTGCGCGCAGCCAATCTGCTGTCGAACAAGCCTCTCTATGAAGTTGTGCATTTTGGAGAAGGGGGCTCCTGTGCCAGCTCTGGCGACTCGATTGTGGAGCGCGCGCAGCCGCTTGGCGCGGCCCGGTCCCTCGATCTTCTGCTGGTGGTTGCTGGCGGGGATCCCTTTGCATTCGAGGATCCGGAAGTGTTTGGCTGGCTCAGGCAAATGGCCCGCCGGGTGCCGCTGCTGGGTGGTGTTTCCGGCGGGCCGGTTGTTCTGGCCCGCGCCGGACTGATGAAAGGGCGGCGGATGACAGTGCATTGGGAGCACGCCGCAGAATTGACCAGCCGCTACCCTGAGCTTTTCATAGACCGGCGCTTGTATGTCATGGACCGTGACCGGATCACTTGCGGTGGCGGAACCTCCCCGCTTGATATGATACATGCGCTTATCGCGGATCATCACGGCAGCGTATTTGCCCGGCTTGTCAGCGACTGGTTTCTGCACACGGACATTCGCGCGGCTACTGCCCCACAACGTGCCTTGCCCTCTGCCGCGATTGGATCCGTGTCCCCTCATGTCGCAGAGGCCGTGAAGGCGATGGAAAACCATGTTGCGGATCCCCTGTCTTTGACACATCTGGCTATCACGACAGGCATCTCTGCACGTCAGCTTAACCGGATATTCCAGAAATCGTTTGGCCAAAGCGCAATGGCGTACTACCGACGGCTACGATTGGACGTAGGACGCAGGTTGGTGACTGGCTCGAACATGAAGATTGAGGACATTGCGGAAGCCACTGGTTTCTCTACCGCTGCTCACTTTTCAAATCAGTATCTGCAAACTTTCAAAACGCGCCCCAAGCTGGATCGGCAAGGGGTTGCGGCAACATGATCAGGTAAGGACGGCAACATGCACATCTTGGTTTTACAACATGCCGACGTTGAACATCCGGGTATCTTCCGCAAATTCCTGCGGGAGGACGGGCACACGTGGGAGACCGTCGAGCTGAACAACGGCGCGCCTTTGCCGGAACCAGGAGGGTATGATGCCCTTTGGGTGTTGGGCGGTCCAATGGATGTTTGGCAGGAGGATGAGCACCCTTGGCTGAAGGCCGAAAAGGACTTTATTCGCGAGGCTGTGCAGGAACGCGGGCTGCCGTTTCTGGGACTATGCCTGGGTCACCAGCTTCTGGCAGAGGCTTTGGGCGGTACGGTTGGCCCCTCGAAGACGCCCGAGATCGGCGTGATGGATGTGCAGCTGACCGAAGCTGGTGCAACAGGGGTCCTTTTTGATGGGCTGCCTGAGGTCTTCAAGGCGTTGCAATGGCATTCGGCGGAAGTCACCCAGATGCCGGCGGGGGCGAGCTGCCTTGCAACCTCGCCTGATTGTGTGGTGCAGGCCATGAAGTGGGAAACGCGCGCTTTTTCAGTGCAGTTTCATTTCGAAGTGGAGGCTGACACGGTCGACAACTGGGCGGGCATTCCGGAGTACCGCGCTGCTTTGGAGCAAGCCATGGGTCCTGACGGGGTCCAGAAGATGAGAGAGGCCGCCGCGCAAAATCAGGCTGATTTCGAAAAGGCGGCAGAGCGTTTCTATATCAACTGGTTGCAGACCTCGGCGCAGACTTAAGGCGTCGGTTCAAACCGCAAGAAGGTCAGGGTCTGGCCAAGGCCACCCTTGTCTTTGACAGAGACAAGATAGGTCCCATGCTCGGTTTGCCATTGCCGCAAGGCATAGCTGTCGGGATGATTTACGCCCAGGTCTGGCCCCAATTTCTTGCCCGCGCTGCATTCTGTCACCGTGCTCCAGATTGCATCTGCAAGGGTCGCTGCCTCAGGTGACTTGAGCGCAAAGGCCCAGTGGCAGGACTGACCCTGCTGACCGGCCGTTGTCAGATACTGGCTGCACTGTGCGGCCTGCCTGTCCACTTCAGCCATGCAAGACGCGGAAAGCGGCAAGGCGCTGATCCAAATGAGCGCCAGTGCCGCTTTTGCGCCAGCCCGCATCATGTGTCTGCGGCCCGGGTCAAAGACAGGCGCGCGGCTTCCAGATGTTCCTTCATCTTCGTCGCTGCACGCTCCGGTTCCCGAGACCGGATTGCATTCAGGATTTCCCGGTGATGGGCGTTATACTGATTGATGATCGAGGTATCCAATGTGAGACGCCGCATGCGCGTCCATTCGTCCAGCGAGCGGACCATGTTGATCTGGCCGATCAGCCATATCAGCAGATTGTTGCGGGTCGTGGCTGCAAGTGTCTTGTGAAAGGACGTGTCGGCTTCGGCAAATGCCGCGGCGTTGTTGACCGAACCCTCCATCATTTCGCAGAGGCGTTCGAGGGCCTCGATGTCTTCCCTGCGGCCATGCAAGACACACAGGCGGCATATGTGAGGCTCAAGGGCAAAGCGCGCGTCAATCAGCTCAAGCGGGGTGGCTTCTTCAATCGCGCCCGGCACCCCTTCGATCCCGGTGCGTCGAACATAGGTGCCGCTGCCCGCTCGGGTTTCCAGAAGGCCCTCGCGTTCAAGTTGATAGAGCGCATCGCGCAGGGTGTTGCGCGCGACACCCATTTCAGCAGCCAGCTGCCGCGAAGCCGGTAGCCGTTCGAACCGCTTGTAGTGACCGTCTGCAATGGCAAGGCGCATCTCAGAGGCGACTTCGGCTGATCCACGTTTGCTCATTGAGCCCTCGCTTTCTGATCCAAATTTAAACCAAAAAGGCCCGATGGCAAGTAAATTTGGAAAATTGGATCAATTTTGTTGATTTTTCTTCCCGATTGGCGGTGAATTGGCTCAACCACTGAAGAGAGTCGTTTTTGGGAGTAGATGACTTGGCTTTTCCGGGACACGCGGACTACGTGATCATTGGCGCTGGCATCCATGGGGTGTCGACGGCGTGGAAACTGGCTGAACGGCTTGCCGAAAAAGGCGAAGACGTTGAAGGGCGCATCGTGATCCTGGAAAAGACCGGGATTGCGGCAGGGGCTTCTGGCATTGCCTGCGGCGTGGTGCGTAACAACTACTTCCAGCCCGCCATGCGCAAACTGATGGCCCATTCTGTTGATGTTTGGGAAAGCGACCCCGAGGGGCTGAGTTATCATCCCGTGGGCTATATGCAAATCTCGTCTGAAAGCATGCGGGACGACGTCGGCACCATCTATGCCCAGCAGCAGGCGATTGGCTATGACAGCGTCTTCATCGAGGGCGAAAACCATTGCACCTCTTACATGCGCGAATTTTTTGGCGACTGGCAGGCGCAAAAGATCACATCCGTGCTGCATGAAAAGAAAGGCGGGTTCTCCAACCAGACCCGCACGATGTACGCGCTGGCCGACAAGGTCGAAAAGCTGGGCGTTCGTATCATCACCGGCTGCGAGGTCAAGGAACTGGTCAGCGAGAACGGCTCCAAATCCATTACGGCGGTTGAGACCAACAAGGGCCGCATCAGCTGCGAACGCCTGATCATCGGGGCGGGCCCCTGGGTGCGGGATTTCTGGGACATGCTGGGCCTGCCGCAGCAGATCACCGTCAAAGGGCTTGATGGCGTGGTGCACAACGACGTGGACATGTGGCGGTTCTGGCAACTTGAGGAGGGCGTGCTGGAACTCGACCCGGACATGGGACTGGCTGATGACGGATCGCTTCCGCCTGTCATCCATGTGGACACGGATGCTGAGCTGAAATCCACCGTCGATGGCTCCACCATCACCGAAGACATGTGGGGCATCTACTACAAGCCCGACTACCACTTTGGCGGCATTCAGGGCGGGGCCAGCCCCTACAAGGTCGACACGCCTGTGAACGAGGTACAGATCGACCCTTACGGTCCATCGAGCCCCGAATTCGTGTCGAGTCATGAGTTTGCGCACATGTGGGTCAGCGCGCTGGCGCATTGTCAAAGCCGCTATGAAGGCACGATGCCCAAGTATCATCGCGAGGCCTCAGGCGGGATCGGCTGCTTCACTGCAGACAGTTTCCCTGTCTTCGACCACTTCCACGACAACGCGACAGTCATCGCCGACAGCAACCACGGATGGAAGATGCTGGGCGTTGGCCATCTGATCGCGGACGAAGTGCTGGGTGAGGAACAGGAGCTTCTGGCACCGTTCCGGTTTGATCGCTTTGAAAAGGGCGAACTGCACCCGGTTTCCAACAGCCCCTATCCATGGAGCTGATACCCCTTTGAATTTCAATATTGAGGCCTCGCCCAAGAAGGCCCGCACCAAGACCAACAAGGAGAAGTAACGTGGCAACCGATCTTGAAAGATTTGTAGACGCGCCGGGGCGCGACGAGAAGATCAAGCAAGTGCGCGAGATGATCGACCGGATGGGGATTGAGTATCTCTATCTGCAGTTCGTGTCTGTCACGGGCAAGATTATGGGCAAGGGCATCCCCGCCGATCATTGGGAAACCGTTGCCAAGAAGGGTTTCCAGCTGGTCTATGGCGCGACCGTCAACCTGTTCACGGACCGTGCCGGCAATTACCTGGGCTATGGCCCGGAAGCGGCGGAACTTGTGGGTATTCCAGAGCCTGAAACCTTCATGCAGCTACCCTGGGCGCCCCAGATTGGCCGGATGTATTCGACCCTTTTCCGCAATCGTGAGGAAAAGGAAAATCCGGGTGGCTACCTGACCTCGGACGGGCGCGGCAACCTGCGCCGGATGCACGAAGAGTTCGAGAAAAAGCACGGCCGTCGCCTGCGGATCGGCACTGAGCCTGAAATGATGTGGCTGAAGTTCGATGAGAATGGCAAGCCGAAGGACGGGTTCTCCAAGCCTTATTGCTACCACATCGACCAGTTTGAGTCGCTGCGCCCCGTTTCCATGCAGGTGATCAAGTACGCCCGCCAGATGGGTCTCGACATGATCCAGGGCGACCACGAGGACGCGCCGGGTCAGTTGGAACTGAACTGGATGTTCGACGACGTGCTGCGCAATGCGGACCGTCTGACGACCTATCGCCAGATTTGCGCGCAGGTCGCGCGCGAGCATGGCATCTTCGCCTGCTTCATGACCAAGCCGTTCATGGGGGTTTCGGCCTCTGGCTGTCACCACAACATGTCGCTGTGGCGTGGCGGTGAGGATGAATTGGTCCGCTGTGGCAATGACCCCGACAACCTGCCGGGCATGGCGGAAAACTACATGTACGTCAAAGGTGGCGAAAACACCTTTATGCCCGACGACGATGACCCGCAGATGCCGGGCAAGGAAGGCCTTGAAGCAATCGGCGGCGTGGTCACCCACTTGCAGGCGTTGACCGCGATTGGCTGTTCCACCGTGAACTCCTATCGCCGCCTTTGGGACACGGGCTTCTGGGCACCGGTCTTTGCGGACTGGGGCTTCCAGAACCGCACCACGGGTCTGCGCGTCTCAGCGCCGGGGCGTTTCGAATACCGCTCAGTCGACTCGATGGTGAACCCCTACATCATGGGCTCCACTCTGCTGGCAGCGATGGACGATGGCATCGAGAACAAGCTGGACCCTGGCGAGCCGGAAGAGCGCAACATCTACGAGGCGATCAAGGAAGGCAAAGAGGTCAAGAAACTGCCGATGTCGCTCGGCGAGGCACTGGACTTCCTGGAGAATTCCGAAGTCGTGCGGCGCGGCATGCCGGGCGAGATGTACCGCTTGTACCATGAATACAAGCACGACGAATACGCGCGCTTCATGTCCACAGTGACCGATTGGGACAACGAAACCTACATGGAATGCCTGCCGTAAATCGGGGTTTTCAAAACAAGCGGGGCGGGTTTGCCCGCCCCATCATAACTTGAGGGAGGATGCACCTAAATGTGCGGAATTGCTGGATTAATTCACAAGGGCAAAAGCTCCAACGTTGGTGGTGAGATGACCGCCATGTTGCAGGCCCTGAAGCACCGGGGGCCGGACAGCACCGGCTACGCGGTTTATGGCGAAGCATCAGAGGGCGACTACATCATGCGCCTGAAGGTTGCGGAGGCCGAGGACATGAACCGTGGCCGCGGCATTCACGCGGTGCTGGACGAGCGTATCGCGACGGTCGAGGGGATCCTCGAAGAGAACGGTGCAGTGGTGAAATCCAAGGACCGCGTCCGTCCCTATGCGCTTCGCTATGTGATCAGCCATGATGGCGACACCGGCGAGATGGCAGAGCACATCGAGGAAACCGAAGGCGTCGAGATCCTGAGCCTGGGCAACGGTTTGGAGCTGATCAAGGATCTGGGCGATGCGGCAGTGGTGGCAGACGCTTATGGCCTGAACGACTTTGCGGGCACCCATGGCATCGGCCACACGCGCATGGCGACGGAATCGGACGTGGATATCAAGTCCGCTCACCCCTACTGGGCCTTCCCTTACAACGACGTCTCCGTTGTGCATAACGGCCAGATCACCAACTACTGGATCATGCGCCGCGAGATGGAGCGTAAGGGCCACCGGTTCATGTCGAACTGTGACTCTGAACTGCTGGCGGTTTATACGGCCCACAACCTTGCCAACGGCGTGCCGCTGGAAGAAAGCCTGCGTCGCTCAATCGAAGAGATCGACGGTGTCTTCACCTATCTCGTGTGCACCAAGGATCAGCTGGGCATGGCCAAGGACACAATGGCGGCGAAACCGCTGGTGCTTTATGAAAGCGATGACCTGATCGCCATGGCTTCGGAAGAAGTTGCGATCCGCGCCATCCTTCCCCACGAAATCGACACAACTGATCCCTATGACGAGGAGGTCCGGGTATGGCAGGCGTAAGCGACGCAGCCCTCAAGGAAATGACCCAGGAAGAACGGGTCAAAGCCTTGGGCATGACCACCGAACAGCTGACTGGCAAGTCGCTGTATATCGAGTTCGACCCGGAGGCCGAGGAACGGTTTACCTACCCTTGGGCACCGGATGTTGACTTCAACAAACGGACCGAACTCGACTGTGATGGCAAAACCACCACAGAGGTGAACGAGAACATCCGCGCGCTGATGGACGAGGGCTATGGCACGATTGTGCTGCAGAACCCACGTGGCATGCACTCACTGGGTGTGGGTATCCTCAGCAAGCTGAACCTGATTGTTGAGGGGTCGACCGGCTACTTCGCGATTGGTCTGATTGACGGACCCAACGTGCGCGTCAATGGCCGTGTGGGCTGGTCCTGCGCCGAAAACATGATGTCCGGCACGGTCGTTATCGAAAAGAACGCAGGCTCCACGTTTGGCGCGGCCATTCGCGGTGGCGATCTGGTCTGCCGGGGTTCTGTTGGTTCCCGGACCGGGATCGACATGAAGGGCGGCACGATCATCGTGGGTGGTGACACCGGCGCGCTCAGCGGCTTCATGATGCAGCGTGGCCGAATGGTGGTCTGCGGAAACGCGGGCAAAAACCTGGGCGACTCAATGTATGACGGCACGATCTATGTCGGCGGTGACATTCAGTCCTGCGGCGTGGACGCGGTCGAGGCCGAGCTGACGCAGCTCGACAAGGATTGGCTGACGCGAAAGCTGAAGCAATACGGCATGATGCCCGACAAAGGCGTCGACCATTTCACTAAGATCGTCGCGGGCAAGCAGCTCTGGAACTACGACAATCTGGAACCCAATGAGAAGAAACTCATCCTCTGAGGGACGGCCCCACTGCGCGTGGGGATGCCCGATAACCCTTTGAAAGGAATAAAAATATGGCTGATGGAAGCCCTCCAACCAAGAAAGCACTGGACCGCGACGTCAATCGGATCGGTGACAGCTTCATCTTCCCGCCGCGCGTCATGGACGATATCCATATCAAGGCCGAACTGGGCCGGTATCGGATGCGAGGCTTTTCGCTCTTCAAGAAAATCCCGCACTGGGATGATCTGACGTTTCTACCCGGCACGCTGACCCGCTTCGTGATCGAAGGCTATCGCGAAAAGTGTGAGACCAAGACCGTGATTGGCCCCCGTGCCAAGAAGCCGCTGGAGCTGGATATTCCGGTCTATATCACCGGCATGTCGTTCGGTGCTCTGTCATATGAGGCCAAGACGGCCCTGGCGCGTGGCGCCACGATGGCCGGCACAGCGACCTGTTCCGGCGAAGGCGGGATGATCCCGGACGAGCGCCGCTATAGCTCCAAGTGGTTCTATCAGTGCATCCAATCGCGCTATGGCTTTAACCCGCACCATCTGGTGCTGGCCGACGGCTGTGAGTTCTTCATCGGTCAGGGCTGTAAGGTGGGCCTCGGTGGGCACCTGATGGGTCAGAAAGTGACCGACCAGGTGGCCGAGATGCGCTCGCTTCCGGCTGGCATCGACCAGCGTTCACCTGCCCGTCACCCGGACTGGCTGGGACCGGACGATCTGGCGCTGAAGATCCAGGAAATCCGGGAAGCGACCGACTGGCAAATCCCGATCCAGCTGAAGCTGGGTGCGGCGCGTGTCTATGACGACGTGCGGATGGCCGTGAAGTGTGACCCGGACAGCATCTACATCGACGGTATGGAAGGTGGCACAGGCGCAGGCCCGCACCTTGCGACCGAAGACACCGGTGTACCCGGCATGGCGGCGATCCGTCAGGCGCGCAAGGCCATCGACGATCTGGGCAAGCGCGGCGAAATCAGCCTTGTTTATGCAGGCGGTATCCGCAACGGCGCGGACGTGGCCAAGGCCATCGCGCTGGGTGCAGATGCCATCGCCATCGGTCACTCGGCCATGATGGCACTGAACTGCAACAAAGACATTCCAGAGGCGAACTATCCTGAGGAAATCGGGGCAGAGCCGGGCTACTGCTACCACTGCCACACGGGCCGCTGCCCGGTGGGCGTGGCCACGCAAGACCCGATGCTGCGTCAGCGTCTGGACCCGGATGAGGCCGCGGAACGCGTCTACAACTTCCTGCACACGCTGACCATCGAGGCGCAGTTGTTTGCCCGCGCTTGCGGCAAGACGCATTTGCACAGCCTTGAGCCTGAAGACCTTGCAGCGCTGACAATGGAAGCCTCTGCCATGGCCGGTGTTCCGCTGGCCGGGACCAGCCACACGGTTGGTGTCGAGGACTACCACCACCTTTAAGGACCAACGGTCCCGGCGTCTGCCCGGGGCCTCCAGTACAGGGAGAACAACATGGCTGGAACAGTTTATCGCGGGTCCGAAATCAAGGATGTGGACCAGTTCATCAACGATGCGGCCGGGCTCGAGTCAGAGCGCGAAAAGGAAATCGGGCAACACATCGGCTATCGCTATGATGTGAACCTGGTGCCGGATTATGAGCGGCTGACGCCGTTCCTGGCGAAGTACATGGAAGTCATGGGGTGGGATGACCTCAATTGGCTGGAAGACATTCATATGGGATATGAAGATGGCAAACCCGCTGTTTTTGACCGCAACGTGAATGGCTGGGTGCGGATCCCCGACAGCATCGAATTGCCGGACAACCAGCAGGACCGCGACATGATCGCGCGTGAATTGCTGCTCAAGTTCCAGATGTCGGATCGTCATCCGCTGGTCACACTGCGCAAGGCTTACATGAAGTTCTGATCGTGCCGCGAAGCCTGCATATCGCTTGCCTGCAAATCCGGCCCCGTGCCACCATGCAGGAGGCCGTCGATGAGGCCATGCCGATGGCTGAATCGGCGGTGCGTGCTGGTGCGAAAATCCTGTTTCTGCCGGAGTATTGCGGTGGCTTGGCCTCTGACGGTCAACGCTTCGTGCCTCCGTCAGAACCGGAGAAGCTGCATCCGTTCCTGGCTGCTTTTCGGGAATTCGCGGCGCATCGGAAGGTTTGGGTCAATCTGGGGTCCATCGCGATTGATGGACCCGACGGCAAGCTGATCAATCGCGGCTTCATGATTGCCCCGGATGGCAGCGTGAGTGGGCGCTACGACAAGATCCACCTCTTTGACGTCGATCTCGGCTCAGGCGCGACTTACCGCGAGAGCGATACGGTCGTGCCCGGTGACCGGGCGGTGATCCATGAGACGGAGTTTGGCGGCATCGGCCACGCGATTTGCTATGATCTTCGGTTCCCGGATTTGTTCCGGCCGGTGGCAAAAGGCGGCGCAGACATCCTGTGCTGCCCGGCGGCCTTTACCAAGGTGACGGGAGAGGCGCACTGGCACGTCCTGAACCGCGCCCGGGCTATTGAGAACACACGCTTCATGGTGTCGGCCTGTTCGATCGGGCCGGTGCCGGGTGGGGGCGAATGTTATGGGCATTCCATTGTGGTCAGCCCTTGGGGTGAGGTCCTGGCGGACGGCGTGACGCTGCCCGGGGTTGTGCATGCGCAACTGGACCTCGATCAGATCGCATTTGCCGCCGGCCGCGTGCCGTCGCTGACGCACGACCGTCCTTTCACCGTCCACTTTGCGGGCCAAAGGAGCTTTGCATGACGTCTCTGGGGGCTATTTTGGGGCAAACGATAGGCGATCCACCGTTGCGCAAGGCTTTCCTGCGCTGGCAATGCCGTGTCCGCCAAACAGCCATGCGCGACACGGACGGGCGGCCTGACGACAGCATCATGCCAGCCGTGTTCTTGCCGGGCGAAGACGCGCCGATGGGCCACATCATCACCATTCTCAACAAGGCCCCGGGGTATTCCGTCACGGCTGAGCTGAACCATATGGCGGCCAAGACCAATGACCCGGCACAGCGCCGCGATCAGGCCCTGCGGTTCTTTTCCGCGACCTACTATCAGAAAGCGGGTGAGTTTTCGGATCTGCTGACCGCGACCTTCCCGCCCGAAAGCCCGGGGGCTGCCACCATCCGCGCTGCTGAAACCGTTCGGCTGGTTTTTGAGGCCTATGGCCAGACCTTTGATCTGGCCTGCAAGGTCTGGCGGTTGACGGCCCAAAACCCGCTTTATCAATCGACCATGGCGCACAACCGCCTTTTCAACCCGGATATACACCCTGACACGGTGGTGCTTGGGTTTGAGCCGGACTGGCAAGCCTCCACCTCGGACCCGGAGTTCCGCTGATGGCCAAGGGATATGTCATAGCGCAGATCAATGTGACCGATCCCGAAACCTATCCAAAATATGTGGAAATGGTTCAGCCTACGCTGCGCCCCTTTGGCGGTGTTTTCATCGTGCGCGGCGGCCAAGCCCGCAGCTATGAAAATACCCCGTTTGGCGACCGGAATGTGGTGATCGAATTCCCCAGCTATCAGGCGGCAAACGACTGGTATCATTCAGACATTTACGCCGAGGCGAAGGAGCTTCGTCAAGCGGCTTCAACATCCATTCAGACCATCGTGGAGGGAGTTTCATGAACAAGCGTGTTTGCGTCATCGGGGCAGGGCCATCAGGGCTCGCGCAATTGCGGGCTTTTCAGTCCGCTGCTGAAAAAGGGGACGAGATCCCGGAAATCGTCTGTTACGAAAAGCAGTCCGATTGGGGCGGCTTGTGGAACTACACGTGGCGGACGGGCGTGGATGAGCATGGCAACCAGTGCCACGGGTCGATGTACCGCTACCTGTGGTCAAACGGCCCGAAAGAGGGGTTGGAGTTCGCAGACTACACGTTCGAGGAACACTTCGGAAAGCCCATCGCGTCTTACCCGCCACGCGCTGTCCTTTTTGACTACATCAAGGGGCGCGTTGAAAAGGCGGGCGTACGCAAATGGATTCAGTTCAACACCATCGTGCGCGATGTCCGTAAGGTGGGCGACAAGTTTGAAGTCACCGTCCGGAACGAATCCACAGACACCGAAGCATCGGAGAGTTTTGATAACGTCGTTGTCGCATCCGGCCACTTCAGCGTGCCGAACGTCCCGGAATACCCCGGCTTTGACACCTTCAACGGCCGCATCCTTCACGCCCATGACTTCCGCGATGCGCGCGAGTTTGCAGGGCAGGACATCCTGCTGATCGGGGCCAGCTATTCAGCGGAGGACATCGGATCGCAGTGCTGGAAGTACGGGGCCAAGTCGATCACGCAATCAAGCCGCAGCGGGGCCACAGGCTACAAGTGGCCGGACAACTGGACTGAGATTGCTGAAGCGGTTCAAAAGGTCGAGGGCAAGACGGTTACCTTCACCGATGGGTCCAGCAAGACGGTTGATGCGATCATTCTTTGCACGGGCTACAAGCACCATTTCCCGTTCATGCCCGACAGCCTGCGGCTAAAGACAGCAAACGTGCTGGCCTCTGATGACCTCTACAAAGGCGTCGTCTGGAACCACGACCCGGCAGTCTTTTACCTTGGCATGCAGGACCAGTGGTACACCTTCAACATGTTCGACGCCCAAGCCTGGTGGGTCCGTGATGCGATCATGGGGCGGATCGATATCCCCGACATGGCCGCGCGGGAGGCGGATGTGAAAGCCCGCAAGGATGCTGAGGCCGCGCTTGAAGATGACTACGCCTGCATCGATTACCAGGGGGCCTACACCCAGGAACTGATCGACGAGACTGACTATCCCAGCTTCGACATCAAGGCGGCTAATCAGGCCTTCTACGAATGGAAGAAGCACAAGAAGAAGAACATCATGGAATTCCGGAACTACAGCTACACCAGCCCAATGACCGGAACACAGGCACCACCGCACCATACCCCATGGAAGGATGCGATGGACGACAGTCTGGAGGACTACCTGCAGATCTAAATCAAAGACCGCGGACCAACCGCGGCTTGAACCAATGCGGGCCATAAGGGCCCGATCCAATAGGGAGAAGAAAATGAAGAAATTCACAACCGCACTGACGGCCGGGGTGCTGGCGCTGGGGGCCTCTGCGGCCTTCGCCGACAGCGACGACCCCATCGTCATTCCGATCCACAACTGGTCGTCACAGATCGTAATGTCCAATGTGGTGGGCCAGATCTACGAAAGCATGGGTCTGAACGTGGAATTCGTGACCACGGACAGCCAGGCCGTCTATGAATCGGTCCGTCTGGGTGACGTCACACTGGAACTGGAAGTCTGGGAAGGTGCCTTTGGCGCGTCCTTCCGTGCAGCCCTCGAAAAGGGTGGTATTGTTGACGTCGGCGACCACGATGCGGTGACCCGTGAAGACTGGTGGTACCCGATGTGGACCAAGGATGCCTGCCCCGGCCTGCCGGATTGGGAAGCACTGAACGATTGTGCGCACCTCTTTGCCACGGCGGAAACCGGCGACAAGGGCCGTTACCTGGACGGTCCGGTGGACTGGCTGAAGCACGGCACCGAGCGTGCCGAGGCGCTGGGCCTGAACTTCACCGTGATCAACGCGGGTTCTGCGGCAGCACTCTGGGCTGAAATCGGTGCGGCTGAGGCCGACAAGAAGCCGGTTCTGGTCTTCAACTGGACCCCGAACTTTGCCGAAGCCGTATGGCCCGGTGAGTTTGTTGAGTTCCCCGAGTGGGTTGATGGTTGCGACAAAGACCCTGCCGTTGGTCCGAACCCCGATGCGCTTCATGACTGCGGCAACCCGGCCAAGGGTTACCTCAAGAAAGCTGCCTGGGAAGGCATGGAAGAGAAGTGGCCGGATGCCTACAACGTCCTGACCAAGATCTCCTTCACCAACGCTCAGATCGCTGAGATGGCCAAGCTGGTCGACGTGGACGAGCTGGAGCCGGAAGAAGCGGCAGAAGCCTGGTTGGAAGACAACCGCGACGTTTGGGAAGGCTGGGTGAGCGGCGGCGCGTAAGCCCCACTTCACTATCCTTTGAAAATGGACCCATCGGCGCAATACTGTGCCGGTGGGTCGCACATCAGATGGGACACAAATGACCGAGGCACCTGTCATCTCAGCCAGCAATGTCTGGAAGCTCTTTGGCGCAAACCCAAAGCAGTACTTACGGAACATGCCGGACGGCCATTCGTTTGATGCAATCCGCGCAGATGGCTACATCGCGGGGGTCAAGGACGTCTCCATCGAGGTTTCGCGCGGGGAGATGTTGGTGATCATGGGCCTGTCTGGGTCCGGTAAATCGACGCTGGTCCGCTGCTTTTCCCGCCTGCACGAAATCACAGGCGGTACGGTTGAAATTGAGGGCCAGGACATTGGGGCCCTGTCTGAGAAAGACCTGATCGACCTGCGCCGCTCAAAGATGGGCATGGTGTTTCAGTCCTTTGGCTTGCTGCCGCACCGTTCAGTCCTTGAAAATGTGGCCTTCCCGCTTGAGATGCGTGGACAGGACCGCCACGCGCGCCGTGAACGCGCGCTTGAAGTGGTCAAACTGGTTGGTCTTGAAGGCCGCGAAGAGTATTTCCCTCGCGAGCTTTCAGGGGGCCAGCAGCAGCGTGTGGGCATCGCCCGCAGCTTGGCAATCGAGCCGGACATCTGGTTTCTGGACGAACCGTTCTCAGCGCTCGACCCGCTTATCCGTCGCGAGATGCAGGATGAATTCCTGCGCCTGCAAGAAATGCTGGGCAAAACGATTGTATTTATCACCCACGACTTTGACGAGGCCCTGCGCCTTGCCGACCGCATTGCCATCATGAAGGACGGCGCAGTTGAGCAATGCGACACCCCCGACCAGATCGTGATGAACCCGGCCACAGAGTATGTCGCCAAGTTCACCGAAGACATCGACAAGGCCCGCGTGGTACATGCCCGGGGGCTTGCAGCCCCGATCAACGGGGCGGCGGTAGACGGTCCTGCCATTGATGGGGCTTCCACGATCCACGACATCGCGCGGCAGTTGGTCTCAGACACCCGCGATCAGATGCCCGTTGCAGATGCGCAGGGTAAAGTGATCGGTATCCTCGACCGTCACAAGGCGCTCGATCTGCTGTTGGGGGCGTCGGCCTGATGGCTGTGACCACGGCAGATATCGCGCCAACGGGCGGGGCTGCGGATCGCAAGACGGTGATACTGCGCGCGATGTTGGCCACCGCTTTTCTGATCGCGGTGATGAAGGCGCTGGGCATTCTGCCCGCGTTTCTGGACCGTCTGCCCGAAAGCTGGATCCCGCGCACCGCCCAGTGGTTGGACGTCATTTTTGAGTTCATCAAGGGCGACATGGAAGAAGGCCGGTTTGGCTTGATCTACATTACGCGTTGGTTTGCCGAGGGCCCGCTGGAGTTCATGCTGAACACCACGGCCAACCTGTTGGAGGGCAAACGCAGGTGGCCGAATATCGGCCCGGTGCCCTGGCCTGCCGTTGCTGCTGTGGCGGCGGTGATTGGTTACTATTTGGGCGGCTGGCGGCTGGCCCTGTTGGCCGGTCTGACCTTCGTGTGGACCGCGCTGGTGGGCCAATGGAAAATGGCGATGCAGACCATGTCAGTGATTGCGGTGGCTGCCCCGCTGGCCTTTATCGCAGGGATTGGCCTGGGCATCGCTGCCTGGAAGTACAAATGGGTCGACAGCGCCCTGAAACCGATCCTGTCGGTGCTGCAAACGCTGCCTTTCTTCACCTACCTGCTGCCTGCCGTGATCTTCTTCAAGGTGGGGCCGACCGCCGGGGCTGTGGCCACCATCGTCTACGCCATGCCCCCCATGATCCTGATGACCACGCTGGGTCTAAAAAAGGTCAGTCCCGAGATTGTGGAGGCTGGCAAGATGTCGGGCTGCACGCGGCTCCAGATGCTGACAAGGGTGTACGTCCCAGCCGCACGGACCGAGATCCTCGTGGGCGTCAACCAGGTGATCATGCTCTGCCTTGCCATGGTGGTTCTGACCGCCTTTATCGGCATGCCAGGTCTGGGGGGTAAACTTCTGGCGATGATGGGCAGCTTCAAGCTGGGCCGCTCGTTCGAGATTGGCATTACCATCGTTTTGATCGCCATCACGCTGGACCGGCTGTCCAAGGCCTGGGTCGTCAAGCAGCCTGAGCATTTCGAGAAAGGCACACCGTGGTGGCGGCGACACATCTATCTGGTGACCTCGCTGGTGCTGTTTGTCTTCTTCTGCCTCGTTAGCTGGTCGGTCAGCGGCATGAAGCCGGTGGAAATCGAGAGCTTCGGCGACCTGCCGCGCTGGTTCTTTGGCGTGCTGGACGAGGTGCACCGTAAGGAGAGCCTGTCGCAGGGCAAAGAGATCGACACCGCGATCAAGAGCTTCCTTGAGATTGACGCCATACAGGCGGTCACCGAATGGCTGCGCTGGTTCCTGAACGTGAAGGTGCTGATCCCCTTCCGCAATTCGCTGCTGTGGATACCGACCTCGGCGTTTGTGATTTTGGTCGTGGCGTTCTCTTACTGGCTGGGCGGTCGGCGGCCCGCGATTTTTGCAGCGATCTTTTTCTCCATCGTGGCGTTCTCCGGCTGGTGGGACCGGTCGGTGATCACGCTCTACACTGTCATCTCGGCTGTGATCATCTCCATGCTGATCGGCGTCCCGCTGGGCATCTTTGCCTCACGTTCTGAGAGTTGGTCCCGGCGCATTCTGCTGGCCTGTGATACGGCTCAGACCTTCCCCAGCTTTATCTACCTCATTCCGGCCATCATGCTCTTTGGCGTGAACGATGTGGCGGTCGTATTTGCCATCGTGATCTTCACCACCGTGCCACTGACCCGCTACACCATCGAAGGTATGCGCACTGTGCCGCCCGAGATTACCGAAGCAGCGGATATGTCCGGCTCCACCCGCCGGCAAAAGCTGTGGTCGGTACAGCTGCCACTCGCGCTGCCGACCATGGCCGTGGGCTTCAATCAGGCGATCATGTTCGCTTTCTTCATGGTGATCATCGCGGCCTTTATCGGCACGCAAGATCTGGGCCAGGAATTGCAGCGGACACTGGCGGGGACGGACCTTGGTAAGAACATCGTGCTGGGCATGAATGTCTCGCTGATGGCATTGACCTTTGACCTGACGATCATGGCCTGGGCCGAGAAACGCAAAGCGGCGCTGGGGCTGGACTGATGGGGTTCATCGAACATCCGTGGGAGCGGGCAGGGGTCATCACCCCCGGCCTGCCGATCCTGCCGCATGGGGTTGAGCGTCACCCGGTACCTGGCGGCGGGTCGCGGGCGGTGCCAATCTACAAAGGCGACGTGATTTCCGTGCTCGACAAGGAAGGCCTTCAGCGGGGGGAGCTGGTTTTCTTCGGCCCGGATCGGACATCGGATGCGGCTTATTTGGGGGCCAAAGGACATGGACGGCCCACCGAGACGATTGAGACCTTAGCCAACGGGTCCCGGTCCGGGGCCAAAGTGCTGCGCGCGCTGGCCACGGCAGGTTTCGACATCGCGCTGGGCGATGGGATTGCGATCTTCGACGAAGGCTCTCACGCAGGCGACACGGCTGAGTTCACCGCCGAACGCGACGGCCTGCTGATCTGCGCCGCCCCTGGTGGCCCGATGCTGCCCGAGGCGCAGGATACGCCCACCGAGCTGATGCTCTACATCCGCCGCGCTGATTCGGGGCTGGCCAAGGATGTGACGAAACCTGCCGACCCGCTGGCCGATCCTTTGCATGATCACAACATCCAACCCGGTCAGGCCCACGCCTACGAGGTCAAGGCGGGCCAGTACATCCAGATCATGGATGTGCAGGGCCGCGAGTGTTCGGACTTTCAGGCGTTTTCCTTGCGCGCCCTCGACAAGGGGCTGGAGCGGGAGATTGACCCCACCACCACGCGCAGCCTGATGGGCTCGCTTTATCCGAACCCTGGCATCTTCTCCAAATACTGGACCGTTGATCAGGAACCGCTGGTCGAGATCGTGCAGGATACCTGCGGGCGGCATGACACCTTCGGGCTGGCTTGTACCGCGCGGTACTATGAGGATTTGGGTTATCCGGGCCACCTCAATTGTTCCGACAACATGAACGCCGATCTGGCGAAATTCGATGTACGCCCGCGTGGGGGCTGGCCTGCGATCAACTTCTTTTTCAACACCATGCTGGATGACACTAACGCCATTGGGATGGATGACCCCTGGTCACGGCCAGGCGACTTTGTGCTGCTGCGCGCCCTGTCCGATCTGGTCTGCGTCAGCACGGCTTGCCCCTGTGACGTGGACCCGGCCAACGGCTGGAACCCTACTGACATTCAGGTGCGTACCTACAAGGCAACGGAGGATTTCCAACGCTCCGTCGGCTACAGAAAATCTGCGGAGGCGGATGTGGAAGAGACCAAGAAAACCGCGTTTCACGACTGCTTTGCGCGGCACACTGAAGATTTCGTGGAATACAACGGCTACTGGCTGCCCAATACCTTCCCGTCCATCGGGTCGATTGGCGAATACTGGGCCGTGCGCGAAAAAGCCGCCGTGATGGACCTGTCACCCCTGCGCAAGTACGAGGTCACCGGGCCGGACGCCGAAGAGCTGATGCAGCTGTGCGTAACGCGCAACATGAAGAAACTGAGCGTCGGGCAGGTGAGCTATACCGCCATGTGCTATGAACACGGCGGGATGATCGACGATGGCACCGTCTACCGTCTGGGCGAGACGAACTTCCGGTGGATTGGGGGCAATGACACATCCGGCTTGTGGCTGCGCGAGCAGGCGCAAAAGCGCGGGCTGAACGCCTGGGTGCGCAACTCTACCGATCAGCTGCACAACATCGCAGTGCAGGGGCGGTTAAGCCGAGAGATTCTGTCCCAGATCTTCTGGACCCCGCCAACGCAGCCCAGCATCGAGGACCTGCCGTGGTTCCGCCTGACTATCGCGCGTGTTGGGGATTTCTCTGGCACATCCGTTGTCATTTCCCGAACGGGGTATTCGGGCGAGCTGGGGTACGAAATTTTCTGCCACCCCAAGGACGCTGTGGAGATTTTTGATCGTGTTTGGGAGGTTGGTAAGCCGTTGGGTATGAAACCTCTCGGCTTGGCCGCGCTGGATATGATGCGGATCGAGGCGGGGCTGATCTTTGCGGGCTCCGAATTTGATGATCAGACCGATCCGTGGGAGGCGGGCATCGGGTTCACCGTACCCCTGAAGTCCAAAGAGGACGACTTCATCGGCCGTACGGCGTTGGAAGAACGCAAGGCCCATCCCCACCGCAAGCTGGTTGGTTTTGAGATCACGGGCGGCACCGTCCCCAGTCCCGGCGATTGCGTGCGCATCGGAAAGGCGCAGGTGGGCGAGGTGACCTCGGCCATGAAATCCCCCCTGCTGGGCAAGGTCATCGCCTTGGGGCGTGTGGCCGTCACCCATGCTGAGCCCGGGACCGAGATTGAGATCGGACAGCTCGATGGCCAGCAAAAACGCCTGAAAGCAGTGGTTTCCACTTTCCCGCATTTTGATCCGACAAAAGAGCGGGTAAAAGGGAACTATGACTGACCCTGCAGGCCTGAAAGCTACGTTTTCCTATCCCACGACCGTCCGGTTCGGCCCAGGCCGTATTGCTGAACTGGCAGAGACTTGCGCCGCCGCGGGCATCACCAAGCCACTCTTCGTCACGGACCGCGACCTTGCGATCTTGCCCATCGCGCGCACCGCCCGTGGTGTGCTGACCGATCACGGCGTTGGGCACGGGCTTTTCACGCGCGTGGATCCGAACCCGAACGAGGTAAACCTTGCGGCGGGTATTGCTGCCTACAAGGACGGCGGCCATGACGGCGTTGTTGCGTTTGGCGGCGGCTCTGCCCTTGATCTGGGCAAGTTGGTGGCTTTCATGGCGGGCCAGACGCGCCCGGTCTGGGGCTTTGAGGATGTGGACGACTGGTGGACGCGGGCAGATGCCGACGCGATTGCGCCCATTGTTGCGGTGCCCACAACCGCAGGCACTGGATCAGAGGTTGGGCGCGCAGGCGTTCTGACCAACTCTCAGACGCATGAGAAAAAGATCATCTTTCACCCCAAGGTCCTGCCCGCGCAGGTGATCTGCGACCCGGAGCTGACGGTGGATATGCCCCCCGCAATCACCGCAGGCACCGGCATGGATGCCTTTGCCCATTGTCTGGAGGCTTATTGCTCCCCTCACTTTCACCCCATGAGCGCGGGCATCGCGCTTGAAGGCTTGCGGCTGGTCAACACCTATCTGCCACGCGCTTATGCGGATGGATCAGACATTGAGGCGCGCGCGCAGATGATGGCGGCAGCGATGATGGGGGCCGTCGGTTTTCAGAAAGGGCTGGGTGCGGTGCATGCGCTGTCCCATCCCATCGGGGCGGTCCATGGCACGCATCACGGGACGACCAATGCCGTGGTCATGCCCAATGTCCTCAGGTTCAATCGGCCCGCGATCGAGGACAAGATGGCCGACCTTGCGGCCTACCTTGGGATTGACGGCGGGATCGACGGCGTCCGTGTCCGGGTGATGGAGTTGAACCAGATGTTCGGCATCCCGGCGCATCTGGCGGATTTGGGTGTGACAGACCCGGACGTGGATATGTTGGTCGAGATGGCCTTGCGCGACCCCTCTGTCGGAGGCAACCCGGTTCCCATGACCGCCGAAAATACTCGCATTCTGCTGGAGGCCTGCCTCTAGCTGAGCAGCCGAACCGGCAGGCTGCGCGGGCTGGTATTACCGCTGTCCGGCAAATAAGCGGGCGTGCCTGCCCATTCAAACCGATCCACTTTTCCCAGCAGTACACGAAGCGCGCAGGCCATGTCCGTACGCGCAACGAATTGCCCAAGGCAGTGATGCGCCCCGCCGCCAAAGCCAAAGTGCAGCTTGCGCCGCGCAAAGGGGTCGAAAGCGCCATCATGCCCGGTGACAGGATCGGTTCCCGTGGCATTGACGAGGATGTGCAGGGTATCGCCTGCCTTGATCTTAACGCCTTCCAGTTCAATGTCCTCGCAGGCCTCTCGTGAGGCCCAGGTGGTAGTGGGGCGGCTGCGGATCACCTCGTCAATCGCTTGGGGGACCAGCTCGGGCTCTGCGCGTAGCCGAGTCCAGTGATCCGGCGCTTCGATGAACAGGGCCACTGCAAAGGCAAGTTGCGCGCGGGTGGTGTCGACCCCACCGAAAATGGAAATGACAATCAAATCCCGGAGCGCCTGTTGGTCCGAAATGCCGAGCCGTTTGGCGGCTTCCGCGAATCGCGGACCAAAGGTGCCAGGAGCCCCCTGCGCCAAAAGGTGGTCAGCCAGGGCCATCAACCGGTCAGTCGCGGCATTTACCTCTGTTTCATGCTGCTTGGCATCAACCCCCATCGCCAGCCCAAGGGTGCTGGCGTCTTTGGCAAGGTCGGCAGCCTGATCCTCCGGCAGCCCAAGCAGCAACGCGATTGCGCGGCCTGCAAAGGGTTCGGAGAAGGCTTCGACAAAATCGCAAGGGTCGGGCAGGGTTGTCAGCAGCTTTGCCGCGCTCGCCTCAAACTCCGAGCAAAGGCTCAGCACGTAGTCCTCTGCCAACGCCTCTTGCGCCGCACGGCGCTGAAGCTTGTGTTCCTCCCCTTCCAGAGAAATCACCGAGCGCTGCCAAAACGCTGCAAAGGACCCCTTCAGCGCCACCTTGCGCGGCCAGTCATGACTGCCCTGACGGAACCGTCGGTCCCGCAAAATCATCCCCGCCTGCCTGTGCCGCAACACCGCCAGCCCAAAGGGCGTGCGGGCGCACCAACGGGCGGCGCGTGCCGCCTGTACCTCAGCCCCGCGGGTAGAGAAACCCGGTGCAGTCAGGTCAAGATAGGGCAGGTCTGACATGGGTGGATTGTGCCTCCAGAACGAAGAAGGGGCCACCCATGGCGGCCCCTTTGCGGTGATTTCAGACGCGCTTTGCGCGCAGGGTCACTTTTTGAGCTTCTTGTAGCTGGCGTGTTCGTGGCGGTTGCCTGCAAGAATGGCAACAACACAAAGCGCCGCCGCAATCAGGAACCAGATCATCGACATGCTGGAACCGGCCCCCATAAAGATTGCGCCAGTCATGGCTTCGGTGCTTTCGTAGTCAAAACCCATTTTGATATCTCCTTGTTCTGACTGTTATTCGGCCGGCGTGCCAGAGGGCGAGATGCCTTCCGGATACGCCTGCATTGGCACTTTGGTCACGTCGAGACCGGCAATCTCGGCTTCTTCGCTGACGCGCAGCATGCCCATCATCTTGAGGACAAGGCTGACCACGTAGCCAGGCACGAAGCCCAGCAGGAAGAAGACCACCGCACCGACAATCTGACCGATCAGTGACACCGTGGCGACGCCTTCGCCTTGCAACGCAGGCAGGCCTGCACCCCAGATGCCGAACATGATCAGACCAAACAGGCCAATCGTTCCGTGTACCGTGACAGCGCCTACGGCATCGTCGATGCCGAACTTCTCAAGAAAGTTGTAGCAAGGCTTGAGCAGCGCACCGCCGGCAAAACCCATGATCATCGCAAGCGATGGGTCATAGACATCGAGGCCAGAGGCCGTGGCGATGATCCCTGCAAGGGCACCCGACATCATGAAGAAAGGGTCCTTCGCGATGACATAGGCGCCGATGATGCCGCCGGACATGCCCATCAGGATGTTGAAGGCCAGCGAGCTGAGTGTCATGGGCGTGCCGTAGATGGTGGTGGCCTTGTCGGCATACCAGCTCCAGGCCTCACCCGGTACGATCACACAGGCCATGAGGAAGCCCCAGAAGCCCACGATGATCAGCATCAGGCCGGTCACCGTGAAGGGCATGTTGTGGCCCCCGATGTGATTGGCTGTGCCGTCGTCGTTGAACTTGCCGATACGCGGGCCGAGGTTGATCAGCACGCCAAGGGCAAAGAAGCCTGCCACCGCGTGCACAAGGCCCGCTGCGCCAAAGTCATGCAAACCCCATTGCGTGACCAGCCAGCCGTCTGCGTGCCAGCCCCAGGCGGCTGCAACCACCCAGGCAAAAGAGCCCAGCACAACCGCCAGGATGATGAAGCCCGCCGTCTGAATCCGTTCGATCACGGCACCAGAGAAGATCGATGCAGTGGTCGCCGCAAAGAGCGCAAATGCCCCCCAGAACACGCCGGTGGCCTGGTCATCCATGTTGGGCCCGGCACTTTCGGTCCAGGGCCAGGCAAAGGCTGCGTATTCCGCGCCGGAGATGCCCATGGCCCCACCCGACAGGCTGATCCCTGTTGGCATTGCCCAATAGATCCACCAGCCAAAGAAATAGAACGTCGGCATCATGAACGCAAAGGCGAGGATGTTCTTGATCCCCGACGCCAACGCGTTCTTTTGTCGGGACGCGCCCATTTCATATGCCAAAAACCCGGCGTGGATGATCACCATCAACGGAATAGATAGATAATAGTAGGTCTCGGCGAACATGGTGTTGGTCACACCAGCCTTCGCCTCCAACTCAGCGACCTTTGCCGCGAGTTCTGCAAGTTGTTCTTCCATGTTGGCTCCCTGTGTCGGCTATGGACTGTTCTGCCCCCGACAGAACATGCAAAGACCGTACTATGAACCAATTGCAGTCCGGTAAGGATTTTTTTGAACCAAATATGATCCAAATTAGAGATAAAACGCCTTTTTTGGCAAGTTTTGTGGTTTGGAAGGTGGAGAGCCAGGTTGAGCAAGCTATATGTGGCTGTTGCTTTAAGGTGCGGCCCAAGCGGGTGCTCTGGACCTAGACGATCCCAAAATCAGGGCAACACATTCCGGGATCCGAATGGTTTCTTGCATTTTGGCGGCCCTGGTCGCTGGCATTTCAGCATTCAGCACTGCTTCAGACCAACGGGAGATCAACCCGTGAGATATGCGGCGCATTGGATTGTTTCACACTCGAAAAGGGGCTCAATCAGGCAGGCTTTGCGGGGCATCCGCAGGGTTTTCTTGCAAGATGTAATTTCCATAGATGCCCGGGTTGTCGCGCACAAAAGCTGGAAACGCGTCATTGATTTCGACAAGGGCGTAGCGTGTTCCGTCTGCCAAAAGGTCGTTCACCCTCGTGTCCGCCCATGCAACCGTCTTTTCGCCTTCCGGCATGTTGGAATGGTTTGGAATGGAACTACCCTTCAGGGCCACCGCCTGGGCCCCACCCATCCACGTCAGATGCCATCCCGCGTCGGGAACCAGAATGCGTTTTGCCCAAAACCCCATCCGCCAACTGGATTTGATCTGACGCATGACATTGCGCCCCCATTTACGGGTGGGGGCCATGACCCGCCGCAGGGGGTAAAACTCGCCAAGGTCGCCTGCACGGATCATACGCGGGCCCTGACGTTCCCATTTCTCTGCAATCTTGATGTTCAGGTAAAAGGAATACCAGTCCAACGACAGGCAGTAGATCTCTTTCGGTTTTATGCCCCGGGCAATGATGTCTTTGACAACACTGGCACGGGGGATCTCATCCAGGTCGGAGAATATCAGGATGTCGTCTGGCTGCACATCAGACAGCTCTCGTTTGAGCGCGTTGCGCTGATATTCCTCCTTGCCCCAGTTGGACATCCCATCGGGGAATGCATCAACCACGACATAGCGGATCTTGTCCGCGTATTTCGCAAGCCGGTCCTTGTTCTCAGTCAGGCACATAGGCTTGGGGTTGCCGGTGAACGTCTGTTTCGCTTCGACGATCACAAAGACATCCACAACGTCCCAAAGCTCGTTCAGGCGCAGTTCCAGCATGTCGATTTCATTGAAGAGCGGGAATAAATCAAAAATCCGCATATCGCAAGTTCATCCTGAATTTTGCCAGTCTGCGCGGTCCAGATGAGGACTGATAGTTGGCGCTGTGTTCTTGTCAATATAGGCAGCAATGGCACGGTTGTCTTATGCGCATCTCAGTCAGGGGTGCGTTTCAAGGCCTCACCAATAAGGCCCACGTAGATGTTGAGGCAGTCTTCGGTGTTCCCGACATAGGCCATTCCTGCCTGTCCCATTGTCTCGGCACGATCACCTTGCAGCAGCGCAAGGACCTCTCGCCCAAGGTGCTCAGCGTTATCGACCTGCATCGCTGAACCGGCTTGCCGCAGGGCGGCATAGGCGTCTGAGAAGTTTTTGACGTTCGGCCCGTGCAGGATTGCGGTTTCGAAAAAAGCTGGTTCATAGGGCGTATGCCCGCCCTCTTGCCCAAAAGACCCGCCCAGAAACGCGAGCGGACAGATCGAATAAAGGACGCCAAGTTCTCCCAATGTATCGGCGATATAGACCTGCGTTTCGCGCAGGATCGCCTCACCTTTGCTGCGCTGCGCAATGCGGAGTGATCTGGACTGCGCAAGCTCTCGCAAGGGCGCGCCGCGTGTGGGATGCCGGGGTGCGATGATCAGCAGGGTATCGGGATGCTTCTCAAGCACGTTCAGATGCGCGGTCAGGACAGCTTCTTCATCCGCCTGGTGGGTGGAGGCTGCCAGCCACACGGCGCGTTTGTTGAGAGCTGCAGACAGAGCGGAGATGGTCTGCTCAGGTGCTGCAGGTTTCGGCAAAGTCAGCCTGAGGTCAGGCAACACATGCACACGATCCGCGTGCAAACCCAGCGCCCGCATTTCCTTCGCCACATCATCTGAGCGGCAGGTGACCAGGGCAAACGGATGAAGGAGCGCACCAAAGACAGTCGGGAGCCGCGCCCGCGTGCGAGAATGCCGCGCGTTCAGAAGTATCTGGGGCACGCCGCGCCGGTGAAGGCCATCCAGCATCCGTGGCCAAAGATCACCTTCGACAAACAAAGCGGCTGAGACTGACCAGCCGTCCAGAAACCGCCCGACGGCTTTGGGCGTGTCGATGGGCGCAAAGCGGTGCGTTACGTCTGGCAAGTGTTTTGCCACCCAGTCCGCGCCTGTGGCCGTGGTGGTAGTCACGAGGATTGTGGCTTTCTGTGACGCCATCAGGTGGGACGCCAGGGGGCCGATCTGGATAACTTCGCCCAGACTGGCGGCGTGTATCCAGATAACTGGCTGTTCGTTCTGCGCGGCGCCATGGCCCAACCGTTCAGAGAACCGCTTTGGATCCGCACCCATGCGCCTGTGCAGGACCCAGGACAGCGCGTTCATGGGCAAAGACAGGCACCACGTCAGCAGCATCCAGACGCGAAGTATGAAAGGGGTCCGTCCGGAGGCCATTTGCGGTTACACAGACTCTTCGTGATGTTCCAAGTGGCCATCCGACACGGCCACAAATTTCGTGCGAAAATACACGGTCATCGCCTTGTTACCAGCCCATACTGATCGCGTAAGCCTTGTGAAAAGGTCAGGACAAACCTAAGAGGACAAGCGCGCAACGCTGGTCTGCGCCTTGCCGGAGCATTTGGTATGAACCCCTCGGACCTGCGATTGAACGGCACCGTCATCCGCTTTGACGCAGATGTGCTTACGCCGATGGAACCAAACCTCTTTGACGTGACGTGGTTGCGGTCAAATGGGCTTTGGACTGGTCAATCCGAAGGGCGCAACCAGGCGCATTTCTTCCACTATGCGGGCCGGGATATCGTGCTGCGCCACTTTCATCGCGGCGGTTTGGTCGGACGGGTGAACCGCGATCTCTATCTGCGGGTGCCAGCCGCCCTCAGCCGCCCGATGCGCGAGTTTGATTTACTGCTCCAGATGCATGGCGAAGGGCTGCCCGTCCCGAAGCCCGTCGCCGCGCGATATCTGCCTCTTGGCCCGTTCTATCGTGCCGACATCATCACCCAGCGGATACCAAACGCGCAGCCGCTGCAGGACGCGCTGGTATCAAAAGCGCAAACCCCGCAGGTCTGGCGGACGGTTGGGGCGCAGATCCGTGGCCTGCACGAACATGGGGTGTTTCATTCGGACCTGAACTGCCGCAACATCCTGATTGATGCGGAAGGGCGCATTTGGTTCATCGACTTCGACAAATGCGAAAAGCGCGCGCCAGGGGCTTGGACGCAGGCCAATCTGGACCGGCTGCACCGCTCTCTGACGAAGGCGGCAAATGGGTCAGGACCTTTCCATTGGCACAACGAGGACTGGGCCGCGCTGTTGGAGGGATACGCTGACCGGGCGTAGCTTTGGCGGAGAAGGGTCGCCATGGTGCCGCAGTTTTCAAGTGGATGCCGCCATGGCGTCCGGCAAATCCATCAGGTATAGGAAGCGGACGTTTGTGCGAAGGGCAGGCAGGAAAGAGATATGCAGGTTGACCCTGATGCGACCGACGTGATCGCACCAAACCTGAAGCGCCGTTATTCCGGTGTTTCATCTACCGTTTTCCGGCTTGTGCCGGTGCAAGCGGACAAGATTGCGATCGCTACAACCGGTCCCGTCCTGCCGGATGATATTCCGCAGTTCCCGCTGTCAAAGCTGCCCTTCATGTCGCGGTCTGGCCCATCCGGGCATCGCGTCTGGCACGCGCGCCGGAACATCGAAATGCTGGTGGGCATTCTTCTGAAATTTGTGCTGCGCAAGAAGCTGAAGCTTGTCTTCACTTCAGCAGCACAGCGACGCAGGGGAGAGTACTCGCGCTGGCTGATCCGTAGGATGGATGCGGTGATCGCGGCGTCCAGCAAGGCAAAATCCTATCTCGGCGTGCCTGCAACTGTGGTCTTGCATGGCATCGATGTTGATGCCTTCGCGCCGTCTGCGGATCGGACGGCATTAAGGAAAAGCCTCGGGCTTGATCCTGATGCGCTCATTGTCGGGTGCTTTGGCCGTATCCGGGAACAAAAGGGCACGGACCTTTTTGTCGATGCGATGATCGCGCTCTTGCCGAAACATCCCACCGCGCATGGGATCATCATGGGCGGCGTGACCCGTGAACAGCAGGGGTTTGTTGACGGCCTGAAGGCCAAGATCGACGCTGCAGGCCTGGGCGACAGGCTGCGTATCCTGCCTGAGGACACCGGCTTTACCATCGCGCCCTGGTTTCAGGCCTGCGATATCTACGTCGCCCCCCAGCGCTGGGAAGGGTTCGGCCTGACCCCGCTTGAGGCGATGTCCTGCGGTGTTCCGGTGGTCGCAACCCGCGTTGGCGCCTTTGAGGATTTGGTCGTGCCGGAGGAGACAGGCTTTCTTGTCCCGCCGGAAGATCTGGCGCAGCTGACCGAAGCGACCGACAAGCTGATGGCGGACAGCACGATGCGCCAGACCATGGCCGAAGCCGCGCGCCGCAAGGTCGTGGACCAGCACCAGATCGCGCATGAGGCGGATGCCATCACGGCGGTTTACCGTCGTCTTATCGCGGAAGGGTAGGGGCCTCGATTTGACCCTCGACGCGATCACAATTGTCACCGTATGCCACAACAGCCTTGGTGTGCTCCCGGCCATGCTCAAGAGCGTCCCGCAAGGCACGCCTGTGGTGCTGGTCGACAATGCCTCCTCTGACACGGGCGCGTTGCACCAACTGGCCCAGGATCATGGCGCTGAGCTGCTGTTGAACGCGGATAACATCGGGTTTGGGCCCGCGTGCAACGAAGGCGCGGCCAAGGCAAAGACGACGTACCTGTTGTTCCTCAACCCGGACGCTGAACTGCAACCCGGCGCGCTCGAGGCATTGCTTGCAGCGGCCGAGGCGTACCCCAAGGCCAGCGCATTCAATCCCAGAGTTCTGGATGATCAGGGCCGGCAGAGTTTCAAACGCGGGTCCCGGCTCAGGCCCGAGGAGCGTCTGAAAGGGGCTATTCCCGAGCAGGATTGTGAAGTGTCGGTTCTGGCCGGGTCCGCGATCTTCTGTCGCCGTGATCTCTTTGAAAAGATTGGCGGGTTTGACCCTGCGATCTTTATGTACCACGAGGACGACGATCTGTCGTTGCGTCTGCGGGAACACGGGCCACTGATGTACTGCCATGCCGCAAAGGTGGTGCACCTCAGCGGGCATGGCTCCCCCCGATCACCGCAAGTCGCGGCGTTCAAGGCTTACTATTCTGCGCGGTCGCGGGTCTATGCGCTGGGCAAATACGGCCACCCGCGCCCGATGCTGAACACGCTCACGGCGGCGGCCCTCAGGCTGATGGGCCTCGATATGCTGTTTTCAAAACGCAAACGCGCCAAGAACATTGGTTTCCTGAAGGGGGCGCTGAGCGCGCGGAAAGACGGCGGCAGGCACCAGTAGCCGCGCGCGAGGCTAGACCCAATAAAGGTTGACGTAAGGCCGGTCGATCTTTTCGGCCCAGTCCTGAAGCGCGTCAAACATCGGGACATACCGCTTGGGGTCCTGACGCTCGTGGGTTTCCGCAAATACGCAATCGATACGAGACAGGATGGGGTGATCCATCAGACGGTTCAGGATGTCCCATTCGGCACCCTCGATATCCATCTTGAGGATGCGAATGTCGCGGTCCAGCGCTTCGAGATAGGCAAGGATATCGACCACCTCGACCCGAACCGCGTTTTCGTCATTGGCCCCGTCGCCACCGTGCACCAGCGACGACCCCTGGGTGTTCGCGGACGGGTCATCCGGTGACCATTTCGCAGAACGGTAGAGCATCAGGCTGGCCGGTTGATGACCCGCCGCCTTGTGAACCAGCGTCACGTTGGGCAGGTCGCGCACCGCATCCTGAAGGACCCCAAAGGCCCCGGGATCAGGCTCAAACCCGATCACATCCGCGCCCGTCGATGCCATCCGCTTTGTGATTTCGCCGATATTGGCACCCAGATCGATGCACAGATCCCCCACCCGCGTCTCGCTCAGGACCTCGGAAAAGGTATCCTGCATGCGCGCGCATTGGCGCCGCTTGAGCTTGCGGCGGGCGATATAGCCCAGATTGCCCGGCAGCCGCACCCCCAGTGCCATGATGGTCTCGAAGGCGCCTTTCACATCGGGGCGTTGAGCAGTAGGCAGTGTGCGCTGTGTCATATTCAAGTCTTCGCTCGTTGTCCCGGGAAGCCCTTTGTCAGGGCCGACCCGACCTATAGAGCATGACCGCCAGCGAATAAACACCGGACACGGCACTGAATAGGATTGTCAGGGTAGACAGTTCAGAACGCGCGGTGCGAGCCAAAAGCATCAGCCTTTTCGGAAGAGTTTCCGCAGCTTCGGACGGGCCATCAGAACAGGGTCCCAGCGTCGCAACCCAAGGGCCTTGCGTGCCCCGTCCAGATCGCCCGTGTGCGCTGGCCGGATCAGCTTTTCCTCAAACCGTTGCATCACGGGGCCGGGCGAAAACAGGCGCTGGTAGGCCTGCTGTGCCGAGGGTGCGGATTTGTCGAAGCTCTGGATGAGCCCAAGCAGATCCTCCGGCGAATTGTAGACTTGGGCGGTCTCACCCAGAACACCCAGATGCGCCCGCTCTTTTGATCCCCCGAACGTGAGAACAGGCTTTGCGCGCAGGGAAAATTCGCCCACCGCAAGGCCGAAGGTTTCGCCCCTCTTGCGGGCATGCAGCATTGCGTCACAGGTGTTAATAAAGGCGGTTTTCTCTTCCATGTCGGCGGAGGCAGGCAGGAACATCACCCTTGGGTGGTCGATGAACGGCGCGATGTTCATGAAGACAAAGTAGGTCTGCGGCGACGTCTCCAGCACCTGCGGGATCACGCTGTCCTTCACAAAGTCGATGTCAAAGCTGTGGCGCCCGCCATAACAGCCAAATACCGTGGCCTCTGCGGGGATGTACAGCCTATCGCGCAGCGTGTCGTCCGTGTCTCCGACCGCCACCATATGGGGAACCCAAGGCACGCGTGCTCCGGTACAGTGGTCCGACAACCATTCGGACACATAGGCGTAAGAGGCTCCATGAAGCTGGCGCACGGTTGCGGCAAAAACCGCATGCACCATTGTCGGGACAACCCCCGATACCAAGCCGTCCCGCTTGCCGGCTTTCAGTACGTAGAGCAGATCGCAGTTCTCCGCCCGGATGTGCTTGTCGGCATCGGCAAACCCATCACAGGGGATCAGATCGAACGCAGCCTTGAACTTGTCGATCACCTTGTCGTTATTGCCTGCAAAGGTCCTGTCGTAGAGCACTACGCTTTCGTGACCCAGCACGATCCGGTTCTGTAGCGCGTAGTCAAAAAGCGCCACTGCTGTGCCGCGTTCGGTCAGGTTATTTGCGTAGAAAGCGATCTTCACCCGCTGCCACCCTTCCAGCGGTTGTGGATCCAGAACCATTGCTCCGGGTTCTTCTGGATACGCGCCTCAAGGGACTGGTTGAGCGCGCGCGTCATGGTTTCCGGGTCGGAATGCGGGATCGGCGCTTCAAGCTCTGCCGTGAAACCCTGATTTCCCGGCTGGCGTGTCCCGTAGAACGGCACAAGGATCGCATCATACCGCAGCGCCATTTCCGCCATTGAGGTGGCTGTCAGCGCAGCGTGGCCAAAAAAGGGCAGGGGCAGACCGCTGTTGGCCCGCACATCGGTCAGCGCCGCCAGTGTCCCCCCTTCTTTCAGGTGTCGCACCATCTGGCCTAGCCCGGGGCGGCCGCGCTCAAACAACGGCGTGCCGGTGGTAGAGATATTCTTGATATAGAATTCATGAAAGAACGGGTTGTTCATGCGCCGATAAAGCGCCCCGACGTTGAAGCCATGGGCGATCAAACCCGCGCGAACGATGTCGTAATTGCCAAAATGCCCTGACACGACAATGGCAGGCCGGTTGTTCGCCTGTGCTTCCTCCAGTGCTGCCAGCCCCGGGCCTGTCAATTCGGTTTGCCGCGCCATCGCCACCAGGTCCTGCGGAGAGAACAGCTCGCAGATCGTGCGGCCTACATTGCGGGTCACGTCCTTGGTCAGGGCGTCTCTTTTTGCTTTTGCGAGGTCCGGCCAAACCAGATCAAGGTTCTCGTGAACCCGCTTGCGATAGCCCACTACAGGGGCAACCACCCGCGACATGGCCCAGGCCATGAACGCACGGCGCTGACGAAAGGGCAGAATCCCGAGCACCGAAAAGACGGCCATGATCACAGCGTACTCCGCCCGATACTGGAGCAATTTACGTGTTTTCAACTTTGACATGGGTCGACCTTGTATTGGCTGCTCTGGCCGCCACGCCATGATGTAGAACGCTTTCTGGTGTCTGTCTCATTTGCCACGCAATTGCCTTGCTGAAAGGCACGCTTTCTGGTGAACTTGCAAGGTACAAAATCAGGTCGCGGACCTGAAGGGGAGAATCGACAAATGCGCTACGAAAGACCTCAGACAATTGAGGACGCGACCGCGCTCCTGGCCGGAGCGGACGCAAATGCGTTTGTGCTTGCGGGCGGGACCGACCTTTTGGTTCGTATGCAGAATGATGATTTCGACGCGGGCCTGATCGTCGACATCAAGGCCATCGCGGGCATGGACCAGATTGCCGAGACGGACGATGGTTTTGTCATTGGCGCTGCGGTGCCAGCGGCGGCGTTGACCGAACATGCGGAGCTCTGCGCCGCGTGGCCGGGTGTGGTGGAGGCCGCCAATCTGATTGGCTCGACCCAGATCCAGGGCCGCTGCACCGTCGTAGGCAACCTCTGTAACGCCTCCCCAGCCGCCGACAGCGTGCCTGCGCTGGTGGCCGCCGATGCACGGGTGCGTGTCGCCGGGCCATCCGGCACCCGTGAAGTGGCGATTGCTGACATTCCTCAGGGGCCGGGCAAAACCTCGCTCGCCAAGGGGGAAATCATCGAGGCCGTGATGCTGCCCAAACGCGCGTCACGCTATGGTGACGCCTATCTGAGGTTCATCCCGCGCACCGAGATGGACATTGCCGTTGTGGGTGTTGGTGTGAACCTCACGCTTGATGACGGGGGCACCGTGACCGCTGCCCGTGTGGCGCTTGGCGCTGTGGCCCCCACGGTTCTGCTGGTGGACGACGCGGCAAACGCGCTGGTTGGTACCAAGCTGGAAGAAGCCGCTTTGAAGGCACTCGCCGCGGCATGCTCCGCCGCCGCCAACCCGATTGACGACAAACGCGGCACGGTCGCGTTCAGAAAACAGGTTGCGGGCGTCTTGGCGCGCCGCGCGGCGCAGGCGGCTTACGACCGCGCAGGAGGGAAATGATGTCTTCGATAGCTGTTTCAACGACGATCAACGACGATGACGTTGAGTTCCTCTGCCAGCCGGATGAAACCCTGCTGGACGTGCTGCGCAACCGTTTGGGCCTGATGGGCGCCAAGGAAGGCTGCGGCACGGGCGACTGCGGCGCGTGTAGCACTATTGTGGACGGGCGCGTGGTGTGCTCCTGCCTCGTGCTCGGGGCGGAGGCCGAAGGCAAGACCATCGAAACCATCGAAGGCATGGCCAATGGCGCGGAACTTCACCCATTGCAGCGCAAGTTCATCGAACACGCCGCCTTGCAGTGCGGAATTTGCACGCCGGGTTTCCTGATCGCGGCCAAGGCACTGCTTAAGGAAAATCCGAACCCGACTGAGACGGAAATCCGGTTCTGGCTGGCAGGCAACCTCTGCCGGTGTACCGGCTATGACAAGATCGTGCGCGCGGTGCAGGATGCCGCTGCCGAGATGAGGGGAGAAACAGCATGAGTTTCGACGCAACCTATCAAAGCAAGACGTTCAATTCCGTAGGCACACGGCCCCTGCGCCCCGATGGGGTCGACAAGGTTACAGGCCGCGCGCGCTATGGCGCGGACTTCAACATGCCGGGTCAGTTGATTGCCCGCGTACTGCGCAGCCCGCATGCCCACGCCCGGATCAAGGGGATCGACACGTCCAAGGCCGAGGCCGTGAAGGGCGTGAAGGCCATTGTCACGGCCGATGATCTGCCGGACCTGACGGATGGGGATGCCGCGCTCTATGCGATCCTCGACAATTGCATGGCCCGCGAAAAGGCGATGTATGACGGCCATGCCGTCGCTGCTGTGGCTGCGATTGACGAAAAAGCCGCTAAAGCCGCGCTGAAGCTGATTGAGGTCGACTACGAAGTGCTGCCGCATGTGGTCGACGTTGACGCCGCCGCCGCCCCGGATGCACCTGTTCTAAACGATCAGATCATAACCACCGGGGTGGACCCTGCGCCCACCAAGCCCTCCAACGTGGCAAACCGGTCCCAGTTCGGGCATGGCGATGTGGAGTCTGGTTTTGCCAAGGCCGAGGTGATTGTCGAACGCAGCTACAAGACTGAACAGACCCATCAGGGCTATATCGAACCGCACGCCTGTGTGGCCAGCTGCAACCCCGATGGCACGGCAGAACTTTGGGTCTGCACGCAGGGCCATTTTGTCTATCGCCAGAATTGCGCGGACCTGCTGGGGCTGGAAGTGTCCAAGCTGCGCGTGACCTCGTCCGAGATTGGCGGCGGCTTTGGCGGCAAAACCCACGTCTGGGCCGAACCCGTGGCTCTGGCGCTGTCGCGCAAGGCCAACCGCCCGGTCAAACTGGTGATGTCACGCGAGGAAGTCTTCCGCGCCTCCGGCCCCACCAGTGCCACGTCAATTGACGTCAAGATCGGGGCCACCAAGGACGGCAAGATCACAGCCGCTGAGGCTACGCTGCGCTACACCAGCGGGCCATATCCTGACATGTGGGCCGAACTGGGCGCGATGACCGCCTTTGCGCCTTACGATCTGGAAAACGTGAAAACCGTGGGCTTTGAAGTGGTCGTGAACCGCCCCAAGGTCGCAGCATATCGCGCGCCTTCGGCCCCAATGGCGGCCTTTGCGGTCGAAAGCGCGGTGGATGAACTCGCGCAGAAGATCGGCATGGATACCGTCGATTTCCGGATCAAGAACGTGGCCAAAGAGGGCTCTAAATCTTCTTACGGCCCGGTCTATGGCCCCATCGGCATCGGGCCGACACTGGATGCGGCCAAGACGCATCCGCATATGTCCGCGCCCTTGGGTGAAAATCAGGGCCGGGGCATGGCCTGCGGGTTCTGGTTCAACTTCGGTGGTCAGACTTGTTCGGACCTCAACATCAACGCCGATGGCACCGTGACTCTAGCGGTCGGGACCATCGACGTGGGTGGCTCCCGCGCCTCCCTGTCGCTGATCGCGGCGGAGGAGTTGGGAATCAACTACGAGGACATTAAAGCGGTCGTGGCAGACACCGCGACCCTTGGCTACAACGACATGACCGATGGCAGCCGGGGAACGTTCTCCACTTCCATGGCGACAATCTCAGCCGCGCGAAATGCCATCGAAGTCATGCGCCAACGCGCGTCGATGATGTGGGACATCCCGCTTGAGGATGTCTATTGGGAGGACGGCCACGCCCATGCGGCGGGCTCCAAGCACGGCAACCGTGCACCGCTGTCCGTGAAGGAAATCGCGGCAGAGGCAGGCAACACCGGCGGGCCCATTGCGGGGCATTCCGAACTGGTGGCCGATGGCGCGGGCGTGTCCTTCGCCACGCATATCTGTGACATCGAAGTGGACCCCGAGACAGGCTCCAGCCGGATCGTGCGCTACACGGTCATTCAGGACGCAGGCAAGGCGGTGCACCCGTCCTACGTTGAAGGCCAGTATCAGGGCGGTGCCGCGCAAGGCATCGGCTGGGCGCTGAACGAGGAATACATCTATGGCGAAGACGGCCGTTTGCAGAACCCCGGGTTCCTCGACTACCGCATTCCGGTCTGTTCCGACCTGCCTATGATCGACACGCAAATCCTGGAGATCCCGAACCCCAATCACCCCTACGGTGTGCGCGGCGTGGGGGAGACGTCCATCGTGCCGCCGCTGGCGGCCATCGCGAACGCGGTGTCCAATGCCGTGGGTGTGCGGATGTCGCACATCCCCGTCTCACCGCCGCGCATTCTGGCGGCGCTGAACGACGCCAAGGGGTGATGGTTGAGGTCAAGCTGTGGGCCGGTCTGCGGCCCTTGGCTGACAATCAGGACATGGTGCGCGTTGAGGCGCGCACCATCCGCGAAATGCTGCGCAAGCTGGAAGAGCGCTATCCCGGTCTGGCGGGGCCCATCCGCGATCAGGTGGCCGTGGCCATCGATGGCGTGATCTATCGCAACGATTGGTCCCAGGAACTGCCCGAGGGCGCGGAAGTCATGCTGATGCGTCGGCTTGCGGGCGGGTGAGGTATACTCCGCTCCGAAATGCTCCTAGATTTCGCCCATGGCTGATACTTATCCCCTCCACCCGCTTGATCCCCTGAACGACCGTGAAATCTCCAAGGCCGTTCAGATCGTCAAACGTGACGCGGGGCTGGACGAAAGCGGCTGGTTCGAGACGATCACGCTGGAAGAGCCGCGCCTTCCGCTTGCTCAGTTGGAGAAGCCCGCCGCACCCGTGCCCCGCCGCGCCTATGTCTGCTGCTACGAGCCGTCCTCAAACCGCACGCTGAGCGGGATCGTCAACCTCACAGAAAATCGCCTTGAGAACTGGGACCACCACGAAGGTGTGCAGGCCCGGATCGTGCCGGATGAATTTGAAGCAGGCGACAGGATTGCGAAAGAGGACCCCCGGTTTGTTGAGGCACTCGCACTGCGTGGGATCACCGATCTGGACTCCGTGCTGGTAGAGACTTGGGCCGCCGGAAACTTCGGTGACGCTTCAGAACAAGGCGAGCGGCTCGCCTATTGCCACTGCTGGGTGTGCAATGACGCTGGCGACAACCGATATGGCCGCCCGATTGCGAACCTGCATCCGGTCATCGATCTGCGCCGGGGCGAGGTGATCCGCATCGACGATTTCGGCGTTGTACCCCTGCCGCCTGACAGCAAGTCCATCCGCCCCACTGAAGGCCTGCGTGAAGACATAAAGCGGCTGGAGATCACGCAACCCGATGGCCCCAGCTTCAGTGTGGACGGCTATGCGGTTGAATGGCAGCGCTGGCATATCCGCGTCGGCTTCAACCAGCGCGAAGGGCTGGTGCTGCACAACATCGGCTATGAGGACGCTGGCCGCCTGCGCCCCATCATGCGCCGCGCCTCAATGGCGGAGATGGTGGTGCCCTACGGAGACCCGACAGGGGGCAACTACCGCCGCAACGCCTTTGATACCGGAGAATACGGCCTTGGGGCCTGTATGGATTCGCTGAAACTCGGGTGTGATTGCCTGGGGCATATCCACTACTTCGATTTGTTCACGCACGACTGGAACGGCACGCCGCTTCAGATCAAGAACGCCGTCTGCATGCACGAAGAAGACTTTGGCCTGCTGTGGAAACATACGGATGTTAAGACGGGCAAGATGCGCGCCGTGCGGTCGCGTCGACTGGTGATCTCGACCATTTGCACCATCGGGAACTACGTCTACGGGTTCTTTTGGTACTTCTATCAGGACGGCACCATCGGGGTGGAGGTGAAGGCGACGGGTATTCCCTTCCCCACGGGCATCGCGTCGGGCGAGACGCCAAAGTACGGCGCGTTGGTCGCCCCCGGCATCGCGTCCCACATGCACCAGCACACCTTCAGTTTCCGGTTTGATATGAACGTGGATGGGGCGGAAAACGCGGTGCACGAGGTCGAATTCCAGGCCGCGCCCAAAGGCCCGGACAATCCCCACGGCAATGCTGTCACGATCCATGACAGGCCCTTGGCAAGCGAAGGTGGCGCTGCCCGCGAACTCAATCTCGCCAGCGGGCGCTATTGGAAGGTGACCAATAATGACTCCACAAACGGGCTGGGAAACCCCGTGGCCTACAAGCTCGCCCCGGGCAGCAACGCACTGCCGCTGCTGGACCCTGACGCCCCCGTCGCCAAACGCGCGGGCTTCATGTTCAAACATTTCTGGGCGACCGCCTTTGATCCGAAGGAGCTTTACCCCGCAGGCTGGTTTCCTAACCAGAGTGGCCTGGGCGAGGGGCTGCCCGAATGGATCAAGTCCGACCGTTCGCTGGAAAACACGGATCTGGTGGCGTGGTACACGCTCAGCTTCAATCACCTGCCAAGGCCAGAGGATTGGCCGATCCAGCCGGTGGTCTATGCAGACTTCCATTGGATGCCAGACGGATTCTTTGACGAAAACCCGGCCCTTGATGTGCCACCTGGAAACGGCGGCTAACGGGGCCTAGGCCCTGTAGGCAGGCAGGGGTGAGCGATCCTGAAACGCGATGAGCCTGCGCAACATGATCTCGGTTAGTCGCGCACGGGTGTCTTGCATGTCGGGGTGGTCATAGAGGTTTTCGACCTCGCCGGGATCAGCGGATAGATCGTATAGCTCCTGCCAGTCCTCGCCTTCTCTGAGCGACATCCGGTATCTTTCGGTAATCACGGTGCGCACGCGTTGGGGGCGGTCAAAGCCGGTCATTACGCGTTGGCTGTCTTCTTCCACGATCACGGCCTCGGGCGGTTCACTTGCATGAAGGTCGCGCCCTTGAATGCCGTTGAAGGGCTGAATGCCCGCCCGGGCCAAAATGGTCGGGCCAATGTCAATTGAAGACGCCAGCCCCCTGTCGACCTGCCCCCCTGCAGGCGCCGTCGGATCATGCCAGATGAACGGCACCCGAACAATACCCTGATAATGCAGCAGCAGTTTCAGCATCAGCCCGTGATCGCCCATGTAGTCGCCATGGTCAGACGTGAAGATGACCACCGTGTCATCTGCGAGACCAAGAGTTTCCAGACGCTTCAACACCCGGCCAATGGCGTCATCGATCATCGTGATCATGCCATAGGTCAGGGCGATAATCGCACGCGCTTCATCCTCCGTGACAGCAAAGGGGTTTTGGTTGTCGCGCGGGTCCGTGCCGTTTTGCAACGCATTCTTCATCGCCTTGATAGGTGGCAGATGCCCTGCGCCAAATGTCGGCGGCAGTTCAATGTCGGCCGGATCGTACATGTCCCAGTATTTGCCGGGCGGCGTGAAGGGGTGGTGTGGGTCCGGGAAGGACATCTGCAAGAAGAAAGGTGCGTCATCCCGCGCACGCTCTGCCAGCCAGGCCTCAGACCGATCCGCGATCCAATTGGTTGAATAAAGATCTTCGGGGACTGCCGTGCGCCAGGCCTGAGGTGCCTTGATGCGGTTGTCGGGCAAGGCGTTTGCAGGCCCAACCAGATCGTCAAAGTCCGCGCGCTGTTTCCGCGCCCACAACAGATAGTCGCCAGAGGCCTGATCGGCATGGTCGGCGGCGACTTCGACATGCTCAAAGCCATAAAAGTCATCACCCATTCGCTCCGCCAAGGGACGATCCCACTGCGTGATGTCTTCCAGATCATACTCTGGCGCGTGTCGGTTGTTTTTCTTGGCATCGCGCAGATGGGGGCTGGGTGTACTTAGACCTTCGGCGGGCTCGAACTTGTTCGTGGCGGGCAAGCCGGTAAAGCTTTGCAAGTGCGACTTGCCGATCAACCCTGTCCGATATCCCGCATCCCTCAGCAGTTCGATAAACGTGGTGTGATCCTTGGACAGAGGGATACCATTGTGCCGGGCGCCATGGGCAGAACACATCCGCCCGGTCATGATCGACGCACGGTTCGGCATGCAGATGGGGTTAGCCACATAGAACCGGTCCCAGCGCATGCCCTTGTCCGCGATCCCGTCGATATTGGGTGTCTTGACGACCCGATTGCCACCGCATCCCAGATGATCCGCACGGTGCTGGTCGGTGATGATGAACAGAAAGTTCGGGCGTTTGCTCATGATGCGGCCCTTGGCGTTGAGGGCAGGCGCTTGGCTTGTGTGACGTCCCAGACGATCAGCGCGACGCCAAACGCGATGGCGGGCAGGTGCACGGCAGGGCTCAGCGCCAACATGGCAAAGGCGGTGACAAAGCGCGCGACCAATTCGACGGCGGGCAGCTTGCGCCGGTCATAGGCCGATAGGGCTGATGAGAAGAGCCAAATGCAAAAGCACGTCCGCACCATGATCCACAGGAACGGCAGAAGGCTGAACTCTTCAATGATCAGGATGGTCGGGTAGAAGGCAAAGACAAACGGTATGATGAACTTTGCCATGCCCAATCGGAATGACATGAAGGCCGTCATTAACGGATTGGCCCCGGCGATGGGGGCTGCTGCGTAGGCAGCGATGGCGACAGGGGGCGTCAGCGAAGACGCAACGCCGTAGTAGAACACGAACATATGCGCGGTCAGCATCGATACACCAAGTGCCTGAATGGCGGGGCCCATCACCAGGATGATGATCAGATAGGCAGGCAGCGTTGGCATGCCCATGCCAAGGATCAGGGCTCCGGCCATTGCAACCAGAAGCGCCGAGAACAGACTTTCGCCGCGCACCGTTGCAATGACATTCGCGAGCTTCAGGCCCAACCCGGTTGAATCGAGCGACCCCACCAGAATGCCAATGGCCGCAATGGCAATCAGCAATGTCGCGCCGGATTGCGCCCCCTTGAGGAACGACCGCCAAATGCGCATCGGGTCCTTGCGCACCAGCGGATTGATCACGGACAAGGCCAGCAGAACGACCACCGCATAAAAGCCCGCGGCGGAGGTTGAGAACCCGGCAAGCAGGCACCCGATGATGGTCGCAATAGGTCCCAGGAACAGGGCGGAGTTGATCAGGTCGACCCGGGTGATCTTGTCCTCCACCGAAAGCGGCTGCACGTCGATCCCCTGTCTGCGGCTTTCTACGGTCACGGCAGAAAACAGGCTGAAGTAGTAGAACAACGCTGGGAAAAGCGCCGCGACGATGATGTTGAGGTATCCCACCCCTGTCAGGTCCGCCATGACCAGCGCCGCCGCCCCCATGATCGGTGGCATGATCTGCCCGCCAGAGGAGGCCGTCGCCTCGATCCCCGCAGCAAAGGTCGGGGTGAAGCCGCGCTTCTTGATCATAGGGATCGTGAAGGTGCCGGTGCCAACGATATTGGCCACGGTGGACCCTGACATGGTGCCGAACATCGATGACGCCAGGATGGCGGCATGCGCAGGCCCGCCGCGCGTGCGGCGGGTGGCCAGAAAGGCGAATTTCAGTAGCGTGTCGCCCGCGCCTGTGCCTTCCAGAAGCACGCCAAAGATGATGAAGATAAAGACCGTCGACAGGACGATATTCGTGATCGATCCAAAGACACCCTTGTTGGTGTTGTACCACAGCGCCTCAGCCACTTCTTTGAGCGAAAACCCGGTGTGCGCCATGATGCCCGGCAGGTCCTGTCCCCAAAGCAGATAGAGAACCCCAAACGCGCCTACCGCGAACAAACCCCAGCCCCAAAGCCTGCGACAAAGCTCAAGAAACACTGCTAGCCCAGCCAATGCGGGCCAGGCATCTGCGCGACTGACGTCATAGAGCGCCGTTTCCATCTGCGTCTGGACAAAGTGAAACGACCAGATCGCCCAGAGGCCGGCCACCAGCATGATAGCGTCGAGCACAAGGTGCACCCGAGCGTGCACGCCGGCCAGAGGTCCAGCGGCCTCTCTCTTGACGCGGGCGGCAGCGATGCCCGCAACCAGCGCCAAAGCGAAGCCCGCAGCACGGTGGAACTTCGGCTCCACCAGTCCAACGCCGGAACTGTAAAGCGCGATTGCACCAAGGAGGAAGCAGGCCAAAGCAGACAGCAATGCGTAAAGCTTGGCTGTTCCGCCAGAGAATGGAGCCTCAGCGGTCATTGGATCAGGTCCCGATTTTCATGTTGTGAGGGCAGAGAGAACCACACGTTGCAGTTCTCTCTCATGAGATACGATCAGGGGCGCAGTGCGTCCGGAATGGCGATGCCTGCCTCGTCATAGTACTTTGCAGCCCCCGGATGCAGAGGCACGTTCACCGATGTAAACGCGGTGTCTGCGGTCACTTCCTTGAGAAAGAACGCAGTGGCATGCACCTCGTCCAGGTTTTCCCAGAACGCTTTGGTCGCGTCATAGACAACGTCGTCGGCCACACCCGAATGCGTCCCGACAAACTGCGTAAAGCCCAGCGCGGTGATCTCGCCGCCAGTCAGCTGGCCTTTGTAGACGCCGCCATCAAATGTCAGCATGCCGCGCCCCGGACGGCCAAAGAGCTTCTGCATGGCTTCGGAGCCGATGACCTCTTGCGGGATCGACAGCACGCGGAACTCGCCCGACAGGCCGAACTGTTCGATCTTGGATGACCCAACTTCGGCAGGGCGCACCATCATGTCGATCTTGTTGTCAGCGAGCGCGGCATATCCCTCACCCCAGCTGAGGCGCACCGCAGTGTAGTCGGTGCCAGCCTCATAGCCAGTGATGATCTTGATCAGCGCTTCTGACGTGGCAGAGGCCGACCCGGCAGGCGGGCCGGTGAAAACGGTCTTGCCTTTCAAGTCTTCCCAGCTTTCGATGCCTGAGCCCGCCAGAGTGACGGGATGATAGGCCCCCGCCTTGAACCCGAGGATGGAGCGGATTTCACCAGCCGCAGCTGGGGCGTCCTCAACCTTTTCGTACATCCGCTTTTGGCCCTTCATCAGGTTGACCAGCGACGGCACGGTCGAGAAAAAGTCGATCTCTTGCCGCCCGCCTTTCAGCATGGATTTGGTGAGTGTCTGGCCTGCGTTGACCTGGATCTCAACGCCTGCTTTGCCCGCCTGATTGGCGAAGGTGACAAACATTGTGTGAACCGGGTCACCCACGCCAGCGGTCTCCCCTTTGAAAATCTGTGCAGACGCCAGCGTCGGCGCCCAAGCCAGACCGGCCAGAACAGCAGCCGCAGCTGTGAGTTTCCTGAAATTGAACATCGAATCCTCCCTTTCCTTTGCCCCAGCCTAGCAGCGCTTTAATATCTAAGATAATCAAACAATCGGCCTCACGTATAAAGAATTGCTATGAAAATTGACCCCAAGCACCTTGCCCAACTCTCTGTCATTGCAGAGGCGGGCTCTTTTCAATCCGCCGCCGACCGATTGGGGCTGACGCAGCCTGCGCTGAGCCGCAACATGAAAACACTCGAAGAAAGGTTGGGGGTAAAGCTCTTTAATCGGGACGGGCGCAAATCGGTTCCGAACGCGCTGGGCCTTCGCTTGTCGCGGAATGGTCAGACCATTCGTCTGGCCGAAGAACAAGCCAGTGTGTTGGCCGACCAATCAGCGCAAGGCGCGGTGGGTGAGCTGCGGATCGGCGCACCACCTATCGTTGCGGGACGTTTCTTGAGCAGTGCGATGGCAAGGTTCATCCGCGAAAACCCGAATTGCGTGGTTGAGATGCGAACAGGTCTGGTGCATGAGCTGCGCAGCATGTTGGAACAAGGCCAGGTTGATATCGTCATTGGCCCGCAAAGCTTGGCGGACCCGTCAGATGGGTTGGCGTTCACACCGCTGATTGATGACCGCGTTGGCATTCTGTGCCGCGCAGGCCACCCTTTGGCGGCCCGTCAAAGCGTCATGGCATCGGATCTCGAAGCACAGGTTTGGCTGGCCCATTCCAGAGGCAGTCTGCTGCGTCAGCAGACCGAAGCCGCGATGATGGCTTCTGGCGTGAAATCCATGCACATCGTCTGCGAAGCCGACGCGATCCGTTCTGTTCTTGAGATCATCGCAGAGACGGATTTGATCACCTCCATGCCAAGGGCAACAACGGAGCCCTACCTGGAGGATCGGTTGGTCTTTCTCGATTTTGACCACCCGCAGTTTCAGCGACCCCTTGGCACCATCCGGCGGGTAGGGGCCGGGACAAACCCGATTGCAGACCGGTTCCTGTCCGCTTTGAGGTGACCCAGACTGACGGCCAGGGATTGCGGTGTCACCGGGCGTGGTCAAATCCCGTGGCAGCGCACCTGGGACTGAACATTCCTAAGCGGCAACTCCCCGAGGTCGCGGGCATCATTCGCATCGCCCAGCACATCATTGGTCACTACGATGGCGTGACCCGTGCGCCCGCATTGCTCGCAAAGCCGCGCCGCGATGTTTGCCGCCTGACCAATCACCGTGAAATCCAGCCGTTCCTTTGATCCCACGTTGCCATAAGTCACCCGACCAAAAGCGATTCCGATGGCACCTTCACAGTTTGGATCACCGCGCAGCGCATCAATCACCTCACGCGCGGATGCCAGTGACTTGGCGCAAGCCGCCTTTGCGTCCTCACCCGCCGGGAACACGGCCAGAACAGCATCACCAATGAACTTCAGCACTTCGCCCCCGTGTTCGTGCACGACCTGCGACGTGGTTTCAAAGAAATGATTGAGCAGCTCCAGATACGCCTCTTTGGAAAGCTCTTCTTCGAGGCGTGTCGAATTGCGCAGGTCGCAAAACATGATCGCCGCGTCGATCTCATCCCCGTCACCACGGCGGATCTCGCCGCCCAGCACACGCGCCCCGGTCCGTTTGCCGACGTAAGTCTCCAGCAGCGATTGGGCGTTTTCGCGCTGGGTGTAGACCTCGTAGAAACGAGAAATCACGAAGATACACTCGAAAATCAGGCCAAGATTGGCAGTGGAGAAACCCTCCGGGTGGTCCCCGGTCACCGACAGCACATTGATGCGACCATCCGAAAACGGAAGCGGCATCGCGACGTAATCCGTAGCACCCTGCGCGCGCAGATCTTCCATGATCGGAAAGCTGTTTTCCGCATATTCCGAACCCAGCCTTTGCCGCACGCCCCCTAGCCCGTCCGACACATGGCGCAGCGGCGAATTCACGAAACCCGGATGATCGTAGATTTCGTAGGAGGGCGCGTAAGTGGAGACTTCTCCGCTCTTATGTTCCCAGATGTAATTCTTCCCCGCGATCAAAGGGTGCAGCGACCAGATCATGACGCTGATGCGCGTGACATGAATCCCATGTTCGCGCAGTTTCTCGCCCAGCGCCTTGGTCAGCAGGTCCGGCGTTGGGATGAACCCGGCCTCCCTGAGTATCCAGTCGATCACCGGGCCGGAGGCGGATGCATAATCCGGACTTTTAACGGGTCCTGTTTCTGTCGTGATTTCATCCGCGATTCCGGGTGTGAAGGCGAGCAGCCCTTCAAGGCGGCGGCTTTCCGGCAGCGCATTTGCGTAGGTCCAAACCGCGTTTGGCAGATTACCGTCCGGGTGCAGGATATCGCGATACCGGGCGGTCCCTTTGAAAGGGCAAAAGGTCTTGAGGTCGGTGATTTCGCTCAAATCAACAAGGACATCTTCGGGCGGGAAATAGACCACCGGTGACAATCGCGTTTCAAAGGCAACCCTGGCGTTCCGGCTTTGCGCAAGCAGGGTGTCACCCCTCATGGCGGAAACCACTCCGGGCAGGTCGATCACTTCCAACCCGTAGCTTGAAGAGAGATTGCTTGGCTGAACAGTCACCGTTCGGAACCCTCTCACTGAAGACAACACTGCTATAGGTAAACCGCATGGGATGGTTTCCAAGTATGCAGGGTTAGCTGGCCCCTGTGCCCATCTCCGACATTTACAAGATTGATTTACGCCGCCACCGGTGTCTAATTTGATCCGCCAATGGGGGAGGCACGGTTTTGGAAGGGTCTCAGGTTCACGATGTCGCTGCCGGGGTGCGGAACCTGTTGCTGAACTGCGCAGGTGGCACCCGCGGTGAGCGTGTCTTGCTGGCCGTCGAGCCGCCAGAGCTGGGGTATTTTGACCGGAACCTCACCACCGAGTTTACTCAAGTTGCGGGGGACCTCGGGTTTCATACCGAGGTTGTAAATGTCGGCTTTTCTGCCAGCGCGCCCGCGCTTCCTGACGGGTTTGTCGATAAGGCTGCTGCCTTTGACATCGTGGTCTTCCTTGCCCGACTTGGGGATCAGCTGCGGTTTTCCGAAATGCCTGCAGGCCCGCGTTTTGTCGTGTGCTTTGCGAACAACACCGAACTTTTGGGGTCCTGTTTCGGGACGGCCCATTACAGCGCATTTGTAGAGCTCAAGAACGCAGTCGATGCCTGCCTGATCAACGCGAAGCGCATCATTGTGTCGTGTGCAGGTGGAACTCGCGTCGAAGGTTGCATCGCAGACAAATCCATTGCGCCGTCAGATACAGCGTCTTTGCGTTTTCCGATGTCCGTTTTTTCGCCCGTTCCGGCCGCTGGGTTTTCCGGGAAGGTGGCGCTGTGCGGGTTTTTGACGGGCACCGGATCGCGGTATTACGACGACTACACAATCGAATTTGAAGATCCGGTGTTTGCGCAGCTCAAGGACGGTCGTTTGACAGGGTTTGACGGAACGGCCTCTGACGTTGCGCGTGCCAACGCCCACTATGACCGCATCGCAGGACTGTTCGAACTGGACCGGAATTTTGTGCATTCCTGGCATGCGGGCATTCACCCCGGATGCGGCTTTCCCTGGGAGATGAAGCGTAATTACGAACACTGGGGCGGGACGGCATTTGGAAACCCGCGTGTGCTGCATTTTCACACCTGCGGGGCCTATGCGCCGGGGGAGATTTCATGGAACATCTTTGACCCGACGATTGAAGTTGATGGCGTCCAGATCTGGCAGGACGGCCAGTTCTTTCCGGATCGGCTGCAGGGTGGGGCAGAGGTTTTGGCGACCTATCCTTGCGCAGCAGCGGCGTTCGCCAATCCAGATCGCCGGGTAGGTCTGGGTGACGTCATCTAGCTTTCCGGCGTTGATTGCTGAAGGTCGCGACTTCTTCGGCAATGGCACGGGCCGCCGTTTCCAACAGCAAAGCACCAAGTTCCGGTGTGGCCAGCGCGGAATGTGACCCGACCCGACCGTCAGGGAAATCCCTGCGATGTTCATCGGGAGGGCCATGTGTGTCCCCGGCATGTGCTTTGATGAAATCGGGACTCAGTTTGGCGGGGGGATCCTTTGCGGCTCCAACAGGTTTTGCACCATGGAGGGCCTGCGTTATCGCGACCTCTGAGGGGGTGGCATGCATGCCTTCCCAATCGCCGAACGCTTCGGCGCGCAGGTCATTGACCGGCTCGGGCGCCCACCAGGATTGAACCATCACGGCGCCTTCCGGCAAATCGGCCATCGCCGCACGGACAGGTTCCAGATTTGCACCATGCCCGTTGAGGATGAAGACCCCCAAAAAGCCTTGCTGCAGCAGTCCGCTACAGACCTGCAAGACCAGTTCCCGCGTGAGGTCGGCATCGACCGAAACCGTGCCGGGAAAACCCGTGTTGAAGGGGGCAGGGGTATAGGCAATCTCGGGCGCTACCAGCGCGTCGCAACGTTTGGCGGCCTCCACCGCTACGGCCCTGGCACAAATCGCATCTGTTCCGATCAGCCCCATTGGCCCATGCTGTTCGGTCGACCCAATGGGCAGAAGGGCGCAGACACCTGCATTTAGGCGGGCCTCAACCTCGGGCCATGTCATCAGGCTCAGTTGCATATGTACGGCCCAAAAAAGAAGGGCGGGCCCATCACAGCCCGCCCCAGTTCTCAGATCAGTTCAGAGGCCCCACTTGGCCTTGTTGGCCTCAAAGAAACCCTTGGCTTTCTTTAGCTTCACCCAGTTGTTCACGTAGTTGATCCAGACCTGATCAGACTGCGGCAACAGCATTGCAATGGGGGAGGGCGCGCGTGGGCCAGTGTCCGGCACACGCACAACGCCGAACTTTTCTTCCAGTGTGGAGCCTTCGATGTTAGAGGTGATGAACACATCCGCCCGGCCTGCCAGCACTTCCTGATAGCCGCGCGCAGGTGCTTCGACCACGATGATCTCCGCATCCGGGAACCATTCGCGCACCAGCTTTTCAAATGTTGTGCCTAGGGTTGTAGCGACCTTCACGCCCGCCTTGTTCACGCTGTCGTAGCCAGAGAAGTTGCCAGCCTTTTCAGCCGTGGTGAATGGAAAAATCTCCACCGCGATGTAGCTTTCGGAGAAACCGGCAGCCTTCATCCGAGGCGGGGAAATCGAGGCAGAGCCGGTGATGTGGTACTGGCCTGCGACCACGCCGTTCACAAGCGTCTTCCAGTCGGTCGGCACAAATTCGACCTCTACGCCAAGGTCGTTGGCCAGTTCCTGCATGATGTCGATGTCGAACCCTTTGTAGGAATTCGTCGCCGGATCACGCACAGACATCGGGTTCCAGTCGCCTGTGGTGCCGACCTTCAGAACACCGCCGTTCAGAATTTCATTCAACGCGGACTGCGCGCTCGCCGCCCCCGCCAGTGTCAGGCCAACCGCCAAGGCGGCAGCCATGTTCAGCAATTTCTTCATTTCGTACTCCCCAGTTTCGCAGTCGTTTTCTCTTTATGAAGGCACATAGTCGCTTGAGGCGCCTCATATATCAAGTAAGCTCTGTTTTGGTCATACAAAAACCGTGAGGGGCAAGTCGTGACGACAGAAACCGCGATCGAACTTGTCGACGTCAATAAGTGGTTTGGTGACTTTCACGTCCTCAAGGACATCAACCTGACGGTGGGTTCGGGTGAGAAAGTTGTCATTTGCGGCCCTTCCGGTTCCGGCAAGTCAACTGTGGTGCGCTGCATAAACCGGTTGGAGGAACACCAGTCCGGCACCATCCGGCTAGAGGGGCGTGAGCTGACCAACGATCCCAAATCCGTCGCCTCCATCCAGGGCGATGTCGGGATGGTGTTTCAGCAATTTAACCTCTTTCCCCATCTCAGTGCGCTGGACAATCTGACGCTGGGGCCAATGAAAGCGCGCGGTCTGTCGCGGACAGAGGCCGAGGAACGCGCGCGGCACTATCTGGAGCGTGTGCGCATACCCGATCAGGCGGCGAAGATGCCCAAGCAGCTGTCAGGCGGGCAGCAACAGCGCGTGGCCATCGCCCGGTCGCTCTGCATGGAACCGAAGGTATTGCTGTTCGATGAGCCAACCTCGGCGCTTGATCCCGAGATGATCTCGGAGGTGCTGGACGTTATGGTGGAGCTTGCCGTTGAAGGCATGACCATGATCGTTGTGACGCATGAGATGGGCTTTGCCCGCAAGGTTGCCGATCAGATGGTGTTCATGGACCACGGTGAGATTGTGGAAAAATCCGCCCCAGACGACTTCTTTGGCAATCCAAAGACTGAGCGGTGCCAGACTTTCCTCAGCCAGATTTTGCAGCACTAGGAGCCCGCCATGTTCAGACTTCTTTTGTTGCTGTCCACCTTGCTGGTGCTGTCAGGGTGCTCCTCTTCCGGCAACTGGGGCTGGTACGTGATCGACCCGCGGACAGCCGGGGGCTGGACCAACATTCAGTTCCTTGTCTCGGGTATGTGGGCGACCATCTCGATCTCGGTGATTGCGGCCGTGATCTCCATCGTTATCGGCTTGATTGTGGCCCTGCCGGGACAATCGTCGAACCGCTGGCTGCGCCTGCTGAACCGTGTCTATGTGGAGTTTGTCCGCTCTATCCCCCTGCTGCCGATGCTTTTTTGGGTGTTCTACGGCTTGCCGATCATCTTCCGCTCCATGGGGCTGAACATCCCCATCGATCCCTTCTGGGGGGCGATCATCACACTGGCGATTTCCGACAGCGCGTTCACGGCAGAGATCTATCGCTCCGGCATTCAATCCATCGCGCGGGGCCAGACGGAAGCGGCGCAGACCGTGGGCCTGAATTATTGGCAGACCATGCGTTATGTGATCCTGCCGCAGGCGATCCGACGTATCCTGCCCCCCCTGGCGAACCAGTTCATCTATATTGTGAAGATGAGCGCCTTTGCCTCGGTCATTGGCATGCAGGAGCTGACACGCCGCGCAAATGAGCTGGTCGTGACGGAGTATCGCCCGCTGGAGCTTTATACCTTCCTGATCCTCGAATACCTGGTGCTGGTCTTGATCATCAGCGCTGGCGTGCGCTGGCTGGAACGCAAGATGGGCGCGGATGAGCGGGTTTAGTCCCACGACCGAAAGTGAGAGGGCCAGCGCCTGCCCGGGGTGGGCGAACTGACGCCGGTTCTCTGCCACTTTATCCCTCAGCACATACGATCCCTCTCAACGAACCACCCAGCCTCACCTACTCGCCTACCCGTGGGGCGGGCAGGCGATGGCCCGGCGCTTCGCTTGACTCCGGGCCGGGGCGTGTTTCTTCAGCGTTGAACTCCCCGCCATTGGCAACCCACTCCCCCCAGTCTAACGTTGCCCCCACAAAGGGTCGGGGAGGATCACATGGACTGGCAGGACTTCATGGCCGAGACCGAGGCCAACATCGCAACGCTCAACAAGGAAATCCCTGACACCGTCAAAGGCTTCGGCGCGATGGGTCAGGCGGCCAAGAAAGACGGCGCGCTGACCGAGAAGACCAAGGAGTTCATCGCCCTTGGCATAGCCATCGCCACCCGCTGCGACAGCTGCATTGGCTTTCACGTGCGCTCGCTCGTGCGGCTGGAAGCCACGCGGGAGGAGTTCTGCGAAGCCCTCGCCATGGCCACCTACATGGGCGGCGGGCCGTCATATGCCTACAGCGCCAAAGCGCTCAAAGCCTATGACCACTACGCGGGCGGCCCTGCATGAGACCTGATCTGGCAGGCGCGGAGGGTTTTGCACGCAACCATTGGTATGTCGCCGGGCGGTCAGAGGATTTTGACCGCACCCTGACCCCCCTGACCATGCTGGGCGATGATGTGGTGATCTTCCGCGACAGCGCGGGCAAGCCTGTCGCGTTGGAGGACGCCTGCCCGCACCGCAAACTGCCGCTCTCCAAAGGGACCATCGAAGGGGATCACGTGGTCTGCGGCTATCACGGGCTGACCTTCGATTGCTCCGGCGAATGCGTTATCGCGCCTACGCAGTTGGACAATCCCCCCCGCCGCGCTGCGGTGCATTCTTACCCGGCTGAGGACCGTTGGGGGTTCCTTTGGTTGTGGATGGGTGCACCGGAAGACGCGGATTGCAATACCATCATCGACATCCCGAACTTCGACAATCCGACCTGGGCCAAGACCGCGAAAGGGGCGATGGCGATGGAGGCGCATTACCTCTACATCATCGATAACCTGTTGGACCCCAGCCATGTCGCCTGGGTGCATCTGACCTCCTTTGCGGGCGCTGGGACGGACCATCGCCCGCTGGATCTGGAAGACATCGACGAAGGGGTCATCGTCTACCGCTGGATCTTCGACGAACCGCCGCCGCCCTACTACAAGGACATGTTGCCCTTCGGCCCGACGTGCGACCGCAAACAACACTACGAGTGCCGCCTGCCGTCCACGGCGATCAACATGTCGGTTTATACGCCTGTGGGCGAAGGCGGGCCGGACAAGCCGGTCTCTGACAACGCCTTCATCAACATCTCTTACAACTTCATCACGCCGATTGACGGGCAGTCCTCACGCTACTTCTGGTTCCAGCACCGCAACATGCATGCGGGTGACGCGGCGCTGTCGGCCCAGATGTTCGAAGGGGCCAAGACCGCTTTTCTGGAAGACAAGGACGTGCTGGAAAACGTCCAGCGCGGCATGGCGCGGCGGCGCGGGAACTACCTGAATCTGGCGCTGGACGCAGGTGCCATGCGCTTCCGCTCCAAACTGGCGCGGGGTATTGGCCCCAGCCCACTCGACACCCGAGAGGATTGATATGACCGCCTGGATTGAAATGATCTCTGACGATGACGCGGACCCGCGCCTGAGGGAGCTACTGGACAACGCCCGGACGCCCCACGGCACGGTGGACACGGTAATGCGCGTGCATTCGCTCAGGCCAGAGACGATGCAGGGGCACGTGACGCTTTACCGTTCAGTGCTGCATTCGGACGATAACAAGCTGCCGTTCTGGTTTCTGGAAGTCATCGCCAGCTACACGTCGATCCTGAACGACTGCACCTATTCGCTGACGCATCACTTCATGAACGTGCGCAATTTGATCAAGGATCAGCCGCGCAGTGACCGGATTTTCGTGGCTTTGAAGGCCCACCGACCGGAGGATGAATTTGATGGCAAGGAACTGGCGCTGCTGCGCTATGCTGGCAAGCTGACGACCTCTGTAGGGAAGATGGTGAAGTCGGACTTTGAGGCGCTAAAGCTGGCAGGCTGCGAGGACGGCGAGATACTGGAGGTCAATCAGGTCTGCGCCTATTTCAACTATTCCAACCGGCTGCTGAACGGGCTGGGGTGCACAACGGACGGGGATCAGATCGGGTACTATAAGGACGACGAATAGAGCGGGGCTACGCCGCCTGTCGCTGACAGTCCTCAAACCACTGCATCAGGCTGGGAACATCTGGCTCCAGCCCGGTCGCCATCCCGCCGGTGAACTCCTCAAAGGCTTCTTGATTGAGCCGCCCAACTCCAACGATCACTGGAATGCCTTTTTCCAATGCCTTGGCGATCACAGGGCGAAAGCCCGCGCCAGAGGCTTCGTGTTTGCCGAACTTGTTTATAATCAGACAATCGGCGTCTGTCTCCAACCCTTGCTCGGCAATGCCAACGGAGGTCTCCAACGCGTTGGGGTCCAGACGACAACCTTTGGCGCCAGCCCCTAGGCTTTGCGAAATGCGGATCACCGGTCCATCGGGCAGCACCTTAACGTCCATGTCGCAAAGACCTGGCCCGCCGCAGTCCGTGTTGATCTGGACGGTGCCAATGGGCTTGCGCCCTTGCTTCAACAGCGCTTCGGCAAAGGTGTAGAGCAACTGATCAGTGGCCCCGCGCCCGGGGCTGGTAGTGTAGGCGATATGCATCTGCGCACCTGTGAAAGACGCTACATCATCCCGACTTTTGCGCTGGGATTCAATGGCAGGCAGCTTCAGGTCCGTACATCCGGCTCCGTCCGGCCAATATGCGCCTCTAGCTTTGCGACTGCATGGGCCGCCGCGATGATGCCTTGCAGCGCGTCCTGCGGGTCTTTGTGATGATCGCCGCCGACGGGTTCGAACTGCTCCAGATACATGCGCAGCGTGGCCCCTTCGGTGCCGGTGCCTGACAGCCGGAACACCGCGCGTCCACCACCGTCAAAGCTGACCCGGACGCCTTGATTGGTGCTAAGCGATCCATCCACCGGATCGTGGTAAGAAAACTCATCCGCCTGCGCGACGGTCATGCCTGCAAAGGACTGACCTTGCAGATCGGGCAGGGCGTCGATCAGGCCGCTCATCAGGGCGTTGGCTTTCTGCGTCTCAATGGCTTCGAAGTCGTGGCGAGAGTAGTAGTCGCGCCCGAAGGTGTTCCAGTGGTCCGACATGATCTCAGCCACCGACATCTTGCGCGCGGCAAGGATGTTCAGCCAAAGCAACACCGCCCAGAGCCCGTCCTTTTCGCGCACGTGGTCCGACCCGGTGCCAGCACTTTCTTCGCCACAGATGGTGACCTTGCCCGCGTCCAGCAGGTTGCCAAAAAACTTCCAGCCGGTGGGTGTTTCAAAAATCGAAACCCCCAGATGCGTGGCCACCCGGTCAGAGGCCCCGCTGGTCGGCATCGAACGGGCGATGCCTGCTAGACCCCTGGCATAGGCCGGGGCCAGATGCGCGTTGGCGGCCAGAACGGCGAGGCTGTCGGATGGCGTCACATAGACCCCACGCCCCACGATCATGTTGCGGTCCCCGTCGCCATCAGAAGCGGCGCCCAGATCGGGGGCGGCATCCGACATCATCAAGTCCATCAGCGGTTTGGCCCAAATGGGGTTCGGGTCCGGATGGCCCTTGCCAAAATCCACACTCGGCGTGCCGTTGATCACGGTGCCCTTGGATGCGCCAAGACGCTCTTCAACTATGGCATGAGCGTAAGGCCCGGTGACGGCGTGCATCGCGTCGAAACACATGGTGAAGCCGCTCGCAAACAGCGCCGCGATGGCGTCGAAATCAAAGAGCTGCTCCATCAGCGCGAGGTAGTCGGCGACTGGGTCCACAACCTCGACCGTCAGTCCGTCCCGTTGCAGGGTGCCCAACGTCGCCAGATCAACCTCCGCGAAGTCAGCAATCCGGTAGCTATCGATGGCCTTGGTGGCGGCAAACATCTTCTCTGTCAGCCCTTCGGGTGCCGGGCCGCCGTTGGCCGCGTTGAACTTAAGGCCAAAGTCTGCGTCGATCCCCCCGGGGTTGTGGCTGGCCGACAGGATGAAGCCGCCATCAGAGCCGCGCTGCCGGATGAGGTTCGAGGCCGCAGGCGTGGACAGCAGCCCGCCTTGCCCCACGATCACCTTCGCGGCGCCATTTGCAGCCGCCATGCGAACAATCGTCTGGATCGCTTCGGCGTTGAAATACCGCCCGTCGCCGCCGATCACAAATGTCTTGCCGTCACCGCCTCCAATCGCCTCGAAAATAGCCTGCACGAAGTTCTCCAGATACCCGGGCTGCATGAAGACCCGCGACTTCTTGCGCAGGCCGGAGGTGCCCGGTTTCTGGTCATCAAAGGCTGTTGTGGCGATGGTCTGGTGGGGCACTCTGGTATCCTCAATTCACTTTGTCTTGTTTTGCGCCAAACAGTGGCAAATTGAGGGCGCGCGTCAACCTTCCAAAGTAAATCGCCTGATTTCCTCAAAGTGCCCTTCAGGTCGCTCCCCACAAAGAGAGACGGCACAGATTTCAAGCGGCGTGGTCAAATCGGGCAGTTGGGTGCGCAGGAGGACTTCCCATGCGGGCAGATCGGCCTTGGGAAGACGGCCGGTGAGCGTCATGTGGAACCGGAATTCCTCCAACACATGAGGATAGCCCCAGCGTCTCAGCATCTCTTCCTTGCGCGCAGACAGCTCTTTGCCCCTGCGTTTTTCAAGCTCAGCTGCGTCAGGCGGGGCGCGAAACAGGTCCAAACCGGTCACAAAAGTTGCGGCCAGCTGGTCGATTCCTGACGTGTCCCCCCTTACCGTTAGAGCCAGAAAACGCCCGAGGCGGGTTAACTGCAGCTCGTCCGCGCGGGTGGGGGCAGTAGTGCGTGCCAGCGCGGATGTGGCGGTGATGAGGTCAGAGACACTACACCCTTCCGCCAACCGGAACGGGGGTTTGAGCGTGGCGTGAAACCCGTACTTCTGCGGTGCCTCTACCACATCGGGCAGTCCTGGAATATTAAACCTTTCCATAGGCTTGCCCGCTGCCACGTTCCACCCCAGCCAGCGCGCGCCGAACGCGGCCAGAGCCGGGTCAGAGGGCAGAAAGTAGATCGCGTATCTGGCGAAGCTCACGTGAGGATCCTTGATGCGCCAGAGCCCTGAGCCCGGCACCTCATGTAACCGCCAGGGGAGAGGTTTCTCCAGCCAAGAAATGTCTACTAAAATTTTAGTTTGACAGATTCGTGAACTCACGCTTAGCTTGATTTCAGCTGGGGAGGACCAGCTCAGAAAACATTTGGGAGGAGAAGAGATGCGCAAGTATCTGCTCTCCGCGACTGCGGCTATTGCTGTGATCGCGGGGTCCGGGACTGCTTTTGCCGACGAGGCCGCAGCCCAGAAATGGATTGATCAGGAATTCCAGCCATCGACGCTGTCGAAAGACGATCAGATGGCCGAGATGAAGTGGTTCATTGACGCCGCGCAACCTTTCGCGGGCATGGAAATCAACGTGCTGTCGGAGGGCATTCCGACGCATGGCTACGAATCCGAAGTGCTGACCAAGGCCTTTGAGGAAATCACTGGCATCAAGGTGAACCACCAGATTTTGGGCGAAGGCGAGGTCGTGCAAGCGGTGCAAACCCAGATGCAGACCCAGCGGAACCTCTACGATGGGTATGTGAACGACTCCGACCTGATCGGCACACATTCGCGCCTGCAATTGGCCTATAACCTGACCGAACAGATGGCGGGCGAATGGGCAGGCACCACCAGTCCGACGCTCGATCTGGATGACTTCATGGGCATCCAGTTCACGACCGGGCCGGATGGCAACCTTTACCAGCTGCCCGACCAGCAATTCGCGAACCTCTACTGGTTCCGCAAGGACTGGTTCGACCGTCAGGACCTGAAGGACGCATTCAAGGCCAAGTACGGCTACGAACTGGGCGTGCCGGTCAACTGGTCGGCCTATGAGGACATCGCCGAGTTCTTTTCCAAAGACGTCAAGGAAATCGACGGCACGGCGATCTATGGCCACATGGACTACGGCAAGCGTGCGCCTGACCTCGGCTGGCGCATGACCGATGCCTGGCTGTCGATGGCCGGGGCCGGTTCTGTGGGTGAACCCAACGGCGTGCCCATCGATGAATGGGGCATCCGCATGGAAGCGGGCAGCTGTAACCCGGCAGGCGCATCCGTGTCCCGCGGTGGGGCGGCCAACGGTCCGGCGGCGGTCTATGCGATCCGCAAGTGGGACGAATGGCTGCGGAACTACGCCCCTCCGGGTGCTGCGTCCTATGACTTCTACCAGTCGCTGCCTGCCTTGGCGCAGGGCAACGTGGCCCAGCAGATCTTCTGGTACACCGCCTTTACCGCCGACATGGTGAAGCCGCAGTCAGAGGGCAACAACACGGTAGATGCCGATGGCAACCCGCTGTGGCGCATGGCACCCAGCCCGCACGGTCCCTACTGGGAAAAGGGCCAGAAGGTCGGCTATCAGGACGTGGGCTCCTGGACTTTCCTGAAGTCCACGCCCTCTGATCGGGCGCAAGCGGCCTGGCTCTATGCTCAGTTCGTGACCTCCAAGACGGTGGATGTGAAGAAGTCCCATGTGGGTCTGACCTTCATCCGTGACAGTTCCGTGAACCACGAAAGCTTCACCGAACGCGCGCCCAAGCTGGGTGGTTTGGTCGAGTTCTACCGCTCGCCTGACCGTGTCGCATGGAGCCCGACGGGCATCAACGTGCCGGACTATCCCAAGCTCGCCCAAATCTGGTGGCAGCAGATCGGTGACGTGAACTCTGGTGCCTTCACACCGCAGGAAGCGATGGACCGTCTGGCCGAGGAAATGGACATCACCATGGCCCGCATGCAGGCAGCCGATGAGGGTGCCAATGTCTACGGCGGCTGCGGTCCGCGCCTGAATGAGCCCAAGGATGCCTCCGAATGGCTCGGCAAAGGCGGCGCCAAAGCGAAGCTGGAGAATGAGAAGCCTCAGGGCGAGACTGTCAACTACGACGATCTGGTCGCGCGCTGGAACCAGTAATCTCCCCGTTGGTCCCCCCACGGGGGGGCCGCATGGGCCGGAGCCAACTTCCTCGGCTCCGGCCCGAACTCCACGGATAAGAAAACATGACGATCGAGCTGAAAGACGCGGTCAAAGAGGTGCGGGGCATTACCCACATCAAGCCCACGTCGCTGACATTGGAAACCGGGCACTTCAACGTGCTGCTGGGTCAGACCGGGGCGGGCAAGACGTCTCTGATCAAGCTGATGGCAGGGCTGGACCCGATGGCCTCTGGCCAGATTTTCATGGAGGGCGAGGACGTTACCCGCCTGTCCACGCAGAAACGCAACATCTCCCTCGTCCACCAGTTCTTTGTGAACTACCCGCATATGACTGTGTTTGAGAACATCGCCTCGCCGCTGAAAGTCGCAGGCATGGCAACTTCCGAAATCCAAGGCCGAGTGGAGGAAGCTGCCGACATCCTGCAGCTGCGCCCGATGCTCAACCGCCGCCCGCAAGAGCTGTCAGGCGGCCAGCAACAGCGCTGTGCTTTGGCCCGTGCCATCGCCAAGGAAAGCCGCGCGGTGTTCCTGGATGAACCGCTGGCGAACCTTGATTACAAGCTGCGTGAGGAATTGCGGGAGCAGCTGCCCGAATTGTTCGCCGGACGCGGGGCCGTGGTGGTCTATGCGACCTCTGAACCCGAAGAGGCGCTGTTACTTGGCGGCAAAACCGCGTTGATGGACGATGGCATCGTCACGCAATTCGGCCCCACGGCAGAGATCTACCGCAGGCCCGCAACGCTCACCGCCGCCCGCGTCTTTTCTGACCCGCCGATCAACGCAGCCGCGATCCGCAAGACGGGTAGCCGCGCCGAGTTGCAGACTGGCGTCAGCTGGCAAATGACCGGCGCGTCTGCTGATCTGCCGGATGGCCCTTACACCGTCGCCGTGCGCCCGCACCACGTCACACCTGTGCAGGCAAACGCAGGTGATGTGACGTTGAACGGCACCGTCCAGGTGACTGAACTCTCCGGCTCTGATTCCAGCGCACACTTCCAGATGGGCGACGACGGCTGGGTCTCCCTCGCCCCCGGCGTACACCCCTATGAAGTAGGCGAGAACCATGCGTTTTTCATGGATGTGTCCAAGGCGTTCTACTTCGCCCCCGATGGGAGCCTTGTGGCCTAGTGGCAAAGATCACCCTCTCCAACCTGCGCCATTCCTATCTACCCCAACCCAAGGGACCGGAGGACTTTGCGCTAAAAGAAATCGACCTCGATTGGGAAGACGGCGGGGCCTATGCGTTGCTGGGCCCCTCGGGCTGCGGCAAGTCCACCTTGCTCAACATCATCTCCGGCCTGCTGACCCCTTCCGAGGGCCGTATCCTTTTTGACGGCAAAGACGTCACCGACCTGCCGCCTGATCAGCGCAACATCGCGCAGGTTTTCCAGTTCCCGGTGATCTACGACACGATGACCGTGCGCGATAACCTCGCCTTCCCGCTGCGCAATCGGGGCGTGGATGAGGGACGCATCGCCGAACGCGTGGCCGAAATTGCTGCGATGCTTGAGGTGGAGGAGATGCTCGACACCCGCGCCGCGCATCTGTCGCCTGACAACAAGCAGAAGATCTCGATGGGCCGTGGCCTCGTGCGCGATGACGTGAACGTGGTGATGTTTGATGAACCGCTCACGGTGATCGACCCACATCTGAAGTGGAAGTTGCGGAGCAAGCTGAAAGAGCTGCACCAGCAAGTCCGCGCGACGATGATCTACGTCACCCACGACCAGACCGAAGCCCTGACGTTCGCGGACCAAGTGGTGGTCATGCAGGAGGGCGAGGTCGTGCAGATCGGCACGCCGGTGGAACTGTTCGAACGTCCGCAGCATACCTTTGTGGGGCACTTCATCGGCTCACCCGGCATGAACATCCTGCCTGCTGAAACGGAGGGTGCTCGCACGATCTTCGAAGGCCACCCCGTGACCCTCGAAGGCGCGATCAAGGGGACCGGAGGCAATACGCAAATCGGCATCCGACCTGAATTTGTCTCTCTGTCAGACACCGGCCTGCCCGCCCGCGTCCGCAAAGTCTCAGACGTAGGCCGCCACGCGGTGGTCGAGGCGATGGTGGGCGATACGCCCGTCAAAGCGGTGGTCGAAGAAGCAACGCTGGAGCAAGGCGCCGAAGTACACCTTTCGTTCGCACCAGAGCACACCCGCCTTTACCGCGACGGATGGATCGCGACGGAGGCCGCACGATGATCCGATCCTTCTTTCCTCTTGCCAAAAATATCCCGGGGGGCCGCGCGCAGCGTGGCGGGGGCAGCGCCCCCTCTGCCCTCTCAACAGGACAAAACCCATGAAAACCGAAAACCAACGCGCCTGGTTCTTTGTCCTGCCCGTGCTGCTGCTGGTGGCCTTCAACGCGCTGGTGCCGATCATGACGGTCGTGAACTACTCCGTGCAGGAGACCTTCGGGAACAACGTGTTCTTTTGGCAAGGACTCGACTGGTTCGAACAGATCCTCCGCTCCGAACGGTTCCACGCGGCCCTGGGCCGGCAGTTCCTGTTCACCTTCCTCATTCTGATCATTGAGGTGCCGCTGGGTATCATCATCGCCCTTTCGATGCCGCGCAAAGGGTTCTGGGTGCCGGTTTGCCTCGTGACGATGGCCCTGCCGATGCTGATCCCGTGGAACGTCGTAGGCAGCATGTGGAACATCTTTACGCTGCCGGGCATCGGCCTGTTGGGCTACTTCATGAATGACGTGCTGGGCGTGAACTATGACATGACCCAGCAGCCGTTTTCGGCCTGGGTTACAATTATCGTCATGGACGTCTGGCATTGGACGTCGCTGGTGGTGTTACTGAGTTATGCGGGCCTCGTATCGATCCCGGATGCTTACTACCAAGCGGCCAAGATCGATGGCGCGTCCCCGTGGAAGGTGTTCCGCTACATTCAGCTGCCCAAGATGAAAACGGTGCTGACCATCGCGATCCTGTTGCGGTTCATGGACAGCTTCAACATCTATACAGAGCCTTTTGTGCTGACCGGCGGCGGGCCGGGCAATTCCACGACGCTGCTAAGCATCGACTTGGTGAAAATCGCACTCGGGCAGTTCGACCTTGGCCCCGCAGCGGCGATGAGCCTGATCTATTTTGCGATCACCCTGCTGGTGAGCTGGCTGTTCTACACGCTGATGACAAAGGATGACGCGCAATGAGGTGGAGCATGAGTTTGCGTGACCCGCTTGAGACAAGCGCAACCGGCGCGCATGCGCCAAGCCCGACCTCCCCCCGGGGAGGGCTTTCTCCAGCAGTGGGAGCGCGCGAGTTCACCCGCGTTTTATCGAACAAATGCTGCACCAAGCCCTACGGCCTCCCGAGGTCGGCCTTGGCCCATACGCGCCTCATCGGAGGCCAACGCAATGCGTAAACGCTCCCTCATCCCGATCCTCTATATCGCTTTTCTGCTGCTGCCGATTTACTGGCTGGTGGCGATGTCGTTCAAAACGACGCAGGAAATCCTTGGCGGGTTCAGTCTGTTTCCCCAGACTTTCACGCTGGACAACTACAAGGTCATCTTCACCGATCCGACCTGGTACTGGGGCTACATCAACTCGATCATCTACGTGTCGCTCAACACAGTGATCTCTGTCGCGGTTGCGCTGCCTGCGGCCTACGCCTTCTCGCGCTACCGGTTCCTTGGCGACAAGCAACTGTTCTTCTGGCTGCTGACCAACCGCATGGCCCCGGCGGCGGTATTCGCATTGCCGTTCTTTCAGCTTTATTCCAGCGTCGGCCTCTTTGACACGCACCTTGCCGTGGCGCTGGCGCATTGCCTTTTCAACATCCCGCTGGCGGTCTGGATCCTCGAAGGGTTCATGGGCGGCGTGCCGAAAGAGCTGGACGAGACAGCCTACGTCGACGGCTATTCCTTCCCACGTTTCTTTGTCACCATCTTCCTGCCGACGATCAAAGCAGGCGTGGGCGTGGCCGCATTCTTCTGCTTCATGTTCTCCTGGGTGGAGCTGCTGCTGGCCAAGACACTGACCGCCGTGGCGGCCAAACCGATCGCCGCAACGATGACCAAGACGGCCTCTTCTGCGGGTTACGAACTGGGGCTACTCGCTGCGGCCGGGACGCTGACGATCATCCCGGGGGCGATCGTGATCTACTTCGTGCGCAACTACATCGCGAAGGGCTTTGCCCTGGGGAGGGTGTGATGAAATTTCGCCTTGCCTTTGTCGCAAGCCTGCTGGCCAGCCCCGCGTCGGCGCAATGGGGGAACGTTGCCAAGAAGGAAGAAGAAACCGGGTTCAGCTGGACGGCACCGCTTTGGCCCAGCTTCTGGATGGCCTGGACGCCTGCGACCTTCGCGCTCTTTTGCGGGATCTTCGGAGCCATCGCTTTGATTGGTCTGCTGGAGGGGTTCAAATACCGCGATGGGCTGGAACGGCGCGGCGTGTTCGGCCTGACCACGACCCTCGGCGACCGGCTGTTCATCACCCTTTTAGGGACCGCATATATCTTCCTCGCATGGCTGGGCATTGTCGGCCAACCGCTCTGGGGTCCACTTGGGATCAGCATCCTCTGGGGCCTCTTCTGTTTCCGCAAGGTTTGAGATTCTTCTTTGAGAAACGCCAAACCTGCCTTTTACTGAACCCAAGGGCCATCAAAAGCCCAAGATAGGACAGCAATGACCAAGAAGAAGAAAGACCTGCTGACCGAGGTGGAGCTGGAGTTCATGAACCAGCTCTGGGCGCTGGGCGAAGGCACTGTGCGTGATGTGCTGGCTCAGATGCCGGAGGATCGCAACCTCGCATATACCTCGGCGGCGACCATCCTGCGGATCCTTGAGCAAAAGGAATTCGTGACCAGCCGGAAGGAAGGCAAAAGCCACGTCTACATTTCGGCCCTGGCCAAGGACACCTACCAGTCGCGGTCATTGCGGCACCTATCGGCAAAGCTCTTTGATGATACGCCCGCGTCCCTTGTGGCGCGGTTGGTGGACGATGAAGAGCTGAGCGAAGAAGCGTTGGGGCAAATCCGGGCACTTGTGGATCGGAGGTTGAAAAATGATACCGGGTGAAGCGCTGCTTGATGCGTTTATTAACGCGAATATCCTGTTTCTGGTTGCCTTTGGATTGTGGGTTCTGTCCCGCCAGCTGATGTCCTTGATGGGGCTGAAACACGCCTATGGGACACAGCTGCAACTTCTCAATTTCGCCTTTGTGGTGATCCTTTTGGCACCGGCGCTGGCCGTGGGTTTTGCCGCGCTGCAAGGGGCGGGCGTGGCCAAGGGAGCGAACCTCAACCTGTCGGACATGGTGGTTGCCTACTACCTCAATGGCGGGCTGGAGATGAAAGCCTCAGACTTCGAAAGCTGGGTTTTGATGCGTGACACCTTCACGCTGAACCTGATGACGGGCGCGGGGTGGTTGGCGCAGGCGGTGATTTTGATTTTTGCCGCTGGATTTGTGCTGGGCCTTGTCCGGCTGACCTATTCGATGGTTTGCCTCTGGCGCATCGTCGGCAGCAGCTATGCCTGGCGTCGTTTTGGCCGGGTGCGCATTCGCCTGTCGGACCGGACGTTGGTGCCATTTTCGACGCGCGGTCTGCACAACTACTACGTGGTTATCCCCTCGCACATGTTAGGGCAGGCGGATGAGCTGCGCGTGTCGCTGGCCCATGAATTCCAGCACATCCGGCAGGGTGATCTGGAATGGGAAATCCTGTTGGAGGCGCTGAAGCCTGTCTTTTTCCTCAACCCGGCCTACCACGCCTGGAAACGTCAGGTCGAAGACCTGCGGGAACTGAGCTGCGACAACCGCGTGCTATCCCGGGGCCGCATCGACGTGCGTGCCTATTGCGACACGTTGCTGTCGGTCTGTCAGACCAGCCTGCGCCGGGACCGGGCCTTTGTCATCGCGGTGCCCAAGGTGACCTTGGTCACTGCGGACCGGTCCAGCCTGCGCGATGGCAAAGTGAGCTTTCTGGAGCATCGCATCCTGTCGCTGCTGGACATGCGCACGCTGCGCCACCAGCGGCTGCTGTTCGGTGTGATGGCTGTGTTGCTGGCCTGCGCGGTCAGCCTGACGGCTGTGGCCATCCAGCGCCCCGGCGATTGGAGCCAGGACCGGCTGATGTTGTCCACCGTCGTCAATCTGGAGCGTTTGGACGAGATCAATCGTCTATCCACCTTTGGACGGGTCAGGAACTAGACCAAACCATCTGTACGGCGCTCTTGACCTTCCAGTTGATGGAACCTTTATGTGACAGGTATTCCATCAAGGGAATCTGTCTGTGATTGCGCAAAAATCCATGACCTTTGACATTGCAGGCCTGCACTGCGGGGCCTGTGTAGGCCGCGCTGAAAAGGCGTTGGGCGCTGTCGCGGGGGTGGAACGTGCGATGGTCAACCTCGCCCGGGAGACTGCGGTGGTCGAGATGCAGGCCGATGTGGCGGTTGCTGATCTGAGCGCGGCTGCGGATGCGGCAGGCTATCCGATCAGCCTGCGCAAGGATGCGGCCGACGGGCCGGACAAGCAGACGCAGAAGGCCGCAGAATACCAGCGTTTGCGGCGCATGGTGCTGATCGCTGACGTTTTGAGCCTGCCCGTTGTTGTTCTGGAGATGGGCGGTCATTTGTTCCCGGCGTTCCACCATTGGCTGCATGGGGTGATTGGCCTGACCGGTGCCGGAGCGATCCAGTTTGTCCTGACCACGCTTGTGCTGATCTGGCCGGGGCGGCAGTTCTTTGGCCTGGGGGTGTCTGCGCTTATGCGCTGTGCGCCGGATATGAATGCTCTGGTGGCATTGGGAGCCGGAGCGGCTTGGGTGTTTTCAACCGTTTCGCTGCTTATGCCAGCGGTGCTGCCCCCTGGAAGTGCGGCGTTCTACTTTGAGGCCGCGGCGGTGATCGTGACGCTGATCCTTGTTGGCCGCCTGATGGAAGCGCGCGCCAAGGGTCGGACAGGTGATGCGGTCCGCAAGCTGGTCGGGCTGCGGCCCAAAACGGCAATGGTTGAGCGTGAGGGGGCCCCAACATCCATTGCATTGTCTGACATCCGGCGCGGTGACACTGTGCACGTCCGCCCGGGAGAACGCATCGCGGTTGACGGCGTTGTGGTGGACGGAAGTTCCTTCATCGACGAATCCATGCTGACGGGTGAGCCGATGCCGGTGGAACGCGGTCCCGGCGCGCAGATGCGTGGTGGGACGCTGAATGGCACGGGCGCATTTCGGTTCCGGGCAGAGGCCGTGGGCGAGGATATGGTGTTGTCCCAGATCATCCGCATGGTGGAGGACGCACAGGGTGCGCGGCTGCCGATTCAAGATCTGGTCAACCGCATCACGCTCTATTTCGTGCCTGTGGTAATGGCCATCGCGGCGTTGACAGTGCTGGTCTGGCTGCTTGTTGGGCCGGTGCCGACGCTGGGCCATGCTTTGGTGGCGGGCGTGGCCGTTTTGATCATCGCCTGCCCCTGCGCAATGGGTCTGGCCACGCCCACGTCGATCATGGTCGGCACGGGCCGCGCAGCAGAACTCGGTGTTTTGTTCCGCGCGGGCGATGCGCTGCAAAAACTGCAAAGCGTTGATGTGGTGGCTTTCGACAAGACAGGCACTTTGACCGAGGGGCGGCCAGAGGTGACCGGGTTGATCACAGCCGACGGTTTAGAGCGGGCCGACGTTCTTGCCAGCATCGCAGCTGTTGAAACACAGTCTGAACATCCCATTGCCCGGGCCATCGTCGCCGCGGCAGAGGCGCATGCGTTGAGTGTTCCATCGGTCAAGGATTTCAGCTCCGTCACCGGCAAAGGTGCCAAGGCGCTGGTGAGTGGGGTTGAGGTCGCCGTCGGCTCCCCTCGCTTTATGGACGAGCTGGGGGTCGACATCGGGTCACTTTCCGGCGGCACTGCAGCGCCTGGAGAGACGTTGGTTTATGCCGCCATAGGAGGCCAGCTTACCGCCCGCATCTCTGTGGCAGATCCGATCAAAACCGGCGCTGCAGAGACGGTTGCCGCACTCAAGGCAGCAGGCCTGCATGTCGTTATGATCTCTGGCGATGCGCAGGACACGGCGGAGGCCATTGCCGCCAGGCTGGGCATCGATCAGGTCATCGGCGGCGTACTACCCGGCGGCAAGATCGAGGCGATAGAGATGTTCCAGAAAGCCAAGCGCAAAGTGGCCTTCGTGGGCGATGGCATCAACGACGCGCCTGCTTTGGCCACTGCCGATGTCGGCTTGGCCATCGGCTCCGGCACCGACATCGCGATGGAGGCCGCCGATGTGGTGCTGATGTCCTCCGATCCCCGCGCCGCTTTGCGTGCCATCCGCGTTAGCCGCGCGACCATGGCGAACATACGCCAGAACCTCGGCTGGGCGTTTGGCTACAACGTACTTTTGATCCCCGTCGCGGCAGGGCTTCTGTACCCGCTGTGGGGGCTGTTGCTGTCGCCTATGCTGGCCGCCGGCGCGATGGCGCTGTCGAGCGTCTTTGTCGTCTCCAACGCGCTGCGCCTGCGGTGGGTTGCGGCATGAATATCTCGGAAGTTGCAGAACACGCAGGCCTGCCAGCAAAGACGATCCGGTACTACGAGGACATCGGGCTGGTGACACCAACACGCGGAGAGAATGGCTATCGCAGCTTTTCGGAGGCGGATGCGCACAAGCTGACGTTCCTCGGCCGGTCTCGCGCGCTTGGGTTCAGCATCGAAGACTGCCGCCGCCTGTTGGCGCTATGGGAAGATCGCGACCGCGCAAGCGCGGATGTGCGGGCCTTGGCGCAAGAGCATCTGGCGCGGATTGAAGCGAAGATCGCTGATCTGGACGACATGCGGGCGACCCTGGCGGACCTTGTGCATCGCTGTGCCGGGGATGACCGGCCCGATTGCCCGATCCTCAAGGGTCTTGAGGCAGAGCGTTAGTGGCCAGCCGTTGTGCGGTGCTGGCCTGTTTTCTGACATTTTGATGAGAATTGCGAAGGGTGCGGTGCGCCTTTGGCTGGGTCGTCATTTGTAGGGCTTGGGTACGGTTTGCCCGTTTTGACCCCTCTGTTTAGACGCGTCTCCAGGGCGGTGTCTCAGTGGTTTTTTGCTGAAGTGGTTAGACTGCGACGCCGCTTGCAGTGTTGTTCTTTTGTTGCATTTTTTGATGCTGCGGCGGGCTATTCCCAACAACGGGAATTCCCACCAGCTTGTTAAGACCCTGCTTCGTAGACGCGTCTACATGGCGGTGTCTAAATTGTTGAGAGAACACAGGTCATCGATCCCGCACGGGGGCATCCGGCGGGTGACATTGTTGTCGTCTGTTGTGAGGAGCCGTTTGGATAAAGAGGCGGCGCCGCCGTTCGGATATGGTCCAGATGGGGTGAACCCACCGTTTCAAGCTCAAAACGACGCAGTGCTTCGCGCCTGATGATCCTTGGGTGCCGGAAAGGTGCTTTATCCCGGCTGTCATGACGGGGTGCGTTTTAGAACCCGCACATTAAGAAGCTGAAAACCATGCGCGCGGTGGGTGTTGCCCGGCCACCAATCACTCTAACCGCGCTGCCCTTCGAAACACTTCAGCGCGATCCCTGCAGTCTTCAACGTATCGCGCACAGATGCAGCGATCTGGACCGCCTCTGCCGTGTCCCCATGCAGGCAAATCGTGTCGATCTGCGTCGGGATCTGCTTGCCACTTTCTGTGATGATGGCCCCGGCCTGCACCATGTCGACCATGCGCTGCCCGGCCAGCGCCGCATCGTGGATCACCGCCCCGGGCTTGGACCGGTCGACCAGCGTGGCATCATCGTTGTAGGCGCGGTCGGCAAAGATCTCTCCGGCCCATTTGCACCCCAGTTTTTGCACCGCGTCCTGCTGCGCCGTGGCTGCCAGCACCATGACAATCAGGTCGGGCGCGACGCTCAATGCGGCTTCATACAGGTTGGTTGCTAGCGTCTGATCTTCAGACGCCATATTCGCCAGCGCCCCGTGTAGCTTGAGGTGCCGCACCTCTGCCCCAACTGCGCGGGCCATGCCGATGCTCGCGGCCACCTGATAGCGGATTTGGTTCTGCAAGGTCTCACGCGGCACGTTCATGCGGTTGCGGCCAAAGCCGGGGATGTCCATGAAACCAGGATGCGCACCAATCCCCACGCCGTTGCCATGGGCCAGCCGCATGGTGGCCGCCATCACATCCGCATCACCCGCGTGCCCCCCACAGGCGATGTTGGCAGAGGTCACAATGTCCAGCAAAGCGGCATCATCGCCCATCTTCCAGGGACCATAGCTTTCGCCCATATCGGCGTTCAGATCGACAAATGGCATGGCTCAGGGTTCCTTCTCAAAAGGGTTGGCATCGGCCGAGATCACGCCGCCCACCAGTTGATAGCTTAGCAGATCGCCCATATCCGCAGGGTCGCGCAACAGGGGTGTCACCTTTTTGGGCAGTGCCATCAAGGCCTCCGCATGACGGCGCTGGGTATCGATGGCGGTGTCCATGTCGACAAACTCGAAACGGATTTCAGCCCCGGCGGGGGCCTGGGCGGCGCGGGGCAGGTCACAGAGGAGCACGGTGCCGATCCGGGGGTAGCCGCCCGTCGTCTGGCATTCGACCATCAGCACGAAGGGCGCCCCATCGCCAGTCAGTTGGATATCGCCGGGCAGGGTGACCTCTGACACGATAGACAGCGCGCCTTCGGTGGTGAAGCCCGCGCCGTCATGGTCCATGCGTACGCCCATGCGGTTGGCGCGCGGGTCACGGCGAAAGGTTGTTGCGATGAAGCGGTCGAGGACGTCTTGGTCAAAGGACGCGGTTTGCATGGAAGCCACGCAGCGCAGGGTGCCGCCTTGCAAGCGAGGCTCTGCTGGTAAGGTCAGGTTGACCTCCGCACGCGGGTCTGGGCCAACCGGCAGGACGTCACCGCTTTGCAACGCCGTGCCGACTTCCGCGCGCAGATGCGAGGCGCGCGACCCCATCACAGGGTCCGTCGCGGCGCCACCGCCCAGATGCAGATAGCCGTAGCTGCCAGATTTCGCCCCGCCAATGGTCAGCGTGGCCCCAGCAGGCAGCAGATGGCTGGCGTTCCAGACCAGCGGTGCGCCGTCGATCTGGGCCGTCATCACCGCTCCGGTGAGGGCGATGCGGGTGTCCTGATCCGTACGAAACACGCCGCCGCTACCTGCCATCTCAATGGCCGCGTGATCCGGGCTTTGCCGTAAGAGGGCTGCCCCTTCATGCAGGGCGGTGAGGTCCATGGCCCCCGCGATTGACAGACCCTGACCGCGATACCCAGGACGCCCGAGGTCCTGGAGGCTGAGCGTTGGCCCGCCCTGGATCACATTCAAACGGCGGCTCATGGAAGCGCCTCTGACGTGGCACCGCCTGCGCCGGACGTGTCCTTTTCCCGGATTTTCAGGAGTTCGTTGCGGGATACGCTTGGAAACACCAGCTCATCCCCGGGCGACAGCGCGAAGGGGTGGTCTGAGGCGGGCCGGAAATTGGCCCAGGCGGTCTGGCCGATGTGCCGCCAGCCTGTGGGGGAGGCGTTGGTGAAAACGATCAGCTGACGGATGGCAATAACCAGCGATCCCGGCGGAACGGAAGGTGTCAGGCCCTCCTGCCGGGGGATATTCCAGGTCTCTGACAGTTCTCCCATATAGGGTTGGCCGGGGGCAAATCCGATGGTCAGGACGCGGACGCGGGAGGTCGAAAGCTCCCGGATCGCGGCATCCGGGTCGACACCTGCGACGGTGCAGGCTTCCTCCAGCTGCGGCGCAAGATCGGTGCCATAGACGCATGGCACGTGCCACAGGGTGCGGCCTGCAGGAAGGGCAGCGGCGAACCAGTCGCGGGTGCGCAGCAGGTCGGTAAGGCGTTCGATGATGGTCTCGGCAGGTGTGACCGCCAGATCGACTTCAATGAAAGTGGAGACGAGGGTGGAGCTGACCTCTGCCACCTCGGACCAGTCCTGTGCAGCGACCTCGGCCCGGAAGGCGAGGGCGGCGCGGTTGGCGGGCTCAGACATGGCACCGGCGAAGGTGACAAGCACGCCAGAAAGGCCAACTGTGCGGATGAGGGGCCAGTCACTCATGTTTCAAGGCCCATTGGTAGAGGCGCGGCAGTAGGATGGGCGTGAGGTACATGGGCAGTTGCCAGCACCCGATGAAGATCATCAGCGGCGCGATGATGTCGGGCGGCAGAGCCACCAGAAAGATCGCGATGTTGCGGTTGCCTGCGGCAATGGCCAGGACCCCGGCCATTGACGTGGTCGCGCGATTTCGCAGGACAAGCAGGGTCAGCAGTTGCAAGCCAAAGCCGATGGCAAAGGCCAGAAGCGCCCAGTTCAGAACGGCACCGGGATCGCTGCGCAGCGCGGGGTTGAGTGCTGCCATCAACCCCACAACGATGATGCAGAAGGCCAACACGGACAGACCGTCGAGCGCTTTGATTTGCCCTTCGGTCGGTTTGGGGAAGAAGAGGGCACGCAGGGCAAAGCCCAGCCCGGTTGATATCAAAATGACGATCAGCAAGCGCAGGGCGGCAAAGATCACGTCTTGTCCCGGGCCAAGTTGTGGCAGTAGGGCCAGAACGGGCAGGACGGTCAGGGGAAAAACGGCTGTGCCGATGACGAAGATTTGCATCATCCGGCCCGCGTCGAAGCGCATGATCAGGGCAAGGTTGATGCTGCCGGTGATGGCCGGCGCGGCGGCGGTCAGGGCGATGGCCAGAGCGGAGGGGGTTTGGTGCAGGTTTGCCAGCGTCAGGGCGCAAAGGAAGACCACGGGCAAGACAGCCTGTAACACGATCACGGCCAGCAAACCCCAGCGCAGGTCCGAGATCGCCCCGAAGGCCGCGCGATGGCCCAGCCGGAGGGCGGTTGTGGTCAGCAAGCCTGCGACCATCAATGGCAGCCATGGCACCATCGCGGCGGCGACCCCGGGCAGCAGTAGGCCACCTGCAAGCCCTGCGATCAGGCACACCCGCGCATGGGTCGAAGCCAGCCAGAGGATGTGGTGCATGCCTGCGCTTTCGGATGATTCCTGTCACGCCTGCCACTCTTGCACACCAGCCGCGCGCTGCAACCCGCAGATGGGCTTGCCAGATCACTTGGTCTGGCGCAGGTTTTTAGGATGACCTTGAAGGAACGATCCATGGAAGACGCACGTATCGGTATCCTGATGCTCGACAGTAAGTTCCCCCGCATTGCGGGCGACATCGGCAACCCGGTGACATGGCCCTTTCCGGTGCGCTTTGCCACGGTGCCGGGGGCGACGCCCGAGGCGGTGGTCTGCGATGATCCCGAACCCTTTGTGCAGGCCTTTATTGAAGCGGGGCAGAGGCTGGTGGCGGAGGGCTGTACAGGCATTTCCACGACCTGCGGGTTTCTGGCGTTGTTGCGACCGCGTCTGGCGGCGGCGTTGGGTGTGCCGGTGGCGGCGTCATCTTTGGAGCAGGCTCCGCAGATTGCTGCCATGCTGGCCCCGGAGCAGCGGATCGGCATTCTGACCATCTCTGCGGCGACCCTGTCGGTGCGGCAACTTAGTGTTGCGGGTGTACCGGAGGGCACGCCGATTGCTGGTGTTGATGGGGGGACGTTCGCGACCACCATTTTGGAGAACCGTACGGAGTTGGATGTGGAGGCCGCGCGGGCGGAGATGGTGGCGGGGGCCGTCGGTCTGGTTGAAGCAAACCCGGATATCGGGGCTATTCTGTTAGAGTGCACCAACATGGTGCCTTACGCCGATGATATTGCGCGCGCGGTGGGGCGGCCTGTTTTTTCGATTTACAGCTATCTGCTGTGGTTCCACCAAAGCCTTGCGCCGCGCGTGTTTGAAGCGTGACCTGATTGCGCGGCTGCGCCGCAAGACATGTTTTTGGGTGCGCTTGTGGCGGTGTGGTTTCGGAGGAATTTGGCTGCGGCGCGGGTTGAAAGGGATGCATGGCTTCAGGGCTCACCATCCCGGAAATGGTCTGGAGCCACCTTAGATTGACCCCTTTCATTGCAGATCGGTCTTCGTTTCCCAAGCATAATAGCCGTATCCCCTAAAGGGGCCCCTCGGCGATTGTGCTTGGCAACCAAAGACCGATCTGCCCTGGCGGGCTCAAGCGAAGGCGGCTCCAGACCGGGGATGGAAGGGTACGATTAGCCCCGGGCGTCTTCCAGGATCAGGTCACTGGCTTTTTCGCCGATCATGATCGCGGGGGCGTTGGTATTGCCGGAGACGATTTCAGGCATGATTGAGCAATCGGCTACCCGCAGGCCTTTGATACCATGCACGCGCAGCCGGTCGTCCACCACCGCGTCTTTGCCAGACCCCATCTTGCAGGTGCCGGTGGGGTGATAGATCGACGCAGTGTTGTTGCGTGCCCAATCCAGCGTTTGGTCGTAGTCGTCCATCGGCAGGTCTGCGTTGGGGCGGAACTCTTCGCTGATTTTGCCAGTGAGCGGCGCGTGACGGGCGATGCGGCGGGCGATGTTCACGCCTTCGACGATCGTGTCGCAGTCGGTTTTGGTGCTGAGGTAGTTCGGGATGATCGCGGGATAATCGCGCGGCTTGGCTGAGTTCAGGCGAATCTCACCCTTACTCTCGGGCCGCAGCTGGCACACCGACATGGTGAAGGCGGAGAATTTATCTGCCCCCTTGCCCGGGTTTTCAGCAGACAGGGGTTGGACATGGAATTGAATGTCCGGCGTTTCCAAATCATCGCGTGTTTTCAGGAAGCCTGTCGCGAGGCTTGCGGCCATGGTCATGGGGCCGGCGCGGAACATCAGGTACTTCAGGCCGATCCGGGCCTGACCGAATAGGCTGGAGACCTCATCGTTCAGCGTGGGTTCGTTACACTTGTAGACCAGACGCGCCTGGAGGTGGTCCTGCATGTTTTTGCCGACGCCCTGCAGGTCTTGTTTGACCGTGATGCCGTGTTCGGAGAGTTGCTCCGCCTCGCCGATGCCGGAGAGCATCAGCACCTGGGGGGAGTTGATGGCCCCGCCGCAGAGGACGATCTCGCGCCGGGCGGTGACGGTTTGTTCATTGCCCGCGCGGTCCGTGTAGACCGCCGCCTTGGCGACACCGTCCTGGATGTCGATGCGGTCGACCTGGGCGTGGGTAACGATCTCCAGATTGTCGCGGGAACGGGCGGGGTTGAGGTAGGCCACCGCAGCAGAGCAGCGCCGTCCGTTGCGGGCGGTCAGCTGGAAGAAGCCGACGCCTTCCTGCTCTTCCCCGTTGTAATCGGGGTTGAACTTGTACCCGGCGGCTTGCGCTGCAGCGACCCAGGCGTCTGTGATCGGGCGCTGGATACGCATGTTGGAGACGGACAGGGGCCCCGCATCACCGTGATAGTCATCGGCCCCGCGTTCGTTGTTCTCTGCGCGTTTGAACAAGGGCAGTACATCGTCCCAGGCCCAGCCGCGGTTGCCCATTTGAGCCCAACGGTTGTAGTCTTGCGGTTGTCCGCGCACATAAAGCAGTCCGTTGAGCGAGGAAGACCCGCCCAGAACTTTCCCGCGTGGCCATTCAATGGAGCGGCCATTCAGGCCTGGATCGGGTTCAGTTTTGTAGCACCAGTCGACGGATGGATTGTGGATGGTTTTGAAATAACCGACGGGAATGTGGATCCAAGGATTCCAGTCGCGGCCACCCGCTTCGAGTAGAATCACCTTGTTCTTGGGGTCCGCACTTAGCCGATTGGCAACGACGCAACCGGCCGAACCGGCGCCAACAACCACAAAATCTGCTTCCATTACTCAGAATCTCCGATCAGGATGAAGAAAAGTCTATACAGATGGACAAAACCATACTAGCCTTTTTTGAAACAAAAAGTCTCATTAATTGACTACACTACTCAAACGGGAGGATCCAAATGAGTGTATCAGAGAAACTAAAGGGCATTTCGTGTCGCGATTTGTTCAAGCTGGCAGGCCAGTACGGCATGTCTTCAACCCTGTTGGCTGCAGGCACCTTCGGCGGCGCGATGAGCGTAGCCAACCTCGCAAAGGCGGCTGAGTCCAGCTACGAGAAGCGTTTTGCGAAAGAGCCCAAGTTCACGCTGAAGTTCGGCGCGGCTGGTTTCAACCAGCGCAACCTGCTGATCGAACGCGCGGGCTGCCTTGAGTTCGCACGCGACCTGGAAAGCCGCACCGACGGTGAGATTCGCGTTGAATTCATTGGTGATAACCAGATCTGTGGTCAGGTGTCCTGTGTTGAAAAGACCCAGCAGGGTATCGTCGACATCTATGCGGCTTCCACGCAGAACTCTGCCGGTGGCGCGCCTTACCTGAACGTGCTGGACTATGCCTACATGTTCCGTAACCGGGCGGACCAGTACCACTTCCTGTACAGCCCCAAGTCTCAGGACATGCTGCGCGAGCCTTATGAGCGTCGTCATGGTCTGAAGTTCCTGTTCTCCCACGCTGAACTGCGCGGCATCCAGCTGGGCCTGGCATGGGAAGACCGCGAAACGGTCACAAGCGTTGAGCAGCTGTTTGGCACGAAGAACCGTGTGACAGGCACGCAGCTTGGCCGAATCGCCATGACCGCGCTGAACCTGAACCCGGTTCCGGTTGCTTGGGAAGAAACTCTCGACGGTCTGAAGCAGGGCCTGATCGACGGTGCGGAAACATGGGCATCGGCTGTGGCCTACGCCAACATGTCGCCTGTTGTGTCCCAGTCGGTTCACCTGAACTTCTTCTGCGGCACAGAGCACACCGCGATGTCCGCGTCTGTCTTCGACAGCCTGGGCGGCGACCTGCAGGATGCCGTGATGGAATCTGCGTACCTCGCACAGGTTCACGTTCAGGCAGCCAACGAAGCAGCGCTGGTCAAGACTGTTGGTCAGTCCGACCCACAGCTGCCAGACACGATCTTTGCTCAGAACAACGTGCGCAACGCATTCCTGTCCGACGCCGAAATCAAAAAGGCCGAGGAAATGTGTTCGCCCGAGTTCCAGCCGCAGCTCTGGGAAGAGTGGCGCGAGCGGATCAACGGCTGGCAGGGTGGCGCAGACACCTACCAGGAGATCTACGACGAAGTGCGCACCAACACGCACACGCTGCCTGAAAATGTTGAGCCCCGCCGCTGGTGGAAAGCTTAATCCAAGGCTAGACTACCCCAAGCCGGCCCCTGTTCGGGGCCGGCTTACTTGTCCAAAGAGCGCTAAAAAAGTGCTAGGGCGAACGAGGTCAACAGCATAGGGAGGTGCGCCAGATGGATATCTGGTCAGACATGGTCACCATCGTCACCGCGACGTTGAGTGGCGACATTAATTTCAGTGTAGTGAAAGCCTACCGCTCCAACGCGGCATGGTTTGTGTTTGGTCCGCTGACAGTGATCGGCGCAATACTGGTGGTATATCTCTACCGTCTATCCCCGTGGCTTGACCGCAATCTTGAGCGCACCATCGCTGTTGCTGCCTACATCATCATCGCGGTGATTATCTTTGTGGGTGTGATCCAGCGCTTCGTGTTCTCGTCCCAGGTGCCCTGGTCGACAACCATTCCACCGCTGATCTTCATGATCATGTCCTGGTATGGCTGTTCCTATAACGTGAAGCTACGCACGCACCTCAGCTTCTCCGAATTCAGATCAAAGATGAGCCATCAGCGTCAGTATATGATGTTGTGCATGGACAACGTCCTTTGGTTCATCTTCTGCGTCATCTGCGTGACCACCATGGCGCGGATCACGATCAACACCTACGATAACTTCGCCATCGTGCTTGGCACGGACGGCATTATGCGCTGGTGGTTCATTGTCACCATGCCGATCTGCTTTGTCCTTATGGCAGGCCGCGTCCTCAGCAACTTCCTGATTGACCGGCAAAAGTACCACAACAACGAAACGCTGATCGAACAAGCCGTGATCGGGGGGGAAACAGGATGACCGACGGAACACTTGTCACACTGATCTCTATCGGGGTCACAATCCTCTTCATGCTGGGCACGCCCGTGCTGCTGGTGATCTTCTACTGGTCGATCCTGTGCAGCCTGGTCATTGGCCTGCCGCTCGACAACACGGGCAACGAGCTGCTCAATGTGTTTAAGGATGGCTTTGCCTTGCTGGCGATGCCGCTCTTCATCCTGACGGGTGACTTGATCAACCAGTCAGGGATCGCCAAACGACTGTCCGACTTTGCCTATTCCTGTCTGGGATGGCTCCGCGGCGGTCTTGCGATGGCGGCGATCGGGGCTTGCGGCCTTTTCGCGGCGATCTCCGGCTCCAACTCGGCCACCACGGCCACGATCGGTTCCATGCTGCATCCTGAGATGACCAAGGGTGGGTACGACGAACGGTTCTCGGCGGCCACGGCTGCTGCGGGCGGTACGGTTGGTATCATCATCCCGCCGTCGATTATCTTTATCGTCTACGGCTTCCTGATGAACCTGCCGATCTCTGATCTGTTCATTGCGGGTATCATCCCAGGCGCGCTGATGGTGATCGGCATGATGGCGATGTGCTTTGTCGTATCGCTCCTTAACAAGTGGGGCATCCTGATCCCGTTGTCGCCGTTCCGGGTCCTGAAGACCGCTGTGGGCGCATGGTTGGGTTTCTTTGCCATCGGCCTGGTGCTTTGGGGCATCTACACCGGCAAGTTCTCTCCGACAGAAGCTGCGGGTGTGACCGTGGGCTTTGGTATCATCGTCGGTGTGCTGAGCTACCCGCTCAACAAGATCATGGGCGTTGATCAGGACATCCCGGTGCAGGAAAAGCCATTCCTGGCGATGCTGACCGTGGAAGGCTTCAAGTTGAGCTCAGTCCCTGCGGTTGTCGGGCGGTCCGCGCAGATTGCGGGCATTCTGACACCACTGATTGCTGTATCGGTTGTTATGCAGCAGGTGCTGGGCACGCTGGGGGCCAATCAGGTGATTGGTGACCTGCTGACCAGTATGGGCGGCTACTTCCCCGTGCTGTTCATGTCGATGGCCATCGTGTTCGTCTCAGGCATGATCCTGGAATCGCTGCCGGTAACGATCATTTTGGCACCGATCCTGGCACCCATCGCCGCATCCGTGGGCATCGACCCGATCCACTTCTCAGTGGTATTCTTGGTGGGTGCCTCCATCGGGTTCATCACGCCGCCTTACGGCCTTAACCTCTATGTGGCCTCGGGTGTGACGGGTGTGCCTTACTTCCGCCTGCTGCGGTACTCGACGCTTTATCTGGTCAGCCTGATCAGCGTCTGGTTCCTGGTGGCGCTTGTGCCAAATCTCAGCAAGACCTTGCTGCCGGGCGGGGGGCTTTACAACCTTCTGTCAGGTGGCGGAGGTTAAGCCGGATAACGCCCGGCGCGCCTTTGGCGGGCCGGGCATGGCATGAGGGGAGCAAGCAGCACGATGGCCGACGCGAGCAGTTCGGATAAGACGATACCGACAAACCTGCGTTTGTTGTTGCTGCTTGAGGAAATCGCGCGCAAGGGGGTGCCTATGACCCCCACCGCCGCGAATGAGATCATGGGCTTGCCCAAGCCCACGATCCACCGCCTGTTCCACAGGCTGGAAGAAGAGGGCTTTCTGCAGCGCGATATCGACGGGCGATCCTATGCCGCCGGTCAGCGCCTGCGCACCATGGCCGTGAACGTATTGTCCTCGCAACGGTTGCGCACTGTCCGCCTGGCCGTTCTGAACGCGCTGACCGAGGACGTGGGAGAGACCTGCAACATCGCCACCCCTGACCGCGACGGCATGGTCTACCTCGACCGAGTGGAAACCAAGTGGCCCCTGCGCATCCAGCTGCCGGTCGGTACCAAGGTGCCATTCCACTGCACGGCTAGCGGCAAGATGTACCTCAGCTCTCTCGCGCCGCACTTGCTGGCGCGTTATCTGGCGGCTTCCATTCTGGATGATCACACCGAAAAGACGATCACAGATCCGCAGGTCATGCAGGAAGAAATCGCCCGCGTTCGGGGGCGCGGATATTCCACGGATGACGAAGAGTTCATGGAAGGGATGGTCGCAATTGCTGTCCCGATCTGGGACGATCAGAACCGGCTTATGTCGACCCTGTCGATCCATGCGCCGGACAAGCGTGTGAGCGTGGCCGATCTGGAGCTGCATCTGGACCGCCTGCACGAGGCGGCAGCCGAAATCTCAGAATTGATGATCCGCTGAGCCGCGCAGCCAACCATCCTCAAAAGCAATCTGTGACACACCTGCCAGCCGGATGAGCCGCTGCAACTCACCTTTAAACGCACGCTGTCGCTCTACACCCCAGCGCACCTTGGGCTCTGGCCAAAGCGCGCGGACGCGCAGGGTGTCTTGATCGCGGAACGCTTTCATATCAACACGGCCCACCAGCCGGTCACCCTGCAGGATCGGAAAGACATAATAGCCGTAGATCCGTTTTGGCTCCGGCACGAACATCTCAACCCGATAGTCAAACCCAAAAAGTCGCTGCGCCCGTTTGCGGTCCCTCAACGCCGGATCAAAGGGGCTGAGCACGCGCAGGCGGTTCGTGGGCGCGGCCCCAAGTGCTGGGTCCTGATCCAACCCTGGCCTCGCATAGGCCACTTTCACGCTGCCATCGGCCCCGGTGATCTGAATTTCTTCCAGCCGTCCCTGCGCCAGTTCAGCCGCGCACCACACCTTCGCCTCCGCCGGGGTCACATGCGCCCAGAAGGCGGCCAATTCCCCATGCGTGGCAAAGCCCAAACGCGTGAGTGCATGATCGCAGCACCAATCAATCGTCTGCGCTTCATCCGGCATCTGTGCCGCATCACAAAGCGCTTCTTCCAGCACCCGCTCCGTAAGGTCATAGCGCTTCTTGAACCCATCGCGCCCGACGACACAAAGCGCGCCACTGCGCCAGAGGTATTCCAGCGCTGTCTTGGACGGATGCCAGTCCCACCAGCCGCCCGAGCCGCGCTTTTCATCCTTGCCCACGTCCGACGAACAGCAGGCCCCGTGATCCCGGATATGGTCCAGCACGGTCTGAAATTGGGCTTCAAACCCATCGCGCCGCCAGTCCCGCCATTGCCGTTTGAGCCGTTCCGCATCGCGTGTCCGGCGCAGCTGCCACCACGGGTAAAACTCTAGCGGGATCACCGCAGCATCATGCGTCCAGTGCTCAAAAAGCTGGCGGTCTTTCTCATAAAGCGACTTCAGCGCCTTGGGGCGGTAGCGCGGGCGCCGGGACCAAAGGATCAGATCATGGGCCCGTGCCACCGTGTTGATGCTGTCGAGCTGCACAAAGCCCAAGCTGTGGATCATGGCGTACAGGTCCGCGCCACTGGCCGCGCCTTGCGGTGCCTCGGACAGTCTATGTCGATCCAGAAAAACCCGCCGGGCCTGAGCGTTCGTCAGCGTAAGCGCGTTCATGTCCTGCGATGGCGGCGCAGGGTGTCCCCAAAGGCCAGCTTTGGCGTCAAGGTTACGCGGGTCTCGGCAGTCTCATCGGGCTCATCCAGCGTCTGGTTCAGCACGATCCGCGCAGCAGCTTGCCCAATCTCGATCCGGCAGGAATCCATAGTGGCCAGCTGTCGCGGCAGGCCTTGCAGCAATTCCACACCGTTGAACCCGGCAAGGCCAATCTGCCCGGGAACATCAATGCCCTGATCGATGAGCCACAACAGGCCCCCGGCGCCGATCATATCATTGGAATAATACAGGAAATCGAGGTCGGGTGAGCGCTCCAGCATCTCCTGCGTCATCTCGCGGCCCTTGGCCAGCGCTGATCCGCCGGAGTAGAAATCACGGTCCTCGATCTCCACCCCCGCTTTGGCCAGCCCTTCCGTGAAGCCTTCAAACCGTTTGCGCGCGCGGTGGTCCAGCGGCATCTTGGTCCCCATGAACCCGATGTGCTCATAGCCTTCCTTCAGGATTGCTTTCGCCATCTCGCGCCCTGCGCGACGGTGCGAAATGCCCACCATCGCGTCGATGGGCTTGCCGTCGGTGTCCATGATCTCCACCACCGGGATGCCTGCATTGGCGAGCATGGCGCGCGTGGCATCCGAATGCTCCAACCCTGCAATGATCACGCCAGAGGGCCGCCAGGATAGCATCTCGTAGAGGACTCGCTCCTCCTTTTCCGGCAGATAGTCAGTGACGCCTACGACCGGCTGTAACGGTGTGTCTTCGAGCACCTGATTGACGCCGTTCAGGACCTCCGGGAAGACCATGTTGGAAAGCGACGGAATAATCACAGCCACCAGATTGACACGCTGGCTGGCCAGCGACCCTGCAATCTGGTTGGGCACATAACCCAGCGTTTTGGCCGCCTCCAACACCCGCTCCCGCGTCGCCGCAGAAACATCCCCCCGATTGCGCAGCACGCGGCTTACGGTCATTTCAGACACGCCGGAGGCATCTGACACATCTCGGAGGGTTAGCGGTCGCTTGGAAGGAGTGGTCAAGTCATTTGTCCTATTGCAGCCCCTCACAGTTAGCGCGAACGGTGGGTCACGTTCAAGCACCGCAGGACGATTGGCATTTGCCGCCTGACAAGCGCGCATAGCTAAGCTACAGAAGGGACGTCGGCCCCGTGGCTCAACTGGATAGAGCAGCCCCCTCCTAAGGGGCAGGTTGCAGGTTCGAATCCTGCCGGGGTCGCCAAATTATCAATAGAAACAGAAATTTATGTATCTTCTTGACTGCCAGGGCTGGCAAAAACACTCTTTCACATAACTTACACACTTTCACATTTCAGGGCGATTTCGTGGTGGGGGCCGAAAAACACACGATTCTGGGTGGAAAAGTCCATGTGTACAGGCGGGAAAACAGCCCGTTTTGGCAGTGTTCGTCATACATGAACGGCAAGAACCGTAAGGCGTCCACGAAGGAAGAGAGTCTTCAAATAGCAAAGGATTTTGCTGAGAATTGGTACCTCACGCTACGAGGGAAGCAGGCGCGTCGCGAGCTGCCGAACGGCAGAACGTTTGCTTTTGCAGCTGAGAAGTTCTTGATCGAGTTCGAGGCGGACACATTGGGTCAGCGGAATCCAAAGTGCCTCAAGAACCACCAGAACCATGAGCGGTTACATCTTGCACCCTTCTTTGGTTTGATGGCGCTCTCAGGAATCTCAACCACGACCATTCAAGATTACCGACTTGCAAGGATGCAGTCGAGCTATCGTAGCAACCGCCAGCGGCGGCAACGATCCAGAAGGAAATCGTGACCCTGCGGATGACACTCAAAGCTGCAGTTTGTCATGGATGACTTTCTCATATGCCGGACATGTCAGCGCCCTATCGTGGCGCGTCGAAGGTGCCCCACCGCGCTTGGTTCTCTCCGGTAGAGTACAAGCAGCTATACACGGCGACTCGGGCCAACATCAAAACTATGATTAACGGGAAGCACCGCCACCTTGCCGAGCAGCTGCACGACAAGGTTTTGTTCATGGCAATCACAGGTATTCGTCCTGATGAAGCCAACTGGCTTGAATACCGTGATGTTCAGATCGTCCATGATGACCCCACCGGCGAGACGGTCCTCGAAATCGAAGTGCAAGGCAAGCGCTGGGTTGGATACTGCAAAAGCACCACCGGTGCTGTGCGGCCCTCTGAGCGGATAGTTGAACGTAATCAACCAGAACCGACCGACCGTCTATTTCCGTTAGATCACAAGAAGCAGTTCAACCGGATTTTGGAAGAGTTGGAGCTGAAATTTGACCGACAGGGCAACCGGCGCACCCTTTACAGCTTGAGATACAGCTATATCTCAACCCGGCTGTTGGAGGGGGCTGATATTTATCAGATTGCGAAAAATTGTCGGACGAGCGTCGAGATGATCGAGAAGCAGTAAGCAGTTCATCTCAAGAACAGCTTAGACGCGGCGGCGATCAACGTGCGTAAGTCTCAAAAAATAGTAACTGGTCAGGTTATCGCTAGCGCTTGTCCAAGCAGGGGAATCGATTGAACGCTAGTTGCGCAGCAATTGCTCCATATATGCGTCGTCCCATGCGGCTGAGCGTCGTTCCTGCGGCATGCTCATTTTGCCAGGTCCCTGCCGCAGCAGGTTTATTGCAGCGTGGTTGATCGCGGCAAAATTGGCTGCTGCATTCCCGGTTCTGATGCGGCAATCGTCCTGCCGGAAGGTGACATCCAGAACCCAGTGCAAACAGTTTTCCACCTGCCAGTGATTTCGGATGTGCGCGGCCATCTTTTCCGCATCGGCGGTCATTGATGAGATGTAGAACTGGCGTATTCTTTTCACCTTGCCTCTGATTTCCCGCGTGTACTGGGTCATGATGACGGCCTTCAGGCCCGGCCAGTGATGGCGTTTTTCCAACCATTCGATGTCTGTGCAAACGGTGTAGCGGCGTGTTTCAAGTCGGCCATGATCGGCATCTGTCGTTTCGCTTTTTCGCAGAAACTCGCCACCGATACCCCGGTCCAGATGCTCCTCAAAGAACAGTTTGACGTCTTCGTGCAAGCTGCCCTGATTACCTTTCAGACCAATGACATAATCTGCGTCTTTGTCCATGATTTGTTGACAGATTTTGCGCTGACAGCCCATGGCATCGATCGAGATGATCGCGCCTTCAAGCGCCAGTATCTCCAGCAGTTTGGGAATGGCTGTAATCTCATTGGACTTGTCCGCGACCTTGCGCTGGCCGAGGACCAGTTTCTGCTCGCAAGACCAGGCCGAGATCATGTGGACCGCACCCGTGTTCGACGTGCTGTCGAAGGATCGCCGAAGCGTCTTGCCGTCAACCGCGACAACGCCTTCAAGCATGTCAGGCCAGCTTGCAACCCAATTCGTGAAGCTGTTCTGCAAGGCCTCGGGATCGAGGCGGGAGAACAGAATACCGAGTTGGTCATGGCTAGGCGTGCCATCCTTGAACGGCAAGAAGCGCCGCAGAAAGTCCAACTTCTTTCGACCGTAGAGGGCGACGGAGGTCCATCCATCCGCACCAGAGATCACAGCGCACAAAACAAGCAGGAATATCTCGTTCAGCGGGTAGATCACTTTCGCCGCCTGACGCGGGTCTGGGATGGCCTCAAAATGGGTCAGAAACTCAGGGATCAGGCGGTCTTTGGACGCTTCCGACATGGAAATCCTCCAGATACAGGGTCATTTCATGTCTTTGATTCAGAAAAATGCAGCCTTGTCAGCAATTTATTCAGTCGATTGCCCTGCTTGTCCAAGTGTGGCGAATTGACTCGCCGGGCATCTTTTTGCTTTAGTGATCGTTCATTTTGTGAATCGTTCAGGGCATGTCACCTAAGCCTCCCCATACAGGCAATTCAGCCGACCTTTCAAAGGTGGAATGGATCGAGTTGGTGACCACTCTCCATGCTGAGAACATGGAGTTGCTGGAAGCCAATGCGCTGCTTGTCGATGAGAACCGGCGGCAGACTGAAATCATTGAGACCCAAGCAGATATGATTGCCGCCCTTGAACAGCGCGTTGAGGCTTTTGAGCGCCGCCTTTCACTGCACAGCAAAAACAGCAGCAAACCCCCGTCGAGCGACGGGCTGTCGAAACCGCACGCCAACCGCACGAAAAGCCAAAGAGGAAAATCGGGGCGCAAGCCCGGCGGACAACCGGGGCACAAGGGTACGACGCGATCCCAAGTCGACAATCCGGACGAGATCGTTGATCATCACCCGCAGACCTGCCCGCAGTGTCAGCACGACTTGTCACACTGTTCGTCACAAGGTTTTGTTGCCCGCCAGGTGTTCGACCTGCCACCGCCGCCGCCTCTTATGGTCACTGAACATCGATCCCATAAATGCCTGTGCCCGGGCTGTGGCAAGCTTGCACGCGGCTCTTTCCCGGCAGGGGTTATGGCGCCAGTTCAATACGGTGGTCGCATTGCGGCCGTGGCGGCCTATCTTCAGACTCACCACTGCATTCCCGACGATCGTCTTTCTCAGGTGTTTTTCGACGTGTGCGGTGTGCGGATCGCGACGGCGACCCTATCGCGTCTCATCGCAAAGATGGCGCATAAAATGCGGTCTTTCTCGGATTCTGTACGTGAAGCGTTGTGCGGTCCGAAGGTTGTGGTCAAACATCTGGATGAAACGGGCCTGCGGGTTGGAGGTCGGACCCGGTGGCAACATGTCATCTGTTCGCCGACGATGAGCCATTTCCGAATGGGAAGCGGTAGAGGCGATTTGTTGTCCGGCGTGTCGGGTATTGTGGTGCACGACAACTGGGCATCCTACGGCAGAATGGAAGGTGTCGAGCACGTCCTGTGCAATGCCCATCACCTGCGTGAGTTGCAAGCACTGGTCGACATTGAAAAAGAAGACTGGGCATTGGCAATGAAGAACATCCTGCTGGATGCCAGGAAAGCGACCGAAATCGCCCGTGAAAACGGGTTAGACAACGTCTCGGCGACTGTGATCGCAGCCATCAACGAACGTTACGACGCCTGCATCACAAAGGCCATTTTGTTCCATGAAGGCCAGCCCCCTCTGAGCCCGACCCCGATCGGCAAAACCAGACGCGGGCGACCCAAACGACGGACCGGCCACAATCTCGCGCTGCGATTGTGCGACCGCAAGGCCGATGTGCTGCGTTTCCTCAACGACCTGCGTGTTCCCTTCACCAACAATGAGGCCGAGCAGGCTTTGCGGATGGGTAAGGTCCGCATGAAAGTCTCAGGAGGCTTCCGCACCATGGCCGGAGCAGACAATTTCTGCATACTGAGAAGCGTAATCGAAACGGCACGCAAACAAGGCTGGTCGATACTCGCAACGTTGACTACAATGTCTACTGATCAAATTACACTCAAACTCAAACCAGCATGAGCCATGGAGTATCCCCCGTTCCATGTTGATGGGCAACAGAGAGTTTAATCTTCAACGCTTCGCGCGACCGTTTCCAGTATAGAATTTGTTCGGTTTTGCAGTGCCTCCGCGGTCGCAGAGAGACCCTGCAAACGTGAAGAACATGACGTTGAAAGCTCTTGAAATTCCAATTCCAACATCGAAAGCGACGATGCAAGAAGCGCCGCCGCGTCCGATGCATTGCCGATCATTTCTATCGAACTGCCTTCGCTTTCGGCCAATAATCCCACTGCGGCGGATATACCAAGGAAATTTGCACGGTCGACTTGTTTTGGGAAAGTAAGCGTTTGCCCTGGTTGAATATCTTCAGGGCCGTTAATCGGCCACATGTCAATTGCAGCTAGAAAACCACCCATTAGCCCCGAAAACCTATTCACGGTTTTGCCTTCCGGCGTTCCGCCACAGGTGACGATGGCGTTGGACAACTGGTCTTGGGCTAGACGAATATCGTCGTTAGCTACGTCAGAATTCGTGATGGAGGCGGTAAAGACAAGCCCAACGGCTTCAAGGACATCGGTAAATCGATACCACCCGCGCAATGAACCTGCGTTGCTTGCTGTTACGACAATCTCGCCAGTGCTTGCCAAATTCGCGAACGTCTCAGCAGAGATGTAGGGGCACGGGTCGTCCTCAAAACACACCCGTATAACTTCACCCTCACCAAATGTTGCAGCGCTGATCTCATTAACCGTGTCTGGAATAATGACGAACGGCGCTATAAAATCCTCGTTCAAAGTCTGAACAGCCCGACGGACATCCTCTACCGATTTTCCAATTTGATCAACGGAAGTCAGGCTTTCTTGCAGAAATTGCGCTGTTTGAACCTCGGACTGCCTGCTCAAAAGTATGTTCTGTTCTTCAATCCGGCGGGTCTGCACATACATCATACCAGCTTGGGTTAAAAGAACGATTTCCCCGAATAACACCAGCAGAATAGAGAGCGTAAAGAAAAGCGTGATAGCGCTGACAGTCCGTGGAACAGCGGTGCGTGCCTGCCCGATAATTTCATGTACTTCCGCACGGGTGATTGGAGCAGTCGGATCGCCCACGATAAAGCGGTTGACAATGTTTATCACATCGCCGGTGGCTTCTTCGGCCCGGCGAACCTGCAACGCCAACGCCCAACGAACAAAAATGAAAGCCGCAATTGCTGCAGCGGCGGAAAGGCCCGCCAGTAGCAAAGTCCACGACAGTATTTCCAGACGCTCATAAAGCTCGTAGCCGAGCCATATATAGACGACGACAGCAAAACCAGTCGACAATCCATAAAGCAATGCATTGCGCAAATCGGGTCGCGGCATAATTAACCTCATTTACATTTTGCCCTACTAGGGAAAGCGCAAAGTCAAATGTGCTATCAATGGCCCTAAGATGTAGCGCGTTCTTGCCATATCCCATCGAAAAGCAGAGTTTAGCATTTTGCAGTCCATCATCAACCAGCGCGGCAACACCCAGCACCTATGGTAAGCCGCCAAATTGGTTCGCCGCAAGTCATTCAACTGCACCTGCGCAAATAATAACCTGACCAGTCACAAAAAATATCGATATTAGGCAAATTGGGCTGCAAACCGTGAATGCAACCTAAGTCGCGGTGATCGAGCGTTCAGTGTAGAAGCAAAGTACGAGTAAAAAGGGAAACCATTGCAAACTGAGCCGCTGTCAAACCTTGGACAAATCGCGCAACTCTCAGCCGCGGGGGGTGCTGGAGGGGCGGTCTTGGCGTGGTTGAACCACGGTCTCGCAAAGCGGCGTCTCATGCTTGAAATTTGGTAACTATTCAGGTTGTCTCTGGGGCGTTTCAGACGCTTGATTTTGTCAGGTCGGTTCGAGTTTCTGGATGAGTTGATCGGCGGTTTTCTGGAGTGTTTCGATTATTGACCAGCCCTGTTTGCGTGCCGTTTCGATCACGGTTCTGAGGGTGCAGAAGTTTTCCGCGCCGGTCAGTGTGCGGAAGCATCCCGAGACCTTGATACGGACCTTGCCCATTCTCAGATCCCTCTCGGCCTCGTTATTTGTGAAGGGAACCTGCAAGTCGGTAAGGAAGCGCAGGACATCGGCCTTGCGGTCACGCAATCGCAGCACGAGATTGTGTCCGGTTCGCCGTTTTGGTCGTCCTCGGGGGGATTTGCCGGGCAGTGCGGGTTTCAGCGGTGGCTGGTTTTCATGTAACGACAGCCCCTGCGCGATGCAGGTGTCGTAGCGCTCATCGATGGCCTTGACCACATGCGCCGCGACATGATCCCGACCGTTTGCCCGGGCGCTGGCGGCCGCCCTTTTCGCGTCCAGCAGGATAGTCTGCATCATCGCAGCCCATGCTTCCTTTTCGATATCGACGAGCGCCTGCAACTCGCGCATGTGATGGGCATTGCAAAGGCCGTGCACGACCTCCTCCATCCTGGCGTAGGATGCCCAGTTGTCATGCACCGCAATCCCCGATACGCCGGACAGCAGATCGCCTCTGCCCGCCCCCATCCGGAAATGGCTCAGGGTCAATGAGCAGATGACATGCTGCCACCGGTTTCGGCCTTCAACCCGCAGACCTGTTTCATCCAGATGTTTCACCGCCACCTGCACACCGCACAAGGCGTCACGTACAGCGTCTGCAAAAGACAGCATGCCCTCCGCCACCTTCGCAATCAGCCGCGCCAGTGTGGCGGCGGAAATGCGCACGCCGAACAGGTCACGAAAGACCTGCGACAGACGGTCATCGGGAATGCAATGGTACGTCTGAAGATAGCTCGCCATGGCCGCAATATGATTGCCGTACTGAACCGGTGCCCTGACCCCTTCCGGGAACGTGCCGCGCACGTGCTTTCCGCAGTTCGGGCATGTGCACTTATGAGCCCGGTGCTCAGTGATCGTGAGGGGTGGCGGCGGCGGCAGGTCGAACACCTGCCGGGCTGCAAACCCCTGCGAGGGGCATTGCGTCAGATCATGATCGCAGTCGGGACAGGCTTGTGGATGATGGTCGACAACCTCGTCGGGGGTGTCCGTCTGCTCCAGGGTCGTGCCCTTGTGCCCCGGCTGACCGCCGGGCTTGCGATCCAGTTGCCCGCGCTGATCCTTCCTGCCCTTCGCCGTCGGCTTCGCAGGGCTGTCACTCGACGGAGGCTTGCTGCTGTTCCGGCTGTTCAACGCAAGGCGACGCTCAAGCCCCTCAATCCGCTGCTCAAGCACAACGATCATCTCTGCCTGTCGCCGGTTCTCCTCGACAAGATACGCAATCGTCTCACGCTGCGTTTCGATCAATTCAATCAGTTGGGACTTCGAGAGTTCAGCAAGTCCGCTGGTATGGGTGGGTTCGCCAGACATGCCCTGATCGACTCATGAAATCCTCAATCAGAAAACCGGAATGTGCTCCCCCGAGTCGATTTGACGCAGCCGAAAAACGCCACCGACAACCTGGGCAGTTACAAAATTTGGTTCACTGAAAGGCAATCGCAACTCATAGAACTTTCGCGAATGCTGATGCTGCCCGATGAAGTTTAAGAACACTTGAACAGTTCAGGCGTGTCGCTTTGTCGGCAACAATGTTCTGTGGACCAGACTGTCGTGGGTCGATTATCGGGCACCTCAACATGATTGAGACGAGGGCAGCCATTCTTACAGGAAACCGACCTAGGCAGCCGTTTGACCAATACGAAATTTCAGAAGTTGAGACAGCTATCGTGGAATCCACAAACAATCTGGCAGAGCAAATCCGCCTAGAGCTTTTGCGTCAGCCATCTAAAGCTCGAGCTCGAATCGACAGACAGCTCCCGCAGGTCGAAAGTTGACTTGAACCAAAACTCAATACAATTGCGCATCGGTTAAAGTGGCAAATCTACGTTGCACTAGAGTACCTACATCGTGACATTAGAGCAGTTTGGTTTTGCGAGTTGCTGGTATCTGGCTAGGGGTTTGAGCTCAAAATCCTAACCCTGTGCCCTTTATTCCCAATTGTGGTCGGTTTGTCCGCGAGTTTTTCAAACCGAACAAACGACCAATTGGCTTTAGCTGGGACCAACCGCACTCAAAGGCGCGGCAGATCCATTGCGTCGGCGATGATTGAAAGGTCGTGCCAGAAGTGGTTTTCGACGTAATTGTCGGACATTCGGCGTGCGAGGTGACCAAACTCAGCCTCTGTGATTTTCCTTGGGTCAAAGCCCAGCTCTTCCATGTCAGCCGGCGACGGAAAGGTAATGGAAACAGGTTCAGGTTGGCTCATGGTAAATGGGTTAGATAGTACCGAACAAACCAGCCATAGCCAGACGCGCTAGCGAGAACGTCAAAGGAGCAACTTCTGGCAAATCCTTGATGTTCGAGCTTGTGTGGCAAGGTTCAGATTGAGCCACTCCCCAATCCTTGGACAGTTGCTCAACCGTCCCTTATCAAATCAACCAGAACTGTCCCATTGGCGCTGGCGTCAGACAATCGACATTGTCGCAATCGGAGAGCTGATTCAGGTGAAAAACTCGAGCCTAGTCCAGAATCCACTCATACGGGATTCTTGCTTGCGGTCTCAAATCTGAATGTCATATTGGCGGCATAAGATTCGCGTTATGCGCGAACATCTTGTGGGGGATAGTGATGGTTGCCATTCCTGGCGAAGTTGCGTTTGTTGAAGACTCAGCGTGGTACATTGACGTTTTTCAGCGCACCGACAATCTGTTTGGGTTTCGAGCGGACCTGTTTGAAGAAGGCGAACAAAGGTATCTAGAAACCACAGGTCGCATCAAAGACGGCACCTTGCCTGCTGACAAGATGTTTCTGCGTATTTGGATCATGGAAGACTCTACTGACGATGAAAGGCAGACGCTGCCGCATTTTGTAATTGCAGGCAACATCTTGGTCGTTTCGCAGCAAGTTGCTTATGTTCTCAACCAATTCGATCTCGGTGCATCAACGCTGCATCCTGTGCAACTGTTTCAGGCGGATCGCGTGGCGGCGTTTCCGGGCAATTGGTTCCTTGTTCAAATTGCTGCGCGAAAAGCAGCGTCTGAGCCTGAGCATTCCAAAGGTTTTAGGAGGCCCTCATTCTCCTGGAACAAGTCCCTTGGCAAACTCAGATTTAGCGAAGACAGCAAAAAGGAAATCTATCTGGATCTTTTTGTATTCACTGGTTCAGATATTTGGATTGACCCAAGACTTGGTTCTTCGCTGTTCGTTTCTCAGCCGTTAATGGCAGCCTTGTCCGCGGAAAACGTTCTGAGTCTGTTGAATATTCTGCGATGCCCAGTCCTTCAGAGATGACTTGGGGTCAATCGCAACTCATTCTTCTGTATGTAAAAAGGAATAGGTCATGAGTGGCTCAGACCCAACTGCACCATTTGCTTTTAGGATAGATCACGGAATCTCTCAGGCTGCCTGCTCAACCCCTCAATATCGGGATGCCTTGGAGGCCATCAGTCTATCTCGTGACTCGGTTCTGAATCGTATCGGGTTATTCAAAAAGGAAAGTGTCCGCGACTACTGGACGTATAACACAGGTTCACTGTCCCTAGGTGATCGCTTTGGGGGATAAGGCATGCAATTTGAGTCTTCGCCTCACTGCCGGTATCGTGCATAGCTAACACGTGAATTCGATGGCAATAAGCATGAAAGAAATAAGAAGAGAAAATGGCAAATTTTGACAATACCTTTGGATGGAAAAAAGAACTGGACGATTGGCATAATTCCGCGGAGTATGAGTCGCTGCCGCGCAGGTACTTCACCTCACCTCCAGAAATGCCGCGTCCAGACGTATTGCAGATGCTTGATCTGTCTCTCCGCGACACTGTTTGCCGCGCAGCAATTGAGAAGATCGCCGCTTGGAGAGATGCGAATCCAACCGGAATTCCTACAGAAGACAAAGAGAATTTCCCTTGGAAATCAGACCGGATTGTTCTTCAATTTTATCAGTGGTTTGCCTACAAGAAGGGATTTGAGCGGTTCGACGGCACGCGCGCTATGCACAGTCGAAAACTTGCTATTGAAATTGCCTTAGGTCGCGTGGACCCGGATGACAATCAAGCCAAGAACAATTTTCTGGACCTGGGCCATCGTGCCACGGGCAACGCGTACTAGGGTAAATCATGAGTAACAGTGTTGCGGTAATTGATCAACCAATCTGGATCAGAACGTTTAATGCAGGCGGTATTGATGCCGTCAATGCAATAATTTCCGGCCACGACTACGTCTATTTGCCATTTGAGCTAGAATTTGAAATAGGAGAATCCGGTTCAAGCGATCACGTCGACGCTTTCTTGGAATGGCGGCAATCTTTGGAAACTGATGGCCGTGTTTTAGATTCTTCTCCGATCACAGATTTGGACCGCACCACTTACAACTCCAAAACGACTGGTGGCTATGAAGAACTGGATGTCGCGATTCGAAAATTCATTGATGAAAGTAACGGCTCGCTCCAGTTCGAAGTTTTCACAAACGACCGTGAATTGTTTCTCAACATTGACAGCGACGGAAACCGGATTATAGCTGCAGACTATAACTCTACGACCTTTCAATCAATTCTGTCTAGACTTTTAAGCGAAAAAGCAATCACACCAGAACAACTTGATCGTATAGGAAGTATTACAGGAGATATTTCTCCCGTTATTCAGTCAGATTTTCAAAGGCCAGATACAGAAGCGTTCCGAGTCTACTTTGAAAGCGATATTGAGTTTGCATCATCCGATACGTTTAACCTGTCTATAAATTCAGACAATGTCCTTTCAATTTCGACTGATGGTGGAAACCCGGTGCGGTTTGATCTTGATCCAGTCAGGTCGCAACATACGACTGAGCTCTTTCAAATCCTCACAAGAGGTGCGACCTACGGCGCTGTCGTTGGTGGAGCGACTCTCACCCTTGCTGCAATAGGCGTGGGCAGCGCGCATGCGCAGGGCATCGAAGAGGCCTATGGCGAAGTAACGGCCAGCACCACGGCGCAATATTTGGCGTCAATGAACTTCGAGATTTCTTCAGAAATGCTGCAGGATGTTGGCAGTCAACTTGCAAAGGATGCAGCGATTACAGCGCTCGCTAGCCTCACTGGCGTTGGCCTGTTGAGGATCGCAAATGATTTGTATGAAGGTAGCAGTGATCTTTATGCGTCGCTCGCACTTGCATCTGAATACACGGACATTCGCGCGATCGATCTGGCTTATGCGAACCTATCGGCCGCAGTTGTTCTAATTTCCGACTTCGCGGCAGATGGCGCAAATGTCGACTACGGAGTGATTAGTTATAGAATTCAACTACTCCACAATAATGGATCTATTTCGACTGAGCTTGCAGAGGAGCTGGCAAATCTAAATGCAATGGCCCAAGTTGGAGAGGCGTGGGGGCGAGATGAGTTTCTCGAACAAGTTGGAATTTTGTTCGCTACACACGGGCTGGATGCCATAGATGGTCAGTGTTTCCCGGCGGGCACATTGATTGAGTGCGCTGATGGCTCATTGCGGCCAATTGACCAAATTCGCCAATTAGATTTGGTAATGTCATTCGATCCTGCAACTCTCCAAAAAGTACCTAAGAAGGTTTTGCGCGTATTTCGAGGAGAAACAACTGAGTGGATTGAGCTTTGTTTTGAAGCAAACGGGGAAGAGAGAATATTGACGGCCACGCCCAGGCATCCATTCCTTTCGCCGAATGGGACATTCGCGCCGTTGGAGCAATTGGTGAATGCGGACGGAGAAGCCGAAATCGTTCTTAGGGATGGGCAAGCTGTCGTGGCAAAGGCCCGTCAGGTCGCTTTTTCATCGGCAACTGCTGACCTTTATGAACAGGCCATTGCGATACAGCCGGTTGGAAACGCGGCGCTTGCGATGGCATCTGTTCGAGCTTGGAAGACATACAATTTTGAAGTTGAAGGAACTCACACTTATCTGGCTGAGAACATATGTGTGCACAATCGTTGCCATTCCTATGCGGTAACAGAATCCACCCTGAACGCGCTCATTGAGGCTGGAGTTGTAGCGGAAGACACCCACACCATCAGAGATGCCGGAGATGGACAGTACTACATCTTCGCTGACGGGAATGAGCTGGTCACTCAAGGCGACCTTGAGGGACATACGCTTGAGAGGGTCATCGAGTGGTTCTCTGACTACGCAGCGCATGTGTCTCACTCCGTTCAGAGCGTTTTGGATGATACGCCGCAGTATCTTTCTGCTGCCCTTCCCGGTCTGATTACGGCGCTGATGAACGGTCAGGATTTTGAAGAAGCTGTTGAGCAATATGCGGCTGAGATTGTCGTCAATATGGGTGTGGACGGGCTGTCTCGCATCTTTGGGTTGGAGTCTCTACCGAGGGACGATGACGGCATTCCGATGGCCCCCGATGTGTCGTCTGAAGGCTTCTTCACGACTGAGATTGGTGCGGCGATTAAGGGGACGCTGGTCTCGGCGGCGGTGATGCATATCGTTCAGGGTGATGACCTTGATGAGGAAGCGTTCCAACAGCTTGCTTTGAACAACTCGGTCAGATTTGTTGTAACGCAGGCGCTGCAAACGCAGAACTGGGCCACTCAGGGCGATGTTGTTGAACGCTTTGGTGATTGGTTTACAGAAGGCGCACAGCCTGCACAGTTATCGGCGGGCGGGCAAGCAGCCGCCGCTGCAGCAGTCGCTTTGCTCGTCGATATTCTTGACGGGGGTATCGAAGATTTTGGAGAAGCTATTCAGTCTGCTGCAATTGCAGCTGGGACAACGTACCTCACCAGCGTGGCAACGCCGATTGTTTCGGCAGCCTTGCAAAGTACGTTCCAAATTATCATTCCGATTCCGATACTGGGAGCGATAGTAGGCTCACTTATCGGGCGTCTGTTCGGCAGCTTGTTTGGCAGCGATCCTGAACCAAAGGCCTTTACCGGGGTCGAGTTTGATTTTGAAACAGGCATGTTTGTGCGTGGTGACACGTTCGCACAGGATGACGGAAATCAAGAGATGGCCAACAACATGGCCGACGCCTATCTGGATTTGATCAACTCGGTCCTGCAAAACATGCAAGCCAACTCCCACAACTTCCGTGAGTTGGGGCAATGGCAGTTCGGACATGATGAAAGCGCGATCAGGAACACCGGTCATAGTGGTGCTACTCATGAAAGCCCGACAGCCGCTTTCTATGATGCCTATCTCACCGATATTGCGAATGCTGAGATCGTTGACGGCAACTTGGCTTACAAACGCGCGCTGCAAGAATCTTTGGATGTAGAACAGGAAACCATTGATCAACTGGCTGCCATTCGTGCCGAACTGCAAGAGGAAGAAGAGACAACCGACACCGGCGAAGATGAAGGCGGTGAAGAGACACCTGAAATCTCACCCGAGATGGAGGGAATGCTTGCTCAACATGCAAACATCCGGACGTTGACCGGCGTTGCGGCTGTTTACTCCCAATATCTGGAAAATCAGGAGTTCATCGATCAGCTTTTGGTCGCTGCAGCCTTGGGAGATGAAGACGCGGCTGAACCGGCGGCATTCTGGAGCAACTTCATCCGTCAGGCCGAAGTGCTTGGGCTCGATGAAAGCTATGTGGCCACTGGGGACGCGGCTGACAACTATTTCCGAGCAGCCGTCGGTGATGACGTGATTGATGGCGGTCTTGGCGCTGATACGATCATTGCTTTCTCGGGTGACGACACCTTGGAGGGGGGGAAAGGCAACGATCTCCTCGTTGGCGGGTTGGGCGATGACAGCCTGGATGGCGGCGAAGGCAGCGATGTTCTGATTGGTGAAGCGGGTAGTGACACACTTCGCGGAGGTGAAGGCAGCGACATCTATGTTGTGAATTCATCCTCGGCGTTCACGCACGTTATTGAAACGAGCGACGCCGGATTTGACATATTGCGGTTCGAAGGTGGCCTCACGGCGCAAGACATTACGACAACCATTGAGGGCGGCGATAAGGTCCTGTCCTGGCTCACTGTGGATGGGACGAACGAAGTCCGGATATCGGACGGAGGATCAGGGATTGATAACATTCAATTCGCAACGGATAGCATTCTGGATGATCCCGAGCTCAATCTTGGGTGGGATGCCGACAACCAGCTTCGCCAATCCGCTTCCAATGTCGTGGATGTGGCTATTGGAACAACTGCCGCCGAACTTAATGCGCTAATCCAGCAACACGGGGCAAATACAACCTTCCAGCTACAAGAGGGCGAGTATCAATTCGATGAAACCATCCGGATTTCATACGACAATGTGGCGCTTATTGGTGCGGGTTCGGGCCAGACGATTATCCATGCCGATCCTGATCTATTGGCGGATGCAGTCATTCAGCTGGGTCACAGATTGCATGAGCCTCAGAAAAACTACTCTGACTGGTGGCGGTCGGCTTATGTGGATGAAGATCAGATTTATGCAGGAGATGAGTATCCGCACCTGAATGGGGTGGCTCTTGGCCAAGGTGATATGGATCCGTTGCGGGTCTTGCTGGAGGCAGGCAGCATCGCAATGGCTGACTTTCAGACAGTGATCCATGATGACACCAGGTTTGAATATCGGTTGGAAGAGACAGCAGATCAGGGCGATACCTACCTGAATATAACACAGTACCAAAGTGCGCCTGTCGATAGCGTGGGCAATCTGCGTCTGGATGTATTCCAACAGCAGAAATTTGCAGTCGGGGACTACGTTTATATCTATCAGGACAACACGCAGGCTCTTCTGGATGAACTACATGATGGTGATCCGATAACCTGGACCAGTTGGGTGGATCGCGAAAACTACCCAACCAGCAAGGCGCTTCGTGCCCAAATGGCTCAGGTCACAGAGGTTGAGGGCAACAAAATTCATCTCTCAACGCCCCTGACTTTCGATTATGAGCCGGGCTTTATCAAAATCGAGAAACGCGAGGTTGTTGAAGACAATCTGCTGGCGGGTTTCAGCATTGTCGGTGGCCACGGAACGTCAGATCCGAACCTCTATGAGAACACCATCGACATTCCGTTCACGGGGGAGGCCAACAACGAAGCGAATGAGAAAATTCCGGGGCAACGCACATCCATGATTATGGTTGGGGGTGCTGCTCATGCAACCATCACTGACATCGACATAGTTGAGCCGGTCTCCCACGGCATTACGTTGGCGGGATCGCTCGAGTTAAACATATCCGGGATTTCCGTAACTGGGGCGCACAACAAGGGTAAGGGCGGCACGGGGTACGGTGTCTGGATACGAGATACGTTCGACAGCGATTTCTCTGACTTAACTGTTCTTGATGCCCGTCATGCTGTCATTTTTGGCGGCTGGAATACGGCAAGCGGTAACACCATCCATGTCAGCCTGACAAACCGGGATATCAACTTTCACGGGGGCTTGGACCAGAACAATACTGTTGTTGTCGATGAAACTGTACGCGACACCATTGCAGAGCAGGAAGGATTGGGGTGGGCCACGTTCTATAACCCGGGCACGCACTATGGGGTCCCGACCGACCCCACCACCAACCCGGTCTATTTCCGCAGCCTGACGGGGACTTCAAAGGATGACACCTATGTCTTCGCGCAGGCAGATGGTGCGATTATCAATGGAGTTGGCGGTCACGACTCTATCCTTGGTGGCGCTGGAAGTGACACACTGGATGGCGGTACAGGAAACGATACACTGTGGGGTGAAGGTGGCGACGACTTTTTGATTTTGTCGGAAGGGATGGATCAGATCGATGGTGGAGAAGGCACAGATCGCCTTGAGACAGAGCTATCGATTGCAAACTTCGGGATTTCCATTTCGGACGGAACTGTAACTCTTCAGAATGCGAGAGGTGTCACAACACTCACAAATGTCGAGGAGTTCACATTTGGTGATCAAACCTTCACGTTAGGTGAGCTACCAGAGCAAGTGGCACCCAACGTTACCAGTGCAGACCTGCTGTTCGAACGGGATCATGAAGGTCTCGAACTGGTCGAAATCCTTGATGATGGTGAAACCTGGCTAAGGACAGACATATCATCACTGCTCGGGTTCAGGTTGCTGAATGTCGAATTCACTGGAACCGGGGATGCGATTGGTGTCGCAAACCTGCACGAAAATCACATGATCGGCAACTCTGGCGCAAACTGGCTGGAAGGCCGCGACGGTAATGACACGCTCGAAGGGCGCGACGGGGCGGACACGTTGATCGGTGGGTCTGGTGATGACAGTCTGAGCGGTGGGTCTGGCGATGACAATTTGGGCGGAAACGCCGGGAATGACATCATTTCAACCGGTGCGGGCAATGACTTTGCCTTCGGTGGTGTAGGCGAAGACACCCTCTCGGCAGGAGAAGGAAACGACACGCTTGACGGTGGCGAAGGCGATGATGTTGCGACATTCGAGAACCGGCTTTCGACATACGCAATCGAAGCTGTCGAAGGCGGCTTCCTGGTATCTGACGCAACTGCGAACGTGACGACCCTCAACATCGAAACATTCGAGTTTGACGGCGTGACTATTGCGGGCACGGAGTTGATTGCAGCGCATGCGCAAGCGCTCATTGATGACGCAAGCGGCAATGACCCGACCAGCATCATGCCGCCTGAATTGCTTCTTGCTGACACAACCGGCCTGACGTCTGTCGATGGCGCAAGCGGATGGGAACGCCATACCAGTGACATCTCATTCGTTATGGGCACTGATCTGAACGCCATGCAGTTCAGCGCTGAGGATGCATTGGACGCCTTCGGCAATGATCTGGGCAACAATATGCTCGGGAATACGGCTGCCAATCGTCTTGAGGGCGGCCTTGGGAATGACAGAATGTTTGGCCGGGCAGGTGACGATACGCTGCTGGGCGGTGATGGCGATGACTCGATTGACGGCTCTAGCGGGAATGACATGATCTTTGCCGGTGATGGTTCAGACACGGTTGTGGCAGGCAGCGGCGACGACACAATTGTGCTTGGCCAAGGTGACGTATCCATCAATGGCGGTTCTGATACGGATACGCTGATCGTCTTGCATCAACTCGCAGTCATCGCGGTCTCGGAAACCTCCGGTAGTTTCGAGTTCATAATAGACGGCAGCACAACCGCTGTGTCAGCGGTGGAAGCATTCCAATTTACAGATCAAATGGTTCAGGCTGGCGACCTATTGGCAGCACATGCCCAGGCCACAAGTTCGGGCAGTTCTTCAGGTGGCGGTGATGAACCACAGAGCTCTCCTGAATGGGAAAGCGCAGATACAGCTGGCCTGGTGGTTATTGAAGGTGGCTCTTCCTGGGAGCGGCACTACAGCGATGTCTCTTTCGTGATGGGCAACGATCTGAACGCGATGGAGTTCTCCATTGATGCAGACCTCGATACTTTCGGAAACGAGCTCAACAACAACATGCTTGGCAGCAATGGGAACAACCGCATGGAAGGCGGATTGGGCAACGACAAGATCATTGCACGGATGGGGCACGATACCGTTCTTGGCGGCGCAGGCGAAGACACGCTTGATGGCAATGGGGGTGATGATCTGCTCTCCGGTGGCGCTGGCAATGATACGCTCGATGGGGGCAGCGGGGACGATACGTTCGTTTTCCTTAACGGGTTTGAAAGCGACGTTATCGAAGACTTTGGGGACGATAATGATCTGCTCATACTGGGTATCTCCGGGGTGGAAACCGAAACTCAGGCGCTATCGTTTGCAGAAGAAATCAGCGGCGACGTCCGGTTCGATTTTGGCAGTGGCGATATCTTGACACTAGAGGGCATCCAAATCACTGATCTAGAAGGCAAATTTGAGCTGATATAGACGTCATGGTATTAGTGGACGCTGGAAGGGGACTCTACGGGCATTCAGACGATCGGATTTGGTATGGAACATAATCCAAATTTTAGGTTAGACTGATTAACTTATGGGCACATTCTAAACTGGGTTGCGACAATTCCCCTATCTTGCTGAAAAGCAAGGAGAACGGACATGGCCCACACAGAGATAGATTTGGGTGAACGACGCGCAATCGAAGACATGCTGAACGCAAAGGTGCCTGGGAACGAGATCGCAGCGGTGATCGGCGGGTATAGATCCACAGTCTACCGTGAGATCAAGCGCAATGTTTTTGAAGATGAAGAGTTGCCGGAGTTGAACGGTTACTACGGCGTGGTCGCGCAGCGTGAAGCCTCCAAACGCCGTGCGCGGCGACGCAAGTTGATCCGCCTAGAGGATCTGTGTGCCCATGTCATAGCTCAGTTGAAGATCGGCTGGACACCGGAGCAGATCGCGGGTCGTCTTGGCGTTGTTGGACAGCCTGTGCGTGTAAGTCATGAAACGATCTATGCTTACGTCTGCAGCGCCGAAGGACAGTCTGAGCAATTGGCGCGCCACCTACCCAGCCGAAGAAATAAAAGGCAGCCGCGCTATGCCAGACGCCCCAGAGACTAAGTATTTCCGCCAGATCGGTCCATCCATGAACGCCCTGACTACGTGAAGAGCCGCGAGACATTTGGCGAATGGGAAGGTGATCTCATGATCTTCGAGGGCTCTCAGGGCGCAACGAATGTCGCCTCATTGGTCGAACGGAAAACCCGGTTTGCTGTCCTGTTCTGCAACAACAATCGCAGCTCGACGCACTTCATCAACAAGCTGATAGACGTGATTGAACCCCTGCCCAAACCGGCGCGGAAATTGATCACCTTTGATCGTGGCTTCGAGTTCCGCGCGTGGCGTAAACGGGAATCTGGCATCGGCACGGAAAGCTGGTTTTGTGATCCACAAGCACCTTGGCAAAAGGGCTCGGACGAGAACCTGAACAAACGGGCACGAAGATATCTCCCCCGAGACACCCAGCTCGCGGCGCTCTCAAATCGCAATATGAAGGCGATTTGCGACCACCTGAACGGCACACCCAGAAAGTGCCTCTCATGGCGCGCGCCGATCGAAGCCTTCAAAGAAGAGATAATGAAACTGAGATAGCGGAAACCGTCGCAACGACCCTTGAGCCATCAGTACAATCGCCCATTTCTGAGGATCGGGAGGGTCTGACTATCCATTCCTGGACTATGAACAAATCCAAGGATTGGGCGGCCTATCAGGCGTTGCCCTTTGACGGCATCCTGACGGACACACCCCAAGCGTTTCGCGATTGGCTGGTGGCGGCGGAATAAGCGCCCTTTGTCAGACCGTTATTGTGGCCGCCACAGCGCGCTTCCAGCGGGCATAACGTGCCTCGCGCGCTTCTGCCTCCATAGCGGGCTCATAGCCGCGATCCCGGGCCCAGCTTGCGGCGAAGTCTTCCATGCCGGGGTAGATCCCGGCGCGTTGGCCTGCCAGCCATGCGGCTCCCATAGCGGTTGTTTCCAGCACCTTGGGCCGGTCCACGGGTGCACCGATAATATCGGACAAGAACTGCATGGCCCAGTCATTGGCAGACATGCCGCCGTCGACGCGCAGAGTGGGGGCGTTGTCGCCGCCAGCCCAATCGGCCTGCATCGCCTCGAGCAGATCACGGGTCTGGTAGCCGACGCTTTCGAGTGCCGCGCGCGCCATCTCTGCCGGGCCGGAGCCGCGGGTCAGGCCATAGACAGCGCCCCGGCACTCTGCATCCCAATAGGGCGCGCCGAGGCCAGTGAAGGCGGGCACGATGATCACGTCCTGGCCGTCGTCGGCGTCTTGGGTCAGCGCTTCGGTCGCGGCGGCGTCGTTGATGATACCCAGCCCGTCGCGTAGCCATTGCACCACGGCACCGGCAACAAAAATCGACCCTTCCAGCGCGTAGGTGGGCTTGCCGTCCATCTGGTAGGCAATGGTGGTCAGCAGGCGGTTTTTCGACGCGACGGGTTTGTCGCCTGTATTGAGCAGAGCGAAGCAGCCCGTGCCATAGGTGGATTTCAGCATCCCGGGTTCAAAGCAGGCCTGCCCGATGGTTGCGGCCTGTTGGTCACCCGCAACACCGAGGATCGGCAAGGCATGGCCCAGGTGTTTTTCATCCGCGACGCCAAAGTCGGCGGCACAATCGCGCACTTCGGGCAGCATGGTCAGGGGGATGTCAAAGAGGGTGCAGATCTCCTCGCTCCACGCCCCTTTGTGGATGTCATATAGCATCGTGCGGGCCGCATTGGTGGCGTCAGTCACATGCGACGCGCCACCCGTCAGATGCCAGATCAGGAAGCTGTCGACGGTGCCGAACAGCAGCTCGCCTTTGGCAGCCCGTTCGCGTGATCCTTCGACCTGATCAAGGATCCACTTCAGCTTGGTGCCCGAGAAATATGGGTCGGCCAGCAGACCGGTCTGGTCGGTGATCAGCTTGTCATGCCCCGCCTCGCGCAGCTCGCGGCAGAAATCAGCCGTGCGACGGTCCTGCCAGACGATGGCGTTGTGGATCGCCTCCCCGGTCTGGGCATCCCAGACCACGGTTGTCTCGCGCTGGTTGGTGATGCCGATGGCCGCGATGTCAGAGGCTTGCAGCCCGGCCTTTTCAATGGCCGCGCGGCAAGTGCTGAGCGTGGTGGTCAGCAGGTCTTTGGGGTCATGCTCGACCCAGCCGCTCTTGGGGAAGTGTTGCGGAAACTCTTCCTGAGCGGTGGTCACCACGTCCAAACTGCCGTCAAAGATCAGCGCACGGGTCGAGGTGGTGCCTTGGTCGATGGCTAGGATATGGGTCATGAGGGCCTCCGTTTCTGAGGGGAAAGGTCCGGGCGCAGTGCCTTGTTGTCAAGCGGGCTGGGCGGCCATCCAGTCTTGTAGTTTCGCCACTTCCGCTTTGCTCAGCTGAAGCCCCAGTTTGGAGCGTCGCCAGATCACATCATCCGCCTTGCGGGCAAATTCGTGTGTCATCAGCCAGCGGACTTCAGCTTCGGTCAGACCGGCACCAAAATCCTCCCCCAGATCGGCTGCAGAGGTGGCATCGCCCAGCATTTTGCGGGCGTCGGTACCGTAGCCGCGAATGAGGCGGCGGGCCCGGCGGTCATCAAGGAAGGGGTAGGCGGCTTTTAGCGCGTCGATTTGCGCGGCAACACCATCGACCGGAAAATCACCACCGGGCAGGGCGACACCTGCGGTCCAGTGATCCGCCATGCCTTGAAAGAACGGAGCGACCTTGTCCATCACGTCTTCGGCCAGCTTGCGGTAGGTGGTGATCTTGCCGCCAAAGATGTTGAGGATCGGCGCGCCGCCCTGGGTTTCGACCTTGAGGGTGTAGTCCCGCGTGGCAGAAGCGGCGGATTTGGCCCCATCGTCATAAAGCGGGCGGACGCCGGAGTAGGTCCAGACCACGTCGTCGCTCGTCAGTTGCCGCTTGAAGTAGCCGTTGGCGAAGTTGAGCAGATAGTCCTGTTCTTCCGGCGTGCAGACGGGCCGCGTGTCGGGGTCTTTGTGGTCGGCATCCGTGGTGCCGATCAGGGTGAAGTCGGTCTCGTACGGAATGGCAAAGATGATCCGCCCATCGGTGCCCTGGAAGAAATAGCATTTGTCGTGGTCATAGAGGCGCGGGGTCACGATGTGGCTGCCACGTACCAGCCGCACGCCTTCACGCGAATTTACGCGGACCTTGTTCTGAATGATGTCGCCGACCCAGGGCCCGCCTGCGTTGATGAGCATTTTGGCAGTCACATCGCGGGTGCCGTCTGCATCTTCAATCGTGACGCGCCATTGGTCGCCCTCACAAGCGGCAGATACGACCCGTGTGCGGACCATAATCTGCGCCCCCCGTTCTGCCGCATCACGGGCGTTTAGCGCCACCAAACGCGAATCCTCCACCCAGCAGTCGGAGTATTCAAAGGCCTTGGCAAACTGCGGCTGCAATGGGGCGCCTTCAGGCGTATCGGTGAGGCTGAGCGTTTTGGTGGCGGGCAAGATCTTGCGCCCGCCCAGATGGTCATAAAGGAACAGCCCAAAGCGGATCATCCAGGACGGCCTGCGCCCCTTCATCCACGGCATGAAGGTGTTCAGCAGTTTGGAAGCGGGCGTGTCATTGTCGAACCGCATGTCCTTGTGAAACGGCAAGACAAAGCGCATCGGCCAAGAGATATGTGGCATGGCCCGCAGCAGCGTTTCGCGTTCTTCCAGCGCGTGGCGCACCAGATTGATCTCGAAGTATTCCAGATACCGCAACCCGCCGTGAAAGAGCTTGGTTGAGGCAGAAGACGTGGCCCAGGCCAGATCGTTCATTTCTGCCAGCGCCACGGACAGGCGGCGCCCGGCTGCGTCGCGGGCAATGCCACAGCCGTTGATCCCGCCACCGATGATGAACAGGTCGAAATCTGCGTCTTTGGGTTCTGCCTTGGTCACCGTCGCACTCTCGGATTCGGATGATCGGGGATGTTATCGCTAACTAGCGCAGGGTTGCGACAGGGGCAATCGTACCCAACAGGATCAATTCGACGCAGGATAAGCTGGTGTTATCACTTCGGACTGCATGGGACGCTTGCGCACACCACGCGCCATTGCACTTGCCTAGAACGGGATTGAGCCGCATCAGAAACTCGGATTTGTTGCAATGGACGAAACCGCATCTGGGTTCTGCGTCGGTGCTCTGGACGCCGTGTCCAGCTCGATATTCAGTCTTTCCGCCAAATCAAAGAACCGTCGCCGCACTGCTTCGGCGTAGGGATTGGCCTTTTCTATCGCTTCAAAGACCTCCGGCGCATCATGTTGAACCATGGAAATCGCTTCTGACAGCAAGTCAAAGCTCTTCGTTGTCATGCGGGTTGGCAGCGGCCCCATCCTCAGCAACACTTTGGCAATTAGATGTGTGAGCCCCTGCACAACCGCTGCTTCGCGGTCATGATCTTCCGGTGTTGTCATAATGACAGTCAAACCCAACGCCCTGCGCAAAAACGCAGCAACCTTCGCATGCCTTTGTCCCCGGACGGGGCAGACCGCGATGTTCAGACCTTGAATGCCCTTTGCGGCGCTCTGTGGACCAAACAGGGGGTGTGTCGCGACAATGTCCACATGGTCCGGCAGCACCCTTTGCATGATCTCGCAGGGGACGACCTTGACGGATCCCACATCGACAATCAGCGCGCCGGGTCTGCAAGCGACCGCAATTTCGGTCACAACCTGCTCGAACGTGGAGACTGGTGTCGCGATGAGGATGACATCGGACTGCGATACAGCGAGCAGGGATGACATCCGCACGCTAAGCTGCATTGCGACCTTGGCCACTTCCGGGGAGGGGTCATAGGCCAGGATGTCGAAGTACTGGCCCAAATGAAGGGCTGAAAGCTGCCCGAATGCCCCGAATCCGACGATGCCGAGCGATGGTTTTTGGCTACTGTCGCTGTTGTTCATTTTTCGACCTTTCAGTGTGCCGCCCGGCACAAGGTCGATTGCATGTTGACCGCTGTCAGGGGCAGCGGAAAACAAATGATGAATGACCCGCAGCTATGGAAGCTGAGGATAATAGTCCTGCGATGCGAAGGGCGTATTCACCATGAGTTTAGCGATAAGGCACGCAAACGCCCTGAGTCAACGCCATTGCTACTGTGCGAACGTGAGCCGTAGCGCAATACAGGGACGCAGTGAGGCAACGTCATCTGATCTTCGAAAAGGAGGAAACTTGGTCGGGCTGAGAGGATTCGAACCTCCGACCCCCTGCTCCCGAAGCAGGTGCGCTACCAGGCTGCGCTACAGCCCGACCGATGCTGGGCGTTTAGGACCAATGTTGAGCCATTGCAAGCATCAGATCGCTTCAGGCTCCTATGACACCAACCCCGACAGATCGCTTGTGGCGTCCTGCGCGGATTGAGACAACGCACGGATGTCGCTGCTGATCTGTTGAAATCCACGGCCGTGTTCGCCCACACGGGCGGCTTCCACACTGGCGTTAATGGAGATGAAGAAGATCTGCTTGCTGATCCGGTTCAGCCGCTCAATCGCATCGTCCGCGCGTTTTGAATGCTGGCCCTGTCGTGCAATCACAAAACTGATGAACACCGATCTGAACGCATCAATCGCGGCTTCGATCGTATCTACAATGACATCCGTATAAAGCGCCAGCAGCGTCATTTTTTCGCTTTTGTCGTTGGGGCCTTCCAGAAACCTGATCAGCCGGCGGTGGTAGTCCTCAATCACATCGGCCGCCACTGCAATCGGCTTGAACTGATCCGGCGTGAAAGGCGCATTCTGACTGCGCAGCATTTCGGCGCTTGTGTGACGCAGCATGCGGGTTGCCGTGTCAAACGTGGCCGAAATTCGTGCAACGTCTGGGCGGTGACCCAGTTCATTGCGCACAACCGCCGTCGGAATCAAAGAGACGATGGGCTGTACAGCCTTTTCAAGCAGAACAACTGGGTCGTCTTGCCATTTCAGTCTTTGCGTCACTGATACTTCCCCGAACAGCCAGGTTCAGCCTATCGGGGAAGTCTGAATGATTTCTGAAAATCAGGGTCAGAGACTGGCGTCCAGCGCCTCCAGGATCGCATCACCCATGTCAGAAGTGCTGATCGGGGTGCCACCTTCGGGACCCATCAGATCAGCGGTGCGCGCGCCGTCGGCCAGCACCTTTTCCACAGCCTGTTCCAAACGAGTGGCTTCATCGCCCTGATCAAAGGAATAGCGCAGCGCCATGGCAAAGCTGAGGATGCAGGCAATCGGATTGGCCAGGCCCTTGCCGGTGATGTCAGGGGCAGAGCCATGTACGGGCTCATAAAGCGCCTTGGGTCGGCCATGCGCATTGGGCGCGCCGAGGCTCGCGGACGGCAGCATCCCCAGCGAACCGGTCAGCATTGCGGCGCAGTCAGACAGGATGTCGCCAAAGAGGTTATCGGTCAGGATCACGTCGAACTGCTTGGGTGCGCGCACCAGCTGCATGGCGCCATTGTCGGCGTACATGTGGCTCAGTTCCACCTCCGGGTAGTCCGCGTCATGAACCCGCTGCACGACCTCGCGCCACAGGATGCCTGACTCCATTACATTGGCCTTCTCCATCGAGCAGACCTTGTTGCCGCGTCGCTTGGCCAGCTCAAAGGCGGAACGCGCCACGCGGTCGATCTCAGACTCCGTATAACGCTGGGTGTTGATGCCCACACGTTCGTTGCCTTCTTCGATGATGCCGCGCGGCTCACCAAAGTAGACGCCAGAGGTAAGTTCGCGCACGATCATGATGTCGAGGCCGGAGACGATATCGCGCTTCAGCGACGAGAAATCTGCCAGCGCGTCAAAGCACTGTGCCGGGCGGAGGTTGGAAAAGAGGTCCATTTCCTTGCGCAGGCGGAGCAGGCCACGCTCTGGCTTAACAGAGAAATCGAGGTCGTCATACTTTGGCCCGCCCACGGCACCCAGCAGCACGGCGTCGGCCTCAAGCGCCTTGGCCATCGTGTCGTCATGCAGCGGCACCCCGTGGGCGTCATAGGCGGCACCGCCGACCAGATCGTTTTCCACGTCAAAGGCCAGATCACGCTTGGTTCCAAACCAGCTGATGATGCGTTCGACTTGCCCCATGACTTCCGGTCCGATGCCGTCGCCTGCGAGGATAAGAAGGGTGGGGTTGGCCATGGTGTGCTCCTGCAAAATCTGTCCGGGGCGAGGTACATGGGCGCAAGGCGCTGGTCAAGGACGGGTCAGGTCCACCCAGAACAGTTGGTGACGGCTGGCGTCGGGGTCTGGGTCTGTTTTGCCAGAAGCCAGGACGCGCCAGTCGGCAGAGGGCAGTACGTAATCGACCCTGAGAGCGCCAACGCCGTCCCATTCAACGGTCGGTCCCGGGCCAAGGGGATCGCTGAGACGCGGGTCTGAGAGTAGCGCTGAGATCGCCTCGTGCCGCCCGTCGCCGCCATTCGGGTCGGCGTTTGCATCGCCCATCAGGACAAAGCTCTCAGTTGGGGCAGGGCCAAGGGTGCCGTCCAGATAGAGGCTCCAGAACGCTGTCTCATCATGGTTGCGCCTGCCGTTGCGGTCCTCCGGGCCGTCAAAAACGGGTGGGGAGGCGTGGTAGGTCAGGATATGGATGCGGCCATGTTCGGGATGATCGATGGGGAGGACCCAATGGCCATGGGAGGACAGGCGCTGGATGGCATGAACATCAGCACCGCCAAACGGGCCATCGTCAGTCATGGGGTAAAGGTTCCCGGGCAAGTCGCGCCACAGAATGGTGCTGAAGTCCTGCACTTCTGCCACCGCAATCGGATGTTGCGACAGCACCGCCATGGCACCCTGCCCAAAGAACCGTCCATAACCCTGCGCGTCGCGGGGGCCGCCCGTCTTGCCGTCTGCGTCCAGGTCCAGATCGGTCATGCGCCCGGCATTCGGGGGGGCTGCGAAGCGGTAAGGGTAGGGCGCGCCTTTGACTTCAAGCGCATCGGCAAAGGCGGCCAGAGCCCGGCCTTCGAGGTCATAGTCGAACCCCTGTAAGGCGATGATATGCGGGTTCACTGACGCGATCAGATCTGTCACGGCGCTTATCTGCGCGTCCTCCCCCCTCAGGATGTCGCGCAGCAGCAGGCCCGGTCCATCGCGGTAAAGCTCCGTGTTGAAAGTGGCGACTCGCAGGGTCTCCGCCCAAGTGGGCAAAGCGATGAAAACGCAAAAGAAAGCCGCGATCAGGCGGTTTGCAGTCCAGCCTCTGCCTGCGCATCCGCATAGGCGCGGCGGCGCTTGTCCTGGATCATGTCGGCGACTTTGCCCATGGCAATGCCGCGCATGATCAGACTGGCGGGAAGAAAGGCCCATGCGCTCATTGTCCAGATCAGGGTCTGCGGATTGTGCAGCGAGATCGGGTCTATCAGATCGTTGCCCAGTTTGACCACCGCAGGGATGACAAAGGGCAAGAGGAACCCGATGGCGATGTTGAACCGCGCGTGGCGCTGCAGGCGGTCAATCACGTCCCCGCCAGCGGTGGGATCGAAAAGCGGGAGGTTGACCCAGACGTTGAAAGCGCCACTGCTGGCGGGCCAGTTGAGCATACGCACGAGCACAAAGAAGATACCAACGGAGAGCAGCGACAGAAGATAGGCCATGCCGCCTGCTTTGCGCACCATGTCCACCAGCGATAATGACGTGTCGTCCGGCAGCATCAGAACGACCAGTCGCACCGGCGAATAGGGGAAGTCGATCATATTGCCAAAGATCGTGCCGATCGCCGTCAGCGCGCTTGTAATGGCCGTTGGTTCCATGGCCCCGCGCAGGATCACGGTCAGCACGATCACGGTCACGAACAGCGCACCAAACCGCAGGCGATTAAAGGGCGGCGCATCGCGGAATTCGATGATGGACGGGAAGTTGGAATTGTATTCAATGAATGTCAGGAAAGCGGCCAGCAAGGCCACGAGGATCGTGATCTGGCTGCTGTCGGCTCCAATGCTTGGCAGCATCAGTGCCGGCGTTGCAATCATCAACGCCACAAGCAACCCGCGCGTGACCGCGCCTGTCATCCGTCCTATCAAAACTCTGCCCTTCCAAACGGTCCAGCCGCGAATTCGAGCCGCGTGCTTGTCCCTGCTTGTCGCCCCCGGGTTATGGGGACTGCCTCATTCTTGCCCAATTTGTGCCTTGTTTCCCCGCGCGCCTCAAGGCCGTTGGTTAATGGAAGGTTACTGTTGGGGCATTTTGGCGAAAGAGGTGGGGCGTTCTTGCATCACCTTGCGAGCGGAAAGGTGAGGCTTCGCAATATCTTGTGGGCAGGATCAGAGCTGCCCACAAGCCTGTCATAATTCAAGTTGACGCAGATTGGCCTTACGTCAAACCCAAGGGCGGCTTTGCGATGCAGCGGCCTCAAATGTGTCAATCGACGCGGCTTTTTCCATCGTCAGACCGATGTCATCCAGCCCTTCCATCAGGCAACGCTTCTTGAAAGCATCGACTTCGAAAGAGAAGCTATCGCCATCGGACGTGGTCACTGTCTGGTTCTCCAGATCGATAGTCATGCGGGCGTTTGCCCCTTTTTCGGCGTCCCTCATCAGCACGTCCACCTGCTCTTGCGGTAGGGCAATGGGCAGGATGCCGTTCTTGAAGCAGTTGTTATAGAAGATGTCGGCAAAGCTGGGCGCCACCACGCAGCGAATACCGAAGTCCTTGATCGCCCAAGGCGCGTGTTCACGGGACGACCCACAGCCGAAGTTGTCGCCGGCCACAAGGATCTCTGCGTCGCGGTAGGCGTCCTGGTTCAGCACGAAATCGGGGATCTCCTTGCCGTCGTCGTCATAGCGCATCTCGTCAAACAGGTTCACGCCAAGGCCGGAGCGTTTGATTGTTTTCAGGAACTGCTTGGGGATGATCATGTCGGTGTCGATGTTGATCAGCGGCATGGGGGCCGCGATCCCGGTGAGGGTTTCGAATTTGTCCATTGTGGAACTCCTTTCGGAAGGGGGTGTCTTGGGGCGGGTCAGGCTGTGACCCTGAGTGCCGCTTGTCTGTCGCGCGGCACGGTTGAACCCCAGAAAATCTGGTTTGGTGATCTTGCTGACGGCCTGCACCCGCGTCCCGCCCATCACGGGCTGGACGAAGTTCGCCTCGACCATTTCCGCCATCATCGCCTCAGCCTGCGGTACAGAGACCTTGAGGCTGTGGGCGATGCCAGCGGCGCTGATGTGGGCGTGGAAGACGGCGAGCCCGTATTGATACCGGTTGTACCCTGCCGCCACGACGGCGCTGGGCGCGCCTAAGGAGGGCAAGGCCGGGGCCACTGCGGCCCCGCCGATCATCGACAGGAAGCTGCGCCGCTTCATGTGCTACATCAGCTCCCGCACGTCTGTCAGCTTGCCGGTCACGGCCGCCGCTGCCGCCATCGCGGGTGACATCAGGTGGGTGCGTCCGCCCCGGCCCTGACGGCCCTCAAAGTTGCGGTTGGAGGTGGCCGCGCAGCGTTCTTCGGGCTGCAACTGGTCCGGGTTCATCGCCAGACACATGGAACATCCCGCCAGACGCCATTCAAACCCGGCCTCCTTGAAGATTTCGGCGAGGCCCTCTTCCTCGGCCTGCATGCGCACAAGACCAGACCCTGGCACGACCATCGCGCGTTTCACTGCGATTTTCTTGCCCTTGAGGATTTCCGCAGCGGCGCGCAGGTCTTCGATGCGGCCGTTGGTGCAGGAGCCGATAAAGACCGTGTCGATCTCCACCTCCGCCAGCGGGGTGCCTGCGGTCAGGCCCATGTAGTCGAGCGAGCGCTGCGCCGCACCGACCTTGCCGCCTTCGAAGTCGTCAGCGGCAGGCACATTGGCCGTGATCGGCAGCACGTCTTCGGGCGAGGTGCCCCAGGTGACGACCGGTGCGATGTCCTCGCCTTTCAACGTGATCACCTGATCCCAATGGGCGTCGTCGTCGGAATAGAGGGTCTTCCACCAGTCCATGGCGGCTTCCCACTGCGCGCCTTTCGGAGCATGGGGGCGGCCTTTGCAGTACTCGAACGTCTTCTCATCCGGCGCGATCAGGCCAGCGCGTGCGCCGCCTTCGATGGCCATGTTGCAGACGGTCATGCGGCCTTCCATGGAAAGGTCACGGATGGCCTCGCCGCAGTATTCGATCACATAGCCCGTGCCGCCCGCGGTGCCGGTGGCACCGATAACGGACAGGGTGATGTCCTTGGCAGTCACACCGGGGCGCAGTTTACCCGTGATCTCGACCTTCATGTTCTTGGACTTCTTCTGGATCAGCGTTTGCGTGGCCAGAACGTGCTCGACCTCGGATGTGCCAATACCGTGAGCCAATGCGCCAAACGCGCCGTGTGTGGCCGTGTGGCTGTCACCGCACACCACGGTCATGCCAGGCAGGGTCCACCCCTGTTCAGGGCCAACGATGTGCACAATTCCCTGCCGGATGTCAGACACCGGATAATAGTGAATGCCAAAATCCTTGGCGTTCTTGTCAAGGGCCGCGACCTGAATGGCCGAGTCCTCGGTCATATTCTTGGGGTCTTCGCGGCCTGCTGTCGTGGGGACGTTGTGGTCCGGTACGGCAATGGTCTGATCCGGGCGGCGCACCTTGCGGCCCGACATGCGCAGGCCTTCGAACGCCTGCGGGCTGGTTACTTCGTGTACCAGATGGCGGTCGATATAGAGCAAGCAGGTGCCGTCTTCGGCTTCGTGGGCCACGTGGGCGTCCCAGATTTTGTCATAGAGTGTCTTGGGGGACATGGGTCCTCTCCCGTTTATTGGATGTCAGTTGAATGCAGTCAGGCAGGGCGCAAGTATGCGCCACGACATCATAGCCGCGCCAGAACCGTGCGGCGTGCGCCAAAGAACCGCTCACGCAGGCGGATGTGGTCCATGATATCGATAAGAACGATCATGTAAGGCGAGATAGCCGGATTCCCTGCTGCGTTCAAGAATGCCCCGCCCGATTGTCCGCCGCCTTGCCGCCTGCTTTGCTTCCATGCCAGACTGCCCGGAAACGGAGCAGTCCATCGAATGGCGAACCATACTCAAGCAGATGAAGAAGCGGCTTCGGTCGAGCAGGAGTCAGACGCCGTAGAGATTACTGCTGACGAGGAACTGAACGAAGCGGCGGCAGAGATTCTGGACGTCGGCCAGCAGCTTTTCATGCAGACGGAGGCGTTTTTGTCTTCTCTGTTGCGCCCCTGGAACGCCTATCAGGTCGGGATCGCACTTGCGCTCTTTGTTGTCGCGCACTGCCTGCGCCTTTGGCTGGGCCCCAAGATACGCGCCTGGATGGCCAGCCGCGAGGGTTGGCCCAAGTGGCGCATGCGCGTGCTGGTTGTCGTCCACCAGCGGCTGCGGGCGATCTTCTTTGTCCTGTTGATGTGGCTGACGGTCACGGTGATGCAGGAAGTCACCTGGAATTCCCGTTCCTATCTGTTGGGGGTCATGGCCTCTTTGGCGACAGCTTGGCTGCTGGTTGCATTCGCCACGCGTTTGATACGGTCCAGTTTCCTGCGGCAGTTTGTGCGTTACGGGGCCTGGGCCTATGTGACGCTTTACCTGCTGGGGATCGTGGATGAGGCCACGCGCATTCTTGATGCGGCCGCTCTGAGCATAGGTGACATACGTATCTCTTTGCTGCTGATTGTGCAGGGTGTCGTCATCATCGGCCTGCTGCTGACGTTGGCCCGGTTTATCACCTCCACGACTTCCAGACGTGTGCAAAGCAACGAAGACATCAGCCCGTCCATGCGGGTGCTGATCGTCAAGGTGGTGCAGATCGTGTTCTACGCGCTCGCCTTTTTCATGGGCGTCCGGGCGCTGGGCATTGATCTGACCGGGCTTGCGGTCCTGTCGGGTGCCATTGGTGTTGGCCTTGGCTTCGGCCTGCAAAAGGTGGTGTCGAACCTTGTGTCGGGCGTGATCATCCTGCTCGATTAATCGATCAAGCCCGGTGATGTGATCTCGCTTGGGGATACCTTTGGCTGGATCCAGACTCTGGGTGCGCGGTATGCGTCCGTGGTCACGCGGGACGGTAAGGAATACCTGATCCCGAACGAGGATTTGATCACCAATCAGGTGGTTAACTGGTCCCACTCCAACGACTTTGTGCGGCTCGATATTTTCTTTGGCACGTCCTACGGCTGCGACCCGCATCAGGTGAGGGAATTGGCGATCAATGCGGCCAGCGGGGTGGACCGTGTGCTCAGCTTCAAGTCTCCGGTTTGTCATATTGTGGGGTTTGGGGACAGCAGTGTGGACTACATTCTGCGGTTCTGGATCAAGGACCCGACCGGCGGGCTGACCAATATTCGCGGCAACGTGTATCTGGCGCTTTGGGATACGTTCCAGGAAAACGGCATCTCCATTCCTTTCCCGCAGCGTGAAGTGAAGATGCTGGAAGACAGCAAGCTTGAGCTTACAACGCAGGCCCGGAAAGCCCAAAGCGCGGATTGATCAGCCAGCGACCAAATGTCCGACCCCGGCGAGTCGCCAGTTGGTTTTCTGGAGCTATGTCCGGGCCATGAATGATCGACACTTACATGATCAACGGGGCGGAAACGTTCTGATTTTGGGCAGCGGCCCTAACGTTGTGCAGGCGCGAGACTGGCCACGTGCGCCCTTTGATCAGATCGTTGCCATCAACAACGCCTGGGCTGTGCGGTCCGACTGGGATTATCTGATCCATCCGGAGGATTTTGCCCCGGAGCGCTTACCGTTAGAGCACACCCCGCAGCAAAGGCTGATCACCGCTGCTGACTATGTGCCTGCGCAAAACCGCTTTGGCGGGTTTGTTTTTGCGGGCGGGACCATGGCGTTCACTGCCGCTTATTGGGCGCTGGCCCGTCTGCGCCCACGCGTGATGGCCTTTCTGGGCTGCGATATGGTCTATCCCGCTGGCGGCCAGACACATTTTTATGGAACGGGTGCACCTGACCCCTTGCGCAAAGACATCTCTCTGCGGGATCTGGGGGCCAAGTCGGCGCGTTTGGCGGTAATTGCAGCAAATCACGGCTGTCATTGCGTAAATTTGTCGACAGATGCGCAAAGCGCTTTGCTGTTCCCGCGTGCGGCGCGGGATTTGGCATCGCTGGCTCCTCACCCCGTCCCTGGCAATGCCGTGGCAAAGCTGCACGCTGCCGAAGATGCCCTGGGCTACGACACGCCAACAGGACGTTATTGGGAAAGCCAAACAGTGTATGATGTGAGCACACTGGATGAGTTGGATTGCCGCTGGCGCGCGCTTTATGCGCAGGTGTTGATGCCTACGGATTGAACGGTCGGGTCACATCTATGGCAAGTTTGTGCGATCCGGGTAGCGTTTCATTGAAATGTCGTATTGCTGTTGTTACCCTGAACATGCCCGGCACCGGGGCGGTACAGGTGCAGACCAGAAAAGGAGGACAATGTCCTGTCAACCACCGTTCACGCAGCTGAAGCTGCGGGTCACGAGGCGGCGCTGATGGCGGCCGCATCTGTTGCAACCAGCGACGCGCTGCTTGCGCTCATCCTTTCATCCCTCTCTGACGACAAGGCCGAAGACATCGTGCAGATTGATCTGCGCGGCAAGACAGAGATTGGCGACTATATGGTGATCTGTTCGGGCCGTTCGACCCGGCAGGTGGCCGCCATTGCCGAAAAGCTGTCGCAGAAGGTCAAAGACGCCACAGGTGCAACGCCCAAGACCGAGGGCAAGGACACCGGCGACTGGGTGCTGATCGATACGGGCGATGTGATCGTCCACGTCTTCCGCCCCGAAGTGCGCGAATTCTACCAGCTTGAGAAAATGTGGCTGGGCGGCGACACGGCGGCGGCGACCAGCTGAGGCTGGTCTGACGTCCCATGCGGGTGCACATTCTGGCGGTCGGGCGCTTGCGCGTCGGGCCGGAGCTTTCCCTGATCGACGATTATCTGACGCGCTTTGACCGTACCGGCCGGGCGCTAAGCCTTGGACCTGCGCGCGTGGTTGAAGTTGAGGACCGCAAAGGCGGCGGTATGGCGGCAGAGGGCGAATTGCTGCGCAAAGCCATCCCGTCGGGGGCCGTGACCTGCGTGCTGGACGAACGGGGCAAGGTCGAATCCTCACCCCATTTTGCCAAGCGTATGGGGCGGTGGCGCGATGACGGGCGCCGCGATCTGGCTCTGATCATCGGGGGCGCAGACGGGATTGATCCGTCCGTGCGCGGACAAGCAGATCACGCTCTGTCTTTTGGCAAGATGGTCTGGCCCCATATGCTGGTCCGCGTGATGGTTGCCGAACAGCTTTATAGGGCAGCCTCTATCCTGTCGGGCGGGCCTTACCACCGCGTCTAAGGCAGGTTGCGCCGCTTGGGTCTTAGCGTAGTCGGATCGTCTTGACCGGAGAGGACCAACCGCCAACGCTGTCGCTGGCCTGAATCCCAACTTCTGTAACGTCCGAAGGGATCCGCACGCCTGAAAGCGACCGGGTAAACGGCTGTTCGATGACATGCGGATGCGCCAACACCCGCACACCAAGTTCCTTGCCGTTGTTATCCAGCACACGCCATCCGTCAGCGTAGTCATCCCAGCCAGTGTCGCCATGCTCCAGCGTGACGTTAAAGCTCCAGGTCTCGCCGGATTTCTTCATGGAAACGTTCTTAATGACCGGCGCATCCGCCAAAGCGGGCCCGGCAAGTAGTGCTATTGCAAAAATCATTGGTTTCATTTTCCCACACCCAATATCCGTAGTGAGACACAAATATAGCCTAAATCGTCAGTTATCCAAGAGCACCCTGCGGGAATGGGACGCAAACTCCCGCCGCCAGATGATGACCAGTGTCAAAATCGCACCACCCATCAAGGCCACGGGCCCGGCAAGCCACGCCATGCTCGCAAGGGCAAAGTAAATTGCCCGCAAACCCCGGGCAAAGCTGCGCGCGGCGGTGATGTTCAGCTCTGCCGCCTTGCTGGCGATTTTGGGTGCTTCCGGGTCCGTAGGGTCGTTTGGCACGGCAGCCATTACTACTGAACAATAGCCGAAAAGGCGGTTGGACCAGATCAGCTTCAGGAATGCATTGGTCAGAAAGAACACCACCAGCAGCAGCTTGATCTCCAGTATGAACACGGGCAGCATCGCTGCGGTCAGATCCTCTGCCACGCCTGCCAGTCGTTCTGCGTTACCCAACAACGCCAGCGTACCGCCAATGGCGATCACACTGGTGGAGGCCAGAAAGGATGTCCCCTGACGCAACGTGGCAACCGTCTGTGCATCGAAAATGCGGGGCTCTCGTGTGATCATCTGCTGCATCCACTTGCGGCGGTAATTTGCCATGATCCTGGAGGTCGACGGGTTGCTATCGGGCGCATTCTCAATCCGCCAGCTGATCCCGAGCCAGGCAAAGAAAATCATCCCAACCGCAGCATAGTCCAGCGGGCTGAAGAGCGTGAAGCGTTCGATCAATTCCATGCTAGTGTCATAGCGCAAGCGGCAAGGAACTTGCCAGCGTCTGAAATTGGTAATATTATTTTACCAAAGCGAGGTGCCACCATGGAAATGCCGATTCCCGACCCACAGGCTCTGGCCCGAAAGGCCCGCGTTGTCGCGCGCCTGCAGGATGTGCTGCCCCCCGACGCCGTGATCCATGAGGAGGCCGAGACCCGCGCTTATGAATGCGATGCGTTAACGGCCTATAAATGCCCGCCTATGCTGGCGGTGCTGCCGTCGACCACGCAGGAAGTCTCTGCCGTTTTGCGTATCTGCCATGAGCTTGGCGTGCCGGTGGTGCCGCGCGGTTCCGGCACCTCGCTGGCGGGCGGTGCGCTGCCCACGGCGGATAGTGTGATCCTTGGGGTGGCGCGGATGAACGACGTGCTTGAGACGGATTATGACAACCGCATCATCCGCGTGCAGACGGGCCGAACGAACCTCAGCGTGACAGGTGCCGTAGAAGAAGACGGGTTTTTCTACGCTCCGGACCCCTCCAGCCAATTGGCCTGCGCGATTGCGGGCAATATCGCCATGAACTCCGGCGGGGCGCATTGCCTGAAGTATGGGGTCACCACTAACAATCTGATGGGCGTGACCATGGTGATGATGGACGGCGAGGTGGTCGAGATCGGCGGCGGCCATCTAGATGCAGGGGGGCTCGACCTGCTGGGCCTCATCTGCGGCTCCGAAGGGCAGTTGGGCGTCGTGACCGAAGCCACATTGCGCATTTTGCCCAAGCCCGAGGGCGCGCGGCCCGTTCTGATGGGCTTTGACGACAACGAAGTGGCAGGGGCTTGTGTCAGCGACATCATCCGCGCGGGCGTCTTGCCCGTGGCCATCGAATTCATGGATCGGCCTTGTATCGAAGCGACGGAGGCATTTGCGAAAGCTGGCTATCCGATGTGTGAGGCCCTGCTGATTGTAGAGGTTGAAGGCTCAGACGCTGAAATCGACCACCAGCTGAACCTGATCAAACAGATTGCCCTGCGCCACAATCCCGTGGAGCTGCGCGAAAGCACCTCTGCCGAGGAAAGTGCCAAAATCTGGCTGGGTCGCAAGTCCGCCTTCGGCGCGATGGGGCAGATCAATGACTACATGTGCCTTGATGGCACAATTCCGGTTTCTTCACTGCCGATGGTACTGCGGCGTATTGGCGAGATGTCGGAGGAGTTCGGTCTGAAGGTCGGCAATGTTTTCCACGCGGGCGACGGCAACATGCACCCGCTGATCCTGTTCGACGCCAACAAGCCCGGCGATCTGGAACTGTGTGAAGCCTTTGGTGCCGAAATCCTCAAGCTCTGCGTTGAGGCGGGTGGTTGCCTGACCGGAGAGCACGGCGTGGGCATCGAAAAGCGCGATTTGATGAGCGTCCAATACGCCCCCGCCGATCTTGAGGCGCAGATGGCCGTGAAGGACGTCTTTGACCCTGCGTGGCTTTTGAACCCTGCAAAGGTCTTCCCACTGGACGTCTCCCAACCGCGCCGCGCCAGCCCGATGGCGGCGGAGTGATGGTCATGAAAGTCACATCAGAGGCGGAATTGTCTGACGTCATCCGCGCGGCCACAGCGCCGCTGTCTGTCCAGGGTGGCGGGACGCGCGATTTTGCGGCCCATGGCGACGTGCTGAGCGTAGCTGGCCTAAGTGGCATCACCCTATATGAACCCGGTGCGCTGACCATGGTGGCGCAGGCCGGAACGCCCGTGGCTGAGATTGAGGCGGAACTGGCCAAGAACAACCAGCGCCTTGCGTTTGAGCCGATGGATCACCGTGGCCTTGTGGGGCGCAAGGGGACGCCCACAATCGGGGGGATCTTTGCTGCGAACGTCAGCGGCCCGCGCCGGATTGCGGTTGGGGCGGCGCGTGACTTTCTGCTGGGTGTCCAATTTGTCGACGGCCAAGGCAGGGTCACCAAGAACGGTGGACGCGTCATGAAGAACGTGACCGGCTATGACCTGGTCAAGCTGATGGCAGGCTCCTTCGGCACCTTGGGCGTGCTGACAGAGGTGTCTTTCAAGGTGCTCCCCAAGCCAGAGACGGAAGCAACGCTGGTTCTGTCCGGACTCTCGGATGAGGCGGCCGTGACCGCGCTGAGCAAGGCCATGGGCTCCCCCTTCGAAGTGACGGGGGCTGCGCATGACCCGACAACAGGTGAAACTGCATTGCGGATCGAAGGATTTGCCGACTCGGTGGCCTATCGGATCGGGCAGCTGAAAGACCTTTTGGCCCGCAACCAAATGGATGTGGAAGACGCGCCGTCCAGCACCACCCGCTGGGCAGGCCAGCGCGATGTGGCGGCGTTTCAAACGGGCGAAGGGGACGTCTGGCGCGTTTCTTGCAAGCCCACCAACGGACCAGCGCTTGCTGCCAAGGCCGGAGCAGAGGCGCACCTGTTTGACTGGGCAGGGGGCCTTATTTGGTTGCGCACCGCGTCCGGCGCTGATCTGCGCGCGCGGCTCGGGCCCTTTGATGGCCATGCGACGCTGATCCGAGCAGACGCATCGACCAAAGCCCAGTTGGGCACTTTCCATCCCGAGGCCCCAGGCGTGGCGCGGCTGACGGCAGGGCTGCGGGCGCGGTTCGACCCCAGGGGGGTGTTCAACGCCGGGCTGATGGAGCCTGCTGCATGATGCTGATCGCTGTCTTTGTGCTGTTTTTTGTGGCGGGACCTTTGGGCTTTCGCGCGTTGACCGCAGGCACACCGACAGGGCGCAAAACCCGTCGTCTGGCGCTGCTGATGGCGCTTGCGGCTGCCAGTGCGCTTGCGATGCGATACGGCATACCGGACGGCGTGATGGAACCCGCCTTCCTCGCGGCTGGTATCGTGTTCTTTGTCTGGCTGGCTTGGATTGCGGGTCTGGCGCTGGGTACGCAGGCCTTGAGGCGGATAGACCCTTCCCCCCGTATGCACCGCTCGACACGAATCGGCGGAATGCTGTGCACAACCGTGCCGTGGTTCGGTTTGGCGGCGGCGGACATGGTAGGGTTCTGAACCGAAATGCCCCTCGAAAATTTCAATCACTTCTCAGGCAATCGGAGCCTTCATGCAAACCACCTTCACGCCTGAACAGCTCAAGGACCCCGCGATAGAGCGCAGCAATGAGATCCTGCGCTCTTGCGTGCATTGCGGGTTCTGCACAGCCACGTGTCCCACCTATCAGGTGCTTGGAGATGAGCTCGACAGCCCGCGCGGGCGCATCTACCTGATCAAGGACATGCTGGAAAATGAGCGGCAGCCAGATGAAAAGACGGTCAAGCACATCGATCGGTGTCTCAGCTGTCTGGCCTGCATGACGACCTGCCCTTCGGGCGTGCACTACATGCATCTGGTAGACCACGCGCGGGAATACATCGATCAGCGCTATCAGCGGCCCTTTATGGATCGCGCCCTGCGCTGGGTGCTGGCGCGCATTCTACCCTATCCGATGCGGTTCCGTGTGGCGTTGCTGGGTGCAAAGATCGGCAGGCCCTTCGCGCGGTTGATGCCCGATGCCCGTCTGCGGGCGATGCTGGAGATGGCGCCGAAAACCATTCCCCCCGTCAGTCGCAATGATGATCCACAAAGCTTCGCACCCGAGGTGCCCAAGCGGATGCGCGTGGCGCTGATGACGGGTTGCGCGCAAAGGGCGCTGAACACGGATATCAACGACGCGACCATCCGGCTGCTGACCCGTCTGGGCTGCGAGGTTGTTGTGGCCGAAGGGGCCGGGTGTTGCGGCGCGCTGACCCATCACATGGGCAAGACGCGCGAGAGCCACGCCACTGCGGCTAAGAACATCAAGGCCTGGGCGGCAGAGATCGACGGCGAAGGTTTGGACGCCATCGTGATCAACACCTCTGGATGCGGCACGACGGTCAAAGACTACGGCCACATGTTCCGCAATGAGGCGCTGGCTGAGGATGCCGCGCGTGTGTCAGCGATTGCCATGGATGTCTCCGAAGTGCTGATGAAGCTGGGGGAGGATCCGGTGGACACGCCTGCCCCTGCCGACGCTCTGCCAGAAGGCCTTACCGTCGCCTATCACGCCGCTTGTTCGCTGCAGCACGGCCAGCAGATCAAGACCTACCCTAAGGACCTGCTGAAGAAGGCCGGGTTCAAAGTGGTTGAGCCTGCCGATCCGCACCTGTGTTGTGGCTCAGCGGGGACCTATAATCTGATGCAGCCAGAGATTTCCGGGAAGCTGAAAGAACGTAAAATCAAGACGTTGGAGGCGAAGAACCCCGATGTCATTGCCGCGGGCAATATCGGCTGCATGATGCAGATCGGATCCGGAGCATCGGTCCCGATTGTCCATACGGTCGAACTGCTGGATTGGGCGGCTGGAGGGCCGAAGCCGCCCGCGCTCAGCGGGAAGTTGCCGAACGACGGGATCCCGCGTCTGAAATAGCGCAATTGCCCTAATTTTGCCGCAACTCGCCGATATCGCCTCGGCAGAGCATTTATGAGGTTGGATCATTGCGGCGCTGGTTGTCTTTTTCTCTGTTGGCTTTGATCCTTTCGACGGCAGCGCAGGCGCAGGATGCGCAACTCAAACGGCTGGACACAGGTGTGGATGCGCGCGCGTGGGAAGCCGTTGGTCGGTTGGACATTGGCGGCAAAGGGTTCTGTACGGGCGCGCTGATTGCGCCGCGTCTGGTGCTGACTGCCGCGCATTGCCTGTATGACACCCAAACACGCGAGCGGATTGACCACGGCGAAGTAGAATTCCTAGCCGGTTGGCGCAATGGTCGGGCGGAAGCGTACCGCAAGGTCCGCCGCGCGGTGGTGCATCCGGACTACGTTTTTGACGGCAAAGTTTCACCCACCCGCGTGCGCAACGACGTGGCGCTGCTGGAACTTGATCTGCCGATCCAGAACACCACGATACGGCCCTTTGGCACCGCTGCACGGCCGCGTCCCGGCGACAGCGTGGGCGTCGTGAGCTACGCCAAGAACCGGTCAGAAGCGGCCTCGCTACAGGAGGTCTGCAAGGTGCTGGCCCAGCAGGAGGGCGTGCTTGTGACCTCCTGTTCAGTCGATCATGGGTCCAGCGGTGCGCCGATTTTCGCCTTCCATGACGGTCAGGCGCATATCGTTTCGGTTGTCTCTGCCAAGGCTGAGGTGGAGGGAGAGAATGTCTCGCTCGGGACCGCGCTCAGCACGCCGCTGGCGCTGTTGCAGGCAGAACTCGTGGCGGGCAAAGGCACCATTCAGGGGTCTGGCAATCGCCGCATTCAGGTTGGGAATGGCACACGCCAGGGCGGTGCCAAATTTGTGAAACCGTGATCCGCCGTGCGGCTCATCTGGTTTTCTGCACGGCGCTTGCGCTGGCGGGGGGCGCGCAGGCGCAGACAACTGCTTTGCAAGGGCTAAGCACGCAGAATGACGCCTTGGCCTTTGTTGCCGTGGGGCGGCTGGATATGGGTCCGGGCGGATTTTGTACGGGCACGTTGATTGCCCCTGATCTGGTGCTGACCGCGGCTCATCGCGTTTACAACATGGACACCGGCGCATTGACCCCGGCAGAGACGATCACGTTTCGTGCGGGTGTCACCAAGGGGGAACCCGTGGCCACAAGACAGGTCGCACAGGTTGTGCCGCACGACCGTTTTCGCCCGGTCACAGGGTTCAACGCGGAAAACGTGGTGAATGATGTTGCTGTCTTGCGTTTGGAAGCGCCTATCCCGGTAGAGCAAGTCCCCCCCTTCGTCGTGCACAGCGGCCCCATCGACAAGGGTCCCGTCAGCATCGTGTCATATGGGCGTGGTCGGGCAGACAGCATGTCGCGGCAAAAGCAGTGCAAGGTGTTGGAACGTTATGACCGCCTGATCGCGATGGACTGTGATGTGACGTTCGGGTCCAGCGGGTCGCCTGTGTTTACGCATATGAACGGGCGCGGGCGGATATTGTCCGTGGTGTCCGGGTCAGGTCATCACCTGGGTAAGAAGGTGTCCTTCGGGATGGAATTGGCCGTCGTTGTGGATGAGCTGAAGGCGCGTCTGAGGGCAAATGCCCCGCGCCCGAAGGCAAGGGTACGGCGCTTGGGTGTGACCAGCGAACGCAGCGAGACCGGGGCCAAATTCGTTCGTCCCTGAAGGTATTGAAACCCCAAAATCGATCCCCATATCTGAGATGTTCCGGTGCCGCTTCAGGGCTGGAACACCAATAAAACATGGGCCTGTCCAATGGTGGAAGGCCTTAACGTGAAATCGCTCAAGAGATGAGGATGACTATGCGTACGTTTGATTTTGCCCCCCTTTATCGGTCCAGCGTCGGCTTTGACCAGATCGCCAACCTGATGGACCGCGTGCTGACAACAGAGACCAGCACACCGAGCTACCCGCCCTACAACATCGAAAAGACCGCCGATGATGCCTATCGCATCACCATTGCCGTGGCCGGTTTTTCGGACGCTGACCTGAGCGTCGAGGTGCGGGAGAAAGCGCTGATTGTCTCTGCCAAAAAGGCTGAGGACGACAGTGAGAAGACCTACCTCCATCGTGGCATCGCCACCCGTGCGTTCGAGCGTCGCTTCCACCTTGCCGACCATGTGCAGGTGACTGGTGCGGCTCATGCCGACGGTATGCTGCACATCGATCTGGAGCGTCAGGTGCCCGAAGCACTGAAACCGCGCCGGATCGAGATCGCTGGCGGGACCAAGGCCATCGACAAAGATGTCGTGGACGCCAAGGCCGTCAACTGATCCTGACCTGACAGGACGCGAAAGCCCGGGTAACCGCCCGGGCTTTTTTCATTTCTCCATCCGTACCCAATCAAAATTCGGCACCGTCGGTACACCGACATGCGGGCCGACCCTGATGGTCGTGCTGTCGAACGAAACCGGACCCTGCTGCGGCGTTGGCCCGCTGAAGGCCTCCACGGTCCCTTCCTTGGCCAGCGCGATGTTCGACACCTTCGCGTCAATTGCACCAAAGGTGTAGGCATTCGGCTTGCCGTTCGTTTCCCCTTTGATCTTATCCCCGCGAGAGGCGATGGCATACATCGGGTTCCCTTCTGAGAACGGGTCATTCTCATAATCGTTGTACTGCATGAGGAACTTCATGCTGGCCATGCCGAAAACCTTGCCGTGATCCCTGCGGAAAATCTTGGCTCGCGCGCAGTTTTCATACGACAGCATCCCCGGCCCCTGTTTTTCCACCGCTTCGGGGTAGCCTGCGGCTTCGTAAATCTCCTTGATGACTGGCACGTTGTAGCTGGCGACATAGCCATCGTTCCACAACACTTCGCTCATGTCTTGCGAGCGGATCATCGTCGGCATCTGGTTCAGCACGGTCAACAGACCTTTGACCGGTTCCTTGCCCGGCTCAAACAGCTTGCGGTCCAGAACGTACCATTCGTTGTTGTAGGTCCCGCCGTTGTTCTGGCTGAACGCTTCCACCCAGCTGGCACCGTCATCAGCCATGCGGTTGGCGACCATCGCCCGCATCCAATAGAGCAGCCGGTCGGGGTGTTCGCCGACCTTTGCTTCCAGCCAGATCTCGGGCTTGAAGATCTGGAACGAGGTTTCAAACACTGTCAGCCCGGCGCTGGTCATGTAGAAATCGTCGTAAGAGCTCATCGCGCCTGCCCAGGACGACAACGTGATGGTCTTGGCCCGCGCAGAAGGGGCGTTGTAGTTCAGCGTGATGTGCTTGAAGACCCGCGTCATCCAGGGCCAGAAGATCCAGGTGGCGTGGCCAAAGTATATGTCCTGCTTGTCCTCGGTCAGTTTCAGCAGCGCGCTGCAGTGGGTGGTCTGGTGGAACCAATCCTCAAAATCCGCCTTGTTCATCTCATGCCACTTGACGTGAGCTTTCTTCGCCGCGGCCAGTGACGCGTCGATGGCCTGAATGTCCGCCAAGGCCGCGAGTTTGAAGAGGTCTGTGCGAGAGAACGTTTCCCCGGATGCCACAATGCCTGCGTGCATGCCGTTGAAATAGTCCATCAACAGACTGACCTGCAGCCAATAGCCGTCCTGCTCTTTTAGACGGGGCAGGTTTTCGTCGAGCCAATCCAGGTTGGCCTGTAGGGACTCTGAGACCTCAGGCTTGATCGGCTGCCAGAAGAACGTGTTCTCGAAATGCTGGGGAACCCGGTGGCCGGTGGTGAAGCCTTCAAAAAAGCCTGCCGCATAGGCCTGTTGTTCGTCCGCATAATCGCCGTTGGTTTCGACCTTGAACACATCCCAACCGATGCTCTCCAGCGAAGGTGCGTAGTGTCCTCGCGCGATGATGTCCTCGGCCTCTTCTGAGGCGGGCAGAACGGTGACATCGTTGGGTCCATTCAGCCGGACGATGAATTCGGTGGTCATGGTATATTGCCTTCTTTGGAAATGGCATTTGTGAAATCGAAACAGGCGGGCGAAATCGTGCGAAACTGCGCCCACAGTCCGCCGCGCGAGGGGCTTTCGTCAAGTCAGTTAGCGGACATAACAATCCTGCGAGTTCTCAAACCCGGAACTGGCGCCATCGTCCGCTTTGCGTAGTCTGCGGGCAAGGAGGACCACATGAAGCACATCTGTGCCGCCATTGCCGCGACTGCGCTTGCCACGTCCACCGCGCAGGCCGTCGTGCTGGACGGTGAAATCCTGCGCCAGAACGGCAGTGGGGAGTTTGTGATCCTCGACACCGATGAGCCGTTTTCAGTGGGCCAGGACAACTTCAACACCGATCACCTCTATGCCTTTGACGAGGATCAGAACATCGTTCTGGAACGCGCGATCAAGGTCGATATCGGGGGCGAGGTTGGGATCATCCCGGGCGGCAGTACGGTGGCCAGTCACTACGTTTTCTTCGACAGCTGGTCGGGCACGCAACACGGTTATGTCTATTTCGATGCGCCGATCCTTGGGGTGGCCGCATATCAGGATACCATGGCCGCCACGGATTTTCTGGCCAACAATCAGGTGAACTACATTAGCACCGAGTTGCGCGGGCTGGAGGACGGCGATCAGGTCTGGATCGATGCCGAAGACCCACACCGGCTGTGGGTCTATTGGGCGGGGTCCTCGCCGGGCGACTACATTCGCGTTTTCACCAAACGCTCACCGACAGCGCTGTCGATGTAGGCGCAGTTAGTTGGTCCGAATTTCGAGCTTCGCGATCCCCTGTACCGGGGTCAGATCCGTCTGATCCATGCCTTTAAGTGTCAGATACCCCATTTTCTTGAGGTTAGAGAGGGGTGTCAGATCGGTCACCTTAGTGCTGCTGAGGTCCAGCCGCCACATCTCGGGCATGCCGGACAGGACGGAGATGTCTGACACATCCGTTTCGCGCAGATCAAGGTAGCGCAGCCGCGACAGGCCGGCGAGCGGCGTGATGTCTGACACGCCTGTTCGGTCAGCGTCCAGCCAATGAAGTTCTGACAGACCGCTCAGCGGCGAAAGGTCGGTGATCCGGGTCTTGTCGGCGTGAAGGGTTCCCAGATGGGTCAATCCGGCAAGCGGCTCCAAGCTGCTGACAGGGGTGTCGAAGATCGACAGCGTGTACAGATGCGACATGCCCGAAAGAGGGGTGAGGTCGGTGATGTTCGTCTCAGCCAGGCCCAAAGTGCGCAGTTCTGTCAGTGCGGTGAGTGCGGCAAAATCCGGAGCCGTCGCGCTGCGCATTTTCAGTGTCCGCAATTCCTTCAGGCTCGTGAGGGGCGTCAGATCAGCCAGCTCCATCTGCATCATTGATAGCAGTCTGAGGTTCGGCATCTGGTGCAGGAACGCCAGGTCGGTCAGGGGGGTCTCAATAATCTTCAGCTCTTTCAAACCGCTGAGTGCCTCAAGCGCGCTAGGGTCCGACACCTCAAGCTCAACCAGCGTCAGGTTGTTCAAACCCGGGTAGTCGCGCAGGGCGTCCAGATTGTCGATTTTGCCTTTGCGGATCTCGACAAAGGTCAGGTTGTCGAAGGTCACCAGGTCGAAAATCCCCATGTCCCGCCCGCTTAGGGTCAGGATTTGAGAGCCCGAATGCACGCAATCAAACCGTAGCTTATAGCCGGATTGACCGTCCTTTTCACAACGCTCAAACGTCTTGCGTGGGGTGGTCTGCGCGCTGTCTTGCAGCACCTTTTGCACCTGATCTTTGGACTGTGTATGCGCCAGGATCGCCTCGGCCAGCGACACTTTATCGAGGTCTTCCAGTCCCAGTGCAGGCTTGGCGTGAAGCGCTTGTTGCGGGGACATCAATTGCACGGCCAACAACGTAAGGGTCAGACAAAACCCGACCATCAGGAACGAACGCAGGATTCTCATTACAGCCTCCACCATCGAGGATCATCGCCATAGTTTGCCGGCAGGATCACAGGTGTATAAGGCCGCAATGCGGCAGTGGCGGGAAAATACTGAGGATAAAGGGGGCCATTGCGGCCCCCTTCTTTGGCTGTGTCAGTTCAAAGCGAGATGCGGAACCGGGCAAACCCGTCCGGGCCGTCGCCTGCCTCTTCGATGTTCACGCCGGGCACCTCTGCGGCATACGCTTTGCCCGCCGGTCCGGTATCAAATAGGACCGTGGTGCCGGGCATTGGCTTGAAGGTCCAATTGGCATCCGCGCGGGGGCTGATGGTGCCCTTTTCCACAATGTAACGCACGATCACGTCGCGGTTGGTGTCCGGCCCTTCGAAGACAGTCGTTTCAGAGGACGCCCCGGGGAAGGACCCGCCGCCACCGGCGCGGTAGTTGTTGGTGGCGATGATGAACTCTGCATTCAGATCCAGCGGCGCACCGTTGTAGGTAAGGTTCACGATACGGCTGGCGTTTTCGTCCAGCAACACGCCCTTGGGGTCGTATTTGGAGGGCTGGGACAAGTCGATCTGGTATTCCACCCCGTCGATCACATCAAAGTTGTAGCTGGGGAAAGACGGGTTCAGCAGCACCGCATCCTGCGCGCCCGGTTCGATCTGGTTGAAGATGCCCGCCGAACGTTCAAGCCAGTCCTTCACCTGTTGCCCCGTCACCCTCACCGCGCGGGCTGTGTTGGGATAGAGGTAAAGGTCAGAGACGTTCTTGATCGCTACATCGCCCTTCGGCACGTCCGTGAAGTATTCAGGACCGCCCCGGCCCCCGGCCTTGAAAGGTGCCGCAGCCGACAGGATCGGCAGGCCCTCATGCTCGGTCCCTTTCATCATCTCGTTGATGTACCAAAGCTGCGCGATGGAGACGATCTGGACCGACGGATCATCCGCGACCAATGCGAAGTAGCTGTGCAGCGGCGCGTCCGTCTTGCCCACCGCTCGGCGGACGTAGGCGAGCGTTTCGTCATGCTCGGTCTGCACCGAATCCAGCACCGCCTGATCACTCTCGACCAGAGCGGTCGTGGAACGGTCCTCGTTGCGCTTGGAAATCGGCCGCGCTTCGGACACCGCCGATACCACACGCCATTCGCCGCCTTCCTTTTCAAGCAGCAGGTCAATGAGCCCCATGTGGCTGCCCCAGAACCCGCCCATGGTGGCGGGCGTGCCCATCAGCGTGCCTGCATCCACGTCCGCGCCCGCAAAGTCCGCGTAGCCGGGGGAGGGGAAGACCAGATGCGAGTGACCCGTGAGAATCGCATCAACCCCATCCAGACCCGCCAGGGGCACGGCGGCGTTTTCCATCCCGTCCGTTGCGTCAGGTGCGCCAATGCCGGAGTGTGACAGCGCCACGATCACATCCGCGCCCGCCTCTTTCATCTGCGGAATATAGGCCTTTGCCGTCTCAATGATATCGCGGGCCTGCACGTTGCCTTCCAGATGACGGCGGTCCCAGTTCATGACCTGCGGCGGGACAAAGCCGATGAGGCCGACCTTGATGTCGTGCTCGGTCCCGTCGCCGTCCGTCACCTTGTGATCCATGATCACGTAAGGCGGGATCAGCGTCTTATCCTGCGTCGGATCGCTGCCCATCTCCAGCGCGACGTTGGCGCAGACCACAGGGAAGTTCGCGCCCGCCAGCGATTTCATCAGGAAGTCGAGACCGTAGTTGAACTCGTGATTGCCAAGCGTTGAAGCATCAAACCCCAGCGTGTTCATCGCCTGAATGATCGGGTGGGTGTCGCCCTCCTTCATGCCACGTTCGTAGGCGATGTAGTCGCCCATCGGGTTGCCTTGCAAGAAGTCGCCGTTGTCGATCAGCAGCGAATTGGAGGCCTCGGCCCGTATCCCGTTGATCAGTGCTGCGGTACGTGCAAGGCCAACTGTGTCCCGCGGTTTGTCGGCGTAATAGTCGTAGGGAAACACATGCACGTGCAGGTCGGTGGTTTCCATGATCCGCAGGTGCGCCTGGTTGGTGGCGGCATTGGCAGAGAACGGATGCAAGGCAATGAGCCCGGCAGTGCCAGCAAGAAAGTGACGGCGGTTGAGGTCGAGAGGCATAGTGATTCTCCTGTTGCGGGAAGTTTACACCAGCTTAAGCACGTCCGTGTGACAGGCAAGCGACAGGACCACAATATGTGAAAGCAGGCCGGGGGAGAGACGGCCTGCTTTCTGATTGTGCAACCGGAGGCGGGACGATGCACCCGGCGCACGGGGGCAGGGTCATTCAGACAGGCTTTGCGCCAGACGCATCAGCTGGATGGCTTCTGTGCGATAGCCGTAAGGGTCCGCGCCCTTGGTGGCATTGGCCAGCGCGATGGTATCGCCCCACGACCAATCGCCCACATAGTCGCTGCCCCGCAGCAGCTGGCCAAAGCCCGCGATTGCGGCGGCAAAACTTGCGTTTTGTGAGGTCTCGGCGGTGATCGGCACCTCGATCAGCTGGCTCTGGCTTTCACCCGGGGTCTTGTAGCGCAGGCGCAGGAAGGCAAGTTCGCCGGTGCTGTCCGCCACCGTTGCGGCATCGCCATAACGCAGCGGATCGTAGAGGATGGCGGGGGAGCCTACCGGCGTGACCTCATAGAGCGCCGTCACTTGATGGCCCGCACCGATGTCGCCCGCATCGACCTTGTCATTGTTAAAATCCTCGCGCCGCAGCGCACGGGTTTCATATCCAATCAGGCGGTATTCGGCGACTCGCGCAGGGTTGAACTCTACCTGAATCTTCACGTCATTTGCGATGGGGAAGAGCGCGCCAGTCAGCTGGTCCACCAGCACCTTTTGCGCCTCGCTGAGCGTGTCGATATAGGCCGCAGTCCCGTTCCCGTTCTGCGCAAGCGCCTGCATGGTGGTGTCATCCAGATTGCCGCGCCCAAAGCCCAGAACGCTGAGGTATGTGCCCGTCTCGCGCTTGCCAGCGATGTAGTCCTTCAGAGCGTCGGGGTTTGACAGACCGACGTTGAAGTCGCCGTCCGTGGCGAGGATCACGCGGCTGACCTCGCCGTCCTCCGACATGGCCGCGGCGGTGGCATAGGCCTGCTGCAACCCTGCTTGACCGGCGGTGGAACCGCCAGCGTTGAGACGCTCCAGTGCTGCGAGAATGGTGGCGCGTTCGCCTGCAGGCGTGGGGGCCAGCACCTGCCCGGCAGAGCCCGCATAGGTCACAATCGCCACCTGATCCTCGGGCCGTAGTTGAGAAAGCATCATGCGGAAGGACTGCTTGAGCAGAGGCAGTTTGTTTGGCTGGTTCATCGACCCGGATGTGTCGATCAGGAAGACAAGGTTAAGCGGCGGGCGGTCCGCCACTTCAGGCACCGCGCCTTGCAGACCGATCTGAATGAGTTGCGTGTCGGGGTTCCACGGCGTGGCGGTCACCGAAACCGTCGGTTGGAACGCCGCGCCGTCCGTGGGGGCGGGGTAGTCATAGGTGAAATAGTTCACCATTTCCTCAATCCGTACTGCCTCTGCCGGGGGCATATAACCACTGGTCAAGGAGTTGCGGATGACCGAATAGCTGGCGGTGTCCACGTCGATGGAGAAGGTGGAGACCGGCTCTTCGGTTGTCACTTTCACCGGGTTGGAGGCGTCGTTGGCGAAGGTTTCGGTGTTGGGTTGGTCGATGATGATCGGTTCCTCGACGATGATCGCTTGATCAGCGGCAACGCCGCCCAAAACCATCCCCTCTGCTGCCGTGGCCTTGCGCGACCGGGACATTAGTTGCGGCGCGGGCACCGGAGCGGCAGGCGCGATCTCTTCAGCTTCGGTCAAGGCGATTTCAGCGTCTTCTTGGGCCAGCGCCGGGACCGCTGGTCTGGTCAAGCGCCCATCAGCGGCAGCGGCATCAACTGGCGCATCAGTGAATGCTTCTGTCACGTCGCCTGGGTTCATCAGGCCCTGGCCAATTGGCGTAAAGGCCACGAGGCCGACGGCTACCAAAGCTGTTGAAGCCGTCAGACCAGCGCGGGAGGTGAGGGAATGGAACATCTGTCTTACTCCTGAAATGAAGCCCGCTTTCGGGCGATCAGAAGTAGGACGCAGCCCATCCCGCGATCCTTGGAGGGCCGCGAAATTTTTTTCCGCCAGCGCGATATTGCGCTTCCTGGCGTCCGCATCTGGCGCGGGTGTGGCCGCATCCATCAGCTTTTTCAGGTCATCGAGGTCGTCGGTCATGACGTCTCCTCCGTCGTGCCAGTGCACGCAATTTCTGCAGCGCGCATCTGCGCCAGTTTCTTTTTCGCTTCCGATATGCGCCAACTGATGGTGCCTTCAGAAACACCAAGGATTTCAGCGGCCTCAGCATGTGTCATATCGTCCAGCACCAGCGCCAGCGTGTCGCGCAACTCCTCAGACAGGGCGCGCATGGCCTGGGTCAGCCAGTCGACGGCTTCTGCTGTTTCTGCATCGCCTGCGCGACGGTTCACCTCCCAATCGCCCCAGCCATCGGCGGCCTTCTGAAAGCTCGCCTGCCTGCGGCGCCGGTCGTGGGCGGCGTTGACGGCGACGCGGTAAAGCCATGTGGTTACGGCTGCCTCGCCCCGGTAATTCTGCAGCTTCGCGGGCAAGGCGGCGCAAATGTCCTGGCAGAGATCCTCTGCCTCATGCTGCGCGCCGGTCAGGCGGAAACACAGTCGGAACGAGCGGTCGTACTGGCTTTCCAGCAAGGCGGAAAAGGCCGCCGCATCGCCGCCCGCCGCTGCCAAAGCAAGGTTTCTGTCGCTTGTCGTCATCAGCATCACAAGAGTATGACGGATGTGCCGCGTCAATCCTTGGGCGGGGGGACAACTTTTTTCACGAGGGCCGACATGAGTGAGGTTTCGATCTGGCGTTTTGCCATCACCGAAGGGCTTGATGCGCTCTTTTCACGGCTGGTGGCTGCGGACGATGAGGGATTTCAGACCATCGCGAACGAGTTGATGGTCGAAGGTGCTGAGGACCTGCCGTCGCTGGACGATATTGAACGCGACACCGAGGCCAAGCTGCGCGCGATGGACCTGCCGGACGACATCAAGGAAACCATGTTGCGCGGGTTCAAGAACTCCATGGCTGAGGCGCGGGAGGAGGATTGGGACAACGCGGACAATGAAGAGGATTTTGCCCCTGATCCTGATGGGCGCCTGGGCGTTTCCATGGCATCGTCTCATATGTTCTTTGACGACCCCTATGCCTCGCTCGCGTACGAGGAGATCGACCGGCAGGTGGAGGGTTTGACGACCCGCTACCGCGTGGCCGTAAGTGCTTCGCTAGAGGATGAGGGGCAGTCGTTGGCGGACTTTCTGGGCATGCGCCAGGAGCAGCTTTGGGACGATGACACGTTCGACGCGCTGATGGAGGTGGGTTTGGATGCGGTGACCTGGGTCTGGGTGGGGCCTGCACAGGTGCATTTCCTGAGCCAGTGGCAAGAGGACAAGGAATTGCCCATCGATCTGGAGTTCGGGCGGATGCCCCGCGCTGCCTTTGATCAAGCCTGTCAAAAGGTGCGGACGGCCTGACGGCACCGCGAACGAATTCGCAAGGTCTGTGTGGCAGAAGGCGGGCGTGATAGCGCCAGCGAGAGGGCCTCGATATTCTGCGCCTTGCCATTTGCATTCTGTTTGCGCCGCTTATGGCTCATGCTGGCGGCGTGTCGCTGCTGGAAGGGCAGGGGCTGGGGGCCATGCGCAGTGCGCTTTATGCGCCTTCGGATCGCGGTGAGGTTCGCAACTCTGCCAGTCTGTTCATCGGGCGGGATAGCGCGGGGCTGTTTGCCGACTTGCCGGGCCACGATCCTGCCTTTCCCGATGCGATGCTGGGCCGGTTGTCCGGGCGTGATGTGGATGTGATCCGTGCCTTAATCATGGAGGCGGAGTCGCGGCGTGATGGCTATGATGCAGTGCAACATGGCGCGCGTATTCCACCGCCACGCAGGCCTACACAGATGGCCATCACGCAGATTTATCAGTGGATTGCCGACACACCCGGCCAGCCTCATGCCATCGGCAAATATCAGTTCGTACCGCAGACGCTGGTGCGCGTTGTGAAAAAGGCGGGCGTTGACCCGGGGGTGCGGTTTTCGCCTGCCATTCAGGACCGGTTGGCGGATGTGCTGCTGGCCGAGGCGGGGTTGAACCGGTTCCGCGCGGGCAAGCTGTCGCGCGTGGCGTTCATGAACAATCTGGCGAAGATCTGGGCGGGGCTGCCGAACTCATCAGGGCGGTCGCACTATCATGGGTATGCGGGCAACAAGGCGTCGATCACGTGGACGCGGTTTGATGCTGTAATGCGGCGGATTGACCCAAAGGGGTGAAACGTGAAGGGCCGCGCATGTGGCGGCCCTTGGATTTGAGTTTATAGGAAGGGTGAAGAGCGGGTTGCGCGCTTTTCTGACAGTCAGATCGCGGTACAGACGTACTTCATTTCCAGATAGTCTTCGATCCCGTGGTGGGAGCCTTCGCGGCCCAGACCCGACTGCTTCACGCCGCCAAAGGGGGCAACCTCGGTCGAGATCAGGCCGGAGTTCACCCCGACCAGACCGTATTCCAACCCTTCCGACACGCGGTGCACCCGCGCGTTGTCCTTTGTGTAGAAGTACGCGGCCAGACCAAAGATCGTGTCATTGGCGCGCGCGATCACCTCGTCTTCGTCCTCGAACCTGAAGAGTGGGGCCATGGGGCCGAAGGTTTCGTCCTGGGCGACGAGCATGTCCTGTGTGACGTTGGTGACGATGGTAGGGGCAAAGAAGTTGCCGTCCATCGCGTCGTTGGCGCCCAGGATGATCGTGGCACCCTTGGCCACCGCGTCGTCGATGTGTTCTTTGACCGTCTCGCCCGCCTCAGCGTTGATCAGGGGCCCAAGCTCCACACCGTCTTCCATGCCGTTGCCGATCTTCATCTCGGAAACGCGCGCCTTCAGCTTCTCAGCGAAAGTGTCATAGACGCCGGACTGCACATAGATGCGGTTTGCACACACGCAGGTCTGGCCGTTGTTGCGGAACTTGCAGATGATCGCCCCTTCGACAGCAGCATCAAGATCCGCATCGTTGAATACGATAAAGGGTGCGTTGCCGCCCAGCTCCATGGAGCATTTCATCACCTGATCGGCGGCTTGGCGCAGCAGGATGCGGCCCACTTCGGTGGAGCCGGTGAAGGTGAGCTTGCGCACGGTCGGGTTCTCGCAGAATTCTTTGCCAATGGCGGAGGACGACGAGGACGGCAGCATATTGATCACGCCCGCCGGGATGCCCACTCGGTCAGCCAGCACCGCCATGGCGATGGCGCTGAGCGGGGTTTCGGCCGCAGGGCGCGCGACAAAGGCGCAGCCCACGGCAATCGCGGGCGCGACCTTGCGGGCGATCATCGCGTTGGGGAAGTTCCACGGCGTGATGGAGGCGGCAACGCCGATAGGCTGCTTCAGCACCGTGATGCGCTTGTCGCGCTGGTGGCCGGGGATCGTCTCACCGTAGACGCGCTTGGCCTCTTCGCCGAAGTATTCGATGAAGGACGCACCATAGGCAACTTCACCCTTGGCTTCAGCCAGCGGCTTGCCTTGCTCTGCGGTCAGGATTTTGCCCAGATCGTCCTGGTTTTCCATCATCGCATCGAACCACCTGCGCATAATTGCCGCGCGTTCCTTGCCTGACCACTGTGCCCATTCCTTTTGCGCAGCTTCGGCGGCGGCGATGGCACCGGCCACCTGCGCGCGGCTCAGGTCCGCGACCTGTGCGATGACCTCACCTGTGGCGGGGTTATTCACCACAAATGTGCCATCGTCACCATCCACCCAAGCGCCATTGATATAGGCGCGGGTTTCCAGAAGGCTGGGGTCTTTCAATATGGACTTCAGGTCTGACATGGCACGTCTCCGATTTTTTGCTGGTGGCCTCCAAACCAACAAAGGTTATGTTTGTCCAGAAAAGTTTGCCCCAGCCGCCGCCAGGAGACGCGAATGACATTGGACGACGCCTATGCCAACGCGCCCTTTATCGAGGGGGCGGAGGAATATCCGCCGCGTTGGGCGGAGAAGGCTGCGGCGCTTCGCAAGGCGCTGGGGTTTCGCGCACAGATTGGTGTGAGCTACGGGCCGACCAAGCGGCAGATTTACGACTTCTTCGAACCTGAGGGCATCTCACGCGGCACCGTAGTGTTCGTGCATGGCGGCTATTGGAAGGCTTTTGATAATTCCAGCTGGTCGCATCTGGCGGCCGGTGCGCTGGCGCGGGGGTGGAGCGTTGCGATGCCGACCTATGATCTCTGCCCGGATGTCAGCATTGCCGAGATTGGCGCGCAGGTTGCAGCCGCGATTGCGCAGATCGCTGACCGAACGCAGGGCACGCTTGCCTTGGCTGGGCATTCCGCCGGGGGTCACCTTGTGGCGCGGGTGATGGACCCTTTGCTGCTGGGCGCTGACGTCCGCGACCGGATCAAGCAGATCGTGTCGATCTCGCCCGTGGCTGACCTTGCGCCCTTGATGGAGACAGAAATGAACAGCGTCCTCGGCATCGACGCGGCTTTGGCGCAGGCGGAAAGCCCGGTGAACATGAGCCCGCCCCATGGTGTTACCGTGACGGTCTGGGTCAGCGCGGATGAGCGCCCCGGGTTCATTGATCAGGCAGAGGCATTTTCCCGCGCTTGGGGGGCCAAACAGATTGTGGTGGAGTGCAAGCACCACTTCGATGTCATCGAAGCTTTGGAAGACCCCGACAGCGAGATGATCGCCGCGTTACTGGCAATCAAGTAGGCGCGGGCGATGAGGGTCTCCGCCACCTGCGCGCGCAACATCGCCCTCTACCCCTGGTTCAAGTTTGCGCAATCGCTGATCTTTTGGCAGGCGGTCTGGTTTCTATATTTCCAGCAGGAGCTGACCCCCGCGGCGGCGATCGCCCTTTATGCGGTCTATGACATTTCGGTCACGCTGCTTGAGGTGCCATCCGGCTATGCGTCTGACCGGTTGGGCCGGCGGCGCACCTTGGTGGCTGCTGCGATTTGCGGTGTGGCTGGGTCATTGCTGTTGGGCCTTGGTGCCGGTTTCACTTTGTTTGTTGTGGGCCAGTTCTTTTTGGGAGCCGCATCTGCATTTGCATCCGGTACGGACAGCGCGCTGTTGTATGAGTCGCTGGCTCAGGAAGGGCGGGCAGAGGAGGTCGAGGCGCAGGAAACCCGCGCGCTACGCTTTTCGCTCAGCGGGTTTGCTTTGTCCGCGATCACCGGCGGGGCGTTGGCGCTGGTCAGCCTGAGTGCAACGTTCTTAGCCGCAGCTCTCGCCATGGTTGCCGCGACATGGATCGCGTGGCGGTTTATGGAACCCGCACGGTCGGACACCCGCCGACAACGAGGCGGGCAATTGGAGGCAATGCGCAAGGCGCTGTCATTGCCCGCACTCCGCTGGATTTTCGGCCTTTCCGTTATCATGTACGGCTTCAGCCACCTCCCGTTTGTCTTTGGTCAGCCCTTTATCCTGTCGGCACTGGAACAGGTTGGTTTGGCGGGCGAAGCACCGCTGGTCAGCGGGGCCGTGACAGCGGTCATGATGTGGCTGTCGGTGGTGGCCTCACTATTTGCGATGCGGTTGCGCGCGGCACTGGGGTTGGCAGGTATATTGTTGCTGGCATTCGGCATGCAGATCGCATTGATTGCGGTGCTGACGTTGACACAAAGCTGGTTGGCGATTGCAGTCCTGTTCTTGCGGATCGTCCCGGACGCGCTGAGCCGCCCGTTCATCATCGGGCGCATTCAACCGCTGCTGGAGGACGCGGCGCGCGCGACTTACCTGTCGTTCCAGAGCCTATGCGGAAAGTTGCTCTTTGCCGGGTCATTACTGTTGGCCTCAACCTCGGCCCAGGATGTCGGCGCAATGCCCTATGATGACATCCGGATGATCCTGGGGTGGTACGTCGCGGCTGGACTGGTGGCATGGACCCTCCTTGCGGTACGGGTGCGGGCCCTGCGTTGATCGGGCTACACGATCAATAGGTCCACTCAACCTCGACCTCGCTGCCGCCGGAATAGACCCATTCGATGTAGTCCGGAGTGTCCTGCCTCGCCGATTGGCTGCTCGGCCCGATTGGGCCGGGAGGCGACATCGTCTCAATCGGGATCCATTCTTTGGGGCCCTTGGCCTCCCCTTCATCGGAGAAATCCTTGAAATCGAAGCTGTCGGCATCATCGGCGCTGCCACTGGTGGAGAAGCTCTTGACCATGACGCTATCCAGGTTGACCTCATACGCCGTTTCGTCGGATTCACCTTTGCCTTTGGTCTTGTTGCTCTTCATCTGGCTGTCCCCGCTGATGTTCAAATAGCTTTGACGGACTGTACTGCCGTGGCGCGGACCGTTCAGTGACCGAGTTCACAGAAAATCGAAAAACTGCTGACAGGAGACCCAGATCCGGATCGCCCTTTCCATTGCCCGCCCCATTTGCCACAATTGATGGGAATTTCACGGGGAGGTGATGTAAATCGCCGTAACATTCCCTATATACAAGCCAACATATTGAAAAGTAGGAGCGTTTGATGGCTGATCTTGATGCACAGGTGCGGGAATCCCAGTCTCAGGTGGAAGAGGCGCAAGCCAAAATCTCGGAACTGACGAGCCGGATCGAGACGGCGCGCGCCAAGCTGAAGACAGGCGATAATGCGATGATCGACATCGAAAACGCCTCGCTTGAGGACGTGCACGCCCATACGGACGTTATGAACGCCAACATCGCAGAGCTGATCATGGGTCTGGACGATGTGACCGCCGGGTTCAGCCGCGACTTTGACGAAATGCGCAACAAGACCGGCTGGGAGAGCTTTGTGGGCATTTTCAGCCGTCACAAGGCTGACAGCATGCGGCAGGAGCGTGTGCGCGCGGCGTCGATTGACGACAAGCTGCAGGATCTGATTTCGAAGTCCGATACCATCGTCGGCTTGCTTGAAGGCCAGCTGACAATGCTCGAAGAGCAGAAGGTCAAGGTTGAGGGAAACCTCACTGAAACGCTGGATGAGCGTGAAATGACGGTAGGTGAGCTGGAGACCATCAAGGCAGAGATCGCCGGCATGGACCCGGAGATCATCAAACTGGAAAACGCCATCGCATCGGAAACGGATGCCGCCAAACGCACCGCGCTGGAGACTGAGTTGGCGGACGCCAACACGAAATACAACGCGTTGGTGCAGGACGAACAAGTGAAGCTCGCCAAGTCCCAAACGCTGGAACGTTACATCGAGAAGGGCAAGACCTGGATCGACTCGTTGCAGAACCAGGCGGCCACGCAGATGGTGCTGATCAACAAGCTGCAGACAGACACCAAGCAGCGCGTTGTGCTCTATGATGCGCTGACCAAATCGTTGAAGACGGCACAGCAACAGGACGTCGCGCACCGCATCAATGAAATTGGCGTGAAAACGGACCAGGAGGCGCAGAGCGCCATGGCTGGCATCGGCTCCGCCACCAATGCGCGGATGGCAGAGATGATGGAAGCGCACGAAGACCACATGGTCTTTGCCCGCGAGGTGCTGGAGGCGAAGGCCAAAGCAGATGAACGGTTTGCACGCCGTTTTGCCAAGATCGTGGAGAAGCATGACGCGAATGCCTATGGGGCGTGATTGCGGCGACGAAATTCCTGAAGTCGAAACGACGCGTCGTACGCGCCGCACGTTCAACCTTATTTCTGCATTTGAGGCGTTGGTCAGGTTGCCTCTTGCTATCCTGAAGGCGTTGGCTCGATGAATGCAGCTGAACAAACCCGCGACCATGTCGGCCTGATCGACACCTTTGCCTCGCGCCGATACTTCCGGAAGTTTGAAGGTATCATGCGGCACATGCTGCATGTCGCAGCGGTGATGGAGGCGGAGGGGACGTTCAATTCGGACGAAGTGGCCATCCTGACCCGCTATGCGGTGCAGCTGACCCACACGTTCCGTGCGCTGGGCCACAAATATCTGCTGGTTGGGCGCGAGACCGGGCGCTTCTTTGGCTCGCTGGCGATTGATGCCCGCGACAGCGGATTTCCCATTGCGCAGGAAATCATGACCATGGCCAATGACGCCCAACAGGCCGCGCGGCATCTGGAAAGTCTGGGCTCTGCGGAAGAACTGAAGGACGAGATGGTCAAGGTGATCCTCTCTGAACGGCGCATCCCGGGGAAGCTGCAATTCGCCCTGTCTCAGCGGCTCTATTACGAGGAGCTGATCAAGGGCCAGCTTTTTTGGGTGCGCAATGATCCGGAGGCCGACTGGCTGGGTAACCTGCCCGACGGGCGGCGCCGGTTCCGAGTGCATTGGGCGACCTATGACAGCCAGGTGAACCTGCCGGTGATCTACCTGATGGAGCTGGAGGATTCCGGTCGCATCGGTCTGCCCAAGGACGAACGCCGCTGGCCTGAGGTGCAGGCCCATCTGTCTGCGCAGGCGCTCGGTGGGCTGAAGTTGGTGACCATTGCGCGCGGGTTCGACGAAGACTTCGAGGATCTGCACCCCAAGAGGCTCCGTCGCATCCATCTGGGGCCGATGTATTCCAACAACTACACCCGGCAGGCCGGCCCGTTACGTGGCGTTTTGGCCGAGGCAAATTCGCCCGAAGGTCAGGATTGGGCGCTGGTCTGGACGGAGGAAGAGCTGCTGTCGGATCGGGTGATCGAAGAGAAAGCAGGCTGGTTTTCTACGGTGGAGCGCCAGGTCTTTGCTCTGGACCCCACGGGTGGCGTTGGCCCCGATCTGGGTGCCACCCGTACCGAGCGCAGCCTGATCCTGCCGCAACGCCCGTTCCAGGTGTTGGAAGAGAAGAGCCCGCCGGGGTTTGGGGCGGTGCGCAAATTTGTCGTCAGCCCGCAGGGGCGGGTGTTGCAATACTAGGATTTTAGGCCCTCCGGGCGGGGGATATTTTGAGCCAGAAAGAGAGTGGGTTATGAGCCAGACATCTGACGCCATGGAGCTTCGGGAAGAAGACATTGAGAGCCATGTCACTATGGCGCAGGCCATGCTGGAAGGGTTCGACCATGCGCCCCGGATTGCAGCGACGAAAGTGGCTGAGGACGCGGTCGAGAAGTCCTCAGGCATCGCCACCCGGCGGCGGTTTCGGACAACGACGCCCGGCCTTGTGACACAGCGTCGGACGCCTAAGGGCGCGGTGCAGTTGATGGCCCGTGTGGCGGGCGCGGATGAAGATGATCCGCTGATGTCGCCTTTGCAGGCGACCGTCCTGCACGCCCTGCGCCGTGCGATGGCGATTGCTTTGGCAGTGGCGGAGAATGCGGCGGAACAATCGGGTTTGGGTGATCTGAAGCGGGCCAATCTCGAGGGGTCATTGCCCCCCGCCCGCAAGTCGGAGTTCGAGGAACTGCTGGCCGCGGAGGCGCTGATCACGCTCTACGTCTTTGGCAATGCCACCGCTTATTTGATGTCCTCACACCTGACCGAGACCACCGTTGAAGTGGGTGACGTGGACGAGGTACTGACCGACAACGGCCAGACCGCGTTGCACGGCGCGCTGTGGGAACTGGATCAGGACATCGCTACCCACGCCCGTGACGACGCCCACCTGGTCGCCACCGTCGCGGCATTTGCCGAAAGTCTGATGGAGAAGGTCAGCTTGCGCGCCCAGACCGCCCCGCGTCTGGATGCTTTCAAGGCGGCCAGCTGGCGGGTGGAGGCGGATGATTTCACTGTCTCGGGCTTTTCACCGGCGTCCAAGGCCAAGTCCACCACGCTCACCATGACCTTCAAGAAACCCAATGAAGTCGTGGGCAACCACATTGCCAAATATCAGGCGCTTAAGCTGTCCAAAATGCTGATGTGTTACGATTTTGACCGCCGTCTGAACCCCTTCGCGGAGCTTGGCGGGTTCATCTTCACCTTCATGGGCGACGGCGCGCCGGGGACGGGGAAGACCACGCTTATCCAGATGATGGCGGGGCTGATCAACGAATACTGCGGGGTCGCGGGCTATCCGTTCCGCTATCAGAACCTGTCGACGGACAATATCGACAGTTATCAGGGCAAGTCGGGCCAGAACGCCAAGGCGTTCATCAACAACATCATCGACCCTTCGGTGATCGGCTTTGGCACCATTGACGACATCGACCAACTGGCGGGCAAGCGCGGGGACCGGCAGTCTTCCGCCGGTCAGCTGGAGATTACGGCCGTGCTGATGGAGAGCTTTGCGGGTGCCAACACGGTCGTGCGCGGCAACTGTACCTTCGGCATGTTCTCCAACTACCCCGAAAACGTTGACGACGCCCTGCGCCAGCGGGCGGGCGCGCGGTTCCTTGTGGACGGGCCGCAGACCCGAGAGGACTACGTCGATATCCTCTATCTGCTTATGGGCAAGAACCACGACATCCCCTTGGGCGACCACAATGTGTTTGAAGCACAAGAGATCAAGAAGGCCGTCGCCGCGTCGTTTGAAAGCCACGGCAAGCCGCATGAGGAAGGGTTGCTGAAGGTCTATGAGGCCGTGCGCGGGCAGGTGGGGGAGCTGGATACGATCAACAAGATCGGCACCTATCTGAAGGGCATTCAGGAGGCGGACAGCCGCTTCACGGGCCGTGCGATCAAGAACATCACGGATGCGGTGAAGGTCCGCGCGATGGACTTTGAACTGCCCGATGAATGGATGGAGGAGCCTGACATGTTCCTCTTCAAGGACTACGAGACCAAGAAGGCGATGATTGAGGACATGCGCCAGCCGATCACGGTGGAGATGGTGATCCAGGAGGTCAACCGTTACGCGGATTCCGAGTTCCGCTATGCGGACAAGTCGGACGAGGTCGCGATTTCGGACGCGGTGCGGGATATGCAGCGAATGGAGGAAGCGAAGAAGCGGTATTTGGGTGGGCGCGAAGTATGACGATACGACGATTTACAATAGGCGCTGAAGGTTTCCCCGAAATCGGAGGCATGATGCTTGCTACCGTTGAAGCCTTAAGGGAAATCGGTGGCTCTGCTACGATTCAAGAACTAGACGAAAAGGTCGCTGAACTCGAAGGTGTAACAGAGGAAGAACAGTCCTTCATGATGACTGGGACCAACAGCTCTCAACCTAGGCTAAACTATTACCTAGCCTGGGCCAGAACGTTCCTGAAAAGAGGGAATGCACTCGAAAACTCACGGCGTGGCGTTTGGGCCCTTACGGAAGCTAGTTCCGCTATCTCATCGGTAGAGGATTGCAAAGCGATTTACGACCAATTGGTCGAAGAAGATAAAGGAAAAGCGAAGCAGAAAAGGGAACTTGCCCGGAAATCAAGACAACCTGAAATGCAATTGTCCGATGAAGCATTGCCAGGGACAAGGGAAGATCTTGAGGCTGAAGCAGATGATTGGAAGTCTAGGTTGCTTCAGGTTCTCAAAGCGATGGACCCAGCCGCGTTTGAACGTCTTGCGCAGCGACTTTTGCGAGAAGCCGGTTTCACCAAAGTGGAAGTTAGAGGCAAGACAGGCGACGGCGGCATCGACGGTGTCGGCGTCCTTCGTGTAAACCTCGTTTCTTTTCAAGTTTTTTTCCAATGCAAGCGATGGAAAGGTAGCGTTGGTGCGTCCGAAATCCGAGATTTTGGCGGAGCAATGATGGGGAGAGCGGACAAAGGTCTGTTCATAACGACCGGCACCTTTACTGCTCAAGCTTCGGATGAAGCCACTCGCGATGGTGCGACAGCTATTGACTTGATCGATGGGGATCGACTTTGCGCACTACTCAAAGAAAACCAGCTGGGCGTCGCGACTGAAATGATCGAGAGCGTTTCGATCAACGCAAGTTGGTTTGATGGCCTGTAGGTGACCAGATGAACCGCCTCATCCGAGCCGGCTTGATGTTCGGCAACCTGTTCCATGTCTCTTCGCCCGCGCTGGTCGAACGATACAACCGTGCACTTGAACACCTCACTGGCAAGACCACCCAGCTGGCCGATTTCCACGTCGATATCTCCGGCTATTCGCCCGAGATCGGGGATGAGCTGGACGATCACCTTTACCTCAACCATCAGGGCGTGAATCGGCAGTTCATTCTGCTGTCGATGGACCAGCGGCGGTGTCCTTTGCTCAACACCAAATTCTCCACCTCGCGGGGCATTCTGCAGCAGTTTTACGCGGAGAATGAGGCGCAGTTGTTTGCCCTGACCGCGCGTGATGCGGTCGCGGGGGAGCTTGTCAATTCGGTCTATGACGTCTCCACCCCCGCGCGGCTCTTTGACATCCGGCGCATCACCATTGATGCGGACACCACCGGCGGGACGGTGCGGGATGCGAAAGAGTTGGGGCGGCTCGTCGGGCGGTTCAAGAATGACAAGGACTGCTGGTTCGACGATGTGCTGATTGCGGAAATGATCACGCTCGCGGGCAAGACCGGGGACGTGGTGCGCAACCCGGTGAAGCTGAGCAATATGGCGTTTGACCAGCGCAACTTCTGGACCGCGCATTTTGGCGGCATGTACCTGTTTCAGGATGTGGAGCATCCGGCCGTCATCGCGCCTTCGGGCAAGGAGGGGCTGGGGGAGCTTCCGCTTGAGTATGTCTTTGACGCGGACGACCGGAACCAGATTGCGCAGTTCTTCCGCCTCAACGGGCTGACGGAGACGATCATTGAGGCGCGGGGGATCAATTCGTCAGCGATCCTGAAGCAAAAGATGGATTTCATTCTGGTCGATGCGGTGGCTGATCAGGGTGTCGATCTGGCCGAGGCCACGCGGGGCGATCTGCGGCGGTTGGCACGGCGGCATTCGGATAAGCTGCCGGAGGAATTTCACGCGTTGGCGTCGCTCGTGAACTGGGCCGAAAGCGGTGGGGCCTGGCCACGGATCACGTCCGATCATCCGGCCTATTTCTATACGCTGCGCGCGGCGGATACGCCCTGTGCCGATCTGGTGAACATGTTGCTTGCGGAACTGGCACCCAAGGACATCCGGCAGCTCTTTATTTGCCACAAGGAGTTGTTCTATCGCATCTACGCGGACTGGTCGGAGACCAAGAAGGCCTATGTGGTGGAATTTCTGGAGGCCGAGTATCAGGTCGATAAGGCAGGTGCACGCGCCGCCCTTTTCGGGCATGATGCGCCGATGGAAGAGCCTAAGCCCGCAAAACCCGACCCGGTGCCGGATATGATCGCTCGCGTCGGCCCTTGGGGCGCGGTGAGGAGGTAGGATATGTTTGCACTCGCCAGATTGGTCGTGATCGGCTTTGTCGTGCTGACGTTGATCTATGTGTGCCTGTCACTCTATTCGCGGGCCGTGCGACGCGGGAAGTTGCGCGACAAGTGGGAGGCAGGGCCGAAGAAAGTGAGCCGCGAGACTTTTGTGCAGCGGGGGTTGGAGAAATATGACAACTCCATCCGTCGCAAACTGATCCTGGGTGTCTATATCGTGCCTGTGGTGCTGGTGTCGGTCATCATCTACCTGACCAATTTTTCCTGAAGGGGGCCTGAAGTTATGGCTATCGTCAAATGGGTGTTCTGGATCACCGTCTGGGTGCTGGTGGGTGCGTTCTTTCACTATACGCTGCCGCAGACGGATATCGTGCGGGTGACGGACACCTACGAAAAGCGGATCGACTTTGGGGAAAATTCGATTTTCTGGGCCGCGCCTGATGTGGGCAATGACGGCTCCGCTGTGAACCGCGATGTGTTCTTTATCCAGACCCGTCGCGCCAAGGGTGACGTGATGGTCTATCGCAACGAGGACACAGGCTGGGGCTGGCCGCCGTATTTCAAGTTCGACACGTCAAACCTGCAGGCAGAGGCGGCGGACGGGAAGTCGACCGAGGCCGAGCCTGAGTACTACGCAATCAAGCACTATGGCTGGCGCAACGAATTCCTGTCGATCTTTCCCAATGCGATCTCTGTCCGCAAGGTGGACGGGCCTGATGCATCCAAGGGAATACCGTGGCTGAACATCGTGATCCTCGTTGTGTTTTTCGCCATCGTCTATGCGATCTGGGTGCGCTGGCGGCGCTTCCGTGAGGCGCGGATTGATCCAACGCTTGAGGCAATTGACGATGGGATTGCGGAGCGGCGTGAAAGGTTCAGCCGCTGGTTGGGAACCTGGCGTTCGAAGAAGTGAGCGGCTGCGCCGCGCGCGATTTTATTGATTTGGGCTCCGCCAAATCGGGTGCGAGGCTCTGCCTCGCGCTCCGGAGTACTTTGGGCATAAAGAAGGGCTAGTCCGCGAAGAGGTAGTCGGCGCGGGCGATTTCGGCAGCCTTGTCGTGGGTGATGGCCAGGAATTGGCTGAGCGCTTCGACGTTCTGGTCTTCTTCTGCTGTTTCGCGCAGGCGGTGCAAGTGGGAGAAACCCGCATCCCGAATGCGGTCTGACTCAAACACCATATCGTTGCGGATCGTGGGCAGCAGTCGTTCGAGCGTGTCCTGCGAGGTCTGGTCGCCTGCGAGACCAACGCGCATGGCGTGGCCTGTGAGGTAGTCGTCCGAGAACTGGCATTCGATCTCAAGAATGCGCGTCGCTGAGCGGTCCGAGGCGAAATCTTCCATCAGGTCGAGGTTCGAAGGGTCCATGCAGACAATCATGCGATCTGTTTCATAGTAGTCGAACAACATCCGCATCAGCGCGCGCCGGTGTCTGTGGCGTTTGCTCAAGGTCGACTGGATGCCGCCAAGATCAGGCAGGGCCGTGTCTTCTTCGTTGAAGAGGTACTCGATGGCAGGCACGTTGGTGACCTGGCGAATGCGTTCCAGCACACGCTTGGCGACGTGCCATTTCTTGCAAACCACGATCAGCAGCTCGCGTTCGCGGCCCAGCGTGCTTTCGGTTTCCCAGAACCTTGTGGCAAAGCGCCGCCCGATGCGGCCGCGTTCTGAGAGAAACTTGAAGAGGCTGCGCCCTTCGTTGCTGATCTGAAAGTGCGCACCTTCGGCGGCGTAAAGCAGACCCAAGCGTCGTTTGAGGTCCATCGCCTGAGGGCTGATCTTGCGGGCAAACAGGTAGTCCTGGCTCAGCAGCAGGTCGTAATGGTCGTTGTAGAATGTCACCGGCATGCCGTAGTCCGTGAACATTAGGAACGTCAGGGTGCGGGACCGGATTTCGTGACCTGGCACCAGATGCCGCACGGCGGTTTGAAAGAAGGTTTCATCCGGGATCCAGGTGGTCTTGAAGAACCGCATGACGTCCTTGCGGCGGCGCGTAAAGCGGAGAACAAACTCTATCGTCCGCCTGCGCAGACACCACCACTGGCTGCCAATCATGACCTGTATGTCGTCAGGAATGTTTCTCTTTAACCCCAGGCGGCGCTGCAGTTCATACATAGCATAGAACCGCTTTTTCTGACTGCGCTCATTAAACCAGTGGCGATAGATCAGACGCTCTTCCCGCCAGCCTGTTTTGATCCAGCTGCTGTCAAAATAGTCTTCGCTTTCGATGAAATCGGCATCGTTGTCATCGAGGAACTGGCGCACATATTCGGCTGACTTGATAGGCATGCAGTCGCCGGACAGCATGTAGAAATGCGTGGCCCTCGGAAAATCGTCAACCGCGGCGCGGACAGCATTCAGCGTCGCCTGAACCAGGGACCATTCGCCCCAGCCGCAGCGGATACGTCTGGACGGGAATGTGACGTTTGGGTTGTCCTTGAGGGCGTCGGTGATCTGTTTGAAATCGGTCTGCGAGGCGGAGGCATCGAAATGGATCGCCATATAGTCGCCAGCCGCCGTCAACCGTTCCGCCTGCCGGATGATGGCTGACGGGTCTTTGTGGCACAGCAGGATATAGGCGATTTTTGCCATTTTTGAGACGATAAGCCCCGATTTCCCGGATTGTTTACGTTGTTAAAGGTGAAGACTGATTGAATAAACAAGATTTATTTGGTTTTTTGTGCCAAAGCCGATCTGTTGCCATAAAGCAGGCGGCGCTGTTGAGGAGATGAGTGGCCATGGGTTTTCCGGGTACTTGGATGACGACAAGTGAAAGCGTGGTCTACCGCGTGGTCCCGAAGTGTGCATGCTCTTCCATCGGGCAGATCATGTTCTATTCCGATCATGGGGAGTTCTATGACGGGGACATACACGACGCTGAGGCGGGTATGCACAAATGGGCATTGGATGAGAGTCAGGCCCAGATCACGGAAAATGTCGTCGCACACAAGTCCTACGCGTTCACCTGCGTCCGCAATCCGTACACCCGCATCCTGAGCTCTTTCTTTGACAAGATTTGTGGTATCCAACGCAACGGTAAACGCTATCGCGGAAACCTGGTGCCGCTGCTGATTCAGAAGTATGGCATCGAAGTCGGGGGTGACGACGGCAAGCAGGAGTTTGACCAGATCGCCAGTTTCCGGCGGTTTTTGCTATTCGCCCGCGATACCATCCGTTGGCGTCGTCCAATGGACCCGGACATTCACTGGTCTGCCATGTCGGGGCACGTGAGCACCTTCATTGTGAATGGTGGGCGCTACGACAACATCTTCTGGACGGAGAGCTTTAACGACGGGATGCAGTCCGTGCTGGACTCGATCGAGACACCAGTGGAGGTCAAACTCGACGAGGTCCCGCGTTTCAACGAAAGCGAAGGTCATGGGCCCAAGCGCGCCCACCCGGTTGAGGACTACTTTGACGATCTGTCCATGCATCTCGTGCGCGAAATCTACAAACGCGACTTCGATCTGTTTCAGTATGATTTCGACAATCCAGGCAACAAGATGCCGATTGGCGAAATTGATCTGGATGAGGTGCACGCCAAGCTTGGCGATTGACCCTTAACGCTGTTTGATCGCCCTGATGATCCGTTGCGTCGCTGCTGCGCTGCCTTTGGGGGACGGGTGGATCATGTCAAACCCGTGAAAGCTGCGGTCGCCGTGTGGCACCATGTCTTTAAGGGAGACGAATTTGACCCCACGGTCGCGCCGGGCCATGCGGGCTAGCCGCGCTTCCAACCTGTCGCCCCAGACTTTGCAGCCTTCAATGGGGGACCCGCGCCCGGGGCTGCGCAGGTAACCGACATAGATAACCCGTGCCCCGGTGCTGCGAGCGCGGGCAACGTTTGCGGGGATCAGGCCGGCTGTGCCGTCGCTGCTGATCAACCGCTCCAACCGTTTTGTACATTTCCCGCAGCCGCACCCCAGCCAAAGGTCATTGCCGCCACCGTTCATCACGACAATGTCCCAACTGCCCTTGCGCCACTGTTTGGAGATGTTCAGCCCCATGGCACCAGTGATCGGCAGCGCATAGACATACCGTGCCCCAACCACCGCACAGCTGGTCACGCGAGCATCCAGTTCGCGTTGCAGAAGTTGAGGCACCGACGCACCCCGTGACACGTTAGAGGTCATGAAGCTGTCGCCCATCACGAGAATACGCGGTTGCTCAGCACTGGCAGGCAAGCCAGCGGTCAGCAGGAAAAAGAGACAAGCCAAGAGGCGCATGCAGGTACAATAACTGTTCGTGCTCAAATATTCCCTCCTTTCGTTGATGAAGGGTTAACACAGGCGCAGGCCTTGCGTAGGCCCGGGCACGGCTCTACATCCCGGTCCATGGCACAGGTCAAATCCGCATCCAAATCCGATCCCAACTACAAGGTGATCGCTGAAAACCGCCGCGCGCGGTTTGACTACCATATCGAGGAAGATGTGGAGTGCGGGATTGTTCTGGAAGGCTCCGAAGTGAAGTCGCTGAGAGAGGGCGGCGCGAACATCGCAGAAAGCTATGCCAGTGTAGAAGACGGAGAGTTGTGGCTGACCAACAGCTACATCGCGCCTTACAAGCAGGCCAAGACCTTCGGCCACGAAGAACGCCGCCGCCGGAAGTTGCTGATCAGCCGCAAGCAATTGTCCGATTTTTGGAACGCGACCCAGCGCAAGGGCATGACCCTTGTGCCGCTTGTGATGTATTTTAACCATCGCGGCATGGCCAAGATTAAGATCGGCGTGGCCAAGGGCAAGAAGCTGCATGACAAGCGCGAGACCTCGGCCAAGCGGGACTGGAATCGTCAGAAGCAACGGCTGATGAAGGACAATGGATGAGCAGGCTTCCCGGAAAAGGTCTGGGAGGCCTTTTCGCCTGCGAACGGGCGGAGCCCTGGTAGAGCCTTTTTCACCGTTTGAAGAATTAGCCGTTACGCTGCTGGCAGAGATCAGCATGCAAGCCTCTGACGGCGCTCATGATCTGTCGCATATCCTGCGTGTCTGGCGGTTGGTTCGGCTTTTGGTCGCAGAAGAGGGCGGCGACGTCGAAACCCTTGTCGCTGCGACGATCCTGCATGATTGCGTTCACGTCCCCAAGGATGATCCGATGCGGTCGCAGGCGTCTCGGTTGGCGGCTGACCGGGCATCTGAGATGTTGAACGGGCTGGGTTGGTCCTCGGCTGCAATTGAAGCGGTGCACCATGTCATCCATGCGCACAGCTTTTCGGCTGGCGTGCAGCCTAAGACGCTTGAGGCCAAGATCTTGCAGGATGCAGACCGTCTGGATGCGCTGGGCCATATTGGGATCGCGCGTTGCTTTGCCGTTTCAGGTGCGCTGGGCCGCCCGCTCTATGACCCGCAGGACCCGGCGGCAGAGGAAAGGGCGCTGGATGATGCGGCCTTTGCGCTCGACCATTTCTTCACCAAGTTGCTACGTTTGCAAGACGGGTTTCAAACTGAAACAGGCGCGCGCTTGGCGCAGCAGCGGCATCAGGTGATGCAGCGGTTTGTCGATGGCTTCTTGAGCGAGGTCGGCGGTCGCTCAGGTTGACGGCAGACCGGGCACCGGACATTTTTAGATCATGGCCCTGCCCTCCAACGCATCACGTGACCTCAGCGCTGCGCTGCAATTGGTCGGCTATGGCCCGTCAGTCTATACCCGGATCGTGAAGATGGCCCTGATCGAGATGGAGTTGGAAGCGGACTACATCGAGACCAACCCCTTTGCCGAAACGCCTGACCCGCTGCTGGCACGTTACACGCCGTTTGACCGGGTGCCGGTATTGGTGCACGGGGATTTTCAACTGACGGAAACGGCTGCGATCCTGCGGTATCTCGACCAGCTGTCCGCCGGTCCTTCGCTGGTGCCAAAGGACCCCAAGGCCGCAGCGCGCCTGGCACAGATCATCGGGATCGTGGATGCAGATGTCTATTGGTCGATGGTGCGGGGCGTGTTCTCTCACGGGTTTTACTACGCACATTTGGGGCTGGACCCTGACCCGGCAAAGCTGGCGGCGGGGCTTGAGGCGGCCAAACCTGCGCTGGGCGTGCTAGAGGATATCGCGGCCGAAGGGTTGCAGCTGCAAGGCGCGGGTTTCAGCCTTGCTGATCTGCAGCTGGCCCCGATGATGGCCTACTTCACGAAAGCCCCGGCGGGTGCGCGGTTGTTAAAAGAATATCCCACCCTGTCCCGCTGGTGGGACGTAGCGCAAACGCGCCCCTCTCTGATGGCCACCGATCCTCTGGCCCGCAACTGACGGGGCAAACCCGAGCGTTTTTCCCCTCACACGCGATCTGCGGTCGGCGTAGCGTGCCGTAATCCATCCGGTGGGGCGGCGGATGGGCACAAAGGAAATACGCTCCGAAGGACAGTCATATGGAACTTCTTATCAGCCTCCTTTCGGGCGCTGTCGGCGGCAATGTCGCAGGCAAAGTGCTGGGCAAACTGGATCAGGGAACGCTGATCAACTCGATTTCCGGCATCGTGGGCGGTGGCCTTGGTGGCCAGATCCTCGGCATGATGGGTGCTGGCGGTGCTGAAGGCATGGACCTTGGCGGTATCATCAGCCAGGTGGCCGGTGGCGGCGTGGGCGGCGGCGTTGTGCTGGCCGTTGTTGGTGTCGTCAAGAACATGAGGCCAAGTAAGGTCTATCATTGCGGCAAGGGCGGGGGCTAAACCTCGGGGCTGCCCGCCCTTGCAGACAAACAGGCATGGGAGTAGGGAAGCGCTGATCCCGAATGTACGGAGGCGCTGCCCATGGCCGATGATCCCAAGACGCTGGTATCCACAGACTGGCTGGCAAAACACCTTTCCGACCCTGATCTGCGCATATTGGATGGGTCTTATTACCTGCCCGATGCCGGACGTGATGCGAAGGCCGAATATCAGGTGGCCCATATTCCCGGCGCGCGCTTCTTTGACATTGATGACATCTCCGATGCGCGATCTGATCTGCCGCATATGGCGCCGCCGGTAGAGAAATTCATGTCACGCCTGCGCGCCATGGGTGTGGGCGATGGCCATCAGGTGGTGGTCTATGACGGCGGTGGGCTGTTTTCGGCCGCCCGCGTGTGGTGGATGTTCCGCCTGATGGGACAAGAGAACATCGCGGTGCTGGACGGTGGGCTGCCCAAGTGGGTCGCCGAAGGGCATCCGACCGAAGACATGGCCCCCATCGTGCGCGACCGTCACATGACCGTCCGTTTCCAAAACCAATTGGTGCGCGATGTCACGCAGGTGGCCCATGCCTCCAAACTTGGCGATCCGCAAATTGTAGATGCCCGCGCTGCCGCGCGGTTCCGGGGGGATGCGCCAGAACCGCGTGAAGGTCTGCGTGCAGGTCACATTCCTGGGTCGCGCAATGTGCCCTTTGATACACTGCTGAACGCTGACAAGACGATGAAGTCACCGGACGAGACCCGCGCCATTTTCGAAGCAGCAGGCGTTGATCTGAAAAAGCCCATCATCACGTCCTGCGGGTCCGGTGTAACCGCCGCTGTGCTGGCCCTCGCGCTGGAGCGTCTGGGTCATCAGCATTGGTCCCTTTATGACGGTTCATGGTCCGAATGGGGGGCCTTCCCCACCGTGTCCGTCGCCACCGGAGAAGCATAAGGAACTCCGACATGTTCGAAGCACTACAGGCGCAGCCCGCCGACAAGATCCTTGCCCTGATGCAGGCGTACCGCGAAGACCCGCGTGAGACGAAGGTCGATCTGGGGGTCGGGGTCTACAAGGACGCCACGGGCCTGACGCCCGTGATGCGCGCGATCAAGGCAGCAGAGCACAAGCTTTGGGAAGAACAGGACACCAAGGTCTATACCGGGCTGATTGGTGACCCCGCCTTTGGCGATGCGATGGTCAAGCTGGTGCTGGGTGATGCGGTGCCACGTGATACGGTCGCGGCAGCCGCCACACCAGGGGGCACAGGTGCCTGCCGGCAGGCGTTTGAGCTTATTCAGATGGCGCGGCCCGATGCGCGTGTTTTCGTGTCTGACCCCACGTGGCCCAACCACCTGTCGATCCTGAAGTATCTGGACATGGAGGTCGTGCCCTACCGCTATTTCGACAATGAAACCCGGGGCGTGGATTTCGACGCGATGATCGCAGACCTCAAGGGCGCGAAGGCGGGGGATGTGGTCCTGCTGCATGGCTGCTGCCACAACCCGACCGGGGCAAATCTGAATGCCACTCAGTGGGATGAGGTGATCAAAGTCCTTCTGGAAACCGGTGCTACGCCGATGATCGACATCGCCTATCAGGGCTTTGGTGAGGGGCTGGAAGAAGACGCTGCCGCGACCCGCAAAGTGGCGGCATCGGTGCCGGAATGCCTGATCGCGGCAAGCTGTTCGAAGAACTTTGGCATCTACCGCGAACGCACAGGTATGTTGATGGCCGTGGCGCAGGATGCGGGGGCGCGCAAGCTTAACCAGGATACGCTAGCCTTCCTCAACCGCCAGAACTTCAGCTTTCCGCCAGACCATGGCGCGCGGTTGGTGACCATGATCCTGAACGACGAAGCACTCGCGGCGGATTGGAAGGCGGAGCTGGAAGAAGTGCGCCTGTCCATGCTGGGTCTTCGCGAACAGCTGGCGAGAGAATTGCAGCGTTTGTCCGGGTCCGACCGGTTCGGTTTCCTGGCGCAGCACCGCGGCATGTTTTCCCGTCTTGGGACGACACCCGATAAAGTGAATGCCCTGCGCGAAAAGCACGGGATCTACATGGTGGGCGACAGCCGCATGAACATCGCCGGGCTGAATGCTCAAACCGTGCCGGTGCTGGCACAGGCGATTGTTGATGTAGGGGAATAAACGAAGGTGGGCAGTGCGCCCACCTTACGAATTAACGACGCGCAACGACGCAAGGTGGGCGCTCCGCCCACCCTCGACCGCAAAAAACCCGGCCTCGAAAGGCCGGGTTTGTTCGTTTGCAGCTTTAGGGAGGAAGGTTAGCTGCGTCCGAATTCGGGGTAGGCTTCCATGCCCAGCTCTGAAGTATCGAGACCGTTGATTTCGTCCTCTTCGCTGACGCGAATGCCCATCACGGCCTTCAGGATGAACCAGATGATGGCCGAAGCAACAAAGGTGAACACCCCGTAGGCCACGATACCGGTCAGCTGGGTCATCAGCTTTGCATCGCTGTTGTAGAAGACAACGGCAATAGTGCCCCAGATACCGGCAAAGAGGTGCACCGGGATCGCGCCCACCACATCGTCGATCTTCAGCTTGTCGAGGAACGGGATGGTCAGGACCACGATGATACCACCAACAGCACCAATCCACAGCGCACCAAAGAGCGTGGGCGCAAGAGGCTCAGCGGTGATCGACACGAGACCCGCCAGCGCACCGTTCAGCACCATGGTCAGGTCAGGCTTTTTGAACATCACCTGCGTCAGGATCAGTGCTGTGACTGCACCGGCAGCCGCCGCCATGTTGGTATTGGCGAAGATACGGCTGACGTCAGACACATCACCCACGGTGCCCATGGCCAGCTGCGAGCCACCATTGAAACCGAACCAGCCGAGCCACAGGATGAACGTACCCAAAGTGGCCAACGCGAGGTTGGACCCGGGCATCGGGTTGATCTTGCCGTCCTTGTACTTGCCGATCCGCGGCCCAAGGATGAGCACACCCGCCAGTGCTGCCCAACCACCAACCGAGTGAACGACCGTGGAGCCAGCAAAGTCCTGGAAGCCCATGCCGTCAAGCCAGCCGCCACCCCACTTCCACGAGCCGGAAATCGGGTACATCAGACCGGTCAGGATCACGACGAAGATCAGGAAGGGCCACAGCTTGATGCGCTCTGCCACAGCACCGGACACGATCGACGCAGTTGCCGCAACAAACACGAGCTGGAAGAAGAAGTCAGAGCCGACCGACGCGTAATCCAGTGCTGCATCTGCTGCGGATACGCCGACGGCGTCCAGAACTGTCTGCCCGCCCAGCGCAAAGTAACCGTTGAAGTCGCCAGGATACATCGTGTTGAAACCGACCAGCCAGTACATGATGGCTGCGATGGAGAAGAGACCGATGTTCTTGGTCATCTGCATGGTCACGTTCTTGGACCGCACCAGGCCGCCTTCAAGCATGGCAAAGCCAGCGGCCATGAAGAACACGAGGAAGCCCGCCATGCAGAACAGCAGGGTTGTCATAATATAGGGGCCGATCTCATCGAACCCCGGCGTCGCGGCGTCCTGCGCCAGACCAAGGCTGGGTGCGACAGCGAGCACCGCAGCAATTGGGAGTAGTTTTGTCAGTTTCATTGTTTTGCTTAGTCCCTCGTTTGGGGTGGGAATCAGATGGCGTCGTCGCCGGTTTCGCCTGTGCGCACGCGCACGGCTTCGGCCACGTCGAGGACAAAAATCTTGCCATCGCCGATCTTGCCGGTCTTTGCGGTTTTGCTAATCACTTCGACCATCTGGTCGGCCTGGGTGTCGCTGACGACCAGCTCCAGTTTGACCTTGGGGACGAAGTTCACGACGTATTCTGCGCCGCGATAGATTTCGGTGTGGCCAGACTGTGCACCGAAACCTTTGATCTCAGTAACCATCAGTCCGCGCACGCCCGCGTCGGTCAGCGCCTCGCGGACCTCCTCAAGCTTGAAGGGTTTAATTGTTGCAATGATGAGTTTCACCAGACGGGGTCCTCTGTTGGAATGCAGGCAGCCTGCAATTGACACCGCAAACCAAGCCCCGGCAGCCAATTCAGGGGAAGTGCCGCGGTGCAGAAAGCGGTAGAGAACAGAGGCTGTGAGTTGAAAAATTAGGCAAATCCGTAAGATTGCGTGAAAATTAATCAGAAAATTGACGCCGATTGCGAGCAGCCGCGCTAAACAATCCCCATATCTGTGGCTATGATGGCGGAAAAATCAGGCCGGGCAGGCATCAGTCATGAGTGATTCACCCAAGCGCAGGCGTACTTTGGTTGCGGACAAACGCTATGCGTCCAAAGCCAAGGCGGCGCCGAAGAAACCGACCAAAAAGAAGGCCCCGGCGCGGCGCAAACCTGCACGCACCAAAGCCAGGCGGCGGTCGGGCATCATCGGATTGCTCAGCGCAATGGTGCGTTGGGTGCTGCGACTTGTCTGGACAATCACATGGCGCGTATCGCTTGTGGTCATGCTCGTTTTGGCGCTGGCCGTCGGCTATTTCTATACTACGCTGCCGCCGCTAGAGGCGCTGCTCGACGGGCGTGCCCGAGGGTCTGTCACGCTGATGGACCGAGACGGGGACGTTTACGCCTGGCGTGGCGATCAATTCGGAGGTGTGGTGACCGCTGACAGCGTATCGCCGCACCTCAAGAATGCTGTTATCGCCACCGAGGACAAACGCTTTTACCGCCATTTCGGTGTCAGCCCGCGTGGTATCGCGTCGGCGATCCGGATCAACCTGCGCGAAGGGCGCGGGCCGTTGCAAGGCCATGGCGGGTCCACGATCACGCAGCAGGTGGCTAAGCTGATTTGCCTTGGCGAACCTTTTGATCCGTCCTCCGGCATGACCGAGAGAGAGTATGAGGCTGGGTGCCGCGCCGGGAACGTTCAGCGAAAAGCCAAAGAAGCGCTTTTTGCGATGGCGATGGAGGTCAAGTATTCCAAGGATGATATCCTGTCGATCTACCTCAACCGCGCCTACATGGGCGGTGGTGCCTATGGGGCGGAGGCCGCATCACAACGGTTCTTTGGCAAGCCTGCGTCGGCGGTAAGTGCAGCAGAAGGCGCGATGTTGGCTGGGCTGCTGACAGCGCCTTCCAGCCTGTCGCCCACGTCAAACCTTGACCGATCTCAGGACCGTGCCGCGACCGTGCTGCGGCTGATGAACGATCAGGGCTATTTGACTGATGAAAAGACCAAGCAGGCACAGGAAAACCCCGCTCAGTTGTCTCAGGCAGCGGAAGCAAGGGCCGGCGGCTACTTTGCCGATTGGGTTATGTCGACAGGGCCTGAGTTCTTTACGAGAAACACCACAGAAGATGTGATTATCAAGACAACACTGGATCAGCGCATTCAGAAAGCTGCCGAAGACGGTCTGAAGTGGGTCTTTGACAACAAGGTCCGAGAAGGGTCCAAGGCGCAGGCAGCCATTGTGGTTATGTCGGCCGATGGCGCGGTGCGCGCCATGGTGGGCGGCCGCAAGACCAAGGTGGCGGGGGCTTTTAACCGGGCCACGCAGGCAAAGCGGCAGACGGGCTCTGCCTTCAAGCCGTTTGTCTACGCAGCAGCGCTTGATCTGGGCTATTCGCCCGACGACCTGATCATGGACGAACCTTATTGTCAGAGCATTCCGGGCTCTGGCCAATGGTGTCCGCAGAACTATACCCGCAAGTTCTATGGCCCGGTCACGATGACCAAGGCCTTGCAGAACTCGCTCAACGTGCCCGCTGTAAAAATCTCCGAAAGCGTCGGGCGGGAGTTGGTCAGTCAGGTGGCCACGCAGTTTGGCATCCGCAGTGATCTTGCTGCAGGGCCTGCGCTGGCGCTTGGGGCCTCCGAAAGCACGCTGATTGAGATGACGGGTGCCTTTGCAGGCATCCTCAATGGCGGCTCCTCCGTTGCCCCTTACGGTCTAGTGGAACTGCGCCTGATGGGGGACGAGAGCCCCTTAATGGGCACTGGTGGCGGTATTCGGGAGCGTGTCATCCAGGAAAGTGCCGCGCGGCAGTTGGTCTATATGATGGAAAAGGTCGTGTCTGAGGGCACCGGCGGGCGGGCGCAGTTTGGCGGCTGGCAGCTTGCAGGCAAGACCGGAACAACCTCCGCGGCCAAGGATGCGTGGTTCATCGGGTTCTCGGCGGATTACGTGGCCGGTGTTTGGATGGGCTATGACGACAACACCCCGCTCAGCGGTGTGACGGGTGGGGGTCTGCCCGCAGACATCTGGCGGGAGGCCATGAGCCGCGTGCACGAAGGCCTGCCGGTCAAACCGCTGCCGATGGATGCGCCTGTGCCGCCAAGTGGCCAAACGGATGCTACTGATCAAGGCATTCCCATTCCTGTTGGAAACGGCAACCGGGAAGAGACCGGCAATGTCATCGACCTGATCCTGAGGGACATCTTCGGCGGCAGCTCCACGACCCGAAGGCCGCAAGAGCCCTCTGACAACCGGTAGAAAGCCCAGAGGCCACAGTTCGCGGTATTTCCATGTATAGTGATGGATTATTGCAGTGAAGTTTACTATTCCGGGCTAGGAATTGAATAAAACATCGGTTGGGCAAGAATTGCCGGGCTGGGTAAGCGTACAAAAAAAGGCGGATCGTGTCGCTATTTTCGGCGCACCTTAACGAGGGAAGGCACCGCATGCGTGAGGAATTGGTCAGTCGCGGTAGGGAAGAGCTGATTTCGGTTCGCAAGAAATCGCGCTCGCTTTATTGGACTGTTGGTCTTTTCAGCCTTTTTGCCAACCTGCTGATGCTGACCGGCCCAATGTACATGCTGCAGATCTACGACCGGGTGCTGGGCTCTGGGTCGGTGGAAACCCTGCTCGCCCTGTCGATGCTGGTCGTCTTTCTCTATGCCGTGATGGGCATCCTGGATTATACGCGCGGGCGCATCATGGGGCGCGTGGGTGCGCGTTTTCAGGACGACTTAGACCGGCGGGTTTTTGACGCGGTGATCCGCAAGTCCGCCGTGGCCCCTGACGTGAAGACCAATGGTGGGCTGGCGGACCTGGAATCCGTACAGCGCCTGATCTCGGCACCGGTGCTGATGTCGGCGTTTGACCTGCCCTGGACGCCTATCTTTTTCGCGGCGATCTTTCTGTTTCATCCCTGGCTGGGGTGGTTGGCGGTTATTGGCGCAGCGGTGTTGATCATTATCGCGATGTTTAACCAGATGCTGAGCCGTAAAAGCCAGGAGCGCGCGGGCCTGATGGGGCAGCATGCGAACGCCATGTCAGACCAGATCCGGACAGAAGCCGAAATGGTCCAGGCCATGGGTATGCGCGAGGCTGCCTTTACCCGCTGGCAACAGTCGCGGTCTGAGGCGCTGCAGGAGCAGGTCACGGCTGCCGATGTTGGCGGCACGTTTACTTCAATGACCAAGTCGATCCGGCTCTTTCTGCAGTCAGCAATGCTCGGGCTGGGCACCTACCTGGTGCTGCAAGGAGAGATGACCCCGGGCGCGATGATCGCGGGGTCCATTCTGCTGGGACGCGCCCTTGCGCCGGTTGAAATGGCGCTGAACCAATGGGCGATCGTACAGCGTGGCCGTCAGGGTTGGGCCAACCTGTCCTTGTTGTTGGGCGCTGTGCCGCCCGAAGCCCCACGCACCGAACTGCCGAAACCTCAGGCCAAGCTGCAGGCCAAGGGCCTGACCGTTGTGCCGCCGGGCGAAAAGCAGGCGGCGCTGAAATCGGTGAACTTTGATTTGCAGCCGGGGCAGGCCATGGGCGTGATTGGCCCTTCAGGTGCAGGCAAATCTACTCTGGCCCGGGCGCTGATGGGTCTTTGGCCCCCAGCGGGGGGATACATCCGGTTGGACGGGGCCGCACTGGATCACTACAGTACTGAGACTTTGGGCAAGCACATCGGGTACCTGCCCCAGCGCGTGCAGCTTTTTGATGGGACGATTGCTGAGAACATCGCGCGGCTTTCAACGCCGGATGATGCGAAAGTGGTCGAGGCGGCCAAGGCCGCTGCTGCGCATGAAATGATCCTTGAACTGCCGCATGGGTATGACACCCCCATCCAAGCCGGTCAGGTGCGCCTGTCAGGTGGGCAAATGCAGCGCATTGGTCTGGCCCGTGCGCTTTATGATGATCCGGTGATTGTGGTGCTGGATGAGCCGAACTCCAACCTCGACAATGTGGGCAGCCAGGCGCTGAACCACGCCATCCGCGAGATGAAGTCGCGGGGCCGTTCGGTGCTGATTATGGCCCATCGTCCAAATGCGATTCAGGAATGCGAAACGCTACTGGTGCTGGACAACGGCATGCGCATGGCGTTTGGGCCCAAGGATGAGGTGCTGCAAGGCATGGTCAAGAATGCAGAGCAAATCCAGAAAGCGCCCGCTGACATGGGAGGTGTGACATGAGCACGGACAACAAATGGTCCGCGACCCGGCCCGTGGTTTTTGGGTTCATCGGCCTGCTTGCGCTTTTTGGCGGGTTTGGCACCTGGGCCGTGATGTCGAACATCTCAGGGGCCGTCATCGCGTCCGGCCGGATTGAGGTCGACCGCAACCGGCAGATTGTGCAGCACGAAACCGGCGGCGTGGTGGAAACCATCCACGTGGACGAAGGGGACACGGTTGAGGCGGGTGAACTGCTGATACAGCTTGACCCGCGCGCGCTCACCTCTCAACTGGCCATCACCGAAGGGCAGCTCTTTGAGCTGATGGCCCGCCGGGGGCGGCTTGAAGCAGAGCGGGACGAAGCGGAGCAGATCAGTTTTTCGCCTGAACTGCTGGAAATCGCCGCAGACCGCCCGGATGTGCAGGAGCTGATTTCAGGTCAGGCCAATCTTTTTGAAGCGCGGCGCGTGTCCGTCACCCGCCAGATTGAGCAATTGTCCAAGCGCAACGACCAGATCGCGGCACAAATTGTGGGTATCGAGTCTCAGGAGCTTTCGCTGAACAGTCAGCTTAACCTGATCAAAGAAGAACTCACCAGCCAGCAGGAATTGCTGGATAAAGGCCTGGCACAGGCCAGCCGCGTGCTAAGCCTTCAGCGTGAAGAGGCGCGCCTGCAAGGGGTCATCGGTGAACTCGCGGCCAGTAAGGCCCAGGCCGAAGAACGCGGAACTGAAATAGACATCGAAATCCTGCGGCTTGGCACTTCGGCGCGAGAAGATGCCATCACCCGGCTGCGGGATTTGGTCTATCGCGAATTGGAGCTTGCCGAACAACGCCGCGCCCTCAAGGTGCAGATTGAGCGTCTGTCCGTGCGCGCGCCTGTTTCGGGGATCATCTATGGTTTGCAGGTGCAAACGCCCCAGTCTGTCGTGCGATCTGCTGAGCCTTTGATGTACCTCGTACCGCAAGATCGCCCGCTGGTGATTGCCGCACAGGTGCAGCCAATCCACGTCGATCAGGTGATTGTGGGGCAGGCTGTGAACTTGCGAATGTCCGCGCTCGACCAGCGTTTAACGCCTGAACTGATCGGGCAGGTCATGCAAGTTTCTGCCGACGCGATTGATGACAGCAACACAGGAATTGCGTTTTTCCGGGCTGAAATTGCCCTGAACCCCGGCGAGATGGACAAGCTGCCTGCGGGCACCGTCCTGTTGCCCGGCATGCCGGTGGAGGCTTTCATTCGCACAGGCGACCGGTCGCCCATGGCCTATCTGATCAAGCCGATGGCGGACTATTTTGCTCGCGCCATGCGCGAAAGTTGACCCAGGCCCCTTTTCGCCGCGCGGGCCAGCGGATAGCGTCCCAGGCAAATCCAAGCCTTTGGGAGGACTCATCATGACCGTCGAAGCCCGCCTAGCCGAACTGGGCGTCACCCTGCCGGACGCGCCCGCACCTGCTGCCAATTATGTTCCATTTGTGAAGGTCGGCAGCACGCTTTACGTGTCTGGCCAAATCTCCAACGGGCCGGATGGCATGATCGTTGGCAAGCTGGGTGATGACATGGAGGTTGAGGCAGGCGCTGACGCAGCAAAGGCCTGCGCCATCAGCCTGCTGGCGCAGGTCAAGGCGGCCTGCGGCGGAGACATGGAACGTTTGAAACGGGTGGTGAAGCTGACGGGATTTGTGAACTCTACCGCTGATTTTGGGGATCAGCCCAAGGTGATCAACGGGGCCTCTGACTTTCTGGTTGAAGCTTTGGGCGATATGGGCCGTCATTCCCGCTCTGCCGTTTCTGCTGCTTCCTTACCGTTTGGCGTGGCTGTGGAAATCGAAGGCATCTTTGAAATCGAATGACCCTCCCGCCCGCATTCCTTGACCGCCCCTTGGCGCACCGCGCGTTGCATGACGTGGCGGATGGCCGCCCGGAGAACAGCCGTGCGGCCATCCGCGCAGCGATTGCGGCAGGCTACGGGATCGAGATTGACGTGCAGCTGAGTGCTGATGATGCCGCAATGGTGTTCCACGACTACGCGCTGGAGCGGCTGACAGGGGACAAGGGCGCTGTGCGCTTGCGGTCTGCGGCTGATCTGGCTGGGATCACCTTGACCGGCGGGGACGAGGGCATCCCGGATTTGCCGGAGGTTCTGGATCTTGTGGCAGGGCAGGTACCCTTGCTGATCGAGCTGAAGGACCAGGATGGCGGCATGGGGCCAGACATTGGCCCGCTGGAAGAGGCAACAGCGCAAGCCCTCAAAGGGTATAAAGGCGACTTAGCTGTCATGTCTTTCAACCCGCATGCCATCGCCCGCATGGCGGAGCTCTTGCCGGACACCCCGCGCGGGCTGGTGACCAGTGCCTATCGCTATGAGGATTGGCCGCTCAGCAAGGCGCGCTGTGACGCGCTGCGCGACATCCCGGACTACGACCGTGTCGGGGCCTGCTTTATCAGTCACGAGGTGGACGACCTGTCTCGCGCGCGGGTGCGCACGTTGAAAGATGCAGGTGCAATGATCTGCTGCTGGACCGTGCGGGATGCCACAACTGAGGCCGAAGCCCGCAAGATCGCAGATAACATCACGTTTGAAGGGTATCTCGCTTGAACCCTTGGCTGCACGGCCCAAGTTGTTGGTCAGACAGCGAAAGCAGGCGATGACACAGGAAGTCGAAATCAGGGTGGTGCCGCGCATTGCGGACATCGGGCAAAGCGCATGGGATGCCTGTGCGTGCCCTGAGGCCTTGGATGGCGCGCGCCCGATTGACCCTTTCACGACCTATCGTTTTCTTTCAGCACTCGAAGACAGCGGCAGCGTCGGGCCGGGCACCGGATGGCAGCCGCAATACCTGAGCGCATCGATCGACGGGCAGATCATCGGTGTGGCACCCCTCTATGCCAAGTCGCACAGTCAGGGCGAATACATCTTCGACCACTCCTGGGCCCACGCCTATGAACGCGCGGGCGGGCGGTATTACCCCAAGCTGCAGATCGCCGTGCCGCATACCCCTGCAACAGGCCGCCGTTTCCTGACACGCCCGGGGTTTGAGGAAAGCGGGATGGCTGCTTTGGTACAGGGGGCCGTGCAGCTGACCGAGAATAACGGCCTGTCGTCGCTGCATGCTACCTTTTGCACCGGGGAAGAGGCCGAGCGCGCGCAGGACCTTGGCCTGATGGTCCGCAAGTCCCAGCAGTTTCATTGGCGCAATGACGGCTATGCTGATTTTGACGGCTTTTTGGCCTCACTCAATTCCCGCAAGCGCAAGAACATCCGCAAAGAACGTGCGCAGGCCCAAGGGTTCGGTGGGAGCATTCAGACGTTCACCGGCGACTCGCTTGAGCCGGAACACTGGGACGCGTTCTGGCAATTCTATCAGGACACGGGGATGCGCAAATGGGGTTCTCCCTATCTGACACGGGCGTTCTTTGACCTCGCGCAGGACACTTTGCGTGACGATATCGCGCTGGTGCTGGCCGAACGTGACGGGCGATGGGTTGCCGGTGCGCTGAACTTTATCGGCGCGGACGCGCTTTATGGCCGATATTGGGGGTGCGTTGAGCATCACCCCTGCCTGCATTTCGAATTGTGCTATTATCAGGCCATCGACATCGCTATCGCGCGGGGCCTGAGTACAGTGGAAGCGGGCGCGCAGGGCGAACACAAACTGGCGCGCGGCTATCTGCCGACGCCCACGTGGTCGCTGCATTGGATGCGGGATGCTGGTTTCGCCCGTGCCGTTGGCGAATACCTTGAGGCCGAGACATCTGCTGTGGATCAAGAGATCGAGATTTTGACAGACTATGGACCGTTCAAACAGGTCCAGGTGGAGGAACAGGAATGAGCGAGAAATTAAGCGATGAAACCCGCAGCGCGGTCCTGGACCCGCTTTTTGCCACCGGCTGGGAATTGGTTGAAGGGCGCGATGCGATCCAGAAGACTTACAAGTTCGCTGATTTCGTGGATGCAGTCGGCTGGATGACCCGCGCGGCGATCTGGGCTGAGAAGTGGAACCATCATCCTGAATGGTTCAACGTGTACAATCGCGTCGAGGTGACGCTGACCACCCATGATGTGGGTGGGCTCAGTACGCTGGACGCAAAGCTCGCCCGCAAGATGGACGGGCTGTTTGAGACTGACGAAGACTAACGGATACCCCTAAATGGACAAACTGATGAACACCCCGCTTTGGCAGGGCAAAACGCTTGGCGACCTGCTGACGGTCGAGTTTCTGGCAAGTGCTGTAGGTTCCGTGCTGGCAGCCATTGCGATCCTGTTGCTGGGTTGGATCATTTCCGCCTGGCTGCAACGGCGCATCAGCGCGCTGGGCCACAAACACGCGCATCTCGACAATATGCTGTTCGACTTTCTGTCGTCGATCACACGCTATGCGGTGCTGGCCTTTACGGTGCTGTTTGTCCTCAACACGTTCGGGGTGCAGACGACCTCCGTGGTCGCGGTCATCGGTGCGGCGGGTCTGGCGATTGGTCTAGCCTTGCAAGGCACGCTCAGCAACGTGGCGGCAGGGGTCATGCTGATCCTGTTCAGGCCCATCCGGCTGGGTGATTTTGTTGAGGTTGCCGGAGAGATGGGGACGGTCAAAGCGATCACGCTCAACTTCACGGAGCTGGCGGATCTGAGCAATGTGCAGGTCATTGTGCCCAATTCCCAGGTCTGGGGGAATGTGATCACGAATTACTCTGCCAACAACCTGCGGCGGGCCGAATGGACGTTTGGCGTCGGTTATGGGGCGAACCTGAAAGACGCAGAACAGATCATCCGCGACACCATCATGGCCGACCCCCGCGCCCATGTGGAGCCGGAGCCCTTCATTCAGGTGAATAATCTTGGTGACAGCTCCGTCGATTTTCTGGTGCGGGTGTGGTGTGACGCGGCAGAGTTTTTTGCCTTTCAGGCCGACATGAAACGGCGCGTGAAAGAGGCGTTGGATGCAGGCGGGGTGGATATTCCGTTCCCCACCCGAACCATCGTTCAAGCGGCAGAGTGACGGCCCCGGAATTCTGCGAGAATTCCGGCACCTAGCATCCGCCGTTGCATTTACATGTTGTCCAGTAGTGCTTCGCCAGCCGATGTCTCACAGACGCCGGGGTTTTCTTCGGCCTGGAACAGGCTGACCTTGCTGTCTTCAACCAGCATCGCATAACGCTTGGACCGCGCGACGAGGCCTGCGGGTGGCGCGTCAAAGTCCATGCCGATGGCCTTGGTGAATTCCGATGAGGCGTCGGCCAGCATGGTGATGCCTGCCGCTGTGGCCCCCGTTGCCTCACCCCAGGCTTTCATCACGAAGGGATCATTGCAGCTGACGCAGATGATCTCATCCACACCTTTGGCGTCAAATTGATCCTTGGTGCGCACAAAACTGGGCACATGGGCGGAGTGGCAAGTGGGCGTAAAGGCGCCCGGCACGGCAAAGACCACAACCTTGCGGCCCTTGACCTTGTCGGCCATCTGCACAGGCGCTGGTCCGTCAGCGCCCAATTGAACCAGTGTTGCGTCGGGCAGGGTGTCTCCGGCTGAGATTGTCATGGGCTAGACCTTTCATGAGATTGTATTTTGCTGAAACCCACATATAGGTTTGACAAGCAGCAGGGACCAGCCAATTCGGGGGAGACACTGATGTCACATGTGGTCGTGATCGGGGCAGGGCAGGCGGGGTCATCCTGCGTCGCAAAACTGCGCAATGGCGGTTTTGAGGGCAAGATCACTTTGATTGGTGCCGAACCCGTGCCGCCTTACCAGCGCCCCCCGCTGAGCAAGGCCTATCTGTTGGGCGACATGGCATTGGAGCGCCTGTTTCTGAGGCCTGAGGCGTTCTATGCCGATCAGGGGATTGAGCTGCGCACGGACGCGCGGGTCAGCGAAATTGATCCGGCGGCCAAGACTGTGACGCTGGACGGTGAAGCCCGCCCATATGATGATTTGGTGCTGACCACCGGCTCGGTCCCGCGCCGTTTGCCAGCCGCCATTGGTGGGCATCTTGAGGGCGTCTTTGTGGTCCGCGACTTGGCGGATGTGGATGCCATGGCCCCCCGGTTCACCAAGGGTGCGAAGGTCCTGATCGTCGGCGGCGGCTACATCGGGCTGGAGGCGGCGGCTGTAGCCTCCAAACTGGGGCTGGAGGTTGTATTGGTCGAAGCCGCAGACCGCATTTTGCAGCGCGTGGCCTCGCCCGAGACCAGCGCTTTTTTCCGGGAACTTCATCAGGGTCACGGTGTCGACATCCGCGAGGGCGTGGGCCTTAAGAAGCTGACCGGCGACCGGGCTGTAACGGGCGCGGTGCTTTCTGATGGCTCCGAGCTTGTCGCAGACTTCGTGATTTGCGGCGTGGGTATTGCGCCTGATACTGCGTTGGCGGATGCCGCAGGCATTGAGATCGACAACGGCATCAAGGTGGATGCGCTGGGTCAAACATCCGCCCCCGGGGTCTGGGCGGCGGGCGATTGCTGTTCATTCCCCTATCAGGATGGCCGCATCCGGTTGGAGTCTGTCCCGAATGCCATCGATCAGGCAGAGGTCGTGGCTCAGAACATTTTGGGGGCTGGCAAGGACTATGTCGCCAAGCCTTGGTTCTGGTCGGACCAGTATGATGTCAAACTGCAGATCGCAGGGCTGAACACAGGCTATGACCGCGTTGTGACCCGGCGCACGGATGCCGATACCGTGTCTTTCTGGTACTACAAGGGCGATCAACTGTTGGCCGTGGACGCGGCCAATGACCCACGCGGCTACATGGTGGGCAAACGGCTGATCGAAAGTGGCAAATCGCCCGCGCCGGATGCGATTGGCGATCCGGAAACCGACCTCAAGGCGCTACTACGCGCGTGAGGATCATTGCAGGTACCTTTCGGGGCGGAGACTGGCGGAAGTTGGCAAGGGCGATTCGGGCGCGCACCTGCGGCCCACGTCTGATCGCGTGCGCGAAAGCCTGTTTTCGATGCTGACCCATCGTGACGTGATCGAAGGGGCGCGGGTGCTCGACCTTTTCGCGGGCACAGGCGCTTTGGGGTTGGAGGCCCTGTCGCGCGGCGCACGCGAGGTGTGCTTTGTCGAGAACGGCCGGGTGGGCCAGCGGTTGATTTCTCAGAATATCAAAGAGTTGGGAGTTGCGGATCGGACCACCCTAATGCGCAATGACGCGACACGGCTGGGGCCCTGGCCCAACGCGCCGTTTGATCTGGTTTTCCTTGATCCGCCCTACGGCAAAGGTTTGGGCGAAAAGGCATTGCAAGCGGTGCTAGAGGGCGGCTGGTGCGCGAAGGGGGCCTTGGTCGTGTGTGAAGAGGCGGAGGCGATGTTCCCGCCAGATGGGTTCGCGCGGCTCGATCACCGGCGGTTTGGGGATACCCATGTCACCTTGCTAACGGAGGGTTGAGCTAGGGCGGGCACCCCGCCCACCCTTGTTTCAAGATCACAACGATCTGATCGCAGCCCCTAGCCGTGCCATACCCTCTGAAATTTTCGTTTCATCTGCCAGCGAGAAGCTGAGCCGCAGGGAATTCGCCCCCGACCCATCCGCATGAAAGGCCTGGCCGGGGACAAAGGCGACCTTTTGGGTTTCAAGCGCATGGGCCAGCAATTTGGCCCCATCCATGCCTTTGGGCAGGGTCATCCAGACGAACATGCCGCCTTCTGGTCTGGTCCATTCAACGCTTTCGGGCATGTGGGTTTCCAAGGCCGCCAGCATCGCATCCCTGCGGGCAGAATACGTGCGGCGCAGCATAGCCGTGTGGTCGTCAAAGATCGTGCTTGCGACAGAGGCGATGGCCATCTGGTTCAGCGTCGCGGAATGCAGATCAGCGGCTTGTTTGATCAGCACCATCTGGCTGATCACCTCTGCTGCGCCGCAGGTCCAGCCCACGCGCAGGCCTGGGGCCAGCGTCTTGGAAAAGCTGCCACAATAGAGCGTCCGGCAGGCCTCAATACTGCCCTTGCGTGCAATCTCTAGCGCCAGCATGGGTGGGATCGCCTCACCGTCATAGCGCAGCGCCTGATAGGCCGCGTCCTCGATGACGGCACATTCCAGTTCATCGGCAAGTGTCAGGATGTTCTCGCGCTCGGCCCGGTCGAGTGTTTGACCGGTCGGGTTGGCAAAATCGACCGAGGCATAAGCGAATTTCACCTGTCCCCCGCCGGCGTTTGCTGCTTTGGCATAGTCAGCTGCCGTCCGATTGGCCCCCGGGTCGAGGCGATCATACTGCGGCTCATAGGCGTTAAACGCACCGAGTGCGCCGAGGTAGGTAGGCCAGGCAACCAGCGCGGTATCATTGGGGGAGAGCAGAAGCTTGCCCAGGTAATCCAGCGCCTGTTGGGAACCAGATGTGATCAGGATGTTGTCGCGGGTGCAGGGGATGCCCAGCGCGCCCATATGATCCGCCAACCAGTCGCGCAGCGGGGCGTAGCCTTCTGACACCGAGTATTGCAGTGCTTTGGCCTGGTTTTCCGGGCTCACGGCGTCGGCCAAAGCGGCCTGAAAGGCCTCTGTCGGGAACAGGTCTGGGTCCGGAATGCCGCCTGCAAAAGAAATGATGTCAGGCTGGTTCAGCAGCTTGAGCAGTTCGCGGATTTCGCTGGCCTTCATACGTGAGGCGCGGGTGGCAAAGATGTCGGACCAATTCATGTGAGTCTCTCCCTTGTCCGCAAAGGAGCATGAAATCGGATTTATGGCAATAGTTCTTACCTAATTTGGTTGCGCCAGTCGGGCCAGCCTTCGTGCAGTTTGGGTTAAAGAAATCAAAACGCAGACGCGTCGTTTTCGACACGTTTGCGTTAACAGTTTGGGAACTTTGCCGGGTTCGGCAAAAGGCCGGTCAGCCGGTAAAGGCTCAAAGCGGCCAGTTTTCGATCCGCTGCTGCTTTTTCGCCAAGAGCCCCAGGACAGGAAGCATCAGACTGACCATGCGGCCCGAGAACGCGGGCTTCCCGCGTTCTGCCAGCGACTTGAGATTGCCCGCGATGAATCCTTGAGCTCCGAGCATCTGCTTGTGCAGCTTGCTGCCTTGGATGGCTTCCGTGATGATCAGGCTGAATTCCGTACCCCCATCTTTTTCTTCCAGCTCATACGTCACGACGCAGGGCGGCTCATCGATGTCTGTCATTTGAAACGTGTGCGAATAGCGGCGTGGCGGTTCAAAGGTCAAAACCTCACCGACCACCATCGCGACCTTGCCATTGGGATTGATCATTCGCATTTTCTCGCCCGGTTTTAGCCCGTCCTTGGTGTCGCAAATTGCCCCAAAGAAGAAAGGCAGCGGCTTGTCGGTCGCCACCAATGTCGACCACACTGTTTCAATCGGGGCCTCAATGAACGTGCGGCTAACGGACTTGGGGGCGGGGGTCGCCTTTGGTGGACTTGTGTTCATCGCTACTTTCCAGTCTTCTTTGCGACCGCTTCAGCGGTCTGTTTGATCAGGCTCATCCGGTCGAGCCAATGGGCGGAATATCCGTCAATCCAGCGTTCATAGATCATCTGGATCGGCATCGCGTTGAGGTAGAGGCGGCGGCTGCGGCCGTCCTTGCGGCTGGTGATCAGGCCCGCGCTTGTCAGAACGGTAAGGTGGTTCATCACAGCAATCCGCGTGACGTCAAAGCGGCTCGCCAACTCCCCCACCGCAATGCCTGGGTGGTCACGTAGGTGGTCCAGTATCTCCCGCCGGGTCTCATGCGCGAGCGCGTGAAAAACGCCGTCCATCTGTTCATTAGTAAACATGTAATTACATTATTACATATAGGGCTTGAGTCAAGTGGTTTGAGAATCCGGGATGGCGCGCTAAGGTCTGGTTATGACCGACGCGACGATTTCCGGTGTCCCGCTTGTGGGGCGTGCGCCAAGAACAGCAGCACGAGAGATCACGCTGCCGAAACCTCAGTCCTTTGGCGCGCCGGTGTTTATGATGGACGCGGTCACGCCCTTGGCGGGCGAAACCGTGCTGTCACTACTGTGGAAAAAGATGGCGCGCGACGCGGGGGATCAGACCTGAGTCGGGTGAAACCTGTCGGCAGGTGACAGGGTGAAAATCTCCACGCCGTTCTCAGTCACGCCGACAGAATGCTCAAACTGTGCAGAAAGCGACTTGTCCCGGGTCACGGCTGTCCAGTCATCCGCAAGCGTCTTGGTCTCTGCCCGGCCCAGGTTCACCATGGGCTCAATGGTAAAGAACATCCCTGGTTCGAGCACTGCACCCGTCCCCGGCCGCCCATAATGCAGCACGTTTGGCGGCGCGTGAAAGACGCGCCCCAGCCCATGACCGCAAAAGTCCTTCACCACGGACATGCGATGGCCTTCAACAAAGGTCTGGATGGCGTGGCCGATGTCGCCAAAGGTGTTGCCGGGCTTTACCGCTTCGATCCCCAGCATCAGGGAATCATGCGTGACCTGGATAAGCCGCTCCGCCTTGCGGGAGAGCTTGCCCGCCACGTACATCCGCGACGTGTCGCCATACCAGCCATCCACAATGACAGTAACGTCGATGTTCAGGATATCGCCATCCTTGAGCTTTTTATCACCCGGAATGCCGTGACAAACGACGTGGTTTACCGAGATGCAGGAGGCATGCTTGTACCCCTTGTATCCAATCGTGGCTGACGTGGCCCCGGCAGCGTTGACCTTTTCTTCGATGATGCGGTCGATTTCTCCGGTGGTCTGGCCGACAAAGACGTGCTCTGCGACATCATCCAGAATAGACGCAGCCAGTTTGCCCGCGGCATACATGCCCGCGCTGTCGGAGGGGTCATAGATGCGAATGCCGTCTTTGGTTTGACGGCCGCGGGATTGGTTGTTCACAAGGGGTCTCCAGCGATGTTGGCCCTGTCTTACCCTTTGGCGGGCACAAGGGCCAGAGGGGCGGCAAGCGTGATCTCTTGCGGAGAGATATGGGTCCCAATGCATAGGGTTTCCACCCCTGCGGCTCTCGCGCCCTCATGCGCGGCAGCGTAGGTGGGGTCGATGTCAGCGGCCATGGTGACCTGATCGCAATCCGTGCGCTGCACAAGATAAAGCAGGATGGCCCGATGCCCGGCCCGTGCCATCTGCGCCAATTCGCCCAAGTGTTTGGCCCCACGCACCGTCACACTGTCGGGAAACTCCGCCAGCCCCGGCGTGCGGCACAGAGTGACGGATTTGACCTCCACATAGGCGTCGGGCAGGCCATCCCCGCTCAGAAGGAAATCAATGCGGGAGTTCTCTCCGTACTTCACCTCCGGCCGTACCATGGGATAGTCGGCCAAAGCCTCAACCTCACGCGCCATAAGCGCAGACTTCAGCGCCCGGTTCGGCAGCGAGGTATCCACGCCAGTGAAATGTCCGTTCTCATGATCTACCAGCCGCCAGCCGAACTTCAGTTTCTTCTTGGGATCATCGTTGGGTTCCAGCCATATCTTGCTGCCGGGTTCCGCCAGCCCCATCATCGATCCCGGGTTCGCGCAATGGGCTGTGACTTCGCGCCCGTCCTTCAACGTGCAATCGGCCAGAAAGCGTTTGTAGCGGCGGATCAGGCGAGCGGGGACAAGATCGGTTTGAAAGCGCATGGGCGCGGGCCTATACCCTTGATTGTCGCGCCTCAAGGGAGATTGCCGCCATGCCCAACCCAACTGCCGCCATGCTGGTGATCGGGGACGAAATCCTGTCGGGCCGCACGCGGGATTCCAACATGCATCATCTTGCGGGTGAGCTGACAGCGATGGGCGTTAACCTCAAAGAGGTGCGCATGGTGCCGGATGACCACGATGTGATTGTCGCGGCGGCGCAGGCTTTGAGTGGCGGTTATGACCATGTGTTCACAAGCGGTGGAATCGGTCCCACCCATGATGACATCACCGCAGATTGCATCGCTGCTGCCTTTGGGCGGGCCATCGATGTGCGTGACGATGCCCGCGCGATCCTGCAGGCCCATTATGACCGGGCAGGCACAGAGCTGAACGAGGCCCGCCTGAGCATGGCGCGTATTCCGGACGGTGCGACGCTGATCGATAACCCGGTATCTGCCGCTCCGGGCTTCACGCTTGAAAACGTTCACGTCATGGCGGGGGTGCCCAGCGTCTTTACCGCCATGGTTGCCAGCGTCCTGCCCACCATCTCCGGCGGCGCACCGTTGGTGAGTCAAACCTACCGCGTTGAACGCGGCGAAGGGGACATCGCCGGTCCTTTGAAGGACCTTGCAGGTCGCTTTGAAGACCTGTCCTTTGGATCCTATCCGTTCCAGCAGAACGGAAAATACGGTGCCCATGTGGTGATCCGGGGCATTGATGCAGACGCGGTTGCCGCAGCGCTGGCTGAACTGAAGGCGATCTTCCCATGACGCCCAACGCTGCCAGGATCATGCAGGCGGTCGAACAGACCTGGCGCCCCGCACGGACATGGGAAGTTGGCCCGGTGCGCATGCGGGCGGGGCAAGGCGGGGGGCAGCGGGTGTCCTCTGCCACAACGACAGGCTCTGTGAGCGAAGCGGATTTGCAAGCCGCTGAGGCGGCATTTCGGGATGCGGACAGGCGGCCGCTTTTCCAATGTCGCGACGATGCGCCGGAACTTGCGAACCTGCTGGACCGCAAAGGCTATGTCGCGCGGGACAAGACCGTCATGTATGTTCTGCCCATTGAACATCTGACGGATAGACCGATCCCCCGGGTGACCGCCTTCACGATCTGGGAACCTTTGGCCATCATGGATGAGATCTGGGCAACCGACGACATAGGCCCCGAACGCCTTGCCGTAATGCATCGCGCCCCGGTCAAGACCGGGGTCTTGGCGCGCTGGAACGAAAAACCCGCTGGCGCGGCTTTCGTCGCGACAGACGATGACATTGCCATGGTCCACGGGTTGGTCGTCCTGCCACATCAGCGCAGGCAAGGCGTGGCGGAATGGATGATGCGTGCGGCTTCGATCTGGGGGCAGGCACAAGGTGCGCGATGGATGTCGGTTCTTTGTGTTGCGGACAATGCGCCCGCAAACGCGCTTTATCGCGCGCTGGGCTTTGAGGCAGTGGGCAGCTATCACTACCGTGTGGCCCCTGCCTAAAGGACCGATCATGGCACAAGAACAGCCTACAGCCCTTGACCTGCCCATGGTCGACCCGCTGCCGGAAGCGACGCAGAAGTATTTTGACATCTGCCAGGAAAAGCTGGGGATGGTGCCGAACGTCCTGCAAGCCTACGCCTTTGACATCGAGAAGCTGAACACCTTTACGGCGATGTACAACGACCTGATGCTGGGCGACAGCGCGCTGTCCAAGTTGGAGCGCGAGATGATCGCCGTGGCGGTATCGTCGGTGAACAAGTGTTACTACTGCCTCGTGGCTCATGGGGCCGCTGTGCGCGCGTTGTCCGGTGATCCTCAGCTGGGGGAGGCGCTGGTGATGAATTACAAGGTTGCAAACATCGACGCGCGGCAGATGGCGATGCTGAATTTTGCAGTGGCGTTGACGCGCGACAGCGCAGGTATCCGAGAGGCCGACCGGGAAACGCTACGAGGTCACGGTTTCAGCGACCGTGACATCTTTGACATCATTGCCGTCACGGCCTTTTTCAACATGACCAACCGGGTGGCCAGCGGTACGGATATGCGCCCCAACGATGAATACCACGCGCAGGCACGATGATCCGGGCGGTTTTTGCCCTTTTCGCGCTGCTTGCTGCCCCGGCTCTGGCGCTGGAGCTTGAACTGCCCGTTGGGGCACGCCCAACGGTTGAACGCGACACGAATCCTGACGTCTATGCGGCACCGCTTGATGCGTTTGAGGACGGTGACCTCCCCGTGGTCCGGCTTGAGGGTGAAGTCAGGCGCAGCGCCTGGCGTATCGATTCACCCTCTATCACGCCATTGCAGATCATGCGGCCCTTGCGGCAGCAGTTGGAAGAGGCGGGGTTCGATGTGATCCTTGATTGTGCTGCAGACGCCTGCGGCGGGTTCGACTTTCGCTTTGCGGTCGAAACACTGCCCGGGCCGAATATGTATGTGAATATCAGGGCCTATCACTTTGTAACGGCACTGCGCGGATCGGCAGGCGCACCGGATGAGGTTGTCACGATACTGACCAGCTCCTCGGCGGCCTCGGCCTATGTGCAGATTATTCATGCAGGCGCGCTGGCAGCGGGCGAGGTGGCAGTTGCCGCAACGGCGGACTTGCCCGTTACGGCGCAGGTTGCGGCTCCGGACGATCTGGTTGGCCAACTGCTGGCCAAAGGGCATGTGGTGCTGTCGGATCTGGAGTTTGAAACCGGGTCGTCCGACCTTGGGCCCGGCCCGTTTGGGTCGCTGCAAAGGCTTGCGGGCTTTCTGGCGGAGCAAGGCAATCTGCGGATCGCATTGGTCGGCCACACGGATTCAGTGGGCAGTCTTCAGGGCAATATTGCGCTGTCGAAACGCCGTGCGGGATCGGTCCGCCAGCGGCTGATTGAGCGTTACAATGTCCCCGCCGACCGGATGGAGGCCGAAGGCATGGGCTACCTCGCCCCAGTGGCCAGCAATTTGCAGGAACAGGGTCGCGATCAGAACCGCCGGGTTGAGGTGATCTTGCTGGCGGCGGAATAGGGCCAGATCAGGCTACCGAGCTAACAAAGACTTAACGCAGACACGTCGTTCCAGACGTGTCTGCGTTAACTGTCGTTTCATCATTTGGGTCGACCGGTCGCACCCAAAAAATCAGCTGCCCGCAATCATCTCCGACTGACGCACAATCACCTCGGCCTGCTTGATGGAGGCAATGTCGACCAGGCGCCCTTTGTAGACTGTCGCACCTTCACCCTTGGCTTTCGCTTCTTCCATGGCTGCAAGGATTTCGCGCGCCTCTGCCACGGCCTCATCCGAAGGGGTGAAGACTTCGTTGGCAATCGCGACCTGCTTGGGGTGAATAGCCCACTTGCCCACCATGCCCAGCGTCGCCGAGCGGCGGGCTTGCGCCCGGAAGCCCTCATCGTCGGAAAAGTCACCAAAGGGGCCGTCTACAGGCAGCACGCCATGGGTCCGACACGCGGCCACAATCGCGGCCTGCGCCCAGTGCCAGGGATCGGACCAGTGCTGTACGCCGTCGCGCAGCATGTAGTAGTTTTCCTGCGTGCCGCCGATGCCAGTGGTCTGCATGCCCATGGAGGCTGCGAAGTCGGCGGCCCCCAGGCTCATCGCCTGCAAGCGGGGCGAGGCTGCGGCGATCTCTTCCACGTGGGCAATGCCAGCAGCACTTTCGATGATGACTTCAAACGCGATGGGTTTGGCTCGGCCTTTTGCCGCCTCGATGGAGGTAACAAGCGCATCAACGGCATAGAGGTCGCCAGCGCAGCCAACCTTGGGGATCATGATCTGGTCCAGCCGATCGCCGGCCAGTTCCAACAGGTCCACCACGTCGCGATACCAGTATGGCGTATCCAAACCGTTGATCCGAACGGACAGCGTCTTGCTGCCCCAATCGATGTCCGAGATTGCCGCGATAATGTTTGCGCGGGCGCTGTCCTTGTCGGAGGGGGCAACGCTGTCTTCGAGATCGAGGTTGATCACGTCCGCCGCCGAGGCTGCCATTTTTTCAAAAATCGCGGGGCGGGAACCGGGACCAAAGAGCTGGCACCGATTGGGACGAGAAGCAGGTGCGGGTTGCAGGCGGAAGGACATCAGGGCGCTCCTTGGCGAAAGAAAGTTGCGTTTCGAACTGGGTGCGCTGGTAGTAAATTGCGCGGGCCGTCGCAAGCGACATTTGGCACGTGCAGCATCTGTGATTTTGCGCAATAATTTTGCGTAGATTGAGAATATGAAAGGACAGAATTGCGATAATCATCGATAGGCCACAATCATCGCAACATCATTGCACGCAAATTCGCAGAGTATCGCGCGAATCTTTCTGCTTCGGAGTGTCTGCCATGATTGAAACACCTTACCTGCTGTTCCTGGGCGATGCGCCTGACATGCTGGCGGCCAAAGTCGCGATCGGCATCCGGGACTGGCGTCCGGATCACGCTGTGGGTCAGATCCGTCTGCCTGGCTGTGGTGCTGACCTCGGCCTGACCGAAATGACATTGGCCGAAGCCAAGGAAGCGGGTGCCAAGACGCTGGTGATTGGCGTGGCCAACCGCGGTGGCATCATCTCTGACGCGTGGAAGTCCGTGCTGATCGAAGCGCTGGAAATGGGTTATGATCTGGCGTCCGGCTTGCACAACCTGCTGCGCGACGAAAGCGATCTGGTCGCGGCGGCGCAGGTCAATGGCCGCACTTTGCATGACGTGCGTGTGCCCAACGTCGAATACCCCATCGCCAACGGCAAAAAGCGCACCGGCAAGCGGGTGCTGGCCGTGGGTACCGATTGTTCCGTGGGCAAGATGTATACCGCGATGGCGCTGGATGAGGCGATGCGCGCCAAAGGTATGAACAGCACCTTCCGCGCCACGGGTCAGACCGGCATTCTGATCACCGGGTCCGGTGTGCCGCTCGACGCGGTGATTGCCGACTTCATGGCCGGTGCGGTGGAATATCTGACACCCGACAATGACCCCGATCACTGGGACATTATCGAAGGGCAGGGCAGCCTGTTCCATGTCAGCTATTCCGGTGTGACCATGGCGCTTGTGCACGGCGGCCAGCCGGACGCACTGATCATTTGTCACGAGCCAACCCGCACACACATGCGCGGCCTGCCGGAATACACCCCGCCCCCCATGGAAGCGGTGCGCGACATGGCGCTGACGCTGGCCCGCGTGGCCAATCCGGCCTGTCAGGTCGTCGGCATCTCTGTCAACACGCAGCACATGTCCGAGGATGACGCCAAGGCCTATCTTGCCGAGGTCGAAGCCGACATGGGCCTGCCTGCGACAGACCCCTACCGCTTTGGCTCTGACAAGCTGGTGGACGCGCTCGCGGCCCTCTGACGGGGTGCGCGCAGCGCGTGTTGCGCTTGGATATTTGTGGCCAGAAAGAGGTGCAGGATGCGCATTGAAGTGACGTCGGACACGTTCAAGCTGGCGCAGGTGTTCACGATCAGCCGGGGCTCCCGAACGGAAGCCAAGGTGCTGACCGTGCGGATCGAGGATGCAGGCGTGACGGGCTGGGGCGAATGCGTGCCTTATGCGCGCTATGGTGAGACGCTGGAAAGTGTGGCGGCGCAGATCGAAGGGTTGAGCGGTGCGATTACCCGCGACGCGCTGTATGATCTGCTGCCAGCCGGTGCCGCGCGCAATGCCGTTGATTGTGCCTTGTGGGACCTTGAAGCCAAGCGTTCGGGTAAACGTGCGTGGGAGCTGGCAGGCATCGCCGCGCCGGGGCCTGAGATCACGGCCTATACGCTTTCGCTGGATGAGCCGGCCAAGATGCAGGCCCAGGCGGCTGAGAACGCCTTTCGACCACTGCTGAAGATCAAACTGGGCACGCCTGATGATATGCCGCGTCTTGAAGCCGTGCGTGCGGGCGCGCCAGACAGCACGATCATCGTGGATGCCAATGAAGGCTGGTCGGCGGAGGTCTATGCCGATCTGGCCCCACATCTGGTTCGCCTCGGTGTGGCTCTGGTGGAGCAGCCTTTGCCGGCAGGCGAAGACGACGCGCTGATTGGGATGGAGCGGCCGGTGCCCGTTTGTGCAGATGAGAGCGCCCATGATTGCAGCACATTGTCCAAGCTGAAGGGTAAGTATGACGTGGTCAACATCAAGCTCGACAAGACCGGCGGATTGACCGAAGCGTTGCGCCTGCGTGAGGCAGCTTTGGCCCAGGGCTACGACGTCATGGTCGGCTGCATGGTCGGATCCTCGCTTGCGATAGCCCCAGCCACTTTGGTGGCGCAGGGGGCCAAAGTGGTGGACCTCGATGGTCCGCTGCTGTTGGCAGAGGACCGCGATCCGCCGTTGCGCTTTGATGCGGAGGGCGTGCATCCTCCCCAAAGTACGCTTTGGGGGTAGTCCGTTCCCAAGCGATGAGAGGGTAAGCAACTGATGAAGTTGGTTCTGTCGGGTATCTCGTTTGCCGTGGCGCTGGCCTTGGCGTTGCCTGTTGTCGCCCTCGCTCAGGAAAATTGGCAAGTCAGCCTCACAAAAAAGCAGGGTCGCGCGGCGGCGCAGATTGCACAGCAAAAGCAGCCCACCGTTATGGCCATTTCGCCGGATGGGGCCTGGGGCAACTCCTGGGGCACTCAAACGCTGGATCAGGGCAAGGCCCGCGCAATCCAATACTGTCGTCAAAATCTAAAGCCGGGACAGCGTGACTGTATGGTCTATGCGGTGAACGGCAAACCGGTGTTGCCTGCTGTTGTTTCAACCAAGCGGGTGTCGAAGGTCTACAAACCCCTCAGTGCGCGGTCCGCTGCGGCGTTTTTTGGATTGGCAGCTGTAAACTTTCGCGGCAATCCGGAGCTGGCGCTGGCGGACTATCAGGCGCTCAAGGCCAACCCCGCACACGCCCTGCGCGGGGATTCCAGACTTCAGGCGGTACTGAAGGGCAAAAGCCTGATGCATGCGCGCAAAAGCCCCGAGTTCGCGATTGCGCTGGAGGCCCGCGGTGGAGAACAGCATGCCAGGGGCAACAGCGGCGTGATTTGGATGCGTTTTGACCGCTGGGTGGCGACGCGCGACGGATTGCTGTGCCTTTACAACCGGGTTTGGTCCACAGGCAAACAGGCCGGGACAGAATGCTACATCATCAACCAGATCGCCAATGGCAAGGTGAGCGGCGCATGGGCCAGCAAGCCGCGCACCAACCGCCCCCTGCTTGTGATCGCGGGGGATGCAAGATACGGAAACGCGCGTTAGCCGCGCCAGAACCACAGGAACCGACTATGACCCGAACAGTTTACGTCAACGGCACTTACCTGCCCGAAACCGAAGCCACCGTTTCGATCTTTGATCGCGGGTTTTTGATGGCGGACGGGGTCTATGAAGTGACCTCCGTTCTGGGTGGCAAACTGATTGACTTTGATGGCCATGCCGTACGTCTCCAGCGTTCACTGAACGAGCTGGAAATGAGGAACCCGATCTCCAAGGAAGATCTGCTGGAGGTTCATCGCGAGCTGGTACGGGTCAACGAGATTGACGAGGGTTTGGTCTATCTGCAGATCACGCGCGGCTCGGATGGGGATCGCGACTTTGTCTTCCCGTCAGAGGACACCGAGCCCACGATTGTGCTCTTCACTCAGAACAAGCCCAACCTCGCAGACAGCCCGGCGGCGCAGAAGGGGGCCAAGATCATCTCAATCGATGACATCCGCTGGGGCCGTCGTGACATCAAAACTGTGCAATTGCTCTATCCGTCTATGGGCAAGATGATGGCCAAGAAAGCGGGCTGCGATGATGCCTGGATGATCGAGGATGGCTTTGTCACCGAAGGCACGTCGAACAACGCCTACATCGTCAAGGGCAACAAGATCATCACCCGCGCGCTTTCCAATGACATCTTGCACGGGATCACCCGTGCGGCCGTATTGCGGCTGGCGCAGGACGTTCAGATGGAAGTGGAAGAGCGCAACTTTACCATCGCAGAGGCGCAAGAGGCGGATGATGCCTTTACCACCTCGGCCAGTGCGTTTGTCATGCCCGTCGTTGAGATTGACGGCACACCAATTGGCGATGGCACGCCGGGTCGCGTGGCCAAGCGGATGCGCGAAATCTATCTTGAAGAGATGCGCAAAACGGCGGTTTGATGCCAGGCACCATTACGAAAGACGGCATGTTGGCCAGTATTGGCCAACCTTTAGGCGTGTCGGATTGGTTCGTGATGGATCAGGCGCGCATTGATGCTTTTGCGGACACAACCGAGGATCACCAATTCATCCACGTGGATCCTGCCCGTGCGGCTGAGACGATGTTTGGCGGTACGGTCGCGCACGGGATGCTGACGTTGTCGATGATGTCCGGCATGGCCTATGGCGCGCTGCCGGTGATGGAAGGGATGAGCGCATCGGTGAATTATGGATTCGAAAAGGTGCGCTTTATCACGCCGGTGAGGTCTGGAGCGCGGATCAGAGGGGCATTCACTCTGACAGACGCCCAGATGCGCGGCGGTGACAAGCTCATGTGCAATCTTGCAGCCGTGGTCGAAATTGAAGGCGAGGATCGCCCTGCGCTAACGGCGGAATGGTTGATCCTCTACGCCTTTTGAGCGGGTTCCGTCACAACCGGTCAACAACCCCTTTGGCTGACAAAGCCGCGTTGTGCACGGAGCCCCAGTCATCGCCAATGGTGTAGGCCTCGCCGGCAAAGTGAAGATTGGAGCCAACGGATTCCCCAAGCGTCCTGACGCGCTTCCAGTTCTCATGATCTTGCAGGTAGGCGCTGTGGATGTGGGGCTCTTGCGACCAGTCCTGCGTGATGATCTTGCGAAATCTTGGTGTCGCCTGGCCATCAAAGATCTGATCAAGCTGTTCGAGGATCTGGCGCGTGACCGCCGCCTCAGACCGACCGGAATAGGGCTCGGCCGCTTGTCCGACAGAAAATAATCCCAGGATATGCCGCGCGGACGCTTGCCCATGCGCGGCGTCGTAGAATGCGTGTTGTCCGGCTGTTTCTGGCAGGACCTCAAGCTCGGTATAGGCGGGATAGTACTTTTCGTTGAACTCCAGAAACGCCTTGTAGCCGTTCCAGACTGTCGCGGCGTTGATTGCATTGGCCTTTTGTTTGGGCAGCGGTGGCGTGAAGGCAATCCTCTGCTCTTGGAGCATCTTCAACGGAACTGTGACGATAACCGCGTCCGCGGCATACTCCTGGCCTGATCGCGTCCGGACGTTTGCCTGTTCACCCGTTGTGTCTATCGCCGTGACCTCATGCTGATACGTCACGTATTCTTGCACGGACGGCAAAACAAATTGCTCAAAGAAATCGTACCAGCTGGAATTGACGAACTTCAGGTCAGCTTCCCCACCCAAGTGCGCGCGGTCGAGCGAACTGCCGTTCCAATAACCATAGACATCGTCGCGCGAATAGCCTGCGGTTTTGATGGCGTTGCGGACCGAGGTGCCGCCAAGGATCCGCTCCATGTCTGCGATGGAACCATGCAGCCACTCTGCGCCCAACGGGATAGGGAAATCGGCAAAGCCAAGGTTTCTTTTCATGCGACCACCCGGTGCGCCCGAGGCTTCGAGTATTTGAAAGCCTATACCGCGTTTTTTCAGATGGTAGCCTGCCGTCAGCCCCGCCGCCCCAGCACCGATCACAATGACCTTTCGGCTTGTCTGCGACCACAGACTTTGCGGCGATACGCTGGCACCCAGACCAACTATTGACGCCATGGTCAGGAAGTCTCTGCGCTTCATGCATGTTCCTTTTAATGGCTGGCTATGCCTGGGATTTGGCGGCCTTTTGGCCGTCGTTCAAGGGGGGCTACTCTTTCCCCACGTTCTCTTCAAACGCTTTGCCAAACGCTTGCTGCTGGTCCACGGTGGCTTCGGTCTGATAGTTGGCCTTCCACTCCGCCATGGTCATGCCGTAGAACAGTTCGCGCGCCTCTTCCTTGCCGATTTCGATACCTCTCTCGCCAGCCGCCTCTGCGTACCAGCGGCTCAGGCAATTGCGGCAGAACCCGGCGAGGTTCATCATATCGATGTTCTGCACATCCGTGCGGTCTTCCATCAGGTGCTTTTGCAAACGGCGGAAGGCGGCGGCCTGGAGTTCGATTTCGGTCTGGGTGGGCATGGGCGTCTCCTTTGGTTCAGAGATTGGAGGCTTCGAGCACGGTTTCAAGGATCGGGGCCAACCTATTGGCCCATTCCTGTTGGCCGGGCGCATCCGCAATCAGGTCTTGGCGCAGCTCTATCAAGGCGTTGGGGCGACCGTCGCGCAGGGCATGGCGGTCCACCGCGTCGCCGGGCAAATGGCCTGTGTAGGGCTCGTTATCGCCCACAGTCAGATCGGGTTCCTGACGCAGGCGCGCCATCAGGGGCTGGGCCAGCCGGTCGTCGTTTGCAAAGAGGATGCCAATCTCCCACGGGCGGGGCGGACGCCCGCGCAACTGCGGTGTGAAAGAGTGGATGGCGAGGATCACGGTGTCCGCGCGCGCGGCGAGTTTGGCATAGGCGTCGTGGTAAGGGCGGTAGCAAAGGTCGAGCCGCCGTTCGCGCTCTGTCGCATCCGCGTGGCGATTGCCTAGGATGATCGTGCCATCGTAGAGTTTCATCAGGATCGTGGGATCATCCTCGCCCCGGTTGGGGTCGATCACAAGGCGAGAGAAATTGGATAGGATCGCAGGGCTGTTCAGCTGCTCTGCCAGGGCCATCGTCACCTCCGCCGCACCAATATCGTAGGCGATGTGGCGTGCCATGTCTGCTTCTGGCAGGCCTAGCGTGCCGCCATTTACCGCTTTTGGCACCGTAGACGCCGCGTGATCGCAGGTCACCAGCCAGCGCCCGGGCCGGTCCGCCCCGACAATCTGATATGGCAGGTAGGTCATTTTTGTGAAACCTTTGACTCTCAACAAGGTGACGGGTAGGTGAAGGCTGACTGTTATCGCTAACATTTGCCGAACCGACACGAGGACGCACCATATGAGACGCCTGCGCAATGTAAAGATCGTTGCAACCCTCGGCCCCGCCTCTGACACCTATGAGATGATCCGCAAGCTGCATGAGGCGGGCGCGGACGTGTTCCGCCTGAACATGAGCCATGGCAGCCATGAGGAAATCAGGGAGCGGCACGCGACGATCCGCAAGGTCGAAGCGGACTGCGGCGGGTCGATCGGCATCCTGGCGGATTTGCAGGGCCCCAAGTTGCGGGTCGGTGTGTTTGCAGGGGATAGCGAGCATCTGGAGGAAGGCGCGTCCTTCCGTCTGGACCTTGACCGCACGGACGGAGATTCAAGCCGCGTTTGCCTGCCGCATCCGGAGATTTTCAAAGCGCTGCAGCCGGGCGCATCGCTTTTGGTCAACGATGGCAAGATCCGCCTGAAGGTTGCCGACTGCGGCGACGATTTTGCCAATTGCACCGTTGTGACGGGGGGCACGATCTCGAACCGCAAGGGCGTCAATGTGCCGGACGTGGAACTGCCGCTGGCGGCCTTGTCTGAAAAGGACCGTGCTGATCTGGAGTTTGTGGCAGAGCTTGGTGTGGACTGGCTAGCGCTCAGTTTTGTGCAGCGCGCCGCAGACGTGGAAGAGGCCCGTGCGTTGGTAAAAGGCCGTGCTGCGGTCTTGTCGAAGATCGAAAAACCCAACGCAGTGGAGCGGTTTGACGACATCCTCGCCGTCAGCGACGGAATTATGGTGGCGCGCGGTGATCTAGGCGTCGAACTGCCCGTTCAGAATGTGCCGCCTATCCAAAAGCGTCTGGTGCGGCGGTGTCGTGCGGCGGGTAAGCCAGTGATTGTGGCGACCCAGATGCTGGAGAGCATGATCGAAAGCCCGATGCCCACCCGCGCCGAGGTCTCTGACGTGGCCGCAGCAATCTACGAGGGGACCGATGCTGTGATGCTCAGCGCGGAATCCGCTGCTGGAGACTACCCGGAAGAAGCCGTTAAGACGATGGACCGCGTGGCGACCGAGGTTGAGCAGGACCCAACCTACACAGAGATCATCGAAAGCAGCCGTCGCGCAGATCGCGAAACCGTGGCCGATGGCATTGTGGCCGCGGCGCGCGAGATCGCGGAGACGACAAATATCAAGGCCATCTGCTGTTTCACCGAGAGCGGCACAACTGCGCTGCTGACGGCGCGCGAGCGGCCCCGGGTGCCGATCATTGCGCTGACGCCTTTGGTCAAGACGGCGCGCCGCCTGACCCTAAGCTGGGGGTGCAACTGTGTGCCAACCGAGGTGCTGGATCGCTTCAAGATGGCGGTCGTTTCTGCCGCCAAAGCGGCTCGAGAGCAAGGCTATGGCGGGCCGGAGGATTATGTGGTTGTCACCGCAGGTGTGCCCTTCAACACACCCGGCAGCACCAACATCCTGCGCGTTGCCCCCATCGACGAACGTTTGATTTTTGCCTCTGATCCGGAGTAATCTGCCCCCAAAGTAAAGAGGGAGAGCAGTATGAACATCGACCCCGATCTGGCACTTGTCCTTGGGATTATCATCGGGGGCTTTTCGATCCCGTCGATCCTGTCTGCCATTTCCGATAGCCGCGCGCCCCGTGCCTCCGCGCTGACCATCCTGATTGCGGGCGGGCTGATCCTCTATGCCATCAACGAACGTCCGGGTGGCGTGAAGCTGGAACAGGTCCCGGATATCTTCGTGAACGTGGTAGCGCGGTATCTGCCGTAGGTGCAGCGAGCGGCTCATGCTGCGTTTGATCCCACACTTCCAGACGCTGTGATTGGGATGAAGAGCCCTATCCTAGAGATTACTTATCTTTGGGAATACGCATCGCAGAGATGTTTAGCCTGCCCCAGTGATCGATGGGCAAAAACGTTTCGGTAAGGCCATCATAGACGCGCCACGTCGCGTCGGTCTTTTCCAGCCAAACCGGGTGGATCACCTGTTCCGTCTTCGTTGAAAAACGTACGCGAACACTGGTCTCGGCATGGACGGCGCGCGCCATCGCCCGAAGCCGTTTGTCATGAACAACTTCTCCCTCGTTGAGAACGAAACTGCCCGTTGTCTTTTTTGCTTCGTGCCGCGTCTTGTCTGGCAGACTTTCAATGAGTTTCGCCCTTGCGCGCTTTGCTGCGTTTTCCAGGCCAAGGGCGGAGATCATTGGGTTCTCAGCTGCAAGAATTAGGCCAAGTGCTGCTGCCTCATCCCGCGCGAGGCCAGTCAAGCGGGTGCGGTAATTGAACCCCAACTCAATCCCGCCTCCGCTGCCCTGGTGAACAATGATCGGCAAGCCTGCTTCCGTCATCGCGTCAACATCGCGCAGGATCGTACGGGGTGCGACCTCCAGTTCCTGAGCAAGTTGGACGGATGTTTGCTTCCCCCGGTTTTGCAGCAGAAGCAGGATTTGAAGAAGACGAGCCGCGCGCATGAAGACCAAAGAAACATGACAGAAGATGTCATGTTACCTGATCTATCCGTTGATTTGCAACGAAAGGGTGGAAATGAAAAAATACAGCATAACAAGTCACATCTCAGCCCCTGTCGAACGGGTTTGGTCAGTACTGGTGAACGAACTGCCAAACGACCCGGCGGCATTTGGGATAGTGCGGCTTGAGGGCACTTTGTCCGCGAACAGTCGCATCAAACTTTGGTCAGAGGTTGATCCCAAAAGAGCTTTTGCGCTGAAGGTTCGAACACTTGACGCGCCGACCAAGATGGTCTGGCAAGGCGGGATGCCATTTGGGCTTTTCACGGGAACCAGAACGTTCAAACTCACGGATAATGGCGGCTCGACCAAATTTGACATGCAGGAAGTCTTCAGCGGAGCTTTGTCAGGCTTAATCGTGAAATCCATCCCGGACCTGACTCCAAGTTTTGAGAAATTTGCGCACGCACTGAAAGAAAAGGCGGAAAACCATGAATGACGTTGTCTATGGCTCTGGCACCGAGGAAGACCCCTGGATTTTGAAGACGCCGCCCCTGACGTCTGAATTCCAAGTCTGGAAAGATGCGAAGAATGATCCCCCGGCTTTGGTTGTTCAGGTCGGCAAGACAAGGTTGTCCTACCAGTTGCGGGCCCTTGAAGACGCGCATGCAATGTTGAAGGCGCATGGTGACTGGATGGCACTTGGCAACGCGGATGAGGGCAAACCAACGAAGCCCGGTACTCTGGAGGACTGGGCGCGCTCGGATAGTAACCCGGTCGGCGGTTACTATGGGTTGCGCAAAGGGTATCGCGGGCGTTTTTCCAACTATGTGGGACCAACGTTGGAGCTGTTGGGGCTCGTGGAACTGGAACACAACGCCCGTAACAATCGCATTCGTGCGATCTGAGTTAGCGGTTGCTCAATTCTCGCTTCCCACAGCCGGCTCGGTTCGCCGAGCCGGCCATCAGAACACCAGGTTCATCATCACCAGCGATACCACCAAGAACAGGATCGTCATGATCCCGCCGCCTTTTACAAAGTCCACCACGCGGTAGCCTGCGGGGCCCATGATCAGGGCGTTGACCTGATGGGTCGGGATCAGGAAGGAGTTCGAGGTTGAGATCGCCACCGTAAGAGCAAATACTGCTGGGTCGCCCCCGGCAGCCACGGCAATGGAGACGGCCAAGGGCACCAGCAGCACCGTGGCCCCCACATTCGACATCACCAGCGTGAAGGCCGTCGCCAGGATCGCGAGGCCCGCTTGCAGGGCCCATAGCGGCCAGCCGTCGAGCAGGATCAGCACATAGTCAGCGATCCAGGCGGCCGTGCCGGTGTTCTGCACGGCCGTACCGAGGGGGATCAGTGAGGCTAACAGGAAAACCGTGCTCCAACTGACGGCCTCATAGGCCTCATCAATGGACAGAACGCGGCTCAAAATCATGCCAACGGCACCGGTCAGCAGGCAGAGCGACAGTCTCACGTCGGAAAACAGGATCAACCCCAAGGCGATCGCAAAGAAAGCCAGCGCCCAGCCGACCTTGTGCGGACGCAGTTCTTCCTGCGGAAAGTCCGATGTCACCACGACGAAGTTGCGGTCCAGCTTGGCGCGGGTCAGCTTTTCCCATTGAACGTGAATGACCAGCGTATCGCCTGCCTGAAACGGCACCTGTCCGATGTGGGTGGCGGGGTGATCTTCCGTCTCCACGTGGCTCATCGTGTCCTCGCCCCGGTGGATCGCAAGCAGCGAAAAGCCGTGGCTCTGGCGCAGGCGCAGTTCAATCGGGGTCTGACCGATGACGGAGGATCCGGGCGGGACCACAACTTCGGCCACGCCGGACTGCGTGGCGACAAAGTCGTCGGCAAAGACGTCGAGTTGGGGCATGATCTCCAGCCCGTAGGGTTCGGCGAATTCCTCTTTCACCACGCGGCGCAGGCCGAGCACAGCCAGCCGGGCCGGGGCCTCAATCGTGGTGTCAGCCATGGGTGCGATGATCTTGCGGCCCCGGTAGGATGTGCCGAGGATATACATGTGGTGCGCGACCATCAGGTCAGACAGGGACTGGCCAATCAGGATCGACCCTTCCGGCACGTTCACCTCAAACATGTCGGCGCGCAGGCCATAGGTGTTCTCAATATAGGCCTGCATGGAGCGGGCTGAGCCTGCATCGGTGCCGCGGTCCCGCTGCGCTGGCAGCACCCAGCGGCCAAACAGCACAAAGTAGAGCACGCCGGTCAGTACCAGCATGACCCCGATAGGTGTCACAGAGAAAAGGCTGAACGTTTCCATCTGTTGCGCATCAGGCAGGGTTTCGTTGGCCGAGATGATCAGATCGTTCAGCAGGATCAACGGAGAGGAGCCGACCATCGTGATCGTCCCGCCCAGAATGGCGCAGAACCCCATGGGCATCAGCAGGCGGCTCATCGGGATTTCGGTGCGGGTTGAGATGCGGCTGATCACCGGCAGGAACAGTGCTGCAGCGCCGACGTTCTGCATGAAAGAGCTGATGACGCCGACAACCGTCGACACAATCGGCACGATCCGTGTCTCGGTCGTGCCGCCGCGTTTGAGGATCACGGCTGCGACCTTTGACATCAGACCGGTTTTGTCGAGCCCGGCACCAATGATCATCACCGCAATGATCGACACCACCGCGTTGGAGGCAAAGCCGTCAAATAGGTGGCTGACATCCGCAAGGTTCCCCAGCCCCGGGGCCTGGCTCAGCAAGCCCAGCAGGACCATCACCAGGATGGCTGCCAGATCAATGCGCACGATTTCCGAGACGAACAGAAACACCGTAAAGCCCAGCAGTGCCAGCACCACGGTCATTTCGTACGTCAGACTGATGGGATCCATAAATGTACCTCGGAGGCATTCTTGCGTGTTTTGAGCGTTTTACACAACCAGTGCCGCCGCTTTCGGGCCAGTTTGCGGCTGAATATGTCGCCAGTCTTTCCGATGTATGCGTGGATGTTGGTTAGAATTACGTTGAACAGGGGGATGTGATGGTCGGATTGAGTGGCAAGACCGCGCTGGTCACGGGCGCAGCAGGGGGCATTGGGCAGGCGATTGTCAGCGCGTTGCAGGCGCTCGGGGTGCGCGTTGCGGGTAGTGATCGTGTGAATGGGGCCGGGGATTATTTCATTTGTGGTGATCTGACTGACCGCGATTTCGCTGATGATCTGCCGCGGGCTGCGCATGTGGCGCTGGGCGGTTTGGACATTGTGATTAACAATGCAGGGATCATCACCCGTGGCCCAATAACGGAGACGTCGGACGAAGACTACGCCCGCACCATGGCGATCAATGTCGAGGCACCCTTTCGGATTTGCCGCGCGGCCATCCCGATCATGGCGGCTGCAGGGGGCGGTACGATTGTGAATACGTCCTCTTGTTGGGGGTTGCGGCCAGGGCCGAACCACCCGCTTTATGTCATGTCCAAGTCAGCTGTGGCCTCCTTGACCCAGTGTCTGGGCCGGGATCATGCGCATCAGGGCATTCGTGTGAACGCCGTTTGCCCCAACGAGGTGGATACGCCCATGCTGCGTTCCGGTTTTGAGGCGCGGGGGCTGGACCCTGAGTGTGCTATTGCCGATCTCAACGCGTCAGTGCCTTTGGGTCACATCGCGCGCCCTGAAGAGATTGCCGATGTCGTGGTATTCTTATGCTCTGATCAGGCCCGCTACATGTGTGGGGCGTTGCTGGAAGTGAATGGTGGGAAGCCGGTGATATGAGCATGCGGGGAAAAGTGGTTCTGGTCACGGGCGGGGCCAGTGGAATTGGGGCTGCAATTGCGGCGCGATTCGCGGATGCAGGGGCTCGTGTCTTCACGGCGCAGCGCGGGGCGGAACCTGTGCACGAAGGGATCGAGGCGGATCTTCTGGAGCCCAAGGTGCCAAGGCACCTTATTGCCGAAGTGTTGGACCGATCCGGGCAGCTTGATGTCCTGGTGAACAACGCGGGCATGATGCGCGAAGGCACCGTGCTGGAAACCTCGCCAGAGGATTGGGCGCAGACGTTGCAGGTAAACCTGACCGCACCATTCCTGCTGATACGTGCCGCTCTGCCTGCTTTGATCCACACCAAAGGCTGTGTCGTCAACATCGGCTCTATCGAAGGGTTGGGGTCAAATCCCAGGCATCCGGCCTATTGCGCCTCCAAAGGGGGACTGCACGCTTTGACTCGCGCCGTCGCGGTTGATCACGGCCCGGATGGCGTGCGTTGCAATGCCGTGGCACCGGGTTGGATCGATACGGAGCTTAACGACGCATTCATCGAAAGTCTTGGCGATCCGTTGCAGTTTCGGGCCAAGATTGGCGGGATACATCCCGTGCGACGGACTGGGTCTCCTGAAGAGGTTGCTGCGCTGGTATGCTGGTTGGCCTCAAAGGACGCAGGTTTTGTGACCGGGCAGGTCTGGACAGTGGATGGCGGGCGGATGGCGCAGTTGAGCTTGCCGTAGGTGATGCCTTTGGGGCGCTTGCAGGCCTGACCAAACCCCCTTGCCAAAGACACTGATCCCTCCTATACGCCCGATCTGTCCTGCGCGGCCGGCCATAAGTGGCATGCCGAGTCGCGTTGCAAACTCGAACCACAGGAGACGAAAATGCCCAAGATGAAGACGAAGTCGAGCGCCAAGAAGCGCTTTAAGATCTCGGCGACCGGCAAGGTCATCGGTAGCCAGGCTGGCAAGCAGCACGGCATGATCAAACGGACCAACAAGTTCATCCGTAACGCACGTGGCACGGCAGCTCTGTCAGAGCCCGATGCAAAGATCATCAAGGGCTTTATGCCCTACGACCGCTGATAAGGAGATTTTGACATGAGCCGTACCAAAGGGGGCACCGTCGCCCACGCCCGTCACCGCAAGATCGTCAAGGCCGCAAAAGGCTACTACGGTCGTCGCAAGTCCGTCTTCAAGGTCGCCACACAGGCGGTCGACAAGGCAAACCAATACGCCACCCGTGACCGCAAGAACCGCAAGCGGAACTTCCGCGCGCTGTGGATCCAGCGGATCAACGCCGCCGTGCGCGCGCACGATGAGGCGCTGACATACTCCCGCTTCATCAACGGCCTGAACCTGGCCGGGATCGAAGTGGACCGCAAAGTGCTGGCCGATCTGGCCGTGAATGAGCCCGAGGCATTTGGTGCCATCGTAGCAACAGCACAGGGCGCGCTGGCCAAGTAAGCCTGGGCGCTATGGAATTGCAGAAAGGCCGTCCCGTCCGGGGCGGCCTTTCTTGTTGGCCTGCCGTCCAATGACCCATGCTGCGATGCTTTCTGGGTAAGGCACCGCCTGACGGGGAAAATTCGTCGGTAATTTTCCTTATTCTTGTCTCTTTCTGTCCGTAAACCAATTGGCGGCTCCTTTAGGAGGTTCCAGTGGCCCGGATCAGTGAGCTTCATTATTCCAATGCCTATGCCCGTAACTCGGGTGTATCGGAGTTTCTAGAAGTCGCGCTGGGCAATGGTGAGGACCCTGCCGATTTCACGGTGTCGTTCTATGAGGCCAATGGCTCGGTCGGGTTCGAGATCACCCTTGATGATCCACGCGTCACCATGTCCGTCGACCCGGACAACGGCGAATTCATCTATGTTCTTTCGGCAGACAATTTGCCGATCCTCCTCACAGACCCGAATGGCTCGCAAGCAGACAACTACGAGGCCTATGCTCTGACCAACACTGGTGCAGCACCGGCTGAAGTGATTGATTTCTATGATATCGGTGGCGGTACCCAAAACATCACAGCAACGGACGGCGTGGCTGCGGGTGCGACTTCGGACAACGTACAGCCGCCCACCGGCCCCAACAGCGCGACGACCACGATCCAGTGGAATCAGCCCAATCCGGATCAGGTAGTGTTTGTGCCTCTGTCGCCGGGGGATACCGGTATCGCCTGCTTTACCGAAGGCACGTTGATAGAAACCAGCACCGGGCCGCGCCGGATTGAGACGCTCTCCGCTGGGGACCTGGTACAAACTCGGGACGCAGGGGTGCAGCCCCTGCGATGGATCGGACATCGCCGTGTTGTGGGGCAGGGCGCGTTTGCCCCGATCCTCTTGCGCAAGGGGACCTTGGGGGCAAAGCGTGATCTCTATGTCTCCCCCCAGCATCGCTTGTTGTTGCGCGGCTGGCAGGCTGAACTGCTTTTTGGCGATGCGGAGGTGTTGGTCGCAGCCAAGGCGCTGGTCAACGACAGCACCATCCGGCGAGTCCCCATGCCCTTTGTGACCTATGTCCATCTGATGTTCGATCACCACCAAATCGTGCTAACTGAGGGCCTTGAAAGCGAGAGTTTCCTTCCCGGCGGCTACATCCTGGACGCGTTGGATGCGCAAGCGCAGGCCGAGATTTTGACGCTCTTTCCAGAGCTGGAGGATGGCCCAGTTGGCTATGGCACCGCCGCGCGCCGTATTTGCACGCCGCAAGAAGCGCAGCTTTTCTCCGCCACTACCTAACCTGCCCTCACCATGTCGTCCGAAACGTCGCCGCCCCCGTCTTGCATTCGCAGGGGTCTGCCGCTAGCAGGGCAGAGATACCTTTCGGAGCGCCACAATGGACGATCTCAAGCAGAAATACCTTGGCCAGATTGCCGATGCGGCGGATGAAGCCGCGCTGGAGGACATTCGTCTGGCGGCCGTGGGCAAAAAGGGTGAAGTGGCCCTGAAAATGCGCGAACTGGGCAAGATGACGCCAGAGGAGCGGCAAGTTGCTGGCCCTGCGTTGAACGCCCTGAAGGACGAGATCAACAGCGCACTCGCGGCCAAGAAAGCGGCGCTAGGCGATGCCGCGCTGGATGAGCGTCTGCGGACCGAATGGCTGGACGTGACATTGCCCACGCGCACACAGCGGCGCGGCACAATCCATCCCGTATCTCAGGTCACCGAAGAGCTGACGGCGATCTTTGCCGAGATGGGCTTTTCCGTCGCCGAAGGCCCGCGCATCGACACCGACTGGTATAACTTTGACGCTTTGAACATCCCGGGCCACCATCCTGCGCGGGCCGAGATGGACACGTTCTATATGCACCGGGCCGAGGGCGATAATCGCCCGCCCCACGTGCTGCGCACCCATACCAGCCCCGTTCAGATACAGACGATGGAGGCACAGGGCGCGCCCTTGCGCATCATCTGTCCGGGGGGTGTCTATCGCGCTGATTATGACCAGACCCACACGCCGATGTTCCATCAGGTGGAGGGGCTTGCGATCGACAAGGACATCTCCATGGCGAACCTCAAATGGGTGCTGGAGGAGTTCTTTGCCGCGTTCTTCGAAATTGACGGGATCAAGACGCGTTTCCGCGCCTCCCACTTCCCGTTTACCGAGCCCTCTGCAGAGGTCGACATCCAGTGCTCCTGGGTCGACGGTCAGCTGAAGATCGGGGAAGGTGACGATTGGATGGAGGTGCTGGGCTCCGGCATGGTGCATCCGAAGGTGCTGGCCGCAGGCGGGATCGACCCCGAGGAATGGCAGGGCTTTGCCTTTGGCATGGGGATCGACAGGATCGCAATGCTGAAATACGGCGTGCCCGATTTGCGGGCGTTCTTTGACAGCGATCTGCGATGGCTGCGGCACTATGGGTTTGCGGCTTTGGATCAGCCGAACCTTCATGGTGGTTTGAGTAGGTAGATGTTGCTAGCAGGAATGGTAAGCTATGTACCTATTATTGTTGCGCTAGTTGCCACGATCGGATCCATAGCAGTGGCTGTGATCGCCATAAATCGCGAACGTCGATCCCTAAGCACCCAACGACATTTTGAGTTTGCAGATCGAAAATCCGATGCATACTCGGAATTCATTCGAGCTTCGGGAGAAACTTGGGCTGCTTATTGGGAAACTCTTCAAGCAAAGTCTGTCCCTCAAGCACTCAAGGCAAGATTGAAGTGCGCCAAAGAACTGGCACTCAAGCTTGATGTTCGAATGGACGTTTTGAGGGTTACAGCACCCGAGAGAACAGTTTCAGCGACGGCCCAAGTCAATGGGATGATCCAGACATATGTGACGAGCCTCGAAATGGGTTTCGAACCTCCATTCACTTCCGAAGAGTTCGAGGAAGCCAAGAGACAAATGCATGACGCAATGCGATCTGACATTGCATTGGCAGAGTTGTCACGTGACAGAGACGAATATTCCCGAAAGGTGAGGAAAGCTAGATAAGTTCAAATTCGGCCAGCCGCGAGTTCCAAGAAACCATGCCCCACATCCTGATCATTGATTCCAACCCTGAAGAATTCAACGGACCCATGCGGGAACGGCAGGGCACGACGACGGGCGGCAACTATGCAGAAGCGTTGAATGCCTGCCGCAGTGATCTAGAGATCACCATCGTTGCCCCCTACGACGGGGAAAAGATCCCACCTTTACAGGGCTTTGACGGCGTGGTCTTCACCGGTTCCTCCGTCAGTTGGAACACCGATGACGCCCGCGCCGAACCCCTGCGCGCAATCATGCGCAAGGTCTTTGACAAAGGCCTGCCAACGCTGGGCTCGTGCAATGGCATGCAACTGGCTGCAAGCGTGCTGGGCGGTGCTTCTGACGCTTCTCCCAACGGGCGCGAAGACGGCTTGGCCAAAGAAGTCCAACTGACGGACGCGGGCAAGGCGCATCCGCTGCTCGCGGGCCGCACGGATGGTTTTGCCGTGCCTTGCATCCATCGCGACGAGGTCACGAAGCTGCCCGAGGGGGCCGTCCTGTTGGCAGGCAACGCCCATTCGGGCGTGCAGGCCATGGCCTACGAAAGAGACGGCGTGCGGTTCTGGGGCATGCAGTACCATCCGGAGATCGACCCGGCACATCTCGGCCCCGTACTGGACCGGCTTGGCCTGATGGAAACAGATCAGGCGGCAACTCTGGCGCAGATCGAAGCGGACCCGGAGGCCGCAAAAGCCCACGGCGTGCGGCACGAAGACATGGTGCCAGAGGTCCGCATGACCGAGTTGCGCAATTGGCTGGCGTCTTTGTGAAGTGACTTCGCCCGCACCCTGCGCCAAGTCTTGCCCCATGATCTTGCGCGTTATTCTTGCCTTTCTGTTGTTCATACCCACCTTCGCACAGGCCGAAGACTGTGGGTTGGAGACAGCTTGCCCTCTCGGCGACCGCTCCTATCACATGCGCCTGCCCGACAACTGGGATGGCAAGAGCTCCATGCCGGTGCTGTTACACTTTCACGGCTGGGCGCGTCAGGGGGATCTGATTGTCAACCACCAGCGCATTTCGGGTCACACCCGCAGGCGGGGCGTCCTGCTGATCGCACCCAACGGTTTGGGGCGGTCTTGGGATTTCTGGGATGCAGGCACCGATGATGTACCCTTCGCGGCCGCTGTGATTGAGGATGTGGCAAAGCGGTATCCCATCGACCGGGAACGCCTTTATGTCTCTGGCTATTCCTACGGCTCGGCCATGGCCTGGCGATACACCTGCGAGAACGGCAACGGTGTAGCCGCCCTCCTTGGTATCTCTGGCACCATTCGGGAAGAGGATTGCCCGCAAGCCCCACGTGAAGTGCGGCAGGTCTACGGATTTGACGACACCGTCATGCGGCTGAACTTTGGGCCTGGCCGCAATGAAACGCGGCCCGTGGACATGTGGCTGGACCGACTGGGCTGCGGCACCCCTGAACGCCTTGGCCCTTACAAGATTGTGGACTGGCTCACCTTCGACCGACGCATCTGGCGCGATTGTACTGACGGCCACACCGTCACGCTGGACCTGCACCCGGGCGGGCATTTCATCCCGCACGGCTGGATTGGGCGGCAATTGGACGAACTGTTGGGCCGCGACCCCACTTACCCCTGAGCGCCTGTTGAAACTGACCTCATTTGCGGATACCGAACGTGCCAAACGCCGCTTGAGGAAACCGCAATGAAATTCACTCTGTCCTGGCTCAAGGAGCATCTCGACACCACTGCGTCGCTCGATGACATCCTTTATGCGCTGACTGACCTCGGATTGGAGGTCGAAGGTGTCGAGGATCGTGGGGCGAAGCTGCGGGATTTCACCATCGGTTACGTGAAGTCTGCTGAAAAGCACCCGGACGCCGACCGTCTGCGGGTATGTCAGGTGGAGACCGATGAAGGCGTCAAACAGATCATCTGTGGCGCGCCCAACGCCCGTGAAGGCATCACCGTTGTGGTGGCCAAGCCCGGCGTCTACGTGCCCGGCATCGATACGACCATTGGCGTGGGCAAAATCCGTGGCATCGAGAGCTTCGGCATGATGGCGTCTGAGCGCGAGATGGAGCTCAGCGACGAACACGATGGCATCATCGAACTGCCCTCCGGCGAGGTCGGCGACAGCTTTGTCGACTGGCTCGCCGCAAATGATCCCGCCAAAGTGGACCCGGTGATTGAGATTGCCATCACCCCCAACCGCCCGGATGCGCTGGGCGTGCGCGGCATCGCGCGCGATCTGGCGGCACGTGGTCTAGGCACTTTGAAGGCCCGCGATGTGGAGCCCGTGACCGGCGTCTTCCCTTGCCCAATCACAGTGACCATCGAAGGCAACACGCTGGAGCAGTGTCCGGTCTTCTTCGGGCGTGTCATTCGCGGGGTCAAGAACGGTCCATCACCCGCCTGGCTGCAGGACAAGCTGCGTGCCATTGGATTGCGCCCGATATCGTTCCTCGTGGATGTGACAAATTTCTTCACCTACGACCGCAACCGCCCCTTGCACGTCTTTGACGCCGACAAGGTTGCGGGCAACGCCCTGCGCGTACACCGCGCGGCGGGGGGTGAGACGATGGTGGCGCTGGACGACAAGGAGTACACCTTTGCCGAAGGCATGACGCTGATCTCCGACAAGAACGGGGTGGAGAGCATTGGCGGCGTCATGGGCGGCCTGCACTCCGGTTGCACCGAAGAGACCACGAATGTCTTTATCGAAGCGGCCTACTTTGATCCGGTGCGCACCGCCTACACGGGCCGCGCTTTGAAGATCAACTCGGACGCGCGCTATCGGTTCGAGCGGGGCATTGACCCCGAGTGGACGCCTTATGGCATCGAACATGCCACGCAGATGATCCTGGATCATGCGGGTGGGGAGCCCTCTGAAGTCATTGTCGCGGGCAAGATCCCCGACACTTCCCGCGCCTACAAGCTGGACGCGGCGCGTGTGCAATCGCTGGTGGGCATGACAATCCCCGAAAGCGAGCAGCGCCAGACGCTCACGGCGCTGGGCTTCCGGCTGGAAGGCAACATGGCGCATGTCCCGTCCTGGCGGCCTGATGTGCAGGGGGAGGCTGATCTGGTCGAAGAAGTCGCGCGTATCGCCTCGCTCACCAAGCTTGAGGGGCGGCCGCTGCCCCGTTTGGGGGACGGCGTACCGCGTCCGATCCTGCTGCCTTCGCAGAAGCGCGAAGGGGTGGCACGACGGACCTGCGCCGCACTGGGATACAACGAATGCGTGACTTACAGCTTCGTCGACCGGGACGCTGCCGCGCTCTTTGGCGGGGGTGAAGATGTCACCATGCTGGAAAACCCGATCTCCAGCGATATGAGCCACATGCGGCCTTCGCTGCTGCCCGGTCTGCTGCAGGCTGCAGCACGCAATCAGGCACGTGGGTTTGCCGACCTGTCGCTCTTTGAAGTTGGTCCTATCTTCAGCGGTGGGGAGCCAGGGGAACAGGCAACCGAAGTCACAGGCCTGATCGTCGGGCGCACTGGCCCCAAAGACGTGCATGGTGCATCCCGTACTGTGGATGTCTTTGACGCCAAGGCGGATGCCGAGGCCGTGCTTGCCGCTATCGGTGCGCCTGCGCGCGTGCAGATCCTGCGCGATGGCCCTGCGTGGTTCCACCCGGGCCGCCATGGTCGCATTTCTCTGGGCCCCAAGAAGGTGCTGGGTATCTTTGGCGAAGTTCACCCCAAAGTGCTGGCCGCGCTGGACGTAAAAGGGCCGGCGATGGCCTTTACCCTTTGGCCCGGCGAAGTGCCGATGCCGCGCAAATCCGGAGCCACACGCGCCGCATTGCAGATCAGCGATCTGCAGGCGGTGGAGCGTGACTTCGCCTTTGTCGTCGACGCGGGCGTTAACGCTCTGGACCTGGTGAATGCGGCCATGGGTGCCGACAAGGCGCTGATCGAAGACGTGCGCGTGTTTGACGAATTCATCGGCGGTAGCCTGGGTGACGGCAAGAAGTCGCTGGCCATCACAGTGCGGATGCAGCCGGTTGAGGCGACACTGAAAGACGCGGAAATCGAAGCGGTCGGGGCCAAGGTGATCGAAAAGGTCACCAAGGCCACCGGCGGTAGCTTGCGCGGGTGACCCATGGCTTGCGCAGGGCGGTTGCGGCAGATGCAGACGCGCTGACCGCTTGCATCGCGGCTGCTTATGCGGGGTATGCGCGCGAGGGTATTGAGCTGCCGGATGTCGCATCTGGTGTTGCAGAGGATATCGCAGCGCACCTTGTCTGGGTTCACGAAATCGGATCGGAGATCACAGGCGGGATCATCGTCAGTCATCAAGGTGCCGAGGCGCATCTGATGAACCTCGCCGTACACCCCGACCATATGGGCAAGCGAATTGGGTCGGCTTTGATTGAAACGGCTTTGACCCATTTGGTCGCACTAGGTGTTGCCGAGGTTCACCTTGCAACGCACAAGGACATGCCGGGCAACGTGACTGTACCACGACAGAAATAATGCCCAATCCGGAAGAAGCCGGAAGTATCCGGATGAAACCGGATGAGATGCCCGAAACCGCGCAAAACGAGGGGTTTGACGGGGATGTCCGGTCGGCAGGTTGGACAGTGTAAAAACCGGGCCTGCGACGGTGATTTGCCCAATTCTGCGCCATGAGGCGTCAGGATCGCCTGGAACCGGTGATTTTTTCGCGGCGTTTACGGGGCTTTAATCGGCGCTAAAATTCCCGTTGAAGGCTCGTATTCCGGGCGATGCTCTGGCTGCCTTCGCTGACGGCCTGTCTCTTGCGTAAAGGCTGGTGATCGGGGTATTGAGGGCTTTGGCACCGGAGTCATTCGTAAGGGCCTCATGCCTTCGGGCGAGCGCGGGATTTACGGCCCGCCCGGTGCCGACCTTAATCCTTTTTGCGATCTATGCCTTCCAGATCAAGGCGCGCCGCTGTCAGGTTTCGCGGTCGCGCCCTGTGCAGGCTTTGCAGGAATGTCTCGTGCCGGTCAGCGGTGGACTTGATCACGGCGCACCAGAGTTGGCCGTTGATTTCGAGATAGGCGATGGCATGGCGGGCCCGGCTGGCGTGGAACAGCTCGCCTTCATCGAGAATGCGCTGCACAAGCCCGTAGGTGTCTGGTCCCAACTCGCCGTGCCTGTCGCGCTGTTTTTGGGCGGTGCCGCTGCTGAGGCGCAGGGTGCGTGAGTTGCCGCTGATGGCGCTCCTGAGATCATCCTCCACCACGGCCACTGGCCAGTCACCGGGGGCATGGCGGGCCAGACGATCTGCGGCGTTCTGCTTTTGCGCCTGCTTGAGGAAGTGCTGGAAAGGCCGTCCGGTCCAGGGCTGGCCGATGGCGGCGCGGGCCAGATCGGGCGGTGCGGTATCGATGCGGTCGATGAGCCGGTTGGCGGCTGCCTGGTTGGCATTGATCAGCCCGACATTGTGGCCAAAGCCCGGATCGATGCCGCGTGGGACCTTCAGGGTTTTGCCTGTGCGACGGTTTACCCAGTCGCGGGTGTCATTCCATCCTTGAGGCGGATGCGCGGAGAGGGTGTAGCCGAAGTCGTCCAGATCGTCTGCGCTGAGTTGCTGCACGGTGCAGCGGCAGTTCCAGCCATTGGGCGGGAAATGGGTTTTCCAGAAGGGGTGATCCCATCGCAGAACGATGCCGTGCCATGCGGCGTGTTTCGGGCGCACCCGGCTGTCCTGGACGGTGACATAGCGCAGATAGGGCCGGGCCTCGGCCACGCGTTCGATGCGCTCCCACTGGCCCCGTGCATAGGCCATGCGGATATTGGTGTCGAAGATGATGCGCAACCGGCGCGGGCTGCCCAGTTGCACCATGCGGGTTATACCATCCTCGGGATCGGTCACGGGCTGGCGTCCCCACCATCCCTTGCGCCGCAGGGTGGGTTCCAGGCGCTTGTAGAACGTCTCGAAGGTGGTGCCTTCGGCGAGGGCCTCGTCAAGGGCTGCTGCGATGTCTTCCAGGATATCGAGCCGCATGGCCTTGGCGACGGTGAAGGAGCGCAGGTGTTCTTCGGCTGCGGTGTCGAGCCAACTGTAGCCGACATGGACTCCTTTTGCGCGGAAAAACCGCACCGCCTCGGTGGGCGGCAGGGGTTCGAAGACCGGCTCAGCCATCGCCGGTATCAGGCAATCCGGCATCGCCGGAGAGGAAGGCGGCAAAGCCCATGCGGCGCAGGGTTTCGGTCAGGGTGGCATCATCCATCCGGTGCATCATGTCGGCGAGGCGGGCGCGGGCGGTGCTGAGATCGCCGCTGTCTGCAAGACCTGCGAGCAGCGGCGCGATGACCGGCTCCATCAGCGGCTCCCAGCCCTCATCGCGGGTCAGCGCGTCGATGGCACGGTCGATGGCGTCCCCCCTGTCACCCCCGTCGGGTGGGTCTGCGCGGGTCCGGGCAAGGCGGGCGCGCGCCGTGGTTGGTGCGGGGTTTTGTGGCGGGGTGTGTGCTGTGTTGTCTGCCTCTGGCCTAGGGCTGCCACCGAGGATTTCCGCCTGTGGTCCGGGCTCGGAAAACCCCAGCATGGCGCGCACTTCGGCGGCATCGACGCGCAGCCCGGGCAGCTTGGAGAGCATATCGGCCACAAGCGCGGGATCGGCCTGTTCCTCGCGCCCGATCATGATGCGGGGATAGCCGCGCGGGCCGGGATCGCCTCTGTTGAGCGCAACGATGGGGCGGGCCACATCGCGGGTCAGCGTGGCGGCGAGCTGGCGGGCATCCGCGCGTTCGATATCGTGGCGCACCGCGTCATGGACCTGGCCGAGCGCATAGGAGCCTGAGCCGCCCTGACCGGCATCGGTGGTCAGCGTCTGGCCCAGCACGGCCTTGGACACTTGTGCATCGAGATAGGAGAGCAGGTCCCTGTAGAGATCGGAGGAGGCGCGCACGGCCTGGGAGGTGATGAACTCGATGGACATGCCTTCGGGGATGATGGCGCAGGCATCGGTGGCAATGTCGCGCACGGCGCGCATCAGGATGTCGCGTTCGGCAGGCATGGCCCCCTTGTGGTATTTGCCCACGCGCAAGGGCTGGCCATAGGCTTCCACAAAGCGCACCCAGTCGCGGGAGGTGTAGGTCTTGAAGAGCCAGGCCCATGCGGCCGCGCGGGCCAGCCCGCCCCGGATCGGCAGGCCGGACTTGGCCTGGTGGACATGGGTGACGAACTTGCCCGGCTCCAGCGGCACCAGCCCCGGTGTGCTGTCCGGGGCGCTCTGTGCCTCGGCGCGCACCATCAGGGTCTGCCCGCGCGACGGGTCAAACTCGAACCAGCGCGGCAGGCGGTATTCCAGGCGCGCGGGCTGCCATTGCCGGGCGGAGAGGTCCCAGATGATCTCGCAGACGGCAAAGCCTTTGCCGACCGCATCCATCAGCGAGAAGATCTCATCCTCAAGCTCGGTGCGCTCCACCCAGGCGCGCACTTCGGCCGCATCCGCTTCGGCCTCTGTGCTGTCATCGGCGGGCGCGACCGTGACCGCAAGCTGGCTGACCTGGCGGCGGCGGGTGGAGAGCACTGCGAGATAATGCAGGTCGCGCTCTTCCATTTCCTCGGCCAGATCGAGAAAGGCGCGCGCATTGCCCTGTTCGGCCTCACGCAGGATCACGGCGAGGCGGGCGGGTGTCAGCCCTGCGGCGGGATGATCGGACCAGATCGAGCGCATGCCCGCAACCGTGGGGCCTGCCAGTTCCCGGCGCAGCGCTGCGGGGCGCAGGGGGCGTCCATATGCATCCAGTATCGCCATCACCAGCCTCCGGCACCAAAATCAGCCCGTCCGCCAAGCGCGCCGCCATCCCGGTCGGCGGCGCGCTCATCATCGGAGTGATCGGGAAAGAGAAAGCTGCGCGCCCGGGCGCGGGCAGGGCTTTGCCGGGCCGGGGTATAGCCGTATTCCGGGGTGCGGTCCCCTGCGCCTGCGCAGGCCAGGGCTGCGGCCCAGAAGCGGTCGGCATGGCCGTCGGTTTCGCCTTCGGCCACCAGGCGGCGGATTCCGGTGGGGCCAATCACCGACTTGATCGCGTGCAGATCGGCGCGCAACAGGGGGTTTCCTTCGGGAATGAGCAGGCTGCGGTCTTCCATGCGTTCCTTGAGACCGATGGCAAGATCGAGCTTTGCGGGTGCGGTGAAGAGCACCCCTTCGACGCGGGTTTCTCCATGGGCGGCCTTTGCGTCCTCGACGGGTTTTTCGCCCATCCCGGTCTGGTCCATCACGCAGCGCAGAACCGCGTAGCGTCGGAAGACATCCGCCAGAAGCCTGTCCTGTTCGGCAAAGGGGATGGTCTGCTTCTCGATGATCTCGCGGGTGATCAGGCGTGCGCCGACAAGCTCGGCCACCCAGATCACAAAAAGATCATTGCGCGCGGCAATGTCCACACCCACAAAGCAGGGCCCGCCCTGATAGGCCTGTGCGTGACCGGCGCGGGCGTCTTCGCATGCGGAGATCATCTCGTAAGGCAGCCAGGCTGTGGCGGCCTCACGCCACTCAAGCAGAAACTCCTGGGCCCAGATATCCTCGTCGCTCAGCGCAGCGCGCAGCTCTTGCGGATCGACATCCAGACCCTGTTCCACCGCCTCATGGATATCGACATGATGTTTTGACCAGCCATTGTCCTTCGTGGTCATCAGCTCGTGAAACTTGTTGCCCTTGCCATTGGGGGTAGAAATGATGCGGATCTTGTGCTGCCCGCGCGCGGCCATCGGAAAGGCCGCCCCCCAGATCCGGCGGCTGTCCCGATGGAAGGCAAACTCGTCGAGAATGAGATTGCCGCCAAAGCCCCGCGCGGCATCGGGCGAGGCGGAGATCGCGGTGATGCGCGAGCCGCCCGGAAAGCGCACCTGCTGCGCCTTGTAGGTGGCCTCTTTGATCACGACCTCATGCACCTGATCGCCCTGATGCAGGGTGCGGATATGGGCGGGCACGATGAATTCCTCCTCGCTGAAGGAGACCGCACCGCGCTTTGCCAGGGTGGAATAGACCTCGTAATAGGCCTGCGTCATGGGCCGCACCGCTTCCTCGACCGCTTCCCGTGCGGTGGCCTCGGACCGGCTCAGGATGGTCCAGCGGGTCTTGCGGCGCTCGATCTCGGCGGTGATGCAGTCATCCACCGCCTCGCCTGCGGTGGCAAAGGTCTTGCCGCCGCGCCGGGTGATCATCCCGATCTTGAAACGCGCGGTGTCGTTGATCCAGGCCTTCTGGTAGGGCAGGAAATCGATGACCGGGTCTGTCATGGGCCAAACCCCTTCATACACCGAACCCCATGATCTCGCGCGCCTTGCGTGCGGCGACCGCGTCGATCTCACCCGCCTCCACCGCCTCCGTCAGCCGTTCGGACTGGCGCGCCTGTTCGGCTTTGAGGATGCCGTCGCGCAAAGAGGTCGAGCGAATGAGGTTGTTGAGCGCGGTGGTCAGATCCTTCATGCCGCGCGGATCGGGCAGAGTGTCGGGATTGGCCAGCATCATCTGCAACCGCCATTGCAGGGTGGTCAGTTGCTGAAACAGCGCCGAGGTCACATCGACCTCGGTCTTCAGGCTGGCCTCTTCGAGAAAGGCGCGTATTTCGTTCTGCGCCCGCTCCTGCATGACCGCGTAGTCCTGAAACTCCTGACCGAAGCTATGAACAGCCGACCGCCCGATGCGCAGGTCCGCCCCTTCCGCCTCAAGTCGGTCGTTCAGCGCGTCTGTCAGCGCGTCATAATCGGCAAACCCGCGCGCCTTGAGTTCTTCGCAGAGCCACTGGCGCAGCGCTTCGGGCAGCAGGTTGACCTTGCGGGGCTGCGGCATCTCACCGCCCCTTTGGTGCGGGGCGTTTGACACCGGGATGCCGGGCCCGGCCCCGGGCCAGATCCACACCGCGTGGCGTCGCCGAGACCAGCACAAAGCCCGCGTGATCCTCAAGATCAATCAGCCCCTGCTCGTTCAACCAGGCCAGCGTTCCGATGAGCCGGTCGCGCGAGGTGGTGATGCCCAGCCCATTGCAGACATCCAGCAGGATCTCCGAGTTCGAGGCATAATCGAGACAGTGCGCCAGATGGGTGAGAATGCACAGACGCCGATGTGCGTCCAGGGTGGCGGCATAGGCGTTTTGCTTGCTCATCGGCGGGTCTCTCCCAGCAGGTGATCCTCGATGCGGGTGATGGCGGCCGAGAGCTGATCGACCGCCTTCGCGTCGCGATCCATCGCACTTTGCAGCTTGCGCATGTCCCCGGCCTGGCGCTCCATTGCGAGTTGCAGAGCGTGGATGTCCTTGCTGCTTGCGAGCCCCGCCACCGCACCCTCAAGCTGCGCCAGCCGCTCGGCATGACGATCGAGCCGGTCGGAGATATCCGGGGGCACCCTGTGCGCCTCACAGGGCGCGGGTGAGGGCGCGGGTGAGGACGGGGTTGAGGACGGGGCGCGTCTGATCAGGCCCAGCCGCTGCAGCGCCACCACAGCCCCGCCCAGAAGGCCCAGAATGGCCAGCAGCGCGGCAAAGGCTTGCCAGTCTTCAGGTGTGGGTGTCATCGGCGGGCCTCCGGGCGTCACGAGGGTGGAAAAGAACGTGGGGTCGTGTCGCCGATCACATTAGCCGCTTTGCGCCGCACCCGTCAGCGGACCATGGTCCGCCGGGGGCACTTGGGGTCCGCTGCGCGTGCTTGGGGTCCGCTGCGCGTGCCGGGCTCTTCGCAAGGGGGCAGGGATAATCCGGCACCGCGCTCACTGGCGAGCCTCGGACGGGTTGGTGAGCAGATCCTGCGCGCTGGCCCGGAGGTCGATATCGGGCAGGATGCTCTGGGGTTTCCAGGTGATGCGGTTGTGATAGACGCTCACGTCGATCCCTTCGATCTGCTCGGCAAAATAGGTCACGTTGTGCGACAGGCCCAGAAAATGCTTCACGTAAGCCCCGGGTGCGGTCTTGCAGGTCACCTCAAGCTGGTTGCCCTGATCGGTGATCGAGCAGCGTCCGATCAGTTCCAGCATGTAATCCCCGGTGATCCCGTTATAGAAGACGATCTTGCGGGTGACCTCGAAATTGTCCGCCGCCTTGCTGATATTGTGCGAGGCGGTCTGCGCGTCATCGAGACAAGCGCCAAGCGGCAGGAAAAGGGCCGCAGCCAGGGCGGCTTTTTTAATGGGGGTCATGTCGGCGTTCCGTCTGCCATGTGGTTTGCTGTGTCCTGCGCCCGCGCCGCCTGCGCCCAGACGAGGCAGGCCGCAGCCAGATCGGCCCCATGCGCCACGCGCCCATAAAGCTGGATCTCGACCACACCGCGCGCGGTTTGCGGGATATCCACATCCGCGCCGGTCTCGATCAGCGCGGTGGTCACCATCTCGGCGATCTCCTCCGTGCGCTCCGTTTTGGCAATCCGCGCAAGGAGTGTCGCGTGCTGCTCTTTGTGGGGATGTTCCTCTGTCATATCTCTGTCCGTCCTGTGTTTGCTTCTTGTCTCGCGGATATAGCGCCGCGCCGTGCGCCGTGATATGCGCAGCAGGGACGCGATCTGGGGCGCATGAACGCCCCGGCCTGCCAGCCAGGCCACCACCGCGCGCCGCGCCAGCGGCACCTCCATCACATGGCCGCCGCAGCCCGCGATGAGCGCCTGTGCGGCGTCCCGGCCCAGAAGCGCCGTCAGGGCCTGACCCTCGGGGTGATCCGCGCGCGCAGGCACCCGCCAGGTCTGTCCGCCACGCTCCAGCGCGATGGCAAGGGCTGCCTCACGTCCGGCGTGATCGGCGATCTCGCCCAGACCCGCAGGCAGGTCCGGTTGCGTGTGCGCATGCGTCATTCCAGCACCATCCCGATCTGCCGGGGTTTTGGCTCCAGCGGCAGGGCGGGCGCATGGCGGGCCGCGCCGATCCGCGCCTCGGCCTGCGCAAATGTCTCCGGATCGATCTCGATCCCGGCAAAGCCGCGCCCCGCCTCCAGCGCGGCAACACCCGTGGTGCCCGATCCCAGAAACGGATCGCAGATGACCTCACCGGGGGCGGTAAACAGCGCCACAAGGGCGCGCATGAGCGCCAGCGGCTTGGCGCCTGCAAAGCCGGTCTTGGCGGTCGGGCATTCAAAGAGGCCGCGCGCGCCGCCGCCGTTCCAGCGCCGCCGCCCCGTGCCGGCCCAGGCAATGGCCAGACACTCAAACCCCCGCGCCGGGCCGGTTCCGGCAAACATCGGCGCGGCATCAGGTTTGATCCAGGCGGCGGTGCCGTGCCAGCGCGCGCCTGCGCCGGTCAGCGCGTCATGCCAGGGGCGCACGCCCTCGGCCAGACAGAACACGATCACCCAGCCGCGACTGGCCGCCACCATGGCCCCTGCCGCCTCAGTGCGGAGGGCGTCAATCCCGGCAAAGCCGACCGCGCCCGGCACCCGGCGTCCGTCTGTGCGGGTG